>NZ_JBBBNW010000002.1:619410-1249389 GCF_037137035.1 Nocardioides sp. CCNWLW239 | reverse complement strand
GCTTTCGCAATTCCGCGCCTATCGCGCTTTCCTGCTCAAACTCGAAGCTTTATCCGCCTCAGTCCTGGAGGACTTTAGTGGCTTTCGCTCTAATCACCAATTCGGGAAACCCGCGGTGTTTATCGCTTCAACCGTCCCACTCATGACCTTACCGGCCTGGCCGAACCAGACCCGAGTCTCTGTCGCCGATCCGAAGATCAACATCTAGAACACCCTGGCTCGAGCGATGCTCGAAGAGTGGAGGTGGCCGCTCCGGGGCCGGAAGCCCGCCCGAAGACTCGCGCTTGCTTCCCGCCGCACCCTGGCGACTCGGAGAACACTACACACACCCTGACGCCGTTTCAAATCGCCAGGGCAACTTTTTTCGTGCGGTGTTCCGGCCCCACTCTAGACCCCGGGGCAAGCCCCCGTCTCTCGTTCGCCGCACGAGGCCCCGGGCGCCCTGGCGGCCCCTCCTCAGGCAGGCGTGAACAGCTCGACCGGGTTGCCGGCCGGATCCTCGACCACGGCCTGAGCGCCACCCCGGCCGTCGATCCGGCTGGTGCGTACGCGCGCTCCGGCATCACTCAGGCGCCGGAGCTCCTGGTCGACGTCGGACACCTCGAGCTGGATGCGGTTCCAGCCACCGGGGCTGGGGATCTTGCCGTCGTCGGCCGGCTGCCCGGCGCCCCCTGCGCCAGGGCTGTTGAGCATGAGCCTGAGCCCATGGCCCTCGAGCAGGGCGAATCCGCCGGCCTTGGGTCCGACGTCCTCGAACCCGAGCTCGCGGTAGAACGCGACGGCGGCAGGGATGTCATCGACGATGTAGCGGAATCCGGGAACCATCTGTCTCTCCTTTCTGCAACACTGCTGTTGCATAGTAGGCTCGTGACATGGCTTCTCGTCAAGGGCGAACGGATCCTCGGGTGGTGCGCAGCCGAGAGAAGGTGCTCGAAGCGGCGCTCGCCGAGCTCGCCGAGCGCGGGTACGGCGGATTCAGCATCGACGGTGTGGCAACAAGAGCCGGAGTCGCCCGCAGCACCATCTACCGGCTGGGCCACGACCGGCTCAGTCTGGTCGCAGCGGCGATGGAGACGCTCAACGTGCAGCCTCGTCCGGAGGCCGGTGGGCAGGACCCGCGAGCCGACGTGGTCGCGATCGTCACCCATCTCGCCGCTGCCATGCAGTCGTCACTGATGTCCGACTGCCTTCCCGCGGTGCTCGACGGTGCCGAACGCGACGCCGAGCTCCGGGAGCTGCATCATCGCTACAGCGCGCAGCGACGTACGCGGCTGATCGATGCTCTCACCCGGCTGCGCGATTCCGGTCAGGCTGTCGGCGATCCGGAACGAGCGGCGGAGGCACTCGCGGGCGCTGTGTTCTACCGGCGGCTGATGACGCCGGAGCCGCTGCGTACGGACGAGGTCGAGGGATTGGTGGCGACGGTTCTCGGGGAGCGGTGATCGGCCGGAGGGATCAGCCGACGCCGACGTGCTGGTAGTCGAGGTCGATCAGGGCGATGGCACGGTCGCCGTACGCGTCGACCTCGCGGGGATAAGGAGCGCCGGTGTAGCGGGTGGAGATCTCGTCGATGATCTCCCAGCGGCTCTCGTCCTCGACCCAGCCGACGACGCGGCCGCGGAGGATCACCGGCATGTAGTCGTTCTCCGCCGGCGCCAGGGAGAGCGCGATGCGCGGGTCGGTGTGGAGATTCCGGTATTTGCGGCCGCGGTTGCCGGTGAGGAAGACGACGTGGTCGCCGTGGGTGCCGATCCAGACCGGCGAGGTGCGCGGCGCACCGTCGGGTCCGATGGTGGCGACGTGAGCGAGGTTGGTGGCTTCGAGGAACGGGCGTACGGCGGAGTCGATCATCGGATGTTCTCCCAGCTGTGGCGAACGGATGCGTCGGAGTTTCCTGAAGAGACTCTGCGACCGTAACACCTGGCGTTCCTTCAGGGAACCCCGAATGCTAGATTTCGGATCATGCAGCGTACGAACTTCGGCGACATGGCCTGCTCGATCGCGCGCACGCTGGACGTGATCGGGGAGCCGTGGTCGCCGCTCGTGCTGCGCGACATCTGGGTGGGCATGAACCGCTTCGACCAGATCCAGGCGGACCTCGGGATCTCGAGGAAGGTGCTCACCGAGCGGCTCGGGCACCTGGTCGAGCGCGGGGTGCTGGAGCGACGGGCGTACGACAACCGGCCGCGTTACGAATACGTCCTCACCGAGAAGGGGCGCGAGCTGGTCGACGTCCTGATGGTGATGGCCGGGTGGGGCGACAAGTGGCTCGCGGGCGAGGCCGGGCCGCCCGTGCTCTACCGGCATCACGCCTGCGGGGAGATCGGCCGGGTCGATCTGCGGTGCGCCCACTGCGGGGAGCCCATGCACGCCGGCGACATCGAGGTGCTGGCCGGGCCGGGGGCTGCGCCGGAGCCGGTTTCAGCGGGGTAGCGGGCCGGTGTAAGCCTGCCGCGCCGACTCCACGGCGGGCATGTTGGCCTCGGACCAGGTGCCGACGGCGGCGAACACCGCTTGCAGGCTGCGGCCGAGGTCGGTGATGTCGTATTCCACGCGGGGTGGGACCTCGGCGTAGCAGCGGCGCTCGACGAGGCCGTCGCGCTCGAGCTGGCGCAGACGCTGGGTCAGTACCTTCGACGAGATCGTGCCGAGCCGACGCTCCAGCTCCACGAAGCGCTGGGTGCCGTATTCGTGCAAGGCCCACAGGATCGGTGTCGTCCACCGGCTGAAGATCAGCTCGACCGCCGGCGCGATCGGGCATGCCTCCACGGGCTCTTCGGTGCTCGGGTGCCAGGTCATCTCGCTCCAATACTTACCTTGGGGAACCCACTGTATCGAGGGATCTAACGTCATCGGCACCAAGTTCTCACCCCATGAATGGAGACCTCGATGATCGTCATCACCGGAGCGACCGGAAACGTCGGACAGCCCCTCGTCGAGCTGCTGGCCGAGGCCGGGCACACCGTCACCGCCGTCTCGCGCGGGACGTCGGCGCCGCTGCCGACGCGGCCTGGAGTCACCACCGCGGTCGCTGACCTCTCCGACGTCGCGACCCTGGTCCCGGCCCTGGAAAGCGCCGAGGCGCTCTTCCTGCTGGTCAGCGGCGCCGGCGCTCACGTCGACGGCCCGGCACTGATGAAGCATGCAGAGGCAGCAGGCGTACGCCGGGTCGTGCTGCAGTCGTCACAGGCGGTCGGCACCCGGCCGGGAGCGGTGTCGCACGCGCCGCTCGTCGAGCTCGAGGAGGCGGTGCGGAGCTCGGGGATGGAGTGGACGATCCTGCGTCCGGGCGGCTTCGCGAGCAACGCGCTCGCGTGGGTGCCGATGATCAAGGAGATGGGTGCCGTCCATGCTCCGTACGCGGACGTAGCCCTTCCCGCCGTCGACCCGCTCGACATCGCTGAGGTCGCCGCAGCGGTTCTGACCGAGGACGGTCACGCCGGACGGACCTACGAGATCACCGGGCCGGTCGCGACCACGCCCCGGGAGCGGGTCGCAGCGATCGCTGCCGCGACCGGCCGGCCGATCGAGCTCGTCGAGCTGACTCCCGAGGAAGCTCATCGCCAGATGTCGACGTTCATGCCGCCGGTGGTCGTCGAAGGGACCCTCGCCATCCTCGGGCAGCCGACCGACGCCGAGCGCGCGGTCAGCCCGCACGTCAAGGAGGTCCTGGGTCGGCCCGCCCGTAGGTTCGAGGAGTGGGCGCGGCGGTTCGCCGCTGCGTACGCCTGAGGTCAGAGGCCTCAGGCGGCGCCCAGCTCCTTCAGCTCGGCGCCGTCGATGCGGTGGACCTCCCACTCGTCCTGCGGGACCGAGCCGAGGGAGCGGTAGAAGGCGATCGACGGCGCGTTCCACTTGAGCACCCACCACTCCAGGCGCCGCCAGTCGTTCTCGACGCAGATCTCGGCGAGGCGGGAGAGCAGCGCCTTGCCGGCTCCGGCACCACGCCGCTCCGGGTCGACGAAGAGGTCCTCGAGCCAGATGCCGTTGCGGCCGGTCCAGGTGGAGAAGGTGACGTACCAGACCGCCATGCCGATGACGACGCCATCGTTCTCCGCGATCAGGCAGTGGGTGGTCGCGGTGCCCGACTCGGGGAAGAGCGCCGCGGTGAAGTCGGCCTCGGTGGCCTCGACGGCGTCGGGCTCCTTCTCGTAGACGGCCAGGGCGTGGACGAGGCGGAGGATCTCGGGTACGTCGGCGGGCACTGCATCGCGGATGGTGACGGTCACGGTGCCGATCCTAAGGCTACTGACGAGTTGGAGAACGCGCGTTCTAGCGAGACGAAAACGCAATCGCGGTGCAACAAAGGCTTCCTACGTTTCGGGGCGTCCCCAACAGATTGGAACCCCCACATGACGCAGACCCAGTCACGTCGGAACTTCCTGCGCAACGTCGGCCTCGCCGGTGGCGCGGGTGTCATGTTGCACGGCATGGGTGCTCTCGGGCTCACCTCGGCTCACGCCGCGGAGACTCCCGCCTTCACTCCTCCCAAGCCATCCGATCTCGCCCGCGCCGGCCGCAAGTCGGTCGTCATCCTCGGCGGTGGCATCGCCGGGCTCGCCGCCGCGTACGAGCTGTTGAAGGGTGGCTACCGGGTCACCGTGCTCGAGGGACGCGACCGGCCGGGCGGTCGCAACTTCACCGTGCGCGGCGGGACCCGGGTGACCGACCTGAACGGCGTCACCCAGGTCGCCGGGTTCTCACGGGGCGAGTACATGAACGCAGGCCCGGGGCGGCTTCCGCAGAGCCACATCACGCTCGACTACTGCAAGGAGCTGGGCGTCCCGATCGAGGCCTTCACCAACCAGAACGCCAACGCGCTGCTCTACTACCCGGGCGACCACGGCATCGGGGCGGTCCAGATGCGGCAGGCGAAGGCCGACACGTACGGCTATGTCTCCGAGCTGCTCGCGAAGGCGACCGACAAGGGCGCGCTGGACGCGGAGCTGACCGCCGAGGACAAGGAGGCGCTGATCGCGTTCCTGAGGAGCTTCGGTGACCTCGGTTCCAAGGCGGAGGGATACGCCTACACCGGCTCCAGCCGTGCCGGCTACACCGTCGAGCCAGGTGCGGGTCAGGAGTCCGGCACCGAGGTGGCGCCGCACGCGATGAGCGCAGTCCTGGCATCCGGCCTGGGGCAGTACTTCTCCTTCGAGTTCGGCTACGACCAGGCGATGATGATGTATCAGCCGGTCGGCGGGATGGACGCGATCCCGTACGCCTTCGCCAAGGCCATCGGGGCGGGGAACATCCGCTACGGCGCCGAGGTGGTCGAGTGGAAAAACACCTCGACCGGTGTCTCCGTGGCCTACAAGGCTCGTGGGAAGACCCAGCTGATCGAGGCGGACTTCGCGATCAACTGCATGCCGCCGCACATCGCCGCCAAGATCCCGCACAACCTCGGCGCCGACATCACCGCGAGCCTGAAGTCCTTCGGGCCGTCGAACGCGGGGAAGATCGGGATCGAGTACGACCGGCGCTGGTGGGAGGAGGACTTCCGGATCTACGGCGGGATCACCAACACCCGCCTCGACCTGCGCAACATGTGGCATCCGTCGTACGGGTTCCACGGGGACAAGGGCACCATGATCGGCTACTACAACACCGGCAGCGCGGCGGACGCCTATGGCGTGCTCACGCCCGCCCAGCGGCTCACGCGCGCGGTGGACCGGGGCAAGGAGATCTTCGGGGACGTCTACGGCGAGGGCATCACCGCCTCCTACAGCCAGGACTGGAAGACGCAGAAGTTCTCCGAGGGAGCCTGGGCCTACTCGACGACGGCGGACACCGATCCGCTCTACACACGCCTGTTGGACGCCACCGGCAACACCTACTTCGCCGGGGACCACCTCAGTCACGCGGTCGCCTGGCAGCACGGTGCGATCACCGCCGCCCGCGCCGCCGTCGAGAAGCTGCACGCGCGGGTGACGGCATGATGTCGCCGCGTACGAAGGTGGTGGCCGTGGTCGGGCTGACCGCGGCACTGGTCGCTCCGACGGCAGCGGTCGCGGGAAGCAAGTGGGAGCCTGCTTTTCATGGGCAGAGTCCGCCACGTGGCGGGGAGACGATCTCGGTGCTGCCCGCGGGGCAGGACAACCCGTCGATCGCCAACGGGGTCGCGATCGGGCCGGAGGCCGCGATCTACAAGACCAGTGGGCTCGGACCGTCGCGGCTGAACACCGGGGCGAGCGGGGAGCTGGCCTATATCGACACCGAGGTCTTCGCCGGAGGCCAGCTGCCGGCGGGCGTGACCATCACCGAGGCCCAGGGGATCAACGTGCTGCGCCGGATCGGGGAGAACCTCGAGGCGGCGGGACTCTCCTACGACGACGTGATCACGATGCGCGTCTTCCTGCAGAACCCCGCGGGCGAGGCGAAGATGGACTTCGCCGGCTGGAACCGGGCCTACCGGCAGTTCTTCGCCAACACGTCGGTCTCGACCGGCGAGGCGATCCCGGTGCCGTTGGGATCCGCCGCACCCGCGGCTCCGATGGTGGTGAACCCGGCCCGACCGTCCCGGTTCGCGCTCGAGATCGAGAACCTGCCTGTGGACGGGTGGCTCGTGGAGGTCGAGGTGGATGCGGCCTATCCGGTGAAGAAGAGATAGGTCGCCGGAGACGAGACCGCCCTCCCCGAGTGCTGCTCGGGGAGGGCGGTCTCTTGTCAGCTCAGACGGTGGTCAGAGCTTGGCAAGCTTGGAGAAGGGGCTGGCGATGCGCACCAGTCGGGGACCGAAGTCGACAGTGACTGCGGCCGTTTCTTTGTTGACGACCCGACCCAGGCCGAAGGAGTCGTGGGAGACCAGGTCTCCGGACTCGAACTGCTCAATGACCGGCTCGGGATCTGCCTTGAAAGGACTCGCGGCGAAGTGTCGCCGCCGGGGGGTTGAGGTAGTCATCTCTTCGAGTATGTGGCCTGGGACACCGATAAGGGAATGCACAGGTTGGTCACAATGGCCCATCAGGACAGTTCCTCAGGCGCGCGCGTAGTCCGACTGGTCGAAGCTGGCGCTGCGTCGGTAGTGGGCCGAGATGCTCGGCCAGTTGGTGGTGATCCGGCCGTTCGTCTCGCGATACCAGGAGGTGCACCTGCTCCAGACGCTGTCGGCCAGCCGGCCCTGGATCCGGGCGTCGTAGGCCTCCTCGACCTCCGCCCGCACCTCGAGCGGGCCGGCGACGGCGACGTGGTCGGCGTACCGACCCAGGTAGCGGGCCTGGGTCTCCAAGAAGTAGATGATCGAGCCGCCGCCGGTGTTGGTGTTGGGGCCGTACATGATCAGCAGGTTCGGGAATCCGGGGACGGTCATGCCGTGGTAGGCGTGGGCGCCGTCCTTCCAGTGGGTGTGCAGGTCGCGGCCCTGCGTGCCGGTGATCGTCATCGGGGCGAGGAAGTCGGTGGCCTTGAACCCGGTGCCCCAGATGATCACGTCGACCTCGTGGTGCCTTCCGTCGGCGGTCGTCACCCCGGTCGAGGTGATCTCGGTGATGTCGTCGGTGATCAGGTCGACGTCGGGCTGGGCGAGCGCCGGCAGGTAGTCGTCGGCGAAGAGGACGCGCTTGCAACCGAACGGGTAGTCGGGCCAGACCTTCTCGAAGAGCCCCGGCTTCGCCGCGGTCTGCGCCTTCATGTGGCGCCTCGACCAGGCCCGCATCACCGCGCTGAGCGGCTTGATGTGGAAGGTCGTGGTCAGCCACTCGGCCTGGGTCCAGATCTTCGCCCGGTCGAGGAGCTGCGGGACCGGGTGTGCCGGGTCGGCGCGCTCGAAGTCCTTGCGCGGGACGATGTAGGGCGCCGAGCGCTGGAAGACGAGCACCTGGGCCGCTTCCTTCCGGATCTCCGGCACGAACTGGATCGCGCTCGCTCCGGTGCCGATCACCGCGACCCGCTTCCCGTCGAGCCTGAGGTCGTGGTCCCACTCGGCCGAGTGGAAGGCCTCGCCCCGGAAGGTGTCGGCGCCCGGGATGGCCGGGATCGACGGCCGGGAGAGCTGGCCGACTGCAGGGACGAACAGGTCGACCGTCTCCGTCTCCCCCGTGCTGAGGCCGAGCTGCCAGGTCTTCGACTCCTCGTCCCAGCGGGCGGAGGTCACCTCGGTGTGGAAGCGGATGTGGCGGCGTACGTCGTATTTGTCGACGACCTGGTGGATGTAGTCGAGGATCGCGGGCTGGCGGGCGAACTTGTGGGGCCAGTGCCGGTTGGGCTCGAACGAGTAGGAGTAGAGGCTGGAAGGTACGTCGCAGGCCGCTCCCGGGTAGGTGTTCTCCCGCCAGACGCCGCCGACGTCACCGGCCTTCTCGAAAACCACGATGTCGTCGTGGCCGCGCTTCTTGAGCTCGATCGTGGCGGCCAGACCGCCGAAGCCGGTGCCGATGACTGCGATGCGCAAGGGATCCTCCGAGGGGCCGGGAGCGACGGTGTGACCTGGACCATACCGGGAGAATGTGAGCCGCGGCGCCCCTGGACCGAACAGCAAGAAGTGAGACACCCGCTCGTCAATGCTTATTAGGTTGGGCTAACCTAAGAAGCATGATCGTCTGCCAGTGCCGAGTCGTCACCGACCGTGACGTCGATGCTGCGCTAGCCGACGGGGCTCGTACGGTCAGCGCGATCTGCCGCTCGACGGGCGCCGCTCAGGACTGCGGATCGTGCATCTTCTCGGTGAAGAAGCTGGTCACCCGGCATCTCGAGCACGAGTGCTCGCACCTCGAGGCGGACGGCGCCGCGAGCTGACCTCGACGCAACCGGTCGCAAACTGAGTCTGTCCTCACTCCCGGGGTGGCGTGCGAGTATCGGGAAAGATCCCGTTCCCGGAGGTACGTCATGCAGCCAGTCGATCCGCGCGTCGTCGAGCTCCTCAACGAGGCGCTCACATTCGAGCTCACCGTCACCAACACCTACTTCCTGCACGCCAGGATGCTGGACAACTGGGGACTGCCGAAGCTCGGCAAGGTCTTCTACGACCTGTCCATCGACGAGATGCGCGACGCCGACGACCTGATCAACCGGATCCTCATGTTCGACGGCCACCCCAACGTGCAGCGGCTCAACGCGATCCAGGTCGGCGAGACCGCCGAGGAGATGCTGACCCTCGCGCTCGCCAGCGAGCGAGCCGCGGTCGCCCAGTTCAACGCCGGCGGCGAGGAGTGCCACCAGCTCGGCGATCACGGCACTGCTGCGGTCTTCGAAGAGATGGTTCGTGACGAGGAGAAGCACGCCGACTGGTTCGAGGCACAGCTCGACGCCATCGAACGCGTCGGCCTCCAGGCCTACCTGGCTCAGCACGTGGGTGCGGGCGAGGGACCCGGCTGAGCAACCCGGGCCCGTCGTCCCTCGGTGTCAGGCGGGCACCACGTCGTCGATGCAGAGGATGTTGTCCTCGCTGTCCTTGAACCAGGCGGCATGGCCGGC
This sequence comes from Nocardioides sp. CCNWLW239, assembly GCF_037137035.1. Classification (NCBI taxonomy): domain Bacteria; kingdom Bacillati; phylum Actinomycetota; class Actinomycetes; order Propionibacteriales; family Nocardioidaceae; genus Nocardioides; species Nocardioides sp. CCNWLW239. The sequence goes on along the minus strand of NZ_JBBBNW010000002.1, from coordinate 1,239,981 downwards.
CCCGCCCATCCCTGCGACGTCACCGTCCCAGGTCACGCCGGGCATGTCGAAGTGCTCGAAGCTGATGCCCTTGGCGCCCAGGTCGTCGACCTCCTTGCGGACGTCAGCCACGTGGAACTGGGCGATCGTGTGCCCGGCCTTGCCCGCCTGGTCCGTCTCGTAGAGATGGAAGGACGTCCCACCGGACGTCGTGTAGACCAGCCCGCCCGGGTTCTCGTCGACCGGCTCGAGGCCGAGCTTGTCGGCGTAGAAACGGCGCGCCCGCTCGAGGTCGGCGGCCGGGATGTTCGCCATCACCGTGCTGTCGGTCAGCATCACGGCCTCCTTCAGGCGCTCTCGAACCAGGGGTGGCGCAGGTCATAGAAGGTGGCGTCCTTCATGGCGTAGTCGAGCTCGCGGCGTACGTCCTCCGGAGGCTCGATCTGCTCACCCTTGCGCGCCGCGGCCTCGCTGGTGAACGCGACGGTGTCGATGAAGCTGCCGTCGGCCTCGATCGCGAGAGTGCCGCCGAGGATGTCCGGGCGCGCCTCGTGCAGTGCGGTCGTGTCGGTCATCATCGCCTTGAGCCGGCTCGGGTCGTCGACGCGGCCACGGATGATCTGCACGAAGCCGGCGTCGTCGGAGCCGCCGTCGAAGAGCAGGGTGACGTCGTCGCAGTCGTGGAACTCCATCGGCCCGTCCATCACCTCGGCCATCTTGGCGGCCCACTCGCCCTGCTCGGGACGGTCCGAGTTGGCCATCGCGGCTTCGCGGGACTCGAAGCGGACCACCCCGATGAGCTGGTCGTCGTCGGTGAACCCATAGGTGCCCCCGAGCCAGCCGGTCGCTCCCGGAGCCAGGTCGCGACGCCACTCGTCGAGCAAACGGTGGGCCTCCTCCTGCCGGGTGCAGGGGCCCTGAATCATCTGGATGAACATTGCTGCCTCCTCGGTCGTCGGTGTGCCAACGGACCGGTCGAGGCAGATCCCGGGCCCCGGCCGGGCCCACTCGCAACGTACGTCCGACCGGGTTCCGGGCGCATACCCCAAACGGGGCTTTTTCGGAGAACTCCGTGAAACGACGCCGTCAGTCGACCTCGACCCAGTCGAGGGTGCGGTCGACGGCCTTGCGCCAGCCGGCGTACCCGGCCTCGCGCTGCTCCTCGCTCCAGGCCGGCTGCCAGCGCTTGGACTCGTTCCAGTTCTGGCGGAGCTCGTCGGTGTCCTTCCAGAACCCGACGGCCAGCCCGGCGGCATAGGCGGCGCCGAGCGCGGTCGTCTCGGCGACCACCGGGCGGCTGACCTCGACGCCGAGGACGTCGGCCTGGATCTGCATGCACAGCTCGTTGACCGTGACGCCGCCATCGACCTTGAGCACCTCGAGACGTACGCCGGAGTCCTTCTCCATCGCGTCGGCGACGTCGCGGCTCTGGTAGCAGATCGACTCCAGGGTCGCCCGGGCGATGTGTCCGGAGGTGTTGAACCGGGAGAGGCCGACGATCACGCCGCGGGCGTCGGAGCGCCAGTAGGGCGCGAAGAGACCGGAGAAGGCGGGGACGAAGTAAACCCCACCGTTGTCCTCGACCTCCTTGGCGAGCGTCTCGGACTGGGCGGCGTTGCTGATCACCCGGAGCTGGTCGCGCAGCCACTGCACCGCGGAGCCGGTGACCGCGATCGATCCCTCGAGCGCATAGGTGGGCGGCTGGTCGCCGAACTGGTAGCAGACCGTGGTGAGGAGGCCGTTCTCGGAGCGGACGAGCTCCTGGCCGGTGTTGAGGAGGAGGAAGTTGCCGGTGCCGTAGGTGTTCTTGGCCTCGCCGGCGTCCAGGCAGACCTGGCCGACCATCGCCGCCTGCTGGTCGCCCAGGATGCCGGTGATCGGGATCTCCCCCTTGAGGGGGCCGTTCGCGAGCGTGGTGCCGTAGGCCTTCGGCTCGGAGGAGGGCCGGATCTCGGGGAGCATCTGCCGTGGGATGTCGAAGAAGCCGAGCAGCTCGTCGTCCCAGTCCAGGGTCTCGAGGTTCATCAGCATGGTGCGGCTGGCGTTGGTGACGTCGGTGACGTGGACGCCGCCGTGGGGACCACCGGTCAGGTTCCAGACGACCCAGCTGTCGGTGGTGCCGAAGATGGCGTCGCCGTTCTCCGCGGCCTCGCGGACGCCGTCGACGTTCTCCAGGATCCACTGGATCTTGCCGCCGGAGAAGTAGGTCGCCGGCGGGAGGCCCGCCTTGCGGCGGATGATGTCGCCTCGCCCGTCCTTGTCGAGCGCCGAGGCGATCCGGTCCGTGCGGGTGTCCTGCCAGACGATCGCGTTGTAGTAGGGCCGCCCGGTCTTCTTGTTCCACACGACCGTGGTCTCGCGCTGGTTGGTGACCCCGAGGGCGGCGATGTCGGTGTGGGTGAGCTTCTTCTTGTTGAGCGCCGTCTGGATCACCGAACTGGTGCGCTCCCAGATCTCCACCGGGTTGTGCTCCACCCAGCCCGCCTTCGGCATGATCTGCTCGTGCTCCAGCTGGTGGCGGGTCACCTCGTTGCCGCCGTGGTCGAAGATCATGCAGCGGGTGCTGGTGGTGCCTTGGTCGACGGCTGCGACGTAGTCGGGCATGTCGGTCCTCTCCGGTGTGCGGGCTCCCTTGCCTTGGGTTCGTTCCTACCGTCTTCGAGGTTCGGAAGACCAGCACGACCGGCCGTACCCGACTATTCGTCCGCCGACTCGGCGAGATCCTTGAGGGCGCGGAGGCGGGTGTCCCAGGCGTTGCCGATGCGGTCGAGCTCGTGGGCGAGGGCGTTGAGACGGGAGCCGAGGGCGGCGTAGACGATCTCGCGGCCGCGGCGCTCGGAGGTGACGAGGCCGGCCTCGGAGAGTACGTCGAGATGCTTGACGATCGCCTGGCGGCTGACGGGAAGCACCCGGGCCAGGGCGGAGGCGGACATGGCCTCCTGCCCCAGCCGGGTGAGGATGTCCCAGCGGGTCTGGTCTCCCAGGGCCGCGCACATCTCGGGGAGAGTGGGGGTCGCGGTCACGCGCGCGCCTCGACGTACGTCTTCGCGGCCTCGAGCTCCATGGCCCAGCCTCCGTCGTTGCCCTCGCGCTCCTTGAGCCAGACCGCGGGGTCCTCGGACAGGGTCGAGAAGCCGCTCTCCAGGACCTCGAGAGTGACGCCGCCCGCATGGTTGTCCTTGATCCAGAACTCCACCAGGGTGCCCTCGGTGATGTCGCGGTAGGGGGTGCCGAGCCAACGGAACGCGGCGTAGCGCGGCTCGTCGAGCTCGACCGTCCGGAACCGGAAGTCGCCCATCGTCGGGTCGGTGACCACGGTGATCTCGGTGCCGTCGTCGGCGGTCTCGACGCGGGTGACCTGGTTGTCGAGAACTGTGCCGTCGTTGATGTACCACCCCGGGCGGGTGATCAGGGACCAGACCTTCTCGGCGCTGGCGGCGATGTCGATCCGGCGGTTGATGCTGTCGAGCTCGGCGAGCTCTTCGGTGGTGTGAACCATGAGTCCTCCTCGGTAGCTGACTTGCAACCTCAGTGTTGCATTTCAGTCCGCTACTTGCAACCGTTTGATTGCAGGTTGGTTCGAGGCTGCGTACGCCTGCTACTTCTCGATCCGCTCGAGCTTCGTCCAGCCGGTGTAGCCGCGCTTCTCGACCAGGCGCATCAGGTCGCGGGCGACGGGGACCTGCTCGACGAACATCGAGTCGAGCAGGGCGACGAGCTCGGGAGGCATCGACGTGTCGTCCTCGACGTAGGCGGCCCAGTCCTCGGGCGAGATCGTCTCGAGCTGGGAGACGATCCGGTCGGCGATGGCCTCCAGGCGAGGGTCTCCGGGCTCCCAGTCGAGGAGCTCCTCCATCTGCTTGTAGGTCTCGACGACGGAGGGGTCTTCGAGCTGGCCGACCTTGCTGCGGATGAAGGCCTCCATGCTCTGCGGCTGCTGGGCGGCGACGAGGATCCAGGCGTCGCGCTCGCCCTCGATGATCCGCTCCGGGATGCCGAGCTCGCGCAGCCGCTCCAGGTAGGAGACCGCCTCGGGCGGGAGCGCGAGGCCGTCACCGTGGGCGAGGCGGGCGATCCGTTCGCGGTGGCTCTGCCGCTCGCGGATCTCGAGACGGAGACGCTTGTCGATCTCGGCGACCGCCTTCTTGAAATCGTCGTCGCCGGCGGCCAGCAGCTCCTTGACACGGGAGAGCGGGACGCCGGCGTCGGCGAGGATGCGGATCTTGATCAGGTCGACAACAGCAGCGGCGTCGTAGCGTCGGTATCCCGAGTGGTCGCGCTCCGGCTCCACCAGCAGCCCTTTGGCGTGGTAGTGGCGAACGGCCCTGACGGTGACACCGGCGTACGACGCCAGCTGGCTGATCGTGAGCATCCCCGAATAGTGGCGGGAACGCCCGGGTTTGTCGCGGGGTTTAGGAGAACTTGCGGCGGTAGGCGGCGGTGGCCAGGACGTAGGCGACGACCAGGAGGCCGATGCACCAGGCCAGGGCGATCCACAGCTCGTTGCCCGGGTCCTCCCCGGCGAAGATCGCCCGGATGGTGTCGACGATCGAGGTGACCGGCTGGTGCTCGGCGAAGGCCTGCACGGGACCGGGCATGGTGTCGGTCGGGACGAATGCCGAGCTGAGGAACGGCAGGAAGATCAGCGGGTAGGAGAACGCGCTGGCCCCCTCGACCGTGCCGGCGGTCAGACCCGGGATCACCGCGAGCCAGGTGAGCGCGAGGGTGAACAGGGCCAGGATCCCGATGACCGAGAGCCAGTCGAGCACGCTCGCACCGGTGCGGAAGCCCATCAGCAGGGCGACGAGCACCACCACGACCAGGGAGATCATGTTGGCCACCACCGAGGTGATCACGTGACCCCACAGCACCGCGGACCGGGCGATCGGCATCGACTGGAACCGGTCGAACATGCCGCTGTTCTTGTCCTGGAACAGACGGTAGGCGGTGTAGGCGATGCCCGAGGCGATGGTGATCAACAGGATGCCGGGTAGCTGATAGCTGACATAGCTCTCATGGGACCCGGTGTCGATCGCGCCGCCGAAGACGTACACGAACATCAGCATCATGGCGATCGGCGTGATCGCGGTGGTGACGATGGTGTCGGGGCTGCGGCCGATGTGTCGCAGGGAACGGCCGGCCAGGACGGCGGTGTCGCCGAAGAATCGGGTGGTCATCTCATGACTCCTTCACGGTGGTGGTGCCGGCGGACGTGCCGTTGGACGTGCTGGTGATGGCGAGGAAGATCTCCTCGAGGGTCGGCTGCTTCTCGACGTACTCCTTCTTGGCGGGCGGGAACATCGCCTTGAGCTCGGCGAGGGTGCCGTTGGCGATGATGCGGCCCTCGTGGAGGATCGCGATCCGGTCGGCGAGCTGCTCGGCCTCTTCGAGGTACTGCGTGGTGAGCAGGACCGTCGTGCCGTTGTCGGCGAGCTCCTTGACCGCCTGCCACACCTCGATCCGGGCCTCCGGGTCGAGACCGGTGGTCGGCTCGTCGAGGAAGATCACCGGCGGGTTGCCGATGAGGCTCATCGCGATGTCGACGCGGCGGCGCATGCCACCGGAGTACGTCGCGACCTTGCGGTTGCCGGCCTCGGTGAGCGAGAACCGGGCGAGGAGATCATCGGCGACCGCGCCCGGGTTCGGCTGACGGAGCAGCTTGGCGACCAGGATGAGGTTCTCCCGGCCGGTCAGGATCTCGTCGACGGCGGCGAACTGGCCGGTGAGGCTGATCGAGCTGCGTACGTCCTGGGCCTGGGTCTGGACGTCGAAGCCGTTGACGCTCGCCGTGCCGCCGTCCGCCTTGAGAAGCGTCGTCAGGATCTTCACGGTCGTGGTCTTGCCGGCGCCGTTGGAGCCGAGGAGGGCGAAGATGCTGCCGCTCTCGACGGTCATGTCGACGCCTTGGAGGACGTGTACGTCGCCGTAGGACTTGGTCAGTCCGGCGATCTGGATGGCTGGTGTCGGGTTCATGTCGAATAGCGTCGAGGGTTGACGCTGGGTCAAGGTCAAGGATTGGTTCTGACCTTTTTTTCGACGGGCCCGATCCAGGCTCAGCCCTTCTGCAGGCGGCGCCACCCACCGGCGCGGTTGTTGGCGACGATCGCGCGCAGCAGCTCGGTCAGCGCGGGGCGGTCGATCGGGTCGTCGCGGTAGATCTGGATGGCTCGTCCGGTGGCGTTGCCGTGCCCCTGGTTGATGATCCCGGCGGGGTCGGGGACGGTCGGGTCGTAGAGGAACAGGTTGACGTGGTCCTTCGTGGCGAGGAGAGCGCACACGTTGCCCTGCAGCACGAAATAGGGCTGGACCGTGCGCTTGATCGTCTCCTCGATCTCCGGGTCGGCGTCGTGGATGATCTCGCGCAGCTCGGCGCAGATCTCGCGCTGCCAGTCGGGCAGGCCGTCGAGATAGCTGTCGACGCCGGCATGGGTGCGGATGGCCATGCTCGCAATGTACGCCCGGCCCGCAGGCACTCGGCAAGGCAAATACACATGTCGATAAATCATCCCTTTGACTTCAAGTACTTGAAGTTCCTAGCGTCTCAGGTGTGACTGCATCGACGACTCGGACCTACACGATCCGGGAGGTGGCGGCGCTGACCGGGCTGCCGGCCAGCACGCTGCGCTACTACGAGACGATCGGGCTGATCGAGCCGGTCAGCCGCGGCGCCAGCAGCGGGCACCGGGTCTACGACGAGTCCGACATGGACCGGCTGACCGGCGTCGCCTGCCTGGCCGCGATCGGCCTCTCGATCGACGACATGCGGGCGTACGTCGCCAACAGCCGTCTCGGCAGCGACGGTGCCCGCGAGCAGATCGAGATGCTCACCGAGCACTCGGCACGCCTCGCCCGGGAGGCCGAGTACCTCGAGCTGCGCCGGACGTACGTCGGTCTCAAGACCGACTACTGGCGTGCCGTCGAAGCCGGTGACCAAGCCCGCGCCGAGGAGATCGGCGAGCAGGCACACGCACTGGCCGAGCGGATCCGTAGCCGCGAGAGCCAGTGACCCACCCATCATCTCGACCCAGGAGAACCTCCATGCGCGTCAACGCGTACGCAGCCCCTGCCGCCGGCGAGCCGCTGGCTCCGACCACCATCGAGCGCCGCGCGGTCGGTGAGAACGACGTCCTCATCGCGATCGAGTACGCCGGCATCTGCCACTCCGACATCCACACCGTCAACGGCGACTGGGGCCCGCAGCCGTTCCCGGTCGTCCCGGGCCACGAGATCGTCGGCCGCGTCACCGAGGTCGGCTCCGCGGTCACCGACCACAAGGTCGGCGACCGGGTCGGCGTCGGCTGCTTCGTGAACTCGTGCCGCGAGTGCGACAACTGCCGCAACGGCGACGAGCAGCACTGCTCGACGCCCGGCGGCGGGGTCGGGACGTACGCCGCGAAGGACCGCGACGGCTCGTTCACCCAGGGCGGCTACTCCACCCACGTCGTCGTCAACGCCCACTTCGCGCTGAAGGTGCCGGAGGGCATGGACCCCGCGGCCGCGACGCCGCTGCTGTGCGCCGGCATCACCACGTACGCACCTCTGAAGAAGTGGGGTGCCGGCCCGGGCAAGAGGGTCGCGATCGTCGGCCTCGGCGGGCTGGGCCACATGGGTGTCAAGATCGCCCACGCGATGGGCGCCGAGGTCACCGTGCTCTCGCAGTCGCTGAAGAAGCAGGAGGACGGGCTCCGGCTCGGCGCCGACCACTACTACGCCACCTCGGACCCGGCGACCTTCTCGACCCTGAAGAACAGCTTCGACCTGATCGTGAACACGGTCAGCGCCGAGATCCCCGTCGACGACTACCTCGGGCTGCTCGACGTGGACGGCACCCTGGTCAACGTCGGCGCCCCACCGGCGCCGCTGAGCGTCAACGTGTTCTCGCTGCTCACCAACCGGCGCAACTTCGCCGGCTCGATGATCGGCGGCATCGCGCTGACCCAGGAGATGCTCGACTTCTGCGCCGAGCACGGCATCGGCTCCGAGATCGAGGTGATCTCCGCGGACCAGATCAACGAGGCGTACGCCCGGGTTCTGGCCTCCGACGTGCGCTACCGCTTCGTGATCGACACGGCCACGCTGGCCTGATCGTCGCGAGTGGGCGAAAGTGGCCGCCGGAACCGGGTCTGGTGCGCCACTTTCGCCCAGTTTCGCGGCGAGCCGGGTCAGGCCCAGTGCACGGGACGGGCGAGGCCCTGGGGCAGCTTGGTCTCGGCGTCGCCGCGCATGGCGTTGACCTGCGGCTGGCCGAGGAAGAGTGCTCGGGACAGGTCCGCGCCGACGACAGCGGCGTCTCGAAGATCGGCGCCGAGCAGGTCGGCGTCGGTCAGGTCCACGTGACGCAGATCGGCCGCCATCAGGAGAGCACCCCGGAGATCGGCGCGGCGCAGGTCCCGGCGCCGCAGATCCTTGCCCACCAGGTCGTTGCCGCTCAGCGATGCGCCGGCGGGGCGGCGTACCTCTGCGCTCACCTGGCGCAGCGCGTTCCCGACGACTGCGCGGAGCGCGGGGACATCGGTCGCGAGGACCTGCTCAGGGGTGCCGGCGGACGCGGCAGAGACCAGGCCGGTCACCTCCGCGAGGTCGGCGGCGGTGCCGCGGGACGCGGCCTCCTCGAGCAGCGCCAGCATCTCGTGCAGCTGCCGCATCACGCCGAACACGTCGAACATCTCCTGCCGGGACGCGGGCTCGGTGCGCCAGTCGGTGCCGCCGAACGTCACCTGGGTGACCTGCTGGCCGGCGCCGAAGCACTCGAACACGGTGCACCCGGCATAGCCGCGATCCCGCAGCCGGTCATGGATGCCGCACCCGAAGTCGTCACCGAGATGACGGCACGGGTCGCCGGCGGCCTTGTCCACCGGAAAGTCCGCGGAGCGCGTGAAGGACAGCGCTACGCAGCACAGGCCGGCGCAGCGGGAGCAGTCGGACCGGTAGGTGCTCATCGGAGGCAGGGTACGCCGCGGGGCCGCCTCTCCTCGTCATCGCGGTCGCAGCTCGCCCCAGGGTCTCGACAGCTTCAGCAGCCGGCGTCGTCGAGCGCCTTGGCCGCCAGCTGCCGGCCGAGCTCGATCATCTCGGTGGCCCGATGGAAATCGAGCGTGCGGGCCGCGTCGACCGGCACGGTGATCAGGACGTCGGGCGGCAGCCCCGCCAGCCGGTAGCGCGCGATCATCTCCTGCATCGCATCCCACGACAGCGTCATCACGTCGGCGACGCGCAGGTCGGGCTGCGCGCGGTTCGACTCCGCCCGCGCCGTGGTCATCTCGCCGCCGACGCCCAGCTTGCCGCGGAGCCGCCGGAAGACCGTCGTGCCGTCATCGTCGGCGGTGACGTCGGCGGAGTTCTCGACCACCGGCGAGTTCGTTCCGCGCTGGGTGCGCCGGCCCTGCAGCGAGACTGCGATGGTCAGGTCGGCCGGCGTGGCGGCGGTCGGAGCCATCGGCAGCGGGTTGAGCAGGCCGCCGTCGACGAGCACCCGGCCGTTCCACATCACCGGGAGGAAGACGCCGGGGATGCCGATCGAGGCCCGGATCGCCTTGACCAGCGGGCCCCGCTGGAACCACACCTCACGGTGCGACTCCAGATCGGTGGCGACCGCAGTGAACGGGATCGGCAGATCCTCGATGAGCTGCTCGCCCAGGAGGGTCTCCAGCTCCGCGACGACGCCGTCGGCATTGAACGCACCGCCCGCCCGCCACTTCGGGTCGAGCAGTCGCAGCACGTCGATCTGACGCAGCGCCGCCGCCCAGCCCGCGAAGTCCTCGTCCTTGCCCGCCGCGACCAGGCCGCCGACCAACGCCCCCATCGAGGTGCCCGCGACCGCCACGATCTCGTGCCCCCGCGCCCGCAGCTCCTGGACGACACCCAGGTGGGCGTAGCCCCGTGCACCGCCTGCCCCCAGGGCGAGAGCGACCCGCTTGCCATTCATCGCCATGCTTCCATGATCACCGATACACCCGCGTCAGCCCCGCACGTCGACTAGGGCATGTCTGGCAAATCCACGCCCGCTACGCGACGTTTCGCATCCGATCTGGCTGCGTTGCCGCCACTCGAAAGCCGTCAGGATGTCTTCGCGGCGGGCGCCTTGCCAGATCGGCCCGAAACGCCGCTCGCGGCCGCCGTGTCTTCACCAGACATGCCCTAACGTGCCGGATATGAGCATCCCGGTAGCGCTGTCCGATCTCGCCGCCACGCTCGAGCGCTTCGGCAGCGGGTTCCTGCTGACCACCGCCGGCGAGCGGATCAAGGTCGTGGTCGTGGACCCGGTCGTCGAAGGCTCGGCGCTGCGGATCTCCGATCCCGGCCGCGGCACGCGCGCGAACCTCGCCACCAACCCGGCCCTCACCTTGACGTACGCACCGCTCACGCCGCGCGACCACGCACTGATCGTCGACGGAACCGGTCGCGTGGAGGGACCGGACGTCCTGGTGACGCCGACCGGTGCAGTGCTGCACCGACCGGCGTCGCACGCCTCAGGGCCGGTCCCCGAGGAAGGCTGCGGCCAGGACTGCCGTCCGGTCTGACGACGTCCGTAGGCTCGACCCATGGAGACCTCGACCACCGTGCTCGTCACCGGCGCGACCGGGTTCATCGGTCGACGACTGGTCGCGGAGCTGACCGGACGCGGCGCCAAGGTACGAGCGCTGACCCGGAGGCCGGACGACTACGACGGCCCCGGGGAACCGGTGGGAGCCGACGTGAACGACCCGGCCTCGCTACCGGCCGCGCTCGAGGGCGCCGACGTCGCGGTCTATCTGGTGCACTCGCTCGACCACGACGACTTCGAGGAGCGTGACGCCCGGGCCGCCCGCGCCTTCGGCGCCGCCGCGGCGCGGGCCGGGGTGCGTCAGATCATCTACCTCGGCGGGCTCGGTGCCGACGACGAGGACCTCTCGCCCCACCTGCGCTCTCGACGCGAGGTCGAGGGGCTGCTCGCCGAGGCCGGCGTCCCGGTCACGGTCCTGCGGGCGGCGATCGTCGTCGGGCACGGCGGCGTCTCCTGGGAGCTGACCCGGCAGCTGGTCAAGCGACTCCCCGCCATGGTGGTCCCGAAGTGGACGGCAACGCGGACTCAGCCCATCGCCGTCGACGACGTGATCCGCTACCTGGCGGGTGTCATCGACAACCAGGACGCCATCGGCGAGGTCCTCGAGATCGGCGGACCGGAAGCGATGACCTACCTCGACATGCTGAGGGTCGCCTCGGAGATCACCAACGGACGGACGATCCCGGTCGTGCCCGTCCCGGTGCTGACCCCGCGGCTGTCGTCCTACTGGCTGGCCCTGGTGACCGACATCGACGTGACCACCGGGCGCAACCTGATCGACTCGATGAGCACCGAGGTCGTGGTCCGGGACCGTCGCATCCTCGAGGTCGTGCCGGGCGATCCGCTCCCCTACCGAGAGGCGGTGCGCCGCGCGCTCGCCGAGCGGCTCGCCGACGGCATGTCGGTCTGAGGGACGTACGCCGGGCTCACCCGAAGAGCAGCGGCAGCGCCAGGAGCATCGACAGCGACCACGTGCAGTGGGTGAGGATCGGGGCGAGGACACCACCGGACGCGCGTCGCTGGAGACCGACCACGACGCCGAGCAGGATCGCCGCGAACGCAAGCATCACGTTGCCGGTCGCGAGCGTCGCGATGACGTACGCGACCGTCGTCCAGACGACCGCGTGCCGTGGGAGGGCCGCATAGACGGCCCCGCGGAAGAACAACTCCTCCGCCACCCCGTTGACCGCCGTCACCACGACGAGGATCGGTAGCGAGCCCTGGTCGGCGAAGTCGGTCACCGACCGCACCTGCTGGTCCAGCCAGGGGATCTCGCGTACGACCAGGCCACCGACGACGAAGATCGCCGCCAGTCCCAGGCCCAGCAGGATCGGGGACAGCACCGGACGGACCAGCCGTTGCTCCCCCGGCTCACCCCGAGCGCCGATCCGGCCCAGATGCAACGGTCCCGACGCGAAGGCGCCGATCGTCCACACACCTGCCAGGGCGAAGGTCGCCGGATAGAACCAGACGCTGCCGGGATCGATACGCAGCGAGACCCCGAGCACGACCGCGCCGAGCAGGCCGAACGCCACCGTGACGAGACGGCGACGGCGCAGGGCAGCCTCGCTCGGACGGTCGTCGCGTGGGACGACGTCCCACAACGACCGGCGCACCCAGCGGCGCACGGCACCCTCCCTCCGATGACGACTGCCTTCGCGTCCAACCTACGGGCCGTCCCGTCGAACCGGCGGCCGACCGGGCCACCCTCGGGCGGGTTTGCTCGCCCGAGGGCGAGGATCCATAGTGCGGACCATGGTGAAGCAGATCAACCGGTTGGCATGGGTGACCGCACGCGAGGCGCGCGGTCGCGACGAGGACGAGCAGCTTGCTCTGACAGCGCTGGCCGAGGCCGGCGTCACCGTCGACGTGGTCGACTGGGACGACCAGGACGTCGACTGGGCAGCGTACGACCGGGTGGTGCTCCGCTCGACCTGGGACTATCCGGAACGGCTGGCCGAGTTCCTGGCCTGGGTCGACGAGGTCGCGCAGCTCACCGAGCTGGTCAACCCACCCGCCCTCGTGCGGTGGAGCCTCGACAAGAGGTATCTGGCCGAGCTCGACGCCGCCGGAGTGCCGATCACGCCCACGGTCTTCGTCGCGCCTGGCACCCAGGCGGACCTCCCGGACGAGGAGTTCCTGGTGAAGCCGGCGGTCGGTGCCGGAAGCCGTGAGGTCGTCGCCTACGGGGCCGAGGATCACGCCGCCGCTGCGGCTCACATCGCGCGCCTGCACGCCGCGGGCAACGTGGCGCTGGTCCAGCCCTTCTTGAAGTCGGTGCCGGTGGACGGCGAATGGCCGATGGTCTTCTTCGAGGGCCGGTTGAGCCACGCCGCGAGCAAGCGGGTCGAGCTGCCGCAGGCCGGCGCCGTCGACAACCTCTTCGCGGTCGAGACCACCGCCGCCCACACCGCCTCGGCGGAGCAGATCGAGGCGGCACAGGCAGCCATGGACCTGGTCGTCGAACGGCTCGGCACCCCGACGTACGCCCGGGTCGACCTGGTCCGCGACAACGACGGCTCCTACTGCGTGCTCGAGCTCGAGCTCGTCGAGCCCTCGCTCTTCCTGCCCGAGGCCGAGCCGGGGGCGGCCGACCGCCTGGCGGCCGCCCTGACGCGTACGGTCTGACCGGTCTGGCCGGTCAGATGATCGCGACGGCGTTGGCCGGGGAACCGGTCGCGCCGGTGATGTTGAGCGGCTTGACGCTGAGGAAAGCCTCCCACCGCTGCAGCTGATCCATGCGGTGGGCCAGCGGGCCGAGGCGCCACAGCTCGCCGAGCGGCATACCGAGCTTGGCCAGGAACTCCTGGTGCATCATGCCGCGATCGTTGGGAGCCGACTGGAGGAAGGGAGAGTCGGGTACGGGCGGCAGGCACTCGACCGCGAACGTGTCCGCGGCGAGCAGGGCCAGGCCGTTGTCCCAGGCCCAGTCGAGGACCTCCTGGCTCTGCGCGATGCCGGTGGCGCGGCCGAGAGCCTGCTGAGCCAGCTTCTGCTCGATGGTGAGACCGAGGAACCATTCGCACCATCCCGTGTGGAGCATGACGATGTCACCTGGTCGAAGCTCGACGGCCTGCGCAGTGAGCGCCTGGTCGATGTAGTCGAAGGGGATCGGCTCGCCCGCCTCGTGGTCGAGCACCTCCTCGCGCCGGGCGAGGAGTCCGGCGATGTCGACCAGGACGCCCCGGGTGACGATCGGCCGGTCGGCCCAGACCTGGATGCCGATCTCCTCGGTCCCGGGGACGACCTGCTCATCAGCGATGCCCGCGTAGAACCCGACGTCGTCCGCGCGCCGGTGGCGCAGGCCGTCGATCTGGCTGGAGGACTGGAGATAGAAGCTGTTGAGGCAGTCGTCGCGGTGCGCCGGGTGGTTGGCGTAGATGACGTGCTCGACCGGCTTCCCAGCAGTGGACATCCCGGGGGTGAACGCGTCGATCGGATAGTCCAACCCGAACGTCTCGCCGAGCTGGACCAGGCCCGCCGCGGCGACGACTGCCTGCTCGTCCGCGAACGACGGGGTCCCTCGCCAGGGATCGTCGAAGAGCTCCCAGGATGTGCCCCGAAGCGGTCCGGGCCTGTCGTGGAGCTCTGCCCGGCTCGGGCGGTCGTGCGTGGTCATCGGGTCGCTCCGGACTGAGCGAGAGGGTCGGATTGAGGGGGAATCGGGTGGGCCATACTCGGTCACTTTCTCGGGGCTTCCGTCAGTGTCTCGCGCTTTACCCTGGCGGGTACTGATCAGGAACGAAGAAGCGTACTGAGCATCGGTGTCCTTAGGCTCGTCTCAACAGACCTGCTCAGGAAGGAAAGACCGATGGCGAAGAGCACCACGTTCACCGAGGAAGAGAAGGCCGCCATGAAGGAGGCCGCCGCAGAGCGCAGGACGGCCGCCAAGCGTGGCACCGGCAGCAAGAAGGCGGAGGCCGATCTCGCGGACTGCCTCGAGAAGATCGAGGCGATGGACGACAACGACCGCGCGATCGGCGAGGCGCTCCACCGGATCGTGACCACGCACGCGCCCGACCTGGCCCCGAAGACCTGGTACGGCATGCCCGCCTACGCCAACTCCGACGGCAAGGTCGTGGTGTTCTACAAGTGCGCCGGGAAGTTCAAGATGCGCTACGCCGAGGTCGGCTTCCAGGAGTGGGCCAACCTCGACGACGGCGACATCTGGCCGACCGTCTTCGCGGTGACCGTGATGAACCCGGCCGTCGAGGAGCGCCTGACCGAGCTGGTGACGCGAGCGGCGAGCTAGAGCCCGAGCGCCCCGGCAAGCCGCTCCACCAGGAACCGGCTCGCCCGGCCGAGGGCCGCATCGGCCTCGTCGAGCGACCCGGCCTGGTTCTGGAAGACGTGCGGAAGGTCGGCGCCGACCTCGAGGGTCACCTCGACGTCCGCCTCCGCGGCCCTGGCAGCGAGCCTCACGGAGTCATCCAGGAGCACCTCGCGGGACCCGACCTGGATCAGGAGCGGCGGCAGCCCGGTGAGGTCCGCGAGCGCCGGGCTGGCCAACGGGTCGACGGGATCGGCACCGCCCAGATATCGGTCGGCGAACCACTCGAGCGCGGTGCGGTCGAAGAGCGGGTCCGCGTCCCGCTTGGTCTCGACCGTCGCGCCGGACAGCGTCAGGTCTGTCCACGGCGAGAACACGACCGCTGCCGCCGGCTGCGGGAGGCCGGCCGCCCTCGCGGCCAGCAGCGTCGCCATCGTCAGGCCGCCGCCCGCGGAGTCGCCGGCCAGCACGAGCCGATGCGGCTCGATGCCGCTCTCGAGCAGTCCCCGGTACGCCGCGAGCCCGTCCTCCACCGCCGCCGGGTAGGGCGCCTCCGGAGCGAGGCGGTAGTCGATCGCGACCGCACGGAGGCCGGCACGGGCGGCCAGCCCGTCGGCCAGCGGCGCGCCGGTGCGGGCCGAACCGAGGACGTACCCGCCGCCGTGGAGGTAGAGGAGCGTCCCCCCGGTGGCCGCGGGATACAGCTCCAGGGCCGGGATCCCGCCGATCGCGACCGGCCTGGCCCCGGACTCGTCGGGCAGCGGCCGGGTCTGACCGGCGTCGAAGCCGGCACGGGCCTCCTCGACGGTCACCGACGGATCGAACGGGAAGTCACGGATGGCGGCGTCCAGTGCGTCGCGCTGCTGCTTGCTCACGGTGAGGCCTCCTGCATGGGACGATGTTGTATCGAAGGGAAGTAGATTCCTTTCGATATAATTCCCTGGAAGCAGGTTTTCGTCATGACCGACGGCTGGCAGCTCTTCTCCGACCTCGTCCGCGCCGAGACGCGGCTCTTCAACCAGCTGGACGCGAGGGTGCGTACCGGGCACGACGGCCTCACCCTCGGGCAGTTCCAGATGCTCGAGCTGATCGCGACGACTCCCGACTGCCGCGTATCCGACATCGTGGCGTCGATGGACATCGGTGTCGGCACGGCGAGCAAGGCCGTCGACCGGCTGGAGGCGGCGGGCCTGTGTCGGCGGGCATCGAACCCCCACGACCGGCGGTCCTCGATCCTGGCGCTGACACCAGACGGTGAGCGCGCCTTCGCCGCGGCGACGCCAACCGTCGACGCAGTGATCGCCGAGCGCGTGCAGGGGATCGCGGCCGACGACCTGGCTACGACCGCGCGGGTCCTGAGCCGGCTCCGGACGGTGCTGGAGGAGCTGTCGCGGTGAGCGACCCCGACCGGTCTTCTACCGGCGGCGACGGAATCTGGGGCGCCGAGCCCGCCGCGGCCCAGCCGATGGAGCGGCCTCGCGGGCCTTGGCCGCTCGCGTCGCCCGGCGCTCCGCCCATGCGGCGACCGTGGCATCGGGGTCACGCGGCATGGTGATCAACGGCGGCCCTGTCGGCAGCTCGTAGCGGGCCCGGATCACGCGCGCATTGAAGTCGTCGATCTCCCGGCGTACGGACCTCTCGTCCGTCAGCTGGTCGAGGCGCTCGTCCAGCGCGGCATCGTCCTTGCGGAGCTGGATGGAGGAGGGCAGCAGCGCGATGTGCTCGCGCTGAATGAGACTGCGGATCCACCACTCCGGGTCGTGCTGGTCCGGCAGGTCGATCGGCTCGCCGGCGCCCGGCAGATCGTCGAACTCGCCGCGCGCGATCGCCTTCCGGACCTGGAGATCGGCGAGCAGGGCGATCGCGACGGAGTCGTCGATCGCGAAGGCGTAGGGGTCATGGGGCGCCGCACTGGACATCTGCCCTCCTTCGTCCACCTCGATGCAAGTCACCTGTATTATGTCACGCGTATTGAAACCAGGACGAGAGGCCGAGCGATGCCGAAGCAGGTCGACCACCGCGAGCGACGCGAAGCGATCGCACACGCACTGTGGCGGGTCGTCGAGCACCAGGGCTGGCCGCGAGCGACCATGCGCGAGGTCGCCCGCGAGGCGGGTGTCTCGCTCGGGCAGCTCCAGCACTACTTCTCCTCCCGCACCGCGATGCTGACCTTCGCGATGGAGTTCGCCGCCGACCAGACCTCCGACCGGGTCGCACGTGGCCTGAACGGGCTCCGTCAGCCTCCGCATCCGCGGGAGGTGCTGCGGGTCGTGCTCACCGAGATGCTCCCCCTGCATGCCGATGCCCGCGCCACCAGCCGGATGAACGCGGCGTACGTCCTCGAGGCCCTGCACGACCCCGACCTGCGCGAGGTGGCACGTGTCGGGCTCCGCGAGGGACGGGATCTCGTCGAGAGCCTCGTTCGACAGGCCATCGCCGATGGTCAGATCCCGTCGGACCGCAACCCGTCGATCGAGACCGACCTCATCCTCTCGCTGACCGGCTTCACGCCCCTCCTCGAGCTCGGCGTGATCGAGCCCCGGGCCGCACTCGCTGCCGTCGACCAGCATCTGGATCGGCTCTTCGGGTCCGTTCCCTGACCCATGGCGCCGGGCCGCCGTCCTCCTGGGTACAGATCTCGTGAGACCGCTGCTCGCGGCTGTGGCTGGCAGCGCGTCCGTCACGAAGAGCGCCGGCTGCCCTAGCATCGTCGCAATGGCAGACAACTGGCTGAACGAGACGCGCGACTCGTACGACACCGACGGCGCCGGCTACGCCGAGAAGGTGCAGGGTCTGCTCGACGAGCATCCTCATCTGCGTGCGAGCCTGACGGTGTTCGCCGAGTCGGTGGGCGGCGCAGGTGGCGGGCCGGTCGCGGATGTGGGCTGCGGACCCGGGTACATCACCCGGCACCTTCAAGACCTCGGGGTCGATGCCTTCGGGATCGACCTCTCGCCCGAGATGATCGCCATCGCGCGGCGCGACCATCCAGATCTCGGGTTCGAGGTCGGCTCGATGACGGATCTCCCGCTCCTCGACCGTTCGGTCGGCGGCGTACTCGCCTTCTGGTCCGTCATCCACATTCCCGACGTCGCCGTGCCCGGCGTGTTCGGGGAGTTCCGGCGCGTGCTCCGCCCCGGCGGCCCGTTGCTCGTCGGATTCCACGTCGGCGACGAGACTCGACATTCGACCATCGGCTACACCGGGCGCCCGATCAGCGTCGACAGTCATCGACGGCGGCCCGAGCAGGTCTCCCGCTGGCTGCGGGAGGCCGGTTTCACGATCGACGCAGAACTCCTCATCCGGCCCGACGAGGAGATCCCGGGAGCGGTCGTCTTCGCTCGGGCCCCACAGGCGTGAGCGGCGCCGGCGAGCCGTCAGACACGCTCACGCGTCACACGATCCACGGTGGCGCGACGGCCTCCCCGCCACCCTGAGTCGCCTTGCCGCTCGCCGGCCCGGACACGATGAAGGTCACCCCGGTGTCGGTGTGAACCCTCCGCGAGATGCCGGCGGGTACGACCAGGGTGTCGCCAACCGCCAAGGTGATGGGCTCGGTGTCCACGACGATCGTCGTCGCGCCTTCGAGCACGTGCCAGACCTGCTCGACGTCGAAGGAGTGCAGCGGTCCGCTCTGCCCCGGGCGCATCGCGGTCCGCCACAGGCTCAGCGTTCCAGTGCCTCCCTGTGTCGGCGAGGCGAGGGTCGTCATCGCCGCATTCGGCGTCTCGGTGTGGCGGGCGTCGGACTGAGCGATCTTGCTGGCAGGCATGGCTGCTCCTGATTTAGACAACATGGTTGTCTAAACCGTAGGCAGCGCACGCGATATCGTCAACCAGGTTGTCGACAGAAAGGAGCGGGCGATGAGTGAACCCGGATGGAGGGTCGTACTCCTGCTGGCCGGCGCGTTCCGCCAAGGCGTCGACGCGCTCCACGACGAGCTGGCCGAGCAGGGCTACCCCGGCGCGCGGCCGCTTCACGGCTTCGCGCTCCAGGCCGTCGGAGACGAGGGATGCACCATCAATCAGCTCGGCCAACGCCTCGGCGTCTCGAAACAGGCCGCCGCCAAGACCGCGACCGTCCTCGAGGAGGCAGGGTATGTCACCCGCGAGCCGGTCCCCGGCGACAGAAGGGCAGTCCTGCTGCGGCGCACGCGTCACGCCGACGAGTTCCTAGGGGCGAGCGCGGCCGGCTTCGAGCGCGTCATCGACCGCTGGCGGCGCCAGCTCGGCCCCGAGCGCTTCGACACGATGGTCGAGGCACTCGCCGAGGTGGCCGACGACAGGCCGATCGGCGACCTTCCAGGCTGGATGACACAGCACCCACGCAAAGCCTGACCGTCACATTTCAAATCTACTTGCGAAAGTTTCACAACTGCTTGACGAAGTTCGTCGGCGGGCCCTAATTTCAGGTGTGACTCACGTCATATCTCTCGCGGAGGCCCCCATGATCCACGTCCCCCCGTCCAGAGCCGTGCTCGGCTCACTCGTCGGCCTGTCAGCTGTGGCCGCGCTACTCGGCGGCTCTCCCGCCACCGCTGCAGCTGCGGATCTACCACCGCAGGAACCGGGCGTCACCCTGCGCACCTACGACATGAGCCGCCCGATCCAGGAGCTGTGCACGCTGCGCGGCGGCCAGACACCCAACGTCGACAAGCTCACCTCGCTCATCGACTACGACTCGCCCGCCGACTTCGGCCTGGCCGACCGGTTCATCTCGCACGCGCTGGCCAACCTGCGGATCGATGCCGCCGGGACGTACGAGTTCCGGTTGATCAGCGACGACGGCTCCCGGCTGGTCATCGACGGCTCGGAGGTCATCGACCACGACGGGCTGCACGGAGAGACCGCCAAGGACGGCTCCGTGTCGCTCAGCGAGGGCATGCACGACCTGCGTGTGGAGCACTTCGAGGACGGTGGCGGCGAGGTGCTGCGCCTGCAGTGGCGCCCGCCGGGCGCCGGCGACTTCTCGCTGGTGCCCACCGACGTCCTGAGCACCGAAGCAGGCGTGGTGCGGGTGACCGCGCCGGGCACGAAGTACTGCGAGGGACAGGACGACACCGCCGGTGACGGGATGCAGCTGGACAGCGTCCACCCCGGGTACGACCTGACCGACCTGCGACCGGACGGCTTCGAGCCGATGGTGTCCGCGCTGGACTGGGCGAAGGACGGTCGGCTCGCCGTGGTGACCTCGGGGTCGGTGAGCCCGGCAGGCTGGGTCGAGGACCCCGAGCCCGGTGAGATCTTCCTCCTCAGCAACCCCGACACCGCCACCGGGCCCGACGACGTCACGGTGGAGAAGGTCGCGACCGACCTGTTCAACCCGATGGGCGTGGCGATCATCGACGACTCGATCTTCGTCTCCGAGCGCGACCAGCTCACCGAGTTGACCGACCCCGACGGCGACGGTTTCTACGACAAGCACCGGAAGGTGGCGGAGTGGCCCTTCGGCGAGAACTTCCACGAGTTCGCCTTCGGCCTGCTCCACGACGAGGAGAGCTTCTACGTCAACCTGTCCGTCGCGATCAACAACGGAGGCGCCACCACCGACCCGCAGCCGGCACGCAACCGCGGCACCACGCTGAAGATCGATCGCGACACCGGTGAGGTCACCTATCTCGCCGGCGGGCTGCGCACGCCGAACGGGATGATGCGCGGACCCGACGGCGACCTGTTCGTGATGGACAACCAGGGTGCCTGGCTGCCGAGCTCGAAGCTGGTGCACGTCAAGCCGGGACGGTTCTTCAACCACTACACCAACCCGTCCGGGCCGTTCGACGACCAGCCGGTCACCGGCCCCGCCCTGTGGGTGCCGCAGAACGAGATCGGCAACTCCCCCAGCAGCCCCATGATGCTGGAGAAGGGTGCGTACGCCGGTCAGATGATCTTCGGCGACGTCACCTACGGCGGCCTGCAGCGCGGGTTCCTGGAGAAGGTCGAGGGTGAGTACCAGGGCGCGGTCTTCCGTTGGTCCGCCGGTCTCGAGGCGGGCGTGAACCGCACCCTGCTCGGCCCGGACGGGTCGATCTACGTCGGCGGCATCGGCGAGGCGGGCAACTGGAGCGAGCCGGGCAAACTCCGCTACGGCCTGCAGCGGATGAGTCCCACCGACGGCAAGGCGTTCGACATGCACCAGATGCGCGCCACCAGCAAGGGCTTCGAGATCCGCTACACCCAGCCGCTGTCGCAGGAGACGATCGACAAGATCGCCGAGGACCCGAACGCCGCCTTCCGGATGACCCACTGGCGCTACGCGCCGCGGCCGACTTATGGCGGGCCGAAGATCGACGAGCGTCCGCTGTTCGTCTCGGGCGCCCAGGTCTCGGCCGACCGCACCTCGGTGAAGCTCACCGTGGACGGCCTGGAGGAGGGCCGGGTCGTGCACTTGCGCTCGCCGCGGCCGTTCACCGGCGCGAACGGTGAAGAGCTGTGGAACACCGAGGCCTGGTACACGCTCAACTCGATCCCCGGCTATGAGTCGCCGGCCGACCGCAACTACCTCGAGGCCGAGCAGGCGACCCTGCGCGGCAGCGCCAACGTCGCCGTCGAGCACAACGGCTACTCCGGCTCCGGGTTCGTGGACGGCTTCGGCAACGTCGGCGCCTCGGTGACCTTCGACGCGGAGGTCGATCGCGCCGGGACGTACCCGGTCCGGTTGCGCTACGCCAACGGCCCCGACCCCGCGCCCGGCACCAAGCGGGTCTCGGTCTACCTCAACGGCACCGAGGTCGCGCCGTGGGCGCTGGAGTCCACGGGCGACTGGCAGACCTGGGCCACGGTCACCCGGCCGATGCGCCTGAAGGCCGGGGTCAACCGGATCACGCTCAGCTACGACCAGGGCGATGACGGGAACGTGAACTTCGACGTTCTCAAGGTCGGCGGCGGCGACGACATCTGCTCACCGAAGCGGCCCGCCGCGGGCTACACCTCGCTGTTCGACGGGACCCTGACCTCCCTGGCCTCGTGGCGGATGGCCGGTGCGGGCTCCTTCGGCCGGCAGGACGACTGCTCGCTGCGTACGACCAACGGCATGGGCCTGCTGTGGTACGCCGAGCAGGAGTTCAGCGACTACAGCCTCAAGCTCGACTGGAAGCTGCTGCGCGACGACAACGGCGGCGTCTTCATCGGCTTCCCCGACCCCGGCAACGACCCGTGGGTCGCGGTCAACCAGGGCTATGAGGTCCAGATCGACGCCAGCGACGCCCCGGACCGCACGACCGGTGCCATCTACACCTTCCAGGGTGCTGACGCCGACGCGGTCGCTGCTTCTCTCAAGCCGGTCGGTTCGTGGAACTCCTACGACATCCGCGTCGAAGGCTCTCGCGTCCGGATCTTCCTCAACGGGACCCTGGTGAACGACTTCACCAGCACCGATCCCGCTCGGGACCTGGCCGGATTCGTCGGCATGCAGAACCACGGCGGGGGTGAGACCGTCGACTATCGCAATGTCCAGGTGAAGGAGCTCACCGACTGACCCGTTGTCGGGCAGCGTGCCGCACCGGCGTCCCGTCGACTCACGACGGGGCGCCGGTGCGGTGTACGACCCACACGTTCGGCTCGACATAGGTGGCGACACCGTGGTCGAGGTCGCAGTGCACCGGAGCCAGGGCGCCCGGCACCAGCACCGGGCCGTTCTTGTCGAACGGCAGCCCGGTCCAGCTCCGCCAATCCGTCAGGGTGCCGGGGATGACCATCGACCGAGCAGCCACCCGCTCGATGTAGCCGCCGGCCCGTACGTGGACCCGCAGCCACGGGTCGACAGGGAGACCGTCCTCGCGGACCCGGGTCACATACGTCGACATCGGCTCGTCGGCGTCGGTCTTGCCGTTCGGTCGTACGGGCGCCAGAAGCTCAGCGAAGCCGTGCCGGGCGGCGTTGTCGCGCATCGCGCCGAGCATCTGGGCCGAGAGGCCCCTCCCCTGGTGATCGGGGTGAACGGCGATCTCGACCGCGGAGATCGCATCGGGCTCCTGACCTCGGATGTTCGCCAGCAGGCCCTCCCGGATGACGAAGTCCCACCCGTTGTCCGGCAGCTCCTCGCGGTTGCCGCGCACGAAGGGGACCGAGTAGCCGCACGCGACGACCTGGCCGGTCTCGTCCTGGGCAACCAGGACGAACGGGCTGAACCGCGTCTCGACGTTGCCGTAGTAGAGGCCACCGATCGGATCCTGGCGCATGAACTCCGGCCAGGAGCTGGGCATGTCCCACATCGCCTCGGCGAGATCTGGTCGGTCGGCGAGCACAGAGATGGTGAGCGACATGCGGTCATCGTTGCCGACGCAGCGGGACACCGGCGACGGGTTTTCTGACCGGTGTCCATCGGTGACCCGGCCGGCTCCCGGCGGCACGGGTCAGGCCCTTGTCACCGGGAATCCCGACCATGAAGAATCCGGTGCACCCGGCACCGTCGGGCCTGACTCGGAAGGACTCCCGATGATTCGACGTACGGCACTCACCATCGCTGCGGCTGCACTCCTGACCACCGCGCTCACCACCGGCGCTGCCGGCATCACGTCCCCCGCCACCGCGTACGCAGCACCGCACTGCGGCACCGTCGCCGAGCCGCAGCTCCGGGTCGAGCACACGCGTCTCGACGACCCCGTGGTCACCGACCTGCTGGCCCGGTCGGGCTTCGACCGGACCGGCACCGCGCTTCGCGCATCTCTGTGTGCCGCTGACAGCAGCCGGGAAGCGATCGGCGCCGCTCGTGCCGCTGGGCGAGCGTTGTGGGCCCGGGCGGTCGACGTGGCACAGGGACGCGTCGACGCCGGCGGGCTCCCGGCGAGCGACGACCGACCGCTCTACTGGGCGCGCCTGCTCGGCCAGGCGGAGATCGCGGCGGTCGAGCCGGGGTTCC
Source organism: Nocardioides sp. CCNWLW239 (assembly GCF_037137035.1). NCBI lineage: Bacteria > Bacillati > Actinomycetota > Actinomycetes > Propionibacteriales > Nocardioidaceae > Nocardioides > Nocardioides sp. CCNWLW239. The sequence goes on along the minus strand of NZ_JBBBNW010000002.1, from coordinate 1,216,333 downwards.
CCAGCTGGTCCGAGGATGCCCGAGCCAAGGTGCTCCGGGCGTTCGAGACGGCGTCGCGAGGTGTCGACACCACTGCTTTCGCCGCTACCGAACACCGTGATCAGCGGGTTCTGGTGTCCGGTTTCGACCCCTTCACACTGGACCGCAACATCCGCCAGTCGAACCCGTCCGGAGCGTCCGCGCTCGCCATGGACGGGCGGGTCCTCGAGACGGCCGACGGGCCCGTCGAGATCCAGGCCGTCGTGTTCCCGGTGCTGTGGGATCCGTTCGCCGAGGGCATCGTCGAGCGGGCGTTCATGCCCCACCTGATCCCGGGCAAGCGGGATGTCGACACCGCGATCACGATCAGCCAGGGCCGCGCCGGGAAGTTCGACCTCGAGTACTGGAACGGCGCCAACCGCGGCGGGTTCGGTGACAACGACCGGATCAGCCGAACCGGCATGATCCCGATCCCGTCCGAGGTGCCGCACGAGGAGCAGCAGCCTCAGTGGACGCGTACGTCGCTCCCGACCGAGGCGATGCAGAGCTCGGTCAGCGGGGCTTTCCCCATCAACATCAACCACGTCATCACCGAGATCCCCGCCGGTGGGACGGCCCCCGTCACGCGCGAGGACCCGACCCCCGGCTCGACCGCCGTCTCAGGCGCGGGTGGTGACTACCTGTCCAACGAGTCGGCGTACCGGACCACCGCTCTGCGCGACGCGCTCGGGATCAGGACCAAGCAGGGTCACATCCACGTTCCGGTGCTGAGCGGTGATGCCTCCGGCGAGCCGCTTCCCGACATGCGCGGCGACATCGTGGCCGAGACGATCGACCTGGTCGTCGCCGCGGCCACGAACTGAGGTTCGGTAGCCGCAGCCCCAGCCTCAGCTGGTCAGTGAGCCATGTCGACGAAGCGGCTGTAGTGGCCCTGGAAGGCGACGACGAGGTCGCGGGTGGGGCCGTTACGGTGCTTGGCGATGATCACGTCGGCCTCGCCGGGGCGGGTCGACTCCTTCTCGTAGACATCGTCACGATGGAGGAGGACGACCATGTCCGCATCTTGTTCGAGCGACCCTGATTCGCGGAGGTCGGAGACCGCCGGGCGCTTGTCGGCGCGCTGCTCGGAACCACGGTTGAGCTGGGACAACGCGATGATCGGGACCTCGAGCTCCTTGGCCAGCAGCTTGATCTGGCGGGAGAACTCGGAGACCTCGAGCTGACGGGACTCGACCTTCTTGCCGGAGCTCATCAGCTGGAGGTAGTCGATGACGATGAGCCGGAGGTCGTGACGCTGCTTCAGGCGTCGGGCCTTGCTCCTGATCTCCATCATCGTCATGTTGGGACTGTCGTCGATGAACATCGGCGCGCTGGAGACCTCACCCATCTTGCGGGCGAGCTTGTTCCAGTCGTCGTCGGACATGTTGCCGTTGCGGATGTGGTTGAGCGGCACCTTGGCCTCCGCGGAGAGGAGACGCATGGTGATCTCGGAGCGGCTCATCTCCAGGCTGAAGAAGACGCTGGTCAGGTTGTTGTGGATCGAGGCCGCGCGGCAGAAGTCGAGGGCGAGCGTCGACTTCCCCATCGCAGGACGCGCCGCGACGATGATCATCTGACCGGAGTGGAAACCGTTGGTCAGCTCGTCGAAGTCGGCGAAGCCGGTGGGGACGCCGTAGAGGCCGGCCTCGCGGTTGGAGATCGCCTCGATCTCGTCGAGGACACCGTCCATGATGTCCGCGAGCGGGGAGTAGTCCTCACCGGAGCGCTTGTCGGTGAGCTTGAAGACCTCGGCCTGGGCTTCGTCGACGATGTTGTCGACCTCGCCCTCGCCCGCGTAGCCGATCTGCACGATCTTGGTGCCGGCCTCGACCAAGCGGCGCAGGACGGACTTGTCGCGGACGATCTCGCCGTAATAGGCCGCATTGGCGGCGATCGGGACGTTGGAAGCGAGGGTGTGCAGGTAGGGCGCGCCGCCGATGCGCTCCAGCTCGCCCTTGCGGCGCAGGTCGTCGGCGACGGTGACCATGTCGGCCGGCTCGCCGCGGCTGTAGAGATCGAGGATCGAGTCGTAGATCGACTCGTGGGTCGGTCGGTAGAAGTCGGTGCCGCGCAGCGTCTCGGAGACGTCGGCGATGGCGTCCTTCGAGATCAGCATCGAGCCGAGCACGGCCTGCTCGGCGGCCATGTCCTGCGGCGGGGTGCGGTCGTTGACAGCACGCGGCGCGTTGCCGGGTTCGTAGGCTGCGGGGCCGTCGCCCCACTCCTCGAAGGGCGGCTCCGGGAACTCGCCCGAACCGCCCATCGAGCCGGTCTCGGTGACGCTCATTCCCTTGCCCTCCCTGGTCTGCGGATCGTCGCGGCGTGATCTCGGTCGATTCCGGGCCCACGCTACGGGCGGGCACCGACAGTTCCGCTGAAGCGGAGCGATGGGTGCTGCTCGCGCAGGCTCGGCCGACCCTCGACGACACCTCAAGTCTCCGCGACCCTACGTCGCAGACCACATCGGGGACAGCAAGTTATCCACAGGCCCTGGGGATAACCAGGGGATACCGGTGGACGACACCCTGGTCAATGTGAACAGCCTGGGGACCTGGCTGTGCATAACTAGTGCATCCTGTTCGAGAAAGTGGCTATGACCTGCGGTTTTGCTTTTCATGGGTTGTGGACGGAAGAAAGTGCACCACTCATCCGTGCTCACGGCCACGATCACCGAATCCGCCCGGGCGTTTTGTCGACATAGCGCTGCAAGGATGTTTTCCACAGGTTTTCCACCTGCCCTGGAAAACGCTTCGGACGGGCAGTGTTTAACCTTGAGGCCGTGTGGACCCCGGCGGATGCGAAGACCAGCTCGAAGACCGACCGTCGGGGCCTCGACAAGGAGATCTGGCGACTCGCGATCCCCGCGTTCCTGGCGCTGGTGGCCGAGCCTCTCTTCCTGCTGGCGGACTCCGCGATCGTCGGTCACCTCGGCACCCGCGAGCTCGCAGGCCTCGGGGTCGCAGGTGTCGTGCTCCAGACCATCGTCGGTCTCTGCGTCTTCCTCGCCTACGGCACCACGGCGTCGGTCGCCCGCCGCATCGGTGCCGGCGATACCGCCGGTGCGCTACGACAAGGCATCGACGGGATCTGGCTCGCCGTCATCATCGGCGTCGTCGTCACCATCCCGGTGATGCTTCTGGCCGAACCGCTCAGCCGGGCAGTCGGCGCCGGTGACTCGGTGGTCGGCCCGGCGACGACCTATCTCCGGATCGCCGTCCTCGGCGTGACTCCGCTGCTGATGATGCTCGCGGCCACCGGTGTGCTCCGTGGACTGCAGGACACCCGGACGCCACTGGTCGCGGCGGTCGTCGCCAACGTACTCAACATCGTGCTCAACCTCGCTCTCGTCTACGGAGCGGGGCTCGGGATCGCCGGCTCGGCGATCGGATCGGTGATCGCGCAGGTGCTGGCCGCCGGGATGCTGACGTACGTCGTGGTGCGGGCCGCCCGTCAGGAGGAAGCCCCGTTGCGTCCGGACCTGCCCGGGATCCGGGCCGCCGCGCGGGCCGGCGTGGCTCTCGTCGTGCGCACTCTGACGCTGCGCATGGCGCTGCTGGTCACGACGTACGCGGTCACCCATCTCGCCGTCGGCGACCAGGCCGTCGGACTGGCGACCCACCAGATCGCCTTCACCCTGTGGACGTTCCTGGCGTTCGTGCTCGATGCGATCGCGATCGCCGCCCAGGCACTGACGGGGAGGTCGCTCGGAGCAGGCGACATCCAGGAGACCCGCGCGATCACGGCCCGGATGGTGTGGTGGGGTGTCGTGATCGGGGTCGCGGCCGGGGTGCTCCTGGCTGCGGTCTCACCCTTCCTCGGCGCCCTCTTCACCGGGGATCCCGCGGTGCAGGACCTGCTGGTGCCGGTGGTGATCGTGGCGGCGATCGCACAGCCGATCGCCGGCGTCGTCTTCGTGCTCGACGGCGTGCTCATCGGCGCCGGCGACGGACGCTACCTCGCGTGGGGCGGAATCTGGACCCTGGTCGCGTACGTCCCGCTCGTGGCGACGGCCGTCGCGCTCGGCGGTGGCCTGGTGTGGGTGTGGGTCACCTTCGCGTTCGGTTTCATGGGCGCCCGTTTCGTGGTGCTGACCCTGCGTGCGCGCTCCGACCGCTGGCTGGTCACCGGGGTCTGAGCCCAGACTGAGGCGGACAACCGAGTTGCGCCGAGCCGGGGTTGGCATCAGGGTCAGCACATGCCGTCCGACCCGAAGAGCACACTGAAGACCTACATCGACGCGCGCCGCGAGGCGCTGATCTCCAAGGTCGAGGACCTGTCCGAGCGGGAGGCCCGGTTGCCGCGTACGCCCACCGGCACCAATCTCCTCGGCATCATCAAGCACGTCACCGGCGTCGAGGCCGTCTATCTCGGGTCCACGTTCAGTCGACCGTTCCCGCATCCCGAGGAGCTGATCGCGGACGAGGTCTTCGACGTCGACCCACAGGCGGACTGGTACGCCACCGAGGACGAGACCGCCGCCGGAGTCATCGACCTGTACCGCCGAGTCATCGCCCATGGCAACGAGACGATCGACGCGCTACCGCTGGACGCCATCGGCCACGTACCGCACTGGGGGAACGAGGAGGTCACGCTCCACCAGATCCTGGTGCATCTCTTCGCCGACCTCGCCGGTCACGGCGGCCAGGCCGACATCCTTCGCGAGATGGCGGACGGCGCGACCGGCTGGCGCAGACCCGGCGACAACATCCCCTCGGAGTACGACTGGCCCGCGTACGTCGCCAAGCTGAACGAGATCGCGAACAAGTTCTGAGCCGACGTACCTGACTTCTCGGCGAAAACGAACAGGCCCGCCTCCCGAAGGAGGCGGGCCTGTGTGGAATCCCTAGATCAAGCGGGGACCACGTTGAGGGCCAGCTTGGCGGACACCTCGTCGTGGAGCTTGACGGAGACCTCGTGAGCACCGAGGGCCTTGATCGGGTTGCCCAGCGCGATGGTGCGCTTGTCGATCGACTCGCCGGTGGTCTCGGAGACCGCGGAGGCGATGTCGGCGGCGGTGACGGCGCCGTAGAGGCGGCCGTCCTTGCCGGCGCGGACCTTCACGTTGACCGTGTTGGCCTCGAGCTTGCCCTTGATCTCGGCGGCGTGAGCCTCGTCGCGCACGGAGCGAGCCGCGCGCGCAGCCTTGATCGACTCGGCCTGCGACTCGGCGCCGCGGGACCAGCGGATGGCGTCGCCACGCGGGATCAGGTAGTTGCGGGCGTAGCCGTCCTTGACCTCGACGACGTCACCGGCGGAACCCAGCCCGGTGACCTCCTGCTGAAGGATGATCTTGGTAGCCATGTCGATCCTCCTCAGCGACCGGTGGAGGTGTAGGGCAGCAGAGCAACCTCGCGCGCGTTCTTGACGGCGATGGCCACGTCGCGCTGGTGCTGGACGCAGTTGCCGGTCACGCGACGGGCGCGGATCTTGCCGCGGTCGGAGATGAACTTACGGAGCAGGGTGGCGTCCTTGTAGTCGACACCGGTCGCCTTCTCCTTGCAGAACTGGCAAACCTTCTTCTTAGGCTTGCGAATCACTGCCTTGGCCATTGTGGTGCTTCCTTTCTAGAAGCCCGGCCCCAGCCGCGGAGCGGCATATGGGTTGAGTACCGGAATGGTTGAGGGATTCGGAATGTGGATCTGTTGATCAGAAGGGAGGCTCGTCGTTGCCCACGCCCGGGGTCGCCCACGGGTCGTTGGCCGGCGCGCCGCCGCCCGCGTTGGCGGGCTGCTGCGGAGCCGGCGAGGCCCACGGGTCGTTGCCGGCCGGAGCCTGCTGCTGGCCACCACCCTGGGGGCCGCCGTAGCCGCCACCCTGGTTGTAGCCACCGCCACCGCCCTGGTTGTAACCGCCGCCACCACCCTGGCCGCCGGACTGCCGGCTGGCCTTGGTGACCTTGGCGGTCGCGTAGCGGAGCGAGGGACCGATCTCGTCGCACTCGAGCTCGAAGACAGTGCGCTTCTCGCCCTCACGCGTCTCGTAGGACCTCGACTTCAGGCGGCCCTGAGCGACGACACGCATGCCGCGCTGCAGGGACTCGGCGACGTTCTCAGCAGCCTGGCGCCAGATCGAGCAACGCAGGAACAGGGTCTCCCCGTCCTCCCACGAGTTGGTCTGCCGGTTGAAGGTGCTGGGCGTCGAAGCAATCGTGAAGTTGGCAACGGCTGCACCCGACGGCGTGAAGCGAAGCTCCGGGTCGTCGGTGAGGTTGCCGATCACGGTGATGACGGTGTCGCCTGCCATGAGATCTCCCTTGAGTCTGATCTGGGTGTCGGTGTCGGTTCAGGAGCTGTTCCCTGTGGGCCCAACATAGGACCCGGCGCCGACATTTTCCGACGGTGACATCCGCGTCACTTGGACGGGCGGATGACCTTCGTGCGCAGGATCTGCTCGTTGAGGCCAAGCTGGCGGTCGAGCTCCAGAACGGTCTTGGGCTCGGCGGTCAGGTTGACGACGGCGTAGATGCCCTCGGCGTTCTTGTTGACCTCGTAGGCCAGACGACGACGTCCCCAGACGTCAACGTTCTCGACGGTGCCACCATCGTTGGTGACGACCTTCAGGAACTTGTCAAGGGTCGGGGCGACGGTGCGCTCATCGAGGCTGGGCTCGAGGATCACCATTACTTCATAGGCGCGCATAGCGTTCTCCACCTCCTACGGACTCGGCGGCCATGGTCTCTCCATGGCAGGAGGGCTGATGCGATGTCCCGTCTCCATCTGTGAAGAGGGACGCGTCAGGGTATCAACCAGTGCCTTCCTCACCCGAATCCACAGTCGTGGCCGAATCCACGGCTTCGACCGTGAACGGCACCGTGATCACCTCACCGGTGCCGAGCCGGAACTGTGCCCACAGTCGGTAGAGACCCGCCTTGGGTACGTCGAGGTGCAGCCCGAGCTCAGGGCCGAACGTGGTCCCGGGGACCGCCAGCTCCTCGCCTTCGGCGTGACCGTGCACGAACGTCCCGCCGTCGGCGCTCATGACCACGACGTGGCCGGCCGCACCGAGATAGGGCTGTAGGTCGTCGACGACCTTCCCGGTGGCGTCCTCGAACCCGAAGTGCAGATCGCTCTCCTCGTCGGCGACCAGGTCGCCCTCGAGCGTGACGGTGAGATCGTCGACAGTCGACGACCTCGGGCTCGCCTCCAGCGGGACGGCCGGGGGCTGCGTACCTTCGATCGTGAGCTGCTGCCGGTCGAGCACGTCGGCGATGTCGGCGCGCCGGCGGAACTCGGTGTCGACGCGGTAGGTGCCTCCGGCCGGGAAGGACACGTCGGTCTCGAGCTCGCCCGGGCGGCCGGTCGGCTCGGCGTGCAGGTGGCGGAACCAGGAGAGGTCCTGGCTCGTCACGATGACGTGCATCCAGGCCTGGTGGGTGCGACCGAGGTCGGTCACCGGCTCGCCGGTCTCGGCGTCCGTGACGAGGAATCGCAGCCCGTCCTGCCGCCGCGTGATCGCGACGTCGATGCCCGCGTCGTCGGAGGCCACCGGAGCCACGTCGACCTCGTGCATCTCCGTCATCGATGGCCGCATCGGGCTCATCCCCTGCGCCCACTCCAGGAGTCCGTTCATCCCTCGCTGGGCCGGCTCGGTGCGCGACAGGTAGGTCAGGCCGGCACCGATCGCGAGGGCGACCACGGCGGTGACCAGCAGGTATCCACCGTCGCGGGCCTTGGTGAGGAAGCCACGCCCGGCGTACGCCTCGGGGGTCTCGGGCCGACGGAAGCCGCGCAGCCGCAGCGCGTTGGTGACCACGCTGACCGAGCTCATCGCCATCGCGGCGCCGGCCAGGACCGGGTCGAGGAGAGCGAGGGCGGCGACGGGGATGAGGAGCACGTTGTAGGCGAACGCCCAGAACAGGCCCTGCTTGATCGTCGCGACCGTGCGACGGGAGAGCGCCAGCGCGGTCACCACGCCGCGGAGGTCGCCGCCGACCAAGGTGATGTCGGAGGCGGCGAGGGCGACGTCGGTGCCGGTGCCGATCGCGATCCCGACGTCGGCCTGGGCCAGCGCCGGGGCGTCGTTGATCCCGTCGCCGACCATCGCGACGACCTTGCCGTCGTCCTGGAGCTGCTTGATGCGGGCGAGCTTCTGCTCGGGCAGGAGCCCGCCGGCGGCGTGACGTACGCCGACCTCGTCGGCCACCTTCGCCACCGTCTCAGCGGCGTCGCCGCTGAGGATGTGCACCTCGACGCCCGACTCCTCGAGCAGGCGCACCGTCTCCCTCGCCTCGTCGCGGACCTGGTCCTCGACCCGGATGCTGCCGGCGTACGCACCGTCGACCGCGACCAGCACCGCACCGCTGTCGGTGGCGTCGATCCCCTCCGCGGCCATCATCGCCGCGTTCCCGACGACAACGCGCCGACCGTCCACCACCGCGCTGATCCCGCGCCCGGGATGTGCCTCGAACGCCGAGACGTCAGGCGCGTCGGCCGAGGCGTCACGTACGTCGGCCGAGATGGCACCAAGTGACGCTTCGGACGACCGGAGTGACGCTTCGCGCGACGTATCTGACGTGTCGGACGACGGGAGTGACGCCTCGGGCGACGTACGTGACGCCTCGGCATGGGCTCGAAGGGCGGTGGCGAGGGGGTGGTCGCTGCCGGTCTCGGCTGCGGCGGCGATGGCGACCAGGGCTCGGGAGGTCCAGCCGGGAGCGGGCGCGACCTCGGAGACCTCGGGCTTGCCGTGGGTGATCGTGCCGGTCTTGTCGAAGACGATGGCGGTGACGGAGCGGGCGCGCTCGAGGGTCTCGCCGGAGCCGACGAGCACGCCGAGCTCGGCGGCACGGCCGGCGCCGACCATCACCGCGGCCGGCGTGGCCAGGCCGAGAGCACACGGGCAGGCGATGATGAGGACCGCGATGGCGGCAGTGACGGCGCTGGTGAGGCTCTCGGCGTCGGGGCCGAGGACGAGCCAGCCGACGAAGGTCAGCGCGGCCACGATCAGGACGGCGGGTACGAACACCGCCGACACCCGGTCGGCGAGACGCTGCAGCTTGGTGCCGGAGCCCTGGGCCGACTCGACCATCGCGATGATCTGCGCCAGCGTGGTCTCGGAGCCGACCGCGGTCGCCTCCATCTCGAACGAACCGGTCTGGTTGATCGTCGCGCCGATGACGATGTCGCCCTCGGTCTTCCGCACCGGGTCGCTCTCACCGGTGAGCATGGACTCGTCGACATAGGACGCTCCGGCGACGAGGCGGCCGTCGACCGGGATCTTCTCCCCGGCGCGTACGCGGATCCGGTCGTCGACCTGCAGGTTCGCCACCGGAACGGCGACGTCACGACCGTTGCGGACGACCGTGGCCGTCTCCGGCATGAGGCCGACGAGGGCCTTCACTGCGTCCGCCGTACGCGATTTGGCGCGCGCCTCGAGCCAGCGACCCATCAGCACCAGCGCGATGATGACCAGGGCGGTCTCGAAGTAGAGGTGGAGCGGCAGGCCCCACGCCTCGGCCTGTCCCATCCACAGGGTCACGAAGGCGCTGTAGGCGAAGGCGATGCCGGTGCCGAGCGTGACCAGCGTGTTCATGTCGACGGATCCGTGGCGGATGCCTCGGACCGCCGCGACGTAGACGTCTCGGCCCGCCCACCACTGGGTGATCGCGGCGACCACGAGCACGATCGACATGACCGGCTCCATGGCGTCGGGCGGGAGCGGGACGTACATCAACGCCATCAGGCCGAGCCCCACCGCCAGGGCCGTGATCCATCGCCGCTTGAGCTGGACGAGCTCTGTCTCGCGGCGTACGTCCCGGTCGTCTTCGACTGTCGAGGGCTCCTGCGGGCTCTCGACGGTCGATGATCGCAGGACAGCCTGATAGCCCGCCTTCTCGATGGCGGCGCTGATCTCGGCGAGGTCGGTGCGCGCGGGGTCGAAGTGCACCAGCGCGGTCTCGGTGGCGAGGTTGACGTTGGCGTCCTCGACCCCCTCGACCCGGCTGATGGCCTTGGTGACCCGGCGTACGCAGCTCGCGCAGGTCATGCCCTCGATCTCGAGCTGCTGCTCCGTCGGCGTGGTGGCGGTGGGGCTCATCGCGATCAGGCCAGCGAGTAGCCGGCCTCTTCGACGGCGGCGCGGATGGCGTCGTCGGAGATCGGCTCGGCTGCGGTGACGGTGACGTTGCCCGAGGCCAGGTCGACGTCGACGTTGCTCACGCCGGCGATCTCGGTGACCTCCTCGGTGACAGAGGCGACGCAGTGACCACAGGTCATGCCGACGACGGTGAAGTTCTGGGTGCTCATGAGAATCTCTTCCAGGGTTGTTGGATTGTTGACAATCAGGACCGAACGAGGCGAGCGATGGCGGCGGAGGCCTCGGCGAGCTTCTCGTCCGCCTCGGCGCCACCGTTCTGGACGGCACCGGCGACACAGTGGCCGAGATGCTCGTCGAGCAGCCCCAGCGCGACCGCCTGGAGCGCCTTGGTCGAGGCGGAGACCTGGGTGAGGATGTCGATGCAGTAGGCCTCGTCCTCCACCATCCGCTGCAGCCCGCGCACCTGGCCTTCGATGCGCTTGAGCCGCTTGAGATAGGCCTCCTTGTTCTTGTTGTGGAGGTATCCGTGGTCTGCGTGGTCTTCGTGCCCAGTGTGCTCGTCCATGCCGACTACCATACCCCCGTAAGGTATGAAGTCAACCCCGCGGAATGTCGGTGCGACGTCCTAGACTGGGGTCATGGCTGTTGCGATCGGTGCCCACGTAGACCAGACCGACCCCGTCGCCGAGGCGACCGCGCGCGGCGCGAGCCTGGTGCAGTTCTTCCTGGGCGACCCGCAGTCCTACAAGGGCCCGGTGGTGACGTACGCCGAGGGCGCGGCAGCGCTCAAGGCCCGCGCCGAGGCGGAAGGCGTCGATCTCTACGTCCACGCGCCCTACATCATCAACGTCGCCACGACGAACAACCGGATCCGGATCCCGAGCCGCAAGCTGCTCCAGCAGCACATGGACGTCGCCGCCGAGGTCGGCGCCAAGGGCCTGATCGTGCACGGCGGTCACGTCATCAAGGACGACGACCCGGCGAAGGGCTTCGACAACTGGCGCAAGGCCATCGAGGCGACCGACATCAAGGTCCCGCTCCTGATCGAGAACACCGCCGGCGGCGACAACGCCATGGCGCGTTACCTCGACCGGATCGCCGGGGTCTGGGAGGCGATCAGCAAGGCGGACGGGTTCGAGAACGTCGGCTTCTGCCTCGACACCTGCCACGCCCACGCCGGCGGCAACCCGCTCGAGACGGTCGTCGAGGACGTCCGCAAGATCACCGACCGCATCGACCTGGTCCACTGCAACGACTCCCGCGACGAGTTCGACTCCGGCGCCGACCGCCACGCCAACTTCGGCGCCGGCAAGATCGACCCCGACCTGCTGGCCCAGGTGGTCCGCGACGCCGGCGCCCCGGTCATCTGCGAGACCCCCGGCGGCGCCGCGGAGCACACCAGCGACTTCGCCTGGCTCCGCGAGCGGATCTGAGCCACCGGGGCGGATGAGTCAGCACTGAGAAGTCGCTGAAGAATCCGCGAGAAGGACCACCCAGCGGGACTGTCGACTATGACCCAACCGGGCCATTGACATAGGCTTCTTCGAATGAGTTCGAACTGGCGCGCCGATGTTCAAGGTCTCCGTGCCGTCGCTGTCGGTCTGGTGATCGCAGGACACGCGGGACTCTCCGGGTTCGAGGGTGGGTTCGTCGGAGTGGACGTTTTCTTCGTCCTCTCCGGGTTCCTGATCACCACCCTGCTGCTGCGTGAGACCGACCGCAGCGGGACGGTCAGCATCAGTCAGTTCTACGCCCGCCGCGCCCGCCGGATCCTGCCGGCAGCGACCGCGACGATGCTCGTCGTACTCACCTACAGCGCCATCGTCCTGCCCCAGACCCGCACCGACCAGATCGCCGGTGACGCCGGCTGGGCAGCGGTCTTCCTGGCCAACGTGCACTTCGCCCGGGAGGCCGTCGACTACTTCAACAACGCCGCCCCCTCACCGTTCCAGCACTACTGGTCGCTCTCGGTCGAGGAGCAGTTCTACGTCGTCTGGCCACTGCTGGTGCTCGCCGTCGCGTTCTGGATCCCCAAGCACCACCGCCGCCGTGCGGTCACCGCGCTGGCCGCGCTCGTCGCGGTCGTCAGCTTCGCCTGGTCGCTGCACGCGACCGCCGCCGACCCGACGACCGCCTACTTCTCGACGCCCGCCCGAGCGTTCGAGCTCGCTGCCGGTGCCCTGCTCGCCTGCGTCACGGGTCGCCTGGCGAGCATCAGGCTCGGACGGTTCCACCGGGCGTACGCGGCAGGCCTCGGCATCGCAGGCGTCAGCACCCTCGTCTACGCCACGATGAGCTTCAGCGAGGAGACCCACTTCCCCGGCTGGCACGCGCTGGTCCCGGTGCTCGCCACGGTCGCGCTCCTGGTCGCCGGCCCTGCCACCCCGACCGGCTGGCTGCTCTCCAAGCAGCCGTTCCGCTATCTGGGCGACATCTCGTTCAGCCTCTACCTGTGGCACTGGCCGATCCTGATCCTCGCCCCCGAGGCGATCCCCGGCGGCGGCCTCCGCCAGCTGCTGATCATGCTGGCGCTCATCCTGGCCGCCTCCGCGGCGAGCTACCACTGGATCGAGATGCCCTTCCAGCGTCACAAGATCCCGCATCTCACCAAGGGCCGCCGGGCCCTCGCCCTCTGGCCGGCCGCTGCCGCCCTCGCCCTGGTCGCGGGGACGAGCTCGCAGGCGTACGCGGGCTATCAGGTCGACGTCGCCAAGGCCAACGCGGAGGAGTGGTTCCAGGAGAACCCCGACGTCCTCGAGACCGACGACAAGCCGGTCACCGGCGTGCTGAAGACGACGATCGAGGCCGCCGAGAAGGGTGCGCCGCTGCCGCCCGAGGCCAAGTTCGACGCCAGCGACTCGTGGGCCGAGCGCGGCGGCTACTGCTACGCCGGCTACGGCGAGACCGAGCTCGACGGCGACTGTGTCTACGGCGACGGCAAGGCCGAGCGCACCGTCGCCGTCGTCGGCGACTCCCACATCGGGATGTGGCTGCCCGCCCTCGACACCCTCGCTGAGCGCCAGCACGTCAAGCTGGTCCCGTTCGTGAAGCTCGGCTGTGCCGCGTACGGGGTGAAGCAGAAGTCCTCGAAGATGACCGTCGAGGAGTGCGAGGACTTCCGGAAGTGGACCAACGAGCAGATCGCCGACCTCGACCCGGACACCATCGTCGTCGGCGCCCGCGGGATGCTCGACATGGAGGAGCGCGACGGCGTCTCGACCGAGGAGCAGTGGCGCGAGGGCGTACGCCACGGGGTCCGGTCCTTCGAGAAGATCACTCCCGACGTACGCGTCTTCGCCGATGTCCCCGCCGTCGAGAACGACCCGGGCGAGTGCCTCTCCGACGCCCGCAACCTCCTCGAGGACTGCGTCGTCAAGGCCGACGGCACCGAGGTCGACTCCAACGAGGTGACCCAGGAAGCGCTCGAGGGCACCGAGGCCGCGTACGTCGACATCGTCGACCTGGTCTGCACCGAGCGCTGCCCGCTCGTGGTCGGCGACGTCGTCACCTACTACGACGACTCCCACATCACCGCGACCTGGGTCGACCGGGTCACCCCGGCGCTCGGCAAGCGGCTCGGTCGGCTGGACCGTCCCGCCTGACGTTCTGTTTCATATAGAACACATTTCAGTTCTGCGGCGACCGAACCATTGCCCTCGCGCTGACCGCGCGGGACAATCGAATGTTGCCGGGCGGGGCAGTCATCCCCTCACCGCCTCGCCCGGCCCAGCCGTGCCGTCAGCCCGGCTCGGCCCGCGCGTGGGTTGGGCATCCCCCTAGTGCCCAACCCACGCCGCGGCCCCGAAACCGCCTGCCTCCCCCAAGGCGGCGGCGCCAGCGTCCGAACCGAATTCCCCCGAATCTCGGCCCGGACAGCCCCAAGGAGCAGGCTGCGTACGCCTTGATACGTGCGCATCGAGAAAATCCTGCTCGAGCTCAGGAGCCGTGTGCCGCGGTCTCCCAGAGGGCGCTGATCGGAACGGCCCGAAGCTTGGGTCCGAACGAGATCGTGCGGGGTCCGGTGTGGAGGAGATAGCCGCCGAGGAAGTCGCCGCCGGTGCGTTCCTGGAGGTGCCGGAGACCGCGGAAGTCTTCGGCTCGTGGCGTGGAGGTGGCCTTGATCTCGATGCCGGCGATCTCGAACGCGGGAGTCTCCAGGACGATGTCGACCTCGACGTTGTCCTTGGTGCGGTAGTGGTACATCTCCGCGCCGGAGTCCGACCAGGTCAGCTGGCGGGCGATCTCCATCGCGACGAACCCTTCCAGGAGTCCACCGAGCTCACCGTCCTGGCGGGCGAGCGCATCTGAGTTCTGGCGTAGGACCGCGGCGGCGAGACCGGAGTCGACCACGGCGACCTTCGGGGTGCGTACGGTCCGAGTGGTCGTGTTGCGCGCCCAGGCGGGGATCTGGCGGATGAGGAAGACCTCCTCCATCAGGGCGAGATAGTGCTCCACCGTCGACCGCGAGATCTGGAGCAGAGCGGCGAGCTTGGCGGGCTGGAGGAGCTGCCCAGAGCGCGCCGCGACGAGATTGAGAAGTCGGCGCATCTCCCGGCCGTGCTGGATCTCCGAAAGCTGGACCACGTCGCGGTTGATCAGGTCGGCGACGTACGCATCGTGGAAGCTGCGTCTGCGGCGTCCCTCCCGCGCGACGGCCTCAGGGAAACCGCCGCGTACGACGCGCTCGACGTAGTCACGACGAGTCAGGTCGGAGTCGTGGCGGATCTCGGTGTCAGGGTCGAGGATTGCGTCGACGAAACCGTCGGGGGCGTCATCGATCTCGCCCTGGGACAGCGGCCACAACGTGATCGTCTCCATCCGGCCGACCAGCGTGTCGGGGAGGTTCTGGAGGCCGAGGACACGGGCGGAGCCGGTGAGCAGGAACCGTCCAGGGACGAACTCGCGGTCGACCAACTCCTTGATCGGCAGCAGCACCTCGGGATTGCGCTGGACCTCGTCGATCACCATCCTCGGCGCCAGGTTGACGAACTCGACCGGATCGCGGCGGGCGCCGTTGAGGGTGTCTGGGCTGTCGAACGAATACCACGCCATGTCGCGGTCCCGAGCGACCTGGGCAACGAGCGTGCTCTTGCCTGCTTGGCGGGCGCCGTTGACGAGCACCACCCGGGTATCGGCAAGAGCCTCGACCAGCCTGCCCTCCGCATGACGCGGGACGATGCGTCCGATCGGGGACTGATTCACCTTGGCCATGGCCCCATCATGACCCTGTGACCAGCATTTAGCCAGGGCTTCCACCCGCATCTAGCCGAAGGTCGTACCCGCATATAGCCGCTGCACCCGCCTGCATGTAGCCGCCTCATCCTGCCCGGATGAACGGAACGTGTTCAGCCGAAACCTCTTCCCCGCGTTCAAATCGCCACTACCGTACGGCGGGTGCCAGGCCCAGGAATGCTCACGCTGATGGTGCTGCCTGCGGTCATCGGTCTCATCATCGTCGCCCGCCCCAACGTCGCGACC
This sequence comes from Nocardioides sp. CCNWLW239, assembly GCF_037137035.1. NCBI lineage: Bacteria > Bacillati > Actinomycetota > Actinomycetes > Propionibacteriales > Nocardioidaceae > Nocardioides > Nocardioides sp. CCNWLW239. Next base: position 1,200,802 of record NZ_JBBBNW010000002.1, on the reverse strand, counting down.
TCTCTGACGAGCCTGCGCGGGAAATGGCTCATCGTCCTCGTCGCCGCGCTGCAGTTCATGCATGCCGAAGGGCTGTGGCCAGATCAGGTCAAGGACAGCGTCGAGCGTCGCGTCTATGCCGTCCTGGTCGTGGTCATCGCGATCGCCTTCTGTTGGCTGAACCGCTCGCTCTGGTCTCGTCGATCAGGCCGGTGGGCGCTGTCGCTCATTCCGCTCGGAACTGCATCGAACTCACTACCCATCGCCATCCTCGGCACGATGCCGTACAGCACCTCGGGCGCCCGCGCCGCCGGCTACTCCAGCGCCGAGTTGGCGACTAACGCGCCCGGATACATCCGCCTCGATGACGTCTCACCTCTATGGATCCCGCTCGCCGACCTCATCCCGGTCCCGGTTCTGATGAAGGTACTCAGCATCGGAGACCTGCTTCTCTTCCCTGGCCTGGCGTTGCTAACTATCGCCTGTTACAGAACCAACACTCCGGACCGTCCCGCCGGCACGACAATGCGGAACGGGTCCGTCCAGTCATCGGCGTAGCCGCGCCGATTCTCACCTTTACCCCACGAGAGGAGAAGCAGATGAGCACGGACGAACTGAAGGCACGCACGTACCTTGCAGCCACGACCACCGTCACAACGGCGCTGGCGATCTACGCCTTTGCGGCACCATTCAATCGAGGCAATTGAGCCTGGACAGGTGGGGAAGGACCTTTCAGGCCCTCCCCACCCCCGGCATTTGTTCGTACTCCCTCAGGAGAAGCAGACGAAGGGCGCCGGCGGAACGTCTGTGGTCGGCGCGGGAAGGGACTCGGCGAGGGCCTCGGCAGGGGCCAGCCCCTTCGCAAGGGCGCCGTGGAGACGGCTGAAGACCTCGTACGCAGCCTCGTCCGCCACCACGGCAGGAGAGGCGATCACTGCTCGGGCGCCGGCGTGGAGCCAGGCGCCGACCAGGCCGATGAGCTCCTCGCCCCAGCGGATGGTCGACCGTCCGACCTCGCAGGCCGAGAGGAGCACGACGTCGGGGACGGCGGCGAGGCCGTCGATGTCGTAGCCGTACCAGGTGCCGTCGGCGAGCTCGAGCCCGGAGAAGAGAGGGTTGTCGGCGGAGTGGTGGCCGTGGGCGGCCAGATGGAGTACGTCGACCTCGGCTGCCAGCGCCGAAACGGCGGCCGCGGTTGCGTCGCTGCCTGTGAGCAGGTGGGGTCCGGACCAGGCGGTGGCGCTGTGCGCGACCTCGTCGGCGGCTCGCATGACTCGCGGTCCGGCGACGAACCCGGCGGTGGCGGTGCGCAGAGGGGTGTCAGCACGACTCAACCAGGCGGTGGCGCTCTGAGCCACGGTCACGGGTCGGCCGGTGAACCCAGTCAGCAGCGTCCACGGCACCGCCGCCAACACCGCCGAGGGAGTCAGGACGACCGGTCGGTTGCCGATCCGCTCGAGGATCGGCGTCACGAGCAGGTCGGAGAGCTGCTGGAGCCGGACGCTGAGGTCACTGCGTACCGCGACGCCCAGGGGCCCCGGGAGATCGGTCGCGGCGACATCGAGATCCGGCAGCAGACCACCGAGGAGGGATCCGAGCGCGGCCTGATCACCGAGGTCGACCCGGGCGGCCGCATCGTCGGTCGCGACGACGGCGACCAGACGTCCGGCAGCCACGACATAGGCGACGAGCGCATGGCCCCCGATGCGTCCGTGCAGGTCAGGAAGGGAGATCGGGTCCGAGACCTGGCCGGATCCCTTGACCCGCCAGGCCCGCTGGCGGATCTGCTCACGCAGCTCGGCCTCACGCTCCGGGGTCACCTCACCACGGAGCTCGGCCAGGTCGGCAGCGAGCTGCGGATCCGACGGTGGCCGCACCGCCTGGACCCGCGAGGCCAGCATTCGCGAACGCTCCGACCACTCGAAGAGCACGTCGGTCTCACCCGACTCGACGGCCAGCTCCAGGCCGCGTCTGGCGAGAGTCCGGCCGTGGCCGGAGACGTTGGTCTGCAGATCCAGGCTGCCGAACGAGCTCTGCCACAGGTGAAAGTCGTCGAGGCCTGCACGCAGCTCGCGGAGTCCGGCGGCGGATCGGCCGGCGGCCACCGCCAGCTCGGCTCGGAGCTCGCGCTCCACGAGGCGGATGTCGATCGGTGCCTCAGGTGGGACAGGACCTATGACCGGGCCGCTCGCTGGTCTCGACGGAAGGCCTGCGTTTTCGGCCGAACGAATACGCGCCAGCCGAGCCTTCATCCGCACCCGCAGGGCCGGCCAGTTCAGCCCCTGCTCCTCGAGCGGTCCGGCCAGCGCCTCTCCGTCCTCGCTCGGATCGTGACCCGCCGTCACCGCCGCCTCGAAGGCCACCGCCCGGGCACGTAAGGCCAGCCCATGCGCCTTCGCTTCCTCGAACCAGCCATGCGCCGAGCGCGCCACCCGCTCCGCCTCGACCGGATCGGTCGCGAGCAGGTGCGACGCCAGCGCCAGCTCAGCCTCGCCCTGCCGCTGACGCTGCCCCTTCGATCCGTAAGCCTCGGCCGCCTGCCGCAACATCTCCCCACCCTGCCGCGTCAGGCCCGCAGCCATCAGCACCTCGGCGCGATCGGCGTCGCACACCGCCGTCACCAGCGGTCCGGCAGCTGCCTGCAGGTCGTACGACGACTCCATCAATGCCAGCGCCTCAACCAGGTCGCCTGAGAGGAAGAGCGCGTATGCCCGGTTGTGCTCTGCTTGTGCTGCCGAAAGCCCGTCGCCGAGCGCAGAGAAGTGGCCTGCTGCGGCTTCGAAGTCAGATGCCGCCTCCGCCGTCTCGTGCCGGTCGAGGTGGACCGTGCCACGATTCAGGTGAGCCTTCGCCAACACTGCGGGGTCGACCAGCAACGCGATCGCCTCGTCAAAGGCCGCCATCGCCTCGCCCGCCCGCCCAGCGCGCCGCAGCAGCATCGCCCGCTGTTCGAGAATCAGACCCCTTGCCTCGGGCTCCTGCCCCGACTCGGCAAGCACACGGTCAACGATCTCCAGCGCTTGCTCCATACCTCCCTGATCAGCTACGAAGTACGCAGCGGTGATGTCGATCCGGTTCTGCAGAGCTGGATCGGCGGCGCTCAGGCGGGCACTCTGGAGCAACGTCTCGGCCTGAGCGAAGTCTCCCCGGTTGGCCGCGACGACCGCCCGCTGGTGGAGCTCGTCGGCAGAGGCTGCTTCCATATCAGGAACTGCCCACCTCGGCATGTATCGGAGCGATGTCGGCGAGTGCTGAGGCCAACCGGTCGATGTCGTGATGGAGATCCCCCGGGTTCGACCCATGGCTCAGACGCTCGGCGATCTTGCCCGCCAAGAGCGGGGCTGCGAACGACGTCCCGCTCCATGTTCCGAAGCCACCCCGGAAGTCATCCGGGTCGAGGGACGACCTAAGTCGACCATCGAACTCGCTCGCCGCTGAAGCTTGGAGACCACCTTGGAAGGATTGAGGGAAGGTGCTCACCAAACCGGCACCGACCTCAAAGGCTCGAACCCATGGTCCGGCATTGCTGAAGATAGCGTCGGAGACACCGTTGGGGTTGAGCGCCCCGACTGACACGATCGGGAGCATCCCCGGCTCCGCCTGAATCGGCCCCTGTCCATCACTCCACGGTGCAAATGCCGCAGGGAAGAACGGCCGGAACGTGGCATCGTTACCCGCCGAGCAGACAACCAGGGTCCCGTTGGCGGACAGATCGGCGAGGATGTCGTAGAGCGTGCTGTCGAAAAGCCCATCCTCCGGGGTCTCGTGGTAATAGCCCATCGACAAGTTGAGCACGTCGATGCGCCGGCCGCGAGGGTCCCCGGCTCGGTATAGCCGGACCAGTTCCGCGATCTGGGCCAGCGCGGTGATCCAGTCTGCCTCGGCCACCGATCCGCTAGGTGGCACGATCCGCCACGCGAGGATGTCTGCGTCAGGGCACGCCTGGTGGATCAGTCCGGCGATGAAGGTACCGTGACCGGCGACGTCATCGATAACGCCATCCAGCGGACCGATCTGATCGCCGTCACCCTCCGGGTCCGGCGACGTCACGGGCCAGCCGATCGGGTGGCCGTTCAAGCACACATTTCGTTCCACGAAGTCGAGCCACGGGTGCTGACCGCAACCAGTGTCGAGCACGGCGACCACCGGACGTACGTCGTCACCCATCTCGTCGGCCGATCGGCGTCGGGGCTCAGGACCAACGTACGCCACGGGCGTGCGACCACCAGTGCCGAGCGGGTCATATCCATCCGCGGGCACGGTCTGGTTGTGCGGCACCGTCTGGTTGTGTGGCACGGTCTGGTTGTGTGGCACGGTCTGGTTGTGCGGCACCGCCTGGTTGTGCGGCGATGCGCCGATCACAGGCACCGGCACGAGAACATGCTCCAGGCTCACGCCGCGGGCATGATGCATTCCCTCAGCACGTAGAAACTGCAGCACCGTCCAAGCATTCGGTGGCGTAGCAGCCTTGCCGGGGATAACACCCAGTCGGACCCGGCGCACGCCGAACCGAAGGCCGATTGCGCACTCAGGCTCATCCTCGGCGATGGCGCGCCAGCCGAGACCCTTGGCGGCCTTCTCGATGCGCTTGAATGTGTCCTCGAAATCGACCGCCTTGGAAATCAAGAGGGCAGTCGATGAGTAGACAGTCGAGCCCGCCGCCACACCGTCGATGGCAATTGCATTCGTTGGGTCGAGAACTCGCGCCTCAGCCCATCCGTAGGCCATCGACAGCCGGGGCTCATTCTTGGGATGCACTGTGTTACTCCTGGATCAGATCTCGAACGTGGGGGTCAGGAAGGCGGCAGAGCCGTCGGCGGGCTCGAAGCGGAGCCGGATGAGGCCGGCAGGCAACGAGGTGAGCTCGAAGCGGCCCGAGGCGCCGAGGGTGACGGCGACGATCGGCGTACGGACATCGTCAGCGCGGATGGCGCGGACGGTCATGGGTGAACCGGGGACGACCCAGCCGTCGAGGCGGGCCGTGGTGTCGGTGTCGGATGCGACGCGGACCAAGACATCGACACCGGACTGCGCGAAGCGCAGCGTATAAGCGGAGCGGGCGGAGGTGGGAGCGGCAGAACGGACCCCGGCGGCCTCGGCACCAGAGGTGGACTCGACCAGGAGCATCAGCTCCAGGTCGAGACCCAGACCGGATTCGGACGCGGCGCCGGCGGCAGCGACCTGCATCCGGGAGATCAGGCCTCCGGGCACGGGATCCCCGGCCGCATAAGCCTGTCGCACCAGCCCCAGCAGCTCTTCGCGTGTGGGCTCCTCCGAGCTACCCATCACGACACCCCCTCGTCGCGCAGCGCGTCCCGCAGCTTCCCGAGACAGCGGCCGCGGGTGGGGCCGATGCTGCCGATGGGCATCTGAAGCTCTTCGGCGAGGCCGGCGTAGTCGGGCCGGTCGGAGAAGGCGACCACACGCAGCAGCCGTCGGCATCGTTCCGGCAAACCCTCCACGGCCGCCCAGATGAGCGAGTTGCGGTCGCCCTCGACGACCAGCGACTCCGCCGAGCGCTGGGTGGGGACGCGGGACTCGAGCGCCTCGTCCTCCACGGGTACGTCACGACCGGACCGCTTCGCGACCCGCCAGGCCTCACGGCGCGTGGTGAGCGTGAGCCAGGCACCGACGGCCGCAGTGTCGAGGATCGAGGAGTGCTTGCGCACGAAGGTCAGCCAACACGTCTGGACGACGTCCTCGGCCTGCTCCTGGGTGAGCCGGTAGGAGCGAGCGACCTGCCACAGGACCGGGGTCATCGTCGCTACCAGCTCGTCGAGGGCGGCGGAGTCGCCGCTGAGCCAGCGGTCGAACTCGTTCCTGGCCCGGGACCACACGGTTGCGGGCGCGTCGGTCTGACCCGCCCCGCCAAGCTCCCGTGTCACAGTCCCCTCCTCGACCGGCGGCCTCCGGAACGGCGCCGAGCCGGTGGGGGGCCAGACGACGCGTGGACGCGCCATCGTGGTGGTCATCGTTGCTGTCACGACTACCAGGAGGCCCGGGCCCCTGCCGTGATACATCTGGCGCCGACAATAGCGGGTCTCGACGGGCTCGACTACCGGCCGACTCCGCGCATCACCAGAACAGGTAGCCTTCTGCGGGTGAGTCTCACCGTGCGCCCCATCACCGCTGCGGAGCATCTCGCCTACATCGAGAAGCAACCCAGCGTGAGCTTCCTCCAGACCCCATCGTGGGCCCGGGTCAAGACCGAGTGGCGCTCGGAGTCGGTCGGCTGGTTCGACGACCACCAGGGCGGTGCCCTCGTCGGCGCCGCGCTGGTGCTGCACCGGCCGGTGCCGAAGCTGGAGCGGTTCACCCTCGCCTACCTGCCGGAGGGACCGAGCATCGACTGGTCGGGCGACCTCGCCCCGTGGCTGCAGCCGCTGGCGGCCTACCTGAAGAAGAACGGGGCCTTCGGCATCCGGATCGGCCCGCCGGTGACGACGGCCACCTGGAACGCGAGCCAGGTCAAGGACGGGATCGCCGACGACACCGTCCAGCGGCTCAGCCAGCTCACCCCGACCCACCGCGACGCCACCGGCGCACGCGTGGTCAGCCAGCTGCGGGCGGCGGGCTGGCGGCTGCAGTCCCCCGAGGACGGCTTCGGCGCGGGACAGCCGCAATACAACTTCGTCATCCCGCTGGCCCACGAGGACGGCACCCTGAAGACCGAGGACGAGGTCCTCAAGGGGATGAACCAGCTCTGGCGCCGCAACATCAAGAAGTCCGCCAAGATGGGCGTCGAGGTCACCGTCACCTCGCCCGCCCACCCGGCGGCCGGCGACTTCGAGGGCGACCTGAGCGCCTTCCACGACCTCTACGTCCACACCGCCGCGCGCGACCACTTCACGCCCCGCCAGCGCAGCTACTTCAGCACCATGTTCTGGGCGATGTCGTCCGAGGACCCGGAGCGGATCAAGCTCTTCCTGGCCCACCACGAGGGCGACCTGGTCGCTGCCACCATCATGGTCCGCGTCGGCCGGCACGCCTGGTACTCCTACGGTGCCTCCTCGACCGAGAAGCGAGACGTACGTGGCTCCAACGCCCTCCAGTGGGCGATGATCCAGGACGCCATGGCCGCCGGCGCGACCACCTACGACCTGCGCGGCATCACTCCGACGCTCTCCACCGACGACTCCCACGTGGGGCTGATCCAGTTCAAGGTCGGCACCGGTGGCCAGGCGGTGGAGTACGCCGGGGAGTGGGACCTGCCGCTGAACAAGCCGATCTACACGGCCTTCGATGTCTACATGAAGAGGCGCTGATCTCCGTATGCCGCTGAAACTGACCGTTGACGCCGATCGCTGGCGCAAGCACGTCCAGACCTTCGCCGAGGCGACGCCCGGTCTGGTCCCGGTGGCGAAGGGCAACGGCTACGGCCTCACCCTGCGCAAGCTCGCCCACCAGACCGAGTGGCTCGCCGGCCTCGGCACCGGCGTCGACACGCTGGCGGTCGGCACCTACAACGAGGTGTGGGAGGTCGCGACGAGGTTCAGCGGCTCGATCTACGTCCTCACCCCGTGGCGGCCCTACTCCCCCGAGATCAACCCGGAGATCGCCGACCGGATCATCCACACGATCAGCCGCCCCGAGGACCTGCCGCTGCTGCTGGAGCGCCAGCCGAACGCGCGGGTGATCCTCGAGCTGGTCACCTCGATGCGCCGTCACGGGATGACCCCGAGCGACCTGTGGCCGACCGCCGCGATCGCCCACGAGCACGCCCGGTTCGAGGGCATCACCATGCACTTCGGCCTGGATGGCGGGAGCCTCGCCGAGGTGCGCGCCCAGATGGACGCCGTGGTCGGCGCGGAGGCGAAGACGGTGTGGGTCTCCCACCTGAGCCCGAACGAGATGGCCCAGCTGCGCGCCTCCTACGGCGACATCATCTTCCGCCCGCGCGTCGGCACCGGCCTCTGGCTCGGCGACCGCGGCGCGCTCAGCGTGACCGCGACCGTCGAGGACGTACACCCGCTCGAGCGGGGCTACTCCTACGGCTACCGCGGCCGCAGCGCCATGCGCGCCGGTCACCTGGTGGTCGCCTCCGGCGGCACTGCCCACGGGATCGGGCTCGAGGCGCCGCTGGGCGACACCCACCTGCGCTCCCGTGCCCTCGCGGTCGCCCGCGGTGGCCTCGACGCCATGGGACAGTCGCGCTCGCCCTACACGCTCGACGGCAAGGCGCTCTGGTTCGCCGAGCCGCCGCACATGCAGGAGTCGATGCTCATGCTTCCCTCCGGCGCACGCGTGCCGCAGGTCGGCGAGGAGCTCGAGGTGCGCGTGCGCTACACCGCGACCTCGTTCGACGAGATCATCCTGGATTCCTGAGGGTCCGACGTCTCCGCGCGAGCCTCGGTCCAGCGCACCGGGTCGCGCCACGGCTCGTAGATCTCCCGGACGACGACCACGATCAGATAGATCTCGGCCGCCACCCGGGCCAGGATCGCGAACCAGTACGCCGGCTGGTCACCGCCCCCGCTCGCCAGCAGGTCCGCGAGATACCACCAGACCGCGACGAAGTAGACGAGCTCGCCGGCCTGCCAGATGAGCTGGTCACGCCAGCGCGGCACCGCGAGGACCGCCAACGGCAGCAGCCACAGCACGTACTGCGGTGAATACACCTTGTTGACCAGCAGGAACCCGGCGACGATCAGGAAGCCGAGCTGCGCCAGGCGCGGGGTCTCGCGGGCGGTCAGCCCGATGATGAGTACGCCGCTGCACCAGGCGATGAAGAAGGCCCAGGAGACGAGGTTGACAGTCTGTGCCGAGATGGTCGCGTCGGTCGCCTGCTGGGCGACGAGCCACAGCGAGCCGAGGTCGGGGCCGCGCTCGGAGTTGAAGCTCCAGAAGACCTTCCACTGCTCCAGGCCGGTGGCCATCGCCGGAAGGTTGGCCAGCACCCAGGCGAGCACCGTGGCCAGGGCGGCGACCGCGAGGTCGTAGTAGCGGCGGCGCCGGAGGCAGATGACGACCAGCCCGCCGAGCAGGAAGAGCGGGTAGAGCTTGGTCGCACAGCCCAGCCCGATCAGGATGCCGGTCAGCAGCGGCCGGTCCCGCGACCACGCCCACAGCGCGCCGGCCACGAAGACCACCGCCAGCATGTCCCAGTTGATGATCCCGGTCACCGCGAGCACCGGGGCGAGCGCGAACGCGGCCGCGTCCCAGGGCCGTCGGCGATGCGTGCGTGCCAGGAACCAGGCCGAGAGCAGCGCGGCGACCGCGAAGCCGATCGCGTTGACGACGATGAAGACCCGGATCTCGTGGTGCATGCCGAGCAGTCCCCAGAGGCTCGAGGTCTCCTCGAGGTGGCGGTCGTCCTCGCCGGGGGTGTCGGTGAGCCAGTCGGTGATGTGGGCCGTCGCCCAGGCGTAGTAGGAGATGCCGACCGGATACTCCATCACCTGCTGGTAGCGCGCCCTGACCTCAGGATCGGAGGAGTAGGGCCACTCGTGCTCGGCCAGTCCCCGGTCGACGTAGAGATAGGGCAGATCGGAGTAGCAGAACTGGGTGTATCTGCTCTCGCCGTTGGTCCAGGTGGCGTTGTAGCAGGTCTGCTTGGACACCATCCCGACCGCGAAGGTGAGCGCGGTCAGGACCAGCAACAGACCGACGGCGCTGAACCAGCGCCGTCTGCCGTGTGCGAGTCCCCCGAGAGGACCACCCACGGCGGTGGAGGCGGTCCTGACGACCGCGTCCTCCGCCGTCGGGGCGGTCACTGGACCCTCGATCACTGAGTGGTGCCCCCCGCGCCGGTGTCGTTGTTGCCGCCACCATTATTGCCATCCGACGGCGGCGAGGACGACTCACAGTCACCGAACCAGTCGCAGGCGGTCTCGGTGACTTCGGGCTCGGTCGACTCGGACTCGTCCGGCGTGGTGTCCTCACCCGGCCATTCGTCGGTCGGCTCGTCGGTCGGCTTCTGGGTCTCCTCGGGCTCCTCGATCGGGATGCAGAGACCCTTGCGCTCGCGCTTCTTGGAGCAGTTCTCCGACGGCGTCGGGGTCGGCTCCGGGGTCGCGGTCAGCGACGGCTCGTGACCGTCCTGCGGCGCGGTGCCGTCCTTCCACGCAGGCTCCGGGAACTCCTCGATCTCGAGGTCGTCGGTCAGCGGACCCATGATCGCGGCCCACGTCTCGGCCGGGTAGCCGGCTCCGTAGTAGGAGTCCAGCCATTCGTCGAGCTTGCCCGAGCCCTTGCCACGGACGTACATGACGGCCGTCGAGAGCTGGGGCGTGTAGCCGGCGAACCACGCCGAGGAGACGTCGTCGTCCTCGTTGGTCGCGGTGCCGGTCTTTCCTGCGGCCGGCTGGTTGATCACGCCGGCGGTCCGGCCGGTGCCGTTCTTCACGACCTGCTGCAGGGCGTAGGACGTGTCGTCTGCGGTGTCCTCGGACATCGCACGCTCCTCGCCGTCACGCTGGTCCCACTCGTAGCGGACGTTGCCCTTGGAGTCGACGACCTTCGAGACGATGTGCACCGTGTTGCGTACGCCGCCGTTGGCGATGGTCGCGAAGGCGTTGGCCATGTTGATCGGGCTGATCGCCTGCCGGCCCAGCGTGAGCAGATAGTTCTTGGGATCGAAGTCGACCGAGTAGGCCGGGATCGAGCGATAGTCGGCCGGCGCGTCCTCGGCGTGGTCCTTGTCCGGCGGCAGACCGGCCTTGACGGCCATCTCGTAGAGGTCCTCGCTGCCGTTGGGCAGGGCGGCCGACATCTCGACGAACGACGTGTTGACCGACTCCTCCATCGCCTTGATCCCGGTGATGTGCTCGCCGTAGCTGTGACCCTTGGGGTCCGATTCGCTCTGGCCCGAGTTTCGGACCATGCCGCCACCGGCGTACTCCAGACCGGCCTCACCGGTCCAGGTGTCCTTCAACGAGTAACCCGCCTCGAGGGCGGCCGCCAAGGTGAACGGCTTCATCGTCGAGCCGGCCATACCGCCCGAGGCAGCCCAGTTGATCTGGGAGTCGAGGTAGTTCTGGCCGCCGTAGAAGCCCTTGAGCGCGCCGGTCTTCACATCGACCGTGGCGGCACCCACGTGCAGCTCGTCATCGGGGTGCTTGGCGTCGACCGCCTTCTTGTCCTTCGGACGTACGTCCCGGACGGCCTCTTCCGCGGTCTTCATCGCCTTCGCGCTCAGCGTGGTGGTGATCTTCAGCCCCTTGCTGTCGATCTCCTCCTCGGTGAAGAGGGGGTTGCCGTCCTCGTCCTTGAGCGACTTGAGCTCGTTCTTCACCAGCGTGAGCGCGTGGCCCTTCTGGCCACCGAGACGGCTGTCTGCCTTCGGCTTGGGGAACTTCGGCAGCGCCGGCTTGGCCTTCTCCAGCGCGGCCTCGTCGTAGTCGCTGAGTGCCTTGCCCTGCTTCTTGAGCTCGGCCATGCCGTTGAGGACGTATTGGTAGCGGCCGAGCAGCTCGGTGCCGCCGGAGTCCTTACCCGCCTTCTCCGGGTCGAACCCGTTCGGGTTGTTGAGGATCGCAGTCAGCGCGGCGGCTTCCTTGAGGTCGAGATCCTTGGCCTCCTTGCGGAAGTAGGTCTTCGCCGCCGTCTGGATGCCGTAGGCCCCGCGACCGAAGTAGACGGTGTTGAGGTAGCCGGTGAGGATCTCGTCCTTGGACTTCTGCCGGCTGATCTTGAGCGAGACGACCGCTTCCTTGACCTTGCGGGAGTAGGTGCGCTCGCTGCTCAGGTAGAGGTTCTTGACGTACTGCTGGGTGATCGTCGACGCGCCGCCCTGGCTGCCGGTGGTGGCGTTGGAGAAGAGCGTGCGCGCGATGCCCTTGAGGTCGATGCCGTTGTTCTCGTAGAAGCTGCGGTCCTCGGCTGCCACGGCCGCGTCCTTCACCAGCGCAGGCATCTCGTCCGGGCTCAACGCGTCACGGTTCTGGTCGCCGGCCTGGAAACGACCGACCTCCTTCTCGCCGCCGGCGTAGTAGACGAAGCTCGACTCGGCCTCGAAGGCCGCGTTGGCATCGGGGACGGAGATCATCTGATAGGAGACGATCACCGCGCCGCTGCCGATCAGCGCGAGGACGAGTGCACAGATGGCCGCGATCTTCCCGATCCGGGCCGCCAGCGCCTTCTTGTCCAGCTCGCCGTCGTCACCCGCGCCGAAAGCGGACTTGGGGTCGCGCCCCTTGCCGCCACCGCTGCCACCGCCGCGACGCTCGGGACGCTGTCCGAGCCGGTCGACCGGTGGCTCACCGGGACGTCGCGGACCCGGGTAAGGGGGCCGCTGACCGGGGCGAGGACCTCCGGGAGGCATCGGGCGCTGGTCGCCGCGAGGCTGGGGACGACCACCCGGCGGCCGGCCCTGCCCTGCAACCGGCCGTCCATCCTGCGGGCGACGCGGAGCCGGCGGGCGACCGTTCAGGCCACCCTGCGGCGGGCGCGGTCCGCCCTGGGGTCGTCCTTGCGGCCCACCGAGATCGGGTCTACGGGGGCTGGCGTTACGGGGGCTGGGCCTCTGCGAACGGGGTCCGTTCGGAAAGGCGCCGGAAGGGTCGCTCACGGGTGTTGCACTGCTCCTGTGACTGCCCGGCACGTGACCGGACGGGCTGACACTGACAATCCCCCGACGTCGCTGAATCCCCCCGAGGGAATCCCTTCAACCTGACGCGACGCTTGCCGAACGTTCCCCCGGGTGGTTCCTCGGGTAGCTGTACGGCAGCCATCAGCGTACGCAATCGACGCTAGCGCCCATGCATCCACGCCCAGCGCGCCTCAAGTCACCCGACGGCAACAGTTCGGTGACGGTTGCATCGAAGCGGGTCTCTCCCGCGTCATCGACAAATACTTAGGTCGCTGTTCGACGCCGTGGATATATCGGTACGATAGATCGCATGGCACGTCGAGCAGAGACGATCGAGCTCGCAGTCCTCGGGCTGCTGCACGAGTCGCCTATGCATGGCTACGAGCTGCGCAAGCGGCTCAACCTGATGCTCGGCTGGGGACGAGTGCTGTCGTACGGCTCGCTCTACCCGGCCTTGAAGAAGATGCTGCGCAAGCACCTCATCGAGGAGGAGGCGCAGTCCGTCACTCCGGTGACCCGGCGGCCACGGATCGTCTACCAGCTGACGCCTGCCGGCGAGCGTGAGTTCACCCAGCTCATGTCCGAGGTCGGTCCGATGGCCTGGGAAGACGACAACTTCGACATCAGGTTCGCATTCTTCGGTCGCACCGACATGGAGATCAGGCTCCGCGTCCTCGAGGGACGTCGCAGCCGGCTCCAGGAGCGGCTCGACCGGGTGCAACGCGAGCTTGCCATGACCCAGAAAGAGGTCGACTCCTACGCCCGCGAGCTTCAGCGTCACGGTGTCGAGTCGGTCGAGCGGGAGGTCCGTTGGCTCTCCTCGCTGATCGATGCCGAGCGCAACCCGAAGCCTGTGAACGACGAGCAGGCGGCGGGTCGGGGGGACCTGGGGGATGACGACGGCGTACGCGACGAAGCGAACGTCTCGCGCACAGCGCAGAGCAGCCAAGAGAACGAGAAATGACCTCCTTGCCGGTGAGTCGGCCAGGAGTATTGGAAGGAGCCCCGATGGGTTCGGTTCGTGTAGCAATCGCGGGAGTCGGCAACTGCGCCAGCTCCCTGGTCCAGGGCGTGGAGTACTACAAGGACGCCGACCCGGCGGGCAGCGTCCCCGGCCTCATGCACGTCGTGTTCGGTGACTACCACGTCTCTGACGTCGAGTTCGTCGCCGCCTTCGACGTCGACGACAAGAAGGTCGGCAAGGACCTCTCCGAGGCGATCAACGCCTCCGAGAACAACACCATCAAGATCGCGGACGTGCCGTTCACCGGTGTCGAGGTTCAGCGTGGCCCCACGCTCGACGGCCTGGGCAAGTACTACCGCCAGACCATCTCCGAGTCCGGCCTCGACCCGGTCGACGTCGTCTCGGTCCTCCGCGAGAAGGAGGTCGACGTCCTCGTCTCCTACCTCCCCGTCGGCTCGGAGGAGGCGGACAAGTTCTACGCGCAGTGCGCGATCGACGCGGGCGTCGCCTTCGTCAACGCGCTGCCGGTCTTCATCGCCTCCGACCCCGAGTGGGCCGCGAAGTTCGAGGCCGCCGGCGTCCCGATCGTCGGTGACGACATCAAGTCGCAGGTCGGTGCCACCATCACCCACCGCGTCATGGCCAAGCTGTTCGAGGACCGCGGCGTCGCGCTGGACCGTACGTACCAGCTCAACGTCGGCGGCAACATGGACTTCAAGAACATGCTCGAGCGTGAGCGCCTGGAGTCCAAGAAGGTCTCGAAGACGCAGGCCGTCACCTCCAACCTGCACGGCGAGCTGGCGAACAAGATCGACGACCGCAACGTGCACATCGGCCCGTCCGACTACGTGCAGTGGCTCGACGACCGCAAGTGGGCCTACGTCCGGCTCGAGGGCCGCGCGTTCGGTGACGTCCCGCTCAACCTGGAATACAAGCTGGAGGTCTGGGACTCCCCCAACTCCGCCGGCATCATCATCGACGCCGTCCGTGCCGCCAAGATCGCCAAGGACCGCGGCATCGGTGGCCCGATCATCCCGGCCTCGGCCTACCTCATGAAGAGCCCGCCGGTCCAGATCGAGGACTCCGAGGGTCGCGCGCAGCTGGAGGCGTTCATCCGCGGCGAGTGATCCGCTCCTGCCGACCTGCCCCGGGTGCCTGGCACCCGGGGCAGTCGCATGTCCGGGGTCAGAAGCGGATCGCGTCGATGATCTTGACGCGCGCCGCGATCATCGCCGGCAGGATCCCGGCGAGCGCCCCGACGGCGAGCGCGACGACGAGGCCGAGGAACGCTGCCGAGAGCGGGAACGGCGGGACGTCGTCGATGCCCTGAAGGACGTACTTCTCCACCAGCGGGTTCTTCACGACGGCCACCGCCAGGAGTACGCCGATCAGACCCGCCACCACGGTGGCCACGACGCTCTCCATCATCACCGAGAAGAACACCCGGCCCGTCGTCGCGCCGAAGCTGCGCCGGATGCCGATCTCCCGGATCCGCTGCTGGATCGTGACCAGCGCGATGTTGAGCAGGCTGAGGGCGCCGAGCAGCAGGATGATCCCGGCGATGCCGATGATCACCCACTTGATCGGCCCGATCGGGTCCTCGCCGCCCCAGGCCATGTAGTCGTCGCGGTGAGCGTCGACCTGGAGGCCCGGGAGCTCGGCGCGCATCGCCATCCCGATCTCGTTGGCGAGCTGGTCGGCGCCCTCGACCGGCACCCACATCTCATAGCTGGCGTCCGTGGGAGCGCCCGTCTGCCAGTGCGTCATCGAGTCGGCCAGCATGAACGCCCGCGCGGTGCCGTAGCCGCGCATGCTCGTCACGCCGACGATCGTGGCCGTGACCGACATCCCCTGGCCGGTCAGCTCGACCGAGGTCGGCAGGCGCGTGCCCTGCAGACCGAGCTTCTTCAGGAACGTCTCGTCGACCACCAGCGCCGGGGAGAGGCGTTCCTTGTCGGACTCCTCCAACCAACGGCCCTGCGGCACCACGACCCGGTGGATCGCGGCGTACGCAGGATCGACTCCCAGCAGCTCGATCTGCTTGCTGCGGGTCGGGGTGGTCGCCTTGATGTCGTAGGCGAAGATCTTGGCCGACGCGTAGGAGACACCGAACCGCTCCGCGACGGTCTCGAACGCCGGCCGGACCCGCTCGACCGGGAGCGACATGCCGTTGCGGTCGTCGTAGGCCATGATCGAGATGTGGGCCGGTCGTCCCTCGGTGTCGTAGGACTCGGTGAACATCTGCTTCGCGATCTGACCCGCCGCGACGGTCGCGGTGATCGAGGCGACCGCGACCGCCACTCCCACCAGCGACAACAGCACCCGGAGCTTGTGGATGCGCAGCTCCTGCCACGCCTCGACGGTCGATGCGGCCAGGCCGGTCGCCAGACGGGCCAGCGCCGTCCTCACGCGGCCGCCTCCTCGGTGAGCGGGTGCAGCCGGCCCCCGGCGAGCCGGAACCGACGCCGGGCCAGGGCCGCGACGTTCTGGTCGTGGGTGATCGTGATCAGCGCCGCCCCGGAGTCGTACGTCGCCTGGTCGAGCAGCTTCATCACCATCGCACCGGTCTCGACGTCGAGGGCTCCGGTGGGCTCATCGGCCAGGACGACCGAGGGAGTGCGCACCAGCGCTCGGGCGATGGCGATCCGCTGCTGCTCGCCGCCGGAGAGGAACTGCGGCATCGCGTCGAGCCGGTCGCCGAGGCCGACCTGGTCGAGCATCTCGGCCGCCCGCTTCCGCCGCTGCCAGAACTCGCGGCCCGAGGCGTAGAGCAGCGGAGCCATCACGTTCTCCAGCGCCGTCCGCCCCGGCAGCAGGTTGAACTGCTGGAAGACGAACCCGACGTCCCGTCCGCGGATCCGGGCGGCCTGGCGGTTGCTGATGGCGGTCACGTTGCGGCCGGCCCACTCCAGGGTGCCTCCGGTCGGGCGGTCCAGGAGACCGAGCAGGTTCAGCAGGGTCGACTTGCCGGTGCCGGAACGGCCGACGATGCCGACATGGTCGCCGCGGCGTACCTGCAGGTCGACGCCGGTCAGGATGTGAAGATCCTCCCCGTCCGGGAGCTCGACCGTGCGGGCCACGCCGGTGAGGCTCAGGAGCTCCTCCGAGCTCACATCTCCTCCACAGGCATCTTCTCGGCCATCTCGTCGCCCGTGCCGCCGGACTCCTTCGAGCCGGGGACGTACCTCAGCACCGAGTCGCCCGCCTTCAGCCCGCTGGTGACCTCGACGATCTTGCCGTCGGTGACACCGAGCTTGACCGGCTGCTCGGTCGGGGTGCCGTCCTCGCCGACGACCCAGACGCTGCCTTCGCCGACCAGGCCCGTGACGGCGGTGACCGGGATGGTGACGACCTCACCCTCGCTCTCGCCGGCGTCGATGTCCATGGTCATCGTCAAACCGTCGAAGACGGTCACGTTCTGCGGCACCAGGCAGCTGATCCGGGAACCGGCTCCCGACTCGCCCCCGCCGGACTCCTCCTCCATCATCTCGCCCTCGGGCATGTCGCTGGTGATCGTCTCGGTCGCCGCGTCACCGATGCTCAGCCGGGTGCACGTGAACGGCTTCGGGCCGCCCTCGATGGTCACCGTCGCCTCCTCGGGACTGCCGGCCAGCCGGTAGCGGTCGAGCGGCGAGATCGCGCCGACGGCGTGGAACGTGGTGGGCCGGATCGAGACGACCACACCGTCCTCCGCCACCTCACCCATCATCTCGGTGGCGTAGTTCCCGGCGATGCCGGTGGCGGGAGCGACGACCGTGTACCAGTGGTAGACCGGCGTGGGCGTCGTCGGCTCGACAGGCGCATCCTCGCCGTCGCCGTCCCCGCGGGCCTCGTCGGCGGTCCCGGGCTTGTCGGCAGACTCCTCGACAGGCTCCTCGACGGACTCCTCGGCAGGCTGGTCCTCGGTCCGCACCTGGAAGAGCTTCTCGCCCTTCCTCACCTTCGTGCCCGTCTCGGCGTACTTGTGCGCCAGCACGCCGGTGACCGGGCTGGCGGCCGAGACCGGCTTGTCGATCACGATCGTGCCGTCGATGGTGAGGGAGTTGGAGATCGTGCCCTTCTCGGCGACGACCTCCTCCGGCGGGATCTGGCCGGTCGGGGTGAGCGGGGCGCCGTCGGTGTCCTGGGTCGAGCCGGTGAAAGCCAGCTTGAAGAGGCTGACCGCGATGACCAGCCCGATCACGGCCCAGAACGACCTGAAAAGTACGCGGCGCACCGCCGTCTTCGACATGTTCGGACTGTAGCCCCGCGCATGCGGCCGCGGCGGCCGAATTTCGGTCAGGGTTTGGCAACACTCCATCCACGAATCGTTCGAACACGTGTTCCACACCCTAGACTCCAGGGCCCGAACGATCGACCGCCCTCAGGTACGGGAGACCCCCCACGATGCGTCCCGACAACGACACGAACCCTGACCGGAGGACGCCGACAGGCAGCGGCCGCGGCCTCATCCTCCTCGGAGCCGTCACCGTCGCACTGATCTCCACCGCAGCCGCGTACGTCGCGATGGTCGGCTTCGGGCGAGACGTGCTCGCCATGAGCGCGATCAACGCCTACGCCTTCGCCGGCGTCTTCGAGCTCTCCCTGGTCACCGTGGCGCTGATGGCTCGCGAGGCGGCCCAGCAGGACCGGCCGGCGCAGACCCTGCTGACCCTGACCTGGCTGCTGTCGGCCGCGTCCGGCTTCTTCGCTGGCTGGCACGAGATCCACCTCGGCCACGCGGTCACCGCCGCGGCGTTCCGTTTCATCGTGCCGCTGCTGGCCGCCCTGATGTGGCACCTGGCGCTCGTCGGCGACCGCCACCTGGCCATGGAACGCTCCTGGTCCGATCTGCGCACAGGCGCCCGGATGCATGCCCTGCTCGCCACCCGCGTCGAGTGGCGGCGGGCGCGCGACACCGCGCTGCGGAAGCGTACGGCCTCCTCCCGCAGGAAGCTCGAGCGCGCTCAGAAGCGCTACTGGCGTGCTGAAGCGGTCGCGCTGCGGTCGGTCGCGCCGGGGGCGATGCGCGACCAGATCACCCAGTGGATCGACGCCTTCGCCGCCGTCGCAGAAGGCACACGGCAGGCCGACCGGCTGCCGATCACCCTGCCTGCCGCCCACGAGACCGTCAGCCCCGAGGCTCTCGGCCCCTCTGTGGTCGAGCTCGTCGAGACCCGGGAGCGGATCTCCGCACTCGCGACCCCCGACAACCGGCGCCGGATCTCGACGCGGGTCACCGAGGCCGCGCGCACCGCCGCCGAAGCTGCCCCGGGAGCCGTGATGGCGCCGCAGTTCAGCAACAGCCGCAGCGCCGCGGCACAGCCCACGGAGCACCTCGAGGACCGACTCGACCGGATCCCCTTCCCGGAGAACGTCCCCGACCCAGAGCCAGCGATGGACTACCCCGACACGTTCCCTGACGAGGAGGAGGACCTGCTCAGCAACCTTCCCTCCGAACCCCGTGAGGCCGCGCGGATCCTGGTACGTGCCGGCGCACCCGTGTCGAAGGTGGCCGACAGGCTCGGCGTCCACCCCAGCACTATCCGCCGCTGGACCAAGGCCGGCGCCTGAGACTGGATGGTTTCAGGCGTTCCGGCCCGTTACTGGCGGGTAAAGGGGCTGGAACGTCTGCAACTATCTGGCCGCCGCGGGGTCAGCCCTCGAGGTCGGCCTTGAGCTTGGCGAGGGTGGTCGCCATCCCCGTACGCAGCTCCTCGGTGAAGCTCTCCTGGCCGCCGAGCACCGCCTTCGTCAGCGTGCGCGACAGGCCGGAGATGCCGGTCGGCGTCTCGCGGCGGTGGGTCACGACGGTCCCCTCTGGGCTCTCCGCGAGCTGGAACGACCAGACCGTGGTGTTCTCGGCGATCCGGAAGGCGAAGTCGGAGTGCGGGGTGAAGCGCACGACCTTCGCGTTGGTCGGCCAGTGCTTCCAGCCCTGACGGTTGATGTTGAAGAAGCGGGTGCCTTCCTTGACCTGGCCGAACACGACCGTCTTCACCACCTGCGGGCTCCACGAAGCCATCCGCGGAAGGTCCGTGACCGCCGCCCACACCTGGGCCGGCGTCGCGTTGATCGTGGTCGTCGCTTCGAGGTCTGTGATCGTCGTCATGCCCGGAACCGTACCGTCAGTATGGCCCGATGGACAGTAGTCGCCCAGATGTCAACCGGACTGCCATCACTCCCGACTATGCGGAGCGCTCGGCCCACCAGTCGAGGAGCCGCTTGGCGGCCTCGTCCTCGGAGAGGATGCCCTCGTCGAGGCGCAGGTCCATGAGGAATTTGTAGGCGGCGCCGACCTCCCGGCCCGGCGGAATGTCGAGCAGCGACATGATCTGGTTGCCGTCGAGCGCGGGGCGGAGGGCGGCGAGCTCCTCCTCCTCGGAGATCCGCTCGATGCGGGCCTCGAGGGCGTCGTAGGTGCGGGCGAGGCGGTCGGCCTTGCGGCGGTTGCGGGTGGTGCAGTCGGCGCGGGTGAGCACGTGGAGCCGCTCGAGCTGGTCGCCGGCGTCGCGGACGTAGCGCCGCACGGCCGAGTCAGTCCACTCCCCGTCGCCGTAGCCGTGGAAGCGCAGGTGGAGCTCGACCAGCTTCGAGACCGCCTCGATCTCGTCGTTGGAGAAACGCAGCGCCTTCATCCGCTTGCGGGTCATCTTGGCGCCGACCACGTCGTGGTGGTGGAACGAGACGGTGCCGTCGTCATGGAACTTGCGGGTGCGCGGCTTGCCGACGTCGTGCATCAGTGCCGCGAACCGCGAGACGAAGTCGGGACCGCCGCCGAACCGAGCCTCCTGGTCGATGGACTGCTCGAGCACGGTCAGGGTGTGCTCGTAGACGTCCTTGTGACGGTTGTGCTCGTCGCGCTCCATCCGCAGCGCGGTCAGCTCGGGCAGCACCAGGTCGGCCAGCCCGGTCTCGACCAGCAGGGTGAGCCCGCGGCGAGGGTAGGGCGCGCAGATCAGCTTCACCAGCTCGTCGCGGACCCGCTCGGCGGAGATGATCGAGATCCGTGACGCCATGTCGGTCATCGCGGCGACGACCTCGGGCGCGACCTCGAAGCCGAGCTGGGCGGCGAACCGCGCGGCCCGCATCATCCGCAGCGGGTCGTCGGAGAAGGAGTCCTCGGGGGTGCCGGGGGTCCGCAGCACGCGGGTCGCCAGGTCCACGACACCGCCGTAGAGGTCGACGACCTCACGGCCCGGCCCCTCTGGACCAGCTAGGCGCACCGCCATCGCGTTGACGGTGAAGTCGCGACGTACGAGATCGTCGGCCAGCGACGTCCCGTAGGCCACCTCCGGCTTGCGGGAGTCGGCGGAGTAGGCCTCGGAGCGGTAGGTGGTGACCTCGACCTGCCACGGGCCCTTGCGGGTGCCGATGGTGCCGAAGTCGCGGCCCATGTCCCACAGGGCCTCTCCCCACGTACGCAGGATCTTCTCCGTCTCCTCGGGGCGGGCCGAGGTGGTGAAGTCGAGATCGTTGTGGGGGCGTCCGAGCATCGCGTCGCGGACCGGACCGCCGACCAGCGCCAGCTCGAAGCCCTCGCGTGCGAAGGCCTCACCTAGGGAGTCGATGACCGGTGCGATACGGTCCAGTTCAGCTGTCACCGATCGCTGAACATCGGCGACGCTGATCGGGGGAAGCTGGCTGTCGGACACAACGCCGCAGTCTACGAGGACCGCACCCCCGGAAAGATATTCTCGAAGTCATGCCAGTCCGCCAGCACCAGGCGAGGCCGCCGCGGCCGCCCGGGCGAGTCATCGCGACGCTCGTCCTCACGCTGCTGGCACCCCTTCTGCTGACGCTGTCCACGACCACGCTGGCCGCGCCGGCCCAGGCTGTGGACGAGGCCGAGGAGACCGACCCGCTGGCGGTGAGCATCGACCAGCTCGACACCGTCAGCCTCGACGGCCGCACCAAGGGCAGGATCACGGTGAGCGGCAAGGTGCGCAACGACACCGAGGAGGAGTGGAGCGGGGTCCGGGTCTACCCGTTCATCGGCAACGCGCCGATCACCACCTCCGAGGAGCTGGCCGAGGCGGCCGCGCTGCCTGCGGACGCGCTGGTCGGCGAGCGGGTCGTGGCGGAGGGTGCGTACGCGACGATCCCCGACCTGGCACCCGGCGAGACCTACGTGTGGTCGCTCACCGTGCCGCGCAAGCTCCTTCCGGTCACCGAGGCCGGGGTCTACTGGTTCGGGGTCCATGCCCTCGGTGCCACCACGCCCAGCACCGCCGACGGCCGCGCCCGCACCTTCCTCCCGTTGGTCAAGGAGCCCAACAAGAAGGCCAAGGCCGAGAAGGTCTCGCTGGTGATGCCGTTGCGCCGGAGCGTGGTCTACGAAGCCGACGGCAGCGTGAACTACGTCCCCGGCTGGACCCGCGACCTGCGGGCCGGCGGCCGCCTCTACCGGATGCTCGAGACCGGCGCCGAGATGCCCGACCTGACCTGGGCGATCGACCCGGCCCTGATCGATGCCGTACGCAACCTCGCCGAGGGCAACCCCGCGCGCAACCTGGGGCCGACGGACGAGAGCGGCGAGAATCCGGAGGAGAGCGGCAGCCAGAGCGCCTCGCCGTCCGCGTCAGCGCTGATGCCGAGCCCTTCGGCCAGCACCGACGCCGAGGAGCCGATCAGCGAGGAGGCGGAGGCCGCGCAGAAGGCAGCGAAGGGCTGGCTCAGCCGCCTCGAGAAGGCGCTCGCCGGTCATGACCTGCTCGCCCTTCCCTACGCCGACCCCGACCTGTCCGCGCTCGCCACCAGCGACCCCCGCCTGCTGGCGGAGGCACGGAAGCAGACCACCCAGGCGCTCGCCGGGCTCGGCATCAAGGCCACCTCGGGCGTCGCTCCGCCGACCGGCTACCTCGACCGCGCCGCGGTCAACCTGCTCGAGCCTGGGGCGGTCAACCTGGTCAGCGACAAGATGTTCCGCGGGACCACGCCGGTCATCGCCGATCTCGACGGTCACCAGATGATCGTGACGTCCTCCGGCGCCGCGGCCGGCGGGCCCGGACCCAACGGCCCCTTCGACGCGATCTCCGTACGCCAGCGTGTGGTCTCCGAGGCAGCCCTGCTCCGCGGTTCCGGCAAGCCGCTCGTGGCCGTCCTCCCCGACGGCTGGCATCCCCCGCAGGACGCCGACTCGTTCGTCGCCCCGTGGAAGAAGGCCGCCTGGATCTCGTCCTCGACGCTGACCGAGGCCGTCGCCGGGCAGAAGGCGACCGAGATCACCGTCGACAGGCTCCGCTACCCCCGCCGGGAGATGAAGGCCGAGATCTCGGCCGAGCGGATCAAGACCGCCAACGAGCTCATCGACGCCGGCAAGATGCTGCAGCGCGTCCTCACGCATAACGACGAGGTCGCCTCCGACATCGTCAACGAGGCGCTGACCACGACCTCCTACTCCGCCCGTCGAGGCGACACCGACGCGGCCGCCGACGCGCTCAGCTACGTCAGCGCCCAGCTCAGGTCGATCACCGTCAGCGTGCCGCCGAAGGTGATCCTTTCCAGCATGAAGGGCGGCGAGTTCCAGGTCACCCTGAGCAACGAGCTCGACGAGCCGGTGACCGTACGCCTGGACGCGATCACCGACGAATCCCTCCGGGTCGCCACCTCGGAGCCCGTCCAGCTCGACGCCAACTCGAAGGCGAGCTTCAACCTTGCAGCGAGCATGCACGACACCGGCACCCACACCGCCCTCATCGTGGTGACCGACACCAAGGGCAACCCGCTGGGCGGCCATGCCTCCGTACCCATCCGGCCCTCGCAGGTGAGCGGCGTGATCTGGTGGTTCGTCGGCACCGGCTGCGCGCTACTGTTCGCGGCGATCGCGGTCCGGCTCACCCGGCGGATCATGAAGGCCAAGAAAGCACGTACGACGGGATCAATGTGACAGCCACCGAGCAGAAGTCCAGCGGAAGCTCCGTCCTGGCCAACAGCGCGGTGATGGCGGCGGGGACGATGTTCTCGCGGGCCAGCGGGTTCATCCGCTCCGCGCTCCTGGTCGCCGCCCTCGGCTCCGGGTTCCACGCCGACGTCTTCAACATCGCCAACACCGTCCCCAACATGCTCTACATCCTGCTGGCGGGCGGCGTGTTCAACGCGGTGCTCGTGCCACAGCTGGTGAAGGCGCAGAAGAACGATGCTGACGGTGGGGCCGCCTACACCAACCGGATCATCACGCTGGCGGGTCTCTTCCTCGGCGTGGTCACGATCGTCCTGGTGGTGGGCGCTCCGTGGCTGATGCGGCTCTACCTCGGCGCCAACTGGTACGAGCCCGAGAACGCCGCCCAGCTCGAGTCGGCCATCGACTTCGCCCGCTGGTGCCTGCCGCAGGTCTTCTTCTACGGGATGTTCGTGCTGGTCGGGCAGGTGCTCAACTCCCGCGGCAGCTTCGGACCGATGATGTGGGCGCCGATCGCCAACAACATCGTCGCCATCTCGACCCTGGTGCTCTACCTGGTCGTCTTCGGCCCCTCCAGCACCGGCGGCTACTCGCCCGGCGAGGAGACGCTGCTGGGCCTGGGCTCCACCCTCGGCATCGTGCTCCAGTTCCTGCTGCTCCTCCCGGTGCTGCACCGGACCGGTGTACGCTTCCGGCCGCGCTTCGACTTCCGCGGAGCCGGCCTGTCCCACACCGGGCGGCTGGCCGTGTGGACGGTGCTCTTCGTGATCGTGAACCAGGTGGCGTACACGATCGTGGTGAGGCTGGCCGGAAACGGGTCGGAGGCCGAGGGCACCGGTTACACGGTCTACTCCAACAGCTTCCTGGTGACCCAGGTGCCGCACTCGATCATCACGGTGTCGCTGGCGACGGCGATCCTGCCGCTGCTGTCGCGTTACGGCGCCGCGGGCGAGCTGCCCGAGCTGGGACGTACGCTCTCCCACCAGATGCGCAACGCGCTCGCCATCGTGATCCCGATCGCGGCGCTGATGCCGGTGCTCGCCGAGGACATCGCGCACATCCTGTTCAGCTACGGCGCCGGCGCGGACGCCTTCCGTGAGTACGCCCCGACGCTGTCGGTCTTCGCGATCGGGCTGGTCTTCTTCACCATCCACTACCTGCTGCTGCGCGGCTTCTACTCGCTGGAGCAGAACCGCA
Source organism: Nocardioides sp. CCNWLW239 (assembly GCF_037137035.1). Taxonomy (NCBI): domain Bacteria; kingdom Bacillati; phylum Actinomycetota; class Actinomycetes; order Propionibacteriales; family Nocardioidaceae; genus Nocardioides; species Nocardioides sp. CCNWLW239. The sequence goes on along the minus strand of NZ_JBBBNW010000002.1, from coordinate 1,176,253 downwards.
CGGTCTTCTTCATCCAGTGCTCGGTCGCGACGACGAACATCGTCGCGGCGCTCCTGCTGACCCGGGCCGTCTCCGCGGAATACACCGCCCCGGCGCTGGCCGGCGCCTACTCGCTGTCCTACCTGGTCGGCTCCGTCGTCTCGTACGTCGTCCTCAAGCGCACCCTCGGCGACCTGGACGGTCGCGGGCTGATCCGGTTCCTGGTCCGCCTGGTGCTGGTGACGCTCGTCGCCGCGACCGCCGCATGGCTGCTGCGCACCGGGCTGGGCTTGATCAACGACGAGCCCACGATGGTGCTGGCCCTGATCGGTGCGGCTATCGTCGGGGCGCTGTATCTCGGCATGCTGCTCCTCGGGGCGCAGGCTGCCCAGGTCAAGGAGCTGACCACGATGGTGCAACAGGTGGCCCGACGGCTGAGCCGTTAAGGGTCCTTGACCACTCTCGGGTCGATCTCCGTACTGTCTGGCACGGTCTGAAAGAATGGTTCCGATATGGAGTTCACGCAATCAGGCGACGTCCTCGCCGGCAGGTACCAGCTGACGGACCTGCTCAGCGAGTCCCGTGAGGGACGCTTCTGGCGCGCCCACGACGCGATCCTCGGTCGCCCGGTTGCCGTGCACGTCCTCGATGCCCGCGACGAGCGTGCGCCGCGCCTCATGGCTGCTGCCCGCAACTCGGCCGCCGTCGGCGACCCCCGGATGCTGCGCGTCCTCGACGCCGCCCAGACCGACCAGGTCGCCTACGTCGTCAACGAGTGGGGCGAAGGATCCTCGCTGGAGAACGCGCTGGCCGCAGGTGGTCCGCTGTCACCGCAGGAGGCCGCCTGGATCGCCTCGGAGGTCGCTGACCTGCTGGTCCTGGCCCACGACCAGGGCCACGCCCACGGTCGGCTCAACCCCGAGGCGGTGCTGCTCGACGACCTCGGCGCCGTGCGCGTCATCGGCTTCGGTGTCGACGCCGCGCTGCACGGGATCGACCCGGACACCCGGGACTCCCAGCGTCGCGACCGTGTCGACGCGGTCGGTGTCCTCTACGCCGCCCTGACCGGCAAGTGGGCCGGCGAGACCCTGTCCTCGATGCCGCCGGCTCCGCGCGACCACGGCCGGGTGCTCCGCCCCCGGCAGGTACGCGCCGGGGTGCCGCGTCCGCTCGACGACCTGTGCGACCGGGTGCTCGGCAGCGGCGCCGACATGCCTCCGCTGACCGCCGCCGAGCTCCACTCCGCCCTCGCCGGGTTCTCCGGTGAGCCGACCGCGCCGCTCAACCGGCCCTCGTCCATCGACGAGGAGACCCAGGCGATGGCTCCGCCGGTCAAGGCCGAGCCGGCCGAGGCTCCGGTGGCGTCCAATGCCATCGGCGTGGCCCCCGAGGTCGTCCGCCCCCAGCGCCAGCGACCGTCCGCTCCGCCACCGATGCAGGACCCGACCCCGTCGAAGCCGCTCTTCGCCGACGAGACGCCGGGCTACCAGCCGACGCCGCGCCCGCAGCAGCCACCACAGCCCGCCGCCCGGCGGCCGGTGGCGCCGGATGCCTCCTACAACGGCTGGCAGGGACCGTGGACCGGCGCCAACGTGGCGATCGCCGAGGAGCCCGACTACAACCAGAAGCCCGGCACCAGCTGGCTCCGCGTCGCGATGGGCGTCGGCCTCGTGGTGCTGGTCCTCATCGCCGGCACGATCGCCTGGAACATCGTCAACGGCGACCCCACCACGACCGCCGAGAACCCCGGCACGAGTGAGAACGGCGGCGGCGACGACACCGCCGAGGCCAAGCCGACTCCCATCAAGGACATCACCGCGAAGGACCTCGACCCCCACGGTGACCCGCCGACCGAATACCCCGACCTGGTCGCCGGCGTGGTGGACGGCAAGGACGATCCGGCCACCAACTGGCGCACCTCGACCTACAACGACCAGATCGGCGACGGGCCGCGTTCGCTGAAGCCGGGCATCGGCGTGGTGCTCAATCTCAAGGGCGACTACGCCGTCGACTCGCTGAAGTTCCGGATGATCGGCGAGCCGACCGACATCAGCGTCTACGTCGGTGACTCACCCTGGACCGACGACCCCACCGGCAAGCCCGCCGCCAAGGGCAGCGTCGGTACGGAGGGCGAGATCAAGCTCGACGGCGCTCCGGAGGGCAGCTACGTACTCGTCTGGCTCACCGGTCTCCCCACCGGCGACGGCGGCTACCGCGCCGAGATCAAGGAGATCGAGGTTCTCGGCGTTCCCCTCGCCTGAGGCGTCGCCGATCGGCGTTCAGGGTCCTGGAATGTACGTGGCCTACGATCTGTTGTGCAGTTCGCCAGCCACACCTGAGGAGCCATTGATGCCGACCCCGTCGTCCCCGACCGACCCCCGCAACGTGATCGTGGTGGGTTCCGGCCCGTCGGGCTACACCGCAGCGGTCTACAGCGCCCGCGCCGGACTGCAGCCGCTCGTCTTCGAGGGGTCGGTGACCGCCGGCGGTGCGCTGATGAACACCACCGAGGTGGAGAACTTCCCCGGTTTCCGTGACGGCATCATGGGCCCGGAGCTGATGGACAACATGCGTGCCCAGGCGGAGCGCTTCGGTGCCGAGCTCGAGCCCGACGACGTGGTCGAGATGGACCTGACCGGTCCGGTCAAGGTCATCAAGACGGCGACCGACACCCACTACGCGAAGTCCGTCATCCTGGCGACGGGCTCGGGCTACAAGAAGCTCGGCCTGCCCCGCGAGGACGAGCTCTCCGGCAAGGGTGTCTCCTGGTGTGCGACCTGCGACGGCTTCTTCTTCCGGCAGAAGCCCATCGTGGTCGTCGGCGGCGGTGACTCCGCCTTGGAGGAGGCCCTCTTCCTGACCCGTTTCGGCTCCTCGGTCACCCTGCTCGTACGCCGCGACGAGCTGCGCGCCTCCAAGATCATGCAGGAGCGCGCCTTCGCCGACCCGAAGCTCGAGATCGCCTGGAACTCCGTGGTCGAGTCCATCAACGGCGAGCTCTCCGTGGAGAGCATCACCGTCAAGGACACCAAGACCGGCGAGCTGCGCGACCTCGAGTGCGCCGGCCTGTTCATCGCCATCGGCCACATCCCGCGGTCCGAGCTGCTCGTGGGCCAGGTCGACCTCGACGACGAGGGCTACGTCCTGACCAAGGAGGGCTCCACGGCCACCAACATCGAGGGCGTCTTCGCCGCGGGCGACCTGGTCGACCACGTCTACCGCCAGGCGATCACCGCCGCCGGCACCGGCTGCCAGGCGGCGCTCGACGCGGAGAAGTTCCTCGCTCACCAGGCCCACGCCGAGGCGGCTGCGACCGTCTCGGCCTGACGTCTCGTACGTTTGTGGTGGTCTCGACAAGCTCGACCACCGCGTGCTGGGAATGTGCGACGCAAGCCCAGCGTTCTGACCACAGACTTCCCAACCCGTCCCTATCGAGAAGGAACCCATCGTGGCTGACAACATGACCGCCGTGACCGACGCCGAGTTCGACTCGACCGTTCTGAAGTCCGACAAGCCCGTCCTGGTGGACTTCTGGGCCGAGTGGTGCGGCCCGTGCCGCCAGGTGTCCCCGATCCTCGAGGAACTGGCCGGCGAGCACGGCGACAAGGTCACCTTCACCAAGATGAACGTCGACGAGAACCCGGTCACCCCCTCCACCTACCGCGTGACCGGCATCCCGACCATCAACGTCTACCAGGGCGGCGAGGTCGTGAAGTCGATCGTCGGCGCCAAGCCGAAGGCTGCGCTCCTCAAGGAGCTGCAGGAGTTCATCGGCTGACCCGAGCTGACCCATGATGGCGCGCCCCTTGAGGGGTGCGCCATCGTCAGTTTTGCCGAGGCGTCAGGTACGTCGGGCGAGGCGTCACGTGCGTCGGGCGAGTGGTCTCGACAGACTCGACCGCCGGACGCGGCAAGTGGTCTCGACAGGCTCGACCACCGGGGTCGGCGGGGTCGATCACCGTTTCACATGAAACATTCACTCGCCGTCGCGGTGGAGCTCGGTCGAGGCGGGTGAGGGATGGCTGCGTGGACGCACGACTTCCCGGAGCCGCTCCCACGCAGTCTCGAAGTCGTCGATCCAAGTGACGGTCTGTTTCAGGTCCATCCGCATCCGCGGCACGGTGGGGTGGTCGCGGTGGGTCTTGAAGCCCACTCGGCTCAGGAAGTCGGCCGGCGCGGCGCAGCGCCGGCCATGGATCCCACTCAGCGGTCCGACGTCGCCGAAGGCCTCGATCGCCCGGAACTGGCCGCGTTGCACCAGGTCACGGGCCATTCCCTGGACCAGCATCCGGCCGATCCCGCCGCCGGCCCGCCGCGGGTCGATCCACACCGTCGTCATCAGGACGGCGTCGGCGGAGACCGGCCCGGAGGGGAACGAGGCCACCCTCGGGACGAAGACCGGCGGCGCGTAGAGCACGAAGCCTGCCGGCGTACCGTCGATCACGGCCACCCGTCCGCACGATCCCCATTCGCGGAGGACCTCGGAGATCCAGGCTTCCTTGACCCCGATCGCCTGCTCGGCGTCGACGCGGCGATGACCCACCGGGTCGCGCTCCCAGAACAGGCAGGCACGGCAGGGCGCCGGGACCTCGGCGAAGAGATCCAGCGTCAGCGGCAGAACGCGGCGTGCCATGTCTCACCCTTGATCCTGGGTTAAGGGTCTGTCACCAGCGTATGCGATCCTTCATGATGGTGACACCATGACTGATCTTCCCCAGCGCGCAACATCATCCCGCCTCGACCCGTACGCGGACCGCTACGCCGCGCGCACGGCAGGCATGACGGTCTCGGAGGTCCGAGCCCTCTTCGCCGTGGCAGCCCGACCCGAGGTGGTGTCGCTCGCAGGCGGCATGCCCAACATCTCCAGCCTGCCGCTGGACGTCGTGGGCGACTCGATCAAGGACCTCGTCATGAGTCAGGGCCCGACCGCCCTGCAGTACGGCGGCGGCCAGGGCGATCCCAAGCTGCGCGAGCAGATCTGCGAGGTCATGCGCCTGGAGGGCATCGAGGCCCACCCCGACGATGTCGTCGTCACCGTCGGCTCCCAGCAGGCCGTCGACCTGGTCACCCGAGTCTTCTGCGACCCGGGCGACGTGGTGATCTGTGAGGCCCCCTCGTACGTCGGTGCTCTGGGCGTCTTCAAGGGCTATCAGTGCGACGTCGTGCACGCCGAGGTCGACTCCGAGGGACTCATCCCGAACGCGCTGGAGCAGGCGATCGTCTCCACCAAGGCCTCGGGCCGCAAGGTGAAGTTCCTCTACACGATCCCGAACTTCCAGAACCCGACCGGCGTGACCATGACGCCTGCGCGCCGCACCGAGATCCTCGAGATCTGCCGACGCCACGACATCCTGGTGCTCGAGGACAACCCTTACGGCCTGCTCGGCTTCGATGACGAGCCCCGCCCGGCGATGCGCGCCCAGGACCCCGGGGTCATCTACCTCGGCTCGTTCTCCAAGACGTTCTCCCCCGGCCTGCGGGTCGGCTGGGCGCTGGCGCCCTCCGCGATCCGCGAGAAGCTCGTGCTCGCCCAGGAGTCCGCGACGCTCTGTCCGCCGCCGTTCAACCAGATGGCCGTCTCCGCCTACCTCTCCAACCATGACTGGCAGGGCCAGATCAAGGAGATGCGGGAGATGTACCGCGAGCGCCGCGACACCATGCTCGACGCGCTCGAGGACTACATGCCCGCGGCCTGCACCTGGACCAAGCCCGACGGCGGCTTCTTCGTGTGGCTGACGCTTCCTGCCGGCATCGACTGCAAGGCGATGCTCCCCCGTGCGGTCACCGCGCGGGTGGCGTACGTTCCCGGCACCGGCTTCTACGCCGACGGCTTCGGCGCCTCCTCGATGCGGATCTCCTACTGCTATCCCACCCCGGAGCGGATCCGAGAAGGCGTACGCCGCCTGGCCGGCGTCATCGAGGCCGAGATGGAGCTCCTGGAGACGTTCGGCGCGACCGGCCCCATCCCCGGCCTCCCCATCCGCGGCGCCGAGCACCCCTCGACGAACACGCAGTAGCTCCGGTGGTCGAGCTTGTCGAGACCACCCCTGCCCCAGGGTCATCTCGACAAGCTCGATGACCGCACCCGTACTCGATGACGGATCCGGTGGTCGAGCTTGTCGAGACCACCATCCCTACACAGGGTCATCTCGACAAGCTCGATGACCGAGCCCACATTCGGTGACCGATCCGGCCGCTCTAGCAATTTGTCGACAAAGCGTCTTATCGCTTAACAGCTAAACCGATTCGTCCGCAGTCGGCGACATCAGATCGACGATCCGGCGCAGGTCGTCGAGCGTGGCGAACTCGACGGTGATCTTTCCCTTGGAACGCCCCAGATCGACCTTGACGCGGGTGTCGAAGCGATCGGAGAGCCGGTCGGAGATCTCCTTGAGCCCCGGAGCGTTCGGCTTGGCGCGCCTCACCCGCGGGGTGGCGAAGGCGTCGCCGTCGGGGTCGCCCAGAGCGACGATCTCCTCGAGGCCGCGTACGGAGATGCCCTCCGCCACCACCTTCTGAGCCAGCTTGTCCTGCTGTGCCTCACCGTCGACCGCGAGCAGCGCCCGCGCGTGACCGGCCGAGAGCACGCCGGCGGCGACACGGCGCTGCACCGACGGAGACAGCTTCAGCAGGCGAATGGTGTTGGAGATCTGCGGCCGCGAACGGCCGATCCGCTGGGCGAGCTCGTCGTGGGTGCACGCGAAGTCGTTGAGCAGCTGCTGGTAGGCGGCCGCCTCTTCGAGAGGGTTCAGCTGCGAGCGGTGGAGGTTCTCCAGGAGCGCGTCCCGGAGCATGTCGGTGTCGTCGGTCTCCCGGACGATCGCCGGGATGACGTCCAGGCCGGCCTGCTGCGTCGCGCGCCACCGGCGCTCACCCATGACCAGCTCGTAGGAATCGGTCGCCACTTTTCGGACGACGACCGGTTGCAGAAGACCGATCTCACTGATCGAATGGACCAGTTCGGCCATCGCTTCCTCGTCGAAGACCTGACGAGGCTGTACGTGGTTGGGATGGATCTGCTTGACCGGCAGCTCGGCGAAATAGGCGCCGTCGACGGGCGCCAGATCCGATTTTTCGATCTGGCGGCCTTCCGCGGACTCGGTGGACCTGGGCTCCACGGATGGGCCAGAAGTCGCCCCAGCGGCAAGGTCCGAATGGCGGACGTCCGGTTGGACAGGAGCACTGTCTCCCGACTCACTCCCACCACTGGCAGGAGCGGTCGGGATCAGGGATCCCAGACCTCGTCCGAGACCACGCTTCGGCGGCTGCTTGCTCATATTTCCCTGTCCCCCGTATCAGATTCTTGCTGCTTTGCGGGTGGTCATCTCGACAAGCTCGATACAACGCTCGACAAGCTCGACCACCGGTGTTCCACCCGATCTGCCGGTCATCTCGACAAGCTCGATCACCGGTGCGTGCCCTGTTTGGCGAGCTCTTTGGCCGCCTCGAGATAGCTCAGCGCGCCCGGCGACCCCGGGTCGTACGTCATCACCGTCTGCCCGAACGACGGCGCTTCGGAGACGCGCACGGCGCGGGGGATGAAGGTGCGCATGACCGTGTCACCGAAGTGCTCGCGGACCTCCTCGGCGACCTGGGAGGCGAGACGGGTGCGGGCGTCGTACATCGTGATCAGCATCGACGACACCCTCAGGGTCGGGTTCAGCGCGGCACGCACCATCTCGACAGTCTTGAGGAGCTGTCCGAGACCCTCCAGCGCGTAGTACTCCGCCTGGATGGGGATCATCACCTCGGTGCTCGCGACGAGCGCATTCACCGTGAGCAGGCCCAGCGACGGCGGGCAGTCGATGAGGACATAGTCCCAGCGGTTCTCCGCGTCGCCGACACGGGGCGACTTCGCGAGGGCCTCCTTCAGGCGCTGCTCGCGGCCGTCCTCCTCGACGAGCTCGACCTCGGCGCCGGCCAGGTCGATGGTCGCCGGTACGAGCTCGAGACCGTCGAGCTTCGGCACGGGCACGACGACGTCCTCGAGCGCGGCTCCTTCGACCAGCACCTCGTACGTCCCCGGGGTCCCCTGGTAGTGGTCCACGTCGAACGCGGTGCAGGCGTTGCCCTGCGGGTCGAGGTCGATGACCAAGACCTTCTGACCGAGCTGGGCCAGGGCCGCGGCGATGTTCACCGTCGAGGTGGTCTTGCCGACGCCGCCCTTCTGGTTGGCGGAGACGATCACGCGCGTGCTCGCCGGGCGAGGCATCGGCGGGCGGTTGCTCGCGACACCGCGCGCCAGGAGCGTGTGCTCGGCAGCAGCGGCCAGCGGCGTCGTCTCCGCGGTGAAGTCGTTCTCGAAGGATGCGATGTCGCCGGCGGTACGGAGCCTGATGGACACCGGCTCGTCGGTTTCACGTGAAACGGCGTTCTGTGGGCTCTCGTCGTCGTACGGCATGTTTCCTCATCCTCTGTCGTCGGTGGTCGAGCTTGTCGAGACCACCCTTAGCGGCGGCGCTTCTTCTTGCGGGATCCGCCCTTCGGGACCGGCGGCCAATCTACCCGTGCGGGATCCGACCAAACCACCCGAACCGCGACAGTTGTCGTCTCCAAAACGCCTACACCGAGCTCCGAGACGGTCGGCGGAGCACATCCCCACTTCTTCAGCACCGAGCCGGCTTCTTCGATCTCCTCTTCGGCGCTCGACCCCTTCATCGCGACGAGCGCGCCCGTGGGGACGACCAACGGCATCGACCAGTCGAGCAGCTTCCCCAGGCCTGCCACCGCGCGCGACGTCACCACGTCGAACCCGAGCTCTCCATGGAAAGCGTCCGCCCTCCCCCGCAGCACCGTGACGTTCTCCAGCGCGAGGTCTTCGGCGACCTCCTCGAGAAAGGTCGTACGCCGCAGCAGCGGCTCGATCAGCGTGATCTGCAGATCTGGACGGGCGATCGCGAGGACCAGCCCGGGGAGACCCGCACCGGAGCCGATGTCCGCCACCGCGACCCCCTCGGGGATCACCTCCCCCAGCACCGCACAGTTGAGGATGTGCCGGTCCCAGAGTCGGGGAACCTCGCGCGGTCCGATCAGACCACGGACGACCCCGGCATCCGCGAGCCAGGCGGCGTACTTCTCCGCAAGCTCCAGACGATCCGCGGGAAAGACCTTCGCCGCCCGAGGGTCGATCTCCCCCACACCCACGCCCTCACGTTCGTCGCCCACCCTCAAACTGTTTCACGTGAAACCCGCAACCGGGAACTCATCGTGCCCACCCGGTGGTCGAGCCTGTCGAGACCACGACTCTCGTGCACCCCAGTGGTCCCCACAAGCTCCCATCCGAACCTCGGTGGTCGAGCCTGTCGAGACCACAACTCCCATCCGCACCACCGTGGTCTCGACAAGCTCGACCACCAAGCAAAACTGTCGGTGCTCCCGCTCATGATGAGGACATGGCCTACACCTACATCCTTCTCTGCGCAGACCGCACCCTCTATGTTGGCAGCACGACCGACCTCGAACGCCGCATGTCCGAGCACCGCGTCGGCCTCGGTTCCGAATACACCCGCCATCGCCTCCCCGTGGAGCTGGTCTGGTACGAGCAGTACGACAACGTCGAGCACGCGTTCAATCGCGAGAAGCAGATCCAGAACTGGAGTCGCGTCAAACGCCTCGCGCTCATCAGAGGGAACCTCGGAGATCTCCCGCGCCTCGCCAACACCTCGACGACCCCACACCCCTGACCCACCCCGGTGGTCGAGCCTGTCGAGACCACCAGGCCCCCACGCACACCCCCGTGGTCTCGACGAGCTCGACCACCGAACGGAACCCGATCGTAAAGGAGTCCTAGAGGCGTGCGGTGCGCTAGAGTCCGCGGGCGGCCACGCGAGATGCAACCGCGTACGCCGCTCGAACGTCTTAGTCGTAGAACGTCGCACTCGCTGTGCGACCCCGCAGCCCGCCCGACCGGGCTACCATCCTTGACCCCACGGAGCTGATGTGAACGTCCGTAGAACGCCGGTGGCGATCTTTCTCACCACCTTCCTTGCCTTGGGATTCTCCCTGGGCTCGATCGCTGCGACCAGCAGCGCCCAGGCAAGTGCCCCGTCGGCTTCTGTCGGACAGATCAGTCTGCACACCGCCTACACCGTTCTCTATGAGAAGGGCTCGACCGGCCTCGGCGTTCGCAAGCTCCAGGCTCGCCTGAAGGAGCGGAACATCTACACCGGCCGGGTCACCGGCACCTACGGCGACAAGACGACCAGCGCCGTCAAGGTCTTCCAGCGCAACCAGCGCCTGGCCATCACCGGCAAGGTTAACCAGCGGACGCTCGACCGTCTCCGTTCGATGACGAGCACGCCGACCGACGCCGCGATGTACAACCTCGACCGGCGCTGCCTCACCGGCCGTGTGCTCTGCGTCGACAAGACCGACCGCCGGATGCGCTACGTACGTGGCGGCAAGATCGTCAAGGCGATGGACGCCCGCTTCGGCTGCAAGGCCAACCCGACCCGGATGGGCGCGTTCAAGGTCTACCGCAAGAGCCGCAACCACGTGTCGTCGATCTACCACACGCCGATGCCCTACGCGATGTTCTTCTCCGGTGGCCAGGCGGTGCACTACTCGGCAGACTTCGCCGCTCGCGGCTACAACGGCTGCTCCCACGGCTGCGTGAACGTTCGGAAGAAGGCCGCCATCGCGTGGGTCTTCGACCAGATCCGCGTGGGTGACCGGGTCGTCGTCTACCGCTCCTGAGGTCCGGTGGTCGAGCTGGTCGAGACCGTCGCTGTTGCGGAGATCGTGGTCTCGACAGGCTCGACCACCACGGCAGGGCGTGGTCTCGACAAGCTCGACCACCGCCCGTTTCACGTGAAACAGACCCACACAAAGAGATCGCCCCTCGTGCCTGCTGGCACGAGGGGCGATCTCTTGTGTCAGTGTCACTCAGGCAGGACGACCACGTAGCGACGCGGCTCGACACCGGAGGACTCGGACGTGAGGCCGGCGGCGGCGACAGCGTCGTGGACGACCTTCCGCTCGAACGGCGACATCGGCTTCAGCGAGACCGGGGCGCCGGACTCCTTGACCTTCTCGACCGTCTCCTCGGCCAGTGCCATGAGCGTCGAGCGACGGTCCGCGCGGTAGCCACCGACGTCGAGCATCAGCCGGGACCGCTCTCCGGTCTCCCGGTAGACCGCGAGACGGGTCAGCTCCTGGAGCGCGTCCAGGACCTCGCCGTGCCGGCCGACGAGCTGGTCCAGCTCGCCACCCACGATCGAGACGGCAGCGCGGTCACCCTCGACGTCCATGTCGAGGTCGCCATCGAGGTCGGCGATGTCGAGGAGCTCCTCGAGGTAGTCCGCCGCGATGTCACCTTCCTGCTCGAGCTGCTTGAGACGCGTCTCGTCGCTGACCGCCTCGACAGGCTCGGTCACGGTCTCGCTCACATCCTGAGTCGTCACTTGGTTCCCCCGTTCTTCTGGGTCGTGGAGCGACCGGTCGTCGTGCCGGCCTTCTTCCGCTGGCTCCTGGTCTGGTTCTTGGGCTGGGTGCGGGTGGCCGGACGCTTCTCGGCCGCCGCCTCGTTGGCCTCGGCGATGTCCGCCTCGGCGTCGGGAAGACCCTTCTTCTTACGCTTGGCCTTGTCCCGCTCCAGCTTGGCGTCGAACGCCGGCGTCCCCGGTGCGGGGTTGTTGCGGATCACGTAGAACTGCTGGCCCATCGTCCACAGGTTGGAGGAGGTCCAGTAGAGGATCGTTCCGATCGGGAACGCGATACCACCGACGGCGAACACCACGGGCAGCACGTAGAGCAGCAGCTTCTGCTGCTGGGCGTACTGTCCGGTCATCGCGTCGGCCGGCATGTTCTTGGTCATCAGCTGACGCTGGGTCAGGAAGGTCGTGGCGATCATCGCCGCGACCAGGAACCCGGTGAGGAAGTACGTGCTGATGTGGTCGGCCGTCGTGAACTGGTCCGAGAGCAGCGAGCCGAGCCAGGTGGAGTTGGCGAACTCGTGTGCGGCCTCGTCGCTCAGGAAGCCCTTGCCGTCGCCGTTCGAGGCGTGCTCGAGCATCCGGAACAGCACGAAGAAGATCGGCATCTGCAGCAGCAGCGGCAGGCAGGACGCGAACGGGTTGGTGCCCGAGTCCTTGTAGAGCTTCATGGTCTCGTTGGCGAGCTTCTCGCGGTCGTGACCGTACTTCTTCTGCAGCTCCTTGACCTTCGGCTGCAGCAACTGCATGTTGCGGCTGGAGTTGATCTGCTTGACGAACAGCGGGATCAGCAGCGCGCGGATGGTCACGGTCAGGCCGACGATGGCCAGCGCCCACTGCCAACCTTCAGACGGGATGACGTACGAGAACGCCTTCTGCCACACGAGCAGAATGCCCGAGATGGCGTAATACAGCGGTGTTGCGATCCATCCGAACAGATCGCCTATGGCTCCCACGGATCAGGCTCCTCGGTTTGGGGGGTCCGCACTGACACGGACTAGGTCTTCAGGGTCTCTCAGATTCTTCGGTGCAGGCACGGGGTCGGAGCCCCGGGTCTTGGCCCAGGGGACACAGCGGGCCAGACGACGCGCCGTCAGCCAGCTCCCGCGCCACGGGCCGTGCGTCTTGACGGCCTCGAGTCCGTACGCCGAGCACGACGGGTAGTAGCGGCACACATCCCCGTACAGCGGGCTGATCAGGGTCCGCCACACGTGGAGCAGCCCGATCAGGACGGCCGCAACCAGATGCTCGAGCTTGTCGAGACCACCACGCACGACGGACCGTCCGGTCACAGCACTCGCTCCAGGCAGCGACGCAGATCCGCACCGAGCTGCTCGTACGTCGACTCGGCAGCAGCAGGAAGCGCACGGACCACAAGCACAGCAGAGCCCGGGAGTCCGCTCAGGGACTCCCGGGCCTGATGACGCAGTCTGCGCTTCACACGATTCCGGACGACGGCCGGACCGACGGCCTTGCTCACCACGAAGCCCACCTGCGGCTCGCTCTCCCGGTCGGCAGCTGAACCGCTGCCGGGGACGAGCAGGTGGACCACCAGGCTCTTCGAGCCCGCGCGCTTGCCCCGTCGTACCGCTTCTTTGAAGCCCGACGAATCGACCAGTCGGTGGCGACGTGGCAGCACGCGCGTGGTGGCTGAGGCCGGGGCCTCAGACGGTCAGGCTCGCGCGACCCTTGCGGCGGCGCGCCGCGAGGATGGCACGGCCGGCGCGGGTGCGCATGCGCAGGCGGAAACCGTGCGTCTTGTGACGGCGGCGGTTGTTCGGCTGGTAAGTACGCTTGCTCACGGGTGCTTCCTTAGTGGTGTGGTGTGGGCCGGTTGCTCTTCCGGCACGATGGGGTCGCCCTCGGTGGTTCCAGGCGGGCCGTTTCAACAAACACCGCCCATCCGCGCCTCGGCGACCAAGGCGTGGACATGCGGCGTCCGTGGATTCGACGGACCTAGCAACGGTACGTGGACGGCGAAACCACGGTCAAACTCGCGCCTTATCACACCCCTGTGATTCCACCTCCACCTGTGGAGGACGGGTTGCCCGTGACCGCCGCCAGCCGGTAACTTCGTCCTCTACCGAGGTTTCCCTGCACAGCGTCAGGAGCGTCGGCCGCATTCGGGGGGATGCCACGCGGGGATCACTATTTCCCACCTGACCTGCCGATACGGTCGGATTCTCGAGAACGGCGACGTGTCTCGGTTGGTCTCCGATGCCTACATTCGGGGATGCTCCACAGCTTGTGGAAAAGTCTGTGGAGGATGTAGACCAGACCGCTGCATCGATCCAGGCTGCATCAATACGACCACCCACCCGAGCCATCAGGGAAGGCAGGAATCTGTGGAGCACTCCGGCCTCGCGCCAGAACCACAGCCAGATCTCCAGTCCGCATGGACGCGGGTGGTGGCCGAGCTTCCGCCGAACCAGCGCGCATGGCTCCGGGACAGCGAGCCGCTCACGCTGCACGGGTCGACCGCGATCGTCGAGGTCCCCAACGACTTCACCCGCAACCAGATCGAGGGCCGCCTGCGCGGCTCCCTGGAGAAGTCGCTGGGCGAGATCTTCCATCGCGAGATCCGCATCGCCGTCACCGTCAACCCCGACCTCGACGTCACCCCGGACCCCGACACCCAGGCGATCATGATCTCCGAGCGGGAGATCGCCGCGGCAGACGCAGCCGCCGCCGCTGCCCTCCAGCAGCAGAACGCCTTCCCCGGCCAGTCGACCTACCCCAGCCCGGGGGCCTACCCGAGCCAGGCGGCGTTCCCGCACCAGTCGGTCTACCCGCCCAGCTCGCCCGGGCTGATCCCCGGGCCCCCGCCGGCGAACCCTCCGCGGGACGAGCCAGAGGCACCTGCCGCGTACTCGGGTCCGCAGGCGCCGATCGCGCCGCCGCCCGGTCAGCCGGCTCCGACGGCGGGACAGGACGACGTACGTCCTGGTTATGACGACATGTCGACAAATCCCCCGGCTCCTCCGGCGGCTCCCGTCGAGGAGCCGGTGCCGCCGCGGCCGCTCCTCCCTGGGCCGCCGACCCGGCCGAGCGAGCCGAACCACAACGTCCTCGAGACCCGGCTGAACCCGAAGTACACCTTCGAGACGTTCGTCATCGGGTCCTCCAACCGGTTCCCGCACGCGGCCGCCGTCGCGGTCAGCGAGGCGCCGGGCAAGGCCTACAACCCGCTGCTCGTCTACGGGGAGTCCGGGCTGGGCAAGACCCACCTCCTGCACGCGATCGGCCACTACGTCCGGAGTCTCTACTCCGGCGCGAAGGTGCGCTACGTCAGCTCGGAGGAGTTCACCAACGAGTTCATCAACGCGATCCGCGACGACCGGCAGGACCGGTTCAAGCGGCGCTACCGCGATGTCGACGTCCTGCTGATCGACGACATCCAGTTCTTGGAGGGGAAGACCCAGACGCAGGAGGAGTTCTTCCACACCTTCAACACGCTCCACAACGCCAACAAGCAGATCGTGCTCACCTCCGACCGTCCGCCCAAGCGCCTCGAGGCGCTCGAGGACCGACTGCGCAACCGGTTCGAGTGGGGTCTGATCACCGACGTCCAGCCGCCCGACATCGAGACCCGCATCGCGATCCTCCGTAAGAAGGCGGCGATGGAGCGGCTCACCGCGCCGCCGGACGTGCTCGAGTTCATCGCGTCGAAGATCCAGACGAACATCCGTGAGCTCGAGGGTGCCCTCATCCGGGTGACGGCGTTCGCCAACCTCAACCGGCAGGACGTCGACCTGACCTTGGCCGAGATCGTGCTCAAGGACCTGATCCCCGAGGGTGGCGAGCCCGAGATCACCGCCGGCCTGATCATCGCCCAGACCGCCGCCTACTTCGGGCTGTCGATCGACGAGCTCACCGGTCCCTCCCGTGGACGCCACCTCGTGATGGCCCGCCAGATCGCCATGTATCTGTGCCGTGAGCTCACCGAAGACTCCCTGCCCAAGATCGGCAAGCACTTCGGCGGCCGCGACCACACCACGGTGATGTACGCCGAGCGCAAGATCAACCAGCTCCTCGCCGAGCGCCGGGCCGTCTTCAACCAGGTCTCCGAGCTCACCAACCGCGTCAAGATGCAGGCGCGCCAGGCCTAGGCCCAGACGTACGCAAGCAGCGACCCACGGTGGTCGAGCTTGTCGAGACCACCCCGTGAGTCACGGTCGGGTGCTCTCGACAGGCTCGACCACCGCTTCTTTGCGTGGTCTCGAGGGGCTCGACCACCGGCGCTTCGCTGCACCTCCAGAGCGTCGTCCACAGGTGTCTCGTCCGGGTTGTGGGATTTCGAAAACCCACACACCGAGATTTCCCGAGGTTCTCCCAAGGTTCTCCACAGCCCACAGGTTGGGCGGAACCTGTGGAGAACCGACCGTTCAAATGGGATGGAAAAGGGGATGGCCTGTGCACAAAACACGAAGACGTGCCCACAACCGTCCACAGCCCACAGTGACGTGCGTCATTTCAGCAGGACGTCCACACCCCCTGTGGAATCACATTTCATGCGATGACCAGCGCAGACGCCACTCATCCACATTTCCCACAGATGCTGTTACGACGTACGAAACTATTTACTCCACGGATCCTCGGTGAAATTCCACGAACGCCCTTCCCTGGGGACAACCCGCTCGGCACTCGAGAGTGCACGGGACGCCCTGTGCAGAGCCGTCGGGCCCTAGCGCTTACCGGTTGTCGGCGGTCCGTGGCAGGATGCGTACTCCAGGTCATGTCAACGCGGGGGCGTTCCGGAACCGGTGGCGTCTCCCCTCGAGGTTCAAGCAACAGCCCGGACCGCATGTCCTCCAACGCCCCGATGTCGAGTGAGAAGAAGGACAGGTCATCGTGAAGTTCCGCGTCGACCGCGACGTGTTCGCGGATGCCGTCGCCTGGGCTGCCCGCAGCCTCCCGGTTCGGCCCAGCACTCCGGTGCTCTCCGGCCTCCTGATCGAGGCGGGTCACGAGGGCCTCATGCTCTCGACCTTCGACTACGAGACCTCTGCGCGGGCGACGCTCTCGGCAGAGGTCGCCGACGAGGGCAAGGCACTGGTCTCGGGCAAGCTGCTCGCCGACATCTGCCGCAGCCTTCCGGCCAAGCCGGTCGAGATGGTCACCGACGGCTCCCGCGTCTCGCTCACCTGTGGGAGCGCGCGGTTCAGCCTGCAGACCATGCCGGTCGAGGACTACCCGACGCTGCCGGAGATGCCGACCGCCGCCGGCACGGTGAAGTCGGAACTGTTCGCGCACGCCGTCGCCCAGGCTGTGACCGCGGCCGGCCGCGACGACATGCTCCCGGTGCTGACCGGTGTGCGGCTCGAGATCGAGGGCTCCACGATCTCGCTGCTCGCGACCGACCGCTTCCGGCTCTCCCACCGTGAGCTCGAGTGGAACCCGGCGACTCCCGACGAGAGCCTGGCCGCCCTGGTGCCGGCGAAGGTGCTCGGTGACACCGCCAAGTCGCTGACCAGCGGCAGCGAGGTCACCCTCGCGCTGTCCACCACCGGCACCGGCGAAGGCATCATCGGCTTCGAGGGTGCGGCCGCGGGCGGCGTACGTCGCACCACGACACGTCTGCTCGACGGTGAGTTCCCGAAGGTGCGCAGCCTGTTCCCGGCCGAGCACCTCACCACCGCGCTCGTCGACAAGGCCTCCCTGATCGAGTCGGTCAAGCGGGTCGCCCTGGTCGCCGAGCGCAACACCGCGGTCCAGATGGTCTTCGAGGACGGCGTGCTCACCCTCGACGCCGGCTCCGGCGACGAGGCCCAGGCGTCCGAGTCGATCGAGGCCACCATGGAGGGTGAGGGTCTGACCACCGGGTTCAACCCACAGTTCCTCCTCGACGGGCTGCAGGCCATCGACCAGCAGGTCGTCGAACTCGCGTTCACCCAGGCCCCGAAGCCCGTGGTGATCAGCGGCAAGCCCGCCGAGGGTGGCGAAGAACCGGGCTTCCGCTACCTGCTGATGCCGCGGCGACTGCTCTCCTGATTTCTGTCGCTCGTAGGGTGGTCTCAACAAGCTCGACCATCGGATAAGGAACCTTGCATGGACATCGGACTCGTCGGTCTCGGCAAGATGGGTGGCAACATGCGCACCCGCCTGCGGGAGGCCGGTCACACCGTCGTCGGATACGACCGCAATCCTGACCTCGCCGACGTGGCGAGTCTGGCGGAGATGGTCGAGGCGCTGCCCAGCCCGAAGGTTGTCTGGGTGATGGTGCCGGCGGGTGACCCGACCCGCTCCACGATCGCCGAGCTCAAGGAGCTCCTCGGTGAGGGCGACCTCGTCGTCGACGGCGGAAACTCGAAATACACCGACGACGCCAAGAACGCCGAGAGCCTCGCGGAGAAGGGCATCGGCTTCGTCGACTGCGGTGTCTCCGGCGGTGTCTGGGGTCTCCAGAACGGCTACGCCCTGATGTACGGCGGCTCCGTGGAGGACGCCGCCAAGGTGATGCCGGCCTTCGAGGCGCTCAAGCCGTCGGGCACCGAGGACGGCCTGGTCCACTGCGGCACCACCCCCGGCGCCGGCCACTTCTCCAAGATGGTCCACAACGGCATCGAGTACGCGATGATGCAGGCCTACGCCGAGGGCTGGGAGCTCCTCGACAAGGTCGACATCGTCGACAACGTCCCGGAGATCTTCGCGTCGTGGCGCACTGGAACCGTCGTACGTTCCTGGCTGCTGGATCTTCTCGTCGACCAGCTCCGCGCCGACGAGCACCTCGACAAGATCAAGGGCTACGCGGACGACTCGGGCGAGGGTCGGTGGACCGTCGAGGCCGCGATCGAGAACGCCGTCCCGATGCCCGCGATCTCGGCCTCGCTCTTCGCGCGGTTCGTGTCGCGGCAGGAGGACGACCACGCGATGAAGGCGATCGCGGCGATGCGCAACGGGTTCGGTGGGCACGCGGTGATCTCTGAGTCGGAGGCCTGAGCCTCGGAGCGGTGGTCTCGACAAGCTCGACCACCGGCTCGACCACCTAGATGGCGGGGATTGCTCCGATCAGGGTGAGGAGCAGACGGACGGTGCCGTAGGCGAGGAAGAGCGCGAAGGCACCGAGGACGACCCGGTTCCGGACAAGCTTGTCCAGGTCGGTGGGACGCCTGCCGGCGAGCCGGGCGCGGACCGAGACGACGGCCAGGACGATGACGCCCAGGACGAGCAACGGCCCGAACCAGTTGCTTGCCAGCGACGAGCCGAGGTCGCCGTGCATCAGGTAGACCCACGACCGGGTCAAGCCACAGCCGGGACAGGGAAGTCCGGTGAGGAGACGGAACGGGCAGAGCACCGGCCCGTCCTCGATGCCGCCGGCCGGCAGGAGCGTCGCGATCGCGATCCCGCCGAGGCCGATCGCGGCGGTGACCTCCGAGGAGCTCACCGCCGCGAAGCGCTGACGCAGGTCAGGCGAGGGGTTTGCCGTCGACATCCGGGAACTTTCGCACGATGACGAGGATGATGTCGACGATCGTCCAGATCCCGAAGCCGCCACAGGTGATCAGCTTGAGGACGCCGAGGCCGATCTGGCCGACGTAGAACCGGTCGACGCCGAGCGAACCCAGGAAGATCGAGAACAGCAGGGTGAGGAGCCATTCCCGGCTGGAGAAGACGCCCGGGATCTGTTTCACGGGAAACCATTGCTGGTCGGTGCCGAGGCTGGCCGGGGTGTCCGACTTGATCTGGCCGGCAGCTGCCATCTGGGACAGCTGCTGGACCGGGTAGGGCCCGTGGACCTGGCCCATCACCGACAGGTAGAAGGGCCCGGCCGGTGCGCCATGGGCGGGTTGCCCTGGAGGCGGGCCGTACGGGTTGGGAGACTGGGTCATGCAGGCACCCTAACGAGAGAGGAAACTCCATGTACGTCGCACACCTCTCTCTCCACGACTTCCGCTCCTACCCGAACGTCGAGGTCCCGCTCGATGCGGGCGTGACGGCCTTCGTCGGGCGGAACGGCCAGGGCAAGACCAATCTGGTCGAGGCGATCGACTATCTCTCCCGCCTGCAGTCCCACCGGGTCGCCACCGATGCCCCGCTGGTCCGGGCCGGCGCCGAGCAGGCCGTCGTGCGTGCCGCCGTCGTGCGGGACGGCCGTACGGCGACGCTCGAGGTGGAGATCAACGCCGGCCGTGCCAACAAGGCCCGGATCAACAAGAGCCCGCTCCCCCGCACCCGCGACCTGGTCGGTCTGGTCCGCACCGTGGTCTTCTCGCCAGAGGACCTGACCCTCGTCAAGGGCGACCCCTCCGACCGGCGGCGCTTCCTCGACGACCTGATGATCCTGCGTACGCCGCGGCTGGCAGGGGTACGCAGCGACTACGACCGCGTCCTCAAGCAGCGCAACTCGCTGCTCAAGACCGCCGGCCTCGCGCGCGGTTCCGCCCGCGAGGGTGCGCTCGCCACCCTGGCCGTCTGGGACGACCATCTGGCCAGCATCGGAGCCGAGATCCTCGCCCAGCGGCTCGCGCTGGTCGATGCGCTCAAGCCGTACGTCGGCAAGGCCTACGAGACCGTCGCCCGCGGCGCGAGCCGGGATGACGCCGAGATCACCTACAAGTCGGTGGTCGAGCCTGTCGAGACCACCACCCCGAGCGTGGATACCCTCCGCCAGGCAATCCTCGAGGAGCTGGCACGACGCCAGAAGGACGAGCTCGACCGTGGCATCAGCCTCGTCGGCCCCCACCGCGACGACCTGCTCCTCCACATCAGCGCCGGAGCCGAGCGGCTCCCGGTCAAGGGCTACGCCAGCCACGGTGAGTCCTGGTCGTTCGCGCTGGCGCTCCGGTTGGCGGCGTACGACCTGCTGCGGGCCGACGGCGACGACCCGATCCTGATCCTGGACGACGTCTTCGCCGAGCTCGACAGTCAGCGCCGGGTCCAGCTGGCCGAGCTGGTCGCCGACGCGGAGCAGGTCCTGGTCACCGCCGCGGTCCCCGAGGACGTACCCGCCGCTCTCGCCGGCGCCCGCTACCACGTCAAGGCCGGCGAGGTGACCCACGGTGAGTGATCAGGACCCGGTGGTCGAGCCTGTCGAGACCACCTCCGAAGACGACGAGCCAGAAAAGCGCCCCGACGGCCTCGACCTCGCCCGCTCCCTGACCCGGGCGACGGCCAACATGCCTGCACCCAAGGCGACGATGAGAAAGAAGCGGCGTACGCCGGACAGCGCCACCCGCCGCGGCACCGTCTCCGGCGCCCGACCCGACGATCGCGACCCTCAGCTGATCGACTCCGTGGTGAGCAGGATGGTCAACGACCACGGCTGGGACACCTCGCTGCGCGTCCATGGCGTGATGGCCCGCTGGCCCGACATCGTCGGCGAGGAGATCGCGGACCACACCACCCCCGAGTCGTACGCCGACGGCAAGCTGTCCGTACGCACCGACTCGACGGCATGGGCGACCCAGCTCAAGCTGCTGGCGCCGAATCTGGTCAAGCGACTCAACGAGGAGCTGGGTCACGGGACCGTCCTCGTCATCGAGGTCCTCGGACCTCACCTGCCCTCGTGGAAGAAGGGCCCGCGCGGCCTCCGGGACGGCCGCGGACCACGCGACACGTACGGCTGACGACCTGCCATCAGCGGAGCGTGAACATGTGTTCGAGGCTCCGTCCGTGTGTCCCGATCTGCCGCTCTGGGCGCCCCGAGAACGTATAGGGACTCACCCAGCCCCCTGCTGAGCGCGCAGAGACACCATCAGAAGACGCACAGACGCTCATTTCGAGCACAGTTCCCCCTCAGGACTGGCCGCGTGCGTGGAATCCGGGGTTCTACGGGGTAATATAGGGATTGGGTCGATCGTCCTAGGTTTCACCTCCACGGCGCTGATCGACCCGTTGCATGCCCGACCGACACCATGTCCGATTCCGGACCGAAATGACAGGTGGATCGCACCGGTGACCGCTGCCGACCAGACGACTCCCATGCCGGACGACAAGACCGCAGACGGAGTCGAGTACGACGCGTCTGCCATCCAGGTTCTCGAAGGACTCGAAGCGGTCCGCAAACGACCGGGTATGTACATCGGCTCGACGGGAGCCCGTGGCCTGCACCACCTGATCTGGGAGATCGTGGACAACGCGGTCGACGAGGCGCTCGCCGGCTACTGCGACACCATCAAGGTGACGCTGCGCGAGGACGGCTGGGTGAGCGTCGCCGACAACGGCCGAGGCATCCCGACCGACACCGCGGCCGGCCAGGAGATCCCGGCCGCGACCCTGGCGCTGACCGTGCTGCACGCCGGCGGCAAGTTCGGCGGTGGCGGCTACAAGGTCTCCGGCGGTCTGCACGGCGTCGGCTCCTCGGTGGTGAACGCGCTCTCGACCAACCTCCACATGGAGATCAAGAACCGGGGCCGGCTGTGGGAGCAGGAGTTCACCCGCGGCGTACCCGACTACGACCTTCGCGAGGTTCGTGAGCTCGAGGAGGGCGAGCGCACCGGCACCACGATCTCGTGGAACGCCAGCGCCGACATCTTCGAGTCGACCGACTACAACCTCGAGACGATCTCGAGCCACTTCCGTGAGACCGCGTTCCTCAACAAGGGGCTGCGGATCGAGCTGCGCGACGAGCGGCCGCAGGCCTCGGCGATCGCCGAGGCGGTCGAGGACGGCACCGTCGAGCAGGACACCGACGGCGCCGACGAGCTGCACAGCTCCGGCAACGGCGAGCGGGTCCTGGAGCAGTCCTTCTACTACGAGCGCGGCCTGGCCGACTACGTCGACCACCTCAACAAGCGCAAGACCCCGGTCTCCAGCATCATCGCCTTCGAGACCGAGACCGACGACAAGGCGCCCAACCCGATGAGCGTCGAGATCGCGATGCAGTGGCAGGCGTCTTCCTACAACGAGTCGGTCCACACCTTCGCCAACACGGTCAACACCCCGGGCGGCGGCACCCACGAAGAGGGTTTCCGGGCCGCGCTCACCACCCTGATCAACCGCTGGGGCGAGGAGTGGGGTCTGATCAAGAAGAAGGAGGACCGGCTCACCGGTGACGACATCCGTGAGGGTCTCACCGCGATCATCTCGGTGAAGATCGGCGAGCCGCAGTTCGAGGGCCAGACCAAGGACAAGCTCGGCAACACCGAGGTCAAGGGCTTCGTGCAGGGCGCGGTCAACGACCAGCTCGGCGCCTGGCTGGAGCAGAACCCGGCCGAGGGCAAGGAGGTCATCCGCAAGTCGATGGCTGCCGCCTCGGCCCGGATCGCGGCTCGCAAGGCCCGTGACCTCGCCCGCAACCGCAAGGGCATCGGTGGCGGTGGCGGCCTGCCCGGCAAGCTCGCCGACTGCCAGTCGACCAACCCCGAAGAGTGCGAGATCTTCATCGTCGAGGGTGACTCCGCCGGTGGCTCGGCCAAGTCCGGTCGCGACCCGCGCATCCAGGCGATCCTCCCGATCCGAGGCAAGATCCTCAACGTCGAGAAGGCCCGGATCGACAAGGTGCTCGCCAACCAGGAGGTCCAGTCGATCATCTCGGCGCTGGGCACCGGTGTGCACGACGACTTCGACATCAACCGGCTCCGCTACCACAAGATCGTGATGATGGCCGACGCCGACGTCGACGGCCACCACATCAACACGCTGCTGCTGACGCTGCTGTTCCGGTTCATGAAGCCGCTGATCGAGCAGGGCTACGTCTACCTCGCCCAGCCGCCGCTCTACCGGCTGCGCTGGAACAAGCCGGCCGAGCACGAGTTCGTCTACTCCGACGCCGAGCGTGACGCGCTCATGCGCGACGGCCTCGAGCAGGGCAAGAAGCTGCCCAAGGAGAACCCGGTCCAGCGCTACAAGGGTCTGGGCGAGATGAACGCCGACGAGCTGTGGGAGACCACGATGGACCCGTCGCAGCGACTGCTGCTGCAGGTCACCCTCGAGGACGCTGCCCACGCCGACGAGATCTTCTCCATCCTGATGGGTGAGGACGTCGCCGAGCGACGCTCCTTCATCCAGCGCAATGCCAAGGACGTCCGATTCCTCGACATCTGAGGAGTGACGAGCGCAGCGAGGAGCCCCGCAATGATGTCGATATGGCCGAGTTATCTGAGTCTCGCTGAGGCCCTAGATACCGATAGACGCACGCAGAAAGTGAAATCGTGACCGAGACTCCTCCGGAAGGCTCCGGGCAGACCGCTGCCGGTGGCCGGATCGAGACCGTCGAGCTGCAGGCCTCCATGCAGTCGAGCTACATCGACTACGCGATGGCGGTCATCGTCGGCCGCGCGTTGCCTGACGTACGTGACGGCCTCAAGCCCGTCCACCGGCGCGTCCTCTACGCGATGTACGACGGTGGCTACCGCCCCGACCGCGGGTTCTCCAAGTGCGCCCGTGTCGTCGGTGAGGTGATGGGTAACTATCACCCCCACGGTGACACCGCGATCTACGACACCCTGGTCCGGCTGGCGCAGCCGTGGGTGATGCGCAACCCGCTGATCCACGGCCAGGGCAACTTCGGTTCGCCCGGTAACGACCCGGCTGCGGCCATGCGTTACACCGAGTGCCGGATGGCGCCGCTGGCGCTGGAGATGGTCCGCGACATCACCGAGGACACCGTCGACTTCGGCCCCAACTACGACGGCCGCTCCCAGGAGCCGGCCATCCTGCCGGCGCGGTTCCCCAACCTGCTGGTCAACGGCTCGGCCGGCATCGCGGTCGGTATGGCGACCAACATCCCGCCGCACAACCTGCGTGAGGTCGCCTCCGGCGCCAAGTGGGCACTCGAGCACCCCGACGCGACGCGCGAGGAGCTCCAGGACGCGCTGCTCGAGCGGGTCAAGGGCCCCGACTTCCCCAACGGCGCGCTGATCGTCGGCCGCGAGGGCATCGAGCAGGCCTACCGCACCGGCCGCGGCTCGATCACCCAGCGTGCGGTCATTGAGGTCGACGAGGACGCCAAGGGTCGCACCAACCTGGTGATCACCGAGCTCCCCTACATGGTGAACCCGGACAACCTCGCCCAGAAGATCGCCGACCTCGCCGACACCGGCAAGGTGCAGGGCATCGCGGACGTCAAGGACAACACGTCCTCCCGCACCGGTCAGCAGCTCGTGGTCGTGCTCAAGCGCGATGCGGTCGCCCGGGTCGTACTCAACAACCTGCTCAAGCACACCGAGCTGCAGACCAACTTCTCCGCCAACATGCTGGCGCTGGTCGACGGTGTGCCGCGCACGCTCTCGATCGACCAGTTCATCTCCAACTGGGTCGAGCACCAGATCGACGTCATCCGGAGGCGTACGGCATTCCGGCTGCGCAAGGCCGAGGAGGACGCCCACATCTGGCGCGGCCTCGTCAAGGCGCTCGACCAGCTCGACGCCGTCATCGCGCTGATCCGCTCCTCCCCCGAGGTCGACGACGCCCGTCAGGGCCTGATCCGCCTGCTCGACATCGACGAGGTCCAGGCCAACGCGATCCTCGACATGCAGCTGCGTCGCCTGGCGGCGCTGGAGCGGCAGAAGATCGTCGACCGTCTGGCCGAGCTCGAGCGGATCATCGCCGACCTCGAGGACATCCTCGCCAACGTGACGCGCCAGCGGCAGATCGTCATGGACGAGCTCGACGAGATCGTCGAGAAATACGGCGACGACCGCCGCACCCAGATCATCGCGGCCGACGGGGATCTCTCCATGGAGGACCTCATCCCCGACGAGGAGCTGGTCGTCTCGATCACCCGCGGCGGCTACGCCAAGCGCACCCTGGCGAACGAATACCGCACCCAGAAGCGCGGTGGGAAGGGCGTACGCGGCGCCACGCTGCGCGGCGACGACGTGGTCGAGCACTTCATCTCGACCACCAACCACCACTGGCTGCTCTTCTTCACCACCGCCGGCCGGGTCTACCGGATCAAGGCCTACAACCTGCCCGAGGCGGCACGTGACGCCAAGGGCGGTCACGTGGCCGGGCTGCTCTCGTTCCAGCCGGACGAGTCGATCGCCCAGGTGCTCGCGATCCGCGACTACGAGCAGGCGCCCTACCTCGTGCTGGCCACCCGCTCCGGTCTGATCAAGAAGACCCGCCTCGGTGACTACAACTCGCCCCGTCAGGCCGGCGTCATCGCGATCAACTTCCGCGAGGACGACGACGAGCTGATCGGCGCCGAGCTGGTCAACTCCGAGGACGACATCCTGCTGGTCTCCCGCAAGGGCCAGGCGATCCGGTTCCGTGCCGACGACAACCAGCTGCGGCCGATGGGCCGGGCGACCTCGGGCGTCACCGGCATGAAGTTCCGGGAGAACGACTCGCTGCTGTCGATGTCGGTCATCCGGGCCGAGCACGTCGCCGCCGAGATCGCGGCCGGGCTCTCCGAGGCCAACGAGGACACCGCGGACGTGGCCGCTCCGGTCTCCGGCGCCGAGTCGCCGGAGGAGGTCAAGGAGCAGTTCGTCTTCACCATCACGGACGGCGGTTTCGCGAAGCGTACGAAGATCTCCGAATACCGGCTGCAGTCCCGCGGCGGTCTGGGCATCAAGACGATGGCCCTGGCCAACGCCGACCGCGGCGGCCTGGTGGGTGCGTTCATCGTGGTCGACGGCGACGAGATCCTCTCGATCACCGCGACCGGCCAGGTCGTACGCAGCCCGATCAACTCCGACTTCCGGGCGACCGGGCGCTCCACCCAGGGCGTCAAGTTCGTCTCGCCGAAGAAGGGTGACTCGGTCGCCGTCGTGGCCCGTTCCGTCGAGGCCCGCGAGGTCGACGATGAAGCCGTCACCGGGACAGAGGTTGCAGATGATGTAACAATCGGTGCAGACGGCGAGCACGGAGCGTCGTCCGAGTCGACCACGGAAGATGAATCCTGATGACGGACCGCACTACCGACAGCAAGACTGGAGGAGTCGCGATGACCGAGCGGAACGAGACCGCGCAGCCGGTGACCCAACGGATCACGGACACGGTGGCCAACGCGGCCAGTGAGTTCAAGCGTTCGACCTCGGCAGCCGCCTCCGCGGTGGCCTCGACCGCCCGCACCTCCGGCCCGGCAGGCGCGGAGCGGGCGGCGGCCGGCGGGTCGGCGCGTCGGGCTCGGCTGAGCCTCAGCCGCATCGACCCGTGGTCGGTCATGAAGATGGCCTTCCTGCTCTCGATCGCGCTCAGCGTCGTGGTGATCGTCGCCGTCTTCGTCATCTGGTCGGTGCTCGGCGCCGCCGGTGTCTGGGACGCGATCAACCAGGCCGTGCAGGACGTCGTCGGTGACTCCAGCGCCGGCTGGAACGTGCAGGACTACCTCGGCCTCGCCCGTGTCATGGGCTTCACCATGGTCGTCTCGGTAGTCAACATCGTCCTGATGACCGCCGTCGCCACCCTGGCCGCGTTCCTCTACAACATGGCCGCCGCGCTGCTGGGCGGCGTCGAGGTAGAGCTCACCGAGAACTGAGCCACACCCGAATCTGCAACCTGGGGAGGGTTGTCCGAACACTGTTCGGACAACCCTCCCCAGGTTCATTCATCGATGCGGCAATTCTCGCCACAGGTCCGTACTTTCCCGGTCCATCCGTTTCTGGTGAGGATCCTGCCTACGCGGACAGCCGTCAGGCACGGTGTGCCGAAGACCTGATGGAACCGCAGCCGGGCGGTGATCGTGCCCAGATCCGCCAGGTCGTCCAACGAGCGGTCCGCGTCTCGGCCCTGGTCGCGCCAGGAGTCATGGCCGAGCGCACCATCGAGCTCGACCACCAATGCGTACGTCACGTACTCGACGTCGCGGCACTGGCTGCCTGCGACCGTCACCCGCTGTGACTGCCGCCGGCCCGGGGGCAGACCGAGGACGGACGCGACGGAGCTCGTTGCGGCGTACGGCCCTCTCGATGTCGATCCTGCTGAGGCCGCCGGCAACGAGCTGGGTATGGCTCGCAACGCCGTCCTGCATCCGCCTCCGCGCCTCGAGCATCCTCGCCGCGTCCTCGCGCGCAAAGACCGCCCTTGTCACCGTTTTGGTTCCGCGGGCGGCGGCCGGGTAATGTTTCCTCTCGCCTGCTGGTGGGGCTTCCACCCCCAGTTGGCGCCTGCGCTTATAGCTCAGACGGTTAGAGCACCACACTGATAATGTGGGGGTCGGAGGTTCAAGTCCTCCTAAGCGCACAGCACTCGCCCTGGACTCCGGTTCGGGGCGTTTCTGCATGTCAGGCACCCTTTTCCTCCTTGCCGTCCTTGCTGTCTGCAGTCGCCTTCGACTCCCTGTCATGGCGCCTAGAAGCCTTCGAGGTAAGCGAGAGGTAAGCGACCTTCGCCGCAGCGTCCCAGAGGTTCTGGTCGATCAGGTGCCCGTAGAGGTCCATCGTCATGGTCGCGGAGGAGTGCCCAAGGATGCGCTGCACTACCTTCGGGTCGGCACCGGCACCCAGCCAGACCGAGGCGCAGGTGTGCCGGAGATCGTGAACGCGGAAGCCATTACGGCCGATCTTGCGAAGCGCCGCAGACCACCCGATCGACCGCTTCCAGTTGCGCTCATGGAGCGGGCTGCCGCCAGGCCGAGCGAGCGGACCGCTACCCGTACGGGGAGCGGTGAAGATCCAGTCATCCGGCCCCTTCCCCTCGCACCAACGATCAATGATCGGCACGATGTCATCGACCAGGGGAACCGTCCGCGCCCGGTGGCCCTTCAAGGTCTCCTCGTACAACTCGCCGGTGTCGCTGTTCGCCAGGACTGCGCGCTGTAGCCGGAGGCCCCTGCCGGGGACATACACACGGTCGCGGAGCTGGAGCCCTGCCACCTCCCCCCAACGCATGCCGCCGAGAGCAAGCACCTTCACCAGGTCGGCGTATGGGTTCGGGATCGGATCGCCATGCGGGCTGAGTCGGCCCGTCGGCGTGCCCTTGTCATTGGTCGGCACCGCACACTCGGAGACGAGCGCGTCCACCTCCGCGACGGTCAGATACTGGCCCTCGCGCTTAGCCTGTCCAGCGGTCGGAGCTTTGACCTCCTTTGCGACATTGGTAGAAACGCGCCGGTCCTCCTTGGCGTAGTCGAGCAGCGATCGGAAGGTGGCCAACTTCCGGGCAACCGTGGTCGGCTTGAGACCAGAGGCCGCGAGTCCACCGACCCACCGGGACACGTCGGAGGAAGTGATCGAGCCGACCGGGACCTTGCCGAACGTCGGTTCGATGTTCCTCCGCCAATTGCGGGCATCTTCCCGGCCGCTGCTCTGCTTCAACCGGCCCAGCGACTCCAGCCAGTGATCCGCGACGTCACTGAGCGGCACCTGACCCCGGCGAGGGTCGAACCAGTCCCCCAGGCGCAACTTCCGCACCTGCTCGTCGTGCCAGGCCTCGGCATCCTTCTTACGGTCGAAGGTCAGGGACGCGACCTGGCGGCCCTTGTGGAAGACGCGAGCGTTGTACTTCTTCTTGCCCGAGGCGGTCTTACGGGTCTCCACGGTCATCAGGCCGCCGCCTCTCGCTGCGAATCGATCCAAGCGTCGAGGTCGGCCGAATCCCAGACCAGGCGTCGTCCAATCTTGATCGCCGGAGCGAAGCGGCCTTCCTGTCGAAGCCAACGAACGGTCAACACGGTGACTCGGCAGTACTCCGCGACCTCATCGATGGTCAGCAGAGCCCGCCCGCTGCCTACTTCCTTGATCATCACTGCTTTCCTCTCATCGTGTGGTGTTCTTCGTCTGGGCCTTCCACTGGTCGTACTCCCGGGCGCGGGCAGCGGCCGCGAGAGCGAGGGCTTCGTCGCCGGGGGTGGGCCAGCCGATGCCGTCGAAGGTCCAGTTGCCGATGACGAGGGTTGTTTCCTCGTCGGCCAGCAGCCAGGCTTCGAGTTCGCCGAGGTCGAGCAGGGTGGCGCGGGCTTGCTCGTTGTGCTCGGCAGCGGCTCGGAGTTCGGCGTAGCGTGCGCGTGCTCGGCGGAGCCGTCCGAGGCTGATGGAGTAGCGGCGCGACTTTGTGGAGAAGTGGCCCCGGAACCCGAGCATGTGAGCCCACTTGCCGAGCAGGTCATACGGGTTGATCGGGTCCGACTCCTTGGCATCGGCCTTCTTCGCGCCGTTCTTGAGCGCGTAGTGCTTCATGGCACGCATGGCCAGGTGGTGACAGCGAGCGCTCATCGCGGCCAGGTGTGGCCGTTGGGTGTCGGCGGAGCGGATCGAGTTGGCGTCTTTGGTGGCGTACTTGGCCAGGTAGCCCGCGACCTGTTCAGGGACAAGGGGACTGTCGGGGTCGTCGGTGCGGTGCCCGTCGCGGACCACGCGGATATCGAGTTGCTTTCCCCAGCGCAGCAGCCGGGCGACATCGTTGTTGTCGATGGGTGGGGCCTCGAGCTTCGTTGCGACGGCGGCGTGCTCGACGAGGCCGGCCAGTGCGTGACCGTCGAGCGGGGCCGGCGAACCGGGACCATCAGGACCGTCGAGCCGGATGAGGGCGTGGAAGTGGACCAAGCCGCGGGCTTGGTATTCGGCGACCTTGGCGAACTGCACCGCGGCGTGCTTCTTGAGCCGGGACTCTGTGACACCCAGTGCCCGGGCGAGAGCGCGGCGGAGTTCGATGGTCAGGCGTCGCCACAACTCGGGGGCGTGCCACTGCCAGACGATCGCGGAGTCGGTGTCGTGGCACTCGGGGCAGAACGGCGCGCCAACGATCGAGCCGTCTTCGTTGTGGCGTGCCATGCAGGACACGGGCCGACCGTGCTCGCAGCGAGAGCCCCGGTCACGGTTGCGGGGGCGGCAGCGGGTGCCGTTCTTGTGGTGGGAGTGGACCAGGCCGAACCCGGGCGCGGTGAAGGTAGCGAACAGCAGCGGGTTGTCTGCCACGGTGGCCGGGATGGTCTTCCCGCCGACGAGACCAGCGTTGATCATGGCGAAGGTGTCGCGGGCATACGTCCTCGAGCAGGCCGGGCAGACCTCGGCGCGGCGGTTGCCGCAGGGCCGGAACAGGACCCCGAGCGGAGCATTCGCGGACGCGTAGGTGCCGACGAGATCCCCGCTAGCGAGGTCGTAGGTTTCCGAGGATCCGGTCAGCCGGATCGGGTGAGCGCAGTTTCCGACCGAGGCGAGGGACTCGGCGAAGGCGTCGAAGGAGCCCTCACGCCACCGAGCCACCATCGAGGCAGCCTGCTCAGACGTGAGCCCGGACAGATCCAGCGGCGCATCCTCCCCGTACCCAGGGAAGGACCCCCGAGCCGGAGACGATGCGTCACTGTGGATGCCCGGTGCATCCAGGGTCGAGACAGTCACGCGGCACCACCCAGAGCCAGAGCGGTGAGAGTGGGGTTGAGCGTGATGCCACCCCAGCCGGGGCAGCCAGGGGCGCAGCGTCGCCAGTAGTGGCCGCAGTCCAGGAACATCGGGCAGCCGTACTCGTCGAGCAGGCACACCGGCACGGCGTTGGTTGTGGTCTTGGTACTCACGCCGCACCGTCCAGGGCCGGGGCGTCGAGGTCGCCGAAGACTTCCTCGATCACGTCGCCGAGGATGAGCGGGAGTTCGAGCTGCTCCCCCAGGACCGGCTTGGAGCCGTTGATCAGGGGCACGACCTGGTCGCGGTCGGTCCCGGCCCACATGCCACCAGAAACCCGTTCTTCGAGGGCGTAGGAGTTGCAGGCGGAACGGACGGGCACCCGTCGCATGTGGCCCGCATGACCTCGACCACGACCAGCGGAAGATCCACGGTGTCGGTCGTCCAGGGCATGCCCCGGTTCTCCGGTGAGGCGCAGGCCGCTTGGTTCATCCATGTCGAGGTGCTCATCGGTCGCTCCCGTTCAGCGAGAGCGGCATCCCCGAGGCGTCGACGGCATCCGGGATGGTCACCAGGTCAGGGGTCGCGGGGTAGAGCGAGGCCAACTGACGGATGAGTTCATCGGGCCAGTAGTCGGCCCGGATGCGGTCGGTGGAGCCATCCTCGTCGATGATCCAGGCCGTGCCCTGGGCAGCCTTGAGGATGCGGTGTGCGGCTGCCTGGGTGGCCATGCCGTCCCCGAGGACCATGTTGGTCTCCATCGCGGAGCGGACCCTCAGGGCGATGGTCTGCGTGAAGAGACCGCGCATGTCGATGACCTCTTTACGGGGGTCCTGGACGAACGCGCACACCACGACACCCACCGCGCGACCGATCGAGAGAAGCCGTTTGAGGAGCCGCTCGGCCTCCTTCTTGATCTCCGGGTCGGCGTACGCGGTCAGCGACGCGAGTTCGTCGATGACGAGCAGGTAGAGCGGGTCACCCGGGCCCGGTTTGTGGTTGCGAGAGATGCCCTGCAGTGCTTCGGTGCGCTGGTCTGCGATGGAGACGAACTCGCGCAGCATCTCCACGGCCTGCTCACCCTTGACGGCGATCTTGGTGAACAGCGGAGCGCCCATCATCAACTCCATGCCGCCCTTGAGGTCGATCCCGTAGGCCCGCACGGCGTCGACCGCGATAGCTGGGGACAGTGAGCCGACGATGCCCCACAGGAACGAGCCCTTGCCGGCACCCGAGGCACCCACTACGAGGGTGTGTCGCTGCTCGATCTGCAGGTGGAACGGCTTGCCGTTCTGTCGGCGACCGAGCAGGACCGTTTCGGTCTGCATCCGAGGCTCGGGCATCTGAGCAGTAGCCGGCTTGGTGATGAGGTCGCGCATTACGAGCTCGAACATCACCGTCGACCCGGGACGACACTTGGCTGGATAGACCCGGTAGGAGTCGGCCTGATAGGTCGCGGCGAGTTTGGGGGCGAAGGCTTCGAGGTCGGCCAGGGCTTGACCGCGACGAGTCCGGACCTTGAGCGTGACCGAGTGGGTCGAGGTGATGACCCTCTTGAGGCGAGGGTCCCTCCACTTCTCGATGGACTCTTCCCCGACGCCCAGGCGTTTCACACGCTTGGTCCGGCGCTTGGAGAGACCCGCCTCACGGGCCAGGGACTTCCAGGTGAACCGGAAGACCAACCACCACACGGCGCGGCGGGCCACCATGCCCAGCCAGACCAGGGCCGCGAGGGTCGGTTGACGAGTGGCCGGGAGCGCGATCAGGGCCGCGAGGGCCAGGGCGACGAGGCCGCCGAGGCTGTAGATGAGTGTTTCGTTCATGACTTGCTGCCTTTCCAGAGTTGCCGGGCCAGAGTTGCGGGGTTGGAGTCCCGCCAGCCGCCACGCGCTTCCCTTCACGCGACGGCCAGCGGGAGCCTTCGGGGTGTCACGTCGTGTCCTGGGTGGTGCTCAGTCGAAGAGGACGCGGGCGACGAGGTAGAGCAGGCCGAGGACCATGACGACGCCGAGCGCGGTGCCCATCACGCCACCGCAGCGGCCGAAGCGACCGGGGCGGCCGGGACGAACGGCGCATGCTCGGACGGGTCGAAGTCCTCGGCGTCGATGTACTCCGAGCCCTTGACCTGGACGCTGACAGGGACGAGTCCGAATCCATCCGTGACCCAGCCACGCCAGACCCGGTACTGCGAACGCCCGTAGCCGTCGCTGGGATCGCCGTAGATGTAGCCCTCGACCTCACCCAGCCCGAACACCTCGGCGATCTTCTGGGCGTTGACCCAGTTCTTGGCGTGGACCTGGACTGAGGCGACCTCAACGCTGCGAGCGTGGCCGGTCGGGCCGAAGTCGTAGTCACGGCTCAGGTGCACCGAGAGGACGTTGGCCTCGGGCATCCGAGCCAGCACCGCGTAGGCCGCTTGGGTCAGTTCCTGGGCGTTCATCACGCAGCCGCCTTCGAGGTCGTACCGGCAGCGGGCTTACGAGCGCCGGGGGTCTCCATGCCCGTAGCGGTCAGCGACCACATCAGCTTGGGGCGGTTGCCGGAGTCGTCGATCCACGGGACACCGATCAGGCCGGTGAACTCGACCGGGACGAACGGCAGGCCGGTGTCGTTGGCCGGCGGCACCGGCTGGTGCTTGGCAACGATCTTGACGTTGACCGTCTTGTCGTTCTTGCCCGCCTCCGGGTCGGGGTCGAGGACCGGAACGGTCCAGGTCGGCAGGCCGGTCTCCTTGTCGATCTTCTGCGGACGGGTCCCGTCCGGGAGCGGTGCCTGCTCCCAGTCCTGCACCGGCTCGACCGCGCCCACGATGAACGCGCCTGCCGGGAAGACCTGCTCCTTGGTGAGGTTCATCCTCCGCTGAATCGCCATGCCTTGCATCTCCTTCGGTTTAGGGCCCTAAACAGTCTGGCCCAAGAAAATCCCCCATCTGGTTTAGGGGGCTAAACAAGACGGTACGGGATGCGCAGGATGGAGTCAAGGGGTCTAAACTCGTCGGCGTGCCAGAGTCAGATTCAGACGAGTTCGAAGCCGTACGCCGGGACCCCGATCCGCTGCGGCGTGGTCGTCGTGCAACTGAACTTCTGACCATCTATCAGCAGCGGTCGACTGAGCTGGCGCGCCTGCGCAAGGCTGCGATCGACGAAGCACGCCGAGACCAGGACCTCACCTACACCGAGATCGCTGCTGCCCTGGGGATCACGAAGGGCCGCATCACCCAGATCCGCGGGAGCGCACCGAGCGCCGAGCGCGGGTTCTTCGGAGTCGGCCCGGTCGCCGTGGGCGTGCCCTGGCGCTACCAGACGACCGACCGCGAGCGCCCGCTCATCGCCGCAGAGGACGCGAAGTCCGGCGACCTCACCGACCAGGTGCTGACGGACCTCGGATTCACCGTGACGCGCTTCCAGCTCGGACCCGAGACCGACGAACTGCCCGAAGGCGACGCCGTTGTCATCTGTGGGCCGAAGTCCGCCCCGGCTGCCTCGGCGCTTCTTGCCGCTGACCCTCGCCTGGGGTTCGTCGAAGCCGATGGACGTTGGTCACTCCAGGAGACCGGATCGGGCGTACGCCACGACTCGCCCAGCGACAAGGCCAACCCCGAGAGTGTCGATCTGGGCTACCTCGGCCGACACAGGATCGGCAACAACACCGTGGTCCACATCGCAGGGATTCACACCATGGGATCCCTCGGCGTCGTCGACTACCTCGCCAAACACCTCGGAGACCTCTACGCCCAGACCAAGGACCAAGAGTTCTCTTGTGTCATTCGAGCCGAATACGAAGGGCTCGAGGTGACCGGCAGCAGCCTGGCCGCCGGGCCCTTCCTCTGGTAGCCGGCTATGCACGTCACCCTCGCCCAACACCCCGAACCACCCGCCGGGGATGACCGCGCCTTCATCACATCGAACGCCGTAATCATCCTCGACGGAGCCTCAGCATTCGCAGCGCGGGACGTGCCCGCATCGACGTACGCACAACATCTGGGTTCAACCATCGCCGCACTCGTCGACGGCACCGACGAGGCGCTTACCGTGCTCCTGGCCGAGGCGATCAAGACGACAGCGGCCGCGCTCGAGCTGACACCCGGAGGTCGAGCGCCGTCGAGCACGGTTGCCGTTGTCCGCAGGCGCAAGGACGCCTCGGTTGACGTGCTGGTGTTGGGGGACAGCCAGGTTGTGATTCCCGGAGAGATCATTCGAGACGATCGACTCGGACCGCTCGCGACTGAGCAGCGCACCGCCTACCGGGAGCGCCTCGCCAGTGGGCACGGATACGACGACGAGCATCGGCAGATCCTCGCGGCGCTCCAGGCCGAGCAACTCCGACACAGGAACAAGCCCGGCGGATACTGGATCGCGGAGGCAGACCCGGCCGCCGCGGAGCATTCCCTCACCCGTCATCTGCCGCCCGACGAGGTCCCGTGGTGTGTGCTTGCGACAGACGGCGCGTACAAACCGATGGAGCATCTAGGCCTCGACGACTGGTCCGCCGTCGCAGCCGCGAACACGGATGACCTCGCAGCACTTCTTCGGCGATGCCAGGACTGGGAGTCGACCGACGAGCAAGGGCAGCAACTCCCACGAGCGAAGCGTCACGACGACAAGACGCTGGCGGTCTTGCGATCCGTTGGGTAATGGTGACAAGTCGGCCACCTGCGCCATGGACACACGTCCGGCTCAGGCGGGCGACGCCCGATCAACCGGCGAGCAAGAGTCGATTCAGTTCCGCGACCCTGTGGATGGTGATGCCGTCGACCTGCTCACGAACGAGTGGATGATCGATGCTCGGGTCCAACTGGATCAGGGGAACTGTGCCCGGCGCTCGCGTGTGGACGTTCACGGCCAGGTTGGTGGTCGGTGGGTCGTACGGCATCAACCAGTTGGAGAGCCAGCCGAACATGGGCGGGAGGCCAGCCCGCTCCGGGTCCTCCCAATGCTCGACTGTCATCTTCATATTCGGCGCACTTAGCGAGGCCCAGACCGACCAGGCGAAAACGTCGAGGTCGGCATCGATCACCGGGAGTTGGAGTTCGCCTCGGATGAAGTAGTGCGTGGTCTCTCCGTCAGGGAGTACGCACATGTCCCGATTGATTTCGCCTCGCTCCCGCTGACTATCGGTCGCCGACGCCCAGGCATCCGGCTCGAATGGCCCGAACACCGTGGCTAGACCGCCGTGCTCGTCTCCGCAGGTCGCGCATCGCCAAATGTCGGTGTCGGCCATCTCAGTCACGGCCGAGATCATCCCGCATGCCCGCCGGAACCGCCACACTCCCGCGTTCGCTGTTTGGCCGACGGCTTCGTGAGAACTTTCTCTACTGACTCAAGGCGGCCTCCGGCCGCGAGCGCGGCCTCCGGGGGCGTGCGGCCTGGCGGCCGGTCCCCCTACGTGCCGCGCAAAAGAAGAAGAGCGCCCAGTCCGTAGACCAAGCGCTCACTCTCCAGGCGCAGCAGCTCGAAACTCTCAGCCGCAACCAGCCCTCATGCCGATACCCTGCCGCCCGTGGCAACCGCCGTCGACGAGATCGTCAGCTTCCTCCCCATCGCCTCCCCATCGCCGCCCTCGTCGGTCTCGGCTTCGTCGCCTGGCTCATCTGGCACCTCTGGCACGAGGTCGAGGCCATGGACCGCGCTCGCATGGTGGGGCTCGTTGCCGGCGTCGTCTTCCTCATCCTCTACTTGGGACTCGACACACTCGACAAGTTCGGGATCTCCCTTCCACCACCGCCGTGACCGAGTTCTTTGGCTGACGACGAGGGCGGGGCAGCCGTAGCGGCGTACGCTCTCCAGCCCTCGACAAGTCGATCAGGCGAAGGGTTTCGCACGTCAGGGGCAAGCCCCCGAACCCCCGCCGAGGGGGCCACTCTCGGGAAGACGTTGCGCTTACCCCTGCCAACTCGCCCCGAGCCTGCCCGGGAGCACGAATGAGCATGCCGACTGGAGCGCCGCCCGCCAGGTATGCGAGAGGTAAGTGAAGAGCCCACAACAGCCAATAACAGGCGAGGTCGACCATGTGCGTCTAGCGCTCCCCGGCACCGTTGAAATGAGGTCCAAGCGCCACCGGCACGGACTGATAATGTGGGGGTCGGAGGTTCAAGTCCTCCTAAGCGCACAGCACACGCCCTGGACTCCGGTCCGGGGCGTTTCTGCTGTTCAGCAGCCTGGGAGCGACACGCCAACCGGCCGCGCTGGGCACGGCATGCGAACATCACGGTCATGGTGAAGATCGACCTTCCGTTCGACCTCGACACCTTCCCGCGACGTACCCGTCGGTGGGTCAAGGGCGGGGTGCGGCGCACCGAGAGGTGGGGGCAGCGGCTGGGCGGGCGTGTGGGACCGCTCATTCCCAACACCCTGGCGACCGGTGGTGCCGACGACTGGACCCCCCAGGGACTGGGGCACGACCCGGAGACCAACCTGCTCGCGCAGAGCTACTACTCCCACGACAAGGGCTCAGCGCTGGTGCTGGTCGACCTGAAGAGCGGCAAGACCACCGCCGAGGTGCTGCTGGTGGGCTACCGCGGCAAGGCCGGCCCCGGGCATGCCGGCGGAGTCGCCGTCGATGGCGACGACGTGTGGGTATCCAAGGGTTCCGGGGGCGGCACCGGCCGCCTCTACCGCTACTCGCTCTCGGCCGTGCGTGAGTCGGCGAAAGGGGCGGAGATCGAGCCGATCGAGGCGCCGGTGAAGGTGGCTGCCGGCTCCTACTGCCGGATCCGTGGAGACCGTCTCTACGTCGGCGGCTTCGGTCAGCAGACCCTGTTCGCCTATGCGAAGAGCGAGAACGGTGCGTGGGACTTCTCCGAGCCGGTCCTCTCGACCACGACCCCGCCCAAGGTCCAGGGCATCGTCGTACGCCGCGACGAGTACGTCTTCTCCTCGTCCTTCGGCCGTCATCGCTCGAGCACGATCTCCATCTGTGAACGAAAAGCCGACGGCGGCGTCGGCCCGGTCCAGCGGACGTACAAGTTCCCCAACATGGCCGAGGCGATCGTCGAGGTCTCCGGGGAGCTCATCACCACCTACGAGTCCGGCGCATCGCCCTACAGCCGGCCCTCGGCGTACGGGCTCGGGATCCTGATCGGCCGGATGTGGGCGAGCACCCACATGACCTGCACTCCCATCGAGGCCCTCGGGCTCGCACCGGACCCAGGGGTCGGGTGATTTCGTACGCTTCCCGGGTGGCCGGTACGCTTTCCTGGTCTAACGGGCAGCGATGCTCACCACGACCCGCAGGAGAAGACATGAAGAAGATCGTCCTCGTACTGCTGGCCGCGGCTGGCATCATCCTCGCCAAGAAGAAGCTCGACCAGACCAGCTCCGACAAGAGCAACTGGGCCGAGGCGACCGACAAGGTGAGCTGACCGACGGACACCCGTCCGGGGCGTTGGCGCAATTGGTAGCGCACCTGCTTTGCAAGCAGGGGGTTAGGGGTTCGAGTCCCCTACGCTCCACCACATCTGACCAGGAAAAGCGCGAAAGCGACTGAGCCGCGGCCAGCGCCCAAGGGGCCAGAGCCTGGCAAACTGCCTGACTACGCGTCCTTCGGTGTCTTCCAGCGGTCTCGAGGGGAGAGCAGGCTTTCTGTGACGCTGGAGTCACCTGGCACAGCTTGTGGCGGTAGGACGGCTCAGCCGAGGGAGTCGGCGATCTTCAGGCCTGCCGCACATGCTGGACAGGTCGACGTGCCGAAGAACAAGCGCAGGTCTCGGGCCACCGCTTCTCGCCCATGAACCTGCGCCAAGTCCAGGAGGCGGGCTTCGGGTGATCCTGCCGCTGGCTCGGCGCCCTTGACGTCTCGTTCGCCGTCTTCTGTATTCCAGCTGGTAATCCTTGGCGAGCCGTCATCGAAGCGCAGGAGCAGCTCGGTCCCACACGCTCGACACTCGAGCGGCGCCTCGCCCGCTGCGCAGTAGCTGAGGGTCCGCTGCCAGACACCCAAGTCTTCGAGTGCCGCGAGTGTCTCAAGCCCGTAGATGAACTCGGTGTCGTCCTCAGACATCCCTAGCGATGCCTCTGCAACGGCATGAAGTACGGAGATCTCGGGAGCGTAGGCGTCGCGTACGGCGACGGGATTTGTTGGTCCGTCAACGGAGGCAAGGATCGAGCCAGCCAGTTGTAGGCCCGGGATGAAGCCGCGCACCGGTTGCCGTGAACACATATCGGCCAAGAGCGGAATCGCCGCATAGCTCGCGCTGTAAACGGTGCCTTGGTGGCAGAGGTGACTCCAAGCAGCGTCCCACGCCGGTCCGAACTCCGTGCCGGAAAGCTCAGCAGCCTCCAATATGGCAGGAACCTGCTCGGCTGACCCGTACGCGTCACGAAGCCCCGCCCATTCGGTCATGCGCCGATCGAACCACAGTCCACCACCTACCAGGACGGAACCATCCTCACTTGCGGATCGGTAGATGCAACTTGCGGATCGGTAGACGCATGCGATCCGCGCATTGGCGCCGGCCGGTCGACTGGTCCCTATTCCACGGCGCCAGACCACTCCACGTCACCGTCGGCGGAGACACGTACGTTCCAGGCCACGGGCTCCGTGGTCGCCTCGCGAAGCAGCTCCATCGCGGCTTCACCCATCAGGCGCACCACGGATTCGCTGTCGACGGGCCTGTCGAACTCGAAGTCGATGTCCGACATCGATCCGTCCAGGAATCCGCCCCCGCCGGTGGCCTCGCCCCAACCTGGGTATTGCGCGTCGAGCGCCTCCACAATCGCATCCTCAACGACTCCGCGATCCATGGCACTGAGTCCAGGCTTGATCTTCACCGATACGTCCACAACTTCTCCTTCATCGCCGGAACTGAGTACGCGCCGCGGAGAACATAGACCCGATGGTGCGTCCGTACGTGGCGAATGCACAGACCCGGGATCACGAGCGCTGACGCGGGACTGTCGGTTCACGCGATCCTGAAGCGTGAGCGGTACGCACCGGGGGTGATGCCGAGGGCGCGCTTGAATGCCCGGTTCAGGGTGTCCACGGTGCCGAAGCCGCAGGCTGTGGCGATCCTCCCGATGGTGTCATCGCTGGACTCGAGCCTGTTCTTCGCGATCTCGATCCGCGCGGACTCGAGGTAGGCGGCAGGGGTCGTGCCGAGCTCGGTCTTGAAGATGCGTGTGAGGTGGCGGTCGCTGACGTTGAGCTGTTCGGCGAGGTGGGCGACCGTCAGCGGCTCGGCCGCGTGCTCGGCGATGTAGTGCCTCAGCTCGTCTACCCGGCGGGTCGTCGAGGGGCGCTTCATGGGGACGCTGAACTGGCTCTGGCCGCTGGGCCGCTTCAGGTACATCACCAGCTGCCGGGCCACCCGCAGGGCGCGCTCGTGCCCGAAGTCGTCGGCGACGAGCGCGAGCGTCAGGTCGAGGCAAGCGGTCAGGCCGGCGCCGGTCCACACGTCGCCGTCACGGATGAAGATCGGATCGGCGTCGACGGTGACGGCGGGATGTTCTGCGGCCAGCTGAGCGGCCGTCGACCAGTGGGTGGTGGCCCGCTTCCCGTCGAGCAGCTCGGCTGCTGCGAGGACATGGGCGCCGACGCACACCGAGGCGACGCGGCGGGTGCGTGGAGCGAGCGTACGCACCCATTCCACGACGGCCGGGTCGACCAGGGCGGTGACCCGTCGGTCGTCGCCGACCTCGACGGCGCCGGGGACGATGAGGGTGTCGATCGCCCGGTGCGCGACCTCGGCGAACGTCGTGTCGGGCAGGATCCGCACTCCGGCCGAGGTCGTCACCGGGTCCATCGTCTCCGCCGCGAGGACGACCTGGTAGCCCGTGGGCTCGACCGTGTCCCGTTGGAGCAGGGAGAAGACCTCCGGTGGGCCGGTGACGTCGAGCAGGTCGACCTGGTCGAACAACGCGATGACGACGAACCGCTCGATGACGATGATCGCTCCTTGGGATCGGATGTCGGTATCTGCAGGTTATCCGGCATTGCCGACATCCGGCGACCTCCCTAGCGTGGAGAGCGCCCGCCGATCGGCGGGCGTCGAGATTCGAGAGGACCTATTCATGGCACGTACGACCCTGCGCCAGCTCAACGGCTTCGACGACACCCCGGCGAGACTCAGCGATGCCACGGTGGTGCTGGTCGACTACCAGAACACCTACACCCAGGGCGTGATGGAGCTCGACGGCTGGCAGCCCGCGCTGGATGCCGCGGCTGATCTGCTGACTCGCGCACGAGAAGCGGGTGCGACCGTCGTCCACGTCATCAACGACGGTGGCCCGGGGACGCCCTACGACATCCGCGCCGAGATCGGGCAGATCCATCCGAAGGTCGCTCCTGCCGATGGTGAGTCCGTCGTCGTCAAGGGAGTCCCGAACGCCTTCGTCGGCACCGAGCTCGGGGAGCTGGTGGAGAAGGCGGGCAACGACGATGTCGTGGTCGCCGGATTCATGACGAACATGTGCGTCCAGTTCACCGTGGAGGGAGCGTTCCTGGCGGGCAGGAAGCCGACCGTGGTGGCCGACGCCTGTGCGACCCGGCCGCTGGAGACGGCTGTCTCGGCGGTGTCCGCCGAGCAGCTGCATCACAGCGCGCTGGCCACCATCGGCGATCTCTACGGTGTCGTCGTCAGGACCGCCGGCGACCTGTCGTAGGGCGCCGGTCTCAGGACGAGAGGAGGGCGGCGTACGTCGGTCGTAGCTCGTCCGTCCGAGCCTTGACCCGCTGGACGACGAGGGCCGCGGACTCCTCGGTCGGGGTGGTCGCGCCGTCGTCGAGCAGGTCGGCGAGCTGGTCCAGACAGACGTGCCAGCCGACGGCGGTGTCGGTGTTGCCGGTGGGCCCGCCGAGCCAGGTGGTGAAGGTGAGGCGGGTGCCGTCCTCGGTGGGCTCGAGGTCGAAGCGGAGCAGGTCGGTCAGCTCCTCGCGGCCGTCCATGCCCCAGGTGAACTCGAAGGTCCGGGGCGGGTCCCACACCCGCAGCTCCCCCTCCGAGACGTAGTCGCCCGGGTCGACGCCCATGTCCTCGATCGCCTCGGTGGTGCTCGCCAGCTCCAGACCCTCCGGCCAGAACGGGAGGCTCAGGCGCGCACCGACGGTGCGCTCGCCGACGATGTCGGTCGGGAACCAGTGCCGTAGGCCGTCCGGCTCGGTCAGCGCCCGCCAGACCTTCTCCGGTGAGTGGCGCAGCAGGCGTACGTAGCGAAGGCCGGCGCGCTCGCCGTCGCGGAGCACCTCGCCCAACGGTCCGGTGGTCGTCTCGGTCATCTCTCAGTCCTCCTCGTGGTCGTGGTCATCGAGCTGGTCCAGGTGGCGCTCGAGCGCGTCCAGACGGTCGGCCCACATCCGGCGGTACGGAGCCAGCCACTCCTCCAGCTCGCGGAGCCGCTCGGCGCGCAGCCGATAGTGACGACGCGGTCCGTCGATGCGTACGTGAACCAGATCCGCCTCGCCCAGTGTCCGCAGGTGCTTGGACACGTTCGGCTGGGCGAGCCCGAGGGTCTCGACGAGCTCGCCCACCGCCATCTCGCGCTGGCAGAGCAGGTCGAGGATCTGCCGACGGGTCGGGTCGGCGATGGCGCTGAAGACGTCTCGGGTGGGCACGCCTTCAATATGCCTTATTCGGAATATGCCTGTCAAGGCATGTTACAAGAACAGATCGTTGACCACGAGGCCGACAGTCGCGACGGCGGACAGGGCTGCGAGCACCCACAGGACAGTTGCCCCGTGTCCGGACAGCGGAGCGCGACGGGGCGGCCGCGCGGGGGGATCGGGAGGTGAGATCCGGCGTTCCTGCTCGTCGCCCATCCAGTCGATGTCGTTCGGGTCTTCGAGGTCATCGCCCGGGCCCTGGGCGATCGCAGGTGTCCCGGTCGCTCGGGCGTTCTTCCGTCCGGTCAGAGCGAGCAGCTGCTCGGAGTCGGCTGCGAGTGCCGCGTCGAGGTGGGCGCGCGCCGGATGACCGTCGGGGAGAT
Source organism: Nocardioides sp. CCNWLW239 (assembly GCF_037137035.1). Classification (NCBI taxonomy): domain Bacteria; kingdom Bacillati; phylum Actinomycetota; class Actinomycetes; order Propionibacteriales; family Nocardioidaceae; genus Nocardioides; species Nocardioides sp. CCNWLW239. Next base: position 1,133,758 of record NZ_JBBBNW010000002.1, on the reverse strand, counting down.
CCTTCAGGACCTGGGTGTATCGCTCGATCCGGCTGAGGAGCCGGGCTCGGCGGCTGCCGTTCTTGAACATCCAGGCCAGGCAGGCGAGCGCCACCGCGAACAGGCCCGAGATGATCGCTGCACCCATGGCTCGGAGCGTAGTGGCCCCGGCGGGTTACCGCCATCAGACCGCGATCGCGATCAGTGCCACCGCAGGCAGGACGGAGGACGCCACGGTGCCCTTGATGCTGCCACCGCGTGGCAACCAGTAGCCGAGCAGGTCGGCCACGCCCATGAACAGCGAGGCGAGCAGCATGTAGACGCAGGTCACGACGACGACGGTGACGCCCGTGGTCTGGTCGCCGAAGTTCACGATCCAGAGGCCGATGAGCGTGCCCACGCCGGCGAGCGCGTTGCGGGCTCCGATGCAGAACGACCACAGGTGGACGTTGCGGATGCCGTGCGACTCGATCCCGAGGAACCGCTGGACCTCGGGGCGGTGGATGAGGAATGCCTCGAAAGGGAAGACGGCGATGAGGATCAGGGCGGAGATGGCGGCGCTGAGCTGTGCGACTGCGTTCATGGTGACCTGCTCGGAACGGGCCTCGGTGAGCGAGGTGGTGGCGATCGTGGAAGCAACGCGCGTCCGGCAGAGCCCCGTGAACAGACGGCCGTCTGGACACCGGAGAGCGGTATGATAGTCAGTATTACTGACTATATTGGCCAGGGTGCCGCCTGCTGTCAAGGAGATCGATGGACGTAGCGACGTTGATGCTCATCGCCTACCGGGCGATGGACGAACGGGTCATCTCGGCCATGCGAGAGGCCGGGTACGACGTGACCGTCGCGCAGGCCAGGATCGCCCAGCGGATCGGTGAGAGCGGCTCGCGCCTGGTCGACTTGGCGGAGCAGGCGCAGGTCACCAAGCAGACTGCCAGCGTGCTGGTCGCGGCGTTGGAGCAGAAGGGGCTCGTCGAGCGGGTTCCGGATCCGGTCGACGGTCGGGCGCGGCTGATCAGGTTCACCGAGCGCGGCGAGGCGGCCGCCGCACATGCCCGCGAGGTGGTGATGGGGGTCGAGCAGGAGTGGAACGAGCATCTCGGCCCCCGCCTCGCGGCAGACCTGCGGGAGGCGCTCACCTCGCTGCGCGAGCTCGTCGACCCCTACCGGTGAACCGCTTGCGACCGCCTGATCAGTGGGTAACTGAGGGGCCGCAACGGAGATACATTCGCTAAACAGGTTCAGGCCGATTGCGCAAGGGGCCTAATACCTATCGTCTCGATATTTGGACCTATCACTCGTTTGAATTCCGTACGGCGGAACAAAGTGGCTCTGAAAGCAACGAAATCCTTTGGCGGGTGCCAGAAAAAGCTCTGACGAAACCCTCCACTGCAAAGTCCGAAAGGTCAATGTTGTGGGCGCAAAGTCCGTAGTCACCCGGGTCGAGATGACCCCCGCAGAATCCCAGGCCGCAGCCGAGCTGGCGGAGTCCTTGCTCGTCAGGTTCGGGAATCCGGTCTCCTCGGAGTTCCTCGAGACCGCGCCGTTCCTCGGCGGCGAGCTTCCCGACGGTGTCGCCCAGGCGATCCGCGCATTCCGCTACGGCGATGCGACCGACGCCCTCGTGATCAGTGGCCTCCCGGTGGTCGCCGGACCGACCCCGCCGCACTGGAACCACCCCGACGCCCAGGCGCCGCACATGGCCGACTTCTGGCTGGCGCTGATCATGGCGCAGCTCGGTGACGCCGTCTCGTGGTCCTCGCTGCAGGGCGGTCAGCTGGTCAACAACATCCTGCCGATCCAGAAGCAGGAGAGCCTGCAGACCGGGCACAGCAGCGATGTCGTGCTCGACCTCCACATCGAGGACGCCTTCAGCAACCTCCGCTGCGACCACCTCGGACTGATCGCGCTGCGCAACGAGGACCTGATTCCGACCACCGCTGTCGGCATCAGCTCGATCGATGTGACCGGCCCTGAATACGCTCCGCTGTTCGAGCCGCGCTATGTGATCCGCCCCGACGACGAGCACCTGCGCAACCTCCGCGAGGCCGGTGTCAGCGAGGGCGAGCTGCTCGCCGCGCCGACTGCGGTTCTCTCGGGCTCCCCGCAGGCTCCCGACGTCCGGCTCGACCCGCCCTACATGTCCGCGCTGCCGGGTGATGTCGAGGCGGACCAGGCGCTGCAGCTGCTCATCATGGAGCTCTCTGCGAACGTCGAGGACGTCGCGCTGGCACCCGGCGAGATCCTCATCGTCGACAATCACCGTGCTCTGCACGGCCGCAAGCCGTTCACGGCTCGCTACGACGGCACCGACCGTTGGCTGCGCCGGCTCACGACCGTCAAGGACCTGCGCCGCAGCCGGGTCGCGCGGTCCGAGGCCTCCTCGCGGATCATCGACCCGGTGCTCGAGCCTCTCCCCGCATCCCTTGAGCTGACAGGCGCTGGTCGCTGACGCTCGGGATCCCGGAGGCCGCAGGCATCGAGCCTGCGGCCTCCTTCCGTCTGGTGCAACGTCGGCCGACGGAGCTGACGTCTCGGCCGACGGGGCTGACGTCTCGGCGAGAGATGTGCCGCCGTACGTGGCAGTGATCGGGGATACTCGTGCGGGTGAACGTGAGGCGATGGGGCATCGGGGTGCTGGCCGGCGGCCTGGCGCTTGCGCTGGTCGGCTGCGGGGACGACAGCGAGCCGAAGAAGCCGGAGGCGGCGGCGAGCGAGGACTCCTACCCCGTGTACGCCGCGACGATGGACCCCGCCGAGGCGGCGATGACGCTCGTGCCGGCGGGCGCGAAGACGCTGGCCGTGACCGACTACGACGAGGTGAAGTCGCTCTTCGGGCTCGATGCCGTCACCAGCAGGTCCAGCGCTGCAGAGCAGCAGGAGCTGTGGCGCCGGGCCGACAAGGAGGCGGCCCAGGTCAGCGGTGGCCTGCTGCGCGGGGTCGACCAGCGACTGCGTGAGGCCTACAAATGGGGTGCGGCCGACGTGGTCTGGGAGGCGAGGTTCACCGGCGGCGAGAAGGACGGGTTCGTCATCAAGGTCGCCGACCGGGTCGACCCGGGACGGGCGATCAAGGACGGGGTCGGCCCGCTGAAGGGCGCGAAGTTCGACCCGAAGACCCACCTGATCACCAAGAACGCCGCGACGCCGGATACCGAGAACTGGGCGGCTCAGGAGGCGATGGTCGCCGTTGCCGGCGGACCCGCGACCTCGACGTACATCGTCAAGGGCTGCGCCGAGGGTGGGCCGAAGGAGAAGACCCGGCTGGCGCCGGTCGAGGCCTATTCGGTCGAGTTCGGCGGAGGGCTGGCCACCGTGCGCCTCGGCGAGGACCGTGATGACCTGTTCGTCCGGCTGAAGCTGGGTGATCAAGCCGCGGCCTACACCAAGGTCTTCACCAACGGTGTCGCCGACCCGTCCTCGGGGCGGATCGGGTTCCGGGTGACGAGCCCGGTGACGGCTGCCACCCTGGTCACCAGCGATCCTGTCCCATTCGCGGTCTGCGACTAAGGGCGAGCCCCTCAATCCGGATGCGCCGGCCGAGCGCCGTCCATCACGCACCCTGGCGGCGTTGTCGTCGGTCGACGGCCAACACCGGGCCGCCTCCCTCCTCCGCCTTGCCAGGCTGCGCACTGGACGACGCTCGACTCGACGCCGGATTGAGGGCCTCGCCCTAGCCCCGTACTCTGGGAGAGCTATGGCCGCCCAGACCCGCCCCCCGCGCAGCATCTTCTCCCCCCGGATGTGGGGTGCGCACGCGCTGGTGGTGATCTTCGTGACTGGCGCGGTGCTGCTCGGCGTGTGGCAGTACGAGTCCAGCCAGCAGGACAAGCAGGACCAGGTCGCCGAGCTGGTGCACGCCAAGCCGAAGCCCTTCACCGACATGATGGGGCCCAACGACGGCTTCCCGTGGGAGCAGATCGGTAGGCCCGTGACCGTCTCCGGGATCTGGCTGCCTGAGGAGACGATCTTCATCGACGGGATGGAGCGCGGCTCTCAGGTGGGTTTCTGGGCCGTCACCCCGGTCCTCGTCGAAGACACCGAGTCGGCCGTCTACGTCGTCCGCGGCTGGACGCCGGAGGTCGGCACCGCGCCGCCCGCCCCGCGCGGTCACGTCACCGTCACAGGGTGGTTGCAGCCCAGCGACTGGACCGACGTCGCCGACGACCGCAAGTCCGACAACGTCTTCCCGCAGCTCGACGTCTCCGACCTGATCTCGCGCACCAGCTATGACCTCTACAGCGCCTACGTGGTGCGCTCACCGGTCGAGGACAACTGGCCCGCCAGCTCGATGCCGGTCAACGACGGCGCCACCGATGTCGCGGACGTACCTGCCCCGCAGCTGCCCGAGCCGGAGGCCACGACCGGGCTGCGCAACCTCCTCTACGCGATCGAGTGGTGGCTCTTCGGGGTGTTCGCGATCTACGTGTGGTGGCGCTACGTGCGCGACACCTTGCGGGGACCCGAGGACGGCGACGACGAGAACGACGACGAGAACGACGACGCGACACCGACCCCTGAGAACGCCCCTCAGGAAAGCCGCGTACCCTCCGAGGCGTGAGTCTTTCCGGCAACCTGCTCGCCTATCGGATCATGGCCACCATCGTGGGTGTGCTGCTCGTGGTGCTGTGCCTCATCGGCCTTCCGCTCCACTACGGCTACCTGGTCAGCGACGCAGCGTGGCTGGCCAAGGACAGCGGTGCCGGCTGGCAGCTGGGTTCGGACATCTCGGAGTACCTCGGCGTCGCCCACGGCTGGCTCTACATGATCTTCCTGCTCACGGCGTTCCTGCTGTCGCGCAAGGCGGCCTGGCCGATGCCCTTCACCATCATCACGGCGCTGTGCGGCACCGTCCCGGTGCTCAGCTTCTGGGCCGAGCACCGCGCCACCAAGCTGACACGGGTTGCCATGGAGGCAGCAGCCGCCTGATCCCCAGACGTCATGTGGGAGGATCGAGGAGCTACATCCCGTACCAATCCCAATGTCGGAAGGGCAGGTCATGGCTGACCAGAAGGCCATCCTCCACACCAACCACGGTGACATCACGATCACCTTGTTCCCCAACCACGCTCCGGAGACGGTCGACAACTTCGTCGGCCTCGCCAAGGGGACCAAGGAGTACACGGACGACGCCGGCCGCTCCGGCGTTCCCTACTACGACGGTCTCGGCTTCCACCGCGTCATCGACGGGTTCATGATCCAGGGCGGTTGTCCCCTGGGGACCGGTACGGGTGGCCCGGGCTACACCTTCAAGGACGAGCCGCACCCCGAGCTCACCTTCGACAAGCCCTACCTGCTCGCGATGGCCAACGCCGGCCCCGGCACCAACGGCTCGCAGTTCTTCATCACCACCGGCCAGGCGCCGTGGCTGAACTTCAAGCACACCATCTTCGGCGAGGTCGCCGACGAGGCGTCCAAGAAGGCCGTCGACTCGATCTCCGGCACCAAGACCGGCGCGATGGACCGCCCGGTCGAGCCGGTCGTCATCGAGACGGTCGAGATCGTCGAGGGCTGATTGTCCGAGACGACCCCGGTCGGGGTGCCGGTCTGCTACCGCCACCCCGACCGTGAGACGCATATCCGCTGTCAGCGCTGCAGCCGCCCGATCTGCCCTGACTGCATGACGGGTGCCTCGGTCGGCTTCCAGTGCCCCGAGTGCGTACGTGAAGGCCAGAAGTCCGTACGCCAGCCCAAGCGCTTCACCGGCGCGCGGGTGAGCTTCCGGGCGCTCCCGGTGACCTTCTCGCTCATCGGCGTCAACGTGCTGGTGTGGCTGAGCATCGTGCTCACCGGTGGGTCCGCGTCGAGGATCGCCGACTTCTTCGCGCTCCGGCTCCAGGGCTACTGCCTCACGCCGGACGGCGGGTTCGCGGTGCCTGCCGAGGTCTGCCGCGCGAGCGGCTACCAGTGGATGCCGGGCGTCGACGACGGCGCCTTCTGGCAGCTGGTGACCTCGATGTTCACCCACGTCTCGATCATCCACCTGGCCGTGAACATGCTGTCGCTCTACATGCTCGGCTCGTTCCTCGAGCCGATCGTGGGTCGGCTGCGGTTCCTGGTCTTCTACCTGATCTCCGGCCTGGCAGGCTCTGCCCTGATCGTCTGGGCGGCGACGCCGGCCGGCTCGACCGTCGGCGCCTCCGGGGCGATCTTCGGCCTCCTGGGGGTCCTGGTCGTGCTCTTCGTACGCGCCGGCCAGTCGCTCGCCCCGCTGCTGCCCGTGCTGCTGATCAACGCCGGCATCACCTTCTTCGGCAACGGCATCTCCTGGCAGGGGCACGTCGGTGGCTTCGTCGGCGGTCTCGTGGTCGCGGGCATCTTCACCCAGTTCCGAGCCGACCGGAAGGCGCCGTTGCAGTGGGCGGCACTAGGTGGCTTCACCGTGGTGCTGCTTGCCCTGGTCGGCGTACGAGTGATGGTGTTCTGACGCCTTCGGGCCTGGTGTTTTCACGGCGTTTTCACGGCGTGGACAAATCCACAGGTGTGGAAGACCCTGTGGAGAACTACACCGGTGTAACGCAAAGCGGCGCAACCTCACGGGTTGCGCCGCTTTCGTGGTCTCGACAGGCTTGACCACCGAGGGATCGCGGGTGTCACTCCCACTTCGTGGCGAAGGTGAAGCCCACCGCCATGAAGCCGATGCCGACCAGGAGATTCTTCTGACCCAGGTCGTTGAAGACCCAGATCTTGTCCAGGTGGTCGTTGGCGAAGACGTAGAAGACACAGATCCAGACCAGGCCGATCAGGAAGCATCCGAGCATGCCGACCACGACGCCGCGGCCGCGGCCCAGCGGGGTGCTCGGGTGGGCGGAGACGGCCAGGCCCACGAAGAGCAGGACGAAGCCGATCAGGTAGTTCCAGTCCTCGAGCTTCTGCATGAACTTCGGACCGGTGAAGTCGCCGCCGACCTCGTTCGGTCGCACGCCGGCGTAGTAGTAGGCGATCCAGCCGATACCGAGGGCGATCAGCAACAGCGCGACCCCGAAGCGCGGAGTGACGATCGGTTCCTTGGGCAGGTCGAGATCACTCTTCTTCGAGAGCTTGAGCTTGGCCACGGGTGATGCTCCTCAGACAAAATGTGATTGCTGCGCATACCCTAATGGTCGTGAGCTCCGGAACCCAGGGTAACCCCACCTCTCGACCAAAGCGCTGGTCACGCGCGACCTCTTGGCGCGTCGGTACGCCCGTCGTGGTGCTGCTCTGCGGCGGCCTGCTGGCGGTGAGCTTCGTCAATGCCGACGGCACCGACCTGCGTCCGGGCCGCTACGAAGACCTGGCGACCCTCGTCGACGGCGAGCGCAGCCGCTACAACCGCCTCGAGGCCCAGCTGACCGATCTGCAGAGCGAGGTCGACCACCTGACCAGCGGCGTCTCCGACAAGGACGTCAAGAAGCTTCAGAAGCAGTCGGCGAAGCTCGCCGATCCGGCCGGCACCTCCGACCACAGCGGCGCAGGCATGCAGATCGTGCTGGGCGACGCCCCGTCAGAGGTCCAGGAGAGCTACACCGGGGACGACCCGAACTCGCTCGTCGTGCACCAGCAGGACATCCAGGCCGTCGTCAACGCGCTGTGGTCCGGTGGCGCCGAGGCGATCACCATCGCCGGCAAGCGCATCATCACCACCACGGGGATCAAGTGCTCCGGCAGCACCGTGCAGCTCGACGGCGTCCCCTACCCGCAGCCGTACGTCATCGAGGCGGTCGGCGACCCGGACCGGCTGCAGGCGGCGATCGACCGCGACGACCACGTACAGAACTATCGGGCGGACGCGCTCGACCCCAAGGTCCAGATCGGCTGGTCCCTCAAGCCGCTGACCTACCTCACCGCTCCTGCCTATGACGGGCTGCTGGACGTGAAATACGCGAAGCCCCTGCCTCAGGACGACTGAGACAGGGGCTCCGGCGGTGCCGTGGTCCTACGGTGCCGCCGGGGTGCTCGGCGGCAGTGCCGGGTCACAGGTCGGCGGGTTGCCCGGGTCGGCGGTCTGGGTGGCCGACGCCGACGGGTTCGCCGGGTCGGTGCCAGGCACCAGCGTCTGACAGCTCGGCAGAGGCTCCTCCTTCGTCGAGACGAAGATGATCACCTCGCCGTCCTGCGCGAGCGGGGTGCCCTTGCCCGGGGACTGCTCGACGACGGTGTCCTTGGGCTTGTCGGTGTCGGGCTCGTTCTTGACGACCGGCGTGAAGCCCGCGGCACGGAGGATCTCCTTCGCCTCCTCAGCCTTCTTCCCGACGACGTCCGGGACCTTCTTCGGACCCTTGGAGACGGTGAGGGTGACCACGGTGGACTGGCCGGTGGTGACGCTCTCGCCGTCGACCGGGTCGGACTCGATCACGGTGCCCTTGGCCTTGTCGGACTCCTCCTGCTCGACCTTCACCGTGAAGTTGTAGGGATCTTCCTCGAGCAGGTCCTTGGCCGTCTTCTGCGGCATCCCGATCACGTTGGGCATCTCCCGGTTGGGTGGCCCGGTGGAGACCTTCAGCGTGATGGTGCTGCCCTCCTCGACGTCCTCGCCCGCAGGCGGGTCCTGAGAGATCACCACACCGACCGCGACCGTATCGCTCGACTCCTGGGTGATCGCACCCTTCAGCTTGGCCGCGCTCAGCTCGGCCATCGCCTTCTCCTGGGTCAAGCCGGTGACGTCGGGCGCGGGTGTGGTCTGCGGGCCGAGGACCGTGGGCAGGAAGTAGGCGCCCACCCCGATCAGACCGATGATGATCAACCCGAGCAGGATCAGCACCCACGGACGCGGGCCGTCGGGACGGTCGTCCTGGGGCGGGTAGTAGCCACCGTTGGCCGGAACGGCCTGGGCGACCTGGGTCTGGTCGGCGCTCGGCGGCACGGTCGCCTGGACCGGACGTCCGGCGAGGTAGCGCTCGATGTCGGTGCGCATCGCCTGCGCGGACTGGTAGCGGTCCTCGACGCGCTTGGCCAGCGACTTCATCACGATCGCGTCGAGCTCACGGGGCAACGACGGGTCGTGGACCGAGGGAGGCTGGGCGTGCTCGCGTACGTGCTGGTAGGCCACCGAGACCGGCGAGTCGCCGACGAACGGCGGACGCCCGGTGAGCAACTCGTAGAGCAGGCAGCCGGCCGAGTAGACGTCGGAGCGGGCGTCGACCTGCTCGCCGCGCGCCTGCTCGGGGCTGAGGTATTGAGCGGTGCCGACGACGGCCGCCGTCTGCGTCATCGTCGACTGGGCGTCGTTGAGCGCCCGGGCGATGCCGAAGTCCATCACCTTGACGTCGCCGGCCGGCGTCAGCATCACGTTGCCCGGCTTGATGTCACGGTGGATGATCCCGTTGCGGTGGCTGTAGTCGAGCGCGTTGAGCACATCGGAGCTGATCTCCAGCGCTCGCTCGGGAAGGATCTTGCGACCCTCACGGAGTACGTCGCGCAGCGTGCGGCCGGCGACGTACTCCATCACGATGTAGGGCTGTGCGACGCCGTCGTCCGACTTCTCCTCGCCGGTGTCGTAGACCGACACGATCGAGGGATGGTTGAGCTTGGCGGAGGACTGCGCCTCACGCCGGAAACGGGCCTGGAAGGTGGCGTCGCTGGCGAGGTCGATGCGCAGTCGCTTGATCGCGACGACCCGGCCGAGCCGATGGTCGGTGCCCTTGCGGACCTCTGCCATGCCGCCTCGGCCGAGCAGTTCTCCGACCTCGTAGCGGCCGGCGAGGAGGGCTCCGTCAGCCATCGTTGCCTCCGTTGCCGTTGCCGTTTCCGCCACCGCCGGGGTTCTCGTCACCGGGAAGCTCCGGGAAGCCCCAGTCGTCAGAAGACTCTTCGTCGGTCGGCTCCTCGTCGCTCGGCTCCTCCTCCTCGGGCTGCTCCGGGGTGGGCGGGGGCTCTACCACCGGACGCTCGCCGTAGTAGCGGACGGTGATCGTGTTGCCCTCGTAGAGGTTGCGCGTCGGGTCGAGACTCGAGACGGTGTCGGGCTCGTGGCTGCCGTCGTTGTCCTGAACGGTCGGATCGACCTTGAGTCCCTTGTCCTGGAGCTCACGGCGCACGTCGTCCACGTTGCGCCCGATGTAGTCGTCCTCGTTGATCTCGACGGCCTTCGGCTCCTCCTCGGGCTCCTCCGACGGGGTGGGCGTGGACGATGCCGACGGAGTGGTGGATGCGTTGTCCGTCGACGGGGTCTTCGGGTCGGCGGCGAGGGTCGAGATGATCCAGATGACCGCGATGATCACGGCCACCAGCAAGACGATCACGACGATGTTGAACGGCTTCTTGTACCAGGGCCGCTGGTCGTCGTCCTCGTCGTAGCGGTCGTAGGGGTCCTGGTAGCGAGGCGGCGGCGGGCCGTCGGGACCGCCCTGCATGCCGACGTAGTTCTGGGTGGGCGAGGGCACCGGGTCCATGACCGACGTCGCGGTCGCGTCAACCGGCGCGGCGGCGACGACGGTGGTGGCATCGGCGTCCGGGTCTGCGGTGGTAGCGCCGTGCCCGACCATCGCGCTGGTGAACGCGGCGGCATCGGCGTAGCGGAGGCTCGGGTCCTTCTGCAGGCTCCGCATCACGATCGCGGCCAGATCGGCCGGGACGTGGTCGGGCAGGGGCGGCACCGGGTCGTGCAGGTGAGCGATCGCGGTCGCGACCGGGGTCTCCTTCTGGAACGGCCGGTAGCCGGCCAGGCACTCGAAGGCGACCACACCGAGGGAGTAGACGTCGGAGGCCGGGGTGGCCTTCTCGCCGCGGGCCTGCTCGGGGCTGAGGTATTGCGGGGTGCCCATCACCTGGCCGGTGCCGGTGATGCCGGTCGACGCCTGGGCGCGGGCGATGCCGAAGTCGGTGACCTTCACCTTCCGTGCCGGGGTGACCAGCAGGTTGGCGGGCTTGACGTCCCGGTGCACGATGCCGGCACGGTGCGCCGCGGCCAGTGCGTCGCCGGCCTGACCGAGCAGGTCGCGTACGACATCGGGGGCCAGTGGACGGCCGTCACGGAGCAGCTCGGAGAGCGGCTTGTGGTCGACCAGCTCCATCACCAGGAACGGCCGCATCAGACCGGACGCGGTCGGCATCTCGCCGACGTCGTAGACGGCCACCACGTTGGGGTGGTGGAGGGCAGCGGCGTGCTTCGCCTCGGACTCGAACCGGGACCGGCCGATCGGGTCCTCGGCGTGCTCCGGCTTGAGGAGCTTGATCGCGACCTCGCGGTTGAGCGTCGTGTCGGTCGCCCGCCACACCTCGCCCATCCCGCCGGTGCCGATGAGCTCGTGGAATACGTAACGACTCATGAGATCGCTGCCTCCATCATGGCCTTCGCGATTGGTCCGCCCAGCCGTCCGCCAGCGATCTCGCTGCGCTCGGTGCCGCTCTTCTGGACCATCACGGCGACCGCGATGGACGGGTTCTCCGCCGGGGCGAACGAGGTGAACCAGGCGTACGGAGGACGATCCGGGGTGGTCTGGGCGGTTCCGGTCTTGCCGGCAACCTTCACCCCGTCGATCGCGGCCGCCGAAGCGGTGCCGTTGTCGACGGTGCTGACCATCATCTCGGTCAGGATCTCGGCGGTGTCCCGCGAGACCGCCGGCTGGTTGTCGATCGTCGTCGGGTTGCCCTGGTCGATGACGTCGAGCGAGGAGGAGGTGACCCGGTTGACGAGGTAGGGCTTCATGACCTCACCGCCGTTGGCGATGCCGGCCGAGACCATCGCCATCTGCAGCGGGGTCGCGATCACGTCCTGCTGGCCGATGGCAGCACGGGCCTGCTTGGCCTTGTCGCCGCCGTTGTCGGGGTACTTGCTGATGGCCAGCGGGCCGATGTCGTCGAGGTAGTCCTGCCCGAACCCGAACCCCTCGGCCTGGTCCTGCATCTGCTCGTCGGTGAGCTCCATCCCGAGCTGACCGAACGCGGTGTTGCACGAGACCTCGAGGGCACGGGTCAGGGTGATCTCCTCACCGCCGCAACTGGTGCCATTGAGGTTGGGCAGGTCGGTGTCGGTGCCCGGGAGATCGAGCGAGGCGCCGCCGTAGACCATGCTGTCCCCGTCCATGCCGAGGTCCTCGATCGCGGCGGCGGCGGTGACCAGCTTGAACGTCGAGCCCGGGGGCAGCGCCGTTTGGATGGAACGGTTGAGCAGCGGCTCGTCCTCGTCCTTCGAGAGCTGGTTGTAAGCCTTCTGAGCCGCGCCGAAGTCGTGGGTCGCCAGCCGTTCGGGGTTGTAGGTCGGTGTCGTCGCCATGGCCAGGATCCGGCCGGACTTCGGGTCGAGGGCCACGGCTGCCGCCTGGACGTCCTCGCCGAGCGCGGTCAGTCCCTCGTACGCCGCGTCCTGGACCTTCGGGTCGATGGTCAGCTCGACGTTGCCGCCGGCCGGCTCGGAGTTGGTGACCAGGTCCACGAGACGGTTGGTGAAGAGCTTGTTGTCCTTACCGGAGAGCACCGAGTCCTGGGAGCGCTCGATCCCGGTCTGACCATAGGAGTAGGACATGAAACCCGTGATCGCGGCGTACTTCTTGCCACCGGGGTAGGTGCGCTGCCACTCGTACTTGTCGTCGCTGGGGACGCTGGTGGCGATCGCCTTCTTGCCGACCAGGATATCGCCGCGCTGCTGCGAGTAGGCGTCCTCGGTCACCCGGCGGTTGTCAGCGCGGTTGTTGTACCAGCTCGCCTTGAAGAACTGGACGTAGGTGACGTTCAGCATCAGCGCCACGAACAGGATCAGGCAGCCGACGCTCAGCGTGCGGATGGGGCGGTTCATTTGTTGAGCGCCCCCTTGTCGAGCTTGACGATCTGGGTCTCCTCAGCGGCGAGGTCTTCATCGGACGGTGCTGTCGGCAGTGGACGGCGGGACTGGTCCGAGACGCGCAACAGCAGGGCCACGATCACCCAGTTGGCGACCAGCGAAGATCCACCATACGAGAGGAACGGTGTGGTCAGACCGGTCAGCGGGATGAGCCCGGTCACGCCACCGACGACCACGAAGGTCTGCAGCGCGATCGAGGTGGCCAGACCGACAGAGAGCAGCTTGCCGAAGTCGTCGCGAGCCACGATCGCCGTGCGCAGGCCGCGCTCGACGATCAGGCCGTAGCAGAGCAGCAGCGCGAGGAGCGCGGTCAGGCCGAGCTCCTCTCCGATCGCCGGGATGATGAAGTCGGAGTTGGCGTAGGGGATCCGCCAGGGCTCGCCGGAGCCGAAGCCGCGGCCGATCATGCCGCCCCAGGCCATCCCGAACATGCCCTCGACCAGCTGCCCCGACGAGGTGCCGTTGACGGCCTCCGGGTAGTACTTGAACGGGTCCAGCCAGGTGAACACCCGGACGCGGACGTGGCTGAACAGGGTCAGCGCAGCGAAGACGCCACCTGCGAAGAGCAGGCCGCCGACGATGATCCAGCCCTTGCGCTCGGTCGCGACGTAGAGCGTCACCACGAAGAGGCCGTAGAAGAGCAGGCTGGAGCCGAGGTCGCGCTGCAGCACCAGGATCGCAAGGCTGATCGCCCACATCATCAGCAACGGGCCGAGGTCGCGGGCGCGGGGCAGGTCGATGCCGGCGAACCGGCGCCCCGCCAGCGCGAGCGCGTCGCGGTGGACGGCCAGGTAGCCGGCGAAGCAGATCACCAGCAGCACCTTGGCGACCTCACCGGGCTGGAAGCTGACCGGCCCCAGGTTGATCCAGATCCTGGCGCCGTTGATCTCCTTGCCGATGAGCGGGAGCATCGGCAGGATCAGCATCACCACAGCGGCGAATCCCGCGGTGTAGGTGAACCGTTGCAGCATCCGGTGGTCCGGGACCACGAAGAGCGTGATCAGGAACAGGACGACACCGATCGTCATCCAGATCAGCTGCTGTCGGGCGAACTTGTCGGCGTCCTCGGCGAGAGCCAGGTCGAGCCGATGGATGACGGCCAGACCGACGCCGTTGAGCATGGCGACCAGCGGAAGCAGCACCGGGTCGGCGTACGGAGCCATCAGGCGTACGCCGATGTGGGCTGCCACCAGGAGCACGACCAGCCACGCGCCGTAGCCGACGAGATCGACGGGGACCTCCCCCTGCACCCCGAGGCCGACGGCGACGTAGGCGCCGATCCCGACCACGAGGGCGAGGATCAGCAGGACCAGCTCCGCCCCGCGGCGTGACCGGTGGACGAAGACCGGCATGGAGGTGGCCGGAGTGAATCCGCTCATGCCGCCACCTCCGTGGCGCAAGCGCCAGAATACGGACGCGGCGGCCTGAGGTTCATTGACGCTCGCTGACGCTCGCTCATGACCCGCTGCCCGCGTCTGCAGCGCTCTGGTCGGCCAGCGACTGCACCTTCTCCTGGGCGCCGGCCAGGTCCTTGCTGTGGATGCCGTCCTCGAGCTGGTTCTGGTAGGTCTCGGCCAGGTCGTCGACCTTCAGGTCGGAGGTCTGGTAGGGCTCGGAGAGGTCGAGGCCGATCATGGTGGTGGGAACGCCACGGAAGATCGTGACGTTGCCGTCCTGCTCGCCGATGTACCACTGGTTCTGCGACCAGACGTACGCGGTCGCGGCGGCGACCCAGACGACGCCGAGCAGCGTCAGCAGCCCGAAGGCCCAGCGCAGCTTCAGGTATTTGGCCGGCGCCTGGAGCGCGTAGCGCATCTCCTCCGGGTCGGCGGCGATCGCGCCGTCGGGGATCTCCTCGTCGATCGGGTCCAGCTCGCCGGTGTCACCCATCCGGTGACCGCGGAACAGGGCGGTCATCTGGCCGGTCTTGGTGGTCCGCCGCTTGAGCTCGGCCGCTGCACCCACCATCTGGGCCTCGAGGCCGGCGGACGGGACGGTGTCGCTGGGCACCACGTCGGCGACCACGCAGGTCACGTTGTCGGTGCTGCCGGAGTCGAGGGATACCCGGACGAGCTCGACCGCTGCGTACTCGGGGGTGCCGGTCGCCAGGATGTCGGCGATCCGGGGGTCGTCCACGTAACCGCAGACACCGTCGCTGCAGAACATCAGCCGGTCACCGGCGGCGAGGTCGACGATGAACAGGTCGGGCTCGAGCTCGCGGGTGCCGTCGAGGGCCTTGAGGATCAGGTTGCGGTGAGGGTGGGTCTTGGCCTCTTCCTCCGTGATCCTCCCCTCGTCGAGGAGCGTCTGGACGAAGGTGTGGTCATGGGTGACCTGGTGGATGGCGCCGTTGCGGAGCAGGTAGGCGCGGCTGTCGCCGACGTGGCCGACGGTCAGCTTGGAGCCGTCGAAGAGGCCGACGGTCGAGGTCGTGCTCGTCCCGTTGAGCGTCGGGTCGTGGTCGACCAGGTGGCCGATCTCGTCGTGGGCCATGTGCAGCGCGTGGGAGACCAGGCCGATCAGGTCGTCGTCGACCAGCCCGAGGGCCGGCTCCTCGTCGAGCTTGCGCAGCTGCTGGACGGCCGTGCTGGAGGCGATGTCACCGCGGGCGGCGCCGCCGACACCGTCGCAGACGGTCAGCAGCCAGGGTCCGGCGTACCCGCTGTCCTGGTTGTCCTTGCGCACCCGGCCGACGTCCGAGACCGCCGCGAACTCGAGGCGAAACGGTCGGCCGTCGGCGGTGCCTGCGTTGGGCGCAGGGCCAGGAGAGGGGTCGGGGGTGGGGTCGGTCGCAGCGGTCACTTGCGCAGCTCCAGGATTGTCTTACCGATCCGCACCTGGGTTCCGAGAGAGATGGCGGTCGGCTGATTGATCCGGACGGACCCGATGTAGGTGCCATTGGTCGATCCGAGGTCCTCCACGAACCACTGGTCGCCGGATACGGCGATCCGGGCATGGCGGGTGGAGGCGTAGTCGTCGTCGAGGATGATCGCGGCATCGCTGCCACGTCCGATGACGATGGGTGCCTGCGAGAGCGGCACGGTCACGCCGGCGTTGGAGCCGGTGGTGACGGCGACATGCGTGGGTACGCCGCGCCGCGGAGTCCTCGCCGCGGCAGCCTTGCCGCGGGCCGGCGCCGCGGGCTGGCCGCCGGCCGAGGCGTTGGTGACGCGCGCACCGAACATGTCGGAGCGGATCACCGACAGCGCGGCCAGCACGAAGATCCACAGGATCGCCAGATAGGCGACCCTGATCAGAAACAGAGTCAGCTCGCTCACGGCGCCACCTCCGTTGCGCAGGCGCCAGAATACGGAAGTGGCGCCGTGAAAATCTTGACAGTCGCTCGCTTACGCTCGCTCAACGGCGCTCCTCCACGATGTGCGCGGTGATGACGGTGGTGCCGATGCGCACCTGAGAGCCGTCGTCCAGGGTGGCACTCGCCATCTTCTGCCCGTTGACCAGCATCCCGTTGGTCGAGCCGAGGTCATAGACCTCGACACGTACGCGGTCGCCGGCCTGCTTCGAGCGGAACTCGATGTGGCGGCGGCTGATGCCCGGGTCGTTGATGCGCAGATCGGCGTCGGTGCCTCGACCCACGACAAGGTTGCCGTGAAGCGGGTGTCGGGTGCCGTTGATCTCCAGGTAGGCCTGCGCGCGGCTGACCTGGGTGTCGCTCATGTCGGCGCCGGAGACGGCGGCCTGGGCGCGGCTGCGCACGCGGAACCGGCCGATGGTCAGGTCCTTCGCCTCGCCGAACTCGATGCTCACCCGGCCCGGGAAGACGAACCCCTGCGCCTCGGCGTGGTCCATGAGCTGACGCTTCAGCTCTTCCTTGAGGTGGGGCCCGTAGGACTCCAGCTTGCCCAGGTCGCTCGAGGACAGCTCCACGAAGAAGTCGTTGGGCACCAGCCGCCGCTGGCGGCTGAGCACCTGGGCGTTGTTGTCGATCTCGCGCTGGAGCGCGGCGACGATCTCCACCGACTTCACCTCGGACCGGAACGCCTTGGCGAAAGCGCCTGAGATGAGCTGCTCCAGCTTCTGCTCGAACTTCTGCAGGCCGCTCACGTCGTTGCGCTCCTCTCGGGTGCCGGGGTGGCCGGTCGGTTGGTCAATGGTCTACGGGCATAGTGGTGCCCCCGGATTCGGCCCGATCGTATCGGTGCACCCTAGGGGATCTGCCACTTCCCGCGATCTACGTGGTTTCGATCCTCCCACGATCCGGTGACCACCAGCGTCAAGGCGGGCGGGGTGCCGTCGTTTTGGGTCGGTGGGTGTGCGTGGGCTAACGTTTCCTCTGCTGCACGCGCGAGTGGCGGAATAGGCAGACGCGCACGGTTCAGGTCCGTGTGTCCGAAAGGACGTGGGGGTTCAACTCCCCCCTCGCGCACCACCACAGACAGAGCCCCGGATCCTCGATCCGGGGCTCTGGTCGTTTCCCGGCGGTGGCCGCGCGCGGCATCCAGCGGCATTCATGAGGGTTCTCCCCCATGGTGGCGGGATCCTCCGCGGGCCGAGACTCCGAAGGATCCCGTGCGGACTACGGAGTCCGCCCCGCTCATGCACTCGGTGGAGGTTCCCCCATGTCCCTGTCCTGTCCCCCCGTCGCGAGACGGTGTCCGGAACCGTCCGGAGCGAGTGATCGCCGATGAGACGAAGAGCTCGTGTGCTGCGCGGTGTCGGTCTGGCGACGGCCGCGCTCCTGACCGCCACTGCGCTGACCGGGTTCGCCCCGGCAGCCCAGGCGGCGACGCCGGTCGGCCTGGCGAACGGTGCGCTCGGCGCGAAGGCCGACCCGGCGCCGGAGACGGCAGCAGAGAAGATCAAGCCGGGTCTGGCGAAACGGCTCGCCAAGACCGGCACCGCGGACTTCTGGGTCCGTTTCGAGCGGGACGTCGACCTGGGTGTCGCCGGCCCCGGCCGCGACTGGGACGAACGCGGCGCGGATGTGGTCGAGAAGCTGAAGAAGAGCGCCGCCGAGCACCAGAAGGAGGTCGTCGCCGCGCTGGAGAAGCGCAAGGTGACGTACCGGACCTTCTGGGCGACCGACGCGGTGTACGTCGAGAACGGGTCGGACGAGCTCGCGGCGACGCTGGCGGCCGTGCCGGCTGTCGACGGATTGTGGCCGACCCAGACGTACAAGCCGGTCGAGCCGGTCGACGTCAAGGCCGACCGGGCGACGACCGCCGCGGCCGTCGAGTGGGGCGTGGCCAACATCAAGGCCGACCAGGTCTGGGCAGACGGTGACACCGGCAAGGGCATCGTGATCGCCAACATCGACAGCGGCGTGCAGTACGACCACCCGGCCCTCGTGAAGCAGTACCGCGGCAACAACGGCGACGGGACCTTCACGCACGACTACAACTGGCTGGACACCAACAGCAGCTGTGACGGCGGCCCGTGTGACAAGGACGGCCACGGCACCCACACGATGGGCACGATGGTGGGCTCCGACGGTGGCACGAACCAGATCGGGGTCGCGCCGGGCGCGACCTGGATCACCGCCAACGGTTGTGCCACCTGCTCCGACGTCGACCTGATCGAGGCCGGGCAGTGGATGCTGGCCCCGACCAAGACGGACGGGACCGGGGCGGACCCCGCGCGGCGGCCGCACATCATCAACAACTCGTGGGGCACCCAGACGCCCTCCAACGATCCGTTCATGGAGGACATCTCGACGGCGTGGGCCGCCTCCGGGATCTTCGCGATCTGGTCCAACGGCAACATCGGTCCGGAGTGCCAGACCGCCGGCTCCCCCGGCTCGCGGACGATCAACTACTCGGTGGGCGCGTACGACGTGAACAACGTGATCGGCTCGTTCTCCTCGCGTGGCTCCGGCCAGGACGGCGGGATCAAGCCGAACATCTCCGCGCCCGGCGTCAACGTGCGCTCCGCCGTCCCCGGTGGGACCTACGGTGTGAAGAGCGGGACCTCGATGGCCGCCCCGCACGTCGCCGGCGCCCTCGGCCTGCTCTGGTCGGCCCACCCCGACCTGATCGGCGATCTCGCCGCCACCGAGGAGATGCTCGACGGCACCGCGATCGACACCGAGGACCTGCAGTGCGGTGGCACCGCTGATGACAACAACGTCTACGGCGAGGGCAGGCTCGACGCGGTGGCGCTGCTCGAGGCCGGTGACCGTGGCCCGATCGGCACCCTGGCCGGCGACGTCACCGAGGACGCCGACGGGTCCCCGCTCGCCGACGCGACGGTGCACGTGACCGGTGGCACCGGTGACGACGCCGTCGAGCGCGACCTCGCGGTGGACGGCGAGGGGCACTTCGCGGCCACCCTGCCGATCGGCGAGTACGACGTGACCGCCTCGTCCTTCGGGTTCGCGGAGGCGGCCGAGACCGTCACCGTGACCGAGGGCAGGACCACCACCCAGGACTTCGCCCTGCGTGCGCTGCCCACCTCGACCGTCACCGGCACGGTCACCGACGGCTCCGGCCAGGGCTGGCCTCTCTACGCGGAGGTGCGCGTGGCCGGTGCACCGAAGCTGACGCAGCACACCGACCCGCGCGACGGGAGCTTCAGCCTCGAGCTGCCCGAGGGCACGACGTACGACCTCTCGGTCGATGTGGACTACCCCGGCTACGAGAAGCTCACCCAGAGCATCGAGGTGTCCGAGGACGCGACCGTGAACCTGGCCGTGCCCGTCCAGCAGCGGCCCTGCGTGGCTCCCGGCTATCACCAGGAGCAGCCCCGGATCGCCGTGGTCACCAACGACCCGGGTTTCGAGGCGCGGGACTTCTTCGGCTCGTACGGCATCGAGTACACCACCTTCACCACCACCCAGCTCGGTCAGATCGACGGGTTCGACCTGGTCGTCTGGATGTCGAACTACAACCTGCCGGACAGTGCGGCCTTCCGCGACCTGCTGGCTCGCACCGACGCCAGCGGCACCGGCATCGTCTTCGCCGACTTCGCCTTCGGCGTCGGCAACGGTGTCGCGGCCCTGTCCGCAGCGACCGGCAACCCCGTCTCGCTGCAGCGTCGCAACGCGAGCGGCTCGGGCACCTACTACGAGGTGACCCAGAAGCACCCGGTCCTCGAGGGTCTCGAGGTCGGCGACCGGATCGACCACCTCGGCGGCGCGCAGACCGCCTGGTTCACCGGCTACACCGGTGATGGCGTCCAGGTGCTCGCCGGCGCCGGCGACAAGACCAGGGGCGTCTCCGGCCCGGGCATCGCGGTCCAGCAGCGGCCCGGCAACCGGCACGTCCTGCTCTCGATGCACGCCCGCGGAGCCGGATCCTGGCTGGACGCGTCCGAGAAGGTCTTCTGGAACGCGATGGGCTGGGCCGACACCTCGGAGCGGTCGTTCGGGTGCGTGCCCGACGAGGACGGCGCGATGCTGGTCGGGTCGGTCACCGACGCGAACACCGGTGACGGTGTCGTCGGAGCGCGCGTATCGATCGGGGATGCCACCACGGAGTCGGCGGCCACCCCCGAGGACGCCGACCTCGCGGACGGCTTCTACTGGCTCTACAGCCCCCGGAGCGGGGACCAGCACGTGACCGTGGCCGCGTCCAAGTACTCCACCTGGACCGACTCGGTTTCCTTGGAAGGTCTGACCGTCAAGGACGTCGAGCTCGCGGCCGGGCGGCTCTCGCTCAGTGCCGACTCGGTCGAGATCACCCGCGGCCTCGGCGACGCCTCCGGGTCCCAGGAGGTCACCATCACCAACACCGGTACGGCGCCTGCCCAGGTCCGGATCGGCGAGCGTGAGCGCGGCTTCGTCCTCCAGACCGCCGACGGCAGCACTGTCTCGCGAGACGCGATCGGCTCTGCCGAGGGCGCTCCGGTCCGTCGCCTGGACGTCCCCGTGTCCGTCGGGGCGGCGACGAAGGCTGCTGAGGCCGAGCTCACGGCTCAGCCCCAGTCGGCACCGTGGACCGGCATCGCCGACTACCCGACGCCCGTCATGGACAACGCGATGGTGCGTCTGGACGGCAAGATCTACTCGATCGCCGGGTACGGCTCCGCCGGGCCGCTCGCTGCGGTCTGGGTCTACGACCCGGCCGACATGACCTGGTCGGAGGCGGCCCCGTTGCCGGCGCCGCGCAGCGGCATGACCGCGGGTGTCATCGACGGCCACATCGTCGCCACCGGCGGCTGGGACGCGGCCAACAAGCCGCAGGGCGACACCTGGGTCTACGACCCGGGCGCGGACGCCTGGTCGCCCGGCGCCACCAACCCGGCGCCGCGGGCCGGGGCGTCCGGCGCAGTCGTCAACGGCCAGCTGTTCGCGATCGGCGGCTGCACCACCGCGGACTGTGCCCCGATGACGGCCGACGTGGTCGCCTACGACCCGGTCGCCGACGCGTGGGAGCCGCGGGCGGACTATCCGCTGGCGCTCGCGTACGCCGCATGCGGCACGATCGACTGGACGATCTACTGCGCAGGCGGGATCGGGTCGAGCACGACGAACAAGACGTTCGCCTACGACCCGGGTGCCGACACCTGGGCGCCGAAGGCCGACGTCCCGGTGGACGTGTGGGGCAGCGGCTACAGCGTCGCCAACGACCAGCTCGTCCTCGTCGGGGGCATCCAGCAGGGCCAGGTCACCAACCAGGCCTTCGGCTACGACCCGGCGACCAACGCCTGGTCCGGGATGCCCAGCGCCAACAACGTCCGCTACCGCGGCGGTGCTGCCTGCGGGTTCTACTCCGTGGGCGGGTCCGCCCAGGGCTACACCCCGGGTACGGCAGCCGAGATGCTGCCCGGTTACGACCAGTGCGACGCCGGCACCGCCGATGTCGGCTGGCTCTCCGTGGACCAGACCTCGGCCACGGTCGAGCCGGGCGAGAGCGTCGAGCTCACGGTGAGCGTCGATCCGACGGTCGACCAGCCCGGCACCTACACCGCCGGTCTGGCGATCCTGGAGAGCACGCCCTACCAGCAGGCGGAGGTGGGGGTCGACATGATCGTCACCCCGCCCAAGACCTGGGGCAAGCTCGTCGGGACCGTCCGGGGCGTCGCGTGTGACGGATCGTCCCGCTCGCTGAGCGGCGCGACCCTGCAGCTGGACGCGCGAGGGATGAGCGGCACGTTCTCCACCGGGCCGGACGGCACCTTCGCCCGCTGGATCGACAAGCAGCACAACCCGCTGACGGTGGCGGCTGCGTATCCGGGGTACTCCATCGAGTCCGAACGGGTCCGGATCCAGGCAGGGAAGACGGTCGAGGCCATGTTGGACCTCGACAAGGCAGGCTGCTGAGTCGACAGCAGCACCCCGCCCCGGGGCGGTCGGACCGATCACGGCCCGGCCGCCCCGGCGGCGTTCTGTCCCCGGACCGCACGTCTCCCGGACCCGCGGTCGCCACGCCGGCCGGGCTCGGCGATAGTAGGGCTCGATGCGAGATCCGGAGCACGACCTGTCGCAGGCAGGCGCAGCACGCGGCGACGAGCGTGCCTCCTCACCGAACCGACGCCCTGGCCCGTCGACACGGCTCTCCTCAGCCACGCTGGTGGGCCGGGAGCGAGAGCTGTCCGATCTGGTGGAAGGCCTCGCCACGACCCCGGCGGTCGCCGTGATCGAGGGTGATCCCGGGATCGGGAAGACCCGGCTCATCGACGAGCTCCGCAGACACCCGGCGTACGCAGGGCGCCGGTTCGCCGTCGGCCGATGCCGCAGCATCGGCGAGCCGTTCCCGCTCGGGCCGGTCGTCGAGAGCCTGCGCCGGCACGGCGACGCCCTGCAGACCGCATCGCTGTCCCCGGTCGCCGGGGCCGTACGGCCGCTGCTGCCGGAGCTGTCGGCGGTCCTGCCGCCGCTGCCCCCAGGGCTCGACGACCACGTCGCCGAACGGCACCGGGTCTTCCGTGGGCTGCTGGAGATCATCGAGGCGCTCGGCGACACGATGCTGGTGCTCGAGGACCTGCACTGGGCGGACGAGCAGACCGTGGAGTTCATCGACTATCTGGTGAGCGACCCGCCGCCTCGGCTCGGCCTGGTGCTCACCTACCGGGGTGCGGAGGTGGCGCCTCCGACGCGGACCGTCCTGGGCCGGGTGCCGGCGGAGGTCGGTCGCGTGCAGGCCGTGCTGGTGCCGTTGACACAGCCGCAGACCCGGCTGCTCGCGTCGGCGATCCTCGACACGGACACCCTGTCGGAGGAGTTCGCGACCTATCTGTGGGAGCGGACGGCGGGGCTGCCGTTCGCGATCGAGGAGCTGCTCGCCCTGCTGCAGGCACGCGGGACCCTGGCCCCGTACGGGACCCAGTGGATCCGCCGGGCGCTCGACGAGCTCGACGTGCCGGACCGCATCCGCGACACCGTCCTGGAACGCGCCGGGCGGCTCTCCCCTGACGCACGCACCGTGGCCGAGGCCGCGGCGGTGCTCCAGACCACCCAGCCCTCGCCGGTGCTCCAGGCGACCGCGGGCTGCACCGACGACGTACTCCTCGACGCTCTGGAGGAGGCGCTCCGGTCCGGTCTGCTCTTCGAGGACGGTGCCAACCTCGGGTTCCGGCACCCGCTGGCCGCGCAGGCGGTCTACGACGCGATCCCGGGACCGCGCCGCCGACAGATCCATGCCCGGGCCGCGGCCGCGCTGCGGGAGCTGGGCGACCCGGCGATCGGCCAGGTCGCGCACCACCTGCGGCAGACCGGGGAGTCGGCGCCGTGGGCCGAGGCCGCCGAACGGGCCGCCGACCAGGCGATGACCCTGCGCAACGACGGCCAGGCCGTCCGGCTGCTCGCCGACGTCCTGCGGGAAGCGAGCCTCGAGTCCGAGGTCCGCGCCCGGCTCGCCGTGAAGCTCGGCCAGGCCGCGGTCGAGGCGATCCATGCCGCGCCCGACGTGACCGGGCTGCTGGCGAGCGTCCTCGAGGAGCCGCTGCCGGCACCCGCGCGGGGCGAGCTCCGGCTCTCGCTCTCGGTGCTGCTCTCCCAGGTCGGCGGCGACCCCGTGCTGCGCCGCCAGCTCTACGCCGACGCGGTCGACGACCTCGACCACCGTCCCGACCTGCAGGCGTGGGCGATGGTCGGGCTCGGGATCCCGACCGTCCCCGGGGTGGAGCCGGCCGAGCTGCTGCACTGGCTCCATCGGTCGCTGGAGATCGTGCCGCGCATCGACGACCCGGTGGATCGGGTCTTCATGTGGGGCAAGGCCGCGATGGTGCTCGTCGCGCTGGGTGACCCGGCGTGGCTCCGCCTGGTCGACCGGATGGACGAGCAGACCGGCGGGTCCCCGCAACGGCGCGGCGAGGTCAACGCCTATGACTCCGTGGGGCTCGAGGCCTGCTACTCCGGTCACCATGCCGCCGCCGACCGGTTGCTGACCGCCGGCCTGCGCGGCGCCACCGAGTGCGAGAGCCACCGCCTCGAGCTCCGGGTGCGCCGTTCGGCGGCACTCCTGGACTACAGCCGCGGACGCTGGGAGGGGCTCGCCGACCAGGCCCGGGTCCTGATCGACGAGCTCGACGGCTACCCCTCCGGCCGGCTGGCGGTCGAGGCCGTCGCCGCCGGCCTCGCCCTGGCCCGCGGCGACCTCGACACCGCGAACGCGGGGCTGACCGACGTCGTACGACGGGCCGAAGAGCTCACCGACATCGACCTGCTGCCGGTCCCGGCGGAGGCCCTGATCCGGCTGCAGATCGCCCGGGGAGAGCTGGCCGAGGCCGCCAGGGTGGGCGAGGACGTGCTCCGCGGCGCGGAGTCGATGGGCATCTGGGTGCCTGCCCTCCGGGTGGTCCCCCCGTACGTGGAGGCGCTCTGTGCCTCGGGCCGGATCGAGGAGGCGCGGGCCGTGACGGCCCGGATCGCCGCCGCGCTCGACGGCCTCGACGGCCCGCTCGCGCCGGCGGTCCTCGCTCGCGCCGGCGGCCACCTCGCGGCCGCGGTTGCCGACCGGTCGGAAGCCGCGCAGCTGTTCGCCGACGCCGCCGACCACTACCGCCGGGTCGACTTCCCCTACGAGGCCGCGCAGGCCGACGAGCAGGCGGCGCGGTGCCGCCATGAGCTCGACGACGACGCGGCCGCGGAGTCGATGCGCGCTGCGCTGGCTGCCTACGAGCGCCTCGGCGCGGAGTGGGACCTGTCGCGGGCCAGCCGACTGGCCCGCCGGATCGGGGTGCCGGTCCCGGGTCGCCACCGAGGAGGACGCTACGGCTACGGGTCCCAGCTCTCGCCGCGCGAGCGGCAGGTGGCCGAGCTGGCCGCGGCGGGCCTGACCGACCAGCAGATCGCGCGGGAGCTCCACCTGTCCGTGAAGACCGTCGAGAAGCACGTCAGCGCGGCCAAGCGCAAGCTCGAGACGCCGACCCGGGTGGCGCTGGCGGTCCGGCTCGCCGAGTTCGACCCGCCGGCCTGAGCGATCCATGGGGGTTTATCCCCATGGTGGCTGCTCCGCGGGGCGGCGCATACTCGCGCAGGCATCTATCGAGGCAGGAGCAGCACTGATGGTACGTCTGAGGCAACCGGTCCGGGTCGCGACCGTGATGGGCCTGGTCGTGGCCGGCGCGATGTCCGCGGTCGGAGCCCAGGCGGCTCCCGCACCCGTAGCCGGCACATCGACGACGATCGCCGGTGCTGACCCGGTCGACCGTGCCGAGGCGATCGAGATCGCCCTCGCCGACGTCAAGGGTCACCCGGGCCGCTACCGGCTCACCGCCGGTGACGTGGCCGACCTCGCCGTGGCCGGCGCCTACGTCAGCGAGGACAGCGGCGTCACCCACGTCACCCTGAGCCAGCGCAAGCGCGGGCTCGAGGTGTTCGGTGCGTACGCGACCGTCAACGTCGCCTCGGACGGTGAGGTCCTGTTCGTCGGCGAGAGCCTCGTCGGCGGTCTGGCCGACTCCTCCGGCCGTGCCGACCTCGGTGCGGCGGAGGCGGCGCGCTCGGCGTCCGAGCGTCTCGATGTGGGCAGCCCGCGCGGCGTACGGGTGACGAGCCAGCCGCGGGGGCAGGCCCGCAAGACCGTGCTGTCCGGCGGCGAGGTGTCCGAGGACCCGATCCCGGCCCGGTTGGGGTGGCAACCGACTGCCGACGGGCTGCGGATGGCGTGGCAGCTGGTCCTGGACGATCCGGACAACGCCAGTCTGTGGAACACGGCGGTCGACGCCGAGACCGGTGGCGTGCTGAAGGTCGAGGACTGGACCTCCCACGACACCATGACAGACCTCAGCCACCGGCTGGGCCGGTCCGCGCGGACCGCCACGACCGCCGCCGGCTCGATCGAAGGATCGCCGGACCCGGTCGAGGACGGTGCGACGTACCGGGTGGTGACGCGCGAGAGCCCGAGCGAGGGGCCGCGGACCCTGGTGTCGAACCCGGCGGACGCGACAGCGTCCCCCCACGGCTGGCACGATCTCGACGGCGCGCCCGGCGCCGAGCACACCACCACCGCGGGCAACAACGTCACCGCCTACCTCGATGAGAACGGCGACGACCGCCCGGACTCGGAGCGGGCCGTGGACGGTGGCGACGACCTCACCTTCGACGCGGACGCCGACCTCGACGGTCACGCCCAGAACTATCGCGACGCCGCGGTGACCAACCTGTTCTACTGGAACAACATCGTCCACGACGTCGCCTACGGCTACGGGTTCGACGAGGCGGCCGGCAACTTCTCGGCCAACACCTACGGCCGCGGCGGTGCCGGCGGGGACGCAGTCCTGGCCGAGGCTGCCGATGGCGGAGGCATCGACAACGCGAACTTCGCCTCGCCGGCGGTCGACGGAAGCCAGCAGCCGCGGATGCAGATGTATCTGTGGCCCGGCGACCAGTTCGGCGCCCAGAACCAGGTCGTCGTCGACGGCGTCGGCTCCTTCGACGCGAGCTGGTCGCGGTTCGCCCCGGCGCCGACCGCCGAGGGCACCCGGGCCGGCACCCTCGTCCACGGCGGCACCGGCTGCGACGCCGGCCAGTACCCGTCGACGCTGCCCTCGCAGCCGTGGACGGCCGTGGTCGACAGCGGCAGCGACCCCGAGAGCATGTGCACCTTCCAGCAGCGCGGGCAGGTCGCGCAGGAGCTCGGCGCCGCTGCTGTCGTCGTCGCGGTGGCCTCCGAAGACCTGGTCGTCGTCGACGGCCCGCTCAGCGGTCCGAGCGTCGAGATCCCGATGGTCAGCGTGACCCGGACCGACGGCGACGCGATCGAGGCGGCCACGGGCGAGGTCGCCGTGACCGTGCGGCAGCACCCCGACCACCCGGGCATCCGGGACGGCGACCTCGACGCCGGCATCATCATCCACGAGTACGCGCACGGGATCTCCACCCGGCTCACCGGTGGTCCGACCGTCAACTGCCTCGGCGGTGACGAGCAGGCCGGTGAGGGCTGGAGCGACTTCCTGGCGATGGCGATGCTGCTCGACCCGGCGGTCGACGATCCCGACGGCCCGCGCGGGATGGGCTCCTACGTGACGTACGGCGCCGACCGGCACAGCGCCGGGATCCGCCCCGCGCCGTACTCGCGCGACATGAGGATCCAGCCGTTCACCTACGACAGCATCAAGACCAAGGGGTGGATCGACGGCACGACACTGAAGGCGCCGCACGGCATCGGCCACGGCTGGGCCGCGGTGCTGTGGGACATGACCTGGGACCTGATCGACAAGCACGGGTTCAACCCGGACGTCTACGACGAGTGGAGCACCGGCGGCAACAACCGGGCGATCCAGTACGTGATCGACGGTCTGAAGTTCCAGGGTTGCTACCCGGGCCTTCTCGACTCGCGCGACGGCATCATCGCGGCCGCCGACGAGCTCAGCGACGGCGAGGACACCTGCACGATCTGGAACGCCTTCGCACGCCGTGGGCTCGGCTACAGCGCGACCCAGGGCAGCAGCTTCGACCGCGACGACAACCGCGAGGCATTCGACACGCACCCCGACTGCCGCACCGGTTTCGAGGGCCTGGCGGCCGAGCCGGCGCTCAACTTGGCCACGGCCGGGTCCGCGCTGTCGGCGGAGTTCGTCCTCGGCGGGGACAAGGGGCTCGACGTTCTCGCCGGCACGCCCTACTCGCGCCAGGTGAACTGCCGCACGCTCGCGGTGGAGGACCCTCGCGCCGAGCAGATCACTCCGCGTCCACTCCCGGAGAAGACCGTCCCGGCCGGTAACGGGCTCTCCTACGACGAGACCACGGGCCGCTACACCTACGGCTGGAAGACCATGAAGGAGTGGGGGCGTACGTGTCGCGAGCTCGTCGTGACGCGCGCCGACGGGGTGCAGCATCGGGCCTTCTTCGAGTTCGCCGCGCAAGGAGCGGCACACCCCGTGTCCGGGCACGTACGTGACGCCGACGGCGCCGCGGTCGCCAATGCCACGGTGAGGATCGACGCGACGAACGTCGCCCCGGTCACCACCGACGCCGAGGGTGCCTACACCTTCGCGAGCGTGCCGAAGGGCACGCACACCGCGACCGCCGTGGCCGCCGGAGGATGCAGCGACCCGCTGTCCCAGCAGGTGAGCGTGGACAAGCCGACGACCCTGGACTTCAGCCTGCCGCGGTGCAAGCTCCGGCGGGTGTCGATGGCGGCGGACGGGACCGAGGGCAACCGGGACTCCTCGGGGCCGTCGGTGAGCTCGGACGGTCGCTACGTGGCCTTCTACAGCCCGTCCTCGGTGCTCGTTCCGGGTGACGGGAACGGCACCCGGGACGTCTTCGTCACCGACCGGACCACCGGCGAGGTCGAGCGGGTCTCGGTCGCCAGCGACGGCACGGAGGGCAACGGCACCTCCACCCTGGTGTCGCTGAGCGCAGACGGACGCTAT
Organism: Nocardioides sp. CCNWLW239; assembly: GCF_037137035.1. Lineage (NCBI taxonomy): Bacteria > Bacillati > Actinomycetota > Actinomycetes > Propionibacteriales > Nocardioidaceae > Nocardioides > Nocardioides sp. CCNWLW239. The sequence goes on along the minus strand of NZ_JBBBNW010000002.1, from coordinate 1,105,302 downwards.
GCGGCGTACGACAGCCTGGCCTCGAACCTCGTCGCCGGCGACGGCAACGACACGACCGACATCTTCCTCCGGGACCGGGAGGCAGGCACCACCGAGCGAGTCTCGGTCGCCAGCGACGGCACCGAGGGCAACGCCCACTCCGACCGCCCGGTGGTGAGCGCGGACGGCAGGTACGTCGCGTTCGACAGCTCTGCCTCCAACCTCGTTCCCGGTGACGTCAACGGGTTGCCGGACGTGTTCGTCCATGACCGAGTGACCGGAACGACGGAGCTGGTCTCGGCGACCGTCTCCGGAGCCGGCGCCGACAGCCTCTCGTACGCAGCGAGCATCAGCGCGGACGGCCGGTTCGTCGCGTACTACAGCAGTGCGACCAACCTGGTCGCCGGCGACACCAACCGCGCCCAGGACGTGTTCGTCCGCGACCGGCAGACCGGCACGACCGAGCGGGTCTCCCTGGGCAACGGCGGCGTCCAGTCGAACGGCAACTCGATGTTCCCGTCCTTGAGCTCCGACGGCCGGTTCGTGGTGTTTCACAGCATCGCCTCGAACCTGGCGCCCGGTGACAACAACAGGACCTCCGACGTCTTCCTGCACGACCGTCGGTCCCGGACCACCGAGCGGGTCTCGGTCTCCGGCGACGGGACCGAAGGAGACGGCTTCTCCGGCCAGGCGTCGGTCAGCGCGGACGGTCGGCGGGTCGTGTTCGAGAGCCTGGCCGCGAACCTGGTCGCCGGCGACACCAACGATCGTCGCGACGTCTTCGTCCACGACCGGAGCGACGGCACCACCGAGCTGTTGTCGGCCGCCGGGGACGGGACGCTCGGAGACGCCACCTCGGACATGGTGGAGATCAGCGCCGACGGCCGGTACGCGGCCTTCCGCAGCTATGCGGCCAACCTCGTGAGGGACGACACCAACGACCTGGCCGACATCTTCCTCCGTGAGCTGGGCGGGTGATCGCAGATGCGTGAGCTCCGGACTCCGGCGGGGCCCGGCCCCTCGGACGCGCCCGCGGATCGCGACCGGACCGCGCCCGACGCGGCCGCTGCTGACGACGGATCAGCCGCCCCGGATCGTCCCAGCGATCCGGGCGTACCTCCCGAGGGCTGGTTTCTGGCATGAAGGCCGAGTGGTTCGAGAATCTGGACTAGCATTCCATAAATTGGAACGTTAGCCTCCTGGGGTGACCGACATCGACCTCGCACTCCTGACGATCGGTCAGGCGCCTCGACCCGACCTCTCGGCAAGCATCCGTGCCGTGCTGCCGGCCCGCACCAGGGTCGAGGAGTTCGGTGTGCTCGACGGGCTCTCGCGGGCCGAGGCCGAGGAGCACTTCGGGGCGCGCGAGGACGGGGCCGTGCTGATCACCCGGCTCCAGGACGGTGACACGATCACGCTCGATCCCGGGCGCATCGAGGACGGGCTGCAGCGCTGCCTCGAGCGGCTCGAGGCCGAAGGCGTCCGCACCATCGCGGTCCTGTGCACCGGCGAGTTCCCGACGCTGCAGACCCGCGAGGCGTGGCTCATGGAGCCGGACCGGGTGATCACGACGGCGATCCCGACCCTCGTCCGGGACGCCACGGTCGGAGTGCTGGTGCCGTTGGCGGAGCAGATAGCCGAGGCGCGGGAGAAGTGGTCGGTCCTTGCGGGGGAGGTCCACTTCGCGGCCGCCTCGCCGTTCGACGACGGCACCGACGCCCTGGTCGCCGCCGCCGAAGAGCTGGTCGCCCAGGGTGCTCGGGTCCTGGTGCTCGACTGCATGGCCTACGGCGAACGACACCACGCGGCGCTACGTGCCGCGGGCGTCACCGTCGCGGTGCTGGTCTCCGGCCAGGTCTTCGCCCATGCGCTGGCGCCGTTCCTGAGGTGACTCAGGCCGGGTCGACCTGGGGGAAGTCCAGCCAGTAGGGGTCGCCGATGCTCTTGCCCACGCGCATCGCGGCGTCGCGTACCCGCAGGCCGTAGCTGGGGATCACCTCGTCGACGAGCTCGTCGCTCGGCAGGGCGAGGCCGACGCCGAAGAGCTGGCCCGTCGTCGGGTCGAGCACGGCCGCGGCCACGCCGGCGACCTGGGTGACGAACTCGCCGCGGGAGACCGCCCAGCCGTCGGCCCGGACCTGGAGCAGTGCTCGGAGCAGCTCGTCGCGAGATTCGGGGGCGCTTCCGATGTGCGGCAGCTCGGTGCCGACGCGAGCGGCGACCTCGTCGTCGTCGAGGCGCGCCAGCAGCGCCCGGCCGGTGGAGGTGGCGTGGGCGGGGCCGCGGGTGCCGACCGGGGTGTACGCCTGGAGCGTGCCGACCTTCCCGGTGCGCATGGCGATGACGACCGTCTCCGCTCCGTCGAGGAGGTTGACGTAGCCCGCGTAGCCGGTGTCCGCGACCATCGCGGAGAGCTCCTCCTCGAGCAGCGAGAGCGCGTTGCGCGTGGCGCGGAAGTGGAAGGACGCCTCCATGACCAGGGGACCGGGCCGGTAGGCCAGCGACTGGGCGTCGCGCTCGAGGAAGCCGTGGTCGGCCATCATGCTCAGCGTTCGAGACGCCGAGCTCTTCGGGACCGCGAGCTCGGAGGCGACGTCCGTGACGGTCAGATCACGCCGCAGACGTGTCATCAGGCGCAGTACGTCGCGCGCATTGGCCAAGGTGCTCAACGCTTCATTCCCTCTCCATCGCCGGTTCAGCCTAGGCGGTTGCCGGGGCGTCGTGCCCGCCAGCCCTTGACGGCGGCGTGTAACCAGGCACACAATCCATAATGTAGAACCTAGTTCGAGATAATGGAACTGCATAGTCCCCAGGAGAATCCCATGACCGAACGCTCGGCCGAGACGCTGCCGGCGGCGTCCACCCCGCGCCACCCGCGGGCGCTCGCGCCCGCCAATCTCGTCCTCACGGTGCTGCTGAGCGTCCTCGGCGCGATCGTCGGCATCCAGCTGTTGGCGAGTCTCGGGATCACGCCCAGCACCTCCCTGCTCGGCGCCATCGTCGCGATGACCCTCGCGCGGATCCCGCTGGTGGCCTTCCGTGCCTACCGCTCGGTCCACGCGCAGAACCTCGCCCAGACCAGCATCTCCTCGGCGACCTTCGGCGCGGCCAACAGCCTCTTCCTGCCGATCGGGATCCCGTTCGTGTTCGGGCTGCCGAACATGATCGTGCCGATGCTGATCGGCGTCTCTTGCGCCATGCTGCTGGACGCCTGGCTGCTCTTCCGCATGTTCGACACCCCCGCGTTCCCGGCGAAGAACCCCTGGCCCCTCGGTATCGCGGCCGCCGAGACCATCCGTGCCGGTGACGAGGGAGGCCGCCGGGCGGTCGTGCTCGCGGGCGGGTTCGTGACCGGTGTGGTCGGCGCTGTCTTCGCGCTGCCGATGTCCGCCTTCGGGGTCGCCCTGATCGGCGGCCTGGGCGCGATGATCGCCTTCGGCGTCGGGCTGCTCGCCCGGGCGTACTCCGTGGATCTCATCGGCGTCGACCTCTACGCCCACTACATCCCGCACGGCATGATGATCGGCGCTGGCATCGTGGCACTGATCCAGGTCGGGCGCGCGGTCGTCGGCGCCTACCGGTCCGAGGACCGCAAGGGCAACCGCTCCGCGACCGCCGGCACCGCCGGCACCGTCCAGCCCGAGATCCGGTCCGGCCACCGCCTCGGCCGGGCGCTGGCCTCCGGCGGCGTGGCCTACCTCGTCGTCGCGATCGGCCTCGCGTTCGGCACGGGCATCGCCACCGACATGGGTCCGCTCCAGCTGATCGGCTTCATCGTCTTCGCGACCGTGGCGGCGTTCGTCCACGAGCTGATCGTCGGTATCGCCGCCATGCACTCCGGCTGGTTCCCTGCCTTCGCGGTCGCGCTCATCACGCTGCTGATCGGCATCCTGATCGGCTTCCCGCCCGAGGCCCTGGTCGTGATGGCCGGCTTCACCGCGGCCACCGGCCCGGCGTTCGCCGACATGGGATACGACCTCAAGGCGGGGTTCGTCCTGCGTGGCAACGGCGCCGACCCGGCGTTCGAGCTCGAGGGGCGTCGTCAGCAGTTCATCGCCGCGATGATCGGGTTCGTCATCGCGATCGTGGTCGTGGCCGTCTCGTACCAGATGTTCTTCGACCAGGGGAAGACCGCACCCATCAACGCGGCGTACGTCGCCTCGATCCAGGCCGGCGTCTCCGGCGAGACGGCTCGAGCCCTGCTGATCTGGGCGATCCCCGGCGCTCTGCTCCAGCTGATCGGCGGACCGCGCCAGCAGCTCGGCATCCTGCTCGCCACCGGTCTGCTGATCCTCAGCCCCCAGGCCGGCTGGATGGTCGCGGCCGGACTCCTGGTCCGCCTCCTGGTGATGCGGTTCCTCGGCCCCGGCGTCAAGGAGGACCTGGAGGTGTTCGCCGGCGGTGCCATCGCAGGTGACGCCCTCTACTCCTTCGGCAACGGCGCCTACAACGCCGTCCGCAGCTGACCCCTCAGACCATCCCAACACCCCGCAACACCGAAGGAGACGCACCGTGAAGCGTGCACTGACCATGGACGACATCGAAGCCGCTGTGCTGGGCGGCGCCATCCTGGGCGGGGGTGGTGGCGGCTTCGTCGAGAAGGGCCTCCGCACCGCCGAGCTGGCTCTCACGGTCGGCACTCCTCAGCTCTGGACGCTCGACGAGTTCGACGACGACGACCTGGTCGCGACCGTGGCGCTCGTCGGCGCCCCGGCGGCACCGTCGCCGCTCGTCACCCCACGCCACCTGATGCGGGCCCTGGAGCTGCTCAACCGTGAGCTGCCCGGCCGGGAGATCGTCGCCATCAACTCCAACGAGAACGGCGCCGAGACCACCGTCAACGGATGGTTCCAGTCGGCCATGTCCGGGCTGCCCGTCATCGACCTGGCCTGCAACGGCCGCGCTCACCCGTCCAGCGTGATGGGCGCGATGGGCCTGCACCTGCGTGAGGACTACGTCTCCATCCAGGCGTACGCCGGTGGCCACCCGCACCAGTACCTCGAAGGAGCCACCACCGGCAACCTGGACGCGACCTCCGGCGTGGTCCGGCGCGCGTCGATGGACGCCGGCGGCTGGGTCGGCGTCGCGCGCAACCCGGTCAGCGTGGCCTACAGCCGTGACCACGGCGCCCCGGGTGCGATCACCAGCGCCATCGAGCTCGGGCGGACCTACCTCGCGGGCGGCCTGGACGCTGCTGTGGAGCACCTCGATGGCCGGATTGTCACCACCGGCCGGGTACGGGGCTTCGCCTGCCGCCAGGAGGAGGGCCTCGACGTCGGCGTGGTCACGCTCGACGACACGCACCGCACCGCGCTGCACTTCGTCAACGAGTACATGGTGCTCGAGCAGGGAAGCACCCGGATCTCGGCCTTCCCCGACCTGATCATGACCTTCGTCGCCGACGGCGCGAGCGCGGAGTCCGGCCGGCCCCGCCCGGTGCCGTCCGGTGTCGTGGAGGAGGGGATGGAGCTGACCGTGGTGACCGTCCCGGCCGAGAAGCTCATCCTCGCCGAGACGATGTTCATGCCCGAGCTCTACGCTCCGCTCGAGGCCGCGCTCGACCGCAGGTTCGCTCCGGCGGTGCTGGCCGGTGCCTGAGTCCCCGTCCGTGCCGGTGCTCGACGCCGACCGGGTTCTCGACTACTGCCGGGACCGGTGGGAGCGCGATCTGCTCACCGAGCTGGGCGCCTTCATCGAGCTCCGTGCGATCAGTCCGGCGTACGACGCCGACTGGGAGGCGAACGGGCAGCTCGACGTCGCGGCCGAGCGGGCCGCGCAGTGGATCCGTGAGCAGGACCTGACTGGAGCCCATGTCGAGGTGCTCCGCGAGCCGGGCCGGACACCGCTGGTCCTCGTCGACATCCCGGGCACAGCCCCGGGGACGACTCTGTTCTACGGGCATCTCGACAAGCAGCCGGCCGGCGAGGGTTGGTCGGCAGAGCTGGATCCCTGGACGCCGCACTTCGACGGGACCCGGCTCTACGGCCGCGGCGGCGTCGATGACGGCTACGCGCTCTACGCCGCCGTCGCGGCGATCCAGGCCGTCGACGACCAAGGTGTCCCGCGACCGCGCTGCGTGGGGATCTTCGAGACCTCGGAGGAGTCCGGGAGCCCCGACCTGCCGTTCTGGCTCGCCCGGCTGGAGCCGCGGATCGCCGAGGTCGACCTCGTCGTCTGTCTCGACTCCGGTGCCGGTGACTACGACCGGCTCTGGCTGGTGACCTCGCTGCGTGGTCACTGCGGCGGCCGGCTCGACGTGCAGGTGCTCGACCAGGGCGCACACTCCGGTGACGCCGGCGGGGTGGTGCCCTCGACCTTCCGGATCGTGCGCCGACTGCTCGAGCGGGTCGAGTCCGCGGAGACCGGTGAGGTCCTGCTGGACGCCGCCGGGTGCCCGATCCCCGGCGAGCGCGTCGAGCAGGCCCGCGCCGCCGCGCGCGTCCTCGGTCCGGCGGTGGCCGCCCGCTTCGACTGGTTCGGATCGGCCGGCCCGACGACCTCGGACGTCGCCGAGCAGCTGCTCAACCGCGCGTGGCGGCCGAGCCTCGCCGTCACCGGTGCCGACGGGCTCCCGGCCGTCGCGACCGCCGGCAACGTGCTCCGTCCCTCGACGAGTCTCAAGCTGTCCGTACGCCTCGCCCCCGGCGCCGACAGCCGGGCCGCGCAGAGCGCGCTGAAGGAGCTGCTCGAGAAGGACCCGCCGTACGGTGCCCACGTCGTGTTCACCCCGGACACCGTCGTGGCCGACGGCTGGGCCGCCCCGCCCCTCGCGCCCTGGCTGGAGCGGGCGCTGGACGGTGCCAGCCGGGCGTACTTCGACGGTGCCGGCCTCGCCATGCTCGGTCAGGGTGGCACCATCCCCCTGATGGGCATGCTGGCCGACCGGTTCCCCGACGCGCAGTTCTTGGCCTGCGGTGCACAAGGGCCCGGAGCCGGTGCGCACGGCCCGGACGAGTCGCTCCACCTGCCCTACACCCTGCGGCTGACCGCCGGCATCGCGATGGCGCTGGGTGCGTCACGTGATCGGTGACCGGGCCACGGCCGGAGGCCCGTAGGGAGCTGGGCGGTTTACCCGGTAAAGGGGACGACTGACGCCGAATCGTCGTGCGAGGGTCGAAAGAGCCCTCGACGATCGGAGCTCCTGTCGTGTCGAACCGCCCTGACTCTCACGCTCGGACGATGCTGCCGATCCCGGATCGGCCGCCCCCCAGGCATACGACATACGACGCCAAGGACCCGGACACCTCCTATCCGCCGATCGAGCCGCTGCTACCGCCGGACGGCGCGCCGAACGTGCTCGTCGTGCTCCTCGACGACGTCGGTTTCGGAGCCTCGAGCGCGTTCGGCGGGCCGTGTGCGACGCCGGTCGCCGAGCGGCTGGCGGGCAACGGCCTGCGCTACAACCGGTTCCACACCACGGCGCTGTGCGCGCCGACGCGGCAGGCGCTGCTGACCGGCCGCAACCACCACTCGGTCGGGATGGGGAGCATCACCGAGACGGCGACCTCGGCGCCCGGCAACAGCTCGGTGCGCCCCAACACCAAGGCCCCGTTGGCGATGACGCTGAAGCTCAACGGCTACTCGACGGCACAGTTCGGGAAGTGTCACGAGGTCCCCGTCTGGCAGACCTCGCCGCTCGGCCCGTTCGACGCGTGGCCCTCGGCAGGAGGTGGGTTCGAGACGTTCTACGGGTTCATCGGTGGGGAGAACAACCAGTGGGACCCCGCGCTCTACGAAGGCACCACGCCGATCGAGCCTCCGGCGACGGCCGAGGAGGGCTACCACCTCACCGAGGACCTGGCCGACCACGCGTGCGCTTGGATCCGGCAGCAGAAGGCGCTCATGCCCGACCGGCCCTTCTTCGCCTACTTCGCGCCGGGCGCGACGCACGCGCCCCACCACGTACCCCACGAATGGATCGACAAGTACGCCGGGAAGTTCGACGACGGCTGGGACGTCCAGCGGGAGCGCACGTTCGCGCGCCAGAAGGAGCTGGGCATCATCCCCGCCGACACCGAGCTCACCGCGCGTCACGACGAGATCCCGGCGTGGGACGACATGCCCGACGAGCTCAAGCCGGTGCTGGCCCGTCAGATGGAGGTGTACGCCGGCTTCCTCGAGCACACCGACCACCACGTCGGCCGCGTGATCGACACCATCGCGGACCTCGGCGTGCTCGACAACACGATCATCTACTACATCATCGGCGACAACGGTGCCTCTGCCGAGGGCACCGTCAACGGCGCCTTCAACGAGATGGCCAACTTCAACGGCATGGCCGCGTTGGAGACCCCGGAGTTCATGCGGTCGAAGATGGACGAGTTCGGCTCGCCGAGCTCCTACAACCACTACTCGGTCGGCTGGGCGTGGGCGATGAACTCGCCGCTGCAGTGGACCAAGCAGGTCGCCTCGCACTGGGGTGGCACCCGCAACGGCACCATCGTGCACTGGCCGGACGGTATCGACGACCCGGGCTCGCTACGTACGCAGTTCAGCCACGTCATCGACCTGGCACCGACGATCCTCGAAGCAGCGGGGCTGCCCGAACCCACCATGGTGAACGGTGTCCAGCAGTCCCCGATGGAGGGGACGAGCATGCTCTACACCTTCCGCGGCGCCGACGAGCCGGAGCGGCACGACCTGCAGTACTTCGAGATGTTCGCCAACCGCGGCGTCTACTACAAGGGCTGGAGCGCGGTCACCAAGCACCGCACGCCGTGGGTGATGGTCGGCGGCGAGCTGCCCGCGTTCGACGACGACGTGTGGGAGCTGTACGACGGCACCACCGACTTCAGCCAGGCGCGGGATCTCTCCGCGGAGCATCCCGAGAAGCTCGCCGAGCTGCAGCGGCTGTGGCTGATCGAGGCGGTGAAGTACGGGGTGCTGCCGATGGACGACCGCACCGCCGAGCGGATCGAGCCGGCCATGGCCGGCAGGCCGACCCTCGTACGTGGAACGACCCAGCTCTTCTTCCCCGGCATGGGCCGGCTGTCGGAGAACAGCGTGGTCAGCATCAAGAACAAGTCGTTCTCCGTCACCGCCGAGGTGACCGTCCCCGACACCGGTGCCGAGGGCGTCATCATCGCCCAGGGTGGCCGGTTCGGCGGCTGGACGTTCTTCACCCGCGACGGACGGCTCAAGTTCGTCTACAACGTGCTCGGCATCCAGGAGTTCCCCGTCGTGTCGGACTCCCTCCTCGGCGCCGGGACCCGTCAGGTCCGGGTCGAGTTCGCGTACGACGGGGGTGGGCTCGCCAAGGGCGGCGACGTCACGCTCTACGACGACGGCAAACCGATCGGGTCGGGCCGGGTCGAGGCCACCCAGCCGATGGTCTTCTCGGCCGACGAGACCACCGACATCGGCTACGAGTCCGGCACGGCGGTCTCCTCGGACTACACCAGCCGGACCAGCCGGTTCAACGGCAAGATCGCGTGGGTCCAGATCGACCTCGGCGACGACGTCCACGACCACTACATCGATCCGGGCGAGCGATTCAGGATCGCGATGGCACGCCAGTAACCGCGGCGGGAGCCGACCGGCGGCCTTGTGCGTCATGCACTGTGGAAGGCCGTTGGCGGGGCCTCCTGCATGGTGACCTACCTCACGTCGGGCCTCTAGCGTCACGGGAAAGACATTCCCTCTGGAGGTTCCCATGGGATCAACCACCGAGCACGACGACTACGCACTCAGTCGCGTGCCGCAGGACAAGCGTTACCACTGGTTCTCGATCGCAGTTCAGCGGTTCGGGATGCTGAGCTCGCTGGCCAGCTTCCTGATCGGCGCCACTCTCGGTTTCGGCATGAGCTTCTGGGACGCCGTTCTGGCGATCACCCTGGGTGCTGTGATCTTGGAGATCCTCACCATCTTCACCGGCATCGCCGGTCAGCGTGAAGGTCTCTCCACATCCGTGCTGGCCCGTTGGACCGGCTTCGGCCGGGCCGGCTCGTCGGTGATCGGCCTGGCCATCAGCGTGAGCGCGATCGGCTGGTTCGGCATCCAGAACGCCGTCTCCGCACAAGGCCTGAGCAACCTGATCGGGGTGCTCCCCCTGTGGGCGTGGGCCATGGCGTTCGGTCTGGCCGTGACAGCGATCGTGGTGTTCGGCTTCGAGAAGATGGCTTGGACGGCGTACGTCACCGTGCCCGCGTTCCTCCTGCTCGCCGGCTGGTCCATCGTGAGCGAGCTCTCCCGCCACGACGTCGGCGACCTGCTCTCGACGGCCCCCGCCGGTCCGCAGCTGAGTCTCATCCAGGGCACGTCGATCGTCGCCGGCGGGTTCATCGTCGGAGCGGTGATCACCCCGGACATGAGTCGCTTCAACCGCACGTCGGGAGACGTCGTCAAGCAGACCGTCGTCGGTATCTCGGTGGGCGAGTACGTCATCGGCCTCATCGGCGTGCTGCTCGCTCTGGCCCTGCGTACCAACGACGTGATCGCGATCGTCACCTCGACCTCGGGCTTCCTGGGGACGCTGGTGATCATCGCCGCCACCTTGAAGATCAACGACTGGAACCTCTACGCAGCCTCGCTGGGCATCGTGAACTTCCTCGACCAGGCCGTCGGGTGGCGTGTCCATCGAGGCGCGGTGACCCTCTTCGTCGGTATCGCGGGCTCGATCGCCGGTGCCGCGGGCATCCTGAACAGCTTCACCGACTTCCTGATCCTGCTGGGCGTCATCTTCCCGCCGATCGCCGGCATCATGGTCGCGGAGTACTTCATCGCCCGCACCTGGCGCGCCGAGCTCGACACGTCGCGGGCCGCCGGGAACCTGCCGGCGACCGCCCCCACGTGGGTGCCGGCGAGCCTGGTCGTCTGGGCCGCCGCCTCGCTCATCGGTCACTACGTCACTTGGGGCATTCCCTCGATCAACTCGGTGATCGCCGCACTCGTCCTGTACGTCGCCGCCGCGAAGCTCGGCCTCGTTCGCGGGCACGGTGTGTCGCGAACCCACCCGACCGAGCCCACCGCTTCCGTCCCCGCCGGCGCCTGAGCCGGCGGTCCACCTCGAACAAGGAAAGACACCATGTTGAGACTCGGTATCGACGTCGGAGGCACCAACACCGACGCCGTCCTGATCGACGGGCAGCGGGTGCTGGCCGCGACCAAGGCGCCCACCACCTCCGACGTCACGGGCGGCATCGTCACCGCGATCGGTCAGCTGCGAGAGGCGGCCGGGTTCGACCCCGCCGACGTCGCCGCGGTGATGATCGGCACGACCCACTTCATCAACGCTCTGGTGGAGGGCACCCGGCTCGCGCCCACGGCAGCCATCCGCTTCGGGCTGCCGGCCACCAGCGCACTGCCGCCACTGGTCGACTGGCCGGTGGAGCTCGAGAGGACCATCGGCGGACACAGCTACCTGTGCCACGGCGGTCACGAGTACGACGGGTCGCGGATCGCCGACTTCGACGAGCGGGAGTTCCGCGACGTGCTCGACAAGGCCGCACAAGGTGGGGCTCGCTCGTTCGCGATCTCCTCGGTCTTCTCGCCCGTCAACGCGGAGTTCGAGCTGAGGGCCGCCGAGATCATCGCCGAGCAGCTGCCGGGTGCTCCGGTGAGCCTCTCCCACGAGATCGGGCGGATGGGCCTCCTCGGTCGCGAGAACGCCACCATCATCAACGCCGCACTCCGGGAGCTGGCCGAGCACGTGACGACCGGCCTGACCGAGACGGTGCTCGGTGCCGGTATCCAGGCGCCGGTCTTCCTCAGTCAGAACGACGGCACCCTCATGGACGTCGACCACGCCCGCCGCTACCCGGTGGCCACCTTCGCGTCCGGCCCCACCAACTCGATGCGCGGCGCTGCGTTCCTGTCCGAGCAGAGCTCGTGCGCCGTGGTCGACATCGGTGGCACCACCACCGATGTCGGCATCCTGCAGAACGGCTTCCCGCGGGAGGCCTCGACCGACGTCGCCGTCGCCGGCATCCAGACCAACTTCCGGATGCCCGACGTGCTCTCGGTCGGTATCGGCGGTGGCAGCCACGTCGGCTCCGGTCCGACCCCCGAGGTGGGTCCCCAGAGCGTCGGCTACCGACTCACCGAGCAGGCCCTGGTCTTCGGCGGCGACCAGCTCACCGCGACCGACCTGGCGGTCGCAGCGGGTCGCGCCGACATCGGCGACGCGGCCCGGGTCGCCCACCTCGACCCCGCCTTCGTGCGGGCCGCGCTCGACGGGGTCGCGGTCCGGATCGCCGAGGTCGTCGACCGGATGCGGCTGTCGGCGGAACCCATCCCGGTGGTCGCCGTCGGCGGCGGCAGCATCCTGGTGCCCGACGTGATCGACGGCGCCTCGGTCGTCGTACGTCCTGAGCACCATGCGGTCGCCAACGCCATCGGCGCGGCCATCGCCGAGGTCGGTGGCGAGGTCGACCGAGTCTTCTCGGTCGAGCCCGGCAGACGGGACGCGGTCCTGGACGAGGCCCGGCAGGAAGCAGTCGATCGTACGGTCGCGGCCGGTGCCCGGCCCGGATCGGTGCGCGTCGTCGACATCGAGGAAGTACCCCTGGCGTACCTGCCAGGCAACGCCACCCGGATCCGGGTCAAGGCGGTCGGAGAGCTGAGCCTGGGAGGCAACGATGCGTGAGATCACTCCACTGGACCTGCCGGACATGGCGCGCGGCGCCGCGGTCCTCGGCACCGGCGGCGGAGGTGACCCGTACGTCGGTCGCCTCCTCGCCCAGCAGGCGCTGCTGCGCCACGGACCCGTGCAGCTGGTCGACCCGGCGGAGATCGATGACGACGCCGTCGTCATCCCGACCGCGTTCATGGGGGCTCCGACGGTGATGCTGGAGAAGCTGCCCTCGGGGGTCGAGCTGACCGCAGCGCTCCAGGCGCTGGAGCAGCTGATCGGAAAGCGGGCGGCGTACACCGTCTCGATCGAGGCCGGCGGCCTCAACTCGCTGATTCCGTTCGTGGCGGCGGCCGAGCTCGGCCTGCCCCTCATCGATGCCGACGGCATGGGCCGTGCCTTCCCGGAGCTGCAGATGCTGCTCCCGACCCTGGGCGGCGTCGCCGCCACCCCGATGGCGATCGCCGACGAGCGCGGCAACGCCGTCAGCCTCGAGACCGTGTCCAACGGCTGGGCCGAGCGCTTCGCCCGCGGTGTGACCATCGAGATGGGCTGCAGCGCGGCGGTGAGCCTCTACGTGCTGACCGGACGGCAGGTGAAGGAGCACATGGTGCACGGCACCATGACGCTCTGTCAGCGCTTGGGCGCTGCGATCCGCGAAGCCGGCGCGGAGCACCGCGACCCGGTGGCCGCCGCCACCGAGGTGATGGGCGGGCGGGTGATCTTCCGCGGGAAGATCGTCGATGTCCAGCGCGGCACCCAGGGTGGGTTCGCCCGCGGGGAGGCGGTCCTCGAAGGTCTCGCTGACGACCTCGGCTCGCGCATGGAGGTGGCCTTCCAGAACGAGAACCTCGTCGCGACCCGCGACGGCGAGGTCGTCGTGAGCGTGCCGGATCTGATCTGCCTGCTCGACACCGACACCGGTGAGCCGGTGACGACCGAGACGCTGCGCTACGGCCTCCGGGTCAGCGTGGTCGCCGCCCCCTGCGATCCGCGGTGGCGCAGCACCGAGGGACTCGCGCTCGCCGGGCCGGCGTACTTCGGTTACGACCACGAATACGTTCCGGTCTGATCGGACTTGATGCGATCATCGGCTGATGACCGGGATGTCGTACGACGTGCTCCGCGAGATCACCGCGGAGCACGTCGACGCGCTGGCCTCCGGTGCCACCCTGCTGGGATCCGGCGGAGGCGGTGACGTCGCGCTCGGCGCGTTGCTGCTACGGCGGATGCTGCAGGACGGTGACGGGCCGGTGCCGGTGATCGCTCCCGGCGATCTGTCCGCCGACGCACTCGTCGTGCACGCCGGTGTCGGTGGCGCACCGGACGTGCTGACGGAGCGGTTGGTGGATCCCGACGACTGCGCTCGAGCCGTGGAGGCCGTCGTCGCTCAGGTCGGTGGCCGGCTGGAGGCCGTCGGGGTGATCGAGATCGGTGGGCTCAACGCGCTGATGGGTGTGGTCGCCGCCGCTCGTCTCGGCGTACCGGTGATCGACGGCGATCTGATGGGGCGCGCGTTCCCGCGCGTCGACCAGGCGACCCTCGCCGTCGCGGGCCACCCCATCGCACCGATGGCGGTCGTCGGGCCGTTCGGCGACACCGTTCTGGTCACCCGCTCGTCAGCCTCCGCGGCACAAGCGTTGATGGTGTCCTCCGCTGCGGCCTTCGGGGGCGCAGCGACGTTGGCGATGTTCCCCACGACGGCGGGCACCCTGGCCGAGCACGGCGTGCGGCAGAGTCTCAGCGCGTGTGCGGGCCTCGGGCGGGCGTTCCTCACGGTCGACTGCGAGGCACCTGCTGCCGTCGTCGCTGAACGGATCGGCGGCAGGCTGCTCTGTGAGGGGCGGGTCGACCAGGTTCGGCCACGGTCCGGGCGGGTGCCCGGCAGCGTCACCCTCATCGACCGTTGCAGCGGCGGGGTCGTCCGCGTGGACCACCTGGAGGAGTACCTCGCCGTCACGATCGACGGCCGCTCGGTCGTCAGTGCACCCGAGGTCATCGTGGCGCTCGACCATCGGGCACGGTGCCCGATCCGGACCGATGAGATCCGGCTCGGGCAGTCGCTCGCCCTGGCAACCCTGCCTGCCCTGCACATCTGGCCTCCGGAGACCGCCGGGGCCGTCGGTCCGGGCGCTTACGGCCTCCATCTCGAGGGACCGGCCCGATGAACCCGCCACGAGTCGCCGATCTGCTCGCCGAGCCCATCCTCGCCGCCGCCCGTGTGGTCGCGGGTTCCGCAGGACTGGAGCGTGAGGTGGCTGACGTGCGGTGGTGGGTCGGCGAACCGGTCTCGGTCCAGGACCACCTCGTGGTGTGCGGGCCAGAATCCGTCACCCCGTCCTACCGGCTCGACGCCCTGGTGCGGCGCACCGGGGACGCCGGTGCCGCCGGGCTCCTCGTCGTCGGCGCGACCGGGAGGCCGCTGCTGTCGAGCATCCGCCTAGCCGATCGTCTGGAGATCCCGGTGCTCTGGCTCGATGACGCCGAGCCGGTGGTCCTCGTCCAGGAGCTGACTCCCCGGGTCCGGGCTCCTGATCTGGTCCGCGCTCGCACCGTCGAGCGGCTGCTTCGCCAGCTCGCGCCGCGCCACACCGGGCAGGACATCGTGGCAGCGGCCGAAGGGGTCCTGGAAGCGCCGCTCGCACTGGTGACCTCCGACGGCACCAACCTGCTCGGTCCACCCATCGAGCTCGACGACGCCCTGCACCTCGATCGACCGGTGGCGCAGCGCGGCCGCGCCATCCTGGTTCACCCGGTGCTGGACCCGGACGGGAACCGGCCGGCGGCATGGCTCGCCTGCCGCGTCGAGCGCGCGGCCGAGTCGCGGCTGGGCGAGCTGGCAGCCGGGCTCGCCACCACGGAGCCGTTCTTGCGCGCGTGGCTGACCGCGCAGCGGGCTCACGCCGACCGCGACCTCCTCTTCCGTGCCCGGCTGCTGTCGGAGGTGCTCGCCGGTCGTGACTCGGTGAGCCGCGACGTGGTCGAGGGAGCGGTCTCCGTGGGGTGGCAGCTGACCGACTGGCATGTCGGTCTGCACCTCTCGTGCGACGACCGGACGGTGGGGGACCAGCGGACCGGCGTACCCGAGCGGTTGCGCGCAGCGCTCGTCGCGCACGGCATCACCTTGACGGAGGCCGTCGACCGCGGGGACGGCTGGGCACTGTGGAGCAGCACCGAGGCCGAGCCCGGAACGGCGGACGCCCGGGCGCTGCTGCGGGCCGTGCGCCTGGTGACGGCGGCGCTGCCGCGCGAGTGGGGCCTGATCGCCGGCATCGGCCGCCCCCACCGAGGGCCCGGCGGCCTGGCGGAGACGCTTGCCGAGGCCCGCGACGCCGCTCATCTCGCGTCGAGCCACGACTTCCGGCCGGCGGTCGAGCACTCCGACGAGCTCGGCGTCGCCCGCCTGCTCGCGACCTGGCAGCAGTCGGAGGTGACGCGTGCGTTCGCCGAGACAGCACTGGCCCCACTGCGCTCGAACGAGTCGCTGCTGGCCACGCTCCGCGCCTATCTCGAGAGCGGCGGTTCGGTGGTGCTCGTCGCCGAGGCGCTGGGCGTTCACCGCAACACCGTCACGGCGCGCCTGCAGCAGGTGCGAGAGCGGCTCGGTGTCGACCTC
This sequence comes from Nocardioides sp. CCNWLW239, assembly GCF_037137035.1. Lineage (NCBI taxonomy): Bacteria > Bacillati > Actinomycetota > Actinomycetes > Propionibacteriales > Nocardioidaceae > Nocardioides > Nocardioides sp. CCNWLW239. Next base: position 1,089,139 of record NZ_JBBBNW010000002.1, on the reverse strand, counting down.
GACGACCCGAGCCAGCGGCTGGCGCTCCAGGTCGCGTGCCGGTCGATCATCTGACCGATCGACCGGCCGGCACCGTGCAGTTCGCCCAGGCGGTGGCGTCGAGCCGGGCGGGCCGCACATTCCGGAGCGGTCGCTGCGTCCCTAGCGTCGAGTCAGCCACCGATTCCCGGACCCCTCTCGTCCGGTACGCAGCAGGTGGCACCCAACCCAAGGAGACGAGATGCACATCAGAGTCATCCTCCCGATCATCGGCGACAGCCTGATCGACCATGTCCGCTCCGAGGTCGTCAGCTGGGCCTCTCCCGACACGAAGGTCGACGCGGTCGTGCTGGAGCGCGGCACGGCCAGCATCGAGTCGGAGTACGACGAGGCGCTGGCAGCGCCGGGGATCCTGGACCGGATCACCGAGGCCGCCCAGGACGACGTCGACGCCGTCTTCGTCAGCTGCTTCGGCGACCCCGGGGTGCATGCCGCCCGGGAGATCATCGACGCACCGGTCGTCGGAGGCTTCGAGCCCGCCGTCCTCACCGCGCTCAGCCTCGGTGAGCACGTCGGCATCATCACGGTGCTCCCCAACGTACTGCCGATGTTGCGTTCCCTCGCGCGCCGCTACGCCATCCAGGACCGCATCGGCACCATGCGGGTCATCGACCTGCCCGTCCTCGGGCTCGAGGACCGGGACGTGCTCCTGCAGCGGCTGGAGGAACAGGCCGTCGACGCGATCTCCTCGGGGCAGGCCGACGTCATCGTGCTCGGCTGCACCGGCATGCTCGGCGTCGCCGCCGAGCTGCAGGAGCGGCTGGCCGCGGCCGGGCTGAAGGTCCCCGTCGTCGACCCGACCGGTGCTGCCATAACCTGGCTCGAGAGCTGTGTCCGGCTCGGCGTGACCCCCAGCCGTACGACGTACCTGCCGCCTCCGGCGAAGGACCGGTCGGCGTGAGCGACGCTCCCGGATTCGCCGACAGCCTGCGGTCCGCCGGAGCGTCCGCCACGCTCCGTGGGCTGTGGGTCACCTTCCTGAGCCCGTTCGGCCTCGAGGTCGCCTCCGGCAGCGGGGCGGACTGGATCGGCGTGGATCTCCAGCACGGGGACCTCGACCTGGCCCAGCTCGCCCCGCTGCTGCGGGTGGCCGAGGTGCCGGTGCTCGCCCGGCTGCGCTCCCACGACCCGGCAGAGATCACCCGGGTGATCGACGCCGGCGTGGACGGCGTCATCGTGCCGGCCGTCGAGGACGCGGCGCAGGCCGAGCGCCTCGTCGCCGCAGCCCACCTGCCGCCACGTGGACGACGAAGCGGCGGACTGTCCCGTGCCGGCCTGGTCGGTACGTCGACGCAGCCGTTGCTGCTGCCGATGGTCGAGACCCGGCTCGGTCTGGAGGCGGCCGACGAGATCGCGGCGACGCCCGGGATCGACGGTCTCTTCGTGGGGCCGTACGACCTCGCACTGTCGCTGGAGGAGCCGGTGCGCTCGGAGAAGATGCTCGACGCGATCCGCACGGCGTCGGCGGCCGCCCGCCGTCACGGTCGGCTCACCGGCGCCTTCACCGGGGACCGGGGGCTGGCCGCTGACCTGGCCGAGCGCGGTGTGGTGCTCGACCTGCACGCCGTCGACACCGACGCCGCCGCGCTCCGGTCCGGCCTCACGGCGCTCCTGGAGGCACGATGAGGACACACCAGCTGCGGCGCGACTTCGCGAGCGACAACTGTGCGGCCGCACACCCGAAGGTCCTCGCGGCGCTCGCCGAGGTGGACGGCGGCCACCTGCCGAGCTACGGCGCCGACCCCTATACGTCCCTGCTCGAGGAGCGGGTCCGCGAGCTCTTCGGACAGCAGGCGCGTACGTTCCCGGTGTTCAACGGGACCGGCGCCAACATCCTCGCGCTGCAGGCGGTGACACCACGATGGTCCGCCGTCGTGTGTGCGGATGCCGCCCACCTGCACACCGATGAGTGCGGCGCCCCGGAGCACGCCGGGTTCAAGCTGCTCACCCTGCCGACCACCGACGGGCGGCTCGACGCCACCGACCTGGCGGACATCGCTCGGGACGCCCGCAACCGGCACCGTGCCCAACCGGGAGTGCTGTCGCTGACCCAGAGCACCGAGCTCGGCACGAGCTACGACCCGATTGAGGTCGCTGTTCTCGCCGACGAGGCACACCGGCTCGGCTGGAAGGTCCACGTCGACGGCGCCCGGCTCGCCAACGCCGCCGCCCGGCTGGGGATCGGCCTCGCCGAGGCCGCGGCAGGGGCGGACGTGATCTCCCTGGGCGCCACCAAGAACGGCGGCATGATCGGCGAGGCGGTGATCGTGCTCGACCCGGACGCCGACGGCGTCGGGTTCTTGCAGAAGGCCAGCACCCAGCTGCCGTCGAAGACGAGGTACGTCTCGGCGCAGCTGCTCGCTCTGCTCGACGGCGACCTGTGGCGCAGCAATGCCATCCAGGCGAACGCCATGGCGGACCGGCTCGCCGCCGGCCTTCGTGGGGTGCCAGGGGTGCGGGTCGTCCATCCGGTCGAGGCGAACGCCGTCTTCGCCTCGCTCCCGGCCGGCGTCGCGGAGCAGTTGCGGGCGACGTACTCGTTCAGCGACTGGGGACCCGGGGTCGTGCGGTTGATGACGGCGTGGGACACCCGGCCCGAGGACGTCGACGGTCTGCTCGCCGCCGTGCGTACGCTCTCGCCGGGCGGCGTGCACGACAGCACGGCTCCGGCTGTGCAGGAGGCCTCTTCACCGGAGTCGGCGGGATTCCTAGCGTGACGGCCATGACACCCACGCCATCCCCCGTGCCCACGGCACCCGCCGACCAGCTCGGCTTCGGTCAGACCTTCACCCCGCACATGACGACGATGCGATGGACGCCCGACGGCTGGGAGCGACCTCGGCTGCGCGGGTTCGAGGATCTCGCGCTGAGCCCGGCGACGATGGTCTTCCACTACGGCCAGGCGATCTTCGAGGGTATGAAGGCCTATCGGCACCCGGACGGCACGATCCGGCTCTTCCGGCCCGAGCGCAACGCGGCGCGGCTGGCGACCTCGGCCCGGCGGATGGCGATGCCCGAGCTCCCCGAGGCCGACTTCGTCGAAGCGGTCTCGATGCTCGTCGATGCCGACCGGGAGCACGTGCCCACCGGGCCCGGGCACAGCCTCTACCTGCGGCCGTTCATGATCGCCACGGAGGCCACCTTGGGAACCCGGCCGGCGCGGGAGTACCTCTTCCTGGTCATCGCCTCCCCATCCGGGCCGTACTTCACCGCCGGCTTCGACGCGATCACGGTCTGGGTCTCCGAGGACCATCCCCGTGCCCACCCCGGCGGCACCGGGTACGCCAAGTGCGCGGGCAACTACGCAGCCGGCATGCTGGTGCAGCAGGTCGCGGCCGAGCACGATGCGGAGCAGGTCGTCTTCCTGGACGCGCGCGAGGGACGCTGGCTCGAGGAGCTCGGCGGCATGAACCTCTTCCTCGTCCGCGACGAGGGCGGCCGACGGACGCTGGTCACCCCGCCGGTGTCCGACACCCTTCTCGAGGGCATCACCCGGTCCTCGCTGATCACCCTGGCCGACGACCTCGGTCTGCGCGTCGAGGAGCGGCCGGTCTCGCTCGAGGAGTGGCGCTCCGGAGCGGCGGACGGCACGGTGACGGAGGCCTTCGCCTGCGGCACGGCAGCGGTGGTCACCCCGATCGGCACGGTGCGTACGCGGTCGGCGGAGTTCGTGGTCGGCTCCGGCCGGCCGGGGCCTTGGGTCACCCGTCTGCGCGAAGCGCTGCTCGGCATCCAGGAGGGCACCATGCCCGACCGCCACGACTGGATGAAGACGGTCGGATGACCGCCCGCGACGGTGGCGTTGGGTCCGCTGTCCTCACGACGCTCGCCGCCCGGGTCGACGCAGGCATGCCCGCGCTGGTCGCAGACCTCGAGAGCCTGGTGCGGATCCCGTCGGTGAGCTCCCTCCCCCACCACCATCCCGACGTCGAGCGCAGCGCCACCGAGGTCGCCCGGCTTCTGACGGCCGAAGGCCTCGACGTCGTGGTCGTCCGTGCCGAGGAGGGCCTCCCGTCCGTCATCGGACACCGTCCGGCCCCGCCGGGGGCGCCGACCGTCCTGCTCTACGCCCACCACGACGTCCAGCCGACCGGTGATCCCGACGGCTGGACCGGCGCACCCTTCGAGCCGGTCGAGCGAGACGGACGGCTCTACGGCCGTGGGGCAGCCGACGACAAGGCGGGCCTCGCCGTCCACCTAGCCGCGATCCGCGCACTGGGCCCCGACCTGCCGGTGGGTGTCACCGTGCTCGTCGAAGGCGAGGAGGAGATCGGGTCGCCGACGCTTCCGGCTCTCCTGGCCGAGCACCGTGACCGGTTGGCCGCGGATGTCGTCGTCATCGCCGACGCGCTCAACTGGGAGGTCGGCACCCCGGCGCTCACCGTGTCGCTGCGCGGCTTGGTCGAGGTGATCGTCGAGGTGGCGACCCTGGAGCATCCGCTCCACTCGGGCGCCTTCGGTGGCGTCGTACCGGATGCACTGGCTGTGCTGGTGCGGGTGCTCGCCGGCCTCCACGACGACACCGGGGCGGTCGCCGTTCCGGGCCTGGTGGGCCGCTCAGCGCCCAGCCCGGTCGAGTACGACGAGCAGCAGCTCCGTGCCGACGCCGGACTGCTGCCCGGCGTCGGCCTGACGGGCGCCGGGAGCGTCACCGACCGGCTGTGGCACCAGCCGTCGGTGACGGTGACCGGCATCGACTGCCCTCGCGTCGCCGAGGCGCCCAACGCGCTTGCCGCGACCGCCCGCGCGAAGATCTCGGTGCGTCTCGCTCCGGGCGACGACCCCGACCGCGCGCTGCGCGCCCTGACCGAGCACCTCCACGCCACCGCTCCCCACGGCGCTCATGTGCGAGTGGTGCCGGGCATCAGGGCTCACCCCTTCGCGGCAGACCCCACCTCCCCGGCGCACCGGCTCGCGCTCGATGCGTTCGGAGCAGCCTGGCCGGAGTCGACGCCGGTCGCCATCGGTGTCGGCGGCACGATCCCGCTGGTCCACCTGCTGTCCTCCGTCTTTCCGCACGCAGCGGTTCTCGTCACCGGCGTCGAGGATCCCGACACGCGAGCGCACGGTTACGACGAGAGCCTGCATCTGGGCGACTTCCGCAACGCCTGCTTGGCCGAGGCACTGCTTCTGCAGACGCTCGGCTCGCCGAACCCGACCGACTGAGGGTTCAGACCGTCCGTCGACTGCGTCAGGCCCGTGGCTCGCCCGCCACGGGCCTGTTCGTGGTGCGCGCAGAACTCTCGTCTCATTCCGCAGACCTCCTTGACAGAGCCGGGTGACAGGGATCACTCTGTTCTAAGTCTACACGCAAGCGTGCGTTATTTACACAAGGAGAGATGGATGAACTCGCAGGACCACGTGCTGCTGCTGGGCACCTCCGGCGGGCCGCGGTGGCGACGTACCCGCTCCGGGATCTCCACCGCGGTGGTGATCGGAGGAGGCGTCTACCTCGTCGACTGTGGCTATGGCGCGGGGGCGCAGCTCTCGCGGTCCGGGCACAGCCCGGCGCGGCTGCGGGCGGTGCTCGTCACCCACCTGCACTCCGATCACACCGCGGACCTCGCCAACCTGCTGCTCTACGGCTGGTACGAGGGGCTCGAGGACGTCGCCGCGCCGGTCACCTGCCTCGGCCCGCCCTCGCGCGGCAGCTTCCCCGACGTAGCCGCCGACGGCGGTCCCGTCCCGCGGCTGGTGCGCCCCGAGGAGCCGGCGCCGGGGTTCACTGCGATGGTGCGCCACCTCGAGGCGGCGTACGCCACCGACCTCAACGACCGGATGCGCGACACCCGGCGACGTGACCCGCGCGAGCTGCTCACCGTGGCCGACATCGAGCTTCCCGAGGGTCTGGTCATCGATCCCGACCACGATGCCGCGCCCGACGTCGAGCCGTGGGTCGTGCTCGAGGACGAGCAGGTGCGCGTGACGGCCACGCTGGTGCAGCACGCGCCGATGGCCCCGGCCTTCGCCTTCCGCTTCGACACCGACAGCGGCTCCGTGGTCGTCTCCGGCGACACCGGGCCCTGCGAGAACCTCGTGCGCCTGGCGACCGGTGCCGACGTGCTGGTGCACGAGGTGATCGACGAGGAGTACGTCGCCCGCGCCTACGAGAACGGGCGCACCGCCCAGCAGCGGGCGATGATCGAGCACCACCTCTCCGCGCACACGACGGTTCCGCAGGTCGGCCAGATCGCCGAGCGGGCCGGTGTCCGCACCCTCGTCCTCTCCCACTTCGTGCCGGGCGACATCGATGTGCCGCGCTGGCACGAGGCCGCCAAGCACTTCTCCGGAGAGCTCGTCATCGGCGAGGACCTGCAGCGCGTCCCGATCGCTGCTCCCTGACCCGTCCCGAACCAGCCATCACCCGAACCCGCCCCATCGCCCAGGAGAACCCATGTCCGAGACCACCACCGCCGAGACGCACGGCGACCGCCGCCACATGCGCCGGGTGCTGCTGTCGAGCTATCTCGGCAGCACCGTCGAGTTCTACGACTTCCTGCTCTACGGCATCGCCGCGAGCCTGGTGTTCAACCAGCTGTTCTTCAGCAACCTCGACCCGCTGGTCGGCACCATCGCCTCGTTCGGCACGCTGGCGACCGGTTACCTCGCGCGCCCGATCGGCGGCATCATCTTCGGCCACTTCGGTGACCGGCTGGGCCGCAAGTCGATGCTGGTGGTCACGATGTCGGTCATGGGCGTGGCCAGCGCCCTCGTGGGCGTGCTCCCGACGTACGACCAGATCGGCTCCCTCGCGCCGCTCCTGCTGGTCACGCTGCGGGTGCTGCAGGGCATCGCGGTGGGCGGCGAGTGGGGTGGGGCCGCGCTGATGGCGCTCGAGCACGCCGACCCGGGCAAGCGCGGTTTCGCCGCCAGCGTGGCCAACATGGGTGGCCCCAGCGGTGCGGTCCTCGCGACCGTGGTGCTGACCCTGTTCAGCCTGCTCCCCGAGGACCAGTTCCTCGCCTGGGGCTGGCGGGTGCCGTTCCTGCTGAGCGTGGTGCTGGTCGCCGTCGGGCTGTTCGTGCGGCTCCGGGTGAGCGAGTCGCCGTTGTTCGAGCAGGCACGCAACCGTCCCGCCCCGACCAAGCCGCCGCTGGTCGAGGTCCTGCAGAAGCAGTACCGCCAGGTCATCCTGTCCTGCTTCGGTGGCGCCAGCGCGTTCGTCATCCAGTCGCTCCTCGCCACCTTCGCCCTCTCCCTGGCGATGCAGGCCGGGCACGGTCGGACCACCGTCCTGGTCATGCACGGGCTGGCATCGCTCCTGCACATCGTCACCATCCCGGCGTTCGCCATCCTCTCGGACCGGATCGGTCGCCGCCCGGTGATGATCAGCGGAGCTCTGGCCACGGCCGTGCTCATCTACCCCGTGCTCCTGATGATCGGCAGCGGCTCGATCTGGCTGCTGCTGGCCGGGTTCGTGCTCGGCAACCCGATCCTCCAGGCGTCGATGTACGGCCCGCTCGCCGCGTACATCAGCGAGATGTTCGGCACCAGCTCCCGCTACACCGGTGCCTCGCTGGGCTACCAGATCGCCTCGACCCTGGGCGCCGGCTTCGCGCCGATCATCGGTGCCGCGCTGCTCGGCGCCGCGGGTGGCTCCAATCCCGTGCTGGTGGCGGCCTTCGCCGCCGCGGTCTGCCTCGTCAGCGTGGTCGCCATCTGGTGCTCCGGAGAGTCCCACCGGGCCGACCTGGCCGATCCGTCCGGCCAGGCAGACCCCGCCGACCCCGCAGACCCTGCGGATCCCTCCGGAGCGGCGAAGGACGCCTCCACGCAGCCTGCCGTCTGATCTGCGCACCCGGCACCTCTCGGGTCAGCGCCGCCGCATCGTACGACCGGGTGGACGGCCGGGCGTCGTGGCACAGTGGCGTCGTGATCACCGCTGCCAGCCTGGCCGACTCCCTGCCTCCGGGGTTCGTCGAGGTCGTCGTCCCGGGTGAAGCGCGACCGGTCTTCGGTCTGGAGATCGCCGAGGTGGGCGATCAGACGGCAGCGGGTCGCGGCGAGCTGGTGACGGTGGTCGGCGCCGTGGAGGCCGAACAGGTGCTGGCGATCGTCTCGTCCTGCTCCGAGGCCTCCGGTCTGCTTCTGCGCCGCCGCCTGGCCGACGACGATGCGGTCGCCCGGGTCTGTGCCGAGACCGGTCTACCGCTGCTCGGCATGGTCGAGGGGGCGTCGCTGAGCTCGGTGGTCGCGGTCGTCCGGTCCGCCATCGACGCCGCGGCCGCTCCCGAGCGGGGCTCGGCCGACCATCTCCACGACGACCTCTTCCACGTCGCCGACAGGATCAGCTCACTGCTGAACGCACCCGTGACGATCGAGGACGCGAGCTCGCACGTGCTGGCGTACTCCCGTGGCCAGTCGGACATCGACGCCGCCCGGACGGCCACCATCGTCGGTCGGCGGGTGCCGCGCGAGGTGCGTGACCACTTCCGTTCGCTGGGCGTCTTCCGGCGGATGGCGCGCTCCGACGCGCCCTTCTTCGTGCCCGCGGGCGCCGGCGGCGTCAAGGCGCGCTATGTGATCCCCGTCCGCGCCGGCGGCGAGTGGCTGGGGTCGATCTGGGCGATCGCGGAGAACCCGCTGTCGCTCGGTCACGAGCGCGAGCTGGACGCGGCGACGGAGCTCGTCGCGCTCTCGCTGCTCCGGCTGCGGGCGCAGGAGGAGCTCCATCAGCAGGTCCAGCTCGACCAGGTCCGGTCCGTCGTTCGCGGATCGGTGATCGACCAGCCGGAGTGGCTCGAGGACGGTCCGTGGCGGGTGGCGGTCCTGGCCGGCCCGGCGGACCTGGACGCGGAGGCCCGCTGTCAGCTGTGGCAGGCGCTCTGTCGTCGACGAGGGTGGCGCCGGCCGGTGGTCGCCGACCTCGGTGACCACGTGTACGCCGTCCTCCGGGCCGGGTCCTCAGGGCCCGGCACCGACGGCTGGCTCACGGACCTGGTCCGTGGCGAGGGCCGGACCAACGCGGCCGTACGGATGTACGTCGGCACGGCTGTCGCCGCGCCGCGCGAGCTCGAGGACTCACGGATGACGGCTGCAGAGCTCGCTGCTGCCGGAGGCGCGGGTCCCGTGGTCACCGTCGCCGAGGGCTGGCCGGCGCTCGTCCTGGCGCGTGCACTCCGTGGCCTGGAGAGCCGTCCGGCGGTGTCGCCGCTCAAGGAGCTCCTCGACGACGACGGTGCGACGGTGCTGGTCGACACGTTGGAGGCGCTGATCGATTTCTGGGGCGAGCCGAAGCGGGCCGCCCGGTCGCTCGGGGTGCATCCGAACACGGTCAGGAACCGGGCGGCCCGGCTCCTGTCGCTGTGCCCGATCGACCTCGAGGACCCCGAGCAGCGGCTCGCGCTGCGTCTGGAGATCGCCCGGCTCCGAGCGCGGGACGGCCGCGCCGCCACGTGAGGACGAGGACGGCGCGGCCCGATGACGATCAGCGCAACGGGTCGACGGCCCGGAGCGGCTCGGGACGGGTGCCCGTGACGATCTGCTCGGCGAGCAGCCGTCCGGTCACCGGGCCGAGGGTGATCCCCCACATCCCGTGACCGCCCGCGACGAAGACGCGGGGATCGCGGGTGGCGCCGATCAGCGGCAGCCCGTCGGAGGTGCAGGGCCGGGAGCCGACCCACTCGTCCTCGCGCTGGTCGAGGTGCGCGCCCTTCAGCAGGTCGCGGGCCGCGCCGACCAGGGCGTCGATCCGCCGCGGGTCCCGCGGTGCGTCGGCGTCGCGGAACTCCATCATGCCCGCGATCCGGAGCCGGTCGCCGACCGGCGTACAGGCCAGCCGCTGCGTGGGGAAGTAGACCGGGCCGCGCGGGACGTCGTCGACCTTCACGGTGAAGGAGTAGCCGCGGCCGGCCTGGACGATGCGCCTGACCCCGACCTGCCGACCGTGGGCGCCGATCCAGGCGCCGGTCGCGACGACGACTGCGTCGTAGCGCTCGCCGGCGACCACGACCTCGCCACCCTCCGAGCGGACCTGCTCGACCGCGGTCCCGGTCACCAGGTGACCGCCGCGCTTCTGCACCGACTCCGCGATCGAGTGGACGTACGCCGCGGGGTCGATGAACCGCTCGCCGTGGATGCGGATCGCGGTGGTGATGCTCTCGGAGAGGGCGGGCTCCTCGGCGCGCGCCCGGGCGCCGTCGACCACCTCGAAGTCGACCCGCTGGCCGCTGGCCTCGATGTGCTCGAACTCCTCGAGCAGTGCCCGGCTGTCCTCGACAGTCCGGAACGCGGCGGTGAACGGGCTCGCCGCCTTCGTACGCGCCTCGACCCCGCCCTGCTCGAGCTCGTCGTAGGCGGCCAGCGCGCCGTTGTTGAGCGGGATCAGCGCCTGCATCGCCTGCTGCCATCGTGCCGGGGTGCAGTTGCGGGCGAACTGGGCGAGGAAGCGCAGCAGCCGCGGGTTCGCGGTGGGCGGCACGTAGACCGGTGACGACGGGCTGAGGACGGCGCGCAGGCCGTACTGCAGGACCGACGGCTCGGGGAGCGGCACGGCGATGCTCGGCGTCAGCCAGCCGGCGTTGCCCCAGCTCGACCCGGCGGCGACACCGTCGCGGTCGATGACGGTGACGTCGACACCGGACTCCTGGAGGTACCACGCGGTGGACAGGCCGACCATGCCGGCGCCCACGACCGCGACCCGGCGCGGCGAGGAGGTGCGAGAGGCTGAGTTCATGGCCTCATCGTCGCCTCCCGAGGCGGGCGGCTCGCTGCGCGTTCACGACAACCACTGGCCGATGGATTGTGCTCCCAGCACAACTGCCGAGGCACCGGGAGCCTCGGTGTCACAGATTCGACGGGTCCACCGTCGGAGAGTCTGACCACATCGGAGCAACTGTCTGCACCTTGGGAGACATCATGAACATCGCCCTCTGGATCGTCGCCAGCCTGTTCGGCGTCGCCTACGTCGTCGGCGGCATCTTCAAGCTGGCCATGCCGTACGAGACCTACGCGGCGAAGCTGCACTGGCCCGAGGACTTCACGCCCGGAAACGTGAAGTTCATGGGCGTCCTGGAGATCCTGGGCGGCGTCGGGCTGGTCCTACCGGCCCTGGTCGGGGTGGCGCCGGTCCTGGTGCCCGTGGCGGCGTCGTGCATGGCGCTCTACATGGCCGGCGCGGCGACCGAACGGATCCGGCGGGGCGAGCACCAGGAGCTCCTCGGCGACCTCCTCTTCCTCGCGGCGATGGTCTTCGTCGCCTGGGGACGCTTCGGGCTAGAGCCGTTCTGAGCAACCCACTTGGGTGATGCGCCCGCGGAGCCGAGTGATTAGCCTGACGGCATGGAGCGGCCGTGGCCGCTGACCGGGCGGGACGCCGAGCTGAGCCGGGTGGCGGCGGCGCTCCGGCCCGGGGCGGCGGGCGTCATCGTTGCGGGTCCGGCGGGGGTGGGGAAGACCCGGCTCGCCCGTGAGGCGCTGGCGGGCTCCGTACGCCGCGGGGAGAACGTGGTGTTCGCCCAGGGCAGCGCGGCGGCCCGACCGTTCCCGCTGGGTGCGTTCGCCGGGCTGCTGGACGCGCCGTCGGGGGAGGCGGTCGAGACGATCGGGCGGGCGCTGGCGCAGCTCGCCGATCGGCTGCCGCTGGTCCTCGTGGTCGACGACGCCCACCTGCTCGACGAGCACTCCGCGATCCTGGTGCACCGGGTGGTGGCGCGGCGGCTGGCGCCGGTGCTGATCACGCTGCGTACCGGGGAGCCGGCACCCGACATCGTGACCTCGCTGTGGAAGGACGACCACCTCCCGCGCCTGGATCTGTCCCCGCTGGACGTCAGGGCGAGCACGCGGCTGATCGCCGGGGTGCTGGGCGGCCCGGTGGACACGGCCTCGGCGCACCGGCTGTGGACGCTGACGGAGGGAAGCCCGCTGTTCCTGCGTCATCTGCTGACCGGCGAGGTGGCATCCGGCCGGTTCACCGCCGCGTCCGGGATCTGGTGCTGGACCAGCGAGCCGGCGATCTCGCCGGAGCTCGCCGATCTCCTGGAACGAGAGACGGGTGATCTCCCGGCGGGCGTCCAGGACGTCGTCGACCTGGTCGCCCTCGCCGAGCCGGTGGCGGTCCGGACGCTGGCCGAGCTGACCACGGCCGAGGACGTCGAGGCGGCGGAGGAACGCGGCCTGGTGCGTACGGATGGTCGTGTCGCGCGGCTGACGCACCCCCTCTACGGCGAGGTACGCCGCGCCGCGATGGGCACGCTGCGTGCTCGCCGCCTCCGCGGGCAGGTGGCGCGGACCCTCGAGGCCGAGCCGGACCCGATCCCCCGCGCCGTGCTCACCCTCGACTCCGACCTGCCACCGGAGCCGGCGCTGTTCCTGCGGGCCGCAGAGGCGGCGACCCGGATGTACGACCTGCCGCTGGCCGAGCGGCTGGCACGCGCGGCCGCAGAGACCGGCGGCCTCGCCGCGCGGGTGGTGCACGCCGCCGCGCTCTCCTGGCTCAGCCGCGGGGAGGAGGCCGAGGCGATCCACGTGGACATCGTCGACGGTGCACCGGACCCGGGCACGCTCGCCCTCGTGCAGCTGCATCGGACCGGCAACCTGCTCTTCACGCTGGCCCGTCCCGGTGAGGCCCGGCTCGCGCTGGCCGCGGCGGAGGCGACCGGTGCGGCTCCGGCCCACGCGGCGGCCATGTCGCTCGTCCTGGACGTGGCCGACGGCGACCTCGCGGGCGTCCTGGCCCGCGCTCCGCAGCTGCTGCGGAGCGAGCTCCCTGACGACCTGGCCCGCATCCTGGTCGCCACCTCGGCCTCCGCGGCGGCCGCCGTCACCGGCGAGCACGACCTCCTCGACGAGGCTGCGGTCGTGGGCGGGCTCACCGCCGATCGGGTGCCCACGGTCATCCCCGGGTTCGGGCTCGCCGACTTCCAGGTGCTCGGGCATCGGCTCGCCGGCACCCCGGGCCGGGGCGTCGACCTGGCCCGGAGGATGCGGGACTCCTCGGCCGATCTTCTGGGACCGGCGAGGCTGATGGGTCTCGTCGTGGCAGGTCACGCCGCGCTGGCCGAGGGACGGATACGCGACGCGCTGCTCCCGCTGCAGGAGGCATGGGCAGGGCTGGAGGGATCGGGCCACGAGTTCGGGTTCCGATGCCGTACGTTGCTGGCCACCGCCTGGGCGCAGGCCGGGCGACCTGCGGAGGCTGCTCCGTTCCTGGCCGGCATCGCTGCCGGGCACCACCCGGCGTACCGGCTCTACCTGCCGGACGACCTCCTTGCGCTGGCGTGGGGTGCCGCTGCGGACGGGGCGACGACGGAGGCCGTCGGTCGCGCGGCCGAAGCCGCCGAGGTCGCCCGGGAGTCGGGGTCACCTGCGTACGAGGTCCTCGCCTGGCAGACCGCGGTCCAGCTCGGGGGTGCGACCGCCGCGGCGGCCCGCAGCCTGTCGTCGCTGGCCGGGCTGGGCCCACGTGCCGAGGTCGCTCTGGCGCACGCCAGGGCCTTCGCCGACGAGGACGGCGCCGCGCTGCTCCGCGCCGCTCACTCCTGGGTCCGGCTCGGAGACCTCGTCGCGGCAGGGGACGCCGCGGCGCAGGCGGCCGAGGTGCACCGTCGCGCCGGACAGCCGGGGTCGGCCCTGAACGCGGCGACCACCGCCGCGAAGCTCGCCGAGAGGTCGGGCGCGCGCACCCCGGCGCTCGCGATCGCTGCCCGGCCGCTGCCGCTCACCGCCCGCGAGCGCGAGATCGCCGCGCTGGCCGCTCGGGGGATGTCGAACAAGGACATCGCGGCCCGGCTGACCCTGTCGGTGCGGACCGTCGAGGGGCATCTCTACCGAGCCGGTCACAAGCTCGGTGTCTCCGAGCGGGCCGCGCTGACCGATCTTCTCGGAGTCGAGTAGCGCACTACTCGCACCGGGCTCGCTCCCGCGGTCGATGCTGGGACTCAACCCGACCGAGGAGGAATCATGAGCACCACCTATGTCCGGCCCGAGGAGGGCCAGCACTACCCGATGATCGATGGCGACCATGTCGCGAAGGCCGCCGTCAAGGACGAGCTGGGCGCCTTCGAGATCTTCGAGGTGCTCGCCCCGTCCGTGCCGATGGCACCCCCGCACGTCTCGCCGTGGAGCGGAGTGCTCTACCTGCTCGAGGGCCGGGTCACGGCGTACGTGGACGGCAAGCCCTACGACATGGAGCCGGGCGGGCTGGTCGTCTTCCCCGCCGGCACTCCCGCCACCTTCGAGGTCGTCGGCGAGTCGGCCCGCTTCCTCGCGATCGTCACCGGGGATCGCGCCGGACGCTTCTTCGCCGACTTCTCCAGCTCCGTCCGCGCGGACCTTGCTCCTGCGGACTCGATGACCGCGATCCTGGCCGTCACCGAACGCCACGGGGTCGGGCTCGCGGGCGGATGATCCGCGTGGCATGACGAAGGGCCTGCCCGTGCCGTGGCTGCGCGCCACGGTCCGGAACAGGCCCTTCGTCAGGGATCCTCAGAGGTCGCGCTTGACCTCGTCGGCGTGCGGAAGGTCGGGGCTGCGTCGCAGGTTGACGACGGCCGCAGCCAGGCCTCCCCAGATGACCAGCATCGCGATCAGCATCATGACGATGGCGGAACCGCTCATGACTGTGCTCCCTTCTCGTTGAAGTGAACCGTGGACAGGGCCTCGGGGTCACGCCACTTCGACTGTGCGGCCAGGAACCCGAAGACGATGACCGCACCCGCGACGCCCCAGCCGAAGACGGCGAGCATCCAGGTCGGGTAGCCCTCGTACGGCGTCTTCACGTCCTCCCAGAAGGAGAGCCCCAGCACGAGGATCAGGCCGATCGGGGCGACGATGCTGATCAGGATCCGCCACCAGGCACCGACGACGATCGAGCTGCCGTCGGAGAGGTGGTCGCTGAACATCGGCAGCACGCGCAGCCCCCAGCTCATCACCAGCATCGAGATGACGGCGACCAGCAGGATGCCGAACTGGTTGATGAAGTGGTCGACGATGTCGAGCACGTAGATCCCGCTGGTGGTGGAGAAGAACACGAGGCTGACCAGGGCCATCGGCACGATGACTCCGATCGTGGCGCCGGTGCGCGTCATCTCGAACTTGTCCCGCACGCCGGAGATCACGACCTCGACGATGGAGACCATCGAGGTGAAGCCCGCGATGACCAGCGAGAAGAAGAACAGCACGCCGATCAGGGCGCCGGCCGGAGCCTCGCTGATGATCGCCGGGAAGGCGACGAACGCGAGCCCGATGCCGGAGGTGGCCACCTCGCTGACGCTCACCCCGCTGGCCTGAGCCATGAAGCCGAGGGCAGCGAAGACACCGATGCCGGCGAGCAGCTCGAAGCTGGAGTTCGCGAAGCCGACGACGAGTCCCGAGCCTGGCATGTCGGTGTGCTTGTGGACGTAGGAGGAGTAGGTGATCATGATGCCGAAGCCGATGGACAGCGAGAAGAAGATCTGTCCGTACGCCGCAGCCCACACCGTCGCGTCCGTCAGCGCTCCCCAGTTCGGGGTGAACAGCGCGTCGAGACCCTCGGCCGCGCCGGGGAGGAAGAGCGAGCGCACCACCAGGATCGCGAAGGCGACCACGAGGACCGGGATGAAGATGACCGAGGTCGCCCCGACACCCTTCTGCACGCCGAGCAGCATCACGGCCAGGATCGCGACCCACACCAGCAGCAGCGGGATGAGTACGCCCCACACCGGCGTGGCGTCCACGCCGGGGTCTCCCGCCTTGAGGAACTCACCGAAGAAGAAGCCCTCCGGGTCGTCGCCCCAGGCCTTGTTCACGCTGAAGATCGTGTAGCGGACCGCCCAGGCCATCACCGCGGCGTAGTAGACGGCGATCATGAAGCAGATGCCGACCTGCCACCAGCCCAGGCCCTCGGTGCCGCGGCGGAGCCGCGCGAAGGAGAGCGGGGCCGAGCCGCGGTAGCGGTGGCCGAGGGCGTAGTCGAGGAAGAGGAACGGGATACCCGCCGTCAACAAGGCGACGATGTAGGGGATGACGAAGGCGCCGCCACCGTTCTCGTAGGCGACGTACGGGAAACGCCAGATGTTCCCCAGGCCCACCGCGGAGCCGATCGCCGCGAAGATGAAGACCTGTCGCGATGAGAATGCCCCGCGTTTCGCTGCCGCACGGTCCTGCACGCCGTCAGGTGTCGTGCTCATTTATCCGCCTCCTTGTTCGTTCTTGGTGACTGTGACACCAATCACAGCACAGTAGTTGGTCGATCGACCGGTATCCGGTGCGGGGTGCAGTATGTCGCACGCGAACCCTTGACAAACCGCCGCCTTATGGCCAATTTGTGAGACATGACAAGGAATATGTCTCATGCCGCCGCTGCGGCGTACGTCCCTCCGACCGGTGCGACCTGGGCCGACCCCTGGTCGATGTACGCAGCCCTGCGTGAGCACGACCCGGTCCATCACGTCGCCCGCGGCGACTACTGGGTCCTGACCAGGCACGATGACGTCTATGCGGCGGTTCGTGACCATGAGACGTTCAGCTCCGGCCACGGCCTCACCACTGCCTACGACGAGCTCGAGCGGATCGGCCTGGCCGACAACCCGCCGATGGTGATGACCGACCCGCCGGTCCACACGGAGTTCCGCAAGCTGGTGAACCGCGGGTTCACGCCGAAGCAGGTCGAGGAGGTGACACCCAGGGTCACCCGGTTCGTCGTCGAGCGGGTGGAGCGGATCAGGGCGGCCGGCGGCGGCGACATCGTCGAGGAGCTGTTCAAGCCGCTGCCGAGCATGGTCGTGGCGCACTACCTCGGCGTTCCCGAGGCCGACTGGGGTCGCTTCGACGGGTGGACCGACGCGATCGTGACCGCCAACGCCGCCCAGGACGAGGCCATCGGGGCCGATGCCGCGGCCGAGCTGATGGGCTACTTCGCCGAGCTCATCGACAAGCGCCGCCGCGAGCCCGGTGACGACACTGTCTCGCATCTCGTCGCCGCGGGCGGGGCCGACGACGACGCCGGTCTGCTGCGCGTCCTCGCCTTCGCGTTCACCATGGTCGCCGGCGGCAACGACACCACCACCGGGCTGCTCGGCGGCGGGCTGCCGCTGCTGGCCGACCGGCCGGACCAGCGCGAGCTCGCCCTCGACGACGTCCCGGCCGCGGTCGAGGAGCTGCTGCGGCTCACCTCGCCGGTGCAGGGGCTCGCCCGCACGACCACGCGCGACGTCACCCTGCACGACGCGACGATCCCCGCCGGGAAGAAGGTCCTGCTCTGCTACGCCGCTGCCAACCGCGACCCGCGCGTCTTCGGTCCCGATGCCGAGGAGCTCGACGTCACCCGCAACCCGCGGCAGATCCTCACCTTCGCCCACGGCGCCCACCACTGTCTGGGCGCTGCCGCCGCCCGGATGATGGGTCGCGTGACGATCACCGAGATACTCACCCGGATGCCGTCCTTCACCGTCGACCACGACTCCTTGGAGTGGGCGCCGGGAAGCTACGTACGCAGGCCTGTCAGGCTCCACGTCGAGGTGACCGCATGAGCTGGCTGGAGGCCGAGCGGACCGAGCTCGCCGCGGAGCGCATCCTCGACGCCGCGGGCGAGCTCTTCGTGGAGCGTGGCGTGGACAAGCCGGGCATGGACGAGGTCGCCCGTGCGGCCGGATGCTCGCGCGCCACTCTCTACCGTTACTTCGAGAACCGTCAGGCCCTCATCCACGCCTTTGCCCACCGTGAGGCCAGGCTGATCACCAAGCAGGTCGCCCAGGCCACCGCCGAGGTCGCCGACCCCGGGCGCCGCGTGGTGGATGCCGTCGTCGCGTGCCTCGCCGCCGTGCGTGAGCGCCCCCACCTCGCCGCCTGGTACGCCGGGGACAGCACGGTCCTGCGCGAGGTGCTGCGTGACTCGCCGATCATCCGGGGGACCGCCCAGAGCTACCTCGCCGACGGGGAGATCGACCCCGACCTGGCCGACTGGGTCCTGCGCATCATCATGTCGTTCCTCACCGAGCCCGGCGAGGACGCAGCGGCAGAGCGCCGGATGCTCGAGCGGTTCCTGGTGCTCCCCCGGGCGCGTGGTCAGTCGGCCGAGTGAGCCCGGCTCACCTGCCGCCACTCCCGTGGCGTCATCGCATAGGCCCGTTTGAAGGCCCGGCCGAACTGTGACGGGTCGGGGAAGCCCCACGCGTGGGCGACCTCGGTGACCGTGCGACGGCTCGTCGGGTCGGCCAGCTCGTCCCGGCACCGCTCGAGACGACGCTCGCGGACCCAGTCGCCGAGGACGATGCCGGACCTGCCCAGCAGCCGGTAGAGCTGGCGCACCGAGATGTGGTGGGCGGCGGCGATCCGGCGCGCGGAGAGGTCGTGGTCGGCCAGGTGGACGCGGATGAAGTCCAGGACCCGCGTCTCCAGACTGTCGTCGAGGTGCTCGCGGTGGAGCGGGGACTCCAGGAGCTGCGCGGTCAGCAGCGTGCGGACGAGCCCGATGGTCGGCGCCGTGGCCTGCGCGGCTTCGGCGGTGGACAGGTCGGCCACGCTGCCGGCCAGGTTCCCCAGGTAGCCCGCGGTCGCCCGGGCCAGCGGCCGGCGCCCGTCCAGGCGTACGGCGGTCACGGACTCGAGAGCCCGGCCGGGCAGCGCGAGCGCCCCGATCGGGACCCGGAAGTAGTGCTGGTGAATGCCGCCCTCGTTCACGAGGGTGTAGGGACGGCGGGTGTCGTAGACCGCCAGGTCGCCGGGTCCGAGGACGGCCTCGCGGTCGCCCTGCACCACCATGCTGGAGCCGGAGAGCTGCAGACCGACGAACAGGTAGGCGTCCGTCGGATCGGCGGCGAGGGCAGACGTACGCTCGATGGTGGTGGCGTTGGACCGGACCGAGCAGATGGTGAGCATGCCGAGGTCTGCGATGCGCGCACCGACACGGATGTGCTCGGGGTCGGGCTGCTGCTGGATCTCGACCCTGACGACGTTGTCCCAGATGATCGACCGGATCGCTTCTTCCCGGTCTCGGGGTGCGAACTGTTCAGCGTCGAGCTGAACCGTCTCCATCCGGGTCTCCCTTCAGCCCCGCGGCTCGCTTGCCGCCGAGCATAGGGCTCGCGGGCGGCCGGCAGCACGGGGATCGTGCAGGTTCATGAATTTTCTGGACGCGCCGCAGGGACCGGTGGGGACGGGATGTGCCGCTCGATGAACGACAGCGCGAGCAGGGCGGCCTCCGACCAGCCGTGGTCGACGGGCATCGTGTGGCCGCGGTGGGGCATCTCGACGATCTCGGTGGGATGCGGGTTGCGGCGGTGGCGGCGATAGGCGGCATGGGTCATCGGCCAGGTCGCCTGCCGGTCCTCGGCGCCCGCGATGAAAAGCAGCGGCCCGCGGTCGGCGGCGCGGGTGTCGATCCGGGTGGTCGACCATGGGCTCAGGTTGGCGACCGCTGCCTGGAAGAGCGGTGCGCCCGGTGCGGGCACGTGGTGCCTGTCGTAGAGGTCACGAGCCTCGTCGACGTCGACCGAGTTGCCCCACGAGTAACGGAACTGCTCGAACGTGAGGCTCGTCGGACGCCGGTAGTGACGCGGCCTGGCCACCACCGGAAGCGCGGAGCGGACGGTGCTCATCGAGATCGGTAGGACTCCGCGGAACGGGGTCGGTTCCATCGCCACGGTGACCGAGGCCAGCCCCTCCGAGGCGAGCCGCTGCACCACCCATCCGCCGGCGCAGTGACCGACCAGCGCCGGTGGCCGGTCGAGCCGGCCGATGAGGTCGCGGTGGTGGGCGAGGACTGCGCGCAGGTCCTGCCGCCGGGTCGATCCCCCTGCGGCTCGGGTTGCGGCCACCGAGTCCGCCTCGCCCGGCCAGCCGGGGGCGACGGTCGCATAGCCGGCGCCCTCGAAGAGGGTCTGCCACTCCCGCCAGCTGCTCGCGTGGAGGAACATGCCGTGCACGAGGACGACGACCGGACGACCGGAGCGGTTGGCAGCCTCGACTGCCCGCAGCTCCGCGGAGGTCACGGTCGGGGCCAACGCCTCCTCCTCTCCGGTCGGGTCCACGGCCCCGACGCTAGTACGCCACCACGTCCGCGGTCGCGTCGCGGTGAGGTAGGCACGCCAGGCCGAACAGTGGTCACGCAACGACGAGATCGTGGCGGGCCGGCTGCCTAGCGTGAGGACATCGGCCGACCCCGGTCCATCGCGAAGGGAGCATCACCATGTCCACCCTCACCTCACGAGAGCTCGACGAGATCGAACGAGCCGACGCCGGCGGCCGACCCGTCGTCGTGTTCGTGCACGGTCTCTGGCTCCTGTCCAGCAGCTGGGACCGCTGGCGTGCCGTCTTCGAGGAGGACGGCTACGCGACCATCGCGCCCGGGTGGCCCGACGACCCCGAGACCATCGAGGAGGCTCGCGAGCGCCCCGAGGTCTTCGCCCACAAGATGGTCCAGGCCGTCACCGACCACTACCTCGAGGCGATCGGCCGGCTGCCCGCGAGGCCGGCGGTCGTCGGGCACTCCTTCGGCGGGCTCATCGCCCAGAAGATCGCCGGCGAGGGTGCCTCTGCCGCCACCGTGGCGATCGACCCGGCACCGGGACGCGGCATCCTGCCGCTGCCGCCGTCCGCGCTCAAGGCGGGCTCGGCCGTCCTCGGGAACCCGGCCAACGCCCGTCGCTCGGTCACCCTGACCTACGAGGAGTTCCGGTACGCCTGGACGAACAACCTCACCGAGGAGGAGTCCCGCGAGCTGTACGAGGAGTTCCACGTCGCTGCCTCGGGCGTGCCGATCTTCCAGGCCGCGGTCGCCAACCTGAACCCGTTCAGCGAGACCCGGGTCGACTTCAAGGCAGAGGACCGCGGGCCGATCCTGCTGGTCTCCGGGGAGAAGGACCACACCGTCCCGCACGCCATCACCCACGCGGCGTACAAGAAGCACGCGCACAACACCCACGCCGTCACCGAGTTCGTCGAGATCCCCGGCCGCGGTCACTCGCTGACCATCGACAGCGGCTGGCGCGATGTCGCCGAGACAGCGCTCGACTTCGTCCGGAAACACCACCCGGCCAACGGCTGAGCCCAGACCCCAGATCGCCAGGAGGTTCATCCCCATGACTGCCAACCCGCACGGGCTCTCCCTCGAGCCGGCCGCCCAGGCTTTCGTCGAGGCCACCGACGCGCCGCCGTACCTCTACGAGCTCCCGCCCGAGGAGGGGCGGAAAGCCGTCGACGAGGTCCAGGACAGCGACATCTTCAAGCCCGAGGTGCAGGAGGAGTGGGTCACCGTCGACGGCGGCCCGACCGGTTCGGTCAGAGCCCGGATCGTCCGTCCGGTCGACGCCACCGGCACCCTCCCGGTCGTCCTGTACGTCCACGGCGCCGGCTGGGTCTTCGGCAACGCCCACACCCACGACCGCCTGGTCCGCGACCTCGCCATCGGCGCGCACGCAGCGGTCGTCTTCCCGGAGTACGACCGCTCGCCCGAGGTCCGCTACCCGGTCGCGCTCGAGCAGTCCTACGCCGTCGCGCGGTGGGTCGCCCAGGAGGGCGCCGAGCACGCGCTGGACGGTTCCACCGTGGCCGTCGCCGGCGACTCCGTCGGTGGGAACATGGCCGCCGCCCTCACCCTGTTGGCCACGGAGCGCGGCGACGTGGCGTTCGTGCAGCAGGTGCTGTTCTACCCGGTCACCGACGCCGCCTTCGACACCGACTCCTACCGCCGCTTCGCCGAGGGCTACTTCCTCCGCCGGGACGGGATGAAGTGGTTCTGGGACCAGTACACGACCGACGAGGCCGAGCGTGCGCTGCCGACGGTCTCGCCGCTGCGCGCGAGCCTGGAGCAGCTCGCCGGTCTGCCTCCCGCGCTGGTGATCACCGCGGAGGCGGACGTGCTCCGCGACGAGGGCGAGGCGTACGCCGCCAGGCTGCGCAGCGCCGGCGTGCAGGTCACGGCCGTACGCTACGGCGGCACCATCCATGACTTCGTGATGCTGAACGCCCTGCACGACACCTCCGCCGCGGTCGCTGCTGTCGGCCAGGCGACTGCAGCGCTACGCGCCGCGTTGCACTCGGACTGACCTCCCAGCCGGCGAGCTGGTGTTGGACCAGGTCGCTGTCGGCGACGATGGCGGGATCGAGCGGATTGGCCCCGTTCGGTCTCCGCGAGGTGCTCCACGACTCCCCGAGCATCCGTGGGGCCACCCTGAGCCACCTCGCCGCTGACGCCGTAGGCTCCGACCCCGACCTGGCCGACTGGGTCCGATCCACACCTTCCCCCACCCAGGAGCACGACATCAACGACACGATCGGCGACATCGTCGTCCGACCCCTCTCGAGCCAGGACGAGCTCGACCTGTTCCTCCGGCTCTCCTACGTGCTCGACGACGAGGTGGCTGATGACCTGGCCGAGGGGCGGCGTCGCCCCGAGTGGATGTGGGTCGCGACCAGTGGCGACCGCCTGCTCGCCCGCGCCTCGTGGTGGGGTCGACCGGGCGCGGCGGCACCGGACGTCCTGGACTTCTTCGACCTCGATGACACCCTGGACACGGACGCTGCCATCGCGATCGGGACCCGACTCCTGCGGACCGCGCTGGCCGCCGTCGTGCCGGCCGGTTCGACGCCACCGGAGTACGGGCGATACCTCCCGCCCGACTGGCGGGACGACCCGGCCGCGCGCCGCGTCGTCGAGTCGCGCATGTCCGTCCTCGAAGGGCTCGGGGCGACCCCGCTCGTCGAACGTCTCCGTCTCGAGTGGCGGGCCGGTTCCCCGGTTCCGGTCCCGAGCGAGCGCCTGCGATTCCGGCCGGTGAGCGACCGGGAGGAGCTCCTGGCCCTGATGGAGCCGGTCCTGCAGGGGACCCTCGACGCGCACAGCCGGGCCGACCTCGAGACATCGTCGCCTGCCGACGTTGCCGCCAAGCACTTCGAGGGCGAGTTCGCCGACTTCTCCAGCCCACGGGAGTGGTGGCAGGTGGGTGAGCTCGAGGATGGCGAGCCGGTCGGCTTCGTCATCCCCGCGCGGAACAGCTATCACGCGATCATCGCCTACGTCGGGGTCCTGCCGGCGCATCGGGGCCAGGGCTATATCGACGACCTGCTGAGCAGAGGCACACGCATCCTCGCCGACCAGGACGTCCCGAGGATCCGGGCCTCCACGGATCTCGGCAACGTCCCGATGGCGCAGGCCTTCGACCGTGCCGGCTACGTCAACTTTCAGCGGGCGATCAACATGACGTGGGCATAGCCCCTCGTGGTGGCGCAGGGGCGGCGTACGCAGCGCAGGCTGTTGCGCAACGGGATCCCGTCCTGATCCTGCGGCCCCGCGGTCGGTCGCGCCGGGACGTCAGGTGGTGCGACCACCGTGTCGCAGGACGTCCGACGGCGCCGTCCCGTACCTGCGCCGATGGGCGGCCGCGAACCGGCTCGGGGACGAGAATCCCCAGGCCGCCGCGACGTCCGCGACGCTCAGGGTCGGGTTCGTCTGCAGGTCGGTGTGGGCCCGCTGGACCCTGATGTCGAGGAGATACTGCGAGGGCGTGCTGCCCACCCACTGCTGGAACCCCTCCTGCAGGCGGCGGACGCTCGTCCCGGCCAGCGCTGCCATGTCTGCCGCGGTCCAGGCTCGCGCCGGGTCGTCGTGGAGGGCCTCCACCACGCGGCGCACCGTCCGCGGCTGAGCCGCTGTCGGGACGCCGCCGTCGGGGCAGCAGATCTCCAGCAGGCCGGCGGCGACTGCCCCGGCGAGCTGGCGCTGGACCAGGTCGCTGTCGGCGAAGATGGCGGGGTCGTGCAGGTTGGCGGCCAGGCTGGTGATCAGGTGACGCCATGCCCGCCCGCGACCCTCCTCCAACGACAGCTGCTCCGGGAGGACGGCCCGGGCGGTGGTGCGGTCGGTGCCGAGGATCCGTTCGGTCTCGACCTCGAGCCAGGCGCTGTCGAACTTCACGCCGAGCACCGTGCAGGTCGCGTCCCAGTGGCTGATCAGCGAGGGGGTGTCGGCCCAGAAGACGGTGCCCTGGCCGACCACCGAGGTGAGGTCGCCGAACCGGCCGCGGCTCTCCAGGTGGCCGGTGATCGGCATGTTCACCTCATAGGCACCCGGGTAGTCGCACTCGATCGCGACGTCCGCGCCCCAGCCGACGTGGCCGATCAGGACCGGACCGAGGTCGAGCGTACGCAGCGTGAGCCGCGGCTCGTTCGCACCGCCGACGGGGCGCAGCTCGTGCGGGAAGTAGGCCTGTGCCACGACGCGCGAGGCCTGCCCCCAGTCCCTGGGAGCGCCTCGCATGCGACCGGACATGCCGCCGAGCGTACCTGAGACGGAGGTCACAATCCGCCGCGTTCTCGGTGCCGAGACCGCGCGATCGGTGTCGCCGAGGAGTCGTCCCGGACCTACGTTCGAGGCCGGTTCCGACACCTCCGATCCCTCCCGAGGAGAACTCATGACGACCACGCAGCAGCCCGACCAGCAGGACCTCTCCTGGCTCGACGACGTCACCATGACCGAGCTCGAGAGAAACCCCTACCCGACCTACGAGCGTCTGCGCCGCGAGGCCCCGCTCGCCTACGTCCCGGTTCTCGGCTCCTACGTCGCCTCCACCGCGGAGGTCTGTCGCGAGGTCGCCACCAGCCCCGACTTCGAGGCCGTGATCACCCCCGCCGGCGGGCGCACCTTCGGCCACCCCGCGATCATCGGCGTCAACGGCGACATCCACACCGACCTGCGGGGCATGGTCGAGCCGCAGCTGCAGCCGGCCGAGGTCGACAGCTGGGTGGACGACCTGGTCCGCCCGATCGCCCGCAGGTACGTCGAGGCGTTCGAGGACCGCGGCCACGCCGAGCTCGTCTCGGAGTTCTGCGAACCGGTCTCGGTGCGCTCCCTCGGCGACCTGCTCGGGCTGCACTCGGTCTCCTCGGACAAGCTCCGCGAGTGGTTCCACAAGCTCAACGTCTCCTTCACCAACGCCGGGGTGGACGAGAACGGCGAGTTCACCAACCCCGACGGCTTCAAGCCCGGCGACGAGGCGCGCGCCGAGATCCGCGAGGTCGTCGACCCGCTCATCGACAAGTGGATCGAGCACCCGGAGAACACCGCCATCTCCCACTGGATCCACGATGGGATGCCTCCCGGCAAGACGCGGGAGCGCGACTACATCTACCCCACCATCTACGTCTACCTGCTCGGCGCGATGCAGGAGCCGGGCCACGGCATGGCCTCCACGCTGGTCGGCCTCTTCAGCCGTCCCGAGCAGCTGGAGGAGGTCGTCGACGACCCCTCGCTGCTCCCCCGGGCCATCTCGGAGGGGATGCGCTGGACCTCGCCGATCTGGTCGGCGACCGCCCGGATCAGCACCAGGCCGGTCACGATCGCCGGCGTCGACCTGCCCGCCGGCACGCCGGTGATCCTCTCCTACGGCTCCGCGAACCACGACACCGGGAAGTACGACGCACCCACGGCGTACGACCTGCACCGGCCGCCGCTCCCGCACCTCGCCTTCGGCGCCGGCAACCACGCCTGCGCGGGCATCTACTACGCCAATCAGGTCATGCGGATCGGGCTCGAGGAGCTCTTCGAGGCGATCCCCAACCTCGAGCGCGACACCGGCGAGGGCGTGGAGTTCTGGGGCTGGGGGTTCCGCGGCCCGACGAGCCTGCACGGCACCTGGGAGGTGTGAACCGTGGTCACCGCGATCAGCGTCTCCGGCCGCCGCGTCGAGTGCGCCGAGGACCAGTCGATGCTCGAGGCCTTCCTCCGGGCCGGGATCTGGATGCCGAACTCCTGCAACCAGGGCACCTGCGGCACCTGCAAGCTGCAGGTCGTCTGCGGCGAGGTGGATCACGGCGGCTCGCCGCTCGACACGTTGACCGCGGAGGAGCGGGAGGCGGGCCTGGCCCTCGCCTGCCAGGCCCGTCCGCTCGCCGAGACCGAGGTCGCCCTGCGCGGCGAGGAGATGGGACGTACGACCCATGCGCTGCGCGACCTCACCGCCACGATCGTCGAGGTCGAGGACATCGCCCGGGACACCCGGCGGATCCTGCTCGGCCTGGAGGAGCCGCTCGCGTTCTCGGCGGGACAGTACGTCGAGCTGCTGGTCCCCGGCACCTCCGAGCGGCGCCAGTACTCGCTGGCCAACACCGCCGAGGAGGACAAGGTCCTCGAGCTCCACGTACGCCGCATCCCCGGCGGGGTGGCCAGCGAGTGGCTCTTCGGGGCGGCGGCGGTCGGTGACCGGGTGGACGTGCGCGGCCCGCTCGGTGACTTCCATGTCCCCGAAGCGGACGAGGACGACGGTGGGCCGATGGTGCTCATCGGCGGTGGCACCGGCCTGGCGCCCCTGCTCGGCATCGCTCGCACGGCGCTGGAGCGGCACCCGGACCGCACGATGGTGCTCTACCACGGAGTACGCACCGCCGCGGACATCTACGACACCGACCGGCTCGCGGAGCTGGCCGCGACGTATCGCGGCTTCAGCGTCGTCACGGTGCTCTCCCGGGAGTCGCTGCGCGGCCACCGCAGCGGCTACGCCCCGGATGCCTTCGTCGAGGACGTCGCCAGCGCCCGGGGCTGGTCCGGCTGGCTGTGCGGGTCCCCGGCGCTGGTCGAGGCCGGGGTCAAGGCGTTCAAGCGGCGCCGGATGGCACCTCGGCTCATCCACCGGGAGAAGTTCGAGCCGGCCGACGGCCGCGGGTCCGGCTGACCCGGGGAAACGTCTCAGGCCGAGATCGACCCTTGCCGAGATATATCACGAACCCCCAGGATGGAGCACGAGCGACCGGACGAATCCGGTGCCTCGAGAGGAGAGATATGCAGCAGGTCAAGGCCGTCATCGCCCGCGCCAAGGGCGCGCCCGTCGAGCTCGTCACGATCAACGTACCCGCCCCGGGTCCGGGCGAGGCGGTGGTCAAGATCCAGTCGTGCGGGGTGTGCCACACCGACCTGCACTACCGCGAGGGCGGGATCAACGACGAGTTCCCGTTCCTGCTGGGTCACGAGGCCGCCGGAGTGGTCGAGGCGGTCGGTCCGGACGTGACCGAGGTGGCGCCGGGCGACTTCGTGGTGCTCAACTGGCGCGCGGTCTGCGGCACCTGCCGGGCCTGCAAGCGCGGTGAGCCGCAGTATTGCTTCGCGACTTTCAACGCCACCCAGAAGATGACCCTCGAGGACGGCACCGAGCTCTCGCCCGCCCTGGGGATCGGAGCGTTCGCGGAGAAGACGCTGGTCGCGGCGGGCCAGTGCACGAAGGTCGACCCGGAGGCGCGGCCCGCAGCGGTCGGCCTGCTCGGCTGCGGCGTGATGGCGGGCATCGGTGCCGCCATCAACACCGGCGGCGCGACCCGTGGCCGATCGGTGGCGGTCATCGGGTGCGGTGGCGTCGGGGTGGCCGCGATCGCCGGTGCGGCCCTGGCCGGATCGAGCCCGGTCATCGCCGTCGACATCGACGCCAAGAAGCTCGAGCAGGCCGCTGCTCTCGGCGCCACCCACACGGTGGACTCCTCGACGACCGATCCCGTCGAGGAGATCCGGCGCATCTGCGGCGAGACGTACGTGGGTGCCGACGGTGCCGACATCGTCGTCGAGGCGGTCGGGCGCCCGGAGACCTGGAAGCAGGCCTTCTACGCCCGCGACCTCGCCGGCACGGTCGTGCTCGTCGGTGTGCCCACGCCCGACATGACGGTGCCCGAGATCCCGCTGATCGATGTCTTCGGCCGTGGCGGCGCGCTGAAGTCCAGCTGGTACGGCGACTGTCTGCCCAGCCGCGACTTCCCCATGCTCGTCGATCTCTACCGCCAGGGACGGCTCGACCTGGACGCCTTCGTGACCGAGGAGATCGGGATCGAGGACGTCGAGGCCGCCTTCGAGAAGATGCACGGTGGTGGCGTGCTGCGCTCGGTGGTGGTCCTGTGACCGGCGTACGCGTCGACCACGCCGTCACGAGCGGCACGTTCAGCCTCGACGGCGAGACCCATCAGGTCGACAACAACCTGTGGGTGGTCGGCGACGACGAGGAGTGCCTGGTCATCGACGCACCGCACTCGGTCGAGGACATCCTGGCGGTGGTGGACGGCCGCCGCGTCAAGGCGATCGTCTGCACGCATGCCCACGACGACCACGTACGTGTGGCGCCGGCGTTGCGCGAGGCCGTCCGGGCCCCGATCCTGCTCCATCCCGACGACCGGCCGCTGTGGGAGCTCACCCACCCCGACGAGCTGTGGGACGCCGACCTCTCCGACGGGCAGGTCATCGAGATCGGCGACACCGCGGTGACCGTCCTGCACACGCCGGGTCACGCACCGGGAGCGGTCTGTCTCTCGGTGCCGTCGCTGGGGTGCGTCTTCACCGGCGACACCCTGTTCCAGGGAGGTCCCGGGGCCACCGGGCGCTCGTTCAGCGACCGGCCGACCATCGAGGCGTCCATCCGGGCCAAGCTGTTCACGCTTCCCGGAGAGACGGTCGTCCACACCGGGCACGGTGACGACACCACGATCGCTGCCGAGGCTGCCGGCCTGAGCTGATCGGAGGCTGGTCAGCGACCGGTCAACGGTTGGCCGCGGCGAGCTCTGCGCGCATCCAGGCACACCACTCCAGTGCCGTACGCCGTGATCTGATCCCGCCTTCGAGCGTGATCCGCGTGGCGAACAGGGGGTTCGCGGGATCGCGGGCGCCCGGCTGGCCGGCCACCTCGGCCAGCTCCTCGAGGTAGCGGTCGAGGACGCTCTGGTGGGTGTCCTCGAGCCTGCCGATGAGATCGTCGGCGGCTTCGGGGTCCACGGTCCAGATCGACCACAGCCGGAGGACCTCGAGGTCCCGGACCGGCTGTGGCTCGAGCTCGCCGACGACCCAGGCGGCCAGCGCGGCCCGGCCGGTCTCGGTGATCCGGTAGCGCTTCGTCGGCCGCGGGCCGGCGCCGTCGATGACCTCGTGCTCGACCATTCCGGCGGCGTCGAGACGGTTCAGCTCCGGGTAGATCTGCGAGTGGCGCGCGGTCCAGAAGTAGCCGATCGGCCGCCGCATCCGCTGGGCGACCTCGTAGCCCGTGCTCTCCCGTCGAGCGAGCAGGCCGAGGATCGCGAAGCCGAGGTTGGAAATCGCTGCGGCTGGATCGGTCATATGTCAATATTGACATATGCGGCGGATGAGGGAGGTAGTGGCCGGCGCGGCGGTGGTGGGCATGCTGGTGACCGGGTGCGGCGCGGAGGGCCGTGCCGGGGATCCGGAGGAAGCCACCCCGTCGGGGCCGGTCCTGCCCACGGACGGTCCCTACATCGAGGGCGAGCTCGGCGGATGCTTCCTGCCGGAGACCGACGTCGCGGTCGAACCGATCCAGGTGTCCGGGCCGCAGCTCGAGCTGCCGGCGATCCGGTTCTCCCCGCCCGGTGACCAGGACCCCTCGGCCGTGCTGGTGATGCTCCACCAGACCGACGGCGACCGTTGCGGCTGGGGAGACTTCGCGACGCTCGCGGCCCTCGGCGGGGTGGCCGGTCTCTCGTTCGACCAGTGCGGCTACGGCTCCGCGGAGTGCGGGATCAAGGATCTCGACGACCCGGTGCCCCAGGTGCAGGCCGCCCTGAGCGAGGTCGAGAAGCAGTGGCCGGACGCGCCCGTCGTGCTGGTCGGTGCCTCGATGGGAGGCAGCCAGGCCGTGCGTGCGGTGGCCGGCGGAGTCGCCGTCGACGGCTGGGTCGACCTGTCCGGGCCGTCGACGTGGGCAGGCGTCGACCTGGCCACGGTTGCCGACTCCATCACGACTCCGGGCCTGATCGCCCTCGCCGCGGACACCGACGGTGCCGACGAGGCCGACGCCGCCCGCGCGCTGGCGCAGGCGACGTCGTCGGAGTTCGTGCCCGCCGAGGGCGGCCACGGCTGGGACCTGGTCGTCGAGGAGGGCCGGCTCACGCCGCTCGGTCAGCAGATCGTCACGTACGCGACGCGATGACCCCTGACTCTCCGGAGCCGGCGGTCACGGGGAGGATCCGGGCGGTGAAGCTGCTGCCTGCCAGGGCGTCGAGCAGGTGGGCGCCGGATACGTCCCCGGTGACGGTGATCTGGCCGGTGTCGCGGTCGGCGGTGAGGGTGGCGACACCGGGCAGGTCCCGGAGCCGGGCGGTGGCCTCACGGACGCAGCGAGGGCAGCGCATGCCCTCGACGTACAGCTGGATGGTCTGCATGGTGGTCTCCTTGTGCGTTCGTGGCCCCGGACGGGTCCGGGGCCACGACGAGTGGGCTGCTACCGACCGGCGGGCACCGACTCGGCCGGGGTCTCGGCGCGAGCCGACTTCCAGCCGATCCCGGTGATCACCGCGCCGGCGAGAGCGATCCCGGCGGCGCCGAGGAACCCGGCCGAGAAGCCGTCGGTCATGGCGGCCAGGTCACCGACCTGGTCGGATCCGTACGCGGCGGCGACGACGGTCATTGCCGCCAGCCCGAGCGCGGAGCCGACCTGGTAGCTGGTGTTGACGATCCCGGCCGCGAGGCCACCCTCCTCGGGGGCGGCCGCACCGAGCGCGGTGCTCAGCGAGGGGATGAAGGCCAGCGCCATGCCTGCTGCGGTGACCAGCGTCGCCGGCAGCACGTCGACGGCGAAGCTGCCGTCGGCGTCGATCCGGGAGAGCCAGACCAGGCCGAGACCGAGGACGATCAGGCCGCCGACGGTCATCGCCTTCGGTCCGAACGCCGCGGTCAGCCGCGGGGCGACGGCCACCATGCCGAGCATGATCGTCACCGTCATGGGCAGCAGGGCCGCGCCGGACTCGAAGGCGCCGAGCCCGAGGACCTGCTGGAGGTAGAGGTTGATGAAGAAGAACATCGGGATCCAGGCGGCGCCGAGCAGCAGCTGCGCGATGTTCGCGGCGGCCAGGTTCGGCGCCTTGAAGATGCCCAGGCGCATGAGCGGCGCCGACGAGCCGGCCTGCAGGGCGACGAACGCGATGAGGAGGGCGATGCCGATGCCGCCGGCGACGAGCGTGCTGGCCGATCCCCAGCCGACCTCGGGGACGCGTACGACCGCGAACACCACCGCGGCCAGACCCAAGGTGACGGTCAGCGCGCCGAGCACGTCGATGCGACCTCGCTGTGCGGCCCCTGCCGGCATCGTGCCCGGCGTCAGGGCGAGGACGACGAGGGCGATCGGGATGTTGATGAAGAAGACCCACGGCCAGGACAGGTACTCGGTGAGCACGCCGCCGAGGAACACGCCGGCCGTGCCGCCGGCAGGGGCGGCCGCACCGTAGAGCGCGAGCGCCTTGGTGAGCTCCTTCGGGTTGGCCCCGAAGTTCATGAACAGCAGCGTCAGCGCCGAGGGTGCGATGAGCGCCGATCCGGCGCCCTGGACGGCGCGACCGGCGATCTCGACGGCGACGCCGTCGGCCAGTCCGGCGACCAGCGAGCCGACACCGAGGACCAGCCAGCCGATGGCGAAGATCCGGCGGGCGCCGAGCAGGTCGGAGAGCCGCCCGCCGAGCAGGAGGAGGCCACCGAAGGCCACCACGTACGCGTTGAACACCCAGCTGAGGTCCTGCGGGGCGAAGCCGAGATCGCGTTGTATCTCGGGGAGCGCGACGCCGATGATGGAGGTGTCCATGATGACCATGAACTGGGCGGCGGCGATGAGGCCGAGCGCGAGCCAGCGGCGGCTGTTGGCACCCGCCGCCGGGGATGCTGTCGAAGACATGGTTCTCTCTTTTCGTCAGGGCGGCCGTTCGACCGCGTGAGGAGAACCTGTCCCGCGCTACTGTCCCTGGTCTGTCCGGGCGCCGTCCGCCCTGGAGTCATCGAGCCGGGTCAGCGCTTCGTTCGCCTGGTCGGCGAGGGCGATCTCCCCGGTGGCGAGGCCGAGGGTGCGGGCCTCCTGGTAGCGCTCCGTGGCTGCCTCCACCTCGGCGAGCTGCTCGTGGCAGCGGGCCAGCGCCAGCGTCGCCTTCGCTGTCATCGCGGGCGTCTCCAGGGTCTCGAAGCCCTGGATCGCCGTGGTCAACAGGTCGATGGCCGTCGACCAGTCGTGGCGGCGCTCGGCGAGCCGACCACGTCCGTACGCCGCCAGGACGGAACCGGCGCGGTCGCCGACGTGGCGTGAGGCCAGCTCCGCGCGGCGGAACGCGTCCTCGGCCGACTCGATGTCCCCCAGACCCAGGTGGGTGATCCCGAGGTCGGCGAGGGCCCACTGCACGGTGTTGTGGATGCCGGCGGAGGCGGCGACGTCGATCGCCTGCTCGAGGGTGCGGGCCGACTCCCGCAGTCGTCCGAAGTGCCGCAGGCCGTAGCCGAGGTGGTAGAGGACCGCGCTCTGTCCCCAGGGGTCGTCGAGGTGACGGAACTCGGCGGCGGTGGCCCGCCCCAGCCGCATCGCTGTCGGCTCGTCCCGGGCCTTGAGGGCGGTCTCGAGCCGGACGAACCCGACGACGGCGAGCCCCCAGCGGTCGCCGCGGTCGCGGAATGACCGCTCGGCGGTCTCCAGGAGCGCCGAGGCGTCGGGGTCCTGCCCGTTGACGCCCTCGACCGCGAGCAGCACCTGCGAGACCGCGGCCCCGTCGACGTCGCCGTTCTCGGTGAAGATCGCCAGGCTCTCGCGCGCCGCCTCGGCACAGCGGGGATGCGGATGGACGACGCAGGCCCGAGGGCGCGCGACCAGCGACACCGCCTGCAGAGCCGCCGCCCGGGCCGCGGGGGTCCCGCGGTCCTGCTCGAGAAGGTGGCGCAGGATCCGGCGTCCCTCGAGATGGCGGCCCTGGTGCCAGAAGAGGCCCAGGTGGCCGGCCAGCCGCAGGGCGGCGTCGATGTCGCCGCCGGGGCCTTCCAGCCAGGCGATCGCGGATCGTACGTTGGCCTGCTCGTCGACCAGGAGGTTCCGCGCCCGCGGGTCGCCCTGACCACGTAGCGCCTGCGCCGACCGCTCCGCGACCAGGACGTAGTGGTGCGCGTGCCGGGTGGCCAGCGCGTCGGTCCGGTCGGTGCGGGAGAGCCGGTCTGCGGCGTACTCGCGCAGCGTCTCGAGCATCCGGTAGCGGGTGACCGGGCCGCGCTCGGCGACGATGAGGGACTGCTCGACCAGCCGGCCCACGGCGTGGATCACCTGGCTGGGGTCGGTCTCGTCGTCGGCGAGGACCTGCTCGGCGGCGGTCAGGGTCCAGCCGCCGTGGAACACCGCGAGCCCCTCGAAGACGCGCTTCTCCAGGTCGTCGAGCAGGTCGTAGCTCCAGTCGACGGTCGCGCGGAGCGTACGCTGACGCTCCTCCGCCGTCCGTGGGCCCGAGGTGAGCAGCGTGAACCGCTGGTCGAGCCGGTCGGCGAGGTCGCTCGGAGACAGCGCGGACGCTCGCGCCGCGGCCAGCTCGAGCGCCAGCGGCATGCCGTCGAGCGCGCGGGCGATGC
The DNA here is from genome assembly GCF_037137035.1 of Nocardioides sp. CCNWLW239. NCBI lineage: Bacteria > Bacillati > Actinomycetota > Actinomycetes > Propionibacteriales > Nocardioidaceae > Nocardioides > Nocardioides sp. CCNWLW239. Next base: position 1,055,850 of record NZ_JBBBNW010000002.1, on the reverse strand, counting down.
GACCGAGTGCCGCGTACGTCTCCGGGTCGCTTCCGGCGCTGGGCAGCGCTGTCGCGATCCTGCTGACCAGGAGCTGCACCGAGGCGGTCGCCGCGATCGTCTCGGCGTCGTCGTCCTCGAGCGGTGTCGGGAGCGGCCCGACGAGGGTCTGCACCTCGCTCGGCAGGGCGAGCGGCTCGCGGCTGGTGGCGATGACGGTGAGCTGCGGACAACGGGCCAGCAGCTCCTCGACCAGCGCCGCGACGGGGTCGATGAGGTGCTCGCAGTTGTCGACGACCAGGAGCAGGTGCTTGTCGGCCAGGAACTCGACCAGCCGGGTCTGGAGGTCGATCGCCGAGCCGTCCTGCGGCATCGCCACGGCTGCGGCGACCGCCGGCACGATGTGCTCGCGGCTGCGGATCGAGGCGAGCCGGACGAGGAAGGTGCCGTCCGGGAACCGGTCGGCGAGGCGCTGGGCGGCGTGCAGGCCGAGGGAGGTCTTCCCGGAGCCGCCGGGGCCGACGAGGGTGGTGAGCCTGGACGTGCCGACGCGCTCGCTCAGCGAGGCGAGCAGCTCGTCTCGTCCGACGAGCGGGGTGAGATCGGCGGGGAGGTTGGAGAGCTGCGCGGCGGACCGGGCGCGCCGAGGCGCCGTCGCCGTCGTGGACAGGGCGACCTCCCAGGAGGAGCCGAGCGACGGATCCTGCCGCAGCACCCGCTCGTGGAGCGACCGCAGCGAGGCCGACGGCTCGAGGCCGAGATCGGCGTCCAGCGTCTTCCGGGTGCGGGTGAAGACCTCGAGGGCATCGGCCTGCCGACCGGTGCGGTAGAGCGCGACCATCAGCAGACCGGCCATCGCCTCATGGGTCGGATCGGTGCGCAGCAGCGGCTCGAGGTCGGTGACGACCTCGGCGTGCCGCCCCAGCGACAGCGCGATCTGGGCGCGCTCGGCGTAGGCCGTCCGGCGGAGGTCCTCCAGCCGCACCGACTCGGGCACCGCCCACGACTCGGTGGCGAAGTCGGCCAGCGCGTCGCCGCGCCAGAGGCCGAGCGCCGTGTCGTAGGCGGCGAGATCCTCCTCGGTCGGGCTCCCGGACCCCGCGACCGAGGTGCGGGTCTCCCGGATCCGGCGCTCGAACGCCTCGGCGTCGATGCTCCGGGGATCGACCGCCGCCCGATAGCCACCGCCGTCGCGCTGCACCAGGTCGATCCCGACGGCCTTGAACACGCGGCGCAGCTTGGAGACCCGGAGCTGAAGGGCGTTGAGCGGGTCCGCCGGCAGCGAAGAGTCGGCCCACAGCCGGTCGATCAGCGCCGACGCCGGCACAATCCGCCCACGCGCCAGGAGCAGCACCGCGAGCAGCGCCCGTTCGGCCGAGCCGGGGATCTTGACGGGCTCATCGTCGACCGTCACCTCGAACGGGCCGAGCAGCCCGAACCGGAGGTCGCTCGAGGTCGGGGTCGGCAGCACAGCGAGATCGTAGCCAGACCTTCCTGGTCGCTGCCGAGAGCACTGTCCGGGTCCCTGTCCGGGTCACTGCCCAGGTCACTGTCCGGGCCCCGACAACGCCGAGACAGTACGCGGACAGACCGGCGCAGCAGCCTCTGTCACGTCATCGAGAGTCATCGATTCGAGCCAGGAGAGATCACATGAACGCCCTCGTCAAAGTAGGTGTGTTCGCCGGAGCCGTCGTTGCCCTCGGCGGCCTCGGTTCCGCCGTCGGCGCCGCCGCCGGCCCGCTCGGCGAGCCGGAGCGCCAGACCCACCAGGAGCACGGGACCACCAGCGACGGCCACGGAGGCCACGCCGGTCACGCCGGTCACGGCGGGAAGTCGGCACCCGCGGCCACCGGGCTCAACGTCACCGAGGCCGGTTACACCCTCGACCTCGTCGAGGACCGCTACCAGCGCACGGCCGACGCCACGCTGCGGTTCCGGATCCTCGGTGACGACCACGAGCCGGTCACCCGGTTCGCGACCGCCCACGGGAAGAAGCTCCACCTGATCGTCGTACGCCGCGACCTGGCCACCTTCCAGCACGTGCACCCGGTGATGGCCGCCGACGGCACCTGGTCGGTCGGCGCCGACCTCGCCGAGGCCGGCACCTACCGCGTCTTCGCCGACTTCCAGCCGGAGGCGGCCGCCGAGGGCCTGACCCTGGGGCAGGACCTCTTCGTCGGCGGCACCTACGAGCCGCAGCCGCTCCCGCCGGCCGCCGGATCCAGCGCGATCAGCCCCTACCGGGTGGATCTGGACGGTCATCTGGTCGCCGGCAAGACCTCGCGGCTCACCTTGACCGTCACCAAGGACGGCGAGCCGGTCACCGACCTGGAGCCCTACCTCGAGGCGTACGGCCACCTGGTCGCGCTCCGCGACGGCGACCTCGCCTACCTCCACGTCCACCCCGAAGGGGCGCCCGGCGACGGGAGCACCGAGCCCGGCCCGGAGATCACCTTCTCGGCCGAGGTGCCGTCGGCCGGGACGTACCGCCTGTTCCTCGACTTCCAGCACGCCGGCGAGGTGCGCACCGCGGCCTTCACCGCGGTCGCTGAGACCCACTGACCCCCTGCCTGAGCAGGGTCCACCACAGAGAGAGGAAAGCACCATGTGCAGCACCACCTACACCGTTTCCGGGATGACCTGCGGCCACTGCGTCAGCTCCGTCACGGAAGAGGTCACCCAGATCGCGGGCGTCTCCTCCGTCGACGTCGACCTGGCCACCGGCCAGGTGACCGTCACCTCCGAGAACGAGCTCGACCCCGCGCAGGTTCGGCGCGCGGTCGAGGACGCCGGCTACCAGCTGGCGAGCTGATCCACCCGCGTCGGCTCCTCGTGAGCGGGGAGCCGACGCGTACGCCGATCCACCCACCGAAGGACACCAGTGATGACCGTCTCCGAAACCTCCACACCATCCTCCGCACCGACCACCGACTTCGAGCTCGAGATCAACGGCATGACCTGCGCGTCGTGCGCCAACCGGATCGAGCGCAAGCTCAACAAGCTCGACGGTGTCGCCGCCACCGTCAACTATGCGACCGAGAAGGCGAAGATCTCCGTCGACGCGGACCAGGCCGACATCGACGCGAGCGTGCTGATCGCGACCGTCGAGAGCGCCGGGTACGGGGCGACGGAGCCTCGCCGCGAGGCGGCCCCGTCGAGCGCTTCGGCCACCGACGGGGACTCCACGGATCCGGTCGCCCCGCTGCGGCGACGGCTGCTGATCTCGGCTCTGCTCACCGTCCCGGTCGTGCTCATGGCGATGGTGCCCGCGCTGCAGTTCGAGAGCTGGCAGTGGCTCTCGCTGACGCTCGCTGCCCCGGTCGTCGTCTGGGGCGCCGCGCCGTTCCACCGGGCCGCGTGGACCAACGCCCGCCACGGCGCTGCAACGATGGACACGCTGGTCTCCATCGGCACCCTGGCCGCGCTCGGCTGGTCGCTCTACGCGCTGTTCCTCGGCACCGCCGGCGAGCCTGGGATGACCCACCCGTTCAGCCTCACCATCGAGCGCACCGACGGACTCGGCAACATCTATCTCGAGGCAGCCGCCGGCGTCACCACGTTCATCCTGGCCGGCCGCTACTTCGAGGCCCGCTCGAAGCGCCGTGCGGGCGCCGCCCTCACCGCGCTCCTCGAGCTCGGTGCCAAGGAGGTCGCCGTCCTCCGCGACGGGTCCGAGACCCGGATCCCGGTCGACGAGCTCGCTGTCGGCGACCTGTTCGTCGTACGTCCCGGGGAGAAGGTCGCCACCGACGGCATCGTCGAGGACGGTTCCTCCGCCATCGACGCGGCGATGCTGACCGGCGAGTCCGTGCCGGTCGAGGTCGCCCCCGGTGACGCGGTCACCGGGGCCACCGTGAACGCCGGCGGGCGCATCGTCGTACGTGCGACCCGGGTCGGCGCCGACACCCAGCTCGCCCAGATGGCGCGCCTGGTCGAGGAGGCGCAGACCGGCAAGGCCGCGGCGCAGCGGCTCGCCGACCGGATCTCGGGGATCTTCGTACCCATCGTGCTCGCCCTCTCCGCCATCACCCTCGGGTTCTGGCTCGGCGCGGGTGCGGGTGCCGCCACCGCGTTCACCGCGGCGGTGGCGGTGCTGATCATCGCCTGCCCGTGCGCGCTCGGTCTGGCGACGCCCACGGCCCTGATGGTCGGCACCGGACGCGGCGCCCAGCTGGGCATCCTGATCAAGGGCCCGGAGGTGCTCGAGAGCACCCGGAAGATCGACACGATCGTGCTCGACAAGACCGGCACCGTCACCAGCGGCACCATGACTCTGACCGACGTGATCGCCGCACCCGGCGAGGACGCCGACGAGATCGCCCGGCTGGCCGGCGCCCTGGAGCACGCCTCCGAGCACCCGATCGCCCGGGCCATCGCGTCCGGGGCCGAGGCCCGCGTCGGCACCCTGCCCGCAGCCGAGGACTTCGCCAACGTCCCGGGCCTGGGGGTGCAGGGCATCGTCGAGGGTCACGCCGTCCTCGTCGGCCGGGTCCGGCTGCTGGAGGAGTGGAGCCAGTACCTGCCCGAGGACCTCGCCTCCGCGATGGCTGCTGCCGAGAGCGAGGGTCGCACCGCCGTCGCCGTCGGCTGGGACGGGCAGGCCCGAGGCGTCCTGGTCGTCAACGACGTGATCAAGCCGACCTCGGCCGAGGCGATCGCGGAGTTCCAGCGCCTGGGCCTGACCCCGGTCCTGCTCACCGGCGACAACGAGACGGTGGCCAGGTCGGTTGCCGCCGAGGTCGGGATCCCGGTCTCCGCGGACACCGTCATCGCGGAGGTCCTCCCCGAGGACAAGGTCGCGGTGGTGCGCCGGCTGCAGGAGGAGGGTCGCGTGGTGGCGATGGTCGGAGACGGCGTCAACGACGCCCCGGCCCTGGCCCAGGCCGACCTCGGCCTCTCGATGGGCACCGGCACCGACGTGGCCATCCAGGCCAGCGACCTGACCCTCGTCCGCGGCGACCTGCGGGTCGCGGCCGACGCGATCCGGCTCTCCCGCAAGACGCTGGCCACGATCAAGGGCAACCTGTTCTGGGCGTTCGCCTACAACGTCGCCGCGATCCCGCTCGCGGTCGCCGGCCTGCTCAACCCGATGCTCGCCGGCGCCGCGATGGCGTTCTCGTCGGTGTTCGTGGTGAGCAACAGTCTCCGGCTGCGCCGCTTCCGTTGAGAGCACAGAACTGAGAGCACGGAGCTCGCCTGGTCATCGGCTGACGGTCGATGGCCGGGCGAACCCAACGTTTCCGCACTTCTGCGCGAACGTGTGGACAGTCGTCGAGCGGCCTGCCGATGATGTCGAACATGAAGATCGATGTACGTCGTATTGCGGCCGCCGTCGCCGTCCCCGTGATGCTCCTGGGCGCCACCACCGCGTGTGGCTCCGAGAGCGAGGAGCCGGGCTCGAAGCCCGCCGCGGAGACTGCGGAGACGGAGGCCGCCGCCGCCCCGGAGACCGAGGCCGCGGAGGAGACCGAGGCCGCGGCGCCCGCCGCCGGGGAGGTCCCCGACCCGAGGAACGACCCGGAGGGCTTCGAGGACTACCTCACCGAGATGTACGTCAAGGCGGGCATGACCGACGACCAGGCGACGTGCATGTCGGCCGCCTTCATGGACAACGTGGACCTCGACGCCATCACCGACCCTTCGTCCGTCTCCGCCCTGATGGGTGACGAGAAGCTCACCGAGGCCATGACGAAGTGCGTGTGACCATCGGCTGATCGCCGGTCGCCGCTCCCCGATCTCGCGGCTCAGCGAGCCTAGACTCCGAGCGTGGACCATCACGTGCTGCTGATCGTCGGGGCGGCGCTGGCGATCATGATCGCGGCGTCGGTGTTCTCGCGGCGTACGGGGGTGGCGGCGCCGCTGCTGCTCGTCGGGCTCGGGATCGGGGCGAGCTATCTCCCCGGTGCGCCGCAGATCGAGCTCGACCCGGAGCTGATCCTGGCCGGAGTGCTCCCACCGTTGCTCTACTCCTCCGCCGTCAACCTGCCGGTGATCGACTTCCGGCGCAACCTCCGGCTGATCAGCTGGCTCTCGGTCGTGATGGTGATCGTCTCGGCTCTGGTGATCGGTGCGGTCGTCCACTGGTTGTTCCCGGCGATCTCGTTCCCGCTCGCGGTCGCGCTCGGCGCGGTCGTCAGCCCCACCGACGCGGTGGCGGCGACGGCGATCGGACGGCGGGTCGGGCTGCCCCCTCGGGTGATGACGGTGCTGGAGGGGGAGAGCCTGGTCAACGACGCGTCCGCGCTCGTGGTGCTCCGTACGGCCGTCGCGGGGATCGCGGCGACCGGCTCGTTCTCGCTGGGGCGTACGGCCCTGGAGTTCGGCTGGGCGGTCGTCGGCGCGCTCGTGATCGGTGGCGTGGTCGGTTGGCTGACCGTGCTGCTGCGCGAGCGTCTGGACGACCCGGTGCTGAACACGACGATCTCGTTCGCGGTGCCCTTCGTCGCCTACTTCCCGGCCGAGGAGCTGAACGCGTCCGGTGTGCTCGCGGTCGTCGTCGCCGGACTGGTCACCGGCGCGCTGGGCAGCCGCCGGTTCAGCGCTCGTGACCGGCAGACGCAGGCGACCACCTGGTCGACGTTCAACTTCATCCTGGAGAGCGGCGTCTTCCTGGCGATGGGCTACCAGCTGCCGGAGTTGGTCGATGCCGCCCGCGGCGAGACGACGCTCGGTGAGATGACCGGTCTCGTCCTGATCGTGGTCGCGCTGCTCGTGGTGCTCCGGTTCGCCGGGCTCGCCGGCCCCGCGTTGCGGGACCAGGAGGCGACCCAGGAGGAGGTACGCGCCCGCCTGGACCAGTTCGAGGAGAAGCTCGACTCGCTGGACCCTGACGACGACCGCGAGGACACCCGGATCGTCTCGGCCAGGCGGCGGCTGGCGCGCAGCCGCGCCGACATCGACTTCGAGGAGCGCGAACCGATCACCAAGCGTGGCTTCGTCACGATCGGCTGGGCCGGGATGCGTGGGGTCGTCACCGTCGCCGCCGCCCAGACCATCCCGGCCGGCACCTCCCACCGCGCCACCGTCGTCCTCGCCGCCTTCCTGGTCGCACTCATCACGCTCGTGCTCTTCGGGCTCACCCTCCCCGCCGTGATCCGGCGGATGCGGTTCCCCGGCGAGTCGTCCCAGGACCGCCACGACGCGTTCCGTGCTCTGCTGCGCCAGGTCGGTGAGGACGCGATCGACGCCCTGGGACCGCTGGAGTCGCAGACCATCGACGGCGAGCCGATCGACCCGCAGCTCGTCACCAAGCTCAAGGACCGGATCCTCCCGCGGGTCCTCGCCGGGGTCCGTGAGGCGCCGGCGATGCGCCCCGATGTGCTGGAGCAGACGATGATCCTGCAGCGGCGCTACCTCGACGCGATGCGGGACGCGCTCGCCGCCGAGCGCAGCATCGGGGCATACAGCTCACACACCTACCGCAAGGTCGAGGGGATGCTCGACGACATGGAGAAGCGGCTCGACGTGAGCTGAGCCACCACTGGGTGGGGTCAGACAGTCTCGAAGCCGGCCATCATGGCCATGTCCTCGTGCTCCAGGTTGTGGCAGTGGATGAGGAACCTCCCGGCGTACTTCTCGAACCTGACCCGGACCCGGACGGCCTCGTACGGACGTACGTCGACGGTGTCCTTCCAGCCGAGGTCCATCGGGCCGGGCCCGCGGTTGCCGCGGCGGAGGACCTGGAAGGGCGAGAGGTGGACGTGGACGGGGTGGTGCGCGTCGGTGAAGAACTCCCAGATCTCGGTCGAGCCCAGCGGCACCTGGGCCTGCGGGACGGCCGGGTCGAAGGGCTTGCCGTTGATGCCCCAGCCCTTGCGGCCGTGCACCCTCGCCTGGCGGAAGTGCCACCTGCGGACGACCGCGCCGTCGGGCTTCTCGGGCTCGGGCACGTCGGCCAGCCGCTCCGGGATCCGCACGTCGTCGGCCGCGCGGCGGGCGATCCGGAAGCGCATCACCTGAGCGGTCCGTCCGGTCCCCAGGCCGTTGCGCATCTCGACGGTCGTCCCCGGCGGCAGCGAACGGAAGTCGACGACGACGTCGAACCGCTCGCCCGACGCCATCGTGATCTCGTGGTGCTCAGCGGGGGCGGCGAGGAGTCCGCCGTCGGATCCGATCTGGGTGAAGCTCACCGGCTTCCCGTCGTCGGTCGTCAGACTGAGCGTGTAGCGGCGCGCGTTGGAGGCGTTGAGCAGTCGCAGCCGATACTGCGCCGCGTCGACCTCCGCCTCCGGCCACGGGGCGCCGTTGACCAGGATGACGTCGCCGAGCACGCCGGCCATGTAGCGGTTCTCGACCCCGGGCGTGCTCAGCAGCTCCGGGTCGAGCGCGGGATAGCGCAGCGCACCGTCTTCGTCGAAGGCCCGGTCGGCGATCATCAGCGGGATCTCTCGCACGCCACGCGGCAGCGAGAGAGCGTCCTCCTCATCGTCGCGGATGATGTGGAAACCGGCCAGCCCACGCCACACCTGCGGGGCGGTGAAGTCCATCCGGTGGTCGTGGTACCAGAGCGTCGTGGCGGGCTGCTCGAGCGGATAGCGGTAGTCCCGCCTCCCCGTGCTGACCTGCGCGTTCGGGTCGACCATCGGCTGGTGTCCGCCGTCGTGCCCGGCCGGATGGGCTTGGTAGGTGTTGAAACCGGGCGGCACCAGCAGATCCGTCGGCCAGCCGTCGCTCTCCGCCGGCGTGTGCCCGCCGTGGAGATGCGTCGCGGTGGGCAGCATGAGCGCGTTGGTGTGGCGCACGGTCACCGGCTCGCCCCGCCGGGTCTCCAGCGTCGGACCGGGAAAGACCCCGTCGTACGTCATCATCTCGGTCTTCAGCCCGGGCAGGACCTCCACCGACGCGGAGCGTTGGGTGATCTCGATCAGGCCGTCCGAGGGGCGCTTGACCGGCGGCAACGGCAACGGTGTGGCGTACGCCTTCGGCAGCCGTGCGGCGCTGTGCAGGATCCGTCCGGTCTGCCCGGGGGCATCGCCGCAGGCGGCCAGGGACCCGGCGATCGGCGCCGCGAGCCCGGCGCCGATCAGGGCGCGTCGTCCGATCCTCATCGCCGGGCCTCCCGCGGGCTGCCCGCACCACGACGCAGCGAGGCGATGGCCAGCGCCACCGCGATGCCGACGGTGAGGACCCCGACCGGGACGTGCCACTGCAGGACCCGGGTGTAGCCCAGGACGGCCTGGACGTGGATGAGGAGGAAGAGCACGAGCGACCAGACGAGGAACCACCATCGCCCGCGCATCGCGACGACAGCACCCGCGGCGACCGGCAGCAGCAGGGCGAGGCCCTGCAGCGCTGCCGCTCCGGCGGTGTGCAGCCCCAGCGCCTCGAAGGTGCCGGAGAAGTAGGAGCCGATGAAGATCGGTTGCCCGATCGCGAAGAGCGCCGTGACGACCGCGACTGCGCGGAAGCAGAAGAGGCTGATGCGTGGTCGGCGCTCGGATATCTCGGTGGTCACACCGAAGACGATATGTAGCCGCGGTACCTATGGCATCGGGTGTTCCCCTGATCGTCGCGGACGCTCTGTCGGGGTCGGCCCCGGAACGTACGTCCTGGTTCTTGGGCGGGTCGCCCAAACACGTTCTGTTTCCGCGACGGTGCCAGGCCGGTAACGGCGCCGTTACCTTCGATTCTCAACCGGACATCCCGGACAGCCCGGGGCCGGATGTACGAAGGAGCTGACCCCCATGAGCTCGGTGCTCAGATCACTCTCCCTTCGCGTTGCGGCGGTCGCTGCGGCCGTCTCCCTCCCCCTGCTCGGCCTGGTCGCCCCGGCCGAGGCCGAGAGCCCGTACGAGCGCGGGCCCGACCCCACCGCGTCCAGCGTCCTGGACAACGGCACGTTCGCGCTCTCCTCGACGTCGGTGTCCTCACTGGTCACCGGCTTCGGCGGCGGCACGATCTACTACCCCACGTCGACGACCCAGGGCACGTTCGGCGGTGTCGTCCTCGCGCCGGGCTTCACGGCCTCGTCCACGTCCTACGCGTCGGTCGCCCGTCGGGTCGCCTCCCACGGGTTCGTGGTCTTCGCGATCGACACGAACTCCCGCTACGACCAGCCCGAGAGCCGTGGAACGCAGATCCTCGCCGCGGTGCGCTACCTGAAGTCGAGCGCGTCCTCCGCGGTCGCCACCCGTCTCGACGAGTCGCGGATCGCCGTCTCCGGCCACTCGATGGGCGGCGGCGGAACGCTGGAGGCCGCCAACCAGGACTCCTCGATCAAGGCCGCGGTCGCGCTCCAGCCCTGGCACACCGACAAGACCTGGCCCGGCATCCAGGTCCCGACCATGATCATCGGCGCCGAGCTGGACACCGTCGCGCCGGTGTCGTCCCACTCGATCCCGTTCTACACCTCGGCCACCGGTGCCCGGGAGAAGGCGTACGGAGAGATCAACAACGGCGACCATCTCATCGCCAACACCGACGACGACTGGCAAGGACGCCTGTTCGTCACCTGGCTGAAGCGCTACGTCGACGACGACACCCGCTACTCGCAGTTCCTCTGCCCGGCGCCGTCCTCGATCAACCTGTCCGACTACCGCAACACCTGCCCGGACTGATCCGGCGGTCCTGAACCGTCCGAATGTCCCCCACGAACCGGCCACCTCGGGGGAGGTGGCCGGTTCCTTGTGTGTGGCATTGGAAGATGGGGGCATGACCGGAAATAGTGGAAACGTCGAAAACAGCACAGGCATCCGCGTCGCGTCCGTCGATGACATCCCCGAGGGTGAGGGCATCGCGATCTCCTCGAAGATCACCGGCACCGAGGACGACATCGCCATCCTGCGCGACGACGACGGCACCTGCTGGGCCCTCAACGACACCTGCACCCACGAGACCGCCTCGTTGGCCGAGGGCTGGGTCGAGGACGGCGACGTCGAGTGCCCGCTGCACTCCTCGCGGTTCAACCTCAAGACCGGCAAGGTCGACGGGCTCCCGGCCACGCGCGACACCGTGCCGCACCGGGTCGAGGTGCGTGACGGGGAGGTCTACCTCTTCCCCGGCGAGAGGCCGTGACGGTCACCTCGGTTGTCGTCGTCGGTGGTGGCATCGCCGGTGTGTCGACCGTCGCGGAGCTGCGGAAGAACGGGTACGCCGGTGAGCTGACGCTCGTCTCGGCCGACGCCGTTCCCTATGACCGCCCGCCGCTGTCGAAGGCATACCTGGCCGGCGAGAAGCCGCTCGACGCCATCGCGCTGCAGCGCCCGGACTGGTACGCCGACCAGCAGATCTCACTGATCGGTGACGCTGTCGCCGTCTCGGTGCGCCCGGACGCCGGCGAGGTCGAGCTCGCCGACGGGCGGGTGCTGCCGGCGGACCGGATCGTGCTCGCCACGGGCGGTCGAGCGGTGCGACCGACGTTCGGCCAGCTCGGACGAGACGCGCCCGTCCATGTGCTGCGGGACGTCGCGGACGCCGACAGGCTGCGTACGCAGCTGGTGCCCGGCGCGCGGCTGCTGATCGTGGGTGGCGGCCTGATCGGCGCGGAGGTCGCCTCGACCGCTCGCGGGCTGGGGGCCGAGGTGGTCCTCGTCGATCCGCTCGACCCTCCTCTTGCCGCAGCCGTCGGGACCGAGGTGGCCAGGTGGCTGCACGGCCTGCACGCCGAGCATGGTGGGGAGGCGCTCACGACCACGGTCGAGACGCTGCTGGAGGCCCGGGCCGGGGTCGCCGTGCAGCTCAAGGGCGAGCCTGACTCGCGCCGGTTCGACGTCGTGCTCCTGGCGGTCGGTCTGGTCTCCGAGACCGGGCTCGCCGAGGCCGCGGGCCTGGAGACCTCCCGCGGCATCCTGGTCGACTCCGGCCAGGTGACCAGCCACCCGTCGGTCCTCGCGGTCGGAGACTGCGCCCGCCTCCGCGACCACCCTCGTGCCGAGCACTGGGAGGCCGCCCAGCGGGACGGCGCCCGGGCGGCGGCGACCATCCTCGGGTCAGCGCCCCCGCCCGCTACTGCACCCTGGTGGTGGTCGGACCGGTACGGCCTCCACGTCGAAGGCGTCGGCGAGATGCGCTCGCCGGACGCGGAGCATCAGACCGTCGTACGCGGCGTGGTCGGCCAGCCGCCCTTCTCGGTGTTCACGCTCCGCGGCGAGCGTGTCATCGGCGCGGTGGCGGTGGACGACCCCAACGCCGTGCGCGCGGCGCGGCGGATGATCGACCGAGGGGTCGACGTACGGGCATCTGATCTCGCCGATCCCGCGACCGACCTGCGCAAGCTGCTGCGCGGGACCAGGTAGCTCTCGGCGCAGCCCCGCCGATGACATCCGGTGACAAGCGGGAAAGGCGCCCCGCGAGCAGCTCGCGGGGCGCCTTCCGTGGGTGAGGAGGGTCAGACGGTGAGCTGAGCCGGCTTCGACTGGTTGGCGACGCGGTTCTCCGAGTCGATGAACCAGGCGAGCTGCTCGACGCGGGTGATGATCGCGTGGAGCAGGTCGGCAGTGGTCGGGTCCTCGGCGTCGATGTCGTCGTGGATGTCACGAGCGGTCTTCGAGGTGGCGTAGAGCGCGGCGGCGGCGAGGTCGGCGGCGGTCGCAGTGTCGACCTCGGTCGCGGGGAGCGGCGCGAGGGTGGTGTCCTCGGCGACGGTGCCGGTGCGGCCGTCGGGGAGGATGTAGAGCGCGCGCATGCGCTCGGCGATCTCGTCGGTGAAGTTGCGGGCGGCGTCGACGACCTCGTCGAGGACGAGGTGCATGTCGCGGAAGTTCTTGCCCACGACGTTCCAGTGCAGCTGCTTGCCCTGCAGGCTCAGCTCGGTCAGATCGACGAGCAGACGCTGCATCTGGGTCGCGAACGCCGGGCTCGGGACGAACGCGGGGTGCGAGGTGTGGGTGGCGCTGCTGGTGTCGGTCTTCGTGGTCATGTTCGGTGGATCCCCCAGATCGAAGTGTTGGTCTTTCGTGGTGACACCCACTGTGCCACCTTTTCTTGAACCATTCCAGAAAGGTAAGTCTTCCCTAAGTCGTCGACTGCGGTTCCCGGTACGCCGTAGAGTCGAGACGTGCCGCCTTCTCCCCTCGTCGCGAGGGTTCGTCGTCCGGAGATCTTCGAGACCAGCCGGCTGAGCGCGGACGCGCAGGTCGAGGCCTGGGAACGCCACAACGCCTGCGCGCTGGTCGCGCTGTCCTGCCGGCCGATCGACGACCACGGGTTCGATGCGCAGGAGGTCAACCTGCAGCTCGACCAGATCCATCTGGCGCGGGTCCGGGCCACCCGCCATGTCGTCGAGCGGCCGGCCAGCCTCGTCAAGGAGATTCCGGCCCGGTCGATCGCCGTCTATGCCAGCCTCCGCGGCGAGGCGATCCTGGAGTACGCCGGCCGCCGCACGATCATCCGCCCCGGCCAGCTGATCGTGTGCGACGTCGATGCGCCCTTCCTGCGCGGCTTCGGGCACGGTCTCGAGGAGCTCGCGGTCAAGGTCCCGATCGACGCCTTCGCGGCCCGCACGGGGATGGCATCCATGCCGTCCCCGCTCGTCCTCGACGCCGGCAGGGATCAGGACCCGCACGGTCGCGCCCTGGTGCAGATGGTCGGTCGAGCGCTCCGACCCCACGACCCGGTGCCGGCCGACGAGGGCGCCGTGCTCGACCTGATCTCGGTGATCGCCACCGAGGGCAAGGTGTCCCTGGCCACCGCCCACCGCGCCGCGGCGAAGGCGTTCATCGAGGACCATCTGGCCGATCCCGGCCTCTCCGCCACGGCGGTCGCCGCCGGCGCCGGCATCTCCGAGCGCCACCTGTCGCGGCTCTTCGCCGACGCCGGCACCAGCGTCCCCCGCCACATCCTCGGCCGGCGCCTCGAGCTCGCCTATGCGATGCTCGCCGCCGGATCGGACCGGACGATCCGCACCATCGACGTCGCCGAGAGGTGCGGCTTCACCTCCGCCTCCTACTTCTCCCAGGCCTTCCGCAAGCGTTTCGGCGTGACCGCCGGAGACGTACGCCGCGCCGCCCGCGCCTGATCCCAGCCGAGGCGTCACCCCCGCCGGCCGAGGCGTCAGGCGCGTCGGCCGAGTGGTCACCGCGCTGCCAACTCGGTCGACGGGAGCGACTTCTCGGCCGACGTACCCGACTTCTCGGCGCGAAAGGGTGACAAGTCCACCAAAGTCCGATAGGTCTTCCATGCCGATTTCCGCCAACCCGGATCCGATCCTCCCCCTCGGGACCGGCGGGACGACACTCTCGAACCCCCACTCTCGAAGGAGACGTACGTGCCCAACGGACTCACCACCGGACGCGGCCTGAGCCTGGCCGCCGCAGGTGTCGCAGCGATGGCGCTGACCCTGACCGCATGCGGGTCGGGCGGCATCGACGACGAAGGCGGTGGTGGCGAGGACACGCTGACCATCGGATTCGTCTCGACGGAGACGGGCTCCTCGGCGCCGTTCGGCGAGGCGAACAGCTTCGTCGTCGACGAGCTGGAGACCTACTTCAAGGACAACCCGGTCAAGGCCGGCGACAAGGAGCTCGACGTCGAGATCGTGGTGCGCGACGCGCAGAGCGACACGACGAAGGCCGGGGCGGTGGCCGGCGACCTGATCAACAAGGACGGCGCCGACATCATCGTCGCCTCCTCGACGCCCGACATCGTCAACCCGGTCTCGGAGCAGTGCGAGGCCAACTCGATTCCCTGCATCACCACGGTCGCCCCGTGGCAGCCGTTCGCGATCCGCAGCGGCGACAAGCCGGCGGAGCTGAAGTACAGCTACCACTTCTTCTGGGGCCTGGAGGACGTCGCCACCGTCTACCAGGACATCTGGAGCAAGGTCCCCAACAACAAGAAGGCCGGCGGTCTCTTCCCGAAGGACCCCGACGGCGAGGCCTGGGGTGCCAACTTCCCGGCGCTCACCGAGGCGTCCGGCGTGAAGATCGACAACCCGGGCAACTACCCCAACGGCACCAAGGACTTCTCCGCCCAGATCAGCGCCTACAAGGGTCACGACGTCCTGGTCGGCGTCCCGATCCCGCCGGACTTCACCACCTTCTGGCAGCAGGCGAAGCAGCAGGGCTACAACCCGAAGGTCGCCACCATCGGCAAGGCGCTGCTCTTCCCGAGCAGCGTCGAGGCGCTGGGCCCGATCGCCCACAACCTGTCCACCGAGGTCTGGTGGACCCCGACCGCGCCCTACAAGTCCTCGCTGACCGGCCAGTCCGCGCAGGAGCTGGCGGATGCGTACGAGGAGAAGACCGGCAAGCAGTGGACCCAGCCGCTGGGCTTCGCGCACGCGCTCTTCGAGGTCGCGACCGCCGCGGTGACCGAGGCCGGCTCGACCGACGCCGACGCGATCACCGAGGCGCTCTCGGGTCTCGAGGTGTCCACGGTCGTCGGTGACGTCGCCTGGGGCAAGGACGAGAACGTCCCGCCGTACGTCGCCAAGACCTCCCTCGCGGGCGGTCAGTGGCGCCAGGTCGAGGGTGGAGAGCACCCGTTCGAGCTGGTCGTCGTGCAGAACTCGCTGGCTCCCGACGTACCTCTCGGAGGCGAGCCCGAGGCTCTCAAGTGACCTTGCTCGTAGCTGACGGCCTGGCCAAGTCCTTTGGCCAGGTCGTCACGGCCCGCTCGGTCTCCTTCCAGGTGGCCGCGGGCGAGGCCCTCGGCATCGTCGGCCCCAACGGCGCCGGCAAGTCGACGCTGCTCAACCTGGTCACCGGCACTCTCCCGGTCGACGCCGGGACGATCCGGTTCGACGGCGCCGACGTCACCCGGATGCCTGCCGCCCGGCGTACGGCCCTCGGGATCGGACGTACGTTCCAGGTCCCCCGCCCCTTCGAGGGGCTCACCGTCTTCGAGAACGTGCTGGTCGGGTCCACCTTCGGTGCCGGCTCGCGCCGCCGCGAGGCGAACGACCAGGCCTGGCAGGCGCTGGAGACCGCCTCGCTCGCCCATCTCGCCAACACCCCCGCCGGCTCCCTGCGACTGCTCGACCGCAAGCGGCTCGAGCTCGCCCGCGCGCTGGCCACCCAGCCCCGGCTGCTGCTCCTCGACGAGATCGCCGGCGGCCTCACCGAGCACGAGCTACCCGAGCTCATCGCGACGATCGGCGCCATCCGCGACGGCGGCACCGGAGTCGTCTGGATCGAGCACATCGTGCACGCATTGCTGCAGGTCGTGGACCGGTTGATGTGCCTGGCCCAGGGCGACGTCGTCGCCACCGGCGACCCGCGCGAGGTGATGGCGAGCGACGCCGTCGCCGCCGTCTATCTCGGCTCGCCTGACCTGGAGGGCGCGTGAGCCCGCGGAATGCTCACCGAGGTAACTCGGTCGGTGGTCACTGCCTTCGTGGAGTTCCACGAGGGAAGTGCGAGCTCAGTGACGTACCTCGGTCAGCATCCCGGGAC
Organism: Nocardioides sp. CCNWLW239; assembly: GCF_037137035.1. Classification (NCBI taxonomy): domain Bacteria; kingdom Bacillati; phylum Actinomycetota; class Actinomycetes; order Propionibacteriales; family Nocardioidaceae; genus Nocardioides; species Nocardioides sp. CCNWLW239. The sequence continues at coordinate 1,039,540 of NZ_JBBBNW010000002.1, read as the reverse complement.
GACCCGCGGCATGCCCACCGAGGTAACTCGGTCCGCGTCCACTCCCCTCGCGGAGTTCCACGAAACCAGCACCCGTTCACCGAGTTACCTCGGTCAGCATTCGAGGGAGACCGATGACCCTGCTCGAAGTCGACGCGATCGACGTGAGCTACGGCGACTTCCGCGCCCTGCACGGCATCACCCTGACCGTCGCCGAGGGCGAGACGCTGGCCGTGATCGGCGCCAACGGCGCCGGAAAGTCGACGTTGCTGAAGACGATCGCCGGGCTGCTCCGGCCGAGCGCCGGCCAGATCCGGTTCAACGGCCACAACGTCTCGCACACCCCGGCCCACCGGCGAGTCAGGGAAGGCATCGCGCTCACGCCGGAAGGACGGCGGATCTTCGCCTCGCTGACCGTCGAGGAGAACCTCAAGGTCGGCGCCTACGGCCGCCGACCCGGTCCGTGGAATCTGGCGACCGTCTACGACGCGTTCCCGCTCCTCGCCGAGAAGCGCGAACGCCGCGGCGCGCATCTGTCCGGTGGCGAGCAGCAGGCCACCGCGATCGGCCGGGCGCTGATGGCCAACCCGAAGCTGCTCCTCCTCGACGAGGTCTCGCTCGGTCTCGCTCCGGTCGTGATCGCCGACATCTACAAGGCTCTCCCCACGATCACAGGAAAGGGGACGACGGTGCTCGTGGTCGAGCAGGACCTCACCCAGGCGCTCACGGTGGCCGACCGGGTGCAGTGCCTCCTGGAGGGCCGCACGGTCCTCGAAGGAGCAGCAGCCGAGGTCACCCGTGAGCAGGTCCAAGCGGCGTACTTCGGGGTCGATGAACAGGAGGCCGGGTGATGGACTGGATCAACGCGGTCCTCCAGGGACTCCTGCTCGGCGGGCAGTACGCGCTCCTCGCCTGCGGTCTCAGTCTGATCTTCGGGGTGATGCGGATCGTCAACCTCGCCCACGGCGTCCTCGCGGTCGCCGCGGCCTACCTCGCGTTCTGGCTCGTCCAGCAGACCGGGATGCCGTCGTTCCTCACGATCGTCGTCGTCATCCCGGTGCTCGCCGCGGTCGGCTACGCGATCCAGCGCGGCCTGTTCAACCCGGCGCTGCGCCACGGTGAGCTGTCGCCTCTGCTGGTCTCGTTCGGCCTGGCCGTCATCGGCGCCAACCTGCTCCAGGAGATCTTCACGGCCGACTCCCGCAAGATCTCGATCGGCGACCTGTCCACGGCATCGGTCGAGCTCGGCCCGCTCAGGCTCGGCGTCTTCTCGCTGATCACGCTCGTGGTGGCGATCGGCGTCATCGTCGGGCTGCAGCTCTATCTCTCCCACACCCGCACCGGCCGCGCGATGCGCGCGACCAAGGACGACCCCGAGGCGGCCACGCTCATGGGCATCGACGAGCGGCACATGTACGCCCTCGCCACCGCCATCGCGATCGGCACCGTCGCCCTGGCCGGTGTGTTCCTCGGCATGTCGACACAGTTCAGCCCGACGTACGGGGATCTGGTCCTCATCTTCGCCTTCGAGGCGGTCATCATCGGCGGGCTCGGCTCGCTGTGGGGCACGCTCCTCGGTGGGCTCGTGCTCGGCGTCGCGCAGACCGTCGGCGCCCAGATCGACCCGGCCTACGGCGTCCTCGCCGGCCACCTGGTCTTCCTGGTCGTGCTCCTGTTCCGGCCCCAGGGCCTGCTCCCGAAGGCGGTCGTCGCATGAGCACCTCAACCCTCGCTCCGCAAGACCTGAAGGTCGTACGCGGCGGCTGGCCGTCGCTGGCCGGCGGCGGTGTCCTGGCCGCGGTCGTGGTGTTCCTGGCCGCGGCGCCCTGGTTCGTGTTCAGCCCGGGTGACGTGACGAACCTGGTCACCCTCTTCGCACTGATCATCCTCGGCACGACCTGGAACCTGATGGCCGGCTACGGCGGTCTGGTCTCGATCGGGCAGCAGGCGTTCATCGGCGCCGGTGGTTACGGCGTGATCAAGCTCGCCGACGTCGTCGGACTGCCGGTCCCGGTGGCGGTGGTGGCGGCCGGCGTGGTCTGCGCCGCCCTGGCCGTACCGACGTCGTTCCTGCTGTTCCGGCTGGTCGGAGGCTACTTCGCGATCGGTACGTGGGTGGTGGCCGAGGTCTTCAAGCTGGTCACCCAGGAGCTCCCCGGCTTCGGCGGCGGCTCCGGCCTCTCGCTCACCGCGTTCCAGGGCGTCGACCGGGTGACCCGGATCGCGACCGTCTACTACCTGGCGCTCGGGCTGGCCGTGCTCGTCGTGCTCGCGACGTACCTCTTGATGCGCTCGCGCCTCGGACTCGGTCTGACCGCGATCCGCGACGACTCGGTGGCGGCGGCGTCGCTCGGGGTCGCCGTGCGACGCTCGCAGCGGATCGTCTACGTCGCCGCCTCCGGCGGCGCGGGGCTGGCGGGCGCACTGATCGCGGTCAACGGCCTGCGGGTCTCGCCGGACTCGATGTTCTCGGTCCAATACACGGCGTTCATGATCTTCATCGTCGTCATCGGCGGCCTGGGGACGATCGAGGGCCCGATCCTGGGTGCGGTGATCTTCTTCGCGCTGCAGCAGCTGCTGGACGCGTACGGAACCTGGTACCTCATCGCGCTCGGTGCCGTCGCGATCGCCGTCGTCCTGCTGGCCCCGCGAGGCCTCTGGGGGCTGGCGACGCGGGGTCGCTACGAGGTCTTCCCGGTCGGTCACAGGGTTTATCCACAGGCTTCTCCACAAGAGGCCCAGTCTGTGGATTTCGGACGGGATTCTCGGTGAGCTTACTGACGAGTAACATTGGTTGAGTGACCCAGACCTCCGCCCCCAGGATCATCCCCGAGGCCCATGTCATCGAGCGTGCCGAGGGCACCAGCTTCACGCTGACGGTGGTCCGTGCGGCGGACCCCGAAGCGCCGACCCTGCTGGTCGTGCCCGCGATGGGCATGCCGGCCGGCTATTACGACAAGCTGATCGTGGCCTTCGCGGAGGCGGGGATCAACGTCGGCCGGATGGAGCAGCGGGGTCACGAGGAGTTCGGTGGGCGCGTAGCCGGCTGGGACTACGACTTCGGTTACGCCGACCTGGTCGACGACATCGCCGCCGCCGTCGACCGTCTCGGCGAGCTGGTCCCGGCCTCGGCCGGTGCGGCGTACGTCCTCGGGCACAGCCTCGGCGGCCAGGCCGCCAGCGCCTACGCCGCGCTGCACCACGACCGGGTCGCTGGACTGGTCTACGTCGCCTCGCAGACGCCCTACTGGCGCAACTACGGCCCGGGCTTCCTGGTCGCCAGCCAGGTGATGGGCCTCGTCGGCCGGGTCGTCGGCCACTTCCCCGGCAAGCAGCTCAGGTTCGCCGGACGCGAGGCGCGCACCCTGATGAAGGAATGGGCGAGGTACGCACGCACCGGCCGGCTCCGCTTCGGGCGACCGGCACGCGACGTCACCCCGCTGATGCGCACCGTGGCGAAGCCCGCGCTGATCGTCTCCATCGAGGGCGACTGGCTGGCACCCAGTGAGACGGTCGACGAGATCCACCGGCGGATGCCGGGCCTCGAGGTCGCGCGCGTGCACCTGGACGAGCCCGGCATCGACCACTTCAAGTGGGCTCGCAAGCCGGACTCGACCATCGCCGCGGTCAAGGCGTGGCTGCCTCTCGACAGCTGAGTCGCGTACGCATTTCCGCCAACCCGCGTGCCCATCTTTGATGCTGCCCGAGCGGGACGGTAAGACTCGCCCTGAGACTGCGATCACACACCCCACCGCGGTCTCGGAAAGGTGAGGAAATGCCAGTCTTCGACGACGGCCAGGAAGAGACCGAGATCCCGGAGACCGAGGATGTCGTGACCACCGACGTACTCGTCGTGGGATCCGGCCCGGCCGGTGCGTCCGCCGCGCTCTTCCTGAGCGAGCTCGGTGTCGACAACATCATGATCACGAAGTACCGCTGGACCGCGAACACCCCGCGGGCGCACATCACCAACCAGCGTGCGATGGAGATCTTCCGCGACCTCGGCATCGAGGAGCAGGTGCTGGCGGACGCGACGCCGCACGAGCTGGTCGGTGACACCGTCTTCTGCACGAGCATCGCCGGCGAGGAGATCGGCCGCATCCGTACGTGGGGCACCCGCCCCGACCGCGAGGCCGACTACCAGCTGGCCAGCCCGTGCCTGACCGTCGACATCCCGCAGACCTACCTGGAACCGATCCTGGTCCGCAACGCGACCGAGCGCGGCACCCAGACCCGGTTCTCCACCGAATACCTGAGCCACGTCCAGGACGACGAGGGCGTCACCACGATCGCCCGCGACCGGCTGACGGGGCACGAATACAAGATCCGCTCGAAGTTCCTGATCGGCGCCGACGGGGCTCGCACCCAGGTCGGCGCCGACATCGACCTCCCGATGGAGGGCGCGATGGACATCGCCGGGTCGATGAACATCACCTTCAAGGCCGACCTCTCCGAACTCGTCGACCACCGTCCCTCGGTCCTCTACTGGGTCATCCAGCCGGGCTCGAACGTCGGCGGCATCGGCACCGGCCTGGTCCGGATGGTCCGTCCGTGGGACGAGTGGCTGATCGTGTGGGGCTATGACATCAACCAGCCGCCGCCGGAGCTGACCGAGGAGTACGCGGTCAAGGTCATCCGCGACCTGCTCGGGATGCCCGACCTGGAGCCGGAGGTGACCGGCTACTCGCTGTGGGGCGTGAACGAGATGTACGCGACGCACGCCCAGAAGGGCCGCGTCTTCTGCGCCGGCGACGCGATCCACCGGCACCCGCCGTCGAACGGCCTCGGCTCCAACACCTCGATCCAGGACTCCTACAACCTGGCCTGGAAGCTCGCTGCGGTGCTGCAGGGGTACGCCGAGCCGTCGCTGCTGGAGTCCTACTCCGCCGAGCGCGCGCCGGTCGCCAAGCGCATCGTCACCCGCGCCAACCAGTCCGCGCGCGAGTTCGGCGAGCTCTTCGAGGCGCTCGGCGTCGTCGGCCTCGAGGGCGAGGAGATGGCCAAGGCCATCGAGGAGCGCAAGGCCAACACCCCCGAGGGTGCCGCCAAGCGGGCCGCCCTGGTCACCGCGATGGAGCGCAAGAACTACGAGTTCAACGCCCACGGCGTCGAGCTCGGCCAGTTCTACGAGTCCAACGCGGTCCTCTCCGACGGCACCCGGCCGGCGCCGACCGAGGACGAGGACCTCTACCACCGGATGTCGACCTCGCCCGGCGCTCACCTGCCGCACGCCTGGGTCGGCGACAACGTCGAGAAGCACGCGATGCTCGACCTGGCGCCCTACACCCAATGGACGCTGATCACCGGCGTCGCCGGTGAGGCGTGGGAGGACGCGGCCGAAGCGGCCCGGACGAAGTTCGGGATCCCGCTCCAGACCGTCGTCATCGGCCCGGGCCGTCCGGTCACCGACCTCTACTTCGACTGGGCCAAGCTCCGTGAGGTCGAGGAGTCGGGCGCGATCCTGGTACGTCCCGACAAGCACATCGCCTGGCGCGCCATGTCGCTGCCCGAGGACCCCGGCGCAGCGCTGGGCGAGGCGGTCGCGACGCTGCTGGGCAAGGCCTGATAGATCCGGTCCGAGCGGGGGGAACACATGAAGTTCACGCATGATTCGCTCCCGCAGCGGGTCCGCTTCGCCACCGGCGAGGCGCCCGCTGCGGTGGCCGCAGAGATCGACGAGCTCGGCGCGCGGCGGGTGATGGTCTTCGCCGGCGAGCGCGAGGCCGAGCTCGCCGCCCGGGTGACGGCCGACGTCCCGGTCGCGCTGCACCACGACGAGGTCGTGATGCACGTGCCGGTCGAGGTCGCCGAGCGGGCTCGCGAGCGGGCGGCCGAGGCCGCGGTCGACGCGCTGGTGTGCGTCGGCGGTGGCTCGACCACCGGCCTCGCCAAGGCCGTCGCGCTCACCACGGGGCTGCCGATCGTGGCGGTCCCGACGACGTACGCCGGGTCCGAGGCGACCAACGTCTGGGGGCTGACCTCGGGCGAGACGAAGACGACCGGCATCGACGCCCGCGTCCTGCCGCGGTCGGTCGTCTACGACGCCTCCCTGCTGACCACGTTGCCCGGCGAGATGACCGTCGCCAGCGGGCTGAACGCGCTCGCCCACTGCGTCGACGCGATGTGGGGGCCGCGGGTCGATCCGATCGACCGGGTCAACGCCGCCGAGGGGATCCGGGGGCTCGCCGCCGGGCTTCCCCTGGTCAAGGCCGACTCGGAGAGCATCGCAGGGATCGAGCAGACCCTCTACGGCGCCTACCTCGCCGCGGTCTCGTTCACCTCCGCCGGGTCGGGCATGCACCACAAGATCTGTCACGTGCTCGGCGGCATGTTCAACCTGCCGCACGCCCAGACCCACGCGGTCGTGCTCCCGCACGTGCTCGCGTTCAACGGCCCGAACGCCCCCGAGGCGGAGGCGCGGATGGCAGCAGCGTTCGGCGCGCCGAGCGCCGTGGCGGGGCTGGCGGAGCTGCGTACGACGCTCGACGCGCCGAAGGCGCTCCAGGACTACGGCATGCCCGAGGACGGCATCGCCAAGGCGGTCGCCCCGATCATGGCCGCCATCCCCGACAACAACCCCACCCCGGTCACCGAGGAGAACCTGACCGCGCTGCTGAGGGCGGCGTGGGCGGGAGAGGAGAGCTGATGAGCGACGGAGCCGACGTATCGCCGGAGCAGCAGGCGGTCGAGCAGACCCTGGTCGACACCGTGGTCGCGTCCTTCGACAACTGCGAGGACCCGCGCCTGAAGGAGGTCATGGTCTCGCTGACGCGCCACCTGCACGCCTTCATCCGCGACGTACGCCTCACCGAGGACGAGTGGGCCGCGGCCATCGAGTTCCTGACCCAGGCCGGCCACATCACCGACGACGTACGCCAGGAGTTCATCCTCCTCTCCGACACCCTCGGCGCCTCGATGCAGACGATCAACATCAACAACGAGGCGTACGCCGACGCGACCGAGGCCACCGTCTTCGGGCCGTTCTTCGTGGAGGACTCCCCGGCGATCGAGCTCGGCGGGGACATGGCCTTCGGAGCCCCGGGCGAGCCCTGCTGGGTCACCGGGACCGTCACCGACACCGACGGGAAACCGCTGGTCGGAGCGCGGATCGAGGTCTGGGAGGCGGACGAGGACGGGCTCTACGACGTCCAGCGCGACGCCGGTGCCCGGGCCGCGCGGGCGCACCTGTTCACCGACGACGAGGGCGGCTACCGGTTCTGGGGCCTGACGCCCACGCCGTATCCGATCCCCGACGACGGCCCCGTCGGCAAGATGCTGACCGCGGTCGGACGCTCGCCGCTCCGCGCCTCGCACCTGCACTTCATGGTCACCCACGAGGGCTGCCGCACGCTGGTCACCCACATCTTCCCGGAGGGCGACCCGATCGGCTGGAAGGACACCGTCTTCGGCGTCAAGGAGTCGCTGATCAAGAAGTTCGAGCGGCAGGCCGCGGGGACACCGACGCCGGACGGTCGAGCCGTCGACGGCACCTGGTCACAGGTGCGCTTCGACATCGTGCTCGCGCCCGCCGGGGTCTGAGACGTCCCTGGCGTGCGTCGGGCACAGGGGTGTTGCTCGAGCGCGTCAGGGATCCTCAGGGCGCCGGGCGGACGGTGTAGGTGAACTCCTCGCGGACGAGGACGTCGCCGGAGCCGGAGGACGGGTTCGTGGTGATGATCAGGTGGTCGGTCACCCGTGAGTCGGCCGGATACGGGTGGTGGTAGATCGTCGCCTCGGTCGAGGTCTCGCCCTCGGCGATGACCGAACCGTTCACGACGAGCCCACCCGCCGGCGCCGGATGGTCCAGGGTGATCCGGAGCGTTCCACGCACCCAGCCGTCGCTTCCCTCGGGGGTCAGGACCGGCTCGTCGACGGTGAACCGGTCCCCGGCCCGGAACGGGCGGATCTCCGGCCGCACCTGCATCACCCGGGCGGCGCTCTTCTGGTTGCGGGTGGCCCGGATCGTCACGGCGAACGCAGGCAGCGACCCGACCGACGGTGCCTTCGTGAGCGCCTTGAACGACGCCGTACGCCGCCCGGCCGCGACGGTGACCGAGCCCGGGACCGCGACCCACGACGAGCTCGACGTGAGGCCGACCGCCAGGGATGTCTTGGCGACGCAGTCGAGCGTCACCGTCCCGGTGGCGGCCTGGCCGGCGTGGACGTACGACGGCAGCGCCACGGCGGTCGGCACCGGCGTGGGATGGCACGGGGTCACCGAGCGGACCAGTGCCGCGCGACGTACGACCTGACGGTGGACGGCCTTGACCCGGCCGCTGCTGCGGACCGCCGTCGGCGAGGTCCGAACGGTGACCTTGGCGGTGCTCCGGCCTGTGGAGACATAGACGTACGCCGGGACCCGGATGCCCGTGCTGGCCCACAGCCTGACCGCGGTGCGCCTGGGTGTCCGGCAGGTGAGGGTGACCGTGGCGGTGGTCGACGCTCCGCCGACCACGCTGCTCCTGGACAGCGTCAGCGCCTTGAGCGCGGGCCGGCAGCCCGCCTCGGCCGGCGGCGACGTCACCGCCGCGGGGACGGTGACGACAGCGGCGGCCAGGACGATGCCGAGGGCAAGACGTGCAGCACGGCGTGACATGGCGTACCTCCAGATCCTCGGAACATAGCCGGACCGCCGGCACGTGCTGCGCGCACATACCGGCGGTCCCCCAGATCAGGTAGCGCCCTCGGTCGGGCTACTCCGAGGAGTCGGTGTCGGCCGTCGCGAAGTCGACCTTCAGGGAGTCGAGGATCGAGATGACGGTCTGCTCCGTCGCCTCCTTGTCGACGCCGGCGTCGTGGAGGATCCCGGCGCCGTCCTCGTGCTCGAGCAGGGCGAGCAGGATGTGCTCGGTCCCGACGTAGGAGTGCTCGAGCCGCAGCGCTTCCCGGAACGTCAGCTCCAGCACCTTCTTGGCGTCGGCGGTGAACGGGATCATCTCGCCGACCTCGCCGTAGGGCTCCGGCGTGGCCGCGGTCGCCACCTCACGTACCGACTCGAGGGTCACACCCTGTGCCCGGATCGCGTGGCCCGCGACGCCCTCCGGCTCGGAGAGGAGACCGAGCACGAGGTGAGGTACGCCGGTCTCCGCGTTCGCGGCCTTCCGTGCCTCCCCCTGAGCGGCGACGACCACCGTGCGGGCACGCGGGGTGAACTTCGCGAACCCGGCGTTCGGGTCGAGCGCCGCCTCGCCGGCCTTGGGGACGTACTTCTTCTGCGCCGCCTGCTTCGTCACCCCCATCCGGGTCCCGATCTCGGTCCAGGAGGCGCCGGAGCGGCGAGCCTGATCCACGAAGTGTCCGATCAGATGGTCGGCCACCTCACCCAGGTGCTCGCCGACCACCATCGCGTCGGCGAGCTGGTCCAGCGGCTCGGTCCGAGCCTTCTTGATCGAGTCGATGAGGGTGTCGAGGCGTACGGCCTTGAGGGCAGGGTCCGGTGTGCTGGTCATGCGTTTCTCCTTGGTGGTCGGAACTGTCGGGTCATGGCACGCGCCGGAGTGGGACCGCGATTCCCACCGTGACGGTGTTGAGCGTGAACCTGCCGCCGAGGTCGTCGATGGCTGCACCGACCACCTCCAGCACCGGCGCACACTGTTCGGGGGAGAGCCGGGTGAGCAGGCCCTGGGTCGGCACGAAGTCGAGCCATTCCGCGCGCGAGACGTCGCGCGACCAGGAGAACCGCCACGGCTCCGGCTCGGCGAACCCGCCGAGCCCGACGAACCGCTCGCCGACCTGCCGGGCGCCCTCTTCGTACGTCTTGTCCGCCTGCTTCATGGCAGCGGGGTCGAGAGGGAGGTCGGGCATGACCGTCCTCAGTCCGTCGAGAAGGGCATCACCAACGGGCGCGGGCGGCGCATAGACGTTCCAGAAGGCCGCGAACAGCCCACCGGGTCGGAGCACGTCCCGCACCTTCGCAGCGCCGGCAGCCGGGTCGACCCAGTGCCACGCCTGCGCCGAGACGACCGCGTCGAACGTACGCCCCGCAGCATCCCAGTCCTCGAACCGCGACTCCTCCACGACGAGCCCGCGCGAACGGGCGTACGCCGCCATCCGGGCGTCCGGCTCGATGCCGAGCACGCTCGCGCCGGCCGCTTGCAGCTGCCTGGCCTCGATCCCGGTCCCACACCCGACATCCAGGACCTCAGGGCCTGGCGAGAGCTCCTGGACCCGGGCGATGAGCTCGTCGGGGTAGGCCATCCGGGCGCGGTCGTAACGGTCGGCGTCAGCACCGAACGACTCGGCCATCTGCCGTTGTCGGTGTGCGGGGTTGGATCCCGAAGCGGTCATGCGTCAACTGTAGGTTGACGGTCCTGGGTCGTCAACCGTGAGTTGACGATTGGGGCTGAAATCGACGATTACCGCCGGATGTCCAGGCCGAAGGTCTCGTTCGCCGAGTATCTGCTCAACGGACCGACGATCGATGATCTCGACATCGAACGTGACCGCTTCCTCGTGAGATCGACCTGGACGAGTTGATATGACCTACCTGCTCGATACCCATGTGGTTTCCGAGGTGCGGCGCAAACGCCCCGATCAAGCGGTCGTCAGATGGCTTGCCGCCCAGCGGGACGACGATCTGTATGTATCGGTGTTGACCATCGGCGAGTTACGCAAGGGTGCGCTCAAACTGGCGGCGCGGGGCGACGCTGTTGCGGGGTCCTTGCTGGAGTGGATCGACGGAGTCGAACAGGATTACCAGGAACGCTTGCTTCCTGTGACGGTCGACGTCGCGAAGCGGTGGGGTGATCTGAACGCCGACCGGCCCCTGCCGGTGATCGACTCACTGCTCGCCGCGACTGCCATGGAGAACGGACTCACGGTCGCGACCAGGAACACCAAGGACTTCGAGCTGACTGCGGTCGCCGTTCACAACCCCTTCTCCGATGCGTAGATACGCAGCGGGCCGGTCATCCTGGTGGATGCGGTGTATCGAGCCTGTCGAGATGACCGGCCCCGCAGCGTATGTCGTGCGTCAGTGGGTGGCGTTGGAGATCTGGATCATCTCGTCGCGCGGGACGACCTTGATCCGCTCGCGGCCCTGCGCCTCGCCGAGGGAGCGCTCGTGGTTGTCGAGCTTCTCCCAACCCTCGATGGTGGTGAACTCGACGCCCTTGCCGGACAGGTGCTCGAGGACCGAGGCCGGCGAGCCGAGCTCGGCGGGCTTGAGCTTGTCGAGGTCGTGGAGGAGGTTGTCGATGGTCTCCTTGGCGTCGGACTTGGTGTGGCCGATGAGGCCGACCGGTCCGCGCTTGATCCACCCGGTGACGTAGGTCCCGTTGATGTGCTCGCCGTTGAGGTCGAGCACGCGGCCGCCATCGTTGGGGATGACACCGTTCTCGCCGTCGAAGGGCACGTCGGGGAGCGCCTCGGAGAGGTAGCCGACGGCGCGGTAGACGGCCTGCACCGGGGTGTCGATGAACTCGCCGGTCCCGGAGACGGTGCCGTCGCCGTTGTATTCGGTCTTCTCGGTGCGCAGTGCGACCACACGGCCGTCCTCGCCGATGACCTCGACCGGGTTCTGCATCATGTGGATGACGATCTTGTGAGGCTTGCCGGCCGACGGCGCCTCCATGTACTTCAGCAGGATGTCGGCCACCAGCTTGGTCGCCTTGTGGCTCTGGATCGCCTTCTCGCCGGCCTCGTCGATCTCGAAGCCCTCCTCCTCGACGACGACCTCGACCGACGGGGAGTGGGAGAGCTCGCGCAGCTCCATCGGGCTGAACTTGATGTGCGCGGGGCCGCGGCGGGCGAAGACGTGGATCGTCTTGGCGGGGTTCTTCTTCAGACCCTCGTAGACGTTGTCGGAGACCTCGGTGACCAGCTGCTCGTCGGCAGGCTTGGCCAGCATGCGAGCGACGTCGAGCGCGACGTTACCGGCGCCGAGAACAGCGACCTCCTCCGCCTCGAGCGGCCATTCCCGCGAGACGTCGGGGTGTCCGGCGTACCAGCTGACGAAGTCGGCCGCGCCGTAGGACTGGGGCAGGTCGATCCCCGGGATGTTGAGCTCCCGGTCGGCCATCGCGCCGGTGGCGAAGATGACGGCGTCGTAGAACCGGTGCAGGTCGTCGAGCTTGAGGTCGGTGCCGAAGTCGACGTTGCCGATGAAACGGATGCTGTCCTGGTTCAGGACGCGCTTCAGGGCCTTGATGATCTCCTTGATTCGCGGGTGGTCAGGAGCCACGCCGTAACGAACCAGGCCGTAGGGAGCAGGCAGGCGCTCGATGACGTCGACGCGCGCACCAGGGTGCTCCTTCGTGAGGATGTCGGCAGCGTAGATGCCGGCCGGGCCGGCACCGACGATCGCAACGCGGATGTCACGCATAAGGGAGTTCAACCTTCCGTGGAGTACTAAGGCAAGCCTAAAGGGGGGTGTGCAACCCTCCGAATCCGTTCCACCAGGTGGTTATGTGGCCGTACGTGGGTTTCACGCTCAATTCTAGAACGTGTTCTCGTTTGCAGTGGGTCGGGAGACGTGATCTCTGACACGTGCGGCGTGTCGTCATGCCTGCCTCGTTGACGTGGCCCCGCTTTGTCGTGGTGGAGATTCAGGTACGTCGGGTGAACCGGATCCGCCCATCCGGCAGCCGCTCGTGCCCGTAGTTCGGGTCATGAATCCTGTGGTGATCCCGCGGGCACAACAGCACCATGTTCGCGAGGTCGGTTCTGCCGCCGTCGGCCCAAGGTTTCAGATGATGGGCCTCGGTCCAGGCCGCTGGTGCATCGCAGTCTTCGGCTTGGCAGCACTTGTCTCTGAGTCGTAGCGCCCGGTGTTGGACCGGGTGGGCCAGGCGTGCGGTGCGGCCGAGGTCGAGGACCTCGGAGTCGGTGCCGAGAACGACGGGGACCAGATCTGCGTTGCAGGCCATCCGTCGGGCCTCGGCCGCGGTGATCTTCTCCCCATCAAAGCCGAGGGCGGCTGTGCCGAGATCAGCACGGAGGTCGTCGATGCTCATCGTGACGAACACCGTGGTCGCATGCCCACCATGCCTGGGCAGGTTCTCCACGTCATAGGTCTCCACGATCCGCGCGAACGCCTGACCGAGGAGCCGGTCATACGGGACGTGACGGCCCTTGTCGAGGGCCGACCACTTCCTCGGCTGCGCCAGCGAATCGACCATGGTCCGCAGTCGCATGCCCACGGCACGGGAGACCCGGGCATGGATGTCGATGGTCCCGTCGCCGTTGTCGCGCGTAGAGAAGAACGTCCGCCGGGCGGCACGCTCCTCCTCCCGCTGCAACGCCTTGGCCTCGGCGGCCTCGAACCGCTCCGGGTCGACCTCGACCAGGATCCGCTTCCCGATGTTCTTGAGCTCGTTCGCGGTGTGCACCGTGGCGTACTCCACCAGCAGCTTCTCCGCCAAGACCAGGTCCTCGACACTGGCGGCCGGGTCGGCCTCGACAGCGTCCAGGGCGCGGGTGATCACGTGGGCTTTGGCCTGGGAGACCACGCCTTCGGCAAGGCCGGCGGCGACGAGGTCGTACTTCGCGACACCGGCAGCCAGTTTGATCTGCGACCGGGCCTCCGCTTTGTCGACGAGCAGTTCGGTCAGCATCCACCCCGAGGCGTCCTTCGCCCCGGTCTCCTCAGCGATATCACCAGCCACAGCAAGCACCCGCAGCTTTAGCGCAGCCTGCTGGGCTTGAAGCTTCTCCAGCCGCTCGAGGAGGTCTTTCTTCTGCTCGGTGCGCCAGTAGATCGGGTCGGTCGACAACAGCTCTTGGACGGCGTTCTCAATGGACTGCAGGGCGGCGTCGATCGCGTCACCGGGGTGGGTGCCCCAGTGGTCGATGTCGCGCCCGAGACTCATCGCAGTTCCTTCCAGGAGTGCCTGCCTGATGCTCGATATTATACGCGGCAACACCTTCAGAAGTCACCTGTTTTTGCAGGTCATCACTGACTTTCGCGGTGAGCGAACGACGTTCCCCTTCGTTGACACACCCGGGCCGCCGCCCCGATAGCCAGCCAAATCTTTTCTCGATCTGGTCCGGAGTCCAGGACCGCCGAAGGCGGCCGGCGTAGCCGGCGGGCCGAAGGCCCGTCCTTGACGCCGGTCCAGATCGAGAAGACCCTCGAAGAGGGGTCGGCGGCCCACGCCAACCCAGCGAGAGCCAACCCAAAGAGAGCCAACCCCACGAGAAACGTCCCAACGGGGATCCCAAGAGATGCTCAACCAGACGATCCAGCGCCCGAGAGCCGCTGGATCCCGATGACCCGCAAGAGCTCGAGCTTCTCCGCGGCATCGGTTCCCTCGGCCGGGAAGTAGGCGAGCAGCTTCACGTCGCCCTCCTCGGTGAGCAGAACCTCGCAGCGTACGACGACCGGTCCGACCTCTGGATGGACGAACGTCTTCAGGTCCGCGCGGCGCACGGCGACCTCGTGGCGCTCCCACAGCCGGCGGAACTCCTCGCTCACCTCGAGAAGGTCGTGCACGAGCGAGGTGATGTCCGGGTCGCCGGCGCGCCGGGCGTACGTCGCCCGCAGGTCCATCACATGGTTGGCCGACATCCGGTCCCAGTCGTCCGAGGGTGCCGGCCGCAGGTCGGGCTGGGTGAACCAGCGCCACATCAGGTTGCGGCCGCGGCCGGGCTCGTCGGGCAGCGGTGGCAGCAGTGCGGTGGCGAGCGGGTTGAGCCACGCGATCTCGCCGACGTCGGTGCAGATCACGACGGGGATGTCGGTCAGCCGCCGTCCGAGCGCGATCAGCCCGGGACGTACGTAGTGACCCGCCCGTCGCGGAGGAGGGGGCATCCCGGCGAGGTAGAAGAGGTGGTCGCGCTGGTCGAGGTCGCACTGCAGTGCCCGAGCGATCGCGGAGAGCACCGATGCCGACGGCGCCGACCCGCGCGCCTGCTCGAGCCGGGTGTAGTGGTCGGTCGAGACCCCGGCGAGTGAGGCGACCTCCTCCCGACGAAGGCCGGGCGTACGCCGCCGCAACCCGTCCGGGAGTCCGACGTCGGAGGGCCGGAGCAGCTCCCGGCGACGGCGCAGGAAGTCGGCGAGCTCGCGGCGGTCGATCACGCTCCCCATCATCCGTCGGCCGTCGGCGGTTATCCAGGGACGGCGCGTCCCTGGATGTGCCGTGCCTGCCGCGCCGTCCGAGGTCGTCGCATGCTGGACGGCATGACGACACTCAGCAGATTCAGCAGCCGACAGCTCGGCAAGAACGGTCCCGTGGTCACCTCCCCCGCGCTGGGCGGGATGAGCCTCTCCGGCGCCTACGGCGCGGTCGACGACGAGGAGGGCGTACGCGTCATCCACGCCTACCTCGACGCCGGCGGCACCTTGATCGACACCGGCGACTTCTACGGCGCCGGGCACAACGAGATGCTGATCGCCCGGGCGCTGCGGGAGCGCAGCCGCGACGACGTGGTGCTCTCGGTGAAGTTCGGCGCCCTGCTCACCCCGGTCGGGATGCCGGCCGGGTTCGACGGACGACCGGAGGCGGTCAAGTCCTCGCTGACCTACTCCCTGCAACGGCTCGGCACCGACCACATCGACATCTACCGCCCCGCACGCCTGGACCCGCAGGTGCCGATCGAGGAGACCGTGGGCGCGGTCCAGGAGATGGTGGAGGCGGGCTACGTACGCCACATCGGGCTGAGCGAGGTCGGCGCCGAGACGATCCGGCGGGCCGCTGCGGTGGCCCCGATCGCCGATCTGCAGATCGAGTACTCCCTGCTCAGCCGGGGGATCGAGACCAACGGCATCCTCGACATCTGCCGCGAGCTGGGCATCGGGATCACGGCGTACAGCGTCCTCGGGCGTGGCCTGATCGGCGGCAGCGGCACCGTCGACGGCTCGCTGGGCCGGATGCCGCGCTTCCAGGGCGACAACCTCGACCACAACCGGGCGCTGGTCACGGCGTTGGAGGAGATCGCGGCCGCCAAGGGCGTCACGCTGGCACAGCTGGCGATCGCCTGGGTCGCGGCCTGCGGCGAGCACATCGTCCCGGTGATCGGCTCCCGCCGGGTGAGCCAGGTGGAGTCCATGGTCGGAGCGAACGACGTCGTGCTCGACGATGCGGATCTTGCCCGCATCGACGCCGCCGTCCCGGTCGGTGCCGCCCGTGGCGACCGCTATCCCACCCAGTTCATGGGCCAGCTCGACAGCGAGCGCTGAGCGGGCTGAGCGCGGGCTGAGCTGGTCAGGCCGTGGGATCCGTGGCCCGCCAGCGGAGCGGGTCCTCCTCGGACTCCTCGACGACATGCGCAGCGAGGCCGACCGTACGTCCGATCTGGAACAGGACCTCCGCAGTGGTGTCGGGCAGGTCGCAGGTGAGGACGAGCGCCGCGAGCGCCCCGTCGATGTTCGGCCGGCGGTCGGTTCGGGAAGCGATGTCGTCGAGGCGGGCCAGGGCCGGCGCGGAGCCGTCGACGAGCGCGAGACGAGCGAGGACGGCGTCGGCACGCGGGTCACCCTCGGGATGACGCCAGTGCCCGAACCCGGGGACCGGGCTGCTCGGGTCGGCCGGGGGACCGTCGCGCAGCACGGCGAGCGCCGAGGGACCGATGCCGCCGTGCAGCAGCCCGGAGAGCGCGGCGTACCCGGCGACCAGGCAGTCGTACGCCGAGGCCCGCGCCGAGGCCGCGACCCGGGCCGCCACGACCGAGGCGGCCAGGCCGTGGTCGACGAGGGCCACGAGCGTGGTGTTGAGCGTCGCCACCTCGCGAGGGGTGCCCGGACGGCCGGCGAGCGCAGCGAAGATCCCCGACGGGACCGGCGCGTCCGGCTCCGGGTGACCGCCGAGCACGGCGGGGGCCGCGTCGAGCAGGCCCTTGGCGACGCCCGCGGCCTCGGCAGGCGCGACCCGCTCGCCCTGCGAGCCCGCCCACTGGGCGAGAGCCGGGAGGCGACGGCGGAGCGGCAGCGCGGTCAGGTGGGCAGGGACGGCGACGTCCACCGAGGGAGCCGAGCCCAGGACGAGGTCGACCACCTCGTCCCACGGCTCGTCGGCCAGATCGGCCAGAGGTACGCCGCGGAGGAACAGCTCTCCCTCGCGCACCTCGCTCACGCTCGAGCGGACCGAACGCATCGGGAGCACGCCGAGCGGGGACCCGGGGTGGTGACGGGTGCTGGCCAGCGCGTCGATCTCGGCGCGGTCGAACAGGCTCTCGCTGCCACGTCGGCGCCGAGTGAGCAGGCTCCGGCTGACGTAGGTGTAGAGCGTCGTGCGCTTCACCCCGAGGCGCTGCGCCGCCTCCCGTGTCGTGATCCACTCCGTCACGGAGCCACTCTCGCCCACGGACCGGCTCCGGCGCCATGTCGACTCGATCGACATCGCGCCGTCTCGGCCGCAGCGGCACGGTGAGGTCATCTCGACAAGCTCGAGGACCTGAGGATTTCCGAGGAGGAGACACCATGCAACCGCCCAGCGACCTGACCGACATCGAAGAGCGCTACCGACTCCACGCCGCCGAGATGTCCACCTCGCCCTGCTACCACGCCTGGGCGAGCGCTGTCGCCGACGACCCGGAGGTGCTCCGGCGGCTGTCCGGCCTGCCCCCGCTGAAGCAGCAGGCCAACCTCGTCTTCGCCGCCGCTCGCCGGCACGGCCTGGCACCCGGACCGTACGACGACCTGCGGGCCCTGCTCCTCGGCCCCGAGTGGCCGGCGGTGCGCGAGACGATCCTGGCCCGGCGTACGCAGACCAACGAGGTCGCGCGGCTGACCGCCCTGACGCTCGCGCTCGGGATGCTCGGGGACGGGCCGGTCGCGCTCGTCGAGCTCGGCGCCAGCGCCGGACTCTGCCTCTACCCGGACCGCTACGACTATCTCTGGGGCGGCGCGGGCGAGCTGCTCGGGTCGGGAGGGCCGACGCTCCGGATCCCGGTGTCCGGACCGGTCCCGGTCCCCGCCGGCCATCCGCGCATCACCGCTCGCGTCGGGATCGACCTCGACCCGCTCGACGTCACCGACGAGGACGACATGGGTTGGCTCCTCACGTTGATCTGGCCGGGCCACGACGAGCGCCGAGACCGCCTGGCCGCGGCGATCGAGGTGACCAGGGCCGAACCGCCCCACCTCCTGGCCGGCGACATGCTCGACCGGTTGGACGAGGCGATCGAGATCGCCGCCGCCTCGGGCGGGACCCCGGTGGTCCATCACAGCGCGGCCGCGGCGTACCTGGACGAGCACGATCGCGCCGAGCTCGAGAACCGCCTGCGTACGCTGGTTGCCGCGGGCCGCTGTCACTGGATCAGCCTCGAGGGGCCGCGAGTGATCCCGTCCCTCGCTGTGACGGCCCCGAGGCCGTACGCGGCCGATCACTTCTGTCTCGCGGTCGACGGACGCGCGCTCGGCTGGTTCCAGGGTCACGGCGCGGCGCTCGGCTGGGTGTCGCCCGAACCTGCGGGTGAGTACCCCAGTAAATAGTGGGTACTCCCGGATCCGGCAGCGAGCCGGGACCATGGAGGCGTACCGCTCGAGCGCAGGTGCGAGCTCGGCAGTGAGACCGTGAGGAAGACCACAGGTCTTGGACCGATACAACCGGCCAACCCTGGTGTCCACGTGCTGATCTGTCCTACCGTTACCGGCCGGTAACCAGCACGGTGGGGTTCCGGACCGGTGCCGGTCATGAATCGGTCACGCGCTGATCGGCTGACCGGGATCCCACCTTGCTGGAGACTGAAGACACTGCGCAGCTAGACCCAAGGAGTCGAGGATGCTCATCGGAGTGACCCGAGAGACGAAGCCTGGTGAGACCCGGGTGGCGGCCACCCCCGCAACCGTCAAACAGCTGACCGGTCTGGGCTACGACGTCGTCATCGAGGGTGGCGCCGGCGAGGCGTCCAGCTTCACCGACGAGGCGTACGCCGAGGCCGGAGCCCGCATCGGCACGGCCGCCGACGCGTGGGGTGCCGACCTGGTGTTCCGCGTCAACGCCCCCTCCATCGGAGAGGTCGAGCTGCTGAAGAGCGGCGCCACCCTGATCGCGCCGCTGGCGCCGGCACAGAGCGCCGAGCTCCTCGACGCCCTGGCCGCGCGCAAGGTCGACGCGTTCGCGATGGACGCGGTGCCGCGTATCTCGCGGGCGCAGTCCATGGACATCCTCTCCAGCCAGGCCAACATCGCCGGCTACCGTGCCGTCGTCGAGGCCGCCCACCACTTCGGCCGATTCTTCACCGGCCAGGTGACCGCCGCGGGCAAGGTGCCGCCGGCGAAGGTGCTCGTGGCGGGTGCCGGTGTGGCCGGCCTGGCCGCCATCGGCGCCGCGAGCTCGCTCGGCGCGATCGTGCGCGCGACCGACCCCCGTCCGGAGGTCGCCGACCAGGTCAAGTCGCTCGGTGGTGAATACCTGAAGGTCGAGGTCGAGGTCGAGAAGTCGACCGACGGCTACGCCAAGGCGACCTCGGAGGCCTACGACCAGCGCGCCGCGGAGATCTACTCCGAGCAGGCGCAGGACGTCGACATCATCGTCACCACCGCGCTGATCCCGGGCCGCCCGGCGCCGAAGCTGATCACCGCGGCCGACGTGGCGAGCATGAAGCCCGGCTCGGTCATCGTCGACATGGCCGCCGCGATGGGCGGCAACGTCGAGGGCACCGTCAAGGACGAGGTCGTCACCACGCCCAACGGCGTCACGATCATCGGCTACACCGACCTGCCCGCACGCCTCCCCGCGCAGTCCAGCCAGCTCTACGGCACCAACCTGGTGAACCTGATGAAGCTGGTGACGCCCGAGAAGGACGGCGAGCTCGCTCTCGATCTCGAGGACCAGGTCCAGCGCGGCCTGACCGTCGTGCACGACGGTGGTGTGCTCTGGCCGCCTCCGCCGGTGCAGGTCTCGGCGGCCCCGGCCGCTGCGGCGCCCGCCGAGGCCGCCGCGGTCAAGGAGGAGAAGAAGCCGCTCTCCGCCGGCGCGAAGCTCGCGCTGGTCGGCACCGGTGCGCTCGCGCTCTTCCTGCTCAACGCGGTCGCCCCGGCTGAGATCACCCGCCACTTCACCGTGCTGACGCTGTCGGTGGTGATCGGCTTCTACGTGATCGGTCACGTGCACCATGCGCTGCACACCCCGCTCATGTCGGTGACCAACGCGATCTCCGGGATCGTCGTGGTCGGTGCGCTGCTCCAGCTGACCGCCAGCGACGACGTCGTCCTGGTGCTCGCGGGCATCGCCACCCTGCTGGCGAGCATCAACATCTTCGGCGGCTTCGCCGTGACCCGTCGCATGCTCTCGATGTTCCGGAAGGCCTGAGGCAACACGTCATGGATATCTTCTCGATCGCAGGTGCGGCCTACCTGGTCGCCGCTCTCCTCTTCATCCTGTCGCTGGCAGGTCTGTCCAAGCACGAGACCGCCTCCCAGGGCTGGGTCTACGGCGTCGCCGGCATGGCGCTGGCGCTGATCGCGACCGTGATCCAGGTCGTCGACGGCGGCACCACCATCGCCGTGGTCATCCTGGTCGCCGCGATCGCCGTCGGCGCGGTCATCGGCCTGTGGCGCGCCAAGGTCGTCGAGATGACCGGGATGCCCGAGCTGATCGCGCTGCTGCACTCGTTCGTCGGTCTGGCGGCCGTCCTCATCGGCTGGAACGGCCACCTCGAGGCTGCCGCCGGCGACGTGCACGGTGGCGCCATCCACTCCGCCGAGGTCTTCATCGGCGTCTTCATCGGTGCGGTCACGTTCACCGGCTCGATCGTCGCCTTCCTCAAGCTCTCCGCGCGGATGAAGTCGGCGCCGCTGATGCTGCCCGGCAAGAACGTCATCAACATCGGCGCCCTGGTCGTCTTCGTGATCCTGACGGTCGTCTACGTCATCGACCCGACCCTCCCGCTGCTGATCGCCGTCACCGTCGTGGCGCTGGCGCTCGGCTGGCACCTGGTCGCGTCCATCGGTGGCGGCGACATGCCGGTCGTGGTCTCGATGCTGAACAGCTACTCCGGGTGGGCCGCGGCCGCCTCCGGCTTCCTCCTCGGCAACGACCTGCTGATCGTCACCGGTGCCCTGGTCGGGTCGAGTGGTGCGTACCTCTCCTACATCATGTGCAAGGCGATGAACCGCTCGTTCATCTCGGTGATCGCCGGCGGCTTCGGCATCGAGGCGGGCCCGGCCGGTGACGTCGACTACGGCGAGCACCGCGAGATCAACGCCGAGGACACCGCCGAGCTCCTCGCCGGCGCCTCCAGCGTCGTCATCACCCCGGGCTACGGCATGGCCGTCGCCCAGGCGCAGTACCCGGTCGCCGAGCTCACCCGCATCCTGCGGGACAAGGGCGTGGACGTACGTTTCGGCATCCACCCGGTCGCCGGCCGTCTCCCCGGCCACATGAACGTGCTGCTGGCCGAGGCCAAGGTGCCCTACGACATCGTCCTGGAGATGGACGAGATCAACGACGACCTGGCCGAGACCGACGTCGTCCTGGTCATCGGCGCCAACGACACCGTGAACCCGGCCGCCGCCGAGGACCCCAGCAGCCCGATCGCCGGAATGCCTGTCCTGCGGGTCTGGGAGGCCAAGAACGTGGTCGTCTTCAAGCGGTCGATGGCCGCGGGCTACGCCGGCGTGCAGAACCCGCTCTTCTTCCGCGAGAACACGCAGATGCTCTTCGGCGACGCCAAGACCAGGGTCGACGAGATCGTCGCCGCGCTCGCCCGGGTGCCTGCCTGATCGGGGCCTGACCTGTGACAGCGATGTGGGGCGTACGGGATTCCGTACGCCCCACACGCGCTCATTCGTAGCGCCAGACGTGGTGCTTGTCGTTCACGACCAGGAAGCCGTCGCCGACGTCGACGTAGATGTCACGGTGGTTCGCAGTGTCGCCGATGGACTCGGCATCGGTGATCGGCAGGCTCCAGGCGTCCTCGGAGTCGTGCCACTTCCGGAACGAGACCGTGGCCCGGTCAAGGAGGTAGCAGCCGTCGTCGAGCGCCACGTAGCCGTCGGTGTAGCCCTCCTCGACGAGCTTCCCCGCCGCGTCGTAGAGCGCACCGCCGTCAGGGCTGAAGTTGACCTGATCGCCCTTGCCGTCGACCCGGAGCATCTGCACCGCGCTGTAGGGGGTCGAGGTCGAGAACGACAGCGAGCCGACCTTTCCTGAGGTGTCGTAGATCGGGTAGGGCCCGTTGGACGGCATCGTCATCTCCTGGGCCTGGTCGTAGGTGCCCTCCTCGATCACCGCGAACCGGTTGCCGGCGGTCGCCGTGATGACCCCTTCGCCGGGGGCCTCCCACAGCGCCGCGCCCTTGTCCGCCGAGAAGCCGTACGTCGCATGGCCCACCACCACGACGAGATCGTCGTTGGCGCGGAGATTGATCTCGTACCACTGCTTGGGGCCCTTCCAGCCAGCCGGAAGGTCGATCTTCCAGTCGACCGAGCCGTCCGAGCGGGAGTGGCGGGCCATCGTGTCGCCGTCGATGGCGTAGATCCAGTCGTCGGTCGTGGTGACGTTCTCGCCGTCGATGCTCCACTCACCCGGTCCGTCGGGCGCGCTGAGCTTCGTGAGGGTCTTGTCCTCGCTGTCGTGGACCAGGTAGCCGTCCTCCTCGACCGCTTCGAGGTAGCGATCGTCGTCGGTGTCCTTCCACAGGATCTTGCCGTCGTAGTCGTAGACGATCGAGCCGCTGTCGCTGGTGGTGTCGCCGTCCGCGGTGGCGGTCACCGGGCCGTACCACGACGACTGGATCGTCTCGGTCTCCTCGTTGACCCAGACCCCGCTGTAGTCGTGGCGCTCGGAGCGCCACATCTCCTTGCCGTCGTCGTCGAGCACCACGAAGCCCGCCTCGCCGCCCAGCAGGACGACGGTGAACCCCGGCCCGACCGTCGTCCAGCGGACCTCGTCGCCGCTCTTCCAGGACCAGGTCCGGGCGGGTTCCGAGGTCACCGCCTCGAAGTCGCTGTTCGTCCCCTCCGTCGCCGCCAGGTCGCTGCCGCCGGAACCGTCGTCGTCCGGACCCAGGACCAGGAACGCCCCGACCCCTGCCGCGACGAGCACGAGCAGCGCGGCCAGCCCACCGGCGACGAGCGCCCACATGCCCGCCCGGGACTGCTTGTTCGGCTGGTTCGGGGGTGTCCCGGCGTGCGCACCTCCCGGAGGTGGCGGAGGGATCCAGACACCGCCCGCAGGTGGCGGCGGTGGTGGTGGCGGTGGCACCCAGGAGCCAGGAGGTGGCGGTGGAGAGGAGGGTGGTGGAGACGAGGGCGGTGGTGGCTGGTCGTCCCGAGGCGACTGAGTCATGGGGACATCATCACCCGGCAGGTCACCGCTGACCAGCGAGAACGTGATGCATGTCTCGTGTCGACCGATTCTGCGGTGCCTGCACGCGACGCCCAGAATGAGTGTCGTGTCCGAGCCGTTCGCAGACTCCCTCGAGTCGATCCGCGTCCCCCACACCTTGGTGGAGGACGTGCTCGGCTACGTGACCAGCATCGTGGTGACCTCGCTGGGTCTCTACCTGATCCAGTCGGTCGGCGCGGTGACCGGCGGCACTGCCGGTCTGAGCCTGCTGGTGAGCTACTGGACAGGGCTGCCGTTCGAGGTGCTGTTCGTGCTGGTCAACCTGCCGTTCTTCGGTCTCGCGCTGAGCAAGAAGGGCCTCTGGTTCACGGTGCGGTCGCTGCTCTGCGTCATCGCCGTCTCGGTGATGACCCGGGTCCACGCCGACCTGCTCCCGCTCGACGGTCTCGACACCGTCTACGGGGTCGTGGCCGGCAACCTGCTCGCCGGCATCGGGCTCCTGGTGCTCTTCCGCCATGGTGCCTCGCTGGGCGGTTTCAACGTCCTCGCTCTGCTCCTGCAGGAGCGGCTCAACCTCCGGGCCGGGTACGTCCAGATGGGTCTCGACATCTGCGTCATCCTGCTCGCGCTGATCGTCGTCTCGCCGGTGACGGTCCTGCTCTCCGCGCTCGGCGCGGTCATCCTCAACATCATCCTGGCGTTCAACCACCGGCCCGGCCGCTACCTCGCCTGACCGGCCCGGCCACTCCTGAGACAGTTTGTCTATCAAATCGGCAGACATTGCAGAATAAGGGCATGACTGCCGCGAAGCGAGCGCCTCAGCCCGGCGCCGAGGATCTGACCGAGCACCTGCGTGACCGCTGGTCGGTGAGCGTTTTCGATCCGGCCCACGAGCTCGCCGACGACGAGATCAGGCTGCTCCTCGAGGCAGCCAGGTGGACGCCGAGCGCGGGCAACAGCCAGCCGTGGTCGTTCCTGGTCCTGCCCCGGGGGTCGGCGGGCCACGAGACGTTCGTGGGCCACCTCTCGCGCGGCAACTCCGGCTGGGTGCCGCGGGCCTCGGCCGTCTTCGTCGCGATCGCCCAGGTCGGTGTGGACCCCGACGGCAACGGCCCGAAGTGGTCGGACTACTCCCACTACGACCTCGGCCAGGCGGCAGCACACCTGACCGTCCAGGCGGCATCCATGGGCCTCTCCTCCCACCAGTTCGCCGGGTTCGACCACGAGGCCGTGGCCGCCGCCTTCGGCGTACCCGACTGGTGGAAGGTCATGACCGGGATCGCAGTCGGCCTCCACGGCGACCCCGGGCAGGCCGATCCGAGCGATGCCGAACGCGAGCTGCGCGAGCGCGTCCGGCGCCCGCTCGAGGAGATCGCGTACGGCGACAAGTGGGGAACTCCCTGGGCCTGACGCGTGGGGTCAGATGCCCTGGATATACCGAAAACGGTGTACCCGACAGGGCATGGGTCTAAGGTTCCCGGGTGAAAAGTGGCGAGGGAGCGACGCGGCTCCGGCGTGCAGCGGCGGGGCTGGTCGTACTGATGGTGCTCGGCGCCGGTCTGATGATGGCCCCACCTGCCGCTGTCGCGGCGCCCAACGACGGCGTCGCCGAGTCGTCGCACACCCGATACGTGCTCGACGAGGGCGCCGTCCGGGTGAAGTCCACGATCACGGTCACCAACCAGCAGCCGAGCACGGCGACGACCTACTACTTCCTCACCGGTCACTCCATCCCGATCCCCGCAGGGGCGAAGAAGGTCAAGGCGACCAGCAACGGGTCGAAGCTCGCGGTCGGCACCGAGCGGATCAAGGGCACCGGTCTGGCGGTGGCGACGGCCTCGTTCCCGAACCTCTACTACGGCAAGTCCCGCACGATCACCTGGACCTATGAGCTGCGGGGCGCCCCGATCCGGGCGAAGAAGAACCACATCCGGATCGGCAAGGGGTACGCCGTCTTCCCCGTCCTCGGCATCGGAGACGAGAACTCGGTGACCGTCGAGGTCGTGCTTCCGAAGTCCATGGACTTCTCCACCTCCGTCGCGGGCTTCAAGAGCAAGACCAAGGGAAGCACGACGACCTGGAAGGTGAAGGGCGACTTCGTCGAGGGCGGGGTGTCCGCGCGCGACCCGAAGGTCTATGACGAGGAGAAGATCGCCGTCGGCGACACCGACGTCTCGCTGCAGAGCTTCCCGGGCGACAAGGAGTGGCGAGAGTTCGCCAAGAAGCAGGTACGCGCCGGGCTGCCCGTCCTGGAGAAGACGATCGGTCACGAGTGGCCGGGCGGCCTCGACGCCATCCGTGAGGACGTCTCCTCCGAGGCGCTCGGGTATGCCTGGTTCGACCCGGACGCCGACGAGATCGTCGTCTCCGAAGACCTCGATGCCGCGGTCCTCTACCACGAGATGACCCACGCCTGGATCAACCCGGACACCGTCCGCGGACGCTGGCTCTCCGAGGGGCTGACCGAGATGATCGCCCAGCGGGTCACGAAGGAGACCGGCGCGAAAGGGCAGAAGTACGACAAGGTGAAGCGGCGCAACAAGGACGCCTTCCCGCTGACCACGTGGGACTCCTCGGGCCTCGGGCTCGAGGCGGACGTCTACGGCTACGCGGCCTCGCTCACCGCGGTCTCCGCGATGGTCTCCGACCTCTCCGACGAGCAGCTCACCGCGCTGCTGAGCGACGTCTACCGCGGGCGTACTGCCTACACGAACGACTCCGACGGCGATGCCGCGCGACCGGGTGACTGGTCGGCCTTCTTCGACCTGGCCGTGAAGCACGGCGCGTCGCCGAAGAAGGCCGAGAAGGCGCTGCGCACCTGGGTCCTCACCGCCCGGGAGGCCGCCACCCTGCCGAAGCACGCCAGAGCCCGCACGACGTACGCAGCGCTCGACAGCGCCAACGGCGACTGGGTGCCGCCGGCAGGCGTGCGTGACCCGATGTCGTTCTGGCAGTTCCAGAGCGCCGAGACCGTCATGGAGATGGTCGAGGGGGTGAGCAAGGACGCGGTCGCGGTGCAGCAGGCCGCGGACGCAGCGGGGATCCCGGTCCCCGAGGCGGTCGAGACGGCCTACGAGACGGCCAACGTCACCAGCGAGTACCAGGAGCTGGCCACGTTGCTGCCGCGGGCCGCCGAGGCGACCGAGAAGGTCGGCGACGCGGTCGCCGAGGTCGACGGCACACAGAACCCCGTCACCGAGCTCGGCGAGCTCGTGCTGTTCCTGGACGCCGGCGCGTCGAGCGCGCGGGCCGACCTCGACAACGGCCATCTCGACGACGCCGCGGCCACCGCCGACGGCGTCCAGGCCCGGGCCGCGTGGGCGTTCTGGGCGGGACTGGTCGCGCTGCTCGTGCTCGCCGGAGTGGCGTACGCGGTGTTCCGGGTGCTGCGCAGCCCGTGGGCGCGGGGCCGGCGCGAGGCTCGCCGCACGCGGCGGGCGAACCGCAAGGAGTTCCTCGCGCAGGTCAAGGAGACGAAGCGGGCCGGCGCTCCCTGGGACCGTCCGGCGCCGCCGATGCCGCCGAACCAGCCGATTCCGCCGAACCAGCCGATGCCGCCCGGCTCACCCGGGGGAGAACTCTTCGGCGTACAGCGCAGCCCCTACGGCCCCGGCGGTGTTCAACAGCTTCGCCGGGATGATCTCGGTGTCCAGGTCGAGCAGCGGGAGGAATTCCGCGGATTCCTTCGAGACCCCTCCGCCGACGAGAAATAGGTCGGGCGAGAAGAGCATCTCCAGGTGCTGGTAGTACTTCCGCAGCCGCTTGGCCCAGTGCTTCCAGCTGAGGTCGTCGCGCTTGCGGGCGACGTTGGAGGCGCGGGTCTCGGCGTCGTGGCCGTCGAGCTCGAGATGGCCGAGCTCGGAGTTGGGTACGAGCACGCCGTCGTAGAGGAGCGCCGAGCCGATGCCGGTGCCGAGCGTGGTCATGATGACCAGCCCGCGCCGGCCCTTCGCCGCGCCGTAGCGGACCTCGGCCAGGCCCGCCGCGTCGGCGTCGTTGACCACGTGCACGTCCCGGCCGGTGGCCTCGGTGAAGAGCGCGTCCGCGTCGGTGCCGATCCACGACTTGTCGATGTTGGCGGCGGTGTGGACCACTCCGTGACGTACGACTCCTGGGACGGTCACGCCGACCTTGCCGTCGTAGTCGGGGAAGTGTGAGAGCAGCTCCACGAAGATCTCGGCGATGGCGTCCGGGGTGGAGCGTTCGGGCGTCGGGATGCGTACGCGTTCCGCGGCGAACTCGCCGGTCGCGAGGTCGATCGGAGCACCCTTGATGCCCGTGCCGCCGAAGTCGATGCCGAAAGGGAGGCTTGTCGTCATGGCTCCATCCTATTTGCGAGGCAACGTCCGGCCCGGGACGTGTAACACGCTGTTCGTCGCACTATCCGGTCGTTTCAATAGGGCGAGCAGTACTACGAACGACGTGTTACCCCGCCGGCGGCGAACAAGCGACAGCCCCCGATCTCGTACGAGGTCGGGGGCTGTCGCCGTGATGCCACGGTCAGCTCTTGACGAGCTCCGGCTCACGCGGGTCGTCGGCGTAGTGGTCGGCGAGGTAGTGCCGCTCCAGGCTCTCGCCCTCGACGTCGACGTTCGGAAGGATCCGGTCGAGCCACTTCGGCAGCCACCAGGCCTTCTCCTTCATCAGGTACATCAGCGTGGGGATCAGCAGCATCCGCACGAAGAAGGCGTCGAAGATGACCGCCGCGGCGAGCGCGAAGCCCATCGACTTGATGACCGGGTCGTCCATCAGGATGAAGCCCGCGAAGACGGCGGTCATGATCAGCGCGGCGGCGGTGACCACCCGAGCGGAGTTGCGGAACCCGTCGACCACGGCCTCCTTGTAGGAGGCGCCGTGGACGTGGGCTTCACGGATCCGGGTCACCAGGAAGACCTGGTAGTCCATCGCCAGACCGAAGACCAGGCCGATCAGGAAGATCGGCATGAAGCTGACGATCGGCTGACCCTCGAAGATCCCGAAGGCGCCCTCCTGGAAGACCGCCACGGTCACGCCGAGGGTGGCCAGGACGGACAGGAGGAAGCCGAGCGTCGCCGTCAGCGGCACCAGGATCGACCGGAACACGAGCATCAGCAGGATGAACGCCAGCCCGATCACGATGGCCAGGTAGGGCAGCAGCGCGTCGTTGAGCTTCTCGGAGATGTCGGACATGATCGCGGACGTCCCGGTGACGGCCAGGTCAGCGCCGGTCTTCTCCTCGAGGGCGCCCTCGCCCTCGCGCAGGTCGGAGAGCAGCTCGTCGGTCGCCTCGTCATCCGGAGCGGTCTCGGGCTCGATCAGGATCACCGCGCCGTTCTCGTTGCCCGAGGGCGGCACGACCTTGGCGACCCCGTCCATCGAGCCGGCCCACTCGGCGACCTCGGCATATGCGGCCTGCTTCTCGGCCATGTCGCCCGGCATCTCGCGGGCGTCGACGACCAGCATCATCGGGTCGAGGCGTCCGGGACCGAAGCCGTCGACGACCAGCTCGACGGCCTGTCGGCGCGAGCTGTCCTCGGGGGCGGTGCTGTCGCTCGGCATGCCCAGGTGCAGGTCCTTGAAGGGGATCGCGAGCGCGCCGAGGCCGATGATCACGATGAGCGCCCAGGCGATGGGTGCCTTGCCGATGAACCGGGCCCAGCGGACACCGTTGTTGAGCACGCGGCCGTTGGCCTCGCGCTTGGGCCGGTAGCGGCGTACGGACAGGCCGAAGGCCTTCGACTTGAACAGGCCGAGCACGGCGGGCAGCAGGGTCAGCGCCACCAGGACGGCGACCACGACGGTGGCCGCGGCACCGATGCCCATGGCGGTCAGGAACGGGATGCCGACCACGCTGAGCGCGGCGAGGGCGATGACCACGGTGAGGCCGGCGAAGACGACGGCCGAGCCGGCGGTGCCGACCGCGACGCCGATGGCCTCGGCCCGGTCGTCGGTGTGGTCGAGCTCGCTGCGGTAGCGGGCGAGGATGAACAGCGCATAGTCGATCCCGACGGCGAGGCCGATCATCGTGGCCAGCATCGGGGTGGTCGAGGAGACCTCGGTGAACGCGGTCAGCGCGGTGATGCCGAGGGTGCCGATCGCGACGCCGAAACCGGCGGTGAGGATCGGGAGCCCGGCCGCCACGAAGGAGCCGAAGGTCAGCAGCAGGATGAGCAGGGCCAGGCCGATGCCGATCAGCTCCGAGGTGGCGCTGCCCATCTCCATGACCTGCATGCCCTGGCCGCGCACCTCGACCTGGAGCCCGGAGTCCTCGGCGGCCTGCTCGACGACGTCGGTGACCTCCTGCTGCATCGCAGGAGTCACGTCGCTGACCTCGACGTCCTCGAACTCGGTCGAGATCAGGCCGATCCGGCCGTCCTCCGACAGGGTCGGCTGAGCCTGGAGCTGGCCGAGCAGCATCTGCTCCGCCTGCTGGGTCGGCACCTGCTGGCCGCTCTCGGCCGACATCGCCTCGGCGTACGCAGGAGCGGCCGCCTTGGCCTGCTCCGGGGTCCAGATGTAGGAGATCTGGTCGGGTACGTCGTCGAGCGCGGCGAGGTCCGCGACCAGGTCGGCCACGGCCTTCTGGTTCTCCGGGGTCGTGAGCGTCTCACCCTTCGGGGCGGCGACGACGACCTCGATGGAGGCGGCGTCGAGCACGGAGCCGCCCTCGGTGCCCATGATCTCGGGCAGGTCCTCCGCCGCTTCGACCGACTCGAGCCCGGGCATGCTGAAGGTGGTGGACATCGGCTTGGACAGCGTGGTCGCCACCGCACCGATGCCGATGATGACGATCAACCAGACGGCGACGAAGATCGGCCACCGCCGGTAGGCGGTCTTTCCGAGCCGATAGAGCAGCTTGGCCATGACAGGGTTCCCCTTGGTCAGTTGTCAGAACAGATCGACGAGGTCGTCGAAGATCCGGGTGAACTGGTCGGCGACGGTGCCGTCCGATGGGCTCTCGATGGCCCGGTTGAGCGCGGCGTCGAAGACGACGATCACGAGCTTGAGGAGGACTCCGGCGAGCTCCGGAGACATGCGGTTGCCCTCGCGTTGCGAGATCACGTCGGAGAAGTGGTTGGTCGCCTTCTCGAAGCGACCGTGCGCGGCCTGGAGCACCTGGTGGTTGCTGACGAAGACGTGCCGGATGAGCCGGAGCTGCTCGTTATCGATGCCATCGACCTCGAGTTGCGTACGGATCAAGGCGCAGAGGTCGGCACACAGTTCGCCCGTGGGTCCACCGTCCACGAACGTCTCGACCAGCGCCGGGTCCGGCTCGTGGTCCGGTCCGAGGACGGCGTCCATCTTGCTCGGGACGTGATTGAACAACGTACGTCGTGAGACGCCTACGCGCTCGGCGAGATGGTCCATGGTCCAGCCGTCGAAGCCGAACTCGTCGGTCATCTCGAGCGCGGCCCGATGGATCTTCGCGGCGGTGCGGTCGAGGCGCATCATCGCGCCCACCTCGCTCCATCGCCTGACGTTGCACTTTCTCTCACAGAGTGCATTTTTGCACTCCGGGGGTATTGAGTGCAAAACGCGGCCGGTGACTTCGTACGGTCCTGTCCGCGGCAACGCACACAGGTCCTAGACTTTGCCGCCATGGGGGCCGCCGTATCTGAAACCACCCGCCAGCGGATCCTCGACGCTGCCGCTGAGATGACGACCGAGTCGGGGTGGGCGAGCGTGACGATGTCGCGCATCGCTGAGCGATGCGGCATCAGCCGACAGACCGTCTACAACGACATCGGCGCCAAGCCGGCGCTGGCGAAGTCGCTGATCCTGCGTGAGCTGGAGCAGTTCCTGGCCGTCGTGAGCGCGGCCTTCGACCAGGAGAGCGACTTCCTCCGAGCGATCCGCCAGGCGACGTACGGCGTTCTCGACCGCGCCCAGGACAACAAGCTGCTGCATGCGGTGGTCTCGGCGACCCACGGTGCCGACACCGAGCTGCTTCCCTACCTGTCCAGCCACAGCGAGGGGCTGCTCGGCTATGCGACCGAGATCATCCACGAGCACAGCAGGAAGTTCGACCACGACCTGAACGACCATCAGGCCGACGTCGCCATCGAGACGATCGTGCGCGTCGTGCTCAGCCACGTCATGCAGCCCACCAAGTCGCCCGACGAGACCGCCGACGACATCGCCTGGCTGATGTCGCGGGTCCTGAGCGTGTGAGACCGGCTGACCTACCGGCGAGTTGGGTGGTCACCAGGCCTCGCCTAACCTTCCTGCGGGGAGGTGGATGATGCGAAAGGTCCCGTTGAGAGCGGCCGCGGCGATCGGGGCGGTCCTCGTGGTGACCCTCGCTGCTTGTTCCGGCGAGCCGTCGAAGCCTGGTTCCTCCCCCAGCAGCAGCCCGAGCGAGGGCCCGCGTGAGTCGCCCGCGAGCGAGAGCACCGTCGCCGACCCGTCCCACGCCGTCGACATGCCCGGCAAGCGGGAAGGGACTCTCCACTCCACCGACCTGCTGATCGTCTCCGAGAAGCCGCTCTCGTCGGGTGACGTCAAGAAGATCAGCGGCCTCGACGGCGTCTCCGGCGTCGAGCAGATCTCGATGGCCCAGGTCAGCGTCGAGGGGCGGCTGGTGAAGGTGGTCGCGGTCGATCCGTCGACCTACCGCAACTTCGCACCGTTCCAGAGCGCCGACTCCGACGAGGTCTGGCAGCGCGTCGCCGGCGGCGAGATGGCCATCGACCCCGAGCGGCAGGACGAGCTTCCGGCCGACAAGGACGGATTCGTGACCTTGGGGTCCAGCAAGGACGCGACCTCGGTCCACGTCGGCGCCTACGCACCGCAGCCTCCGGGCCTCGCGGCGGCCGTCGTCAACCACAAGTGGGGCGAGGAGATGGGCATGGAGAAGGGCAACGCGCTCATCGTCTCCACCGCCGCCATCGCACCCAACCGGGTCGTGAAGCCGATCCAGACGGTCGTCGGCAAGGACGCCTCCGTCCAACGCCTCGATGTCGTCGCACGCGCGGGCCTGGACCCCAACGCACCTCAGCAGGCTCACGTCGTCGGCACCGTCGCCGAGGCCGTCGGCAACTACACCTACCGGGCCAACGGCGACGGCACCATCACCCCGGCCGCGAGCTGGGTGAGCTCGCACATCGTGACCGCTCAGGTGCCGATCCTCGGCTCGGTGACCTGCAACAAGGTGATGATCCCGCAGCTGCGCGCCGCGCTGCAGGAGGTCGTCGACCGGGGCCTCGCCAAGACGATCGACCCGAAGCAGTACGCCGGCTGCTACTACCCCCGCTTCATCGCCAACACCGCTCAGCTCTCCAACCACGCCTTCGGTCTCGCCGTCGACCTCAACACCGCCGGCAACCAGCGCGGCACCGTCGGCGAGATGGACCGCACCGTCGTCTCCATCTTCGAGCGCTGGGGCTTCACCTGGGGCGGCAACTGGAAGTGGACCGACCCCATGCACTTCGAGATGAACCGGATCGTCAAGCCCGGCTGAGGAGTTTCCTGGTGAGCGACGTCCCTGATCTCGGGCCCCTGCCGCAGCGGATCACCGTCAGCGCCGAACAGGCCGCTCGGCTCGTCGCCGAGCAGTTCCCGCAGTGGGCCTCGCTGCCGGTGACTGCGGTGGCGAACGGAGGCTGGGACAACCGGACCTTCCACCTCGGAACGGACATGCTGCTCCGCCTCCCGAGCGCGGAGGAGTACGCGCTGGCCGTGGAGAAGGAGCACCGCTGGCTCCCGAGGCTGGCACCGTCGCTCCCGCTGCCGGTCCCGGTGCCGCTGGCGAAGGGTGCTCCCGGTTCGGGATACCCGTTCGTGTGGTCGGTCTACAGGTGGATCGACGGCACGCCGGCAACGTTCGAGTCGGTGGCCGACCCGGTCCGGTTCGCCGAGGACCTGGCCGGCTTCGTGGCTGCCCTGCAGGGCATCGACGCGTCCGAGGGGCCCCGACCCGGGAAGCACAACTGGTTCCGGGGAGCGACCCTGCGAACCTACGAGGCGCAAGCGCACCGTGCGCTGGACGACCTTCGCGGCCACATCGACGTCGCGACGGCGGAGGAGACCTGGGCGCAGGCGATCGCGGCCCCGTGGGACGGCGTGGACGTCTGGTTCCACGGCGACCTGGCTCAGGGGAACCTGCTCCTCCAGGACGGGCAGCTCTCCGCCGTGATCGACTTCGGTACGTGCGGCGTCGGCGACCCCGCGTGCGACCTGGCGGTCGCCTGGACCCTGATGTCGTCCCCTGGCCGGGACGCCTTCCGGAAGCGATTGGCCGTGGATGATGCGACCTGGGCGCGCGGACGGGGCTGGGCCCTCTGGAAGACGCTCGTGTCGTGCGCCAACACCCTCGGCGAAGACGCCCCAGATGCGGTCAACGCCCGACGAGTCCTGACGGAGATCCTCGGAAACCACACCTGACAGCGCCCCGCGGGCACGCGAATTCCGTGCATGTGCGGGGATTGTTGCGCTGTGTGGGGTCCTCACGCGGTGGGAAGCCCGCACGTGCGCGATTCTGTTTCGGGGGTGCGCTGAGCCACCTGCTGTCCACAGGCTCGCTTCAATCCTTGGATATCCACAGGGCTTCGCATTGGGTGCGACATCGTGGCGCGAGCGGCACATGGTAGCGGGATGACCGAGGATCAGGATTCGGTCGCGTTCGATCCGACGCGACCATTCACCCGGGCGGCGGCGGTCGCGCAGGGGAACATCAAGGACCTGCGTACGCCTGCCTACCAACGCTTGTTGCACGGCATCTACGTCGCCGCGACGGTCGAGATGACGCCGGTGCTCATCGCCGAGGCCTCGCTGCTGCCGTTCGGGGAGAAAGCCTGGGCGAGTCACGCGACTGCCGCGAGGGTGCTGGGCCTGCCGATCCCGACGCTTCCCGGTGAGCATGTCACCGTCGTCGAGCGGCGGCGACGGCGCAGCCGCAAGGACGTGACCTGCCATCTCGCCAAGAAGGGCTGGTTCAACGAGGTGTCGGGTGTCCGTGTCTCCGCACCGCACCAGGTCTTCGTCGAGCTGGCGACACAGCTGACCCTGGTCGACCTGGTGATCGTCGGCGACCACCTGGTGCGCAACGGACTCGTCAGGCTGGAGACGCTGCGGAAGTTCTGTGCCGACTCTTCCGGTCCCGGCGTCGCGCTGGCGCGGACCGCTGCGGGCTACGTACGAACCGGCGTGGACTCTCCGATGGAGACCAGGCTTCGGCTGCTGATCGTCCTGGCCGGACTTCCCGAGCCCGAGGTCAATCTGCTGGTGGGTGACGAGATCGAGCGGCGGAAGTACGACCTTTCCTATCGCCGGTCCAGGACGATCCTCGAATACGACGGCCCTGGTCGTGATGGGGCCACGCCACGTCCGCGCATGTGCGTGGTTCTCGCTTCCGGCCTTGCCCAATACGGTCCAACTTCGGTGCATGTGCGGGGTTGTTGCGGAGTCGCTTGGGGGGCCGCATCTACGCTGGGGGCTGTGACGATCCTTGATGATGCCCGCCCGGGCATGGACGACAGCATCCGGCCTCAGGACGACCTGTTCGGCTACGTGAACGGCACCTGGCTCCGCGAGGTCGAGATCCCTTCCGACCGGTCCAGCTGGGGGCCGTTCGTGATGTTGGCCGACCAGGCGGAGAAGGACGTGCGCGCGATCATCGAGGAGCTCGCGGCCTCGGGCGGCGAGCCGGGCAGCGACGCCCAGAAGATCGGGGACCTCTTCGCGAGCTTCATGGACGAGGCAGCGGTGGCAGAGCGCGGCGTACGGCCTCTTGACGGCCTGAGGGCTGCGGTCGATGGGCTCCGCGACGCCGACGACCTGGCGGCGTTCCTGGGCGAGGTCGAGCGGATCGGCGGTCACGGCCTGTTCGGGTCCTACGTCGACAACGACGACAAGCAGTCCGACCGCTACATCTTCAACCTGCTCCAGGGCGGTCTCGGGCTGCCCGACAAGGACTATTACTTCGACGAGAAGTTCGCCGAGGTCCTCGGGAAATACCAGGGCTACCTCGAGCGGCTCTACACGCTCGCCGAGCACCCCGACCCGCGTGCGGCCGCCGAGACGATCATCCGGATCGACACCCGCCTGGCCGAGGGCCACTGGGCGCGCGAGGAGACCCGCGACAAGCAGAAGACCTACAACCTGCTCACCCTCGCCGAGCTGCGCGAGCTGGCCCCCAACTTCAACTGGGACGCCTACATCCGCAACCTCTCCGGCTCGAAGCTGAGCACCGAGGCGGTGCTCGGTGAGGTGGTCGTGCGGCAGCCGTCCTACTTCGCCCACCTCTCCACCGTGCTCGGCGAGGTCGACATCGACGACTGGAAGCTGTGGCTCTACTTCCACGTGTTGCGCTGGGCCGCGCCCTACCTGACCGACGACTTCGTCGAGACCAACTTCGACTTCTACGGTCGCACCCTCAACGGCACCCCTGAGCTGCGCGAACGCTGGAAGCGCGGCGTCGCGCTGGTCGAGGGCGCGATCGGGGAGGCGGTCGGCAAGGAGTACGCCGCGCGCCACTTCCCGCCCGAGGCGAAGGCCCAGATGGACGAGCTGGTCCACAACCTCCTCGAGGCCTACCGCAAGTCGATCTCCGAGCTCGACTGGATGGGCGAGGAGACCAAGGAGAAGGCCTACGAGAAGCTCGACAAGTTCACGCCGAAGATCGGCTACCCGAACAAGTGGCGCGACTACTCGGCGCTGCAGATCAGCAAGGACGACCTGATCGGCAACGTCTCCGCAGCGAGCGTCTTCGAGACCGACCGGCAGCTCGGCAAGCTCGGCGGTCCGGTCGACCGTGACGAGTGGTTCATGCTGCCGCAGACGGTCAACGCCTACTACAACCCCGGCACCAACGAGATCTGCTTCCCGGCCGGGATCCTGCAGCGGCCGTTCTTCGACAAGGACGCCCACCCGGCGGAGAACTACGGTGGCATCGGCGCGGTGATCGGCCACGAGGTCGGCCACGGCTTCGACGACCAAGGCGCGCAGTTCGACGGCGACGGCAACATGCAGGACTGGTGGTCGCCCGACGACAAGGCGGCGTTCGAGGTGAAGACGAAGGCGCTGATCGAGCAATACTCCAAGCTCTCGCCGCGAGATCTGCCGGGGGAGTTCGTCAACGGTGCGCTGACCGTCGGTGAGAACATCGGCGACCTGGGCGGACTCACGATCGCCCACACCGCCTACATGCTGGCCACCGGTGGCGAGGCCGGCGTCGGCGACCGCCAGCGGCTCTTCCTCAACTGGGCCTACGTGTGGCGTACGGTGCGGCGCAAGGAGCAGGCGCAGCAGTACCTCACGATCGACCCGCACAGCCCGCCCGAGTTCCGCGCCAACATCGCGCGCAACCTCGACGAGTTCCACGAGGTCTTCGGGACGGCTCCGGGGGACGGTCTCTGGCTCGATCCGGAGGATCGGGTGCGTATCTGGTGACCTGCCCCCTGGGGTGTGGTGGTTAATTTTCGATAACAACGTAAACGAGTTACGCGGGGCGACCGGCTCATGATCCTGCATTGCAGGAATTTGGGTCGGTCGCCTTCCCGATTCGGGTGGAAGGATCCGGACCCATCCTGGTCCTGATCTCGAGGAGTACCCCCATGCGTAGATTCGTTCGGGCGGCGGGCGCAACCACCGCTGCCGCCGTTGCAGGAACTGCCTTCATCGCCTCTTTCGGAAGCCCTGCCGGCGCCACCCCTGCCGGCTCCGCCTCCGCCACCACGCCGACGAGCATCTCCCAGACGGGCCTGGCGGCCCAGAAGGTCGTCGACGACACGTCGATCGCGAACCAGGCCATCAGCGCGCTGACGAGCAAGCCGTCGACCTGGAAGGTCGGCGCCGGCCAGGAGCTCGAGCCCGTGGTCACCCTGAAGGACGCCGACGGGGCCACCCACGTACGGATGAACCGGACCTACCGAGGCCTCGAGGTCGTCGGCGGCGACCTGGTCGCCCACCAGAGCAAGTCGGGCGCGGTGACCTCGGTCTCCCAGGGCCTCACCACGGTGCTCGACCTCTCGGTGAAGCCGGCCGTCACCAAGGCGGCGGCCACCAAGGCGGCGCTGACCCTGGACGCCGTCACCAAGACGATCACCAAGCTGCAGGCCGACAAGAAGTACGCACCCGAGCTTGTCGTCGATGCGGTCGAGGGCACGCCGACGCTGGCGTGGCGGGTGACGACCAAGGGCGAGCAGGCCGACGGCACGCCGTCTCGTCTCGCGACCTATGTCGACGCGACCACCGGCACCGTGCTGCGCCGCGTCGAGGGCATCCACACGATCGACGGCGAGGGCAACACGCTCTACTCGGGGACCGTCCCGCTGCAGGTGAAGCAGAACGGGTCGACGTACGAGCTGCGTGACGAGACCCGTGGCGGGACCTACACGACCGACATGAACAACGCCGAGGACAGCATCGTGTGCACGATCCTCGGGTTCGGGTGCAAGGCGGGCACCGTGGTCACCAGCCCGACCACGACCTTCGGCAACGGCTCCAACGCCGACCGGGACACCGCGGCAGCCGACGCGCAGTACGGCACGAACGTCACCTGGGACTACTACAAGCTGGTCCACGGTCGTGACGGCATCTTCGGCGACGGCTCGGGCTCGTTCAACCGCGTCCACTACGGCAAGAACTACGTCAACGCCTTCTGGGACGGCGAGAAGATGACGTACGGCGACGGCGACGGTGTCGGCTACGGACCGCTCGTCTCGCTCGACGTCGCAGGCCACGAGATGACCCACGGTGTCACCGAGAACACCTCGGGCCTGGAGTACTCCGGTGAGTCCGGCGGCCTCAACGAGTCGACCTCGGACATCTTCGGGACGGCGGTCGAGTTCTACGCCAACAACGCCGAGGACAAGGGCGACTACCTGATCGGCGAGTCCTTCATCCTCGACGGCGGTGACCCGCTGCGCCGGATGGACAACCCCTCCGCCGACGGCAACTCGGTCAACTGCTGGTCGTCCTCGACCGGCAACCTCGACGTCCACTACTCCAGCGGCGTCGGCAACCACTTCTTCTACCTGCTCTCCGAGGGCTCGGGGACGAAGACGATCGGTGGCGTCGCACACTCGAGCACGACCTGTGACGGCTCGACCATCGCCGGTATCGGTCGTGACACGGCCGAGAAGATCTGGTTCCGCGCGAACTCGACCTACTTCACCTCGACCACCGACTACGCCGGTGCGCGCGACGCGACGGTGCGGGCGGCCTCCGACCTCTTCGGTGCTTCCAGCCCCGAGGTCGCGGCCGTCGAGGCGGCGTGGACCGCGGTGTCGGTGAAGTGACCGAGACCACCGACATCGTCCGCTTTGGGTAACTAAAGTACGAATTCGGGCGTGTGGTTATGACGGTGTGGAGATAACACGCATACTGGAGATGCCGGGCCGGTTCTGCGGGTCCCCGTGGGGGAGGACCAACAGCGCCGGCTCGGCGTTTTCATTTTCGTCCCGGACCGATATCCGTTCGCGTGGACGACCTTTCGTTGTCTACCCTGAAGACATGCATTCCGGTGTCTACTACATCCGCCTGCGCTCCGTCGTCTGACGGCGGCGCTGCGAGGCATACTCACGCCGCTGTCCGGCCATCGAGCCGGGTAGCCGCTTCGGCATCTCCCGGTTCCCGTACGCGAGCTGGAAGTTCAACACCGTGTCTGTACAGACCCACCACACCTCTGCCCACCTGCGCGCCGAGGACATCTCGGTCACCTTGGGCGGCCGCCCCGTCCTGCGCAACGTCTCTCTGACCGTGTCCGCCGCCAACCGGTCCCGGTTTGCCATCGTCGGCGAGAACGGTCGCGGCAAGACCACGCTGCTCCACGTCCTCGCCGGGGTGATCGTCCCCGACTCCGGCACCGTTCGGCGACACGGCAGCCTCGGGATCGCACAGCAAGCCCTGGACGTACGTCTGGGGGACACCGTCGGCACTCTCACCGCGGCTGCTCTCGCCGAGTCGCACGACGCCCTCCGAGCGCTCGACCGGGCCGCTGATGCCTTGGCCGAGGATCCGAGCGACCTGGCGGGGACGTACGCCGCAGCGCTGGAGCGGGCCACCACGCTGGACGCCTGGGACGCC
This sequence comes from Nocardioides sp. CCNWLW239, assembly GCF_037137035.1. Classification (NCBI taxonomy): domain Bacteria; kingdom Bacillati; phylum Actinomycetota; class Actinomycetes; order Propionibacteriales; family Nocardioidaceae; genus Nocardioides; species Nocardioides sp. CCNWLW239. Next base: position 1,000,382 of record NZ_JBBBNW010000002.1, on the reverse strand, counting down.
GAGCGCCGGGTGCAGATCGCCCTGGAGGCGCTCGGTGCGTGCACCGATCACGACCGCGAGCTGGCGACGCTGTCGGTCGGCCAGCGCTACCGGGTGCGACTGGCCTGTCTGCTCGGGGCGCACCACGACCTCCTGGTGCTCGACGAGCCCACCAACCACCTCGACGCCTCGGGGCTGGCGTTCCTGACCGATCGGGTCCGGGCGCATCCCGGCGGCGTGGTGCTCGTCTCCCACGACCGCCTGCTGCTGCGCGAGGTCGCCACCGAGTTCCTCGATCTGGATCCGAGCGAGGACGGCCGGCCCCGGACGTACGCGGGCGGCTACCAGGGGTGGCAGGACGGCCGGCGGCGCGACCGGGAGCGCTGGGAGCAGGACTACACGGCTCAGCAGGAGGAGCACCGGCGCCTGCAGGACTCGGTGTCGGCTGCGCGCGACCGGCTGAGCACCGGCTGGCGGCCGCCGAAGGGCACCGGGAAGCACCAGCGACAGACGCGAGCCCCCGGGCTCGTACGCTCCTTCAACCGTGACCTCGCGGCGCTCGAGGCGCACCGCATCTCCGTGCCGGAGCCGCCGACGTCGCTGCGGTTCCCGTCGCTGCCGACGGACGTCGGGGGCACGCTGCTGCGGTGCGAGGGCGTGCGTGTGCCGGGTCGGCTGACCCGGCCGGTGTCGCTCGGGATCGACGGCGGCGAGCGGCTGCTCGTCACCGGGCCGAACGGGGCGGGGAAGTCGACGTTGCTGCAGGTGATGGGCGGCGTACTTCCGGCTGCGGACGGGACGGTGTGGACCTCCTCAGGCGTGCGGATCGCGCTGGTCGGCCAGGAGGAGCCGGAGTGGGAACCCGGTCTGAACGCCGCCGAGGTCTACGACCGACACTGCGGGCAGCTGGTCGCTGCCGGAGTGGTGCCGGAGCGGGCAGTCCCGTCGCTTCGTTCGACCGGGCTGATCGACGCCGAGGCTCGTCGGACACCGGCATCCCGCATGTCCCAGGGGCAGCAGCGGCGGCTCGAGCTGGCGATGCGGCTGGCCTCGCTCCCACACCTGCTGATCCTGGACGAGCCGACGAACCACCTGTCGTCCGCGCTGGTGGACGAGCTGACGGCGGCGCTGCGGACGACCGGTGCGGCGGTCGTCGTGGCCACGCACGACCGTCAGATGCTGGACGACCTGGCCGACTGGCCGAGATTGGCGCTGGGTGATGCCGACTCCTAGGTGACCCGGTCTCGACCCCCTTGGCGGGTTCGCAGGCTCACCCGCTGCGGACCCTCCTGAGCTTGTCGAAGGGCTCGCTCGACCGCCTCCCGTTTGCTCGGCGCAAGCGCCGAGCAAGGTCGGATGTCGGGGGCGCCTGATAGACAGGTGATCATGACTGATCCGGCTGGCGACGTACGCGCCCGTGCTGAGGCGCACCTGCGGGCCCTGGTGGGGCGCGATGACGCCACGCTGCGTGAGGACCAGTGGTCGGCGATCTCGGCGCTCGCCGTCGAGCGTCGCCGGGCACTGGTCGTGCAGAAGACGGGGTGGGGGAAGTCGGCGGTCTACTTCGTGGCGACGTTGCTGCTGCGGGAGGCGGGTCTCGGGCCGACGGTGATCGTCTCGCCGCTGCTCGCGCTGATGCGCAACCAGATCGCGGCGGCGCAGCGTGCCGGGATCCGGGCGGTGACGATCAACTCGACCAACCCGGAGGACTGGGTTGCGATCGAGGAGGCCATCCATGCGGGCGAGGTGGATGTCCTGCTGGTCTCCCCCGAGCGGCTCAACAACCCGAAGTTCCGTGACGCGGTGCTCCCCCGGCTGGCCGCCGAGTGCGGCCTGCTGGTGGTCGACGAGGCCCACTGCATCTCCGACTGGGGCCACGACTTCCGGCCCGACTACCGCCGGATCCGCACGCTGCTGGCCGACCTCCCCACCGGGATCCCGGTGCTCGCGACGACCGCGACCGCCAACTCTCGGGTGACGGCCGACGTCGCGGAGCAGATGGGTGAGAACGTCCTGGTCCTGCGCGGGTCGTTGGACCGGGAGTCGCTGCGGCTCGGGGTGGTCTCGCTGAAGACCCCCGAGCAGCGGCTGGCCTGGCTCTCCGACCACCTCTCCGAGCAGCCAGGGTCGGGCATCGTCTACTGCCTGACCGTGGCCGCGACCGAGGAGATCGCCGACTACCTGCGCTCCCGCGGCCACGACGTGGCCGCCTACTCCGGGCGTACGGAGGCGGCCGAGCGGGCCGAGCTGGAGGAGGCGCTGGCCGCAGGCAAGGTGAAGGCGCTGGTGGCGACCTCGGCGCTCGGGATGGGGTTCGACGCGACGCTCGGGTTCGTGGTCAACATGGGCGCCCCGTCCTCCCCGGTCTCCTACTACCAGCAGGTCGGCCGCGCCGGCCGCGGCACCTCCGATGCCTCCGTCGTGCTCCTCCCCGGCGTCGAGGACCGCGACATCTGGGCCTACTTCGCCTCGTTGGCGTTCCCGCGCGAGGAGCAGGTGCGCCAGACCCTGGGGGTCCTCTCCGAGGCAGGGCGGGCGCTGTCGACCCAGGCGCTGGAGACCTACGTCGACCTCTCACGCTCACGCCTAGAGCAGATGCTCAAGGTTCTCGATGTCGACGGCGCCGCGCGCCGGGTCGGCGGCGGCTGGGAAGCGACCGGCGTGCCGTGGGAGTACGACGCGGAGCGATATGAGCGGGTCGCCGAGGCCCGACGCCGCGAGCAGGACGCGATGCTCGCCTACATCTCGACGGACCAGTGCCGGATGCGGTTCCTGCGGGAGCAGCTCGACGACCCCGGCGCCGTCGACTGCGGTCGGTGCGACAACTGCGGCGGCTTCGCGGTGACCTCGACGGTGTCGGAGGGCGCGGTCGAGGAGGCCTCGGCGCGACTCGCGCGGCCCGGGGTGGTCGTGGAGCCCAAGAAGATGTGGCCCACCGGTCTCGACCGGCTCGGTATCTCGCTCAAGGGCAAGATCAAGGAGGGCCCGCTCGAGGGACGTGCTGTCGCCCGGCTGACCGACCTCGGCTACGGCCAGGCCCTGCGCGACCTCTTCCGGGAACCGGCGCAGGACGGGCCGGTGCCGGTGCCGCTGGTGAAGGCGGTCGTCGAGGTTCTCGGCGACTGGCAGCCGCGCGTCGGCGGCATCGTCTACGTCGAGTCGGCCACCCGTCCCACCCTGACCCGCGACTTCGCCGAAGGCCTCTCCCGCTATCTCCGCGTCCCGGTCCTCGGCTCCTGGGCCATCGTCGACCCCGACATCGGCCCTGGCCAGGGTGCCGCCAACTCAGCCCAGCGCGTCGCCGCCGTCGGCCGCCGCTTCTCCCTCCATGCCGAGGTGCCGTCCGGCGCCGACGTACTCCTCATCGACGACCGCATCGCCACCGGCTGGACCGTCACCCTCGCCGCCCGCGCCCTCCTCGATGCCGGCGCCGCCACCGTCCACCCCCTCGTCCTCGCCACCACGACCTGACCGACGTCTTCCGGCGTGCCCTGGCCTGCGCTGGCGACTGTTCATCCGCTGTGTGCACGCCTTTGCACCGCCGTGGTTTTGCCTGCCGGAGACTTACTCCGCCCTGTCGGCGCCGCCGACTTCCACGGGAGGGCACGACGTAGAGTCTCGGAGCGACTTCGACGCACCCGGACGGCGACGGATGTCCCCTCGCTGTCGACAGTTGTGCTGTCACGCCCCGCGACGGGGGTAGTGAAAGACACAGATGAGAACCATTCTTCGTGCGCTCGTCGGTTCGCTGGCGGTGTTGCTGGCGGCTGGCGGGCTCGCTCTCGGCGGAGCCTTTCCGGCCGCCGCCGCTCTCGACGGGCCGGGAATCACTGGCCGAGTCACGGATGCCGACACCGGCGCGGGTATCGCCGAGGTCAGGGTGAAGGCCTACTGCTTCGACAACGACTACTGGGGCTCGTGCTACGACGAGCACGGCGACAGCATCAGCGCCACCACTGCTGCGGACGGTTCGTACGAACTGCCGTTGGCCGCAGGTACGTACCGCCTGAAGGTCATTCCGGCTGGCGGCAACTACCCCGGCGCGGTCTATGGCTCGGATGTCGAGTGGCCCGAGGATGGTGGCACCGACATCGTCGTCAGCGACGGGCTGGTGACCATCGACTTCGCGCTGGTCGAGAACAGTGTGGTCACCGGAACGGTGACGGGCGCCGGTCAGGGTCCGCTTGCCGGGATCAGACTCGAGGCCAGGACATATCCCGAGGACGGCGGCGAGCTCTACGACATCGTCGCGCTCGGGAAGACGGCTACGGATGGCACCTACACGCTCCGCGTCCCGGCTGACACCTACCGGATCGTGTTCAACACTTCTGACCGCAGCGGCGGCGAGGGCAACCCCGGGCTGCGCAACGAGTCGGTCCGCTGGGAGGAGGAGACGTACGTCGAGCAGGTCGTCGACCGGGGGGCGACCGTCACCGGAGTCGACCGTGAGCTCGCCGAGGTGCCGCACGGCACCGTGACGGGACACGTGGAGAGCACGACGGGTGAGCCGGTGGGCGGCATCACCGTGACCGGGTTCCTGTCGAACGACGGAGACTGGTGGGACCGATCCAGCCACCGTGTCGTCACCGATGGGAACGGTGACTACACCATGTATGTCCAGCCCGGTGACTACCGATTCGGGTTCGAGGACGTCAACTGGGAGGACCGTACCGAGCCGGCCCTGTTCGCCCCCGTCTACTACGAGGGCGCGACGACTCTCGAGCAGGGCACGACGGTCAGCGTCGGGACGAGCGAGGCGTCGGGGGTCGACGCCGTGATGACGGCGTACAGCCAGATCACCGGCCGGATCACCGACTCGAACGGGGCTCCGATCGAGAACGCCCGTGCGAGCGCGTGGTTCTTCGACCAGGAGTCGCAAGCATGGGACTACCTTCGTGGCGCCAACACCGACGCTGACGGGCGCTATCGCCTGAACGTCCCGGAGGGTTCTTACAAGGTCGAGTTCAGCGCGACCCACCAGGGCTACCTCAGCGAGTACTACGACAACGCGCCGACTCTCGAGGCAGCAACCGAGGTGTTGGTCGGTTCCGAGCCGGCCACCGGGATCGATGCGGCGCTGGAGACGGGCGCCACGATCTCCGGCACCGTCACCGATCAGGACGGGAATCCTCTCGACAACATCATCGTGCTCCTCTACGAGTCTTCAGGCGACTGGAGCGTGACGCAGGACGTCTCGTCCGGCAGAGATGGAGGCTTCAGCTTCAGCGCACTGACTCCTGGCAAGGCCTATCGAGTCGCCTTCTCGGGCACCGGGTGGACCAAGGAGTTCTACCCTGACGCCTCCTCGATCGAGGAGGCGGCCGACGTGATCGCCGGCGAGTCCGGCCCGGTCGATGCCGCCCTGGTGTCAAGCAAGGGAGCTGGATCGATCACGGGCACGGTGACCGATGAAGCCGGTCAGCCGGTCCCCGGCGTGTCTGTCAGCGTGTACGACGCTGACGCCTGGGACTGGATCGGATCGGCTGACACTGCTGCGGACGGAACCTACACCTTCCCTGGCCTGAAGGACGGCCGTTACGAGCTCTCCTTCTCCCTCGAGGACGACTACCTCTACGCCGAGGAGACCTATCGTTTCGTCGAAGTGGCCGGCGGCCCCGCCGTCGCCGACCTGCGTGTCTCCACCGGTGGGCTGATCTCGGGCGTGGTGACCGGCACCGACGGCGAACCGGTCGGTGATGGCTATGTCGAGGTCTACACCAGCGACACCCAGGACTACGTACGCAGCGGCTACATCAGCTACGACGGCAGCTATCAGGTCGGGGGCGTGCCGGCGGGCAGCTACCGCCTGAAGTTCACCAGCTCCGAGGGGCATCGCAGCGAGTGGTTCTCGGACAAGTCCACTTTCGCTGAGGCCGACGATGTCGCCGTCGACGTCCGCGAGACCAGCACGGCCGACGCCGAGCTGAGCGCGGGGGCGACGGTCGAAGGCCGGGTGACGTACGCCGACGGCAGCCCGGTCGAGTGGGGCGAGGTCCAGGTCCAGCAGCTCGTCGAGTACGAGGTCGGAGACAGCTGGGAGACGGTGACCTACGCCTTCGCCGACGACGACGGCCGCTACCGCAGTCGGGCGCTGGAGCCTGGCACCTACCGAGTGGCCATCGACCTCTGGGACGACGTGCACCTCCCGGCGCACTCCGAGGAGTTCGCCATCGGGGCGGACGACGCCCGCGCCGTGACCCGCGACCTCGTGGTCGAGAAGAAGCAGCCTCCCGCGATCACCTCGCTCGCGGCTCCCGTGGTCTCCGGGGAGGCGCTCGTCGGGAAGAAGCTGACGGCCACCGCCGGGGAGTGGGATGTCGCCGATGTCTCGGTGCACTACCAGTGGCTGCGCGACGGTGAGCCGGTCGACGGGGCGACCGAGGCCACCTACGCCCTCACCGAGCCCGACGCCGGACACCGGCTCAGCGTTCAGGTGACGGCGGAGAAGGACGGTTACGTCTCGGCGACCGCGGACTCGGAGGCGACCGATGCCGTCTCCCACGGTCCGCTGGTGAACGCCCAGGCGCCGATCGTGACGGGCACCCCGCAGGTCGGAGAGACGCTCAGTGCCTACCCGGGTGTGTGGAGCGCCGAGGGAGCCACCTTCACCTACCAGTGGCGGCGCGACGGTAGCCCCGTCGAGGGTGCGACCGAGGCGACGTACGCCCTCGGCGCCGCCGACCTCGGCAGCGTGCTGTCCGTCGAGGTATCCGCGACCAAGGCGACCTGGGAGCCCGGCACCGCCGTCTCCGAGCCCTCCGGTGCCGTCGTCGAGGGCGTCTTCCCGGCCGTCGAAGACCCGGTGATCAGCGGAAACGTGTGGATCACCGAGACCATCACGGCCGAGTTCACCGCGCCGGAAGGTGCGGACGTGGCGTACTCCTGGCAGGTCCGGCCGAAGGAGACCGGCAAGGGAACGCCGGTCTATCAGGAGGTCGGCACGGAGCGGTCGCTCGAGCTGGCCGGCGAGTGGAAGAACGGATCCCTGCGCCTGGTGGTCACGCTCACCAAGCCGGGTTACACCACCGCCACCTACGTGGTGCTGGTCGAGGACCCGCTCCGCTGACGAGCCCCGATCACGGCATCGCTCAGGTCGCCGGCCTGACGATGCCGTGGTCGTAGGCGAAGACGATGGCGGCGGCGCGGTCGCGGAGGTCGAGCTTGGCGAAGATGCGGCCGATGTGGGACTTGACGGTCAGCTCGGAGATGACCAGACGTTCGGCGATCTCGGAGTTCGTCCAGCCGGAGGCGAGGCCGCGCAGGACCTCGAGCTCGCGGTCGGTGAGCTCGGAGACCTCCGCAGGGCTCGCCGCCGGCGGGGCGGCGGAGCGGTAGGTGGCCAGGACCCGGCCGGTGATGGCGGGGTCGAGCCAGGCGTCGCCGAGCGCCACGGAGCGTACGGCCATGACGAGCTCCTCGGCCGGTGAGTCCTTGAGGATGAAGCCGGCGGCCCCGGCTCTCAGCGCACCGGAGACGAGCTCGTCCTCGTCGAACGTGGTCAGCACGAGCACCGGTGGCGCCGACGGGAGCGCGCGCAGCTGCCGGGTCGCGGCGATGCCGTCGACCTGCCGCATCCGCAGATCCATGACGACGACGTCGGCCGGGTTCGCCTCGAGTGCCTCGACCACCTCGGAGCCGTCTCCGCACTCGGCGACGATCTCCATCCCGTCGCGCCGGCGGAGGATGCGGCGCAGGCCGCTGCGTACGAGCTCCTGGTCGTCGACCACGACCACGCGGATCGGGTCAGAGTCGTTGACCGGCGTCATGCGAGAGCCCTGCGTACGAGACAGTGTGACGGGATCACCAGATCCACCTTCCAGGTCGACTCCTCGGCGCCGGCCGACAACCGGCCACGGAGCTGCTCGGCGCGGGCGGCCATGCCGGCCAGCCCGGACCCCTCGCCGACCCCGCGCCGGGTGCCGACGAGCGGGTTCTGCACGGAGAGACGTACGCCGTCCGCGACCGCCAAGGAGACGGTCACCGGTGCTCCGGGGGCGTGCCGGATGGCGTTGGCGAGGGACTCCTGCAGGATCCGGTAGATGCCGAGACCGACCCCGGCGTCGATGCGGGAGAGATCGCCGGAGGACGAGAACGTGATCGTCTGTCCGGCGCTGCGGCCCTCTTCGACGAGCCGGACGACATCCGCGGCGCCGGGCAGGGGAGCCGTGCCGGCACCGTCGGCCGACAGCACCCCGATCGTACGGCGGATCTCGGTCATCGCCCGGCGGCCGACGGCCTCCGCCTCGGTCAGCGCCGAGACCGCCTCGTCCGGGTCGTCGCCCTCGGCGACGGCGCGGCGCGCCGCGGTCAGGTGCAGCATGGTGATCGAGAGCGAGTGGCCGACGAGGTCGTGGATCTCGCGGGCGATCCGGGTGCGCTCGGCCTCCGTCGCGCGCCAGTGCTCCTGCTCGCGCGCGAGCCGTTCGGCGCGCAGTGCCCGCATCTGAGCGAGGATCAGCAGCCCGAGGATCCAGCCGACGAAGAGCAGCAGGAAGTGGACCCCGATCCCGCTCGGGGTGTCGGTGGCGAAGGCTCCCATCACCACGGCCGAGGCTACGGCGTAGAGGGTGCCGGTCCGGAACCCTTCTCGGACGACCATCTCGAGCGTGAGCGGTACGAGCACGGCCGGCGCGAAGTCGTGCTGCGGCCAGAACCCCGTCGGTGGCTGGGACATCAACCAGGCCGAACCGGCCAGCGTCGGCACCAGGTCGACGACCCACATGTGGTGCTTGAGCCACTCGCCCGTGTTGGGGATGAAGAAGATGCTCAGCGACGGGACGGTGATGATCAACCCGGCGAGGACCATCGCGCCGCTCCCCTCGCGCTGGAGCACCGCGACGGTGACCATCGCGATGAGCCCGGCGGCCGAGAGCAGCGGCGCCCACCAGGGGATGTCGAGGTCCTTGCTGCGTACGCGTCCGTCCAGGAAGTCGCGTACGTCGCGAGCCAGGCTCTGGACACTCATGCCGTCCAGTCTAGGAACGCGTGACCTGGGTCGCATCCGACCGTGGCAGGCGGGCGATCTCCTACCAGGGTAGGAAGGCAGGTGCCTGCCAGCGTCCGATGCGCGCGGGCGGGCGCGGGCCATAGCGTCGTGATCACCCAGCTAGAGGACGGTGAACACAATGACGTGGACGCAGACCCATGAGCGGTACAGGCTGCTGAACCAGGCCGAGGCGGAGCTGCGCACCGGCATCGCGCCCCGGTTGCCCTGGTCGGCGGAGTATGTCGAGGCCTTCGGTACCCCGGAACGGTTGGCGCAGGCCCTCCGCCACCGCTGGCGGATCCGCTTCCAGGCGCAGCTCGACCCGGCGCTGTCGCAGGAGGACTACGAGGCGACCTTCGCCGAGCTGCTGGCCGATCTGGCGCCCCTGCTGGACCGGATCGGCACCGACGAGCTCCACGAGGAGCTGGCCGATGTCTCGGCGTGAGCTGCCGAGGTCGTACGCCCGCTGGGCCCTCTCGCAAGGCATCAACCGTGCCGTGCTGAGCGTCGCGTCGAGGCGCGGCGACCCGCTCGCCGAGCTGATGTGGTCGCACGGGACCCCGGACTACGGGCCGCTGCGAGCGCGCGGCCCGCTCCACCTGAACCCGTTCATGGCCGGCACGGTCTCGTGCGCCGCCGCCAACGAGATCCTCCGCAGCAGCGACTTCGGCGTCGGGGACGGCCAGGGCGAGCTGCCGGTGCCGCTGCGGTGGCTGCCCGCCAAGGTGAGCTCGCCCGACGCCTTGGGTCCGGTCGATCCGCCGTCGATGCTCGCGGTCGACCCACCCCTGCACACCCGCTACCGCAAGCATGTCTCGAAGGCGTTCACAGCTCGTCGGATCAGCTCCATGGCCGAGATGGTCACCGCGGTCGCCGGCGAGGTCCTCGATCAGATCGACCCGCGCGACGGGCAGGTCGACATCATCGAGGAGTACGCCGCGAAGCTCCCGATCGCCGTGATCGCCGAGCTGTTGGGGGTGCCAGACTCGGACCGCCCCGACATCCTGCGCTGGGGCGACCAGGCCGCTGCGATCCTCGACCCGGGACTGTCGTGGCGCGACTACACCCGGGTCGAGGCTGCGATGCGGTCCCTCCACCACTGGTTCGAGGACCACGTACGCCGCCTCCGCGCCGACCCCGGCGACGACCTCCTCAGTGCTCTGGTGATCGCCGGCGACCTCGACGACATCGAGCTCCACGCCCTCGGGTTGTTGGTGCTGGCGGCGGGCTTCGAGACCACGGTCAACCTCCTCGGAAACGCCGTGGCCGCACTGTCCGCCCATCCGGACCAGCGCTCCCTGTTCCTCGGGGACCCGTCCCTCGTCGGCGGTGTCGTCGAGGAGACCCTGCGCTGGGACCCGCCCGTCATGGCCACCGTCCGCCAGGCCTACGCACCGACGAGCGTGGCCGGCGTGGATGTCCCCCGCGGCACCGCCGTCGCCGTCGTCCTCGGCGGCGCCAACCGCGACCCTGCGGTGTTCGAGGACCCCGACACGTACGACATCACCCGGGCCAACGCCGACCAGCACCTCTCCTTCTCCGCCGGCGCCCACTTCTGCCTCGGCGCCAGCCTCGCCCGCCTCGAGGCCCGGGTAGGTCTCCGGATGCTGTTCGAGCGGTTCCCCGACCTGCGCGTCCGGGGTGAAGCCGTACGCCGCCCCACCCGCATCCTCCGCGGCTACGCCACGCTCCCCGTCGCACTGTGAGCATCCAGGTCGCGCCCCCGCTTGATCTGCGGTGTACTACTCCTACTGAGGCACCCGCCGGGGGTGCGTACGGAAGCCTCGGGAGGGCACACCATGGGTGACAACGGTCATGAGGTTGCGGTCGACTACCTCGCTCTGGGACAGGTGCGGGATGACCTCAACGCGGAGAAGGACAACGTGGTCGCTGCGCGAGAAGCGATGACTCCTCCGGCTGCCGGGATGTTCGGCGACTCAGCGGACGGAAAGTACTTGTTCAGCCTGGTGCAGGAAGGCCACAAGGCTATCGACAAGGCGTTGACTGAGTCCGAGACCGCGATCACCCGGATGGACGAGGGAATCGCGGCCGCGGTCAAGGAGCTGGAAGGCGCCGACGCCGAGGCCGAAGTTGCCGCGATGGTGATTCAGAAGTTCATCGAGGCCACCAAGATCATGAGCAACCCGCTGGTGCTCTTCAACAAGGACACCCTCGCGAGGCGCGGCAACATTCCGGTCTGAGCCAACCGCGGCAGCTCTGGCCTCAGAGCATCCTGAACGTCGGCATCACAGGACTCCAGATCGCCTCGGCTTCCTGGCGATCGATGATCTTGTCGGCACGCCACTCGATCAGAATGTGGTACTCGGCATCGGGAGTGACGGTTCCGTACACATCGAACCAGGTTGCCTCAGACTCAAGCTGAAGACGGTAGAAGGTCGTGCCGTTGATGACCTCGTTGGGGAGACGTTTGAGGTTGGAGTAGCCCGAGTAGTCATTCTCCATGGACCACTTGGCGGCCGACTCGAGCGCCTTCTCCGGATCGCCACCGGCGAGGTTGCCAGCCGAGGCGATGCCTGTCGCTGCCGGGAGTCCGCTGGCGTCGAGTGGCGCATTCAGTGTGTGTTGAGAGGCGTTCAGGGACTTGACGTTCCAATCAGACGGGACAGACAGTTCGGCCACGTCACGGAGAGTCACCGTCTGCCAGTCAGAGGGCACAGTCGGCGCACTCGATGCGGTCGTCGGTGATGCGGTCGCAGACGATGAGGTGGTCGGTTCCTCGGCGGGCGATCCGTTCGAAGAGGAGCAGGCTGCCATGGTCATGGTGGTCGCGAGGGCCAGAGCTGCGAGTGCCAGAGGCCGAGAGGTCGTCATGCGACGAGGGTAGAGCAAAGCTGCGGACGGGTTCTGGCTAGTTCTGGCAGGATGCTGTGTGTACTTTACTCAGGCGGAGTCGGCCGGGCTTCTTTGGTTCGTGGGAGGGTTTCATGTCGGTCAAGGGATTTTGGGCACTACGACTTGATGACTACGTCCGCGGGGCTGATCCCGGAGCAATCTTGACGATGACTGAAGGTTGGGGCGACGGTCGCACGGCGTTCAATCGTGCTGGCCGGACCATGGGGGACAACGCAGGAAAGGCGAGCGACGGGTTCTCGGAGGTGTCGGCGTCTGGAGCTGCAGTTAAGAGCGGCATGCTGGACTCCTCGAAGTTTGCGCACGAGAAGCGCGACAAGATCCAGGACGCCGAGGCTGCACTGGAAGTAGTGCGCCTTCGAATCCGAGAGGCGATTGAGGCCAAGGCGGAGATCGACAGCTCCCTCCCGGGTTCGCACCCGAGCGTGAACCCCGCGGACTTCCCGACCGACCCAAAGCAGGTCGGGAAGCGGCAGGCCGAAGAGAACGACGCAGCACTGGCGCAGGCCCGGGCCGACCACGCGGCCCGTGAGGCAGCGATCGCCGACGCCGAGCGCAAGGCGGCCGCGAAGGTACAGGCGGTCGATGCGGCCGTCATCGACGCAGACCCGAAGGTTCGTGCGCTGATCGACCCGGACAACACCCGGCAGGAGCGTCCGTCCGGTTCGCCGGGAGTTCCAGGCTCCTACAGCGCCATCGCCGCTGCCCAAGCGCGGAAGGCGAAGATCAACGCCAACGCCACCTATCCCGACGGCTGGGGCTACGAGAAGATCGAGGCCGAGAACGCGAAGATCAAGGAGTACGAGGCCCAGAACCTTCCAGAGTGGGACAACGAGAAGGGCCAGTGGATCAACTTCGACGGCTCGCCGGCCCCCGCGACGTCCTACGCAATGGTCGAGACTGCGGATGGACTGGCCCCGCTGAGCGGCGGCGCTGGTGGCGCCACCGCGCTCGCAGTAGGTGCTGGTGGTGCACTCCTGGGTGCCGGTGTTGCCAAGGCAATCGCCAGCAAGTTCGGAGGCGGCGCTGCCAAGGCAGCGACGGCCAGCGCGACCTCGCGATCGGCCACTGCCAAGTCCGCAGCCGCCAGGGCAGGAGCTGCTGGTGGCCGTGCGGGAGCAGGTGCTGGCGCTGGTGCGCGAAGTGCGGGGGCTCGTGGTGCGGGAGCGTCGGGCGGGCGCGCGGCCGGAGCCGGCGCGCGCGGCACTGGTGCTGGTGGCCGCGGCACGGCCCGTGGCGGTGCCGCTGGCCGTGGGGCGACCGGTGCAGCAGGCGGCCGCGGCGGCAAGAAGCGCGATCAGAACGGCGGCCAGAACCAAGAGTGGGAAGCCGACTACACCGACGACTGGACCGAGACCGCCAGCGACGTCCTGGACCCGAACGCTTCCCGCGGCTGGGTCCCTAACACGCAACAGAGCGACGAGTCTGGGAACGGCAAGAGCCGCCCGAACAAATAGCTCGGTGCAGTTGAACGCGGCGCCGATCTGACCTCCCGGCGTCGTTCCGTCTTCGATCGTGGGGCGGCGGGTCAGTGGGCTAGCCTCGACGATTCCCAACAGAACCTCGTGTTTGGCGTTGACTGCATCACTATGACCGTGCCAACTTTGCTTTGGGCCAAAACGCTCTCTTTCTCTCGGGTAGACAAATCTTTCAGTGCTGGGTTGTTTGAGTTGCCGACTTCTGGGGAAGAAGAGATGTAACGAACGACAACCACACGGGGGATGGCGATGAACGGGTACGAGGTCACGGTCGAGGACTTACGACGAACAGCGGCCAAGTACGACGCCCTGCGCGAGGACCTTGAAGCCTCGAAGATGCCGCACTCGGCGCTTGCGCCCGAGCGGGCTGGGCACATCGAGGTCGCGTCCTGGCAGAAGAAGGTGCTGTCGCAAGCGCAGGACGTCCACGATGGATTGGGCAAGGATCTAGAGTCGTTGGCCGAGTACCTCCGCGACAAGGCACGAGACTACGAGCAGGCGGACCTGAACAGCGCGGAACTGATGAAACCTGGTTCTTGGGCGGAGGGTGGCGAGAGCAGCAAGTTGACGCCTCTCCCACACGCCTTGGGGCAATCGTCTAGAAACATGCAGCCACTGCCGAACATCTACGGTCAAGACGGCGCCCAGTTCTCCCCGCTGACGCCTCCTCCATCGGTTCCGAAGGCAGAATGATGGGGCTGCCCAACGGCGCTGAGCTCGGCGCAACGGATGACCCGAAGGCCCTGATCATCGGTGACAAGGTTGCCGTGGCTGAGCACGCCACCGCGATCGACGACGAGCAGAGGCGTATCGGGACCTTGCTCGAAACGATCGGAGGTCTAGCGATCCCAACTTGGGAAGGGGGCCTCGGCAAGGCTGGGTACACCTATGAGAAGGCGGGGGTGGCTAAGAAGTTTGAGGCCCACCGAGACAGGCTCAAAAGTGTGGGTGCGCGCCTGAATACCTACGCGGACGCCCTTGGTACCGCACAGGACCGCGCGCAGTGCGCAATTGACAAGTGGAATGAAGGCGAAGCGGCAACAAAGAAAGCACTCGCCGACCACAACGCGGCAGTCGAGGGCTACAACCGTCAAGTGGCGGAGCACAATGCGGCGATTAGAAGCGGGCAGTCTATACCGCTGATCGGATTCGTTCATCCTGGACCGTTCGTGGACCCAGGTGAGGCCTTACGCAAGGATGCGGAAGAGATCCTGAAGGACGCTCGGGAAACTCTCGATAAGGCTGGCACAACCGCAGCCACGGGGTCGGGGGATGGAAGCATTGAGCGCCGGGGATTCCAGGAGCTCCCAGATGACATTCGAAAGAAATTCAAGGAAGCCGGGGTGCCGGGAGAGCTGCTCGGCGGAAGCGGCGAAGTCCAAGGATACAAAATCGTCGGCGACAAACTCCAATTGATCAATGCCAAGGGGGAGGTGTACGTATTTCGCCTCGAGGAAGATTGGGAAGAGAGTGTCGGTGAATTCAAGGTAGCCGGAGACGGAAAATACACCCTCTACAATGTCGGTGGCGAGGTCGTAGGAACCTTCGGTAAGGATGGAGTCAAGCTAGAAGGAAGTGCGCACATTCACGTTGCTCAAGGCGAGCGCGAGGTTAAAGTCGAACACGGGTATTGGACGGGCAGTGTAAACGCCTACGGATCTATCGGCGCGGAAGTCAACAACTCTCTGTCGATCAATGAGAGTGGGGTCGACGCCGGAGTTGGGGCATTTGCCGGCGGGAAAGTTGGAGGGGGAAGCGACGTTACGTTCGGGGGTTTCGGTGCCGGTCTGAACGCCGAAGCATGGGCGGGTGCGGGTTACATTGCCGACCTTAATATGTCTTGGGACGGTGGTCGATTCTCGCTGGAACCAGAAGCGGGAGTAGCGCTCGGAATTGGTGGAACTGTGAAGCCGAACATCGTCATCGACTTTCCCGAGATCGCCGCGACCGGGAAGGATATCATTCAGAACCCGGCGCAATTCTACGACAATGCCACTCTGGATCCTGGAGAGTACGTCGACGTGGCCCGTGACCCGGAGGGACTCTTGCGCACTTTCGATAAGCTGCAGTACGACCCGATAGAAATGGCTCACACGGGAAATCGGTTGTGGAAGCGATTGGAGGGATCCTGTGGTGAATTCGGGATTGCCTGTACCAGTAGAGGTCGCATTACCAAATAAGAGATGGTATTCGATCGAGCCGTCCGAGTCCGGGATTGGCGACGCAGATTTTGTTGCTGTTCGACCCGATCCGGATGCAAGGTACACCCCTATCATGAGCCTCAGAGGGTTCTTTCGGGTCGATGCCTCGACTCTTGGGATGATTGGGGACGAAGCCCTGGCGGAAATGCGTGAGGGCGGCGCATCCGCATCCTTGGTCAAGCGAAAGGAGGTAGGCTCGGACACTTCGCCTGCGATTGTGCAACTGATCGAAATAGATGCAACGATCAATGAGAGTCGGTTCGACCTGTATCAGGCGCAGGTCATTCAAGCCATCGTCGACAACGAGACGCCTTGGAAGCGGATCGTCTTGATCTTTGCGGTCACCTGCACGTATGCGCAATGGGCGGTTGTCGGATCCGAGTTCCGAGATTTTGTAGCGGACGCGAAGATTGTTCCTGGCGCAGTCGAATTGTTAGAAACTGCACTGGGTTGACTTACATTACCGCTCGTCGACCTGGATCTCGTACTTGGCATCGGTACCGTCTACGGACGTAACGGTCACTGTGAGGCCTATCTCTTCTCCGCCAGCATAGAGCTTGCATCGGATGTCCGCGCCAACCTCGGCCTTCAGGTCTCCAGGGCAGTCGACTTCGTCTGGCCGTTGTCCCGCCATCTTCTCGAGTTGGTCGGTTACATTCTCCTCCAAGCTGTCCTCTTGGATGCTGCCGCCGCACGCGGACAGTCCGAACAGTGCGATCGCGATGAGAGGGAAGGATGCCACTCTTCTTCCGAGCATTTGGTGGTCCTTAGGTTGGGAGACAGCGACGGGGCTACAGTCGTCCGCTATTCGGACGTGTGGCCCATTAGATCAGAAGCGACGCAAGTTGGGGAGTCTGCTCGGTGGTGTCGCGGCGTCGGTCCGCTCCGTTGCTGGCCAAAGCGGCCGGTTCCGAGGTAGACATGTAGGCATGCCGACGCCCATCGCTCAGATGCTGCCGCAGATCGTTTCTCTGAATGTCGAGAGCGAGCCGTTCAGTTTCTTCGCCCAAGGAACTCAAATCCTTGGTTGGTGGGACGTCGTCAAGGCTACGAGCCTGTATCCGACCCAGGTCGCACACATAGACCAGTCGTATCGTCTGATCGTTACCCTCAACGATCAGAACGGAACCTTCGATTACCAGGATCATTCGGCAGAGACCGAGGCCCGCGCCGGCTTCACGGAGGATGGATTCGGCTTCGGGGCCGAGCGGAGTTGGTCGTCTGGAAAGATGATCAAGAAGAAGTGGCATTTCGAGTTCGGCGGCGTGAATCGCTCCTCGACCGGTGACGGTGACGACAAAGTCGGCTTCCAGCCCGTTGTGTACTCGTTCGAGACGAGCCGCATCAAGACCCCCCTCTTCACATGGCTTGAGTCTCACGGATGGCGACATGGGAGCGCGCTTGGCGCGCTCTTTGCCCGGTGATTTGCTAGACAAGCTTCGGGCAGCGAGGGGTCTTGACATCGGCCCGAGTCCATCGGGGTGGCGTGTGGTGCCCGTGCTCGCCAGATCATCAACCAGCACGTCGTCAGCTGACCCGATTAGTCGTTGCTCGCCGCAATCGAGAGCGTGAGATCACAGGTGTGTCGGCACCAGCCAGTCGGTCGGGCCTTGGGGCGTGCTGGATCACAACGTAGACCGGGGTGTCGTCAATGATCTGGGTACAGGTGCGCCGGGATTGTCGTCCGCAGCAGGCGATCAGCGGACGGAATGGAGTCTGGTTCCCGCACACTCGAGGGTCTCAACAGAACGAGGGCCGGGCTGCCTGTGGCAGCCCGGCCCTGCGTACGTCCTGCGATCTCTCTCTCAGTGGAGGACCGTGGGAGCGGCGGCGCCGTGCTCGGCCTTGGTCTTGGGCAGGAACCAGGCGGGGATGAGCGTGACGAGCACCAGGATCGAGGCGATCACGAAGGTGGTCGAGAAGGCCTCGGCCATCTCGACCGGGATCGCCTTGAAGACCTCGGGCAGCTTGGCCGGGTCGAGACCCAGCGATGCGGCCGCCTCGCCGACCTTCTGCTGGTTGGCCGGGTCGGTCATGAACTTCTCCAGGCCGGCGGCGGGGACACCGAGCTTGTCTGCGAGGTCGTCCGCGGCAGAGATGGACTCCTTGCCGGACAGCGCGTTGGTGAGGAGCACCGAGAAGAGCGCCGTGCCGGCCGAGGCCGCGACCTGCTGGACGATGTTCACCAGGGTCGTACCTCGAGCGATGGTGTGCTCGCGCAACGTCGCCTGGGCGGCGGCGAAGGTCGGCATCATCGTGGCGCCCATGCCGAGACCCATGATGAAGAGCGACAGCAGGAGGTACCAGTAGGGCGTGGCCTCGTCGAGACGCGAGAACATGAACATGCCCACCGCGATCGTGGTGAGGCCGCCGAGGACGATCTTGCCGGGGCCGGTCCGGTCCGCGAGCATGCCGGCGAGCGGCATCGTGACCATCGCGCCCAGACCCTGCGGAGCCAGGAGGAGGCCGGCGTGGAGGGCGTCCTCGCCGCGTACCTGCTGGTAGTAGAGCGGGAACAGCAGGGAGGCGCCGAAGAACGCCATCGCGAAGATCGCCAGGGTGATCACCGCGACGGTGAGCTCCTTGTTGCCGAAGAGGCGTACGTCGATCAGCGGGTGGTCGTTGCGGGCCGACAGCGCCCACGGGACGAACGCGGCGATCAGCACGAGACCGGCGATCATGAAGGAGAGCACCTTGGTGTCCAGCACCGTGCCGGCCTCGGGGATCGAGGAGACGCCGTAGAGGAACAGCGCCAGACCCGGGGACAGCAGGAGCATGCCGAGGAAGTCGAAGGACTGCGACGGCTCGACGTGGTCCTTGGGCAGCGCGCGCCAGGCGTAGACCAGGGCGATGACGCCGATCGGGACGTTGATCAGGAAGATCCAGTGCCACGAGGCGGAGTCGATCAGCGCGCCACCGATGATGGGGCCGAGGATCGGGCCGAGGAGCATGGGTACGCCCAGGATCGCCATCACGCGACCGACCCGCTCGGGGCCGGCGGCGCGGGTCAGGATGGTCATGCCGAGCGGCATCAGCATGCCGCCACCAAGGCCCTGGATCACGCGGAAGGCGACCAGCATCGGCAGCGAGGTGGCCAGCGCACACAGCACCGAGCCGAGCGCGAAGAGCACGATCGCGGTCATGTAGAGACGTTTGGTGCCGAACCGGTCGGCGGCCCAACCGGTCAGCGGGATCACCGTCGCCAAGGCGAGGGTGTAGCCGGTCATCGTCCAAGCGACCTCGGCAGAGGTGGCGTCGAACTCGCGCTGGAAGGTCTCCAGCGCGACGGAGACAACCGTGATGTCGAGGATCGACATGATCGATCCGAGCACGACGACGCCCGCGACGATGAGTACGCTCTTGTCGAGGTGGTCGTCCGGCGCCTTCTCAGGCTTGGCGGAAGTTTCTGTCACGGGTTGACAGCCTACGTGGGAGTTGTTAAAGGGCCTAGTTGTTATTTGCATTTGAACGGTGACGTGACTCACTCGCCTGCCCGACTCGCTGTGGCCTGGAGCTTCTAGCATCCCGGATACCCGGAGACGCATACTGTCGAGAAGTCGCCGACGTCCGGGCAAGGGGACCCACATCGGTGTCGTTGCGCCACCAGAGACCGCCGTACTGCTCATCCCTTCGGACAGTGAGGAGTGACCCCGTGACCATCTCCCGTGGATTCGTCGGTCACCGCGACCCGCGTGATGTCGATCTACCGCCAGGTCAGCACCTGACCCACGACTTCCCCGTGCTCACCGCCGGCCCGACACAGCTGGTCTCGAAGGACAGCTGGACCTTCACCATCACCCCGGAGAGCGGTGACCCGATCCGGTGGAGCTGGGCCGACATGATGGCCCTGCCCGCCGAAGAGTTCAACGTCGACATTCATTGCGTCACGCGGTGGAGCAAGCTCGGAACCACCTGGCGCGGTGTCTCGCTCGACACCTTCTTCGAGGACGTCGAGTCCTACTACGACTACGCCATGGTCCATTCCTACGGCGGCTACACGACCAACCTTCCGTTGGAGGACCTGCTCGACGGGAAGGCATGGGTGGCGTTCGAGTACGACGGGGAGGACATCTCTGCTGAGCACGGTGGGCCTGCTCGGCTGGTGGTTCCCCATCTGTACTTCTGGAAGTCGGCGAAGTGGCTGAGCGGCATCACCATGCAACGCTTCGACGAACCAGGATTCTGGGAGACCCTCGGATATCACACCTACGGCGACCCGTGGCGCGAGGAACGTCACCATGGTGACTGAGTCGCCCATCGCCGGCGGCCAGGCGGAGGACGCAGCTGTGGCTTCCCGGTCGGCGACGAGCACTTGGCGGCAGGCGACCCTCGTGGGCCTACGGTCACAGTCTCGGCACTCGCGCACGCTCGTCTTCAGGGTCCCGGGCTGGCCCGGCGACCGACCTGGCCAACATGTGGACGTACGTCTCACGGCGCCTGATGGCTACTCGGCGCAGCGGAGCTACTCCCTGGCGGATGCGTCGACACCCAACCGGGTGGCCATCACCGTCGACCTGGTGCCACGCGGTGAGGTGTCGCCCTATCTGGTCACGACGATGGAGATCGGCGACCAGCTCGACGTACGCGGTCCCTTCGGCGAATGGTTCGTGTGGGAACCGGGCGAGCCCTCCATCGGCGACGGTCCGGTGATGCTGATCGCCGGTGGATCGGGCGTCGTGCCGCTGGTCACGATGCTGCGAGCACGGCGGCGTGCTGGTGACGCCACTCCGACGATGCTGGTCTATTCGGTACGAGACCAACGCTCGCTGATGTACGCGCGGGAGCTGGAGGAGTTCTCCGATGATCGAGCCACGCCGGCCCCGGCTCATGTGCGCGTCCTCTACACCCGCAGCGCGCCCGACGGTACTCAGCGGCCACCGTCGCGCCTGAACGCCGACGACCTCACACCCCCGAACAGCTGGGAATCGCCGACGGCTAGTCGTGTCTACGTGTGCGGCCCGTCCGGCTTCGTCGAACATGCGACGGGGCTGCTGCACGAGATGGGGTACTCGGACGGCCAGATCCGCACCGAGCGATTCGGACCATCAGGAGGTCAGTGATGACATCAGAATTCTCAGCGCCGGACGCGGCGCAAGCGATCCCCGGATCGAGCACTGTCCTGGACGGCAATGCCGCCGCGGGCGAGTTCAGCCGGGTGTTCGCGAGTGACCCGACCATGGTCACGGTGCGCTGTCGGGGGTGCGGAGCCACCCAGGGCTTCACTCAACTGAAGGCCTACCTCGGCGGCCCGGGCACGGTCCTGGGATGCCGTGGGTGCGACGCGACGATCGCCCGCGTGGCGACTACCCGCCAAGGCACCTGGCTCGATCTTTCGGGCGCTAGCTCCTGGCTCTTCCCGCCGACCTCGTGACCGGCGCGCGTCGTCGCGCCGCGGCCAGCAGGAACGTCGTGAGCAGTCGGTAGATCGGGCGGACGAGCCGGCCGGGCAAGGTGCCGTGCCGCTCCTCCTCCCAGACCCGCGCCCGCGGGTGGGACTGCAGCAGGCGGTCGATCAGCGGCTCAGAGCGGGTCGGCGGTGCGCCGGCGAGCACGTCGATGCGGCATACGTGCTTGATGTTGGCGTAGCCGTACTGCGCCGGGTTGACCAGACGCAGCGGTGCGCCGTGAGCGCCGTCGAGCGGCCGGCCACCGAGCCGGTCGGCGAGCAGGACGTCGTCGGCGAGGAGGTCGTCGAGCTCGGCCACGAAGTGCTCGCCGTCGAGGCCGCGCACCAGGACATGAGTGGCGACCGTGCCGGGTGGGAGGGCCGGTGCAACGTACCGCTGATAGATGTCGGCGAAGGCGGCTCCCTCCCAGTGGAGACCGGTCACGGACCAGCCGGCGACGCAGTGGAAGTCGGCATGGACGTCCCGCCGCCCGCCACCGACGAGCTCGTCCACGGCGACCTCGACCGGTGTCGCGAGCAATCCGCCGAACACCACCGTCGGCCGCGGGGGCACGGTCGGTGGCGGCTGGTCGAGACGTCGGCCGAAGCGCGGGAAGAAGTCGATCTGTCGCTGTCCGGGCGGGAGGGTGGCACGTGGGCGGAGGGTCTGGGTCATGACAGCCACCGTCGCAGCGCCCGGCACGGTGCGCGTCAGCCTCTGGGTGCGACGGCCTCATCCTGCAGGATGAGAAATGGTCGGTGGTGGCGGATACGGTCGTGACCATGTCCTTCGTACCCGTCACCGGCCGCGCCGTCTTCCGGGCCGCGCAGCCGCCGCGGGACTCGGCCGTGGAGTTCGTGGACTCCCGGCGGTCGGTGTCGTTGCCGATGCGGGCGGCGCTGCCGGTCCTGAAGAAGGCGTACGCAGCCTCCGACCTGCATCCTTCGGTCGCCCTGGTCGCGTCGGCGGCTCATCTCGGGCTCCGGTTCGTGGCCGCGGGGCAGCTGGAACCCGACGGTGGGTCGTGGGCGGTCCGCTATACGCCGGAGGACGAAGAGCGGGTCCGGCTGCTGGCCTCGGCGCGGGCCTACGACGACCTCGACGGTGGGGCGGCCGAGGCGCTGGTGCGGGAGATCGTGGCGGCCGTCGCGGACGCGGTGCCGACCTCGGCTCCGAAGGCCACCGGATCGGGGGCGTTCCGGGAGTCGCTCCAGACGAGGTTGGCGCGCTATCGGACCGACGAGGGGCCGGTGACGAGCGCGCTGCCCCTTCGACAGGCTCAGGACATCGCCTCGTTGGTGCGGCTCTCGTTCCGGGTCGAGGCGCCGGAGGAGGACCTGCTCGCGGGGTCGCTGACGCTCGTGCCGCAGGTGCATGACGAGGCCGACCAGCTGCACGTGGCCGACGCTGCGCGGCTGTGGGACGAGGAGGACGATCATGGGTTCGGCCCGCGGGCACGCACGCATGTGCAGGTCGCTCTCCGCGGCGCTGCGGAGGCCTGGCCGGTGCTCGACCGGCTGCTCGACCTGCCGGTCCCGGCCGCGCTGACCCTGACGAGCGACGAGGTCGTCGGACTGCTCGAGGACGGGGTCGAACGGCTCAAGGAGCGCGGTGTCGACGTGCTCTGGCCGCGCTCGCTGTCCCGCGACCTGACGACCTCGGTGGCGGTGGACCGAGCGCCCTCGTCATCGACGTCGGCCGCCCGCGAGGACCTGATGCGCGAGTCGCCGCTGGGCGAGAAGGGCCTGTTCGCCTTCCAGTGGCAGGTGGCGCTCGGCGGTGAGCCGCTCGACGCCGCCGAGATGGACGCCCTGGCGACGGCTGCAGGGCCGATCCTGCGGCTGCGCGGGGCCTGGGCCGTCGTCCATCCCTCGGTGCTCCGCCGGGCGCGCAAGCGGCTGCTCAAACGGATCAGCGGAGGCGAGGCGCTGGCGGTCGCGCTGACCGGCCAGGTGCCGGCCGAGGTCGCTGAGGTGGCGCCGGGCGAGAAGGTGATCCTCGGGGCCTCGATCGCACGGCTGCGCGACGAGGTGATCGCCGCGACCTCGGGGCCGGCGGTCGACGTGCCACCAGAGCTGCAGGCCACCCTGCGGGGCTATCAGATCGAGGGGCTGACCTGGCTGGCCGGGATCACCTCGCTCGGGCTCGGCGGATGCCTGGCCGACGACATGGGTCTCGGAAAGACTCTGATGACGATCGCGCTCCACCTGCATCGCCAGAAGGAGCACACCGGGCCGACCTTGGTGGTGTGCCCGGCCAGCCTGCTGGGCAACTGGGAGGCCGAGCTCGCCCGGTTCGCCCCCGAGGTGGAGGTGCGACGCCACCACGGCGCCGAGCGTGACGTGGACGGCGCGAGCGGGGTGGTGCTGACGACCTACGGAACCATGCGGCGCGATGTCGAGCTGCTCTCCGCGGTGTCGTGGGGACTCGTCGTCGCCGACGAGGCGCAGCACGTCAAGAACGCCGCCTCCGCGACCGCGAAGGCGCTCCGCGAGATCCCGTCGCACGCCCGGGTCGCGTTGACCGGCACCCCGGTGGAGAACAACCTGACCGAGCTGTGGGCGCTGCTCGACTGGTGCGTGCCGGGCCTGCTGGGCAGCCGGCTCGCCTTCCGGAGGGCCTGGGCGAGCCAGATCGAGGCGGGCGCCGATGTCGGGAAGGCGAAGGAGTTCGCGGCCCTCGTCGGCCCGTTCCTGCTCCGGCGGCGCAAGTCGGATCCCGGCGTCGCTCCCGAGCTGCCGCCCAAGACCGAGACCGACCACCTGCTGTCGCTGACCCGGGAGCAGACCGTGCTCTACGAGGCGTACGTGCGCGACGCGATGGCGCGGATCGAGCGGCTCGACGCCGACGACCCGCAGCGTCGCGGGCTGGTCCTGAGCCTGCTCACCGGGCTCAAGCAGATCTGCAACCATCCGGCGCAGTTCTTGAAACAGGAGGGCGGCCGGATCGCGGGGCGGTCGCAGAAGATCGATCTCCTCGACGAGCTGGTCTCGACGGTGCTGGCCGAGGACGGAGCGGTCCTGATCTTCACCCAGTACGTCGCGATGGCCCGCCTCCTCGAGACCCACTGGGCCGCCGCCGGCGTGGAGCACCAGTTCCTCCACGGCGGCACCCCGGTGGCCGAGCGGTCCCGCATGGTCGAGCGTTTCCAGGCCGGTGAAGTGCCCGTCTTCCTGCTCTCGCTCAAGGCCGGTGGGGTCGGGCTCAACCTGACCCGCGCCGACCACGTGATCCATGTGGACCGCTGGTGGAACCCGGCGGTCGAGGATCAGGCGACCGACCGCGCCCATCGCATCGGCCAGACGCGTACGGTCCAGGTGCACCGGCTCATCACCCAGGGCACCGTCGAGGAGCGCGTCGCCGAGCTGCTGCAGCGCAAGCGGGTGCTCGCCGACGCGGTCCTCGGAGCCGGCGAGGCCGCCCTCACCGAGCTGTCCAACGCCGAGCTGCGCGAGCTGGTCAAGCTCGGTCCCCAGAAGCGCCGGAAACGTCGCCGGATCGCCTCATGAGTCCTGCCCTGACCTTCGCCCGCGAGCCGCACCGGCGCGGGATGGTGCGGGTCGAGTCGTGGTGGGGCCGTGCGTTCCTGCGGGCGATCGAGGAGCTGGCCTACGACGACAACCAGCTCACCGGCGCCCGGGCGCTCGCCCGCTCGGGGCGGATCGGAGGGCTCGTCGTCGAGGCCGGAAGGTTCGCGGCGGCGGTCGACGACGAGCGCGGGCTGTGGACGGTGTCCGGCACGGTGCCGGTGCTCGACGACGGCTCCGTCGCCGCGCTCGAGGAGGTCGTGGGTGCCTCGCCCGAGCGTGCCGAGGCGCTCCTCGAAGGTGAGCTGCCGATGGACGTGGCCGAGCATGCCGAGGAGGCCGGGGTCGAGCTGGTCCCCTACGGCGACGAGCTCGCGGTGACCTGCACCTGCGGGCACTGGCATGCGGTCTGCGGCCACTCGCTCGGGGTGCTCCACCAGCTCTGCTGGACGGTCGACCGCGACGCCTCCGTCCTGCTCCACCTGCGTGGCGCGGAGCGGGAGGAGCTGGTGGGCCGGCTGCGCCGCGACCTGAAGCAGCGCCGGTCGGTGGAGACCGGGGCCGGCGCGAGAGC
Source organism: Nocardioides sp. CCNWLW239 (assembly GCF_037137035.1). Lineage (NCBI taxonomy): Bacteria > Bacillati > Actinomycetota > Actinomycetes > Propionibacteriales > Nocardioidaceae > Nocardioides > Nocardioides sp. CCNWLW239. Next base: position 975,379 of record NZ_JBBBNW010000002.1, on the reverse strand, counting down.
TGCGACCGGCGCGCCGACCCGAGACCAGATCGACGACGTCGAGATCGCGCTCGACGCGGTGCTCCGGGCACGCCGTCTGCTCGAGGAGTGATGCCTGTGGTGATCACGCGATAACCTCGCGCTATGACCGCGGCCCCGACGAAGACCAGGCGCGAGCAGATCCTGGACACCGCGGCCGAGCTCTTCGCGGCCCGCGGCTTCCACGGAGTCTCGGTCTCCGAGCTCGGCGCCGCCTGCGGGATCTCCGGCCCGGCGCTCTACAAGCACTTCCCGAGCAAGGACGCGATGCTCGCCGAGATGCTCGTCTCGATCTCCCAGGAGCTGCTTCGGGAAGGCCGTGCCCGGGTGAAGGGCGCCTCGAGCACCACCGAGGCCATCGAGGCGCTGATCGACTGGCACGTCGACTTCGCTCTGCGCGACCGGGCGCTGATCGTCGTCCAGGAGCGCGACTGGCAGTCGCTCCCGCACGAGGCGCGCGAGCAGGTGCGCACCCTGCAGCGGAAGTACGTCGACCTGTGGGCCGACCAGCTCCGCGACCTCGACCCGGCGCTGACCACCGACACGGCGCGCGCCATGGCCCACGCTGTCTTCGGGCTGATCAACTCCACCCCGCACAACCGGGTCCTTCCCGAGGAGGCCACTCGGGCCGTGCTCGTGAAGATGGCTCGCGCGGCCCTGGTCTGACGGCGTCGTCGGGACCCACCGGCATTTGCTCGCGCCCGTGTGGATACCGCCGGATTCGCCTGTTGATGCAGAGTCGCCCTGGTTTGGCATGAGTCTTTTGTCCGGGGAGGGTGGAGCCTTCATACCCTGGGGGGTGAGTCCATGTGGCCCGTATTCGGAACCGTCGCCCCGAATTCCGTGACCACGCCTTTACCTTCCAGTAGGTTGCAAGAGACCTGCAGCAGGGCCCGGGGGACCCTGTTGCAGGTCGGCGAAGCGCAGTAATGCCTCGGTAACGGCGGATTCGTAGCGTCACGGGTGCCCATACTCTCCCGAGGAGCACCCTGATGCGCTTGATCCCATCATCCCGCCGGCGGCGGTTCGCGCCCCTAGCGCTGGTGAGCACCGCCGCGGTCGCGTTGCTGGCAGGGCCGGCCCTCGCCGCCACCGCAGTGGCCGCGCCGGCCGCCACCAAGACGTCCACGGTTACGATCGACCCCGCCCTGGAGAAGGCGGTGTCCGGCGGCGGTGAGGCCAGCTTCTTCGTGGTCCTGAAGGACGACGCCGACCTGACCCAGGCCCGCGCTGCGCGGAGCAAGAACGCCAAGGCGAAGGCCACCTACGGTGCGCTCCGCTCGGCGGCCAACCACTCCCAGAAGTCCCTCACCGCCTACCTCGACGACAAGTTGGTCGGCCACGAGGACTTCTGGATCAACAACTCGGTCCTGGTGACCGGCGACGAGGCGCTCGTCGAGGACCTCGCGCAGCGCAACGACGTGGCCGAGCTGGTCCAGGAGAAGCAGTACGCCCTGGAGACGCCGGAGGGCACGACCGCCCCCGAGGCGGCCGAGGCCGGTACGACCGCGACCCCCGAGTGGGGCATCGCCGAGGTCAAGGCCGACCAGGTGTGGGCGAAGTACGCCGACCGCGGCGAGAGCGTCGTCATCGCCAACGTCGACTCGGGTGTGCAGTTCGACCACCCGGACCTGGTGGGGGCCTACCGCGGCAACAACGGCGGCGGCAGCTTCACGCACGACTACAACTTCTACGACCCCACGGGGACGTGCACGGACGGCACCCCGTGCGACAACAACGGCCACGGCACCCACACCATGGGCACGATGGTCGGCGCCAACGGGATCGGCGTCGCTCCTGGCGCGACCTGGATCGCGGCCAAGGGCTGCGAGGCGCGCTCGTGCTCGGACTCCTCGCTCCTCAAGGCGGGGCAGTGGATCCTGGCGCCCACCGACAGCAACGGCCAGAACCCGCGTCCCGAGATGGCGCCCGACATCGTCAACAACTCCTGGGGCGGCGGTCACACGACCTTCTACCAGGACACCGTCGAGGCGTGGAACGCCGCCGGCATCTACTCCACCTTCTCGGCCGGCAACTCGGGCAACGGCGTGACCTGCTCTACCGCTGAGGCGCCGGGCTCGCAGGCCCCGACCTACGGCGTCGGTGCGTACGACATCAACGGGAAGATCGCGAACTTCTCCGGCTTCGGCCCGTCGCGGGTCGACGGTTCGATGGTGCCGGACATCGCCGCCCCGGGCGTCGACGTCCGCTCGACCTGGCCGGGCTCGTCCTACAACACCATCTCCGGTACGTCGATGGCCGCGCCGCACGTCGCGGGTGCCGCGGCTCTGGTCATGGCCGCCGCGCCGTCGCTCGTCGGTGACATCGCGGGCGTCCAGGCGCTCCTGAACGACGGCGCGACCGATGTCGACGACACGCACTGCGGTGGCACCGCGGACGCCAACAACGTCTGGGGCGAGGGCAAGCTCAACGTCCTCGCCGCGGTGGACGCAGCCCCGAAGGAGGCCGCCACCGTCACCGGCACCGTCACCAACGAGGCGACCGGTGCTGCGCTCCCCGACGTCACCGTCACGATCACCGGCACCGCTTCCCGCACGGTGAAGACCGGCTCTGACGGCGGCTACGCCGTCAACCTGCTGCCCGGCACGTACGACTTCACGCTCAGCGGCTACGGCTACGCGACGCGCACCATCGCCGACGTCCGGCTCACGGACGACCAGAACCTCACCCAGGACGTGTCCCTCACGGCCGTTCCGGTCCACGCAGTGACCGGCACGGTGCTCGACGTCATGGGTGAGCCCCTCGCCGGCGTCAGTGTCGCCGTCGCGGCGACCCCCATCGCCGCGGTGACCACTGACGCCGGCGGCAGGTTCTCGCTGCCGAAGGTCGCCGAGGGCGACTACACGGTGACGGCGACCCCGGCCGAGCCGGTGCTCTGCAACGGTGAGTACGCCGGCGAGCTGATCGTCGACGGCGACGAGAGCACCACGCTCCGCCTGCCCGCGCGTACCGACCGCTCGGGTCACTCCTGCACCCCGGCGACCTACGAGTGGATCACCGGCAAGACCTCGGTCGCGCTCAGCGGTGACGAGGACGCCGAGACCGTCTCGCTCCCCTTCGCCGTCGACTTCTACGGCGTGTCCTACGACAAGGTCGCGGTGACCACCAACGGCCTGCTGAACTTCCTGTCCGCGCGGGTCGGCGACTACGCCAACGACACCCTGCCGTCCAACGCCGTCCCGAACGGCATCGTCGCGGCGTACTGGGACGACCTGACGCTCGACAAGAAGTCCAAGGTCACCACCGGCACGGTCGGCAAGACCGGCGACCGCCGCTTCGCGGTGCTGTGGAGCAACGTGCTCGTCGCCGACGGCTCCGGTGCCCGGGTCACCTTCGAGGCCGTCTTCGACGAGGCGGACGACTCGATCACGCTGCAGTACCAGTCGGTGCCCACCAAGGGTGCCGGTGCCACCGTCGGCATCGAGAACCAGTTCGGCTCCGACGCCCTCCAGTACTCCGCCGACCAGCCGGTGCTCGCCTCCGGCTCGGCGATCCGCTTCGCACAGGGAGACCAGTGATGACCCATCGGACCAAGAGGCGGGGCATTCGCCTCGCCACCACGCTCGCGGCCGCGGGCCTCGTGGCGACCGCCGCACCCCAGGCGGTGGCGGCGGAGACCGCCGAGGCGCCCGACGGCGCGATGATCCTGAACAGCGCGGAGGCCGAGAAGGTCACCGCGACCGCCCGTGTCGACGTCTACGGCGAGGACGCGCCCGAGAACCCGGCCGAGCGCGACGACGCCGCGACCGAGGACGCCGAGGGTGCCGAGAGTGCCGAGGCGGATGCGGTCGACCCGAAGACCCCGGTCACCTTCACCAAGAACTCCGTCCTCGAGGGAGTCCAGGGCACCGGCGTGACGGCCGCCGCGGACGGCAGCGACTACTTCACCCTGCACAGCTTCGGCAACGTGCAGCGGCACGCCGCCGACGGCGCCACGGCCTGGACGCGCACCACCGACTCGCTCTACGCCGAGTGGGGCGTCAGCAGCTGGCGCCCGTGGGAGAAGGAGCTCTACCGCCCCCACCTCGTCCTCGGCTACAACGCAGTGAGCCCGTTCACCGCCACCTCCGACCAGGGTTACACCGTCGGTGACCTGTCCGGCGATGGTGTCGACGACGTGGTCTTCTCGACGAGCGTCGGGTCGGCCCCGCCGGGATGGTCGGCCAAGGTCGGCACGTACGTGACCGTGCTGGACGGGCGTACCGGCAAGACCCTGTGGTGGAAGCTCTACAACTACGCCGCTCAGGTCAAGGTCGTCGGCGACACCCTTCTGATCGCCGACTCGCCGAGCCTCAACTCCCGAGGCACCGGTGGCAACGCGACCCTCACGGCCATGAAGTTCCAGAGCACCGACGGTGTGCTGAAGCCGTCGGCGACCTGGACCCATGACACCGGGGCGACCGCCGGCGCGGCGTGGGCCGCGATCGAGGACCTCGGCGACGGCCGGATCGCCGCCTCGTGGGACCTCAGCAAGACCGACCAGAGGGCGGGCCGCGGACGCACGCTGGTGCTCGACGTGGCCGACGGTTCGGTGCTGTGGCAGACGGACAGCGAGCTGTACGTCCGGCAGCTCCACCTGGACGCCGACCGGGGTCGCCTGGTCACGATCGAGCAGGCCGACCCGACGGACGGCATCCGCTACCAGATCGCGTCCTATGCGCTCGCGGGAGGTGAGCGCACGACCCACGACACCCGGGTCAACGCGTTCCCGACGGCGATGACGATCGGCGACCTGGGCGCCGCCCGCGGTGACGAGTACGCGGTCAGCGAGTCCACCCTGGCCCCGAGCCTGGCCATCAACGCCACCACCACCCGCGTGCTCGACGGCACCGACCCGTCGGTGGCCCGCTGGTCGCACACCACCAAGCGTGCTGCCGACAACACCCAGGACGGGCCCAGCACGTGGGACCTGTCGGTCGTGGACGGCAGCCTGGTCGCCTCCGCGCAGAACGACACGGACGCCGATCGGGCGGTCAACCTGAGTGGCCTGCAGTACGGCACGCTGACCGTGTTCAGCGGCAGCGGCAAGGTGCGCTGGCGGCAGGAAGGAGTGGTGGCATCGCCGCTCGACCATGAGATCGTCGGGTCCGGTGCCAAGGCGCGGGTGCGCACCGTCGACCTGCAGCAGAACGTCCACACCTACGGCCTGGGCAACGGCAAGGAGTCGTCCCTGACTCCGCTGCGCGGTGACCTCTCGTACGCCGCGGACGTGGACGTCGACGGTGACGGGAAGCCCGACGTCGTCGCCGGCGGCGAGTCCCGCGGCGTCTGGGCCTGGTCAGGCACCTCGCTCAAGGGCGGCGAGCCGCGCCAGCTGTGGCAGGCCACGGTTCCCGGCCAGGTGCACCGCATCGAGACCGGGGACGTGGACGGCGACGGTGACACGGAGATCGTGGTCGCCGCCGACACCGCGACCGTGGTCCTGGACGCAGCGACCGGCAAGATCAAGGCGACGATCGACGGCGGAGGGCAGTTCGTCCGCTCGGTGACCGTGGCCGACATCACCGGCGACGACGCCGCCGAGATCCTCGTGCCCACGGACGCGCTGCGTGCCTACCGCGGCGACGGCTCGGCTATGTGGACGTACGCAGCGCCGGCAGCGGCGGGTCACGTCGCCTTCTCGGACACGACCGTCGCCGACGGCCGGGTGCACACCCAGTACGGCAGCATCGACGGGCTGCAGCGGACCGATGCGACGGAGCAGGCGGTGGCGCTCGACGGCACCGGCAAGGCTCTGTGGGCCGTGACCCCCGACGCTCCGGAGATCGCCGACGGCGGGATCCTGCACGGTGCCCTGCTCAACCGGGCCGTGTTCACCTCGCCGGAGATCCCGTACGCCGACGGTCACGCCGTCGTGCACACCTGGCTGGTCCGCAGCACGGTCCCGGGCTTCCCCGGCACCGATGTCTCCCCGCACGTCGTCACCGAGATCCGCGACGGGCGCACCGGCGAGCTGTTGCACCAGTCGGTTGGCGGCAGCCCGTGGTCCCACGACAACTACTTCACCGCCAACGGTGTCCTGTACCAGCTCAGTTTCGGCACCCTGCACGGCTTCGCCGCGGACGGTGTCGAGACCTACAGCTCGGTGGTCTCACCGCTGCGGTCGGTGGACGTGGGGACCGGCCCCGGGGGTCGCCAGCTGCTGCTCGGTGGTGTGGACGGCGGGCTCGGTGCCTGGGATCCGTCGGTGCTGACCTCGGGCTGGTCCTTCCAGAACGGTGTTGGTAACGCGCTGCAGCCTGGCGGTCGCAACTATCTGGCAGCGGACCTGGACGGCGACGGGGTCGACGAGATGGTCTCACTGAACTTCGACGACTTCGGTGTCAACCGCGCGGCGGACCTCGTCGGCGGCGGAGTCTTCGGGCGGGACAACGCCATCCACCGGATGGCCACCTACTCGCTGTCCTGACGTACCCCCTGACGGCGTCCCGTCCCACACTCGCGTGCGGGACGGGACGCTGGCGGGTTCCCGGTGTCGCCACGGGGTTAGAGTGTCGCCACCGATGGACGAGCGGCACCACCCCCTGGCCCCCCTGCTGCGGCTCCACCTTCTCGACGGGTTCAGGGTCATGCGTGACGGCGGACCGCCCCTCCCGGAGAAGTGGCCGCGGCCGAGCGCGCGCGCCCTCGTCAAGCTGCTCGCGGTGACACCGGACCACCGGCTGCACCGGGAGCAGGTGATGGACATCTGCTGGCCCGGGATCGAGCCGAAGACGGCCGTCGGCAGCCTGCGGGTCGCGCTGCACGCCGCCCGGCACGCGCTCGAGCCGGAGCTCGCACCACGGGCGGCCTCCTCCTATCTGGTGGCCGAGGGACCGATGCTCGCGCTCGACCCGGGGACGGTGTGGATCGATGTCGACCATGCCGAGAAGTCGGCGCTGGCCGCACTCGCCACGACCGGCCAGGAGACCGGTCGCGCCGCGGACGAGGCCCTCGCGCGGGCGCTCGCCCTGTTCACCGGCGACCTGCTGCCCGAGGACCGCTACGAGCCGTGGACCGACGAGAGTCGCGCCCGGGTCACCGAGCTGCGCGACCAGCTCCGGCTCCGCCTCGCGAACGTACGTCTGGAGGCCGGCGAGCACCGGGACGCGGTGGCGCTGGCCGAGCAGGTGCTGGCCGGCAGCCCCGCCGAGGAGTCGGCGCACCGGATCGTCATCGAGGCCGCGCTGCGTCAGGGGCTGCGGCGGCAGGCGGTCGCGCAGTACCACCGCTGCCGTCGGGCCATGGACGCCGAGCTCGGCGTGCGGCCCGGCCCCGCGATCGAGCAGCTGCATCGTGAGGCGCTGACGGAAGCGCCCGCCCGGGTCCCGGCCGCCCCGGGTCTGCCCGCCCCGGTGCGGGCGGCGACCGCGGCGCCCCTGCGCGGACGCGAGGGAGTGCTCGGCCGGCTCGCCGCCGCGGGACGACCTCCGATCGTGCTGCTCACCGGAGAGGCCGGCGTGGGCAAGACCCGGCTGGCGGCCGAGGCCGCCGCCCGCGCGGCGAGATCGGGGGCGGCCGTCCTGTGGGGCGTGGGCCGCGAGCCCGGCGGGGGTGCGCCGTACGGGATGTTCGCCGAGGCCCTGGACCGCTGGTTCGCCGGGTGCGACGGTGCCGAGCGCGCCGACGTCGGCGCCGAGTATCCGGAGCTGGCGGCCCTGCTGCCATCGCTGGGCCAGGTGCCCGCGGACGGTGAGCGGACGCCCGAGGAGGAGCGCGACGGCCTGTTCCGCGCCGGGGCGCTGGTGCTCGGCGCCCTCGCCGCCGAGCGACCGGTCCTCGTCGTCCTCGACGACCTCCAGGCCGGTGATGCCGGCACGTTCCGGCTGCTGGGCCATCTGGCCCGCCACGCGGCCGACCGGGGCATCGCGCTGAGCTTCCTGGCCACCTACCGTGCCGAGGAGCTCCCCGACGCCGACCCGCGGCGGAAGGTCGTCGCGTCGTTGGTGCGCCAGGGCCTGTGCGCCACCGAGTGGCTCGACGGCCTCGACCAAGAGGCCTGCGTCGCCATGGTCCGCGACGCGGTCCCGTCGACCGCGGGCGACGAGGACGCGCTGCGCCGGGCGTGGCGGCTCTCCCGCGGCAACCCGCTGTTCGCGCTCGAACTGGCCCGAGGCTCGGGCGCCGGGTCGAGCAACGGTACGTCGCCGGCGACCCACTCGCAGACGCCCGACGGCGTCGGCCAGGTCGTCGGTCTCCGGCTCGACCGGCTCGACGTGGACACCCGGCGGGTCGTCGAGGCGCTCGCCGTCGTCGGGGGCGAGGCGGCGCTCACCGAGCTGCTCGACATCGCGCGGCACGGTCTGGAGCCTCCGGTCACCGGCAGTGCGGTCGCCGACGCGGTCGAGCGCGGGATCGCGGCCTCGCTGATCGAGGAACGGCAGGTCGTGGTGTCGGGTCACGACGAGGCCGGGGTGGCGTTCCGTCATCCGGTGGTGCGCTCGACCTGCTACGAGCGCCTCAGCGGGGTGCGTCGCCGCCAGCTGCACGCGGCCGTCGCCGAGGCGGTGCTGCGGCGCAGGCCGGACGCGGTCGACACGCTCGCGGTCCACTTCGCCCGCGCCGACGACCCGCGAGCGGGGGAATACCTGCGTCGGGCCGCCGAGCGTGCCGCCGCGCTCTACGCCAACGACGCCGCCGACCGCTACTACCGCGACCTGGTGAACCGGCTCGACGTGGACGCCGCCCGGGCCCGCCTCGCGCACGGGCAGGTGCTCCACCGGATGGGGCAGTTCGCTCGGGCGGCCGAGACGCTCCGGCTGGCGATCGACGAGCTCGGCCGGCGCGGCGAGGAGTCCGAGTGCGTTCTCGGCACCGCCCTCCTGGCGCAGACGCTGCTGCGGCTCGGAGACGTCGCGGGGGCGGCCGAGGCCCTGCAGGCCTGCAGCCCCGGTGTCGGGGTCGCAGCCGAGGCCGCGGCGGACCACGCGCTCGCCTGGTCGATCCTGTTGCGGTTGCAGGGCCGCTACGAGGAGGGGTACGACGCCGCGCGGCGCGCCCTGAGCGCAGCCGAGGAGGCGCGCGGTCCGGCACGCCACGGACTGGTGGCGCGGGCCGAGGTCAGCCAGGCGACGAACCTCGGCCTGGCCGGCCGCTTCGCCGAGTCGCGGGCCGCGGCCGACCGGGCGCTGGCCCCTGCCGAGGCGTACGGAGAGCCGACGCTCCTCGGCGCGGTGCTGTCCACGCTGCGCGAGAACGCCCGGCGTTACGGCCGGCTGCGGCAGGCCGTCGAGTTCGGTGACCGTGCGCTCGAGCTCGCGCTGCGCTCCGGTGACCCGTCCTCGGCGGCCTTCGAGCGGGCCAACCTCTCCGAGATCCGGCTGCTGCTCGACGAGGACGAGGCCGCGAGAGAGCTGGCCGAGCAAGCGGTGGCGGCCGCAGAGTGGGAGGAGACCTGGTGCCTGCCCTACGCGTTGGCGGCGCTCGCTGGGGTCCGCTCGCACGCGGGCCGGCACGAGGATGCCGCTGCGTTGCTGGCCAGAGCGGAGGAGGCTGTCACCACGGCCGGTGATCTCCAGGCGCGTCAGGTGGTGCGGACGGCGCTCGCCGAGCATCATCTGGCCACGGCCGACCCGGAGGCGGCGCTCGCGATCCTGGAGGATGACGGGGGCGTGCTCCTCGCGCGGGCACAGTTCGCCGCCGGCCACCTCGAGGACGCGCGCCAGGTGGCAGCGACCGAGGTCGACCGGGCTCGCCGGGCCGGGGAGCATCTCGACGAGGTCGACGCCCTGGTGGTGCTTGCGCTGGCGACCGCGCGCACCGGAGACGTAGCGGGCGGACACACGCTGCTGGACGAGGCCGAGCAGCTGGGGGAGAGTCTTCCCTATCCCGCCGGCCACCGTCGGGCCCTCGATGCGGGGCGAGCTCTTGTCACGCGAGGTTAACAACCGTTAACCTCGACCTCATGGCGGCAAACCTGCGGGAGCTCACCGACGAGCTGCGTGAGCGGCTCGAGCGCGTACGGCAAGGAGGGAGCGAACGCTCCCGGCAACGGCACACCGATCGCGGGAAGCTGCTCCCGCGCGACCGGGTGGACGGACTCCTCGACCCCGGGTCACCGTTCCTGGAGGTGGCTCCGCTCGCGGCGTACGGGATGTACGACGACGGCGACGAGTGGGCGGTCCCGTCGGCGGGAGTGGTTGCCGGGATCGGTCTCGTCGCCGGCCGCAAGTGCATGATCGTCGCCAACGACGCCACCGTGAAGGGTGGCACCTACTACCCGATGACGGTCAAGAAGCACCTGCGGGCGCAGACGATCGCGGCGGAGAACAACCTGCCCTGCATCTACCTCGTCGACTCCGGCGGCGCGTTCCTGCCGAAGCAGGACGAGGTCTTCCCCGACCGTGAGCACTTCGGCCGGATCTTCTTCAACCAGGCCAACATGTCCGCGAAGGGCATCCCGCAGATCGCCTCCGTGATGGGCTCGTGCACCGCCGGCGGCGCCTACGTCCCGGCGATGAGCGACGAGACCGTGATCGTGCGCGACCAGGGCACGATCTTCCTCGGCGGGCCGCCGCTGGTGAAGGCCGCCACCGGTGAGGAGGTCACCGCCGAGGAGCTCGGTGGCGGGCTCGTCCACGCCACCAAGTCGGGCGTCGTCGACCACCTCGCCGACGACGACAAGCACGCCCTCGAGATCGTCCGCGGCATCGTCTCCACCCTGCCGGAGCAGGAGACGCGGACGACGACGTACGACGAGCCGGTGGAGTCTCCCGAGACCCTCGCCGACGTCGTGCCCGCCGACACGAAGACCCCCTATGACGTCCGCGAGGTGATCCGCCGCATCGTCGACGGGTCCAAGCTGCAGGAGTTCAAGGCGCTCTACGGCGAGACGCTGGTCTGTGGCTTCGCCCACATCGAGGGTCAGCCGGTCGGCATCGTCGCCAACAACGGCATCCTCTTCTCCGAGTCGGCGCTCAAGGGCGCCCACTTCGTGGAGCTGTGCAACCAGCGCGGCATCCCGCTGGTGTTCCTGCAGAACATCACCGGGTTCATGGTCGGCCGCGAATACGAGAACAAGGGCATCGCCCGCGACGGCGCCAAGCTCGTCACCGCTGTCGCCTGCTCCGTGGTCCCGAAGTTCACCGTCGTCATCGGCGGCTCCTACGGTGCCGGCAACTACGGCATGTGCGGCCGCGCCTACGACCCGCGGTTCCTGTGGATGTGGCCCAACGCGCGGATCTCGGTCATGGGCGGCGAGCAGGCCGCCTCGGTGCTCGCGACCGTCGCCGGCAAGCCGGACGACGAGGAGTTCAAGGCGCCGATCCGGGACCAGTACGAGACCCAGGGCTCGCCCTACTACGCCACCGCCCGGCTGTGGGACGACGGCATCATCGACCCCGCCGACACCCGCCGGGTGCTGGCGATGGGGCTCGCGGTCGCGGCGAACGCGCCCACGCCCGAGCCCAACTACGGAATCTTCAGGATGTGATGGCCGTGTTCGAGAGTGTTCTGGTCGCCAACCGGGGCGAGATCGCGCGCCGCGTCTTCCGGACGTGCCGCGAGCTGGGCATCCGCACGATCGCGATCTATACCGCGCTCGACGCGGACGCGCCCCACGTACGCGACGCCGACGAGGCCGTCGAGGTCGCTTCCTACCTGGACGCCGACGCGGTGGTCACCGCTGCCGTCGAGGCAGGCGCCGCGGCCATCCACCCGGGCTACGGGTTCCTCTCCGAGCGGGCCGAGTTCGCCCGGGCGGTCGCGAAGGCCGGGCTGACCTGGGTCGGACCGACGCCCGAGGTGATCGAGCAGATGGGCCGCAAGGACGCGGCCCGGGAGATCGCGGTCGCTGCCGGCGTACCCGTGGTTCCGCGGGGTGAGGACAGCCCGTACCCGTTGCTGGTGAAGGCAGCGGCCGGCGGTGGCGGCAAGGGCATGCGCATCGTCCGTTCTCCGGAGGAGCTCGACGAGGCTCGGGCGGCCGCGGCCCGCGAGGCGCTGAGCGCGTTCGGCGACGAGACCCTCCTGATCGAGAAGTACGTCGAGCGTGGCCGCCATATCGAGGTGCAGGTCTTCGGCGACACCCACGGCAACGTCATCCACCTCTTCGAGCGTGACTGCTCGACGCAGCGTCGCCACCAGAAGGTGATCGAGGAGGCGCCGGCCCCAACGCTCACCGACGACCAGCGGAACCTGGTCCTGACCAGCGCCGTCGCGCTCGCGAAGCAGGTCGGCTACACCGGCGCAGGGACCGTCGAGTTCCTGCTCGACGACGCCACCGGCGACGCCTACTTCCTGGAGATGAACACCCGCCTCCAGGTCGAGCACCCCGTCACCGAGGAGATCACGGGTGTCGACCTCGTCGCGCTCCAGCTCCGGGTCGCGGCGGGTGATCGGCTCGGGATCACCCAGGACGACGTACGCGTCGACGGCCACGCCATCGAGGTCCGCGTCTACGCGGAGGACGCCTTCGAGGGCTTCCTGCCGCAGGCCGGCCGCACGTCGATCGTGCGCTGGCCCGAGAACGCGCGCGTCGAGCACGCCCTGGAGAGCGAGCAGGTCGTCAGCACCGCCTATGACCCGATGCTCGCCAAGATCATCGTCCACGGCGGAGACCGCGAGGAGGCGCGCGCGGCGATGCTGAAGGCGCTGGACGCGACCGCTGTCCTCGGACTGACCACCAACACCGGCTTCCTGCGTGTCCTGGCAGCCTCCGACGCCTTCCGCGACGCCGAGATCGACACCGCCTGGCTCGACCGCAACGACGTGCCTGCGCCGGACCCCGAGATCCCGCGGGTACTCGTCGCCTGGCTCAGCGCCATGCTGTCGGCGGTCTCGGACACCACGACCCCGTTCCGTGCCGACGGCTGGCGCCTCGCCGGATCCCCGGCCCCGACCATCGTCGACCTCGACCGCAGCATCACCGTCGACCGTCCCTCCGGTCGTGTCGACGACCACCTGGTCCGGCAGATCAGCGCGGCCGATCACGTCCTCGTGGCCGTCGTCGACGGCGTACGGCACCGTGCGGTCATCAACGTCCAGCCCGGCCTCGCCGAGATCGTCCACCAGGGCCACCGCTTCGACTTCTCCCCACCTGACCGCGTCGCCGGCGCCGCCGCCCACCACAGCGACGGTGCCGTCGAGGCCAAGATGCCCGGCACCGTCATCGACGTACGCGTCGCCGTCGGTGACACCGTCGAGGAGGGCCAGGTCCTCGGCGTCCTGGAGGCGATGAAGATGGAAGTCTCCCTCAAGGCCCCGTTCGCCGGCACGGTCACCGTCGTCGGTGCCTCCCGAGGTTCTCAGGTGCCCCTGGGTGCCGAGCTGTTCGTGGTGGAGCCGGCCGATGACTGATCTCCCTGCAGTCGTACGCCACGACGACCTGCCCAGCAGGGTCACGATCTACGAGGTCGGTGCGCGTGACGGCCTCCAGAACGAGAAGACGGCGATCGACACCGGCGTCAAGGCCGACCTGATCACCCGGCTGCTCGACGCCGGGCTGAGCCCGGTGGAGGCGACGAGCTTCGTGCACCCGAAGTGGGTTCCGCAGCTCGCCGACGCGAAGCAGCTCATGGAAGAGCTCGTCGACCGCCTCGGAGACAGGGCCAGAGAGCTGCCCGTCCTCGTCCCCAACGAGAAGGGGCTCGACCGCGCGCTGGAGCTCGGTCTCACCCACATCGCGGTCTTCGGCAGCGCGACGGAGACGTTCGCCACCAAGAACCTCAACCAGACCTTCGACGGTCAGTGGGCGATGTTCGAGCCGACGATGAACCGGGCCAAGGCAGCCGGCATGACGGTCCGCGGCTACCTCAGCATGTGCTTCGGCGACCCCTGGGAGGGGCAGGTCGAGATCGCGAAGGTGGTCGAGGCGGGCAAGCGGCTGCTCGATCTCGGTGCCGACGAGCTGAGCCTCGGGGACACGATCGGTGTCGCCACCGCCGGCCACGTGAAGGCGCTGATCGGGGCGTTCGGAGAGGCCGGCGTCACGACCGATCGCCTCGCGCTGCACTTCCACGACACGTACGGTCAGGCCTTGGCCAACACCCTCGCCGGCCTCCAGTCCGGAGTGACGACCTACGACGCGAGTGCCGGTGGTCTGGGTGGTTGTCCGTACGCCAAGAGCGCGACCGGAAACCTGGCGACCGAGGATCTGCTGTGGATGCTCGACGGGCTCGGGATTGAGCACGGTGTCGATCTCGACAAGGTAGCGGACACGAGCCGCTGGCTCGCCGATCACCTCGGCCGTCCGAGTCCTTCGGCCGTCGTGCGCGCCCTGCGCGCCTAGACCCTAGACTGCACCCAAGAGTGACGGCCGGGTGACAACTGACGGACCGCCGCGACAATCTCTACTAACTTGGTGCAGAATAGCGGGATCATGGCGCGCAAAGTCTTCCTCCATGTCGGCGCTCCCAAGACGGGCACGACGTATCTCCAGGACAGGTTGTTCCACAACCGGGTGTCCCTGGAGAAGCACGGCGTCTTCTACCCGGTCGGCGGCCAACCGGACTTCTTCAGCCCGGCACTCGACCTGATCGACCGCCCCTGGGGCGGGATGCGGAAGACGGTCCACGGAGAGTGGGAGACGCTGGTCAAACGCGTACGCCGCAGCGAGGCCGAGACGATCCTGATCAGCCACCACCTCTTCGCCGGCGCGCGGCCCGACCGGGTGGAGAAGGCGATGACCGATCTCGGCGAGGGCGGACGCACCGAGGTCCACATCGTCTACACGGCTCGCGACATCGCGCGCGTGCTCTCGGCCGAGTGGCAGGACCAGGTGCAGCGCGAGCGCAAGGTCACCTTCGCGCGTTACCTCGAGCGGATGCAGATGGCGAAGCAGTCACGCTCGGCCGCCTGGTTCTGGCGTACGCACGGCCTGCCCGACGTGCTCAGCCGCTGGGGCCGCAACCTGCCGCCGGAGCGCGTCCACCTGGTCACCGTGCCGCACGACGGGGCGCCCAGCGAGGTGCTCTGGCGCCGGTTCTGCGAGGTCATCGGGATCGAGGAGTCCTGGACCCCGGTCGACAGCGACCGCCACAACCAGTCCCTCGGCCGCGCCGAGGCGACGCTGCTCCGCCGGCTCAACGCACGGCTCGAGTCGCAGGAGCTCCCGCGCGAGGACTACCGCCATCTGGTCACCGAGGTGATCGCCAAACGCACCCTCGCCCACCGCGACGGTCGCGAGCGGGTCACCCTGCCGCCGACCGCCTTCGACTGGGCCGACCAGGTCGCCGACTCCTGGATCGAGTGGGCCGAGCTGGCCAAGGTCGACATCGCCGGCGACCTCGACGACCTCCGCCCGCAGCGGCCCGAGGCCGACGTCGAGTGGGTCGACCCGGACGCGCCGCGCACGAAGGACGTCGCCGACGCGGCGATCGACGCGCTGGTCGCGGTCGTCGTCGAGGCCGCCCGCACCGATCCGCCCCAGCGCCCGGTCGCCTCCCGCGCGGCCCGGGCCATGCGCAGAGTCACGGGGCGACGCTCCTGATGCCCACCACGCCGACACCCACCAGAGGGTGGGGTTGGGCTGCGCACCTGCGCGAGGGCGGTACGACTCCGTGGGCCTCCTGGTCCGAGCCGGCCGCGCCGTTCACGACCGACCACCTCCCGGGTGCCGAGATGCTCGAGCTGCTGCGGCAGCTCAACACGCTCGGCCCGTCGGACCCGGACCGGGTCGATGCCCTGCTGCGTACGGCTCCACCCGGCCGTGGCCGCCGCGACCTCCCGCTGCTCGGGGACACCGAGACGAGGACGTACGGTCCGCCGGCCGTGGATCCGGCGACGCTGTCCCCGCGCGAGCTGCTGAGGGCGGCGAGCGTGCGGCTCGCCGAGGACCTGCTGGACACCGTGGAGACCGTGCCGGCGCCGCGCCCGCGACGGTGGTTCCGTCGACGCAAGGAAGCGGAGCCCGACCAGCAGAGGTTTCCCTATCGTCTGGTCGGATCGCCGTGGCTCACCCTGCCGATCCGCGAGGAGCTGGAGCGGCAGGGACGGTTGCCCGGCGGCGAGGGCTACACCGTCTACGTCCTCGGCGGCCCGCTGGACGAGGTCGCCGCCGCGGCGTGGAAGTTCCGCACCTTCACCAACCGGGTCAACCCCTGGGGTGTCTGGCTGCGCGACGCCGAGTGGCGCGGCTGGTTCGGTCCCCGTGCAGACCTGCCCCGGATCGCCCGCTGGTGGGCTCGCCGGGTCGGGAAGGACCGGGTCGAGATCGTCACCGACCCGGCCCTGCTGCCCGACCTGCTCGGCATCGACAGCGTCCCCGGCCCCTGGATGATCTCGGCCGAGGGCCACGAGGTCGCTCGCGTGATCGGGCAGGTGCTCAGCGTACGAACTGAACTGGACACCCAGCGCAAGCTGCTCGTCGACGGTCTGCGGCCGCGGTTGGAGAAGGTCGAACCGCTCGTTCCGGACCCCCGCGAGGTCGGTGTTCCCGCAGAAAGTTTGCCTTGGGTCGAAACACAGGCGCGGGCCCAACGTGATGCGCTGATCGAAGCCGGATACGCTCTCCACGGAGACCCTGACCGGCTGCTCCCATCTGGGGCGGCGACGCAGGGTCCCGACGAGCGCCGGGCGCTGGCGCTCGCGTTGTCATTGCTGGCGGGGCGTCCTTAGAGGAGTAGAACGTTGGAGACTGGGCGGCGCGTGCTGCTTCATGTCGGCACCCCGAAGACTGGCACGTCCTATCTTCAAGACGTCCTCTTCCACAATCGGGAATCCCTCGCCGAGCAGGGAGTCCACTACTTCGCCGACCGCTTCGACGCCCATTTCCTGGCGGCTCTCGACCTGATGGACCTGCCCTGGGGTGGCATCGAGGAGGAGGCGACCGGCGCCTGGGACGCCCTCGCGGAGAAGGTGCGCGGCGTCGAGAACGGCACCGTCATCATCTCCCACGAGATCCTGGCGAGCGCGTCCTGGCAGCAGGCCAAGCACGCGCTGGACTCGTTGGGTGACTCCGAGATCCACATCATGCTCTCCGCGCGCGACCTGGCTCGGCAGATCCCGGCCGAGTGGCAGGAGAACGTCAAGCACCGTTCGGTCGTCACCTACGCCGAGTTCCTCGACGAGATCCGCGACCCCGCCCGCGAGGGACGGATCGGGTCATGGTTCTGGGGCGTTCAGGAGCTCCCCGACATCCTCGACCGATGGACGCAGGGCATCGCGCCCGAGCGCGTCCACCTGATCACCGTCCCGCCGCCGGGCTCGCCGTCGACGCTCCTGTGGGAGCGGTTCTCGACCGCCTTCGGTCTCGACGACCTGACCATCGACTTCGAAGGGATCGACCGCGGCAACCCGTCGCTCGGGGTGCCCGAGGCGGCCCTGCTCCGTGAGATCAACCTGGCGGTCGTGCCCGTGCTCGAGCCGGCCGACTACCGACCGTTCGTACGTGAGTTCCTGGCTCACCGCACGCTGGCCAAGCGCCGCGACTCCGCGCGCCTGGCGCTCTCCCCCTCGATCCTCCCCTGGGTCGAGTCGCTCTCCGAGAGCTGGGTCGAGGCCCTGACGGGACGTGGCTATGACGTGGTCGGTGGGCTGGACGAGCTGCTCGTCCCGTCCGACCTCGCGGGCAAGCCGTTCGTCGACCCGGACACGATCTCCTCGCGCGAGGTGCTCGACGCCGGTGTCGCCACCATCGACGCGCTGCTCCAGGAGGCCATCCGGCTGCGCAAGTCGGAGGCCCGGCTGGAGGACGAGGTCGCCACGCTCCACGCGGAGCTCGAGCACACCCGGTCGCTGGTGCCGAAGCAGCGCGCCCGTGAGGGGCTCGAACGGCGCTGGTGGGGCCGGGCGGTGCTGAAGGTCTACCGGCTCGTCCGTCGCTAGCGACGCCTGACCGCCTCAGAGAATCGTCTCGACCCGCCCCGCCGCACGCGTACGGTCGACGACGTGGACCCGGTCCCACGAGCCGTCGCCCTCGCCGAAGGACGACGCGGCCCGGAGCCGCGGCTGGTGGTCGAGCCACCGGTGCCAGTGACGTTCGAAGGACTCGGACCGGACCAGGCGCCCGCGCTTGTGCTGACCGTCGATCGCCGCGCTGCGCGGCACGTCGATCATGACCAGCGACGTACGCCAGCCGCGCGCACGGGCGATCCGCCCGAGCAGCTCGCGGCGGCCGGGCCGGGTGGCCGGGTCGTGCACGAGGAGCGTCCGACGGCCGGATGACGGGCCGAATGACGGGCCGAGCAGGACGAGCGCCAGCGCCGCGACCGCGTGCCACAGGTGCACCAGCGGCCGGTAGACGCGATAGGGGACCTCGGGGAGCCGGGCAGCGAGCCAGCGCGCCGTGGTCTCCGGGTCGAGGGTGCGTACGCCGGGGTGCCGGTCGGCCAGCTGGCGGATGAGCGTGCTCTTGCCGGCACCGGGGACGCCGCCCAGGAGGAGCAGGTGGGGCCTGTCGTCGGACCGTGCAGCGGGGGTCGTTCTGAACGGGACGAGAGACGTGTCGACCGTCATCAGCTGCTCCTCCCAAGCGGACTCCATCAGTGTGAAGTCCTGTTGTGGGTGGAACGTATGACGGACCTGTGAGGTTCCTGTGAGAGCCTCAGTGGTCCTCAGGGCGACGCGGCAGCAGTTCACGCGAGGCGTAGCGACCGATCTGGTAGGTCATCCATCCGTCGGCCCCGCCGCCGACGACGCCGCCGAGGATCGGCACCCGCTTGGCGGCCATCGAGATCATGCCCCTGCCGGTCACCCGGCTGAGCAGCTCCTGGGCCACCTCGCCGGCGACCTTGTTGTCGATCGCGCGATCGTAGGTCGGTGCGGTCGCGATCGCCATCGGCGGAGCCGGGATCTTCTTGGCCTGGATCTGCTTGCCGACCTTCTCCTCGCTCAGGAGAGTGAGCAGGATGGCGTTGCGTACGCGGGGGTCGGTCAGGTCGTAGCCGCGAAGGTGTGCGATCACGGCCACCATGCGGCACTGGATGATCGCGATGCCGGTGATGTTGGCGGGAAGAGTAACGGCCTGGGTGACCAGACCACCGATGTTGGTCGCGAAACCGCCCACGCCGGCCATCCGTACGTGGTTGTCGATGGCCTGCTTCACGGCCGCCTCGACATCGTTGTCGTGCTTCTCCAGGTGCTTCTCGGCAGCTGCCGCCGCTCCCGGGAGCGGACCGATGCCCACGATCGCGTGGTGCAGCGCCTGCCGGACCACCGTGGTGGTCACCCCCGGCGCGGAGTCGATGACCTTGGGCGCGAGCCGGCCGGCCGCACCGGTGAGCACTGACTTGGGACCGATCATGAGGAAATCTTAAGCGTGTGGTGGTTGGGCTCGATCCGGGGCGATAACGTTTCGTCGTGGCGAATCATCGGGGTCCGATCGAACCGGAGCCGTCGCCGTGGGCCTTCGCGGACCTCAGGGATCCGGGTGGGGGCGCCGGTGGCGGGGCTGACCTGGACGATCTGGTGGGCATGGGGGCGGACGTCGCGCCCGGGACGCTCCTGGCCGCGTACCGTCACGGGATCTTCCCGATGCCCGGGGAGTCGCCGCGGGATCCGATGCTGTGGTTCTCCCCGGTCCGACGCGGCGTACTTCCGCTGGACGGGCTCGTGGTCTCCCGGTCGCTGCGCAGGTCGGTGCGCGACTTCGAGATCCGGGTCGACACCAGCTTCGACGAGGTGGTGGCCTCGTGCGCCGACCCACGCCGGCCGCACGGCTGGATCGACAAGCGGATCCGTAGGGCGTACGGCAACCTGCACCGGCTGGGCTGGGCCCACTCGGTCGAGGCCTGGCAGGACGATCGCCTGGTCGGCGGGCTCTACGGCGTCGCCATCGGCGGGCTCTTCGCCGGGGAGTCGATGTTCCACCGTGTCCGGGACGCGTCGAAGGTCGCCCTGGTCGGGCTGGTCTCCGCACTGCGCGAGGCGGGGTCGATCGACCAGCGGATCCTGGACGTGCAGTGGCGCACCGACCATCTCGCCTCGCTCGGCGTCGTCGAGATGGATCGCAACGACTACCTCGACCGCCTGGAGAAGGCGCTCAGGCTGCCGCTCCCGGAGGTGTTCGGCGGTCCGTCGGCGGACTCGTTCTAGAGGACGTACGCCTCGGAGCCGGTCTCGCTGACCATCGGCCGCCCGGCGGCGGCCCAGTCGAGCATCCCGCCGGCGAGGTTGACGACCTCGAAGCCCTGCTGGGCGAGATAGTTGACCGCCTGGGCGCTGCGGCCGCCGACCTTGCAGACCACCAGGGTCTGGCCTTCGGGCAGGTCGCCGAGGCGAGCCGGAAGCTCCTGGAGCGGGATGTGGGTCGCGCCCTCGATGTGTCCCGCGGCCCACTCGTCGTGCTCGCGGACATCGAGGACTGCCACGGGCAGCGGATCGGGCACGCCTGCGATCTCGACGGTGGGGATGGTCACGCCGCCACCTCCGTGACGCGAGCGCCAGAATACGGACGCGCCGGCGTGTTGTGCTCATGGTTTACTCGCTGACGCTCGTTCACCCGCCAAGCCTACTTGAGGAGCCTGGACATCCGGCGATCGGCGAGCGGCTTCCCGCCGGTCTGGCAGGTGGGGCAGTACTGCAGGCTCGAATCGGCGAAACTGACCTCGAGAACCGTGTCACCGCAGACCGGGCACTTCTTGCCCGCTTTGCCGTGCACGGCGAGGTTGGACTTCTTCTCGCCCTTGAGTTCGCTCATCGCCAGTCCGGAGTCGCGTGCGACGGCCTCCTGGAGGGTGGTGCGCAGGGCGTTGTAGAGGCTCTCCGACTCCTCATCGGTCATCTCGGCGGGCTTGAACGGCGACATCTTCGCGGCCCACAGGATCTCGTCGGAGTAGGCGTTACCGATGCCCGCGATGATCGACTGCATCCGCAGGACGCCCTTGATCTGCTTGCGCCCCTGGCCGGCGAGGATCTCGCGGAAGCGGTCCAGCGTGAAGTCGTCGGAGAGCGGGTCGGGCCCCAGCGAGGCGACCCCCGGGACGTCCTGCGGGTCGTGGACGACGTAGAGCGCCAGGCGCTTCTTGGTGCCGCCCTCGGTGATGTCGAGCCCGGTGTCGTCGTCGAGGACGACCCGGATCGCGAGGCCGCTCTTGGAGCCCGGGCGGGGTGGTGTCGCCGGGAGCTCGTCGCGCCACCGGATCCAGCCACCGCGGGCCAGGTGCAGCACGAGGTGGACCCCGCTGGCTTCGATGTCGATGAACTTTCCGTGGCGGGTCACGTTGTCGACGAGTGTGCCCTCGACCGCGGTCAGCGGCGGATCGTACGTCTTCAGGGCGCTGAACTGCGCGACGTGAACCTTCGTGATCGCGCGACCGTCGAGACGCCCGCGCAGATCCTCGGCGAGCGCTTCCACCTCGGGGAGTTCCGGCATGTTCGCGAGTCTAGGTGGTCGCGCTTGCGCAGGGGGAGAGATTCCCGCTATGCTCGAACACGTGTTCGACACTAGCGGTCGATCGCGGAGTCTGGGTCTTTCTAGGAAAGATCCTAGAAAGACGTATATCGACCTACGATTGCCAATGATGTGGCTCGCTAGCGAAATCTAAGACGCGCCCTAGATATGTGGATATCGTCTGATCATGGACCCCATCCGCAATCCGTACGCTCCCGGCGCCGGTCAGCGGCCGCCCGAGCTCGCTGGTCGTAACGAGCAGCTCGGGCAGTTCGACGTGGTCCTGGAGCGGGTGGCGAGGGGTCGTCCCGAGCGGTCGCTGGTGCTCACCGGGCTCCGAGGCGTCGGCAAGACGGTCCTGCTCAACACCTTGCGGTCCGCGGCGGTCCGGAAGGGCTGGGGCACCGGGAAGATGGAAGCGCGTCCCGACCAGTCGCTGCGCCGCCCGTTGTCGAGCGCGCTGCACCAGGCGGTGCGCGAGCTGGGGCATCCGAGCGCCGACGACGTCGATCACGTGCTGGGGGTGATCCGGAGCTTCGCCCAGCGGGAGGCGGGTCCCAACGCCAAGCTGCGCGAGCAGTGGTCCCCCGGCATCGAGGCCCCGGCGGTCCGGGGCCGTGCCGACTCCGGTGACATCGAGATCGACCTGGTCGAGCTGCTCACCGACGTCGGCGGCCTCGCTGCAGACGTCGGCAAGGGCGTCGGTGTCTTCATCGACGAGATGCAGGACCTCGGCCCCGACGACGTCTCGGCGATGTGCGCGGCATGCCACGAGATCAGCCAGTCCGGGCTCCCGGTGATCGTCGTAGGCGCCGGCCTGCCCCACCTTCCGGCCGTGCTCTCGGCAAGCAAGTCCTACTCCGAGCGGCTCTTCTCCTACCAGCGCATCGACCGGCTCGAGCGGGAGGCCGCCGACCGTGCCCTCGCCGCCCCTGCGGGCGAGGAGGAGGCCGAGTTCGAGCCCGCCGCTCTGGAGGAGATGTACGCCGCCACCGGCGGCTATCCCTACTTCATCCAGGCCTACGGCAAGACCGTGTGGGACCAGGCGCCCCGCTCCCCGATCACCGCCGAGGACGTGAAGGTCGCCGCCCCCGAGGCCGAGCGCGAGCTGGCGGTCGGGTTCTTCGGCTCCCGTTACGAGCGGGCGACACCGGCCGAGCGTGACTACCTGCGCGCCATGGCCGATGCCGCCGTCGAGCTCGGGGCCGACGACATCGGCACGGTCGCCACCGCCGACGTCGCCGCCTTCCTCAACAAGAAGCCCCAGTCGCTCTCGCCCGCGCGTGACGCGTTGATGAAGAAGGGGCTCATCTACTCCGGTGAGCGCGGCCGGATCGCGTTCACCGTGCCTCACTTCGGGCGCTACCTGCGCCAGCAGGGCTGACCGCCTCGCCGGGCTGACGCCTCTGTGGTGGCCCCTGCTCTACGGTGGAGGACGTACGCGCCGAGAAGGAGACCGCATGTCGACCATCGCCGAACAGATCGTGTCCACCTTGTCCGCCAGCGGCGTCCGCCGCGTCTACGGGATCCCGGGTGACTCCCTCAACGGGTTCACCGACGCGCTCCGCAAGAACGGGGACATCAGCTGGATCCACGTACGTCACGAGGAGGCGGCCGCGTTCGCGGCGGCCGCCGATGCGGCCACGACGGGTGAGCTCGCGGTGGTGGCGGGGAGCTGCGGGCCGGGCAACCTCCACCTGATCAACGGGCTCTTCGACGCCAACCGCTCACGGGTGCCGGTGCTCGCGATCGCCGCGCACATCCCGACCGCCGAGATCGGGACCGGCTACTTCCAGGAGACGCACCCGCAGGAGCTGTTCCGGGAGTGCTCGGTCTACACGGAGTACGTCGCCCAGCCGAGCCAGATGCCGCACGTGCTCGAGATCGCGATGCGCACGGCGGTCGAGAAGCAGGGCGTCGCGGTGCTGGTGATTCCCGGCGATGTCGCGCTGGCCGAGGCCGTGGTCGAACGGACCGTCGAGATCGGTCCGACGCGCTCCCGGGTCATCCCCGACGAGGACGCGCTCCGGAGGGCCGCCGACCTGCTGAACGCCGGTGAGCGGGTCACCATCCTCGCCGGTGCCGGCTGCGCCGGTGCTCACGACGAGGTGGTGGCGCTGGCCGAGACGCTCGGCGCACCGGTGGTGCACGCGCTGCGCGGGAAGGAGTTCCTGGAGTACGACAATCCGTACGACGTGGGGATGACCGGCCTCCTGGGCTTCGCTTCCGGCTACCGCGCGATGGAGCGGGCGGACACGCTGCTGATGCTCGGCACCGACTTCCCCTACCGGCAGTTCTTCCCGAAGCACGCCACGACCGTCCAGGTCGACGTACGCGGCGAGCAGCTCGGTCGTCGCCACCCGATCGAGGTCGGGTTGGTGGGGACGGTCAAGGACACGGCTGCGGCCCTGCTGCCGCTGCTCGAACGGAGTGGTGACCGGCGTCATCTGGACGACTCCCTGGACCACTACCGCCGCACCCGGACCAAGCTCGACGAGCTGGCCACCCCGTCCCGGTCGAAGGCACCGATCCACCCGCAGTATCTCGCCCGACTGGTGGACCAGGCCGCCTCCGACGACGCCGTGTTCATCCCCGACGTCGGCTCACCGGTCGTGTGGGCTGCGCGCTATCTGACCATGAACGGTCGCCGCCGGCTGATCGGCTCCTTCGCCCACGGCTCGATGGCCAACGCGCTCTCGCAGGCGGTCGGTGCCCAGGTCGCCCATCCCGGCCGGCAGGTCGTCGCGCTCGCCGGTGACGGCGGACTCACCATGCTGCTCGGCGAGCTGGTCACCCTCATCCAGAACCGGCTCCCGGTCAAGCTGGTCGTGTTCAACAACTCCTCGCTCAACTTCGTCGAGCTGGAGATGAAGGCGGCCGGCTTCGTCACCTACGGCACCGATCTGGTGAACCCGAACTTCGCCGAAGTCGCCACGGCGATGGGCATCTACGCACGTCGCGTGGAACGCTCCGAAGATCTCCCGGACGCGGTGGCCGACGTCCTCGGCCACGACGGCCCCGCGCTCCTCGATGTCGTCACCGAGCGCCAGGAGCTCTCGATCCCACCCAACATCACCGCCGAGCAGCTCAAGGGCTTCACCCTCTACGCGCTGCGGTCCGTCATGTCGGGTCGAGGTGACGAGCTGATCGACCTCAGCCGGGCCAACCTCCGCCAGCTGTTCTGACCGCTAGCGATCGCGGCCTGCGGTCTCGAGCAGGCGCAGCCAGATCTCGCTGATGGTCGGGTAGGCGGGCACGGCGTGCCAGAGGCGGTCCAGCGGAACCTCGCCGACGATCGCGATCGTGGCGGCGTGCAGGAGCTCGGAGATGTCCGGGCCGACGGCGGTGAAGCCGACCAGGATCTTGCGCTGCTCGTCGATGACCATCCGCGCCTTGCCGTGGTAGCCGTCGGCGTGCAACGACGCGCCGGCGACCGAGCCGAGGTCGTAGTCGACGACGCCGACCTCGATCCCGGCTGCTTCGGCCGACTCGGCGGAGTGGCCGACGGCGACGACCTCGGGGTCGGTGAAGATCACCTGCGTGACCGCGCGCTCGTCGGCGGTGGCGGCGTGACGCCCCCACGGGCTCAGGTCGGGCTCCTCGCCGCGGGCTCGCGCCGCGATCAGGTCGCCCAGCGCTCGAGCCTGGTATTTGCCGTGGTGGGTCAGCAGGGCTCGGTGGTTGACGTCGCCGGCGGCGTAGAGCCAGCCGTCCTCGAGCTGTCCACTGTCATCGACGACGGCCAGGCTGTCGTCGACCTTCAGCCAGCTGCCGGGCTCGAGGCCGATGTGCTCCAGGCCGAGATCCTTGGTGTTCGGGGTGCGGCCGGTGGCGACGAGCACCTCGTCCGCGGTCACCTCGGTGCCGTCGGACAGCGTCAGGTGCACCTCGCCGGTGTCGTCGCGCCGGGCCTCGGTCGCATCGAGATCCAGATGGAGCGTGACCCCGTACGTCCGGAGCGCGTCGGCCACCTGCTCGCCCGCGAACTGCTCGACGCTCGGCAGGAGCCGGGTGCGTGAGATGAGGGTGACCTGCGACCCGAGGGCGCTGAAGGCGGTCGCCATCTCGGCGCCGACCACGCCGCCACCGATGATCGCCAGGCGACCGGGGACGGACGTGGCAGCGGCGGCCTCGCGGTTCGTCCACGGCGAGGTGTCGGCGAGCCCGGGGATCGGAGGCACGAGTGCGGAGCTGCCGGTGGCGACCACGACGGCGTGGCGCGCCAGCAGGTTCGTGGTCGTGCCGTCGGAAGCGGTGACCGTGACGGCGCGGGGTCCGGTGATCCGACCCTGCCCGCGGACGAGCTCGATCCCGGCACCGGTCAGCCACTCGACCTGGCCGGAGTCCTTCCAGCCGGACGTGAACTGGTCACGCCGGGCGAACACCGCAGCCGGGTCGAGGGTGCCTGTGACCGCTTGCCCGGCGGCCGGAAGGGCGCGGGCGGCACGCAGCGCGGAGGCATCCCGGAGCAGCGCCTTCGTCGGCATGCACGCCCAGTAGGAGCACTCGCCTCCGACGAGCTCGCGCTCCACGATGGCGGCGGTCAGACCGCCCTGAACCGCGCGGTCGGCGACGTTCTCGCCCGTCGGTCCGGCGCCGACGACGATGACGTCGACGGTGAGGTTGTGGCTCGTGCTCGTCATGTCAGTTGACCTTACCCGCGCGCTGGCGCAGACGGAGGGCAGAGACGAGGAAGAAGATGCCGCCCAGGGTGGCGTACCCGGCGAGGCCGGTCAGCGACGCGTTCGGCCCGGCGGACATCAGGATGAATCCCGTTCCGGCGAAGGTCGAGATGCCGCCGCTGAGGATCATCGCCCACTGGCCACCGAGTCGGTAGCGCCGCACCGCGACGAAGAGCTGGACCAGGCCGGCGGTGATCGCCCAGGCACCCCAGACCCGCAGCACATCCGGGATCCCGGACGTGGCGGCGACGGCGACGCCGACGGCGGTGAGCAGGCTGAGTGCCATGTTGACGTAGAGGAGGATCCGCGGCCCGTCGGTGCCCGAGGTGCGGAAGTCGACCACGGCTGCCACCACGTCGAACAGCGGGTAGATCACCAGGAGCGCGATGCTGACGGGGCCGAGCGTCGAGGCGGTGAGGGCGAGCGAGACAGCCCAGACGACTGCGAAGGCGAAGCGGACGAGATACAGCTTCGGTAGCCCGCTGGTGGGGGTGTTCAGTGCGCCGGAACGGCCGGCCTCTACGGAGGTGGACATCAGAGATCCCTTTCTCGGACCAAGGCAAGAGACAGAACGATCGTTCTATCTGATTCGAGAGTCTGCACGACCGAACACGGAAATGCAAGACCGATCGTTCTGTCTGCTACTGTCGACCGTAACGAGAACGAGAGGGAGAGCGGATGTCTGAGGCCCGGGACCGACTGCTCAGCACGGCGAGTCGACTCTTCTACACCGAAGGTCTCCACGCGGTCGGGGTCGATCGCGTCATCGCGGAGGCGCAGGTCACGCGGGCAACCCTCTATCGCCACTTCCGGAGCAAGGACGAGCTCGTGGTGGCTTACCTGACGCAGGCCGACGAGACGATCCGGGCGCGGCTGGAGGCTGCCCGCGCGGAGGTGGACGATCCCGACGAGCTCATCCGGACCGTCGGTCGGTCGATCGCCGACGACATCGGGAGCGACGGGTTCAGGGGGTGCGCGTTCCTCAACGCCGCGGCCGAATACCCGGACCCGGGACACATGGTCCATCAGGCGGTGCTCGAGCATCGGCAGTGGTTCCTGACTGCCGTCACCGAGCTCTTCTCCCGGACGGGTAAGCCCGACTCGGAGCTCGCCGGCCGCCACTTCGTCATGCTGCGCGACGGCGCCATGGCCGCCGGATGCCTGACCGATCCGGAGCCCGTGTGCGAGACGTTCCTACGCGGGCTCGAGGGGCTGCTCGCCTACCGCAGCGGACTGGGATAGGCGAGCAGCAGCGTCAGCTGATGCCGTTGTCGGCGAGGAACTCCTCGGCGACCGTGGCGGGGTCGGCCTTGTCGACCTGGACCTTGGCGAGCGCGTCGGTCAGGTTGTCGGTGGTGAGCGCCTCGGAGACCGCGTTGAGCGCGGCCTCGGCGTCGTCGGTGAGGGCCTCGGAGCGGATCAGCGGAACGATGTTCTGGGCGAGGAAGAGGTTCTCCGGGTCCTCCAGGACGACCCAGTCGTTGGTCGGGATCGCGGAGTCGGTGGTGAACACGTTGGCGACGTCGACGTCGCCCTTCTTCAGTGCCGCGATGGTCAGCGGGCCGCCGGGGTCGGTGGGCGTGAGCTCCTTGAAGGTGACGCCGTAGACCTTCTCGAGCCCGGGCACGCCCTGGGCCCGCTTCTTGAACTCCGGGCTGGCGCCGAGGGTGAGGTCGTTGGCGACCGGGGCGAGGTCCTCGATGGTGGTCAGCGAGTATTTCTCGGCCGTCTCCTTGGTGACCGTCAGGGAGTCCTTGTCCTCGGCGGCCGACTGCGGGAGCGTCTGGCTGCCCTCGGGGAGTACGTCCTGGAGCGCGTTGTAGACGTCGTCGGGCGCGGAGACGCCCTCCGGCAGATTGCCCTCGGTCAGGTAGGAGAGCAGACCACCGTTGTATTCGGGCAGCAGGTCGATGTCGCCGCTCTTGAAGGCCTCCATGTAGACCTCGCGGGAGCCGATGTTGGGCTTGGTCTGGACCTCGACGCCCTCGGCCTCGAGGGCCTGGGCGTACATCTGCATGAGCAGCTCGCTCTCGGGGAAGTTGGCCGACCCGACCACGATCGTGTCGCCGCCCCCTTCGGATCCCGAGCCGGAGTCGAGCGGGTCGCCACCACCGCAGGCGGTGAGGGTGCCGGCGACGGCGAACGCGGCCAGCAGGTGCGCAGTGAGGCGGGTACGGCGGGACATGGGATTCCTCTCGGTTGGGTGTCAGCCTGCGGGGGTGACCAGCAGACGTTGGGTGCCGGCGAGGGCCAGGTCGAGCACGACGGCGACCACGGCGATCACGATCGCGCCGGCCACCACCTGGTCGTACTCGAGCGTCGCCAGCCCGTCGAAGAGATAGCGGCCGAGACCGCCGAGACCGGCGTACGCCGCGATGGTCGCGGTCGAGACCACCTGGAGCGACGCGTTGCGCAGGCCGCCGACGATGATCGGCAGCGCGATCGGGACCTCCACGCGCCAGGCGATCTGGGACTCGGTCATGCCGACACCTCGCGCCGCGTCGACGGTCTCCGCGGCGACGGCCCGGATCCCGGCGTACGTGGTGGCGAGGATGGGCGGGATGGCGAGCACGACCAGAGCGATCGTCACCGGGACCAGGCCGATCCCGACCAGGGCGAGCGCGAGCATGAGCACGCCGAGGGTCGGCAGCGCGCGGCCGGCGTTGCCGAGGTTGATCGCGATCAGCGCACCCCGGCCGGTGTGGCCGATCAGCAGGCCGATCGGGAACGCGATCGCGGCCGCGATCAGCAGGGCCAAGGCGGTGTAGCCGAGGTGTTCGAGGATGCGTTGGGGGAAGCCGTCGGGGCTGGTCAAGGCCCAGTTCGCGGGGTCGACGAGGTAGTCGAGGCTCATCGGGCACCCGCTCTCGTCCAGGGGGTCAGACCGCGCTGGAGGGCGACGATGAGGACGTCCGCGACGACCGCGAGCGCGACCGAGAGAACGAGCCCGATGACGATCGGCGGCAGGTAGAAACCGAGCTGGAACCCTCGGGTGAAGAGCTGGCCGAGACCACCGATGCCGATCAGCGCGGCAACGCTGACCATGCTCACGTTGGCGACGGTCGCCACCCGGAGACCGGTCAGGATCACCGGCATCGCCAGCGGGAGCTGGACGGTGAACCAGCGGCGTACGGGCCGATAGCCCATCGCGGTGGCAGCCTGGAGGACCGTCGGGTCGACCGCATCGAGACCGTCTGCGGTCGTGCGGACGAGCAGCGCGAGGGAGTAGAGGGTGAGCGCGATGACGACGTTGATCGGGTCGAGGACGCTGGTGCCGAGGATGCCCGGGAGCAGCAGGAGCAGGGCCAGCGACGGCACGGTGTAGACCACGCTGCCGGTGGTGAGCGCGATGTGGCGCACCGGGCCGTAGCGGTGGACCAGGGCGCCCAGCGGCAGCGCGAGCACGAACGCGATCAACACCGGCAGCAGGGCGAGCCAGATGTGCTGGACGAGCGCGGTCAGGACGGCGTCGCCGTTGGTGTCGAGGTAGCGCCAGATGTCACCCACGTGCGCTCACCCGGCCCCCTCTGCCGTGGCCAGGGCCGTCAGCCGCTCCCGCTGCTGGGAACGTACGCTGCCGGCCAGGTCCTCGAGCAGGACCAGCCCGTCGGCACGCCCCTCCGCGTCGACCCGCACCGCGGCTCCGGCAGGCGAGAGGATGACCAGGTCCGTGACCGTACGCAGGTTGGCTCCGTCGCGGAAGGTGCCCTCGGTCGGGAGGAGCCCGTCGGTGCCGCGCCAGCCCAGCGGTCGGCCGTCGTGGTCGACCTCGAGACTGAGGCCGTCGACACGGTGGTCGATGGGCTTGAGCGTGACCTCGTTGCCGTCGGCGAACGAGAGACCGCGGAAACCGCGGTCGCGGCCCACGAGCGAGGCGACGAAGTCGTCGGCCGGGGTGGCCAGGAGGTCGGCCGGCGCAGCGTACTGAGCCAGCCGGGCTCCCTGGGCGAAGACGGCCACCTTGTCGCCGAGCCGGATCGCCTCGTCGATGTCATGGGTGACCAGGACGATCGTCTTGCCGAGCTCGCCCTGGAGTCGGAGCAGCTCCTGCTGGAGGTCGTCGCGTACGACCGGGTCGACCGCGGAGAACGGCTCGTCCATGAGCAGCACCGGCGGGTCGGCGGCGAGCGCCCGGGCGACGCCGACGCGCTGCTGCTGGCCACCCGAGAGCTGCGCCGGATAGCGCTTGCCGAGGTCAGCCGGGAGCCCGACGCGCTCGAGCAGGTCGAGGGCGCTCGTGCGTGCCTCCCGACGGGCGATGCCCTGCAGGAGGGGGACCGTGGCGACGTTGTCGAGGACCGTGCGGTGCGGGAAGAGCCCGGCGCCCTGGATCACGTAGCCGATCTCGCGCCGCAGCTCCGCCTCCGGGCGGGTGGTGACGTCGGCGCCGTCGATCAGGACCCGCCCGGAGGTCGGCTCGATCATCCGGTTGATCATCCGCAGCGCCGTCGTCTTGCCGCATCCTGAAGGCCCGACGAAGACGGTGATCTGCCCGGTCTCGACGGTCATGGAGAGGTCGTCCACCGCGACGGTGCCGTCCGGATAGCGTTTGGTCACGCCCTCGAACTCGATCACAGCCACCGCTCCTGTCTGTCGTTCCCCACCTGCGGATGCCGTTGCACAAGATCTTCAGCCTGCCAGATCCCCGGAGGGAACAGAAGGTATTAAAGGGATAGGCAAAGTGGTCTTTGCCGCTCCGTGTTCCTGTGCTCGATGCGTTGAAATCTGCCACATCTCGTCCGCTCAGCCGGGCAACCCGGTCCTGGGCGCCGAGATGTCGCGGCGCTTGTCTCGAGGTGGCAACCACATCGGCGCACGCCTCATTCCGCCGGCCCTTCAGTCGTCCAGCGGGCGCAGCTCGTCGGCGTAGGAGACCGAGACGCGGCGCAGCACGCCGTCCTCACTGATCGCGTACTGGCCCATCCGCCACAGCGGTGGTGAGTACGCGTGGAGCGACGCCGAGCCGTCGACCGCGCCGCTCATCCGGTGGATGTGGTCGGGGCCGAAACCGAAGCTGTGGCCCGCGCCGACCTCGCGCTGCACGGACTCCGCGCCGAATCTCGGCTGCTGCTCGGCGACCACCCCATGGGTCACCGCGACCGCGCCCGAGGAGATGTCGTGGTCGTGCCAGCCGGTGTCGTCGACCGTGTTCCAGCACAGCAGCCAGACGTCGATGTCCTTGTCGCGGTAGAGCGAGACGTAGTGGCGCCCGCCGGTGTCGTGGCGCACCAGGTGCTCCCACAGGTCGGGGCGGGCGGCGAGCTGGTCGACCCAGGCGCGGAGCTCGTCCGGGGTCAGAGCCCGGCCCGGAAGGGCGGGCAGGTCCGCGGGGTTCAGAACCCGGTCCGTGGCGGGCGCAGTGGCGGTCTGTTCGGTGGTCTGTTCGGCGATGGTCATCGGTCTCCTCCGGTGAGCAGGTGGTGCGGGTTGGTGACGAGGACGGCCCGGCTCAGGGCCTCGCCGAGGTCGAGGCCGGTCACGCTCGGCTCGGCGTACGGCCGGTCCGAGCCGTTCACCAGCGGGTCGACGCCGACCACGCGCGACATCGCGTCGATCGCCTGGGTGCCGTAGGAGGACGTCTCGTAGTAGACGTGCCGGTCGATCGCGCCGAGGATCCCGCCGCGCTGGGCGAGGCGCTCGTGGTGCAGCGGCGCGAGCCCGGCCAGCCCGACGAACGCGATCCGCAGCGTCGGCAGCAGCGACCTGCCCGCGACGTGCCAGGAGTGCCAGGCGGCGCTCTGCTGGGCGACGTACGAGGTCAGGGCCGGCCACCAGCCGGGCAGTCCGGCGGGGGTGGGGACGGGGGCGGCGGGTCCGGGGTGGACGAGGACGGGCAGGTCGGCCTGCTCGGCGGTGGCGAGCACCGGGGCGATGTCATCCAGTGCGGCCGGGGTCGCGAGCGCCGTCGCCGGCACCTGGAGGCCGTGGACCCGGTCGTGCTTCAGGGTCGCGGCGAGGTCGTCGAGGTCTGACTCGACGATCCCGGGCGCGGCCCACAGACCGTAGTCGGGCGGCAGGTCGTCGGCGAGGCCGTGCCAGGCGTCGAGCAGCCCGCGCGCCTCGTCCGGGTCGAGCGACTCGATGCCCAGCGGGCTGGAGAGGGACAGCAGTACGAGGTCGTTCTCACGTGCCGCGCGCCGGGCGAGGTCATGGTCGGCCGCGTCGACGGCGAAGGGCGGCTCGCCGTCGAGGTGGAGCACCCACCCGTCGAGGTACGGAGGCTGCCTGCGGCGGCGCAGCTCCTCGACCACTGCCGGCGGCCACAGGTGCTGATGGACGTCGACCGGGCGCTTCATGCCCTAAGTCAATAAGATTAATACTGTTTAAGCAAGTCTCTTCGCCGGTAGGGCACCATGGCGGGATGACCGACACGAACACCCAGATCCTGCTCCGCGCCCGCCCGGTCGGTGAACCGACCGCCGATGACTTCTCGATCGTCACGTCCGACGTGCCGATGCCCGGGGAGGGCGAGGTGCTGCTGCGTACGACGTTCCTCTCGCTCGACCCCTACATGCGCGGCCGGATGAGCGATGCACCGTCGTACGCCGAGCCGACCGCTCTGGGCGACGTGCTCCCCGGCGCCACCGTCGCCGAGGTGGTGGAGTCGCGCGACCCGTCGCGGCAGGTGGGCGACGTCGTGCTGGCGTACGGAGGCTGGCAGGCGTTCTCCGTCTCCCCGGCCGCGCACACCCGCCTCCTCGACCCGTCCGTCGCGCCGGTCTCGACGGCGCTGGGTGTGCTGGGGATGCCAGGCTTCACCGCGTACGCAGGGCTGACGCAGATCGGGCGGCCGCAGCCCGGCGAGACCGTCGTCGTGGCGGCGGCGACCGGGCCCGTGGGTGCCACCGTTGGGCAGATCGCGAAGATCCTCGGCTGCCGTGCGGTCGGGATCGCCGGCGGCCCCGAGAAGGTCGAGCACCTGAACGAGCTCGGCTTCGACGCCGCGCTCGACCACCGTGCGCCCGACTTCAAGGACCAGTTGAAGGCCGCAGTGCCCGACGGCATCGACGTCTACTTCGAGAACGTCGGTGGGCATGTCTGGAACGCGGTGCTGCCGCGGCTCAACAAGTTCGCCCGGGTGCCGGTCTGCGGGATCGTCGCGCACTACAACGACACCGCCGCGCCCGAGGGGCCCGACCGTGCGCCCGGGCTGATGCGGCACGTGCTCAACAAGTCCCTGTTGATCAGGGGTTTCATCCAGACCGAGTTCGTCCGCGACCACGAGCAGACCTTCCTCACCGAGGCCGCCGGCTGGATCGCCGACGGCAGGCTCCGCTATCGCGAGGACATCACCGAGGGTCTCGAGAACGCGCCTGCCGCGTTCAACCGGATGCTGCGCGGTCAGAACTTCGGCAAGACGGTGATCAAGGTCAGCTGATCACGGGGTCGGCGAGGCGGTTGCAGGATCCGTCTCGCCGGCACCATCGGTCGCGGTGTCCTCCGGCGGAGTGTCCTCCGGCGGAGTCTGCGCGCCCTCTTCCTTCGGCTGTGGGAGGTCGGCGAAGGCCGGGTCTTCCGAGTCGAAGAGGGTGCGCAGGTGTTCCCTGATCTTGGGGTCCGTGGGCATTGCCACCTCCGGCCCGAAGGTGGCAAGGCAGTTGTCGATGACGGCCTGGTAGGTCGTCGGGTAGGCGGTCTCGAGCTCCTCGCCGTAGACCTCGACCGTCGCCGTCTCGCACGGCTCCCTCAGGGTCGCGTCCGTCGTCACGTCCGTAGGGGTCGGAGTCGGGGTCGGAGTCGGGGTGGGCGTCGGAGTCGGGGTGGGGGTCGGCTTCGTCGTGCCGTCGCCCGACGAGCCGTCCGTGTTCTGGTCCTTGTCGCCGGTGTCCGCGGGCTTGGTCGGCGCAGGGGCGGGCGTCGGCGCAGGAGCAGGAGGCTTGGGTGCGCTCTTGGTCTCCGACTTCGGCGCCGGCGCGACGGTGTTCGAGGTGCGCGGGAGGGCAGACGCGTGCGGCCTCACGGTCGAGGGCGCCTCGCCGTCGACCGAGGGCGAACCCGGGAACTCCCCGGCGCGGTACTGGCCGGCGATCTTCAGGACCGCCTCGACGTACGTGTCGCTCTGGTTGTAGCGGTAGACCGCAGCCCGGGCGCCGGCGTCGGTGCTGACGTCCTCGGTGCCCGCGCACACGAACGCCGCCGTGGCGACGGCGGCGTCATCGATGTCCTGAGGGTCGCGGCGGTTGTCGCCGTCACCGTCGGCACCTGCGTAGGTCCAGGTCGAGGGGATGAACTGCATCGGGCCGACCGCGCGGTCGTAGACGGTGTCGTGGTCGTAGAGACCGTTGTCGGTGTCGCGGATCGCCGCGAAGTTGCCGGCGCCGTTGAGCTGCGGGCCGATGATCGCGGGGATGGCGAGGCCGTGGGAGTTGAGCTCGCTGTCGCCGAACTGACCGTGGTTGCTCTCGACCATGCCGATGGCGGCGACCAGCGTCCAGTCGAGGCGGCAGGTGCTGTCGGCGGCGTTGAGCACGGTGGCCGAACGCTGGTAGGCGGCGAGCGCGACCGGCGGGATCGACAGTCCTTCGGCGTTGGCGGCCAGCTTGACCGCGTCGGTCGGGGTCAGGTTCTTCACGCCGCCCAGGCCGCCGGAGATGCCCAGCGGGTCCTGCAGCGTGCCCGGGTCAGGCAGCTCGGGCTGCGGGTGTCCGGTGTCCAGGCTTCCCTCGCTCGGGGCCAGGAAGGCGAAGGCAGCCATCAGCGCGCCTGCGGCGACGGCCCGAGGGCCGATGCTGGTCAGCGCTGCGGTGCTGATGCTTCTGGCCGAGAGTTTTCGGGATGCTTTGGTCACGCCGATCTCACCTTCTACACGCGTGGGGTACGTGTCCGTCCACCTGAGCCTACCCAGGTATCCCAGTTCTTCACCCGGCAATCAGAAATCCGGCTGTCGCCGTCAAGAGACATCAATATTCGGGAAGTATGACGTTGGGCTGAAGTTCCTCTGTTGGTCACGTGGTCTCGTCGTGCGCCTGTCACCGTGGTGGACATGACTGAACGGACGCGTCTGTGGATGGTTCCGCTGGTCGCGGCCGCGGGTTGGTGCGTCGGTTTCCTGCCGCAGCTCGTCCAGCCGCAGCCGCTCCTGCTCGCCCCGATGGTCGCCGAGCTGGTCTCGTTCACCCTGCTCGCGGCCGCGCTCGGTGGACTCGCTGCCGGGCTTCGATCGGACCGACGGCTGCTCAGCGCCCTGCTCGCCTCGTCGGGGGTCGTGGGTGCAGCCGCCCTGGGCCTGGTGCTCGCGGCCGGCCCGGCGGCGGCCAGCTCGTCGAGGGCGACCCAGCTGACCGCGGTCGCGGCGATCACGACGGTCGCCGGTCTCGCCGCGGGACTCGCCGCGAGTCTCGGCCCGTGCGTGCTCCGGGCGCCGATGCTCGCGGCGCCGGCCGTCTGCGTACCACTCTGGCTCGACGGGATCCTTCCCGGCGAGCTGCCGTCGTCGGTCATCGACGCGCTGCTGGCGGCCGCGCTGGTGACAGTGCTCGTCACCTCGGTACGCCGCGCCGTCGACCTCGTCGCCTGGGTGCCCGCCTGGATCCTGGGCTGGGCGATGCAGACGCTGCTGACGGTGCTGGTGGCCATCGGCGTACTCGTCCAGGAGGGCCGCTCGATCGACCTCGGCCTGCTCTCCGCGCACCTGGTCTACTTCCACGAGCGCTGGAACGAGCCCGCGG
Organism: Nocardioides sp. CCNWLW239; assembly: GCF_037137035.1. NCBI lineage: Bacteria > Bacillati > Actinomycetota > Actinomycetes > Propionibacteriales > Nocardioidaceae > Nocardioides > Nocardioides sp. CCNWLW239. Next base: position 939,743 of record NZ_JBBBNW010000002.1, on the reverse strand, counting down.
TGCACTATCCCGCCGGCTGGGCACTGGCCGGTGTGCTGGCACTGGCGCTGGTGGCGTGGAGGCTGCGTGACACGCTTCGGGTGTGACTGACACATCCCTGCGCACCCTCATCACCGGCGGCACCCGCGGCATCGGTGCCGCCATCGCTCATCGTCTGGCCGCTGACGGCCACGACGTCGTGCTCGGATACCTGTCCGACGAGGCTGCGGCCGTGGCGACGCGCGACGAGGTCCGGGCGCTCGGGGTCTCCTGCGAGATCGTGGCCGCGGACATCACCACCGACGCCGGGATCGCCGCGCTCTTCGAGGCCGCCGGCCCGATCACCGGCGTGGTCAACAACGCCGGTGCGACCTACCGCTACGCACCGCTGGTCGAGACCCCGGCGGACGAGATCCGGAAGACGTACGACGTCAATCTGGTCGGCCCCACGCTGGTCGCCCGCGCGGCGGTGTCTGCGCTCACCGACAACGCGGACGGTGGCGTGATCGTCAACATCTCCTCCGGCGCCGCGACGCTGGGATCACCGGGAGAATACGTCCACTACGCCGCCGCCAAGGCCGGGATCGACGCGCTCACCAAGGGTCTCGGGCTGGAGGTCGCCCGGCTCGGCATCCGGGTCGTGGCCGTCGCTCCCGGACTCACCGAGACCGATCTGCACGCGGCGACCGGCGACCCGGGCCGGATCGCGCGGATGGCGCCGCAGATCCCGATCGGCCGCGCGTCCTCACCCGCCGAGGTCGCCGAGGCGGTCGCCTGGCTGATGAGCGACAAGGCTGCCTACGTCACCGCGACGACGCTGCGGGTGGCCGGCGGACGGTGATGTCACAGGACGGTGGCGTACCTCGTCCTGGTTGGCATGAACATCATCTTGTGGATTGTGACGATCTTTCTCGCTGCCGGTTTCCTGGCCGGTGGCCTGGCGATGCTGCTGCTGTCGAAGGAGCGGTTCCGCAATGCGTTCGACGGCTGGCGCTACGCCGACGACTTCCCGGACGGTTTCCTCAAGGTCATCGGGGTGATGAAGCTGCTGGCCGTCGCCGGGCTGATCCTGCCCGCCGTGACCGGGACGGCGACGTGGCTGGTGCCGCTCGCCGCGCTCGGGCTGGTGCTGCTGATGACCGGCGCGACGACCACCCGCATCATCCGCAAGGAGTGGGGTGCCGCCGTCGGCGACCTCGTCTTCTGGTCGCTGGCGGCCTTCGTGGCCTTCGGCCGGCTCGAGGTCGTGCCGTTCTAGGACCGTGGAATACGCGGCGGGGTAACGTTTTTCAGTGACGTGTCGTGCGCCCGCGAGGTTGTCCGATGGACCACAATCGCCTCATGAGGCCCCAGGTGGTCGCGCATCGCGGCGCCAGTCATGAGATCGCGGAGCACACCCTGGCTGCGTACGTCGCGGCTCTGGATGCGGGCGCGGACGCCTTGGAGTGCGACGTGCGCCTGACGATGGACGGACATCTCGTCTGTGTCCACGACCGGCACCTGCGTCGGATCGGTGCCCGCGGTCTGGTCTCGGAGATGACGCTCGCCGAGCTGCAGGCGATCGACTTCGCGGCGTGGAAGAACGGGTTCTGGGACGGCGAGGACGAGGCGCCCGATCGGGACAAGCGCGGCGTACTCACGCTCCACCGGCTCCTGCGAACCGTGCGGGACTACGACCGCCACGTCGAGATGGCGATCGAGACCAAGCATCCGACGCGCTACGGGGGGCTGACGGAGGGGCGGCTGGTCGACGTGCTGAACGACTTCGGCTGGGCGGGCCCGGGCAGTCCGGTGCGGGTGATGAGCTTCTCGTTCACGGCGCTGCAGCGGGTGGAGCGGCTGGCTCCCGGCGTACCTCTGGTCCAGCTCATCGACCGCGCTCCCAACTGGTCGCTCCTGCGCCATGCGATCGGCCCGGACTGGTGGCTCGGCGCCGGGATCGACATGCTCACCGCCCACCCCCGGCTCGCCCAGCGGCTGGCCTCGAAGGGCCGCAACCTCCACGTCTACACCGTCAACACCGAGGATCAGCTCAAGCTCTGTCTGGACCTCGGGGTCAACGCGGTGATCACCGACCGGCCGGGGTTCATGTTGGAGCTGCTCGGCCGCTGAGCCAGCTGTAACACGCTGTTACACCCACTATCCGGCCGTTCTCATAGGGCGAGTAGTAGCACGAACGACGTGTTACACGTCGCGGACGCCCGGCAGGTTAGGGTTTGGCCGTGGCCAAGAAGTCCCGAGTCAAGAACCGTCAGGCGGCTGCGGCCCCGGCGGACGGTCCCAACCCGCGCGCGGCGTGCCCGTGCGGGTCCGGCAAGCGTTACAAGGCGTGCCACGGTGCCGCCGGTGGTGCCTTCGTGGGGCGCCCGTTCGAGGGGCTGCCCGGCGAGTGCGACCTGGTCGCGCTCCGCGAGCTGGTGCCGTCGGCGACGGTGTCGCTGACGATCAAGGGCCACGAGTCGACCCCGGTCAGGCTGGGCACCCTGCTGCCCGGCGCCGCGCCGGCCATGTCGCGCGACTCCGGTGAGGTCTGGGCGGGGCTGCAGGTGCAGCACAACTACGGCGATGTCTCCCGTGACGTGGCTGCGGCGTTGCTCCAGGCGCTGGAGGCACGGGCTGCCGGTGAGTCCGGCATCTTCGGCCTCACCAGCGCGCCGGGCCCCGGCCCCCGGCTGCAGGACATCGTCACCGACGAGTCCCTGGACGTCACCGTCCACGAGGGCTTCGACTGGTGGCTCGGCGACGTCGAGGACAAGGGCGACTTCGAGCACGCGCTCGAGCACGCCAACGAGTCGGTGCTGCCGACCGAGCGGTTGACCTCGGTCGAGGCTGCTTACTGGACCTCGGTCGGCTCCAAGGAGCACCTGCGCTGGGTCATGCCCGAGCCCGAGGACGCGCTGCTCACCGCGCTCGCGCGTCTGCACGTGGCCGGCGACGACGTGATCGTCCCCGACGCCCGTTTCGTCGGCATGTTCCGCGCCCACGGCCTGCTCGCGCCTGTCTGGGACCTGCCGGTCGGCACCGGCGCCGAGGCGCTCGAGGAGCCGGCGGTGGCGTTCAAGAAGCTGCTCGACGAGGCCCTCGCCGACGACTCCGAGATCACCCCCGAGGTGCGCTCGGCTCGTGCGGGGCTCGCCAACCGGCAGGTCACCATTCGCTGAGGTGTGGATGCTGACCGAGGTAACTCGGTCAGCACTCACCTCCTTCGTGGAGTTCCGCGAGGGGAGTGACTGTTCACCGAGTTATCTCGGTGAGCATTCACCGCTCGACCGGCAACCAGAGCTCGCACGACGCGTACGTCTCGGTGAGCTCGAGATAGCGCAGCACCGACGGCCCGGGGCGGAGCCGCCAGGGGTTCGACGGGAACCAGTCGGTCGCGGTGGCGGCCCAGAGCTGCTGCAGCGCCTCCGGATGCGGGCCGCTGGACGAGAAGACCGCCCAGGAGCTGGCGGGCACGGTGATGACGTCCAGCCCGGCCGGCACCGAGACCGACGGCGTGACCGCGACCCCGTGCAGGTAGGTGATCATCGACCCCTCCGGCGCATCGGGCGAGGGGGAGTCGGTGACGGCGAGGATGCCCCGCGGGTCGGTGTCGTTGAGCTCCTTGAGCCGGACGTGATCCTCCGGCGCCAGCGAGCCGATGTGAGCCTGGATGTGCGGGTTCACGCCTTCGTAGATCAGCGGGACCTCGGCGGCGTGGCCGACGAGGCGCAGCTCGGGCATGTCGTTGATGGTGACGTCCATCGGGGTGCTCCCTTCGACGCTCAGGCGGAACCTGAGCGTGGGTTGTGTGCGTAGCGGACCACCCGATCGGCGTACGTCGGCGGGAGCCGTCCCGTGCACCGCCCGGAACGCGCGCCCGAACGCCTCGGTCGAGCCATAGCCGTAGCGCACCGCGACCTCCAGGAGGTCGGGGGCACCGGCCACCAGGTCGGCCGCGGCCAGGGTCATCCGCCGGCGGCGTACGTATTCCGACAGGGGCATCCCCGCCAGCGCCGAGAACATCCGGCGCAGGTGGTATTCGGTGGTGCCGTGGTCGCGGGCGACCCGAGCCACGTCGATCTCGCCGGCGACACCGTTGCCGAGCTCTGCCTCGACCAGGTCGACCAGGGTGTTGAGCGTGCCGATCATGTGGTCCTCCTTTCACCATCAAGCCTGGCTCGGGAGCACCTCTCCGAGCCCAACTTTCCTGGCCCGTTTCGGTCGGGTGGGTTCAGTCGGATCGCGAGCGCAGCCGGAACGCCTGCAGGCGGGAGTAGCCTTTCACGCTCGTACGCCGCATCTTCTCCACCTGGAAGCCGTCGACGTCCTCGAGCGCGGCGGCCGCGTTCTGGTCGACGACGACCGACGAGGGCCGGGCGACGGTCGTGAGCCGGGCGGCGATGTTGACCGTCGGACCGAACACGTCGCCGAGCCTGAGCACGACGTCGCCGTAGGAGATCCCGGCCCTGACGTGCGGAAACGCGCTCTCCTTGTCGTCCCCGAGAGCGGCCAGCTCCAGCGCCGTCCGGGCCGCGGCGGCGACGTCCTCGAAGGTGAAGAACACTCCGTCGCCGAGATACTTGATCACTCGTCCGCCGTGCTCGACGACGACGTCGGAGCAGGTGTCCTCGAACTCCTCGACCCAGTCGACGAGCTCCTTGTCGCTGAGCCGCTTCGAGCGGGAGGTGTAGCCGACGATGTCGACGAACCCGACCGCCAGCGGCACCGCGGAAGCGTCCGCGACCGTGAGCATCCGTCGCGCCGCGCTCACCAGGTGGCGGCGCCAGACGTAGTCCTGCAACGACTCGACCAGCGGCAGCACCTGTGCGCTCAGTGCGACCAGGTCCTCGACCTCGTCGCCGCCCCGCTCGCGGGCCACCTCCGCCAGCAGCGACGTCTGCCATTCGGCCAGGCGTGCGTAGGACCGTCCCCAGGTCCGCACGAGCGCGGCCTGCCGGTCCTCGCTGAGCACCCCGAGGCGTACGAGCTCCTGCGTCATCCGCAGCGCCTCGACATCGGCGTCGGTGAAGGCGACCTCGTCCTCGCCGGCGTGCGGGAAGCCGAGGTGGTGCCAGAGCTCCTCGGTGACGTCCATGGGTACGCCGGCCGCCTTCGCGACCTCGCCCCGCGTCAGCGTGGGCGACTGGCCGAGGACGAACGACTCGACCACGGCGAGCGCCTCGGTCAGCTCGATGTCCGCCTCGCGGCTGCGGCCGTCCTCGGCGTGCTCCTCGGGGTCCTCCGAGGCCTCGTTGTCGGTCAGGAGCCGAACCTCTCCTGGGCGACCTTCTCCAGTGCCTTGGCGAACGACGGCATCTCGACGGACAGCTGCTGCAGCTTGTCGGCGCTGAGGTGGATCAGGTCGAGCGGGGTGAGGGCGACGATGGAGGCCGTACGCAGCGACCCGCGCAGGATCGCCGCCTCGCCGATGATGTCACCGGGACCGCACTGGGCGATCTCCTCCTTGTCCCGGCGGACCGAGACGGTGCCGTCGAGGATGATGTAGGCCTTGTCCGGCGGGGTGTCCTCCCAGATCGGCGACCAGCCTTCCGGCAGATGTACGCGGGTGCCGGTGGCGCTGATGTGCGCGATCTCCTTGGGGGTGAACGTGGAGAAGAACGACTCGGTCACGAGGTTTCCTTCGGTCGGCTGTGGGGTGGCTGCCGCTAGGCGGCGGCAGTTATACAGATCAACGATGTTCGTCCACAGGGGTTACCCACCGGTGTGGTCGACTATGCGGGCAGCGGGTCGCGAGCGATCGGACAGCTCATGCAGCGCGGACCACCTCGGCCGGAGCCGAGCTCGGAGCCCGCGATGGCGATGACCTCGATCCCGGCGGCCTCCAGAGCCTCGTTGGTCTGAGTGTTGCGCTCGTAGCCGACGACCACGCCCGGCGACAGCGCCAGGGTGTTGTTGCCATCATCCCACTGCTCGCGCTCGGCGGCGACCGGGTCGAGGCCGGTGTCGACGTGGTGGAGCTTGTCGATGCCCATCGCCTCGGCGGCGACCTCGAGGAAGGGTCGAGGGGCGGCGATGTCCAGCCCGCCGGCGTCGTCGGAGGGGGTGACCGCGTAGGCCACCAGCGAGTCGACCGCGTTCGGGTAGATCACCATCTTGTCGGTGTTCACCAGCGTCGCGATCGTGTCCAGGTGCATCGTCGCGCGCTCCTGCGCGATCGGCACCGCGAGCACGGTGTGGGCAAGCCCCTCGGCGAAGACCTGGCGGGCCAGCCGCTCGGCGCCGGCCGGGGTCGTACGCTCGCCGACACCGACGGCGACGACACCGGGGGCGAGCAGGAGCACGTCACCGCCCTCGACGTGCTCGAGGTGGGACCCGTGCAGCCGCGGACTGGCGCGGAAGCGCGGGTGGAACTGGTAGATCAGCTCGGTGAGCGCGGTCTCGCGCTTGCGCGCCGGCATCGCCAGGCTCGTGACGGTCGCGCGGTCACGGATCCACACCGACGAGTCGCGGGTGAAGAGCAGGTTGGGAAGCGGGTCGATGAGGAAGTCGTCATGGGCGAGCAGGCTCGTGACCAGGCCGTGGCCGCCGCGTACCTCGTCGTTGCGGACGCCGGCGGTCAGGTGGTCGGTCAGCTCGGCCGGGCCGGCGTCGGCGAGCGCGCCGCTCAGGTAGTCGCGCAGGGTGTCGCCCAGCGTGAGCGAGCCCAGCACGTTGTCGAGCGCCCGCTTCCGTGCCTCCGGCACCTCGAGCGTCTCGGTGAGCAGGTCGGTCAGGTAGAGCACCTCGACGTCGCGCTCGCGCAGCGCGGCCGCGAAGGCGTCGTGCTCGTCCTGGGCCCGCTTCACCCACGGGATGCCGTCGAAGAGCAGCTTGTCGTTGTTGCGCGGGGTCAACCGGGTGAGCTCCCGGCCGGGTCGGTGGAGCATGACCGTACGCAGTCGACCGACCTCGCTGTCGGCACCAAGTTCAACCATGCCGGGCAGCCTAGATCAGCCCGGCTCAGGCAAACACCTCGACCAGGGTCACGATGCCCAGGACCAGGCAGACCGCGGCGCCGATGTAGTGCAGGACGTGCAGCTTGATGAACCGGAGCAGCGTACGTCCCAGCAGCACCGCGAGCCCGGACACGGTGAGCAGCGCCGCCCACGAGCCGAGGAAGACCGAGACCGGGTCGTGGTAGCGGGCCACCAGCGAGACGCTCAGCAGCTGGGAGAGGTCGCCCCACTCGGCGGCGAAGAGGACCATGAAGCTGGCCAGGACCTGGCGGAAGCCGCGTACGTCCTTCGCCTTCTCGACGAACTCGCTGCCGTCCTCCTCGGTCGCGGTGCCGTGGTGGCGGCGCCCCTCGATGAACAGGAGCACGGCTCCTGCCAGGAAGAGCAGGGCGGCGACGACCTGGATCACGGTGGTCGGCAGCAGCGTCGCCACCCCACCGATCGCCACCGCGATGAGCGTCTGGACCGCGAATGCCGCGCCGACGCCGAGCCACACGAAGAACGGCCGGTACTTCGTCGACAGCACCAGCGTCGCCAGGAACGTCTTGTCGGGGAGCTCGACGACGAAGATCGCGGCGAAGGCCAGCGCGATGACAGTGATGTCCACGGGGTCATGGTCGCATCCGAGGGGCGGGGATGTTCGTCTAGGTATGCAGGCGAACGGTCGCTCCCCTGGCGGAACTCCACGGGGGAAGTGGATGTTCGCCTACATACCTAGACGAACAGCCAGCGCCTTGGCCACCATCAGCACGTCGACCGCCGGACGATCGAGCGCGGTGGCGGCGCGGGCGACGTCGTCCCACTCGGGCTGCAGGTTGACGATCTCGCCGTCGAGACGGGCCGCCTTGACCGCGATCGGCTGCCCCTCGACGGTCACGGTCAGCATCTCGCGAGGCAGGGCGTGCTTGACGACCTCGTGCTCACGTACGCCGATCGTCGACGTCTCCCGGAAGAACACCCGGCGGACCGCGTCGGCGGCAGCGGGCGGGGCGAGGGCGTGGAGGGTGTAGGCCGGTCGGCCCTTCTTCATCAGGATCGGCGTGGCCCAGGCGTCGTGGGCGCCCGCAGCGAGGAGCGCGTCGATCGCCCACGGGATCAGCCGGCCCTCCAGATCGTCGATGTTGGCCTCGATGACGATCTCGCGCTCAGCGGCGCGGGTCTCGCCGACCACCAGGCGCAGCGTGTTGGACCAGCCTTCCGGGTCCCTCCCGCCGGCACCGACGCCGATGGCGCGGGTCGTCATCGGCGGCTGCTCGCCCCACGCGGTCGCCAGGGCAGCCAGCAGCGCCGCGCCGGTCGGGGTGCACATCTCCATCTGCGGGTGTCCGGGAGGCCCTGCGTAGGAAGGTACGCCGGTGAGCAGCCGCGCCACGGCGGGCGGCGGCACCGGCAGGGTGCCGTGAGCGGCCCGGACCGAGCCCGACCCGACGGCGACCGGGGAGACGACCACCTCGCCGGCACCCAGGTGCACGAACCCGGCACAGACCCCGACCACGTCCGCGATCGCGTCCAACGCCCCGACCTCGTGGAAGTGGACGTCGTCGGGCGCGATCCCGTGCACGGCTCCTTCGGCGACCGCCAGCCGCTCGAAGACCCTGAGCGCCAGGTCGCGCACCGGGTCGTCCAGGGCGGCGCCGGTGAGCAGCGCGCGGACGTCGGTCCAGGTGCGGTGGTGCACGGAGTCCGAGATCGAGACGTGGCACCGGGTCGCGTCGAGCGCTCCCCGGGTCACCTGCTCGGCAGCGAGGTCGATCGGCTCGGGGGCGACCGCGTCCACGGCCGTGGCGATCACCGCCATCGGCACGCCGGCACCCACGAGGGCGCCGAGCAGCATGTCTCCCGACGCCCCGGCGGAGGCGTCGACCCAGACGATCGTCGTGGTGTCGCTCACCGGGCCCGCCGGGCGATCCGTGCAGCAGCCACCCCGGCACCGTAGCCGTTGTCGATGTTGACCACCGTCACCCCGGGGGCGCACGAGTTGAGCATCGTCAACAAGGCAGCCAGCCCGCCGAAGGATGCCCCGTAGCCCACAGAGGTCGGCACCGCGATCATCGGCACCCCGACCAGTCCCCCCACGACCGACGGCAGCGCCCCCTCCATCCCGGCGACGACGATCAGGCAGTCGGCGGCATCGAGCCGGTCACGTACGGCCAGCAGGCGGTGGATCCCGGCCACCCCCACATCGGTGATGCGCTCCACCGAGGCACCGTGGACCCGGGCGGTCAGCGAAGCCTCGGCAGCCACCGGACCGTCGGTCGTCCCGGCGGCCACGACGCACACCCGGCCCTGCGGCGTCGGCAGCGGCCCGAAGGTGATGGCACCGGCTTCCGCGTCGTGGACCGCGGCGGGCAGCTCGGTCGCGACCAGGGCCGCGGCCTCGGCGGAGACCCGGGTCGCCAGGACCGCGCGCGTGGGGTGCGCCTCGTGCAGGCGGGCCAGGATCGCGACCACCTGCTCCGGGGTCTTGCCCGCGGCGTACACGACCTCCGGGTCACCGGTGCGCCGCTCACGGTCGAGGTCGACCCGGGCGAACCCGAGATCAGCGGTCTGCTCGTTGTCCGCCACCGCTCAGAACCGGGCCGGATCGGCGGGGTAGACGCCCAGCAGCTTCACGTCGGTGGTGAAGAACGCCAGCTCCTCCAGGGCCCGCTTCAGGCCCGGCTGGTCGGGGTGGCCGTCGACCTCGGCGAGGAACTGGGTCGCGGTGAACTTCCCGTCGACCATGTAGGACTCCAGCTTGGTCATGTTCACGCCGTTGGTCGCGAAACCGCCGAGCGCCTTGTAGAGGGCCGCCGGGAGGTTGCGTACGTTGAAGATGAACGAGGTCACCACCGGACCGTTGTCGGCGGGGGCCTGGATGAAGTCGGGCGAGAGCACCACGAAGCGGGTGGTGTTGTGGTCGGCGTCCTCGATGTCGGTCGCGAGCACGTCCAGCCCGTAGATCGAGGCGGCCAGCGGCGGGGAGATCGCGGCCATCGTCGGGTCGCCGGCCTCGACGACCTCGCGCGCGGCACCGGCGGTGTCACCGGAGACGACCGGGGTGAAGCCGTGCTCCCGGATGATGTTGCGGCACTGACCCAGCGCGTGGACGTGGGAGTGGACCGTACGGATGTCGTCGAGATGGGCGCCCGGAAGGCCGAGCAGGTGGAACCGGATCCGGAGATAGTGCTCGGCGATGATGTGCAGGTTGGACTCGGGGAGGAAGTGGTGGATGTCGGCCACCCGCCCGGCCAGCGAGTTGTCGATCGGGATCATCGCCAGCGAGGCCTCACCCGCCTCGACGGTCGCAAAGACGTCCTCGAACGAGGCGCACGGCACCGACTCCAGCTCGGGGTAGTGCCGCTGGCACACCATGTGTGAGTTGGACCCTGGTTCGCCCTGATAGGCGATGCGTTGTGGCTCGGACACATCGACAGTCTAGATTCGCCCGCTGTGCTTGCTCTTGCCATTCTCAGTCTGCTGACAGCAATCGTCTCCCTGGTGCTCGCCGGGGCGGCGTGGCAGAAGACGAAGAACGTACGCCGCCCCGACCCTGCCGCCGTCGAGTCGCTGCCGACCGACGTCGCCGGCTTGCGTGCCGAGGTCGCGGCGCTGCGTGCCGAGTCGGCGATGAACCTGCGCCATCTCGCGGTCGTCCGGTTCGACGCGTTCGGAGATGCCGGCGGCCACCTGAGCTGGTGCCTCGCCCTGCTGGACGACAACGGCGACGGGGTCGTGCTCACCTCGATCCACGGCCGCACCGAAGCACGGTCGTACGCGAAGAGCATCAGCGGCTGGGAGTCGTCCCAGCTGATGTCGCCCGAGGAGGCCGAGGCGGTCCAGCAGGCGAGGCCGCAAGGCTGATCCACCACGGAGCTGATCCCGAGCGTCGACCCGAGCGAAAACGACACCGGCACGCTCGGTCGTGGCGGGGGAACCGTTCCGAGCGTGCCGGTTTTCAAACCCGGGCTGCGGGTGGGACGGCCCGGGAGTCGACCACTGGTCGCGGGGGATTCCGACCAGTGTGTGGGTCATGCCACGTCGCCGGCCGGAGTCAGGCTTGAGCCCAGCCGAAGACGACGACTCTGCTCACGCCGAGTCGTGCCAGACACCTTATGAACATTTACTTATCAACAAGGCATCTGTCGCCGCGAGTCGCGTCGAAGCAGCATCAAAATTGATGCGGTCCACGCTCGAATTTCGCTTGATCCGGGACCTTGTGCCCGGATTGTCGGGACTTTGTCCTCTGCTGTGTGTCGCCCAGATTAGGGACCGAATCGGGACCGGTCCTCAGCGTGGCACGCGCACGAGCAGGCGTCCGGGCAGGCACTGCATCCGCAGCTCTCGTCCCTCGGAGATCGCGTCGCCGTCGAGCTGGCGCGGCTGGTCGTGATTGGTCCGGATCACGACGCTGGCGCCGGTCATCCGGTTGACCAGGTTGTCGGTGTGCGGCCGCTTGCTCAGCACCCGGAAAGCGAGCGGCAACCACGACCAGAACCGCTTCGGATAGAGCACCACCACGTCGACGAGCCCGTCGTCGAGCGCGGCCGCCGGCAGCAGCGGCATGTTCGCCTGGAGGTAGCCGACGTTGCCGACCACGACCGTGCGCGCCCGGTGCCGGGTGAACTCGCCCCCGTCCACGGAGATCTCCAGCCGCATCGTCGGGAACATCAGGCTCTTGAAGGCGGACAGGACGTACGCCATCCAGCCGATCCTCTTCTTGATGTCCTCGTTGACGCCGCTCATGATCGCGGCGTCGAAGCCCATCCCGGCCATCACCAGGAAGTTGGTGTCCTCGAGGTTGTCGCCGGAGACCTCGACCAGGTCGATGGCCTGGTCCTGTCCGGTGAGCGCGACGTCGATCGCGGCGCGGATGTAGAGCGGGATGGACAGGTTGCGGGCGAGCAGGTTGCCCGTGCCGCCGGGGACGATCCCGACCGCGATGCCTGTGCCGGCCAGGGCGGAGCAGACCTCACGTACGGTCCCGTCGCCGCCGCACACCAGCACCAGGTCGGCGCCCTCTTCCTGGGCTGCGCGGGCCATCCCCGTGCCGGGGTCGTCGACCGTGGTCAGGTGCCAGGTCGGGGTCTTCCAGCCGGACTCCTTGGCCATCGTCTCGACCATGGTCTTGAACTGCTCGACCGACTCGACCTTGATCGGGTTGAGGACGACGGCGACCTTCCGGTTGCCGCGCACCGAGTCCATCAACGGTCGTCGCCCCAGCGCGTGCGAGGCCGGCTGGGGGGAGTAGAGCGCCATGCCGAGGAAGACGGCTCCGGCCGCGAACGCGATCCCGCCGAGCACGTCGGAGGGGTAGTGGCGGCCGAGGAAGACCCGGTCGGCGGCGACGAGCACGACCAGCAGCGCGAGGCCGGTGTAGGCGAGCCGGCGGATGCCGCGGCGGCGTACGAACATCGTCACGACCACCGCGATCACGCCGGCCAGGACCGCGATCCCGGTCGCATGCCCGGACGGGTACGAGGGGGAGTCATGCAGCCACGACGTCAGCTGCCACGAGGGCCGGTCCCGGTCCACGAGGAGCACCACCCCGCGGCGTACGACCAGGGTGACCACCACGACGCCGAGCACGTAGATCGCGGCGCGCGGGTATTTGCGGAACAGGCCGGCAGCGACCAGCAGCGCGACCCCGACGATCACGTACCAGTCCGTGCCCACCTCGACGACGTGCCAGAACTTGAGCATCCACCCGTGCTCCGCCGTCACCGCCGCCGCGTCCTGGCCGAGCTCGTCGATCGCCGAGACCAACGGCCACGCGTTGATCGCCGCGATCCCGATCAGGGCGCACAGAGCGAACAGCGAAGCCGACCAGAGCAGCAGGGCACGGCGCGATAGGTCAAGCACGATCAGTCAGTATGCGCGATACGGCTTCCACACAGTGAATGAACGGGCTGGTCAAAAGCCGAGGCAACGGATGGTGAGGAACGCTATCGTTCGCTCCCCGCGCATGATTCGGGTCGGCGCCGGCATCCCTCGGTCCTTCTTCGCTGTGAGGTCTCTCCCATGCGCTCTCGCGTGTCCTCGTACGCCCTTCTCGGGCTCCTGACCCTCCCCGCCGCCGCCCTCGGCGTCGGTGGCCTCCTCGCCGGCTCCGCCGCCGCCGCGGACGGCGAGTGTGGCGGGAAGCCCGTCACCGTCGACCTCAGCGTCGAGAGCCAGGTCCCGACCGAGGGTGACGATGTCATCGCGGTCCCCGCCGGCGTCCCCGTCGACGCTCTCGGTGGCGACGACGTGATCTGCGTTGCCGGCCGCGGCAACGTCGAGATCTCTGGAGGCGCGGGCGACGATGTGATCGTGGCCGCCTACGGCAACACGGTCGATGGCGGTGACGGTAACGACACCTTCATGGGCGACAACCTCCAGGCCCTGGGTGGCCCGGGCAACGATGTCTTCCGGCTGTCGGGTCAGGGGACCTACGCCCTCGGCGGCGACGGCGACGACACCTACTACGGCGGGTCGCTCAACGACATGTTCAGGGGCGATCAAGGTGCCGACGTCTTCTACGGCGGCACGGGGATCGACTGGGCTTTCGGTGGCCCCGGCGACGACCAGCTCTACGGAGACGACGACGTCGACAGTCTCTACGGCGAGATCGGCAACGACCGCGTCTACGGGGGTGTCGGTGCCGACCATGTGAGCGGTGGCAACGACGACGACCACCTGGACGGAGGCGCCGGAGAGGACAACCTGCTCGGCGGGTACGGCAAGGACACCGTCGTCGGCGGCCCCGACGACGACGAGATCAGCGGAGAACAAGGCGATGACGTCGTCGACGGCGGAGACGGCAGCGACTACATCTACGAGGTCGACGGCAACGATGTCCTCCGCGGCGGAACCGGCATGGACCTGATCCTGGGTGGCTCCGGCGAGGACCGGGTCGAGGGCGGTTCCGGTGACGACTCCCTGGGTGGAGGTAGTGAGAACGACGACGTCCTGGGTGACGACGGCGCCGATGAGGTCCATGGCGGGACGGGTGACGACTCCATCGATGGCGGCGCAGGGATCGACCAGACGTCCTACGAAGCGTCGCCCAGCGCGATCGCGGTCACCGAGAAGACGGTGAACGGTGGGATGGGCACCGACACGCTCGTTCGCGTCGAACGACTGACGGGGACCGACTTCAACGACCGGTTCTCCGGCGGCAGCGGCAGCAGCTACTTCGACGGCGGTGCCGGGAACGACGTCTTCGCTCCGGGCGCTGGAGATGACGTGATCCACGGCGGACCGGGGACGGACACCGTCACCTACGCCAACATGACCAGCGGCGTACGCATCTTCCTCGGTCAGCCCGCCTACGACGGCGCCGCGGCCGGACGCGAGACGATCGAGCAGGTCGAGATCCTCACCGGCAGCCCGTACGCCGACCGGCTCAAGGGAGACATGGGGAGCGACGTGATCCTCGGGGGCGGCGGCAGCGACTACATCAACGGGCTCAACGGGAACGACCGGCTGGACGGCGGCAGCGGGAACGACACGTTCTGGCCGGGGTTGGGCAACGACGCCGTGATCGGTGGATCCGGCACGGACACGATCAGCTACCAGGGGTTCATGAGGCCCGTCCAGGTCAGCCTTGCCACGACCCGCGCACAGAACACGGGAGGCTCCGGTTACGAGACGGTCAGCCAGACCGAGAACATCATCGGCACGTCCGGCGCCGACCGTCTGACCGGCAGCTCGGGGCGCAACACGATCACGGCAGGGTCCGGGAACGACACCATTCTGCCTGGTCACGGCGACGACACCGTGAGCGGAGGCAGCGGAACGGACACGATCAGCTTCCGCAACATCGGCGCGGGCGTGCGGGTCTCGCTGGCGGCCACTGGTCGGCAGCGGACGGGTGCGGGCTACGACAAGTTCAGCTCGTTCGAGAACGTGATCGGCACCTCGCGTGCCGACGTGCTCAAGGGGAGCCGGGCGGCCAACAAGCTCTACGGGGACGCCGGCGGCGACAAGCTCTACGGCAGCGATGGTGCGGACAAGCTCTATGGCGGCAGCGGCCGTGACTACGGCGACGGCGGCACCGGACGGGACGGCTCGGTCTCGGTCGAGCGGCGGGTGCGGATCCCGTAGTCATCGCCCCAGCGCGCCCCTACGGCGAGCCGAAGCACCTGAAATCGATCCGGAGGAGATCCAAACAGTGAAGACATCGATCCGACTGCGCCTCGGTGGCCTGATCGCGGCAGCGGCGGTGGCGACGAGCGGGCTGGTGGGCCTGGACGCCGGCACGGCGCCCGCGGACGCGGCGGTGAGCTGCACGATCAGCAGCCCGAAGACCGTACGTCCCGGCAACACCGGCAGCTGCGTGACGCTGCTGCAGAAGGTGCTCGGCGGGCTCAAGCCGGACGGCTCGTTCGGGTCGGCGACGACCGCCCGGGTGAAGGACTACCAGAAGGCCAAGGGGCTGTCGGCCGACGGCGTCGTCGGGTCGCGTACGTGGGCCAAGATCAAGGCCGGGATGTCCGGCAGCGGGACGATCATCTCCTCGACCTCGACGGCGAACTGGTACGCCTGTGTCATCGTCCGCGGCGGCCAGTCGATCCGCTACACGGTCACCAACAAGACCAGCTCGATGTGGCAGCAGGCCACGATCACCACCAGCGGCTCGCTGGCCAACCCGCTGATCCGGGGTTCGATCTACAGCAAGGGGTCGCGGTCGACGGCGTCGAACCCGTCGGGCTTCCCGAAGACCTACGGGACCTCGGCCGCTTACGTCACCTACACCGACGGTTCCTACTACACCCGAGACTCCCACGGCTATGACATCGCCAACCGGACCGTCTACCGGTCGTGGCTGCGCCCGTGCGGGAAGACCAGCGCGATCTACTGGTGACGCATGCATTACTGAAGTGAGATCTGGTGGTCCGGTCGACTAGCCTTGCCGCATGATCGACCCGCGCATCCTCCGCGAAGACCCCGACCGCGTACGTGCCTCGCAGGAGCGCCGCGGCGCGTCCTCCGACGTGGTGGACCGGGCGCTGTCTGCGGACAGTGCACGCCGGGCGGCGATCGCGGACTTCGAGGCCAAGCGGGCCGAGCAGAAGCAGATGGGCAAGAAGGTCGCCCAGGCCAAGGGCGAGGAGAAGCAGCAGCTCCTGGCCGAGGTGAAGGACCTCGCGGCAGCGGTCAAGGCGGCCGACGCGGCGCAGGCGGAGGCCGAGGAGGAGTGGAAGAAGGCCCTCAAGGCCATCCCCAACCTCGCCGATGACGCTCCGGCCGGTGGGGAGGACGACTTCGTCCTGATCGAGAAGGTCGGCGAGCCGCGTGACTTCGCGGCCGAGGGCTTCGAGCCGCGCGACCACGTCGAGCTCGGCAAGATGCTCGGCGCGATCGACCTGGAGCGGGGCGCCAAGGTCTCGGGCAGCCGCTTCTACTTCCTGACCGGCGTCGGCGCCGAGCTGGAGTTCGCGCTGATCAACCTGGCGATGGAGCAGGCCCGCGAGGCCGGGTTCACCCAGGTCATCGCGCCCGCGCTGGTGCGCCCGGAGGCGATGGAGGGCACCGGCTTCCTCGACCAGGTCGACGACGGCGTCTACAAGATCGAGGACGACGACCTCTACCTCGTCGGCACCTCGGAGGTGCCGATGGCGGCCTACCACGCCGACGAGATCCTCGACCCCGACACGCTCCCGCGCCGCTACGCCGCCTTCTCGTCGTGCTTCCGCAAGGAGGCCGGCTCGGCGGGCAAGGACACCAAGGGCATCATCCGGGTCCACCAGTTCGAGAAGGTGGAGATGTTCGTCTACACCACCGTCGAGGAGTCGTACGCCGAGCACCAGCGTCTCCTCGAGTGGGAGAAGTCGTTCCTGGACAAGCTCGAGCTCGCCTACCAGGTCATCGACGTCGCCGCCGGCGACCTCGGTCCGAGCGCGCTGCGGAAGTTCGACTGCGAGGCGTGGATCCCCACCCAGGGCAAGTATCGCGAGCTTACCTCGGCCTCCAACTGCACCACCTTCCAGGCGCGCCGCCTCGACATCCGGGCGAGGACCGAGAATGGCACCACCCCGGTCGCCACGCTCAACGGCACCCTGACCGCGATCACCCGCGCCATCGTCGCCGTCCTGGAGACCCACCAGCAGGCCGACGGCTCGGTGCGGGTGCCGAAGGCCCTACAGAAGTGGCTCGGGCGCGAGGTCCTGGAGCCGATCCAGAAGTGAGCGCGACGGACAGCACCGCGACGCGCCCAGGAGACGCGACCTGGCAGCCGAAGCTGGTCGCGCTCGACATCGACGGCACCCTGCTGCGGTGGATGGACAGCCCGGCGACGGGCTCGGAAGGCGTCAGCGGCGTCCCCGGCGAGGAGCTCTCCGACAAGGTGCGCGACGCGGTCCGCCGTGCCTACGAGGCGGGCGCCCACGTGGTGCTCTCTTCCGGCCGCTCTGCCCACTCGATGACCGGGATCGCCGACCTGCTCGGTCTTCCGGCCGAGGACGCGGAGCGGTTGTGGATCGTCGCGTCCAACGGTGCGGTGGTGCTCCGCTACCCACCGCTCGACGTGGTGCACGAGGAGACCTTCGAGGCTCGGGCGGCTGTGGAGAAGATCCTGGAGCGGCGTCCGAACGTGCTGGTCGCGGTGGAGAACCGCGGCATCGGCTACCGGATGAACCGTCCCTTCCCCGCGGGTGAGCTCGGCGGCGGCGAGAACGTCATCGCGACGGTCGAGGAGATGGTCGCCGAGCCGGTCTCCCGCGTGATCATCCGCGACCCCGACGCGACCCCGGAAGACTTCCTCGAGCTCGGTCGCGAGCTCGGCCTGCACGGCATCGACTACGTTGTCGGCTACACCGCGTGGCTCGACCTCACCCCGGTCGGGGTGAGCAAGGCGTCCGGCCTCGCGTACGTCTGCGACGAGCTCGACCTCGAGCCCGCCGACGTGCTCGCCATCGGTGACGGCCGCAACGACATCGAGATGCTCGAGTGGGCCGGCCGTGGGGTCGCCATGGGCAACGCCCCCGACGAGGTCCAGGCGATCGCCGACGCCGTGACGGCCCACGTCGCCGACGACGGCGCGGCGCTGGAGCTCTCCCGCTGGTTCTGAGCCGCGGCCAGGGTCCCGCCAGGGCGGCCGGCTCGACGATTCTGGTTGGTCCGGACGTACGCAGATGGCAGAGTGCCTCCTCGTGACTCTTCCCGCCACCGTCACCACCGAGCGGCTCACGCTGCCCTTGTGGACCCGCACCGACGTCGATGCCATCCGCGACCTGAACGGAGGCGTCGGCCGCCCGCCGGGCTGGCACCCGCAGTTCCCGCGCGAGGACGACCGCGACGCGGCGACGATGTGGGTCGAGGGTGACCTGTGGAGCTCGCGCTACATCATGCGCAACGGCACCGTCCTCGGGTCGATCGGCTTCTTCGGGCCGCCCGAGGCCGCCCCCGACGGCACTCCGGAGACCGAGGTCGGCTACGGCCTGGTCGAAGAGGCGCGCGGCTGGGGATTCGCGACCGAGGCGCTCAAGGCCCTGCTCGCGTGCGCGGACGAGGACGGCGTACGCATCCGGGCCTCGGTCGAGCCCACCAACGCGGCCAGCCTCCGTGTGCTCGCCAAGTGCGGGTTCACCGACCTCCGCGGTGCCGACGAGGACGGGCATCTGGTGATGGCCCGCCCGGTGCCCGGTGGCAGAATGGCAGAATGAGTACGCCGAAGCTCGTCGCCACCGACCTCGACGGCACGCTGGTCAGAGCGGACGGCTCGGTCTCGGACTTCACCCGTGACGTGCTCGTGAAGCTCGAGGAGATCGGCGTGCCGGTCATCTTCGTGACAGGTCGGCCGCTGCGCTGGACCCGCGTGCTCTTCGAGCACATCGGCAGCGTCGGCCTGGCGATCGTGTCCAACGGAGCACTGGTCTGGGACGTCGCCGCCGACCAGCCGCGGCTCACCCGGCTGATCGAGCCGGCCCTGAGCGCCGAGGTGGCGTCCGCGCTGAAGGCGAGCATGCCCGGGCTCGTCTTCGCGACGGAGTCGCTCGAGGGATGGTCGGGCGAGCCCGCCTTCAGACCTCACGTCTCGGGCACGCTCGAGCCCCCTAGGCGCGTCGCGCCGATCGAGGAGCTCGTCGACGAGCCGCTGATCAAGCTGCTCGGCCGTCGCGATGGGGACGACGACGCCGACGAGCTGCTCGCGGCCGCGACGGCCGTCGTCGGTGACCGGGTCAACGTGACCCACTCCTCGTTCCCCCTGCTCGAGATCAGCGCCCCCGGGGTCACCAAGGCCTCCACGCTGGAGCTGGTCTGCACCGAGCTCGGCATCTCCGCCTCGGACGTGATCGCCTTCGGCGACATGCCCAACGACCTGCCGATGCTGACGTGGGCCGGGACGTCGTACGCCATGGCGGACGCCCACCCGAGCGTCGTCGCGTGTGCTTCGCATCTCGCTCCCGGGCACGAGGACGACGGTGTCGCGCGGGTCCTGGCTGGAGTCTTCGGCCTGTGACTGGTTTGATCTTCGCCATGCGCCGCGTCCCCCAGATCCTCGCTGCCGTCGCACTCGCCGTGACCGCGGCGGTCACGACGAGCCCCGCCACCGCTTCGGCGGCTCCGGCCACCGCCCCCGTGACGACCACCGCGAAGTGCCCCGCCTTCGTGCTCAGCGACGCCGTCAAGGAGCCGATGGTCTTCCACGCGCGGGTGACCGGCCCCGGGAAGGCCGCCAACAAGGGCGGCGCGGTGACCTACCCGGTGACCGTCGTCAAGGCGCTCAAGGGCGTCACCAGCGGCAGCAACCTCAAGGTCACGCTCAACCCCGGCGTGTGTCAGAAGAAGTCGCTGACCGCCAACGAGGACTACTACTTCTTCGTACAGCCGAAGGGTGACACCATCCTCGCCGCAGGCACCCTGCCGCGGGTCGAGGAATACACCGACAAGCTCCAGGCCGAGATCGCCAAGGAGTTCCCCGACGTGATCGCCCCCGAGCCCCAGCAGGTGAGCTTCAGCGAGCCGGCGTCCCCCGAGGGCGCGAAGCTCGTCGAGGTCGCCGCCCCGGGCGTCGCGCTCGTCGTCGTCGGGCTGCTCGGCCTGATCATCGTGATGATTCTGGGGCGACGACGCTCGGCGTGACGGCCTGGATGTTCGTCTAGGTATGCAGGCGAACCGTCACATCCCGCGCGGAGCTCCGCTAGGGATGTGACGACTGATCTGCATACCCTTCGACAGGCTCAGGACACCGCCTAGACGAACAGTCGCGCTCCGGTGCCCACCCCGGCGGCCGGAACACGTAGCTCAGCTTGAGCCGCCAGCCGTCGGCGCTGCGTACGTCGTTCCAGAGCTCGCGGAACGCGCCGTACTCCAGGCGGAGGAGGTTGTAGGTGTCGACCTTGTAGGTCAAGCCGTACGTCGGACGCTGGACCTCCGGCTGGAAGGTGCCGAAGAGGCGGTCCCAGACGATCAGGATGCCGGCGTAGTTCTTGTCGAGGTATTCCGGGTCGGAGCCGTGGTGGACGCGGTGGTGGCTCGGGGTGTTGAAGACGAGCTCGATCGGGCGCCACAGTCTGCCGATCGTCTCGGTGTGCACGAAGAACTGGTAGATCAGGTTGATCGAGAAGGCGAGATAGATCGCCGCCGGGGAGATGCCGAGGAAGGGCAGCGGCAGGAAGAAGAAGAACTCGAACCATGGGTTCCACTTCTGTCGTAGCGCCGTCGCGAAGGTCATGTACTCGCTCGAGTGGTGCGCCTGGTGGGCCGCCCAGCCGACGCGGGTCCGGTGCACGAAGCGGTGGTTCCAGTAGTAGGCGAGGTCGACGACCACGACCGAGATCGCCAGGCCCCACCAGGTGCTCGGGATCTGCCACAGCGAGGCGTAGGCGAAGATCGCGGCGTAGATCCCGAAGGTCAGCACCTTGAAGACGGTCATCGAGACGATCGACCCGGCGCCCATCAGGATCGAGGTGCGGGCGTCCTTGAAGACGTACCCGGCCAGGTTGTCGTCGTGGTCGAGCCACTTCAGCGCGGCCAGCTCGATGAGGATCGAGATCACGAAGAACGGGATGGCGTACGTCAACGGGTTCTTCAGCGGGTCGAGCATGTCGTTCATGGGGACCTCCAGTGATATGACCTTGGAGTAAGTTACCGCAAGGTCATATGCCGCCGCTAGACTCTTCGCCATGTCACGGGCCAACGCAGGAACGAAGGGCGTCCCGCGCGCCGACCGGGAGCTCCAGATCGTCCGAGCCGCCTGCGAGGTCTTCGGCACGGTGGGGTTCGCCCGGGCGTCCGTCGCCGGGATCGCGGCCGACGCCGGGATCTCGAAGCCGCTGGTCTATCAGTACTTCGGCTCCAAGGAGGGCCTCTTCCTGGCCAGCTTCAACTACGGCGCCGAGACGCTCGCCGCCGAGATGGAGCGGGTCGCCGCCGACGACTCGGTCGGCCTCGAGCGAGGCCTCCGCACGCTCGACGGGCTCTTCCGTACGCTCGAGCCGCAGCCATGGGTCTGGCGGCTCCTCTTCGACCCGACGGCGCCCGACGACGGCGAGGTCGCGGCCGCCCGCGCCGTCTACACCGACCGGATCACCCGCCTCGCCGTCGAAGGTGTCGGAGAGCTGATGAGGCTGGTGGGCGACGACGACCCCCTCGACGCCTCCGCGCTGACCGCGGTCTGGATGAGTGCGGTCGACGCGCTGATCACCTGGTGGCTCGACCACCCCGGGGTCACTCCGACCCAGATGACGGAGCGATGCCACCGGCTGATCACCGCCCTCTCCGGCGCCGCGCTGCCGCCGCACCTCGCAGCCGAGCTCAGCGCCGGCTGAGCCGGCGAGGTAACGACGGGCCGGTGACCGGCAGAACCCAGTAACCTACGCGGCGTGAGCATCGGCAGAGACCTCCAGTCCGCGATCTTCCGCAAGGGCCTGTTCGGCCACCGGCCGGTGGTGCCGACCGAGCCCGCGGCGCTCGCCGAGGCGGCCCACCGGGCGATGAGCAAGGAGGCCTGGGCGTACGTCGACGGCGGAGCGGGCCAGCAGCGCACCGTCGCCGCCAACACCTCCGCGTTCGACCACTTCCGGCTCGTCCCCCGCATGCTGGCCAATGTCGAGACCCGCGACCTGCGCACCACGCTGTTCGGGGTGGACATGCCGGCACCGCTGATGCTCGGCCCGGTCGGTGTGCTCGAGCTGGCCCACCCTCGCGCCGAGCACGAGGTCGCCGCCGCGGCCCGGGCGACCGGCATCCCGATGGTGATCTCCACACAGGCGTCCGTCCCGATGGAGGAGGTCGCCGAGGACCTCGGCGACACCCCGCGGCTCTACCAGCTCTACTGGTCCAAGGACGAGTCGATCGTCGAGTCCTTCGTACGCCGCGCCGAGGCCATCGGCTCCGACGCCCTGGTCGTCACGCTCGACACCCACATGCTCGGCTGGCGCACCAAGGACCTCGACCTGGGCTATCTGCCGTTCGCGAGGGGTCTGGGCATCGCCCAGTACACCTCGGACCCGGCCTTTCGGGCCCTCGTCGAGGAGCGGATCGCGGCAGGCTCCGGGATGAGCGTGCGCCCCGGGCTCCGGGAGATCCCCTCGGCGCTCACCGCGGTCGCCTCGATGGCGCAGCACCACCCCGGCAGGCTCGTCGACAACCTGCGCTCCGGCCACGCCCGGGCCGCCGTCGAGACCTTCCTCGACGTCTTCTCCCGATCCGACCTGATCTGGGACGACCTGGACCGGCTGCGCGAGATGACCGACCTGCCCATCGTGCTCAAGGGGCTCCAGGCGCCCGAGGATGCCCGGCGTGCGCTCGATCACGGCGTCGACGGCATCATCGTCTCCAACCACGGTGGCCGCCAGGTCGACGGCGCCATCGCCTCCATCGACGCACTGCCGAGCATCGTCGACGAGGTCGACGGCCGCATCCCGGTGCTCTTCGACTCCGGCATCCGCTCCGGCGCCGACATCCTCAAGGCGCTCGCCCTCGGTGCCGACGCGGTCCTCCTCGGCCGTCCCTATGTCTACGGCCTCGCCCTCGCAGGAGCTGCCGGCGTCCAGGCGGTCGTCGAGCACATGATCGCCGAGCTCGATCTCTCCCTCGGCCTCGTCGGCTGCCGCTCGGTCGACGAGATCGGCCGCGAGCTCCTGGGCTGAACACACCAAGTTCATACTTTATGAGGGGGCGCGATCCGAGCACCCCACTTACGATGCAGGTGATGAACCCGCACACCCCGCCAGACATCGTCGTGATCGGCGGCTCCAACATGGATCTCCACGCTCGGGCACACGAGCAGGTGGTGATGGGTTCGAGCATGTCCGGATCCGCCGGGCTCTCGCCGGGAGGCGTCGGCCGCAACGTCGCCGAGAACCTCGCCCGGCTGGGTGACTCGGTGGCACTGGTCTCGGTCGTCGGCGACGACCCGATCGGCGACGAGGTGATCAGCTACACCGAGGACGTCGGCGTCGACTGCACCTATGTCCGCCGGCGGGCAGACGTACGCACCGGCACCTACAACGCGGTGCTCGACTCCTCCGGCGAGCTGGTGGTCGCCGTGGCCGACATGGCTGCGACCGACGAGTTCTCCCCGCTGGTGGTCGAAGCGGCCCGCGACCTGATCAAGGGCGCTCGCGGTGTGCTCGTCGAGGGCAACATCCCGGTCCGCACGGCCGAGGTGGCGATCGACCTCGCCCACGAGTTCGACGTGCCGGTCGGGTTCGACCCGGTCTCGGTGCCGAAGGCGAAGCGGGCCCGTGACCTGATCCGTGCCGACCGCGAGCTCTACCTGGTCACGCCCAACCAGGCCGAGCTGGCCGCGCTGACCGACCTCCCCGCCGACACGGACGCGGAGATCGAGAAGGCGGTCCACTCGCTGCACGATCGCGGTGTCGGCGTCGTCTGGGTGCGTCTCGGTGCCCGTGGCTCGGTGATCAGCTACGACGATCTCTACCAAGAGCTCCCCGCGGTGCCGACCGATGTCATCGACGTGACCGGCGCGGGCGACGCGATGCTCGCCGCCTTCACCCACGAGATCCTCCGCGACACCGATCTGGTCGCGGCGGCGCGGTTCGGGCACGCTGCGGCAGCGCTGACCTGCGGCACCCATGACACCGTCCGGATGGATCTCAACGAGAGCCTCGTGCGGGAGCTGGCGTGAAGGTCCGGCTCACCGAGGAGGTCGGCGTCGCGCTCGCCGAGGGGCGTCCGGTGGTCGCGCTGGAGTCGACGATCATCAGCCACGGGATGCCCTACCCCGACAACGTCAAGATGGCCACCGAGGTCGAGCAGATCGTACGCGACCACGGCGCCGTGCCTGCCACGATCGCGCTGCTCGACGGTGTCCCTCGTGCCGGCCTGTCGCCCGACGACCTCGAGCTCCTCGCCTCCGATCCCGAGGTGACGAAGGTCAGCGTCCGCGACCTTCCGTACGTCGTCGCCCGGGGCCTCCACGGCGCGACCACGGTCGCGGCGACCATGCGCCTGGCGGCGATGGTCGGGATCAGGACGTTCGTGACCGGTGGGCTCGGCGGCGTACACCGGGGTGCGGCCACGTCCTTCGACATCTCCGCCGACCTGACCGAGCTCGCCCGCACCCAGGTCGCGGTGGTGAGCGCCGGGGTGAAGTCGATCCTCGACATCGGCCTGACGTTGGAGACCCTCGAGACCTACGGAGTGCCGGTCCTGGTCAACGGCAGCGACGAGTTCCCGGCCTTCTACTCCCGCAGCTCCGGGTTCGCGGCGCCGCTGCGGATCGACGGACCCGAGGAGGCCGCCGCGGTCATGCGGGCCACCTGGGACCTCGATCTCCCCAGCGGCCTGGTCGTCGCCAACCCGGTCCCGGTCGCCGACGAGATCCCCGCCGAGGTGATCGGCAGGCACATCGAGCAGGCTCTCGCCGACGCCGAGGCCCGCGGCATCCACGGCAAGGACATCACCCCGTTCCTGCTGGCCAGGATCGTCGAGCTCACCGGCGGCGACTCGCTGGCGACCAACATCGCGCTGGTGCGCGACAACGCGGCCTTCGGCGCCCGCATGGCCGTCTCCTACGCCGGACGGCAAGCCGAGTGATCAATGCTCACCGCGCGTTCACCCCAGGGTCACCGTAGGTGGTTTGACGCCTCGTCTGGCCGTGCGTTGATCGTTCTTGTGACCGTTAGCCCGGCCGTGTCGAGAGTCGACACGCTCACCATCGCGAGGTCGCGGTGATGCGCATCCCTTTAGAGTCTATGGGCGTGGGGGGAATCCGGAGGAGGAAGCCGAGGCTGCTCAGCGTCGTCGTCCCCGTCTACAACGTGGCCGACTATGTCGCCGACAGCCTCGACAGCATCCTGCACCAGCCGCTCCGTGAGGTCTGCGCCATCGAGGTCCTGGTCGTCGACGACGGATCGACCGACGGTTCGGCCGACATCGTCAAGGATGTCGCCGCGAAGGACCCTCGTGTCACCCTGATCACCCAGCCGAACTCCGGGGTCTCCCTCGCCCGTCATGCCGGGATCGAGGCCGCCACCGGGGACCTGCTCACCTTCGTCGACCCCGATGACATCCTGCCCCGCGATGCCTGGAGCACGATGGTGAAGTCGCTGCGACGGACGGGCTCCGACTTCGCGGTCGGCTCCGCCGAGCGGGTCACCGTCGTGAACGGTGTCGAGCGGAGATACATCACCCCGCTGATGCGCCGCAACCACGCCCGGACCCGGCTGAGGTGCCGGATCGAGGACGCGCCGCTGATGCTCGCGGACGTGTTCGTCTGGAACAAGGTCTTCCGGCGGTCCTTCTGGACCGACAACGACATCACCTTCCCCGAGCGCACCCGCTACCAGGACCAGGTGGCGCTGACTCAGGCGTTCCTGGCCGCCCGGTCCTTCGACGTCCTCACCGACGTCGTCTACGACTGGCGGGTCCGTTCCGACCTGTCCTCCGCGACCCAGAAGCGTGCCCAGATCGCCAACCTGATCGAGCGGATCACCACCAAGCGCCAGACCGTGGAGCTGGTCGCCGCCGCGGGCTCCGAGAAGCTGATGCGGACGCTGCGTACGGAGATCCTGCCGATCGACATGTGGGAGCACTTCCGTGCGGCGGTCGATCCCACCACCGAAGATCCTGACCGCTACTGGTCGCTGCTTCGCGAGGCCGTCCTCGAGTTCTGGTACGACGCCGGCGTCCCCTTCGAGGAGACCACCGTCCCGCGTGGCCAGCGGCTGATGGCCTGGCTGGTCTCGCACGACCGCCGCGACGATCTCGCCGCCCTCATCGAGATGATCGACGATCGCGGGCCGGCGCGGACGATCGAGGCCTTCGCCGCCGCCGAGGAACTGCCGGTCGGTCTCTGAACCACCGGTATCCCCACAGCTGGGCGTCAGTTCGGTATCGCCGCTCTCCAGCGAGCGTCGCACCCGCTAACGTCTACCCGCCGGGGTATCCGATCCGTCGTGACCCCCGGCGACTCCGTCTCGGGCCGTCTGCGGCCGCACGCCGCATCTCGTAGAAACTGGCTGCCTCCTTGCCTTCACCGCACCGCGCCCTCGCACTGATCGCCGGACTGACCGTCGGCGCCCTCGCGCTGAGCATCACCCCGGCGATCGCCGCCGAGGACCCGCCCACCGCCGACATCACCTGCAGCACGACCGCGCCGACCGCCGACCGAGCACAAGCGGTCGCGCGTGCCTGTGGCGACGAGGTCGAGGTGTCGGGTGAGGACCTCACTGCTCTCCCCGACGGTCGGATGCGTCTCGACCTCGCCCCTCGGCTCGCTTCCGACGAGCCGACGACGTTGCCGACCTACCCGCCGCGCGGGGTCGATGCGTCCGGTGCGGCCGCGGAGAGCTCGGTGGCGGGCACGTCCGCGTTCGACCCTCAGACGGAGAAGGAGTGGGTCGGCTACTGCAACCCGGCCGAGGTCGGCAGCGACGCCTACGCCGAGACGATTCTCGGTCACTGCGGGGAGGCCCCTTCGAGCCAGCGTCTCACCTGGGAGTTCGATGACCTGAGCGCTCTCGAGGGCGTACGTGCCGAGGACATCGACGCCGCCGAGTTCATCGTCGCGGCCGACCTGGCCTGGGTCGACCCCGACACTTGTCCGCCGAGCACGCTCGAGCTCTACGCCGACGGCGACTGGAGCGGGCAGCCGGCGTCGTCGATGACCTACTACGCCGGCGCGTGCGCGGAGAACCCCGCCTGGACCGGCTACTTCGACTTCACGGCCACGTCCCTCGCCAAGCAGGCCGTGACCGACGGTGCGCTCACCGTCGGGCTCAAGGCCGCCGACGAGTCCTGCATGGCCTGCGGCTGGAACCTCATCGAGGCCGCGGGGCTCTCCGTCTACTTCAACCGTGCGCCGGATGCTCCGACCGAGCTGACGGCGGGCGGAGACTGGTCGAGCAGGGACTGCACCGGTGAGCGGACCTGGCACAACGGCCGACTCCGCGCCAGCGCCTACCTCACCGATCCCGACACGAACGAGGACGGGCGGAGCGACACCCTCCAGGCCCACTTCAGGGTCTACCCGGCAGGCACCGCGGACGGCACCCCTCTCTTCGAGGCGACCACCACCGGAACCCAGGCAGGCTTCGAGCAGACGGTGGCCCTCCCGTCCGAGATCCTGGTCGACGGCCAGGCGTACGACATCTGGGTCTCGGCCATCGACGGCGAGAGTCGCGAGGGCGAGGCCGCGCTGTGCCGGGTGGGCTACGACATCACCCCGCCGGCAGTGCCCGAGATCATCCCGGTCGTCGGCGCGGACACCGTCTACCTCGCCGGTGGCGGGCCCCGCGGCGGGCCGCGCGTGCCCGGGACCTTCTGGGTGCGCAGCGCCGACGCGACCATGCTCAACTTCGCGAGCGGCGTCAACCCGATCTGTGTCGCGGGCGCCGAGGTGCCGGCTCGGCCCTACACGACCTTCGACTACGTGCCCGGGGACTACGACCCGATGCTCGGCGGCCGGGTGATGGCCTGCGTCTACGACCGCGCCGGCAACCGGAGCACATCGACCTACGAGTTCGACGTCGCCTCGAGCTCCGATGGCGACCTCACCCCGGCGGCGATCACCGTCAGCGGGAGCTCGTCCTACAACTACGGAAGCGCCTTCACCTCGAGCGTCACGGTGAGCTCTGACGCGGTGACGCCCTACGGCACGGTGACGCTCACCGCCGGCTCGACCGTCCTCGGGTCGGCGAGCTTCGACGCGCGTACGAAGTCCATCACCGTGCCCGCCAAGAAACTCGCGGTGGGCACGCACACCCTCACCTACACCTACCGGGCGTTCCCCGGGGCGCCGCAGTGGTCGACGACCCGGTCGGTCAAGGTCGTCGGCCTCTTCACGGCGCCGACGCCCACCGTCTCCGGAACGGCGCAGGTCGGCAAGAAGCTGACCGCCTCGCGCGGCACCTGGTCGCCGTCGCCGTCGACCGCGACGTACGTCTGGAAGGCCGGCTCCACCGTGCTGAAGTCCGGCACCGCGAACTGGCTGACCGTGCCGGCCGCGGCGAAGGGCAAGCAGATCACTGTGACGGTGACCGGATCCCGCACCGGCTACACCACGAAGTCGGTGACGAGCGCGCCGACGCGCACGGTCCTCGCCGGGGTCTTCGTCGCACCGCGCCCGAAGCTGACGGGTGTCTTCCGGGTCGGTCGCACCATCACCGCCAGCCGCGGCACCTGGACTCCTTCGCCGTCGGCGGTGAAGTACGTCTGGAAGCTCAACGGACGCACGTACAAGACGACGACGTCCTCCAGACTGAGGCTTCCGGCGTCGGCCAAGGGCAAGAAGGTGACGGTCACCGTCGTCGGGACGCGAACCGGCTACACGACCAAGTCGGTCACCTCCGCCGCGGTGCTGGTGCGCGGAGCCGCCTGACACCCGGCCTGGTATCACATGGCCCTAGGCCGCAGGGACTTTGGACCCGCGATATACCCGGATGCGTCGGGAAATGAGCGATTCCCGTTGCACGGGTGTTGCCTGACGGGCAAGGTGTGTGCACCCCACGTCATTGCTTCGAGGAGCCCACTGAATGCCCAGCGTCCAGCTGTCGGCCGGTCCGATCGACTTCGAGGATACCGGCGGTGACGGCCCTGTCCTCGTGCTCCTCCACGGAGTGCCGATGGACGGCCGTCTGTGGCGACGTGCGATGCCGCATCTGGATGGGTTCCGGGTGATCCGGCCGACGCTGCCGCTGGGTGGCCACCGGCAGCCGATGCGCCCCGACGCCGACCTCAGCCAGCAGGGTGTGGCGAGCATCCTCGGTGACTTCCTCGACGCGCTCGACCTCCACGAGGTCACCCTGGTCCTCAACGACTGGGGCGGCGGCCAGTTCCTCATCAACGCCGACCGCACCGACCGCATCGCCAGGTTGGCGCTGGTCGCCTGCGAGGCCTTCGACAACTACCCGCCGAAGGCGGCCAGGCCGCTGGCGCTGCTCTCGAAGGTGCCACCGCTGTTCACCGCGGCGCTGCAGCTGTTCCGCACGGAGGCGTTCCGGCAGGCGAGCTCGGGCTACGGCGGGATGTCGGTCGACAAGGACTACCACCTCTACGACGACCTCGTTCACGGCTGGTTCGCGCCGGCGCTGACCGACAAGGCGATCCGTCGCGACTTCATGAAGTTCGCCGGCGGCGCGCCGGGGCGCGACGAGCTGCTCGAGCTGGCCGAGGGACAGCGGAAGTTCACCAAGCCGGTGCTGGTGGTGTGGGCCGACCAGGACACGATGATGCCCGCCGAGCACGGTCCCCGGCTGGCCGAGCACTACCCCGACGCGCGGCTGGAGATCGTCAAGGACTCCTCGACGCTGGTGCCGATCGACCAGCCGGAGCTGCTCGCCGGCCTACTTCGCGCTTTCGTGGTCGAGCACAGCGCCGGTGCCGCGGTTGACCCGGTAGGCGAGGAAGCTCGGGACCAGTAGCGCACACAGCGCGATCCCGACGAGGTTGAGCAGGCCGCCTCCGGTGGTCGCGATCGCCGTGCCGACCACGGCTGCCGCGCCGCCGTGCAGGACGTCCGCCACCCGCGGGCCGCCTGCGACGACGACCGTGAAGACGCCCTGCAGCCGGCCGCGTACGTTGTCGTCGGCCGCACTCTGCAGCATCGACATCCGGATGGCGGCGGAGGCCACGTCGGCTGCGCCGGCCACCATCATGAACAGCACTCCGAGCGCGAGCATGACGACCAGCATCGTCCCGGTGAGGTGGTTCGCGAAGGCGACTGTGAGGCCGAAGAGCGTGATCCCGAGCGCCCAGACCGCGATGCACGCCATCACGACCTTGCCCTGGGCCTCGATCCGGGAGACCCAGCCGGAGAAGACCCCACCGATCACCGCACCGGCCGGGATGGCAGCGAAGAGCAGCGCGAAGGCGATCCCGCCCTCCGCGGGGCCGTTGAAGGACTCGTGAGCGATCTGCGGGAACAGCGCCCGTGGCATCGCGAAGACCATCGCGATCAGGTCGACCACGAAGCTCATCAGCAGAACCGGCTGGTAGCGCAGGTAGGCGAAGCCGTCCCACACCGAGCGCAGCCCAGGCACCTTGGAGCCGGCACCCTCGACGGGAATCCGGGGCAGCAGCACGACGGCGTAGAGGGTCGCGAAGAGGGTGACCGTGTCGATCGCGTACAGCCAGGTGAAGCCGGTGATCGGCAGCATCACTCCGGCGACCAGCGGCCCCGCGATCGCCCCGGCCTGGAAAACCGTCATGCTGAGCGAGTTGGCGGCCGGCAGCAGATGGGCGGGCAGGATCTTGGGCAGCAGCGCGGACCGGGTCGGCTGGTTGACCGCGAAGAATGCCTGCTGCACCGAGAACAGGCACAGCAGCAGCCAGACGTTGGTGTTGCCGAGCGCGGACTGGAGCCAGAAGAGCGCGCTGGTGACGATCAGCCCGGTGGTCGAGACCATCAGGATCGTACGCCGGTCGAAGTGGTCCGCGAGCGCGCCGCCGTAGAGGCCGAAGACGATCAGCGGGACCAGCCCGAAGACACCCGTCAGGCCGACGTACGCCGACGAGCCGGTGTCCGCATAGATCTGTGCCGGCACCGCGACCACCGTCAGCTGCGCGCCGATCATGGTGATGATCCCGGCGATCCACAGGCGCCGGAAGTGCGGCTCCTGCAGGGGGCGGGTGTCGGCGACGGCGCTGCGGAGCTTGTCGGTGATGCTCACCGCTGGGGGGCCTTCAACATGGTTACCCATGCTAAAGGCTGCGACACGCTCTCTGGAATTTACCTGGAGAATTTCGGCGGAGAGGTGTCGGATCGGGGTGTACACGTTCGTAGCAGGGGTGAGAGGCGGTCACCGAGGCCGTCCGACACGAAGGAGTGAACACCATGGCCAAGTACCTGATGTCCGTCTGGGGTCCCGACTCGGACTACGAGAAGGAGCACTACGGCTACGCCTCGGAAGAGGAGATGATGGCCTCGTTCGAGGCGACCGGGAAGTTCAACGACAAGCTCCAGCAGGAGGGCTACTTCGTCTTCGCCGACGGTCTCGATGCCGCCAAGACGGCGACCGTGGTCGACGGGATGGGCGACAAGCCGGTCATCACCGACGGCCCCTACGCCGAGGCCAAGGAATACATGGCCGGCTTCTGGATCATCGACGTCCCCGACCTCGACGTGGCGCTCAAGCTGGCCGCCGAGGCCTCGGCGGCGTGCCTCGGCAAGGTCGAGGTGCGGCCGATGCAGACCGGCCCCGAGGCGTGAGCCCCGGTTGAGCAACAGCATC
The DNA here is from genome assembly GCF_037137035.1 of Nocardioides sp. CCNWLW239. Lineage (NCBI taxonomy): Bacteria > Bacillati > Actinomycetota > Actinomycetes > Propionibacteriales > Nocardioidaceae > Nocardioides > Nocardioides sp. CCNWLW239. The sequence continues at coordinate 908,221 of NZ_JBBBNW010000002.1, read as the reverse complement.
GACGAGGCGATCACCCGGGCCCACCAGGAGGAGTGGGCGCGGGTGGTCGCCAGCCTCGCCAAGCGCTTCGGTGATCTCGACATCGCCGAGGACGCCGCGGCCGAGGCGTTCACCGTCGCGGTCGAGCGCTGGCCGCTCGACGGCGTACCACCCAACCCCGGCGCCTGGCTCACCACCACCGCCAACCGCCGCGCGATCGACCGGATCCGCCGCGAGTCCAAACGTGACGACAAGCAGAAGGAGGCCGTCGCGATGCACGATGACACCCCGCACGAGCCTCTCGGCGCCATCGAGGACGACCGGCTCCGGCTGCTGTTCACCTGCTGCCACCCCGCGCTCGCGCCCGAGGCGCGGATCGCGCTGACCCTGCGGATGGTCGGCGGCCTGACAGTGCCCGAGATCGCGAACGCCTTCCTGGTCCAGGAGACCACGATGGGGCAGCGGATCACCCGCGCGAAGAACAAGATCAAGGCCGCCCACATCCCCTATCGGGTGCCGGAGGACGCCGATCTCCCCGAGCGGGTCTCAGGCGTCCTGGCGGTCCTCTTCCTGGTCTTCAACGAGGGCTATCTCTCGTCCGGCGACCACGAGAACGCCGTACGCATCGACCTCACCGGCGAGGCGATCCGGCTGACCCGCCTGGTCCGTGCGCTCCTCCCCGAGGACGGCGAGGTCGCCGGCCTGTTGGCGCTGATGCTGCTGATCGAGGCGCGGCGTACGGCCCGGGTCTCGGCGACCGGCGAGCTGGTCCGGCTCGACGAGCAGGACCGCGGTTCCTGGGACCTTCCGCTGATCGCGGAGGGCCACGCTCTGGTGCGCGAACGCCTCGCGGTCGTCGCGCAGGGCGGTCCGCGGCCCGGGCGCTACCAGATCCTGGCCGCGATCAACGCCGTCCACACCTCGGTGCGCGACGCCCGGGACACCGACTGGTCCCAGATCGTCGCGCTCTACGACCAGATGGTGCGCATCGACTCCTCGCCCATCGTCCGGCTCAACCGCGCGATCGCCGTCGCCGAGCTCGACGGCCCCGAGGTCGCGCTCGCCGAGATCGACCGGCTCGATCTGGGCGACTACCACGCCTTCCACGCCACTCGGGCTGACCTGCTGCGCCGGCTCGGTCGCAGCGGTGAGTCGCGAGCGGCGTACGACCGGGCCATCGAGCTCGCCGAGAACGCCGCCGAGGTCGCGCTGCTGACCAGGAGGCGGGACCAGCTCGGGGCAGGGTGATCCGGCGACGAGAAACTTCGACCCGAGCTGTCGGATTCACGCAGGGTCGTTCGTAGAGGGAGTGAGAGGGGCGGTCACCGGACTGCTGCCGACGACAGAGGAGAGAAGAGCGACATGCCGGAGTACATCATCGCGTTCAACGACGAGTGGGTCGCCGAGCACACCATGGAGCAGCTGATCCACAAGCGAGACACCTCGATGGCCGTGACCAAGGAGATGAAGGACGCAGGGGTCTTCGTCTACGGCAACGGCGGGATCGACGCCTCGACCGCGATCTGCAGCGTCGAGCTCGGCGACGACGGCGAGCCCGTGTTCACCGACGGTCCGTACGTGGAGACCAAGGAGCACCTCGGGGGCTTCTTCGTCATCGACGTGCCCGACGACGAGACCGCGCGCTACTGGGCTGGCAAGATGGCGGTCGCGCTCGACTGGCCGCAGGAGATCCACCGCTTCCCGGGGCCGCCGCGCATCGAGGAGTGAGTCGCTAGCCTGGTCCGACGCTTCGCCGCATCTCGGCGGCGAAGCGTTTCAGGTCGTGGCAGGCTTGCCGCATGACGCCAGTGCCGCTTGCCCTGCCCGAGACCGAAGCCGCGGAGACCTGGGTCAAGGAGCGTACGTCGCAGACGCTGACCCACGTGCGCGAGCTGGCCCAGCAGCTGCGGACCAGACCGCCGAGCGAGGCGCTGGACGTCCTGAAGGCCTGGGACGAGCTCACCCTGGAGCTCGGCTCGCTGGGCGGTCTGGCGGGTCTGCTCGCCAACGTGCATCCCGTCGAGGCGGTCCGCACCGCGTGCGAGGACACCGAGGTCGAGGTCGATCGGCTGCGCACCGAGCTCACCCAGGACCGGACGCTCTACCAGGTCTTCGCGGGCCTGCCGGCAGCGCAGACCGAGGCGCTCGACCCGCTCGCCGCGCGGCTGCTGGAGAAGACCCTGCAGGACTTCACCCGCGCCGGCGTCGACCGTGACGACGCGACCCGGGCCCGGCTGACCGAGATCAACGAGCGGCTCACCGAGCTCAATCTCGAGTTCTCCCGTGTGACCAGGGACGACGTACGCATCACCACGGCCACGCCCGAGCAGCTCGACGGGATGCCGGCTGACTGGCTGGAGGCCCACCCGGTCAACGAGAACGGCCTGGTGGAGATCTCGACCGACTACCCCGACGCCCTCCCGGCGCGGATGTTCGTGAAGGACCCCGCGGTCCGTCGAGCCGTGACCGTGGCCGGGCTCGAGCGTGGCTGGCCGCACAACGAGCAGGTCCTGAAGGAGATGTTCGCGCTCCGCCAGGAGCTGGCCCACCTGGTCGGCTACGACGACTGGCCCGCCTACGACGCCGCCGTGAAGATGATCGGCGACGGGCCGGCGATCCCGGAGTTCATCGACAAGATCGCCGGTGCCGCCGAGGGGCGGATGAAGCGCGACCTCGACGTGCTGCTCGACCGCTACGAACGCGACACCGGACCCGTCTCCGGGGGCAGCGCCGGTGCGGTCTCCGCGGCCGACGCGCTCTACTACGAGGAGCTGGTGCGGCAGGAGAAGTACGACGTCGACAGCCAGGTGGTGCGTACGTTCTTCGACTTCGCCAAGGTCCACCAGGGGCTGCTCGACGTCACCGGCCGGCTGTTCGGTCTGCGTTACGAGCCCGTCTCCGACGCCGTCACCTGGCACGAGGACGTGAGCGTCTTCGACGTCTACCCGCAGGACGGTGTCGAGCGTCTCGGGCGCATCCATCTCGATCTCCACTCTCGTGAGGGCAAGTACAAGCACGCCGCGCAGTTCGATCTCGCCACCGGGGTGAAGGGACGGCAGCTGCCTGAGGGCGTGCTGGTCTGCAACTTCTCCCGCGGCCTGATGGAGCACGACCACGTGGTGACCCTGTTCCATGAGTTCGGCCATCTGATCCACCACGTCCTCGGCGGGCAGGGCGAGTGGGCGCGGTTCTCCGGGGTCGCGACGGAGTGGGACTTCGTCGAGGCGCCCAGCCAGATGCTGGAGGAGTGGGCCTGGGACGCCGATGTGCTGCAGACCTTCGCGACCAACGGGGCCGGCGAGCCGATCCCGGCCGACCTGGTCGCGCGGATGCGGGCCGCGGACGACTTCGGCAAGGGCTACCACGCGCGGCAGCAGATGTTCTACGCCGCGATCTCCTACTGGTTCCACAAGGAACAGCCCGAGGATCTGACCAAGCGGCTCCAGGAGCTGCAGGCGGCGTACTCTCCCTACCCCTACATCGAAGGGACCCACTTCTACGCCAACTTCGGTCACCTCGGCGGCTACTCCTCGGCCTACTACACCTACATGTGGTCGCTGGTGATCGCGAAGGACCTGTTCAGCGCCTTCGACCGCGACAACCTGTTCGACCCCGAGGTGGCCGGTCGTTATCGCGATCAGGTGCTGGCGCGCGGCGGCGAGAAGGACGCCGCTGAACTGGTCGCGGACTTCCTCGGTCGACCCTACTCGTTCGATGCGTATGCGGCCTGGCTGGTCTCTTAGCGGCAGTTTCGATGTCTTCGAGATACGGGGCGAGGCATTGTAAATGATTTGCTGATTTGCGTCTGCTGGAGCGCCAAACTTGCGTCCTGGCTTCAACTGGACGAACGTCTCTAGAAGCAGAGGTGCCTGTTGCGTGCATCACTCGGGCTGCTCGTCGATCTCAGGCACCTTCTCCGAAACCCTATTGAGGGGAGAGACACATGGATGCCGTGAAGGACATCGACTGGGTGAATCTCGGTGGCAAAGTGCTCGCCGCGATCGTCATCCTCGTCGTCACCTGGATCATCGCGAAGATCGTCTCCTGGGCGTTCGCGAAGATGACCTCGAAGATCCCGCTGCTCCAGAAGGCTGGGAGCGACGGGGACACGATCGGTAAGAGCCTCGGCTCGGTGGCTGCACTTCTGGTGTGGCTTTTCGGTCTGATCGCCCTGCTCGACCTGTTCGGGCTCAGCGCTGTGCTGGACCCGATCAAGAGCCTGCTCGACGGCGTGCTGGGCTTCCTGCCCAACGTCATCGGCGCGGTCTTCGTCTTCATCATCGGTGCGCTCGTCGCCAAGGTCGTCCGCCAGCTCGTCGAGACCGCGCTCGGTGCGGTCCCGTTCGACAAGTGGCTCGGCAGCGGCAGCAAGCTCTCGGACCGCGTCGACTCGACGGTCGGGGTGGGCGAGACCGCCACCACCGAGCCGCACGCCGCTGGGGCACCGCAGTCGGGCATGGCGACACAGATCGTCAAGGTCATCGGCCTCGTGCTCTACGCGATCATCATGATCGTGGTGGCCATCGCCGCCCTGCAGATCCTCGGGATCGAATCGATCTCGCGGCCTGCTGAGCTCATGCTCGCCATGATCCTGGCCGCTATCCCGAAGATCATCGCTGCCGCCATCCTGCTCGGCATCGGTGTGGTCATCGCCCGCTTCGCCGCCGACGTCCTCGGCCAGATCATCGACGGGCTCGGCTTCGACCGGGCGCTGCACTCCATGGACGTGCTGCCGCAGAACCAGAGCGCGACCCCGATCGTCACCAAGGTGATCCAGATCGGCATCGTGCTCTTCTTCGCCGTGATGGCGGCCCAGATGCTGGAGTTCCCGCAGATCACCGCGTTCATCGCCGAGGTGCTCGAGCTCGGTGGCCGGGTCGTCTTCGGTGGTGCGATCATCGCCGCTGGTGTCCTGATCGCCTCGGTGCTGGCGAAGATCGTGCCGGGATCGGTGTCGCAGATCCTGAAGTACGCCACGATCGTGCTCTTCGTCGCGATCGGCCTGAGCTTCATGGGTCTGGCCGACTCCATCATCAACCTCGGCTTCGGTGCCGTGGTCGTCGGTGGCGCCGCTGCTGCTGCGCTCGCCTTCGGCCTCGGCGGTCGCGACGCTGCTGCCCGGCAGCTGGAGCGGCTCCAGTCCGGCGGTGGTGGTGCACGTGCGGCGACCACCGCGACGCCGCCCCAGACCCCGCCGACGGCTCCGCCGCCGCCTCAGACGCCTGGCGTCTGATCGCACGCACGACTCAGGGTCTGAGTCAGGGAGCCCCCGGATCTTCGGGGGCTCCCTCGCTTTTCCCTTGAATCGCTCCTGGGAGCAGCGTACGATCACGATATATCGCGAAGGAACGCGATGATGACGTCGAAAGTGAGACAGCTGATGAGTTACAGCAACAACCCTTGGGGAGAGTGGATCGACCAGATGGGTCGGGAGTTCGGCAAGGGCGGCCCGCGCCGCTCCCACGGCTGGCAGGGCGGCCCTGGTTGGGGCGGACCCGGCTGGAACGGACCCGGCTGGCAGGGCGGGCACCAGGGCCGCGGTCGCGGCCCGGCCGGTCCGCCGCCGTGGATCGCGGCCCTGCTCGGCTTCGACAACCAGCCCCCGCAGCGGCCCGGTCCCCGGGTCCGTCGTGGCGACGTACGCTCCGCGATCATCTACGTGATGGCCGAGGCGGCCGAGCAGGGCCAGGTCATCAACGGCTACCAGGTGATCCAGCAGATCTCCGAGCGTAGCTCGGGTGAGTGGCGGCCGAGCCCCGGCTCGGTCTACCCGACCATCCAGCAGCTCGAGGACGAGGGTCTGGTGGAGTCCGACGACGAGCACGGCCGCCGCGCGATCCGGCTGACCGAGGCCGGCAAGACCTACGCCGCCGAGCACAGCGACGAGCTGGCAGCCGTGTGGAAGCCGTTCGACAAGGCCGTCGACAACGCCCGTGCGGGTTCCCGCGGTGGTCGCGGAGGCCAGGGCGTCGGCGACCTCGCCGGCTTCGGGATCCTCGGCGGCGAGCTGGCCCAGGTGCTCCCCGCCGTGTGGCAGCTCGCCACCTCCGGCACCGACCCCCAGCGCCAGGCTGCTGCCGACATCCTCGCGGACACCCGGCGCAAGCTCTACGGCCTCCTCGCGGCCGGCGACGACGAGACCGTTCCGGGCTCGAGCAGAGTCACCGCCGAGCAGATCGACGAGCACGACGACGAGCCCGGGTCCGGGCCGAAGGCCTGATGCCTTCGGCGCGACCGGGGTCGGGAGGAGCTACGAAGTCGGCCGCGAATGCCGGCTCCGGAGCGTACTGTCCCTGAGGTGAGCGAGATCCTGATCAAGGTGCGCGGGTCGCACAGCGTCGAGGTGCCGCCGGAGATCGGGGTGGTGCACGCGGAGGTCGCGACCGCCGGCGCCACCCCAGAGGCGGCGATGGAGCGTCTCCAGCAGGACGTCCGGCGACTGCGCGCGGACCTGGAGCGCCTGAGCCGTGACGATGTCGTCGATCGGTTCGTCCTCCAGCGAGCCCGGACCTGGGTGACCGAGCATCCGGCTCCGCCGGAACACACGGCCGACGAGTGGCTGTCCGTGGTGCAGCGCGCGAGCATCGGGCTGAGGGTCGAGTTCACCGACTTCGAGGGGATGGCCGCCTGGGTCGGCCACAGTCCGGTGGCCTACGGAGTCGGTGTGAACGGCACGTCCTGGCGGCTGACGAAGGAGACTCGGCTGAGCACCGAGCGTGCGGTCCGCCGGGAGGCGGTCCGTCAGGCCAAGGTGCGCGCGCAGGACTATGCGGATGCCCTCGACCTCGGCCCGGTCTCCGTCCGCAGCATCAACGACGTCGGCGTCAGCCGGGATGTCGCGTACGCCTCGATGCCCGTCGGTGCCGACATGGAGATGGCGCCCGACCTGGCCTTCTCCCCCGACGACATCACGGTGTACGCCGAGGTCGAGGCGGAGTTCGCGGTCGGTCCCTCGGTGTAGCTCCCGGGCTCAGAGAGTGTCGAGGTGGTCGGCCACGTGGCGGTGGCCGACGGTCTCGAAGCCCACGATGGTGACGACCGGCGCGAGGGCGACGACCACGAGGCACCAGGCCACCGGTATGCCGAAGGCCGCCATCACGACGCTCGCGATCAGCACCGCGGCGGTGAGTCCGACCAGGAGCAGGTGGAACGGGTCGACGACCCGCATGAACAGGTTGTAGAGGAGATAGAGGACCAGGGCATACACGCCGACCGGCACGGCGACGGCCAGGACGGTGCCGACCTCGCTGAGCTTGGAGTGGTCCTCGATGAGGTAGACGGCGACGTGCAGGCCGGCGCCGGTGGCTGCGATCGAGGCGAAGAGCAGGATGTGGCCGTAGCCCCACAGGAACGAGCGATCGCGGCGCCGCTCGAGCATGGCGGCCCAGGGGATGGTGAAGTAGGTCCACCACTGTCCGAAGGTCAGGCCGATCCCGGCGGCCAGCAGGAGCACGGCGCCGAGGCTCCATCCGAGATCCGGGTCCTGGATGATCGCCGACAAGATCGTGACCGTGCCGATCACGCCTTCACCGAGGGTGATGATCGTCAGCAGGCCGTAGCGCTCCGCGATGTGATCGGCGTGCCAGGGCGTGCCGCCGAAGCGGCGCTCCGCCACGAACGGTCCGGCGAGCTCGATCACGAGCGGCAGCATCATCGCGGCGAACGCCACCGTCACGTGCAACGGCAGGATGGCGATGATGCACCAGAGCACCTGCGCGGTGAGGAGCGAGGTGAGGTAGACCTGGTGCGCGCCGCGCCGGCCGGGGTCCTGGCGCCAGGCGCGCAACCACTGCCCGCAGAGCGCGACCCGCATGACGACGTAGCCGGCGATCATCACCTCGTTGTGGAGCCGCTCGCCGTCGTGGACGCTCTCGAACATCGCCGGCAGGCCGAGAGCCATGATGATCACCCCGACCATCTGCACCATCGTGAGCAGCCGGAACGCCCAGTCGTCGGTGTCGTAGGCCGAGGCCATCCAGGAGTAGTTGATCCACGCCCAGCAGATCGCGAAGGACGCGAAGCAGAACGCCACGATCCCGGCCGCGATGTGTCCTTCGGCGAGCTGGTGGGCCAGCTCGTTGCCGCTCACTCCGAAGGCGACCACGAAGGTGAGGTCGAAGAGCAGCTCCAAGGGCGTCGCGGCCCGGTGGACCTCGTGCGGGTCGCGGCCGTTCATCTGTCGCAGGCGGCTGGGTGCGTTCACCCTGGTGAGGATAGATCCTGCGGCGTGGATATCCGGGGAGGATCCATCCTCCGCGACCACGGCGGTGCTACTTGGCGGCCCCCAGGTGAGCATCGAGGCTCTCGGCCGAGAGCAGATGGTTGATGACCACGGCGGCACAGCCGACCATGCCGGTGGAGTCGGCGTGGGTCGAAGGGACGAAGGTCAGGTCCCGGGTGGCCAGCGCGGTGGAGCGGGAGTAGACGGTCTCGCGTACGCCGGCGGTGAACAGGTCGAAGGCGGCGGCCATGTCGCCACCGATCACGACGACCTCCGGGTTGAGCAGGTTGATCGCGATCGCGAGCACCTCGCCCAGCTGGCGTCCGGCCTCGCGCAGCAGACCACGGGCGATCGCGTCGCCGGCGAGAGCGGCGGCCACCAGGTCGCGGATGTGGCCGGCCGAGACGCCGGAGTCGACCAGTCCCTGGGTCAGCGCCCACCCCGCGGCGACCGTCTCCAGGCAGCCGGTCGCCCCGCACCGGCAGGGGCGCTCGCCGGCGGACTCGACCCGGGTGTGGCCGATCTCGCCGACGGCCCCGGCATGGCCGCGCAGGACCTTGCCGTCGGCGATGACCGCCAGGCCGAGGCCGGTCGATGCCTTCACGACGAGCGCATCGCGCGGGTGCAGCCCGCTCCCGAAGAGCTCGGCGGTGGCCAGGGCATCGGTGTCGTTGACGAGCACGAGGGGGCCGTCGGTGAGCCGCTCGAAGTAGGGGGCGAGCGCGATGCCGTCCCAGCCGCGCATCACCGGCGAGTCGACCGAGACCAGGCGGACGGGGTCGACGACGCCCGGAAGGCTCATCCCGACACCGAGCACCGGCGGTTCGATCCCCTCCAGGAGTCGCTCGAGCCGGTCGGTGACCTCGGGCATGAGGTCGTCGGCGGCGATGCCGACCTCGTGGTCGCGGGTGTCGCCGGCGAGCTCGCGGCCGTCGAGGTCGAAGACGGCGAGCTGGCTGCGGGAGCGTCCGATCGCGGCCGCCAGGACGACGCCGGCGTCGGCGTTGAAGCTCAGCGAGCCCGGGGGCCGCCCGCCGGTCGAGGCGAGCTCCTCCCCGGTGAGGAGCAGGCCGGCCTCGACGAGGGCGGAGACCCGAGAGACCACGGCCGTACGTGACAGGCCGGTCGTCTTCTGCAGGTCGCTGCGCGTCAGGGCGCGTCCTGAGCGCACCAGATCGAGGACGTCGGCGGTGGTTGTGGTGTCGGGCATGGGTGCAGCGTACGCCACTTATGTCTTTGAGAGACCAAAGAACCACTTGTATCGATCCAAAGATCGTGCAATCGTGTGCCAAAGCACACAGCCTTGGAGGTCCCGTGACTGCCGTTTCGCCCACCGTCGCCGACGTCACCGCTCGTCTCGTCGAGCGTTCCGCCGCCACCCGGGCGGACTACCTGGCCCGCATCGCGGCTGCCCGGGCGACGGGCCCGGCCCGTGGCCGGCTCGCCTGCAGCAACCTGGCCCACGGCTTCGCGGCCTCGACCTCGGCGACGAAGGCCGAGCTCAAGGTGATCAGCCCCGCGGCGAAGCCCAACGTCGCGATCGTGACGTCCTACAACGACATGCTCTCCGCGCACGCGCCCTACGAGACCTACCCACCGCTCCTCAAGGCCGCCGTCATGCGGGCCGGTGGTCTGGCGCAGGTCGCCGGTGGCGTGCCGGCGATGTGCGACGGCATCACCCAGGGCCGTGACGGGATGCAGGTCTCCCTCTTCTCCCGCGACGTGATCGCGATGTCGGCCGGGATCGCCCTGTCCCACGACATGTTCGACGCCGCGCTCATGCTCGGCGTGTGCGACAAGATCGTGCCGGGCCTGCTGATCGGGGCGCTCTCCTTCGGTCACCTGCCGACCGTCTTCGTGCCGGCCGGCCCGATGTCCTCCGGCCTCCCCAACAAGGAGAAGGCCCGCGTCCGACAGCGGTACGCAGCGGGCGAGGCCACCCGCGAGGAGCTGCTCGAGGCCGAGGCCGCCAGCTACCACTCCCGCGGCACCTGCACCTTCTACGGCACCGCCAACTCCAACCAGCTGCTGATGGAGGTGCTCGGGCTGCACCTGCCGGGCTCCTCGTTCGCGTCCCCGGACACGCTGCTGCGGGCTGCTCTCAACCGCGCGGCGGCGGCCCGTGCCACGGAGCTCGCCCTCGAAGGCGGCCCGGGCATCGGAGAGATGATCGACGAGAAGTCGATCATCAACGCTTGCGTCGCGCTGCTCGCCTCCGGTGGTTCGACCAACCACACCATGCATCTGGTCGCCATCGCGCGCGCCGCCGGGATCCAGCTGACCTGGGAGGACATCTCCGACCTGTCGCCGGTCGTGCCGCTGCTGTCCCGGATGTACCCCAACGGATCCGCCGACGTGAACCACTTCCACGCGGCCGGCGGGGTGAGCTTCCTGGTCCGCACCCTGCTCGAGGCGGGGCTGCTCCACGAGGACGTCACCACGATCCTGGGCCCGGGCCTCTCGGCCTACACCCAGGAGTCGCGGCTCGACCGCGACGGCGAGATCGAGCTGGTCGAGGGTGCCCCGGTCTCCGGCGATCTCGACGTGCTGCGCCCGGCCGACGACCCGTTCTCACCCGACGGTGGCCTGCGGGTGCTGACCGGCGAGCTCGGCACCGCCGTCATCAAGACCTCGGCGGTCGCCCCGGAGCACCAGGTGGTCTCCGCCCCGGCGCTGGTCTTCGACGACCAGGCTGACTTCCTCACCGCCTTCGCCGAGGGGCGCCTCGACGGTCGCGACCTCGTCGCGGTGGTGCGCTACCAGGGCCCGGCGGCCAACGGGATGCCCGAGCTGCACAAGCTCACGCCGGCCCTCGGGGTGATGCAGGACCGCGGCCAGCGCGTCGCGATCGTCACCGACGGCCGGATGTCCGGTGCGTCGGGGAAGGTGCCTGCCGCCATCCACCTCACCCCCGAGGCCGCGCTCGGCGGACCGCTCGCCCGTGTCCAGGACGGCGACGTGATCACGGTCGACGCCGTCGCGGGCACGCTCTCGATCGAGGTCGATGCCGACGAGTTCGCGCACCGGCCGGCCACCGGCCGGGCGCCGCTCGACGCCGAGTGGCGCGGCACCGGCCGCGAGCTCTTCAGCGCCTTCCGCGCTACCGTCGGGTCCGCCGACACCGGCGCCTCCGTCTTCTCCTTCGCCCCCAGCCCGCAGAGCGCCGCCGCTCAGGAAAGCCCAGTCCAGGAGACCCCTGTCCATGTCTGACCTCACCTCCACCGACCTGCTCGACCTCTCCCCGGTCGTCCCGGTCGTCGTCGTCGAGACCCTCGACCAGGCGGTGCCCGTGGCCCGCGCGCTCGCCGACGGCGGTGTGCCCGTGGTCGAGCTGACCCTGCGTACGCCGGTAGCGCTCGACGCCATCCGCGCCATCGCCGCCGAGGTGCCGGAGGTCGTGATCGGCGCCGGCACCGTGACCACTCCCGAGCTCGCCAAGGAGGCTGCGGCCGCCGGAGCCCGGTTCCTGGTCTCCCCGGGCGCCACGCCGTCGCTGCTCGCCGCGATGCGTGACACCGGTCTGCCGTTCCTCCCCGGCACGGCCACCGTCTCCGAGGCCCTGGCGGTGCTCGAGACCGGCCACACCGCGATGAAGTTCTTCCCGGCCGAGGCCTCGGGCGGCGCGAAATACCTGGGTTCGCTCCCGACGGTGCTTCCCGACGCACGCTTCTGCCCGACCGGCGGCATCTCGCTCGCCACCGCCCCGAGCTACCTCAGCCTCGCCAACGTCGGCTGCGTCGGCGGCTCGTGGCTCACTCCTGCCGACGCGCTGGCCACCGGCGACTGGGACCGCGTCACCGCGCTCGCCGCTGCCACGGCCGCGCTGCGCTGAGCTCGCCGGCTCGGCGCATCCGCACCTGGGTGGGGCAGATGCGCCGAGCCGTGGCGTCCGTGCTCGATGCCTCGGGTCAGCGGTAGAGCAGGTACTGACGGCGGGTCGCGTCGAACGCAGCCAGCTCGTCCTGCCAGGCCGCCTCGACCTCGTCACCGGAGGCACCCGCGTCGATCTGCGTACGCAGCCTGGTCGAACCGGTCAGCTTGTCGATCCAGAACGGACGGACCGTGTCCCACGAGTCCTGGCGCCAGGCGAACTCGGGATAGAGCGCCTTCGCGGTGACCAGCATCTCGACACCGGTGCGGACCGGGTCGAAACGGTCGTGGTCCTGGATCGTGACCTGCACCCCGCCGCAGACCTTGCCGGCGTGCTTGTTGACCGACGGGTTGAAGTAGGCCTCGCGGAAGGTGACGCCCGGAAGGCCTGCCTCCTCCAGCGCCGCGGCCCAGCGGTGGTCGACGTAGGGCGCCCCGATCAGCTCGAACGGCTTGGTCGTTCCGCGCCCCTCGGAGAGGTTGGTGCCCTCGAACATGCAGGTTCCGGGGTAGGCCAAGGCAGTGTCCGAGGTGGGCATGTTGGGGCTCGGCAGGATGAAGTCGAGCCCGGTGTCGGCGAACAACGTCCGCCGCTTCCAGCCGGAGACCTGCACGATGTCGAGCTGGGTGAGGCGTCCGCCGGCGTGCTCCTCGAGGAACTCGCCGTCGAAGAACCGGGCGAGCTCACCGACCGACATCCCGTGCTGCTGGACGATCTCGCGCGCCCCGACCCCCGAGGTGTACGCCGAGGTCATCATCGGTCCGCGAGCGGTCCCGCCCACCGGGTTGGGCCGGTCGAGGACCACGAAGCGCTTGTCGGTCGCGACCGCGGCCTGCATCGCCGTCCACATCGTCCAGATGTAGGTGTAGAACCGGGAGCCGACGTCCTGGATGTCGAACACGACCGTCTCCACGTCGGCGGCGGTGAACAGCTCCTTCATCTTGGTGACGTTGGCGCCGTACGCGTCGTAGACGGTCAGCCCGGTGCGCTCGTCGACGAAGGTGCCCTCCGACCCTCCCGCCTGCGCCGTGCCGCGGAATCCGTGCTCCGGACCGAAGACTCCGGCGATCTGGACCGCGCCGGACTCGTGCATCTCGTCCACGATGTTGCGCAGGTTGCGGAGCACGCCGGTCGGGTTGGTGATGATGCCCACCCGCTGGCCCGACAACGTCGACCAGCCGTCGGCGGCCGCACGGTCGGCGCCCGTGGTGACCACCCGGCCGGGGCCGACCGGCGAGGCGGGTTCGACGGTTGCGCCCGCCGATCCGGAGAGGAAGGGAGTTGCGGCCGCGCCGACCGCGGCGGCACCGAGCAGGCGGCGTCGGTCGATCCGGGGAACTTCATTGTTCATGGGGGCTCCTGTACCAAGTGTGAGGATCACCTCGCAGGCTAGCCCTGGCGGAGCGGGCCGGCAGGCGATTTGGCGGGGCCGGCCGACCGTTCGTCGTGGCAGATCGACCGCTCGTCGTCGGACGGGGTGAATAGGGCTGGACAGGCGAATGTGAGCCACGTCACAGTTCGTCCACCCCACTTCGACAGATCTCGGAGGTCACTCATGCCGTCCTCGTCCAAGGGATCGTGGATCCTGGTCGGGGTCCTCCTCGTCGCGGCAGCTGTCCCGTGTCTCGCGGTGCCGCTGTATGCGAAGGAGGATCCGACGCTCGCCGGATTCCCGTTCTACTTCTGGTTCCAGCTCGCTCTCATCCCCTGCTCGGTCCTGTTCACGACCATCGCCTACTTCGTCGCCAAGGCCGCGTTCCGGCGTGACCGTGCCGCCGCCGGGCGCCCGTGGAAGGAGGGTGGCCAGTGAGCGCGGTAGCAGTCTCCGTCTTCGCCTTCCTCTTCCTGCTGGTCACGATCCTCGGCTTCTCCGCGGCGCGCTGGCGCCGGGCGAAGTCGATGGACAACCTCGACGAGTGGGGGCTGGGCGGCCGCGGCTTCGGTACGTTCGTGGCCTGGTTCCTCATCGGAGGCGACCTCTACACGGCCTACACGTTCATCGCGGTCCCCGCGACGCTGTTCGCCGGCTCGGCGGTCGGCTTCTTCGCGGTGCCCTACACGATCCTCGTCTACCCGATCATCTTCGCGTTCCTGCCGAAGCTGTGGTCGGTCTCGCACAAGCACGGCTACGTCACCCCGGCCGACTTCGTCGTCGGACGCTACGGGTCCAGGTCCCTCGGTCTGGCCGTCGCGATCACCGGCCTGCTCGCGACCATGCCCTACATCGCGCTGCAGCTGGTCGGCATGGAGGTCGTGCTCGAGGTGATGGGCCTGCAGAGCGACTCCTCGAACTGGTTCATCCGGGACCTGCCGCTCTTCATCGCGTTCGCGGTGCTGGCCGCCTACACGTACTCCTCCGGGCTGCGGGCACCGGCGCTGATCGCGTTCGTGAAGGACTCGCTGATCTACATCGTGATCATCGTGGCGATCATCTACATCCCGTCCCAGCTCGGCGGCTGGGGCAACATCTTCGACACCGTCCAGAACAGCTTCGACACCTTCAACACGGAGAACGCCGACGCGATCGCCGCCGGCGACGCCGCACCGAAGGCGCTGTTCCCGTCGCAGGCGGCCGGCCAGTGGGCCTACGCGTCCCTCGCCCTCGGCTCGGCGCTGGCGCTGTTCATGTATCCGCACTCCATCACGGGAGTCCTCTCCACGCGCAGCCGCAACGTGATCCGTCGCAACGCGTCGCTGCTGCCGGCGTACTCCTTCCTCCTCGGTCTGCTCGCTCTCCTCGGGTTCGTCGCGCTGGCCGCCGGGGTGATGGTCGGCGACCCGCCGAACCCGCAGCTGGCGATCCCGCAGCTCTTCGAGGACCAGTTCCCGGCATGGTTCGCCGGGGTGGCGTACGCGGCTGTCGTCATCGGTGCGCTCGTGCCCGCGGCGATCATGTCGATCGCGGCGGCGAACCTGTGGACGCGCAACATCTACAAGGCCTACCTGAAGCCCGACGCGACCCCGCAGGACGAGGCCAAGCAGGCCAAGATCGTGTCCCTGATCGTGAAGTTCGGGGCGCTGATCTTCGTGCTCGCACTGTCGAAGTCGTACGCCATCAACCTGCAGCTCCTCGGTGGCGTGTGGATCCTGCAGACGCTGCCGGCGATCGTCGTCGGGCTCTACACCCGGTGGTTCCACCGGTGGGCGGTCCTGGCCGGCTGGGCGGTCGGGATGGCGTACGGGACGTACGTCGCCTATGGCGTCTCCTCGCCCACGCAGGAGCACTTCGGTGGACCGCTGGCGCCGTTCCCGGGCACGGAGACCCCGATCTACATCGCGCTCACCGCGTTCCTGCTGAACATCGTCGTGGTCGTCGTGCTGACCCCGATCCTGAGGGCGCTCAAGGTGCCGGACGGTGAGGACGCCACCGTCGCGGCGGACTACACGGTCGATGCCGGTGACGAGGGCATCGTGGAAGAGCTGAGCTCGACCACGGAGGTGCGCTGAAGTCTGCTGATGCAAAGTCCCGCAAACACGCCTCGTCGGCGTGTTTGCGGGAGTTCTCCATTATTTGTCGGATAACTGCAACGCGGGTGCGTCGACGTACGTAACAAGTACTGAAGAGCCTGATCCGGACCGAACTCGGGAGCGTCCATGGTGGGCAAAGAGGCTGTGACGGCCTCGGCGAGCAGTCGAGGCCACGGTGTACGCCGGACCGCGACGGCCCGCGCCGCCGGATGCGCGGTGGTGACCGAGCGTGATGGTGATGAGCAACGGATCCGTGCGGGCGGCAGGACGCCGGGGGGCGTCGTCGGCACGGGTCAACCACCGGGCGTGAGGCCGGCGCGTCGACTGCGACCGCTGATCCGCCCGGTCCGATGGGTGAGGCTATGAGCGTGCCCAGGAACGCGCTCGCCTCGCTCGGCGGGACCCCGTCCGCGTCAGCCGCGATCCCCGTGCGCTCGGGCGCCGGGTGCGGACGCTGACGGGGTCCCGCATTCCCTGGAATCCTCACTGCAGACAGGAGAAACGACATGAGCTCGAAGATCCTCGGGGGCCTTCGGCGAACCATGGGGGTGACTCTCGCGGCAGGCGGCTTCGTCGTCGCCGGCGCCGGGGTCGCCTGTGCGGACTCGGAGCCGATCAAGGCGCCGGATCGTGGACCGGCGGGTCCGGTGACGATCTCGGGGGAGATGGCCGGGAGCGACGCCGCGGTGACGGTCACGACAGACGGGACGACGGTCGTGGTCAGCGGCCGTGCGCACGTCGAGTCTCCGGCCGACCGTGCTGCCGGTGGCGTGGTCCACCATGACGACGACTCCGGCTCGGCCCTGGGGCGCGGTGTCGATCTCGGCACGGATCAGGTCGGCTTCGCCGGAGGAGCGACGGGGGACGCGTCGTCCGTGGACGTCGTCGGCGTCGGCCGGATCGGCGCGGAGAAGCACTACAACATCCCCGGCGCGCCCTAGGTCATGTCTGAGATGCGTCGGGGCCACCGGGGAGATCCCCGGTGGCCCCGACGCAGCGTGGGTCAGATCGCTCAGGCCGCGTCTTCGGTGTTCTTGATCGCGGAGATGTCGAACTCGAGCTTGATCTTCTCGGAGACGAGCACGCCGCCGGTCTCGAGGGCGGCGTTGAAGGAGAGGCCCCAGTCGGTGCGGTTGATCGCGACGGCACCCTCGAAGCCGACGCGGGTGTTGCCGAACGGGTCCTTGGCGGAGCCGGTCTGCTCGAACGGGACGGTGACCGACTTGGTGGTGCCCTTGATGGTCAGGTCGCCGGTGATGTTCCAGGTCTCGCCGTCGAACTCGACCGCGGTCGACTCGAAGGTGATGTTGGGGTGGGCCTCGTTCTCGAAGAAGTCCCCCGAGAGCAGGTGGCCGTCACGGTCGGCGTTGCCGGTGTCGACGGAGGCAGCCTTGATCGTGAGGGAGACCTTCGACTTGGACGGCTCCGCGGTGTCGATCGTCGCGGTGCCCTCGAACTCCTTGAAGGAGCCGCGGACGGTGGTCACCATCGCGTGGCGGGCCGAGAAGCCCAGACGGGTGTGGGCGACGTCGAGGGTGTAGTCACCCGAGATGTCCTCGATGGCGGCGGTCGGGGTGTCGAACTCGGTCTCGGCGGCCGCGTCCTTCTTGCTGAAAATGCCCATGATGGGTGTGCTCCTGGAAGAATTGGTTGAAACTGCAAGCATCATAACGGGGGACTATCTCCCAATGTTCCCGCTCGCGTGGGCTTCTTCGACGCTGGCGGAAGATTGGTTGCAGTGGCAACGCTATCCCCAAACGCACAAGGCCCGCCTCCCCCTGTGGGGAAGCGGGCCTTGGAAGCGTTGGGTGTTGGTCAGGCAGCGTGACGAGTGGTCGCGGGCGCACTGACTTCGACCCAGCGGGCCTCCATGTGCTTACGGCCGCGGCGGTCGACGACAGGGAGCCAGCGAAGCTCGAGCTTGCCAGTCACTTTATTTCCGTTCATCAGACACCTCCTGTTCACCTTGTGTTCACCTAAGGTACCGCACCCCCACCCGTATGTCCAAGTACTGCGCCGAAGGGCGTGGGGCGCTCCACCTGGAGGGCCTGAATGGGGCCGTGGGGGCGTCCGGTGCCCCACTTCGCGATGAAGTGGATGTTTCTGCCCGAAATCGGGCAGAAATTTGAATGTCGTGCCTGACCTGCTTCACAGTGGGTCGTGTGAATGCCGAGCAAGCGCTGATCGACCACCTGGTCGCGACCACCGGGCTTCCGCCCACGGAGGCGGCGCGGGTGATCGAGGACGTGGTGGCGTACTTCGACGAACCGGTCGAGGCCTACGTACGCCGTCGGCATGCACAGCTGAAGACCTACGGCGCGAAGAACGACGCGATCTTCGCGCAGCTGGCCGACGAGCTCCGGGCTCGGGTCGTTGCCGCACCGCAGCTGACCGAACGGCAGCTGCGTCGGCTCATCTACGGATAGGACGGACAGGACACATGTGCGGAATCGTCGGCTACATCGGGCCCCAGCAGGCTGCGAGCCTGCTCACCGAGGGGCTGGCCCGGCTGGAGCACCGTGGCTACGACTCGGCGGGCGTCGCGGTGCTGGGCAGCAGGCTGCAGGTGGTGAAGAAGGCCGGCCGCGTACGCGATCTGGTCGATGCCCTGCCGAAGCGGTTCGCCGGCAAGGTCGGCATCGGGCACACCCGGTGGGCGACCCACGGCCCGGCCAACGACACCAACGCGCACCCGCACGTGTCGGCCGACGGTCGCGTGGCGGTCGTCCACAACGGGATCGTCGACAACGCCGCCTCGCTGCGTGAGCGGCTCACCGAGGCCGGCGTCGAGCTGGCCAGCGACACCGACACCGAGGTCTTCGCCCACCTGATCGGACTGTCGACTGCTGACAGTCTGGAGGGCAAGGTCGTCGACGCTCTCTCCCAGGTCGAGGGCACCTGGGGACTCGCCGTCGTCCACGCCGACTTCCCCGACCGCCTGGTCGTCGCCCGGAACGGGTCCCCGCTGATCGTCGGCGTCGGCGACGGGGAGATGTACGTCGCCTCCGACCTCGCGGCCGTCGTACGCCACACCACGACCGTCGCCCACCTCGACGACGGCGAGCTGGCGACCGTCACCGCGACCGGCTTCACCACGTTCCGCCAGGACCTGACGACGACCACCACCACGGCTCGCGAGGTCGACGTGGACCCGTCGGCGTACGAGTTCGGTGAGCTCGCCGACGAGCCGCGGATGTTCACCGAGATCCTGGAGCAGCCGTCCTCGGTCGAGCGGGCGTTGCGCGGCCGGCTCGACGAGCGGTTCGGCACGGCCCACCTCGGTGGGCTCAACCTCGACCCGCGCGAGCTGCGTGCGATCCGCCGGGTGAAGATCCTGGGCTGCGGCTCGGCCTACTACGTCGGTCAGATGGGCGCCGGGCTGATCGAGGAGCTCGCCCGGGTCCCCGCGGACGCCGAGGCGGCCTCGGAGTTCCGCTACCGCAACCCGATCATCGAGCCCGACACGCTCTACGTCGCCGTCTCCCAGTCGGGCGAGACCATCGACACCCTGCTTGCCGTCCAGGAGATCCGCCGCAAGGGCGGACGGGTGCTCGGCGTCGTCAACGTGGTCGGCTCGGCGATCGCCCGTGCCGTCGACGGCGGCATCTACCTGCACGCCGGTCCCGAGATCGCGGTCGCCTCGACCAAGGCGCTGACCAACATGTACGTCGCGTTCTCGCTGCTCGCGCTCCAGCTCGGCCGGGTCCGTGACCTCTCGATCGCCGACGGGAAGCGGCTCATCGCCGGCCTGCAGGCGCTGCCGACGCAGATCGAGGAGATCCTGAAGAGCGAGTCGCACCTCGAGGAGATCGCGGCGCGCCTGGCCGAGGCCGAGTCGATGTTCTTCGTCGGACGCGTGCGCGGCTACCCGGTCGCGCGCGAAGGTGCCCAGAAGCTGAAGGAGATCTCCTACCGGCACGCGGAGGCCTACCAGACCTCCGAGCTCAAGCACGGCCCGCTCGCGCTGATCTCCGAGACCGTGCCGACCGTCGCGATCGTGCCCCAGGACGAGCTGACCGACCGCAACGTCGCAGCCCTCCACGAGATCAGCGCCCGCCGCGGCCCCCTCGTCGTCGTCACCCACCCCGACGTCGACCTCGGCGAGCTCGACGCCTTGCGTGTCGACGTACCGAAGAACGAGGTGGAGCTCGACCCGATCCTGCTCACCATCCCGCTTCAGCTGATCGCCTTCCACGCCGCGAAGGCCCTCGGCCACGACGTCGACAAGCCCCGCAACCTGGCAAAGTCGGTGACGGTCGAGTGATGCGCCCCTAGGGTTCAGCCATGCGTCTGGCGGGCATCAACATCCATCCGGTGAAGTCGACGGCGATCAGGCCGGTGGAGGAGGCGTACGTCGGGAGGGCCGGGATCGTCGGGGACCGAGAGTGGATGGTCGTCGACGGTGACGGAGAGCTCGTCTCGGCCCGGGAGGCCCGCGAGCTCTTCAGCATCGTTGCCGACACCCCGGCGACGGGCGGCCGTGCTGACCTGCGACTGAGCGCGCCGGGGCACGAGGCGGTCGAGGTGGCGCTGCCGACCGAGGGCGTCCGTGACATCACGATGTTCAAGCAGGTGAAGATGCGCGCGCGGCCGATGGGCCCGGAGGTCGATGCGTGGCTGCGCCGCGTGCTCGACCGCGAGGACGTATCGCTGGTGTGGTGTCACGACCCGTTCCAGAGGGTGCTCAAGGCCAAGGACGGCTTCGGCGTCTCGGACCACGCCGCCTTCCAGGACGATTCGCCCGTCTCGCTGATCACCGAGGCCTCGGTCGCGGCGATCGACGACTGGAGCCCGGAGCCGATCACCGTCGCGCGGTTCCGGCCGAGCCTGGTCGTCGAGGGAGCGGAAAAGGCCTTTGCCGAGGATGGCTGGAGCGAGGTCGCCATCGGACCGGTCCGCCTCCGGATGGTCACGCCGGTCTCGCGCTGCGTCATGACCACGATCGATCCGGAGACCCTGGAGAAGGGGAAGGACCCGCTGCGTACGCTCGCGGCCCACCGCAAGTGGGACGGGAAGGTCTGGGCGGCGGTGCACCTCGGCGTCGTCCACCCCGGGGAGATCGCCGTCGGCGACGAGGTCATCGTCTCCTGACCGAGCGGATCCGGCGAGTGACGGGGGCCACCGCGCCGAGGAATGCCGAGATCGTGCTATATGGGCCTACCGTTGGAGGGTGAGCACCGACGCTGATTCTGCCGTATCCACCACTCCCACGCCCGAAGAGACGAGCGTGGAGGTAGAGCAGGGTCCGACGTTCGACTCGCTCGGTCTGTCCGCCGGTGTCCTCGAGGCCGTGAAGGCGCTCGGCTACGAGACGCCCTCCGCCATCCAGGCCGCGACCATCCCCTCGCTGCTCGAGGGTCGCGACGTCGTCGGCCTCGCGCAGACCGGCACCGGAAAGACCGCCGCGTTCGCGCTGCCGGTGCTCTCCAACCTCGACGTCTACCAGAACGCACCGCAGGCGCTGGTGCTCGCGCCGACGCGCGAGCTGGCCCTGCAGGTGTGCGAGGCGTTCGAGCGCTACGCATCCAACCTCGACGGCGTACGCATCCTGCCGGTCTACGGCGGCCAGGGCTACGGCCCGCAGCTGACCGCCCTGCGTCGCGGCGTCCACGTGGTCGTCGGCACCCCGGGCCGGATCATGGATCACCTCGAGAAGGGCACGCTCGACCTCTCCCAGCTGCGCTTCCTGGTGCTCGACGAGGCCGACGAGATGCTCAACATGGGCTTCGCGGAGGACGTCGAGACCATCCTCGCCGACACCCCCGAGGACAAGCAGGTCGCGCTCTTCTCGGCGACCATGCCGGCGCAGATCCGCCGGCTGTCCAAGAAATACCTTCGCGACGCGAAGGAGATCTCGGTCAAGGCGAAGACCCAGACCGCCACCAACATCACCCAGCGCTACCTGATGGTGTCCTACCCCCAGAAGGTCGACGCGCTCACCCGCATCCTCGAGGTCGAGAACTTCGAGGGCATGATCGTCTTCACGCGCACCAAGTCCGAGACCGAGTCGCTGGCCGAGAAGCTGCGTGCGCGTGGCTTCGCCGCGACCGCCATCAACGGCGACATCGCCCAGGCCCAGCGCGAGAAGACCGTCAACCAGCTCAAGGACGGCTCGCTCGACATCCTGGTCGCGACCGACGTCGCGGCTCGTGGTCTCGACGTCGAGCGGATCTCGCACGTCGTCAACTACGACCTGCCGACGGACGTCGAGGCCTACGTCCACCGCATCGGCCGCACCGGCCGCGCCGGTCGCACCGGCGACGCGATCTCGTTCGTCACCCCGCGTGAGCGGTGGCTGCTCCGCGCGATCGAGAAGCACACCAAGGCATCGCCGCAGCAGATGCAGCTGCCCTCGGTCGACGAGGTCAACGCGACCCGTCTCTCCCGCTTCGACGACGGCATCACCGCCGCCCTCCAGGAGGGCGAGAAGATCGAGTTCTTCCGCGACGTGGTGCGCCACTACGTCGAGGAGCACGACGTGCCCGAGGTCGACGTGGCTGCCGCGCTCGCCGCCGTGCTCCACGGCGAGGAGCCGCTGCTGCTCGAGCCGGAGCCCGAGAAGCCTGCGTACGAGGACCGCCGGGGCCGTCGCGACCGCGACGACCGGGGCGAGCGTGGGTCCGGTGAGCGTCGCGAGTCGTCGCGCTCGCGCGGCAACGGGCAGCCGCTGGCGACCTACAAGATCCAGGTGGGCAAGCGTCACCGGGTCGAGCCGCGCCAGATCGTCGGTGCCATCGCCAACGAGGGTGGCCTGCGCCGCGCCGACTTCGGCAACATCTCGATCCGCAACGACTTCTCCCTGGTCGAGCTCCCCGCGGACCTGGCTCCCGAGACCTGGAAGGCGCTCGAGTCGACGCGCATCTCCGGCAAGCTCATCGAGCTCTCCGAGGACTCCGGCGGCGCCCCCGTGCGGCGCTCGGGCGGTCGGTTCGACAAGGGCCCGTCCCGCTACGGCAAGTCCGACTCCGGCTCCGGCGAGCGGCCCCGCAAGCCGCGGCAGAAGCGCAAGTTCGACTGATCCGAGAAGTCACCTACGTCGGCCGAAGCGTCACGCGCGTCGGCCGACGTGGCATGTGGTGACGTCTCGGCCGACCTGAGTGACGCTTCGGTCGGCGGGGGCGACGTCTCGGCCGGCGGGGCTGACGTCTCGGTCAGCAGGCGGCGAGGGTGCGCTGGGCGGAGAGGGCGACCGCGGCGAACGGCGCCGCCATGAAGGCGAGCGCGCTGAGGGCCAGGAACACGGTGAGCCCGCCGGTCAGCGCCAGCATGGTGAAGCCGATGACGGGTACGAGGACGGCGATGGCCAGCGACCAGAACGCGGTCAGGCGAGCCGTACGCCGCCCGATCCGCAACCAGCGCTGGCCGGTCGCGGTCGCCGCGAGGGCGATGACGGCGCCGAGGGCGCCCGCGGTGCCGACGTAGCCGATCACGAGGTCGAGGGCGTGGAAGAGGCCGGTGTTCGGGGCGACGGAGTGGGCGCTCGCGCCGAGGTCGATCCCGCCGTCCCACAGGAACGCCTGCGGGATCATGACGAGGACGAGCAGGAGCGCCGTACGTCGGGCCGCGCCGATCGCGACGGTGTCGCGGAAGCCGGGAGCGACGTCGTCGACGTCGCCGAAGTCGCGCAGCGCGAGGGCCTCCGCCTCGGCGGTCGTGTAGCCGGCCGCGGTGTAGGCCTCGGTCGCGTCCTCGAGGTGATCGCCTGCCTCGCGCAGCAGGTCGCGCCGGGTCAAGCTCGGACCGGGGATCGCAGCGCGCAGATCCGCAAGGTAGACGTCGACGGCGCTCATGGAGCCATCCTCTCCGCGCCGGCGTGCCGACCACATCAGGGAATCCCCTGAAACGCTTGTGGTCCGTTGCGATCTCGGTCACGCTTGCTGACGTCTCGGTCGACGGGGCTGACGTCTCGGTCGACGGGGGCGACGTCTCGGCTGGGGTCAGGCTTCGCCGAGCACGCCGGAGACGACCTGGGAGAAGGTGCGCCACTCCTGGCGGTGGGCGGCGAGGGCGCTGCGGCCGGCGGAGGAGAGCTCGTAGGTGCGGCGTTTCCGGCCGCCGACCTCGGACCAGGAGCTGTCGAGGTAGCCGGCTTTCTCCAGGCGGCGCAGTGCCGGGTAGATCGTGCCGGTGGGGAGGTCGAGCTCGCCACCGCTGCGGGCGCTCAGCGCCTCGATGATCGCGTAGCCGTGAAGGGGCTGCTTCTCGACGACGGCCAGGATCAGCGAGTCGAGGTGGCCACGGAGGGCGTCGGCTTTCATGTAGACAGCCTACACAGCCCGGCGTACATTGTCTTCATACATGTTGTCTGTCTACAGGTAGACAGGCGAGATCGAGAAGGAGACATGATGACGACACAGACCACCACGAGACCCAGTCCGCTGCGGCGGCTGGCGTCCTTCTCCCAACGCCATCACTGGACGGCGCTGCTGCTGTGGGTGGTGGTGCTCGTGGGCGTGACGGCGGCGGCGCAGGGCATCGGCGAGGACTACCGCAACTCCTTCGACATCCCCGGCACCCAGTCGCAGGAGATGGCCGACCTCCAGGCGAAGCACGGCGGCTCGACCGGCGACGAGGTGCGCGCGGTCATCCACGACGAGCGCGGCTGGGACACCGACGAGCAGGCGGTCGACGAGCTGCTCGCGGACCTCGCCGCGGTGCCTCACGTCGAGTCGGTGACGGCACCTGATCCGCAGCGCGGCTCGGTGAGCGAGGACGGCACCACCGCACTCGCCACCGTCGTGATGGACGCCGAGCCCGGCGAGCTCCCGATCAGCGCCTACGAGCCCTTCCTCGAGATCGCCGACGAGACCACGACCGACGACCTCCAGATCGAGATGGCCGGCGACTCGATGCGTGAGGTGAACGAGGGCGAGGGCGGCAGCTCGGAAGGCATCGGGATGCTCGCCGCGCTGGTGATCATGCTGTTCATGTTCGGCTCGTTCCTGGCGGCGAGCCTGCCGCTGATCACCGCGATCCTCGCGGTCGGCACGACCTTCGGTGTGGTCACCCTGCTCTCCCACGTGACCACGATCCCGGACTACACCGCACCGATGCTGATGATCGTCGGGCTCGGCGTGGGCATCGACTACGCCCTGCTGGTCTTCTCCCGCTACCGCAGCGAGCTGCTCGGCGGCGCCACCCGCGAGGACGCCACCGCGACCGCGATCGACACCGCCGGGCGCTCGGTCCTCTTCGCCGGGGTCAGCGTGATCCTGGCGCTCTGCGGCCTCTACGTGCTCCAGCTGACCTCGATCCAGGGCGTCGTGCTCGGCGTCGCGCTCACCGTCCTGATGACCATGATCGCCGCGGTCACCCTGCTCCCGTCGCTGCTGACCCTGTTCGGCAAGCGCCTGGAGAAGTCCGTACGCCGCCATGCCGCCCGGTCCCGCCGCGAGCCCGGACAGCGCTGGCGCGCCTGGGCCGGCGGCGTCCAGCGGCACCCGTGGGCCGCCCTGGTCGTCTCTCTGGTCGCCCTCGGCGCCCTCGCGACCCCGGTCCTCGGTCTCCAGCTCGGCTTCGCCGACGCGGGCAACGACGATGCCTCCTCGACCACCCGGAAGGCGTACGACCTGGTCAGCGACAAGTTCGGGCCCGGCGCCAATGGTCCGCTGATCATCATGACGGAGGGCTCGCAGGACGAGGCGGCAGCGGCGTACGAGAAGCTTCAGACCTACCCCGGGGTGGCTGCCGTGACGCCACCGCAGCCGTCCGAGGACGGGGCCGTGTTCACGTCGATCGCCTTCCCGGAGACGGGTCCGCAGGACGCCGCGACCACCGAGCTGGTCAAGGACCTGCGCGAGGACCTCGGTGACGATGTCCTCGTCGGAGGCTCGACCGCGGCGCTGATCGACTACTCCGACGCCGTCAGCGAGAAGCTGCCGCTCTTCATCGGGCTCGTGGTCGGGCTCTCCGCGCTGCTGCTGATGTGCGTCTTCCGTTCGGTCGCGGTGGCGATCAAGGCGGCCGTCCTCAACCTCATCTCGATCGGCGCCTCGATGGGGGCGATGACGTACGTCTTCCAGGAGGGGCTGCTCGGGGTCGAGCCGGGGCCGATCGAGGCGTTCCTGCCGGTGATGACCTTCGCGATCGTCTTCGGGCTCTCGATGGACTACGAGGTGTTCCTGATCTCGCGGATGCGCGAGGAGTGGCTGCGCAGCGGCGATGCCCAGGAGGCGGTACGCGAGGGGCTGGCCCACACCGGCGGCGTCATCACCGCAGCCGGGGCGATCATGGTCGTGGTCTTCGGCGCCTTCTGGTTCAGCCCGGACCGGATGCTGCAGGAGATGGGCTTCGTGATGGCGGTGGCGGTGCTGCTCGACGCGGTCGTGGTGCGGTGTCTCGTCGTGCCCGCGGTGATGCGGCTGCTCGGCGCGCGGGCCTGGTGGCTGCCGCGGTGGCTCGACCGTATCCTGCCGCGGCTGCAGAACGTCGGCTGAGCTCAGCCGAGCGCGGGTGAGCGGATTCCGGACAGTTACTTGGACGTGAAACAAATTTCCTGCGGGCGGGCGTCAGGACGCGTACAACCGAAAGGGAAGGGTCGCCCCCAGCGGCCCCTGGCTTTCGGGAGTTGCCATGAACGTGATCTTCCGCCTGTCCAAAGTCCGCCTCGCGGTCTCCCTCACCTCCATCGCCCTTCTCGGGGCCGGCCTCGCCGTCACCCCAGGCTCCCCAGCCGCCGCGGCTGGGGAGCCTTACGTCGCTCTGGGCGACTCCTACTCGTCAGGAGTCGGCACCCGCACCTACATCAACGACGGCTCCAACTGCATGCGGTCGACCCAGGCGTACCCGAGCCTGGTCGCCGCGGCGAAGAGGTACAGCCTCAACTTCCGCGCCTGCTCCGGCGCGGTCGTCGCGGATGTCACCAACAGCCAGCTGAGCGCGCTGTCCAGCTCGACCCGGTACGTCACGATCTCGGTCGGCGGCAACGACGCCGGGTTCGCCGACGTGATCACCGAGTGCGCCCTCCCCGCCTGGGCGAGCGACTGCGCGGGAGCGGTCGCGGGGGCGCAGAACTACATCCGTAACACCCTCCCGAGCAGCCTCGGGACGCTCTACTCCCGGATCCGGTCCGCGGCGCCGAACGCAAAGGTGGTGGTCGTCGGCTATCCGAAGCTGTTCATGGGCGAGGACTGCAACGCCCTCACCTGGTTCAGCCCGCAGGACGAGACGATCCTCAACGACACCGCGGTGCTCCTCAACAACACCACGGCGTCACGGGCGAGTGCCGCCGGCTTCACCTTCGTCAACCCGATCAGCAGGTTCACCGGGCACGCGGTCTGCGACGACGTCGAGTGGGTCAACGGGTTGTCCAACCCGATCGCCGAGTCCTACCACGCCAACGTGGCCGGCCACCGCGACGGCTACACGCCCCTGGTGGGCTCCCCGCTCACCGGTGCCGCCGTCACCGCGACCGCGGCTGTGGTCTCGGACGCCGAGAAGGCCGGCCCGGCACAGGCCGCCAAGCAGAGGAGGTACGCCGCCCTCGACCGTCACATCGAGCCGAAGGTGTTCCAGCCGCCGACCCGTGAGCGTCTGCAGAAGCTCGCGGACCAGCGCGGTGTGGACCTGGACGCCTGGCTGGCGACGCACTGATCGAGCGGATCGGACGCGTTCGAACAGGTTGTGAAGCTGAGCGTGGCCCAGGGGTCACTCTCGGCTTCACAACCTCCGCGTTGGGGTCGTGTAACCCAATCTTGGGGCCATGGCTGATAGAACCGTTCCATGCGAGTATCCCGGGGCATCGCGGCCCTTGCTGTTGCCCTACCGCTGCTTGCTGCCTGCGGTGGGGCCGAGGACCCGGGTCCGAGCATGTCCACGCTGACCGAGGCGTTGGAGACCGGCACCTTCACGAAGGTCGACTTCGTGGCGAAGACCGACCCTGCTGCCGTCGCCGCCGACTACGACGATCTGACCGGCAACCTGTTCGGGAAGCTCGGTGCGCCGGACGTGTCCGCGACCAAGCCCGTCTTCTCCGGCCACGGCACCGACAGCGCGAAGTCCACGCTCACCTGGGCCTGGGGGCTGCCGGGTGGCCGGTGGACCTACGAGTCCGAGGTCGAGCTCCGCAAGTCCGGTGACGAATGGCGCTTCGTCTGGGAGCCGACGGTCGTCGCCCCCGCCCTCGCCGAGGGACGCAGCCTGCACGTCGAGACCGTCCCGCAGCAACGTGGCGAGATCCTGAGCACCTCGGGAGCGACCCTGGTCGCGGACCGTCCGGTCGTCACGGTGGGCATCGACAAGACCCTCATCGATCCGGTCGCGGCACCTGCGGCCGCCCGTGACGTCGCCGCGATCGTCGGGATCAACCCGAGGCGCTACGCCAAGCGCGTCAGGGCGGCCGGCGACAAGGCGTTCGTCGAGGCGATCTCGATCCGCAAGCAGATGATGACGAAGGCCAAGGCTGCGAAGATCGCCAAGATCAAGGGTGCGGCGCTGCTCGACCGGACCCTTCCGCTCGGTCCGACCAAGGAGTTCGCCTCGCCGGTCGTCGGCATCGTCGGCGAGGTGACGGCCGAGATGATGAAGAAGAACCCCGGGACCTACCTCCCGGGCGACCTTGCCGGTCTCTCCGGGTTGCAGGCGCGCTACGACGATCAGCTGCGGGGGAAGCCCGGGCTGCAGGTCGCGGTCCTCGGTGACGAGGGCGAGGTGCTCAAGCGCCTCTACAGCACCGACCCGGTCGACGGGAAGTCGCTGACGGTCACGCTCGACGCACGGCTGCAGAAGAACGCCGAGAAGATCCTGAAACGGGTCGAGCCGGAGAGCGCCCTGGTCGCGATCCGCCCCAGCGACGGCGCTGTGCTCGTGGCCGCCAACGGTCCCGACAACAAGATGAACCTGGCCACCTTCGGTCAGGCCGCACCGGGATCGACCTTCAAAGCCGCCACCACGCTGGCCCTGCTGCGCAAGGGCCTCAACGCCACGAGCAGCGTGAAGTGTCCTGCCAAGGCCACCGTCGACGGCAAGACGTTCACGAACGACTCGTGGTACCCGAAGTCGGCCCTGGGCGAGATCACGCTCGCCCACGCCGTCGCCGAGTCCTGCAACACCGCCATGGTCGGTGCGGCCGACGAGGTGGGCCACGCCGAGATCGCTTCGGCCGCTGCCTCGCTGGGCTTCGGGATCGACCGCGACGCCGGATTCACCTCCTACTTCGGGCAGATCCCCGAGCCCGCGGGCAAGACCGAGCACGCCGCCGACCTGATCGGGCAGGGCAAGGTGCTCGCCTCGCCGCTCGTGATGGCGACCGTCATCGGATCCATCCAGGCCGGTCACACCGTCGTCCCGACCCTCGTCCAGGGGCAGGCCGCCAAACCGTCGGGCGTGGAGCCGCTCACGGCGGCCGAGGCCGACCAGCTGCGTACGATCTTCCGCGGTGTGGTCACCGACGGCACCGGCCGCGGCCTCGCCGACGTGCCGGGCAAGCCGGTGATCGCCAAGACCGGCACCGCCGAGTTCGACCGCAACGGCAAGCGGCTGACCCACACCTGGATGATCGCCGCGCAGGGCGACCTGGCAGTCGCCGTCTACGTCGACGAGGGCGAGAACGGTGCGGCCACCTCGGGGCCTCTCGTCGAGGCGTTCCTGCGGATGGTCAACGAGCGGTAGTCACCGCTGGCAGGGATCGAACCCCGATCTCGGTGGTGTGCGTGAGCGGTGACGCGACCGGGTGATGGTCGTCGGCCGACGCCGCTCGCACGAACCATCGACGCCCGTGACGTCCGACCTGGATGGGGTAGGCGAAGGCACGTGAGACGTGCTCGGTGGTGAGGACATCTGTCGCCGGACCGGATCTGACGATGCGGCCGTCGTCGAGGAGGACCGCGTGCGAAGTGCTCGGCGGAAGCTCCTCGAGGTGATGGGTGACCAGGATCGAGGCGAGGTCGGGATGCGTGTGCTCGAGTGCTGCGATGGTCACCAACAGCTGCTCGCGTGCAGCCACGTCGAGACCTGTGGTCGGCTCGTCGAGGAGGAGCAGATCGGGCTCGCAGGCCAGTGCGCGGGCGATCAGTGCGCGGCCGCGTTCGCCCTGCGAGAGCGTCGGCCACGTCGATTCATGTTTCTCGGCCAGGCCGATCTGTTCGATGAGGGCATCGGCGACATCGAGCTGAGCGGGCGTGGGCTGCCACCGCAGCGGTAGCTCGATCGAGCCTGTGAGACCGGTCAGGACGACCTCACGAAGCGTGAGCGGCGAGGTCAGGGGTGCCGCGGATCGACGTGACCGATCGAACGGCGCAGAGCTTGCAGCTCTACGCGTCCGACCCGGTGGCCGAGGACGTCGATCGTCCCCGCTGTGGGATGTGTCAGCGCGCCGCAGAACCTCAGGATGGTGCTCTTGCCGGCGCCGTTGGGGCCGATCAGGGCCCAGTGCTCACCTGCGTGCACGGTGAAGCTGATGGAGTCGAGGATGGACCGCCCGCCACGTCGGAACGTGACCTCGGTGAGCTCGATGACGGGCCGCGCTCGGGTGATGCTGCCATCGGTCATGCCAGAGCCGCCTTCAGGGACGTGAGGTGGGCGCGGCTGAGCTGGGCGGCCACGACCGGCTCGCGGTCTGTGATCGCCCGCACCAGCTCGGCATGTGCTTCCTGGTCGTCCCCCGACGCGTCGGAGTCGCACGAGGTGCTGACCGGCTGCAGATCGAGCATGTCGATCATCGCCTGGCGGACCCGAGGGACGAACCCGTCGAAGAGCTCCAGCAGCACGTCGTTGTGAGCTGCCGCCACGACGGCGCGGTGAAGCACCATGTCGGCATCGACGTACTCCTCGGTGCTCTGGCCTTCCGCGACCCGTTGGGTGAGGGCGCGACGCATCGCGCGCAGGTCGGTTGCGGTACGCCGCTGCGCAGCCAGTGCCGCAGCCTCGGTCTCGATGGCGATGCGGCCCTCGATGACCGCGGCGATGTCTGCCTGTCGCAGGACGACATCCCAATCGTCACCGACGTCGAGGGCGGTAACGAACACGCCGGCACCCTGCCGGGTCTGGAGTACGCCACGCCCGGCGAGCTGCCGAATCGCTTCGCGTACCGTCGAGCGGCCGACACCGAGCTGCGGACCCAGCGTCGTCTCGCCGGGGAGCTTCGCTCCGATCTGCCATTCGCCGGCGCGGATCCGCTCGAGAAGAAGTCGCGCGGCCTGGTCGGCCAACGAGACTCGTTGTACCTGCTCCATCAGTCGGTCCTCTCAGTCCGAGACGGCGGTGTCGTCGGTGATCGTCAGGATCCCGCCGCGTCGGTCCAGCGCGGCGACCGTCCGTTCCGCGGCAGCGTCGACATGGATGCGGGGGCCGACGGGTAGGGCATCCGGGTAGAACGTCCCCGGTCCGTAGAACTGTCCGTAGCGCAGCACCGTGCCGCCGTAGCCGAGAACGGCAGTCTCGAGCGACCGGACCGCGTCAGCGCCGCTGCCGGGTGGAAGATCCCAGGCCACGCTCTGGGCGAGGAACCGTGGGCGGCCCGCGGACGTCGCGGCAGCGACGAGGTTGCGGGTTCCTTCGACCCGGATGTGCGCGTTGTGCTCTCGCCGCTCAGGCAGGTCCTCGGCGGTGTCGGGCAGGTCGGTGAGCTGGTGGAGGACCAAGTCGGGCCTGAAGCCCGCCACTGCAGTCGTGAGCGAGTCGACGTCGTAGACGTCGCACAGCACGGGCTCGGCGCCGAGCTCCCGGACCAGGTTCATCTTCGAGGTGGTGCGCGTCATCCCGGCCACCGTGTGGCCGGCACCGGTGAGCAGAGACAGCAGGCGCGAACCGATCACGCCGGTCGCTCCGGCGACGAAGACTCGCAGGGGAGCGACCTCGGAGGGCACTGCGCTTGGTCGAACGTTCATGCCTGCACTCTACCTGTCTACTTGTCTGAGGAGTTGTGCTAGCGTGATCGCGTGCTGATCCAGCAGGAGCTTCTTCTTCGCTGCCGTGGTGGGGCCTAGCCGAACCGGCTCCCCGCCACGGAGTCGAGACGTGCGCCGGTTCACCTCCCGGATTCGCAGAGAAGGAACCGCCAGCATGTCCAGCTTTCCGACGATCGCCACCCCTTCAGGTCCCGTCGCCGATGACGCACCCGCTTGGAACCGCCAGCGCAGATCACACATGCCGTCTGACCGCTACCGCGACGTCAACGCGCGCGTCGAGGTCCCCGTCATCGAGCGCGACTGGCCCGCTCGCCGCCTGACTCAGGCGCCGCTGTGGGTGCCGGTCGACCTGCGTGATGGCAACCAGGCCCTACCCGAGCCGATGGATCCCGCGCGAAAGCGCCGGTTCTTCGAGCTGATGGTGGCGATGGGCTACAAGGAGATCGAGGTCGGCTACCCGTCCGCCTCCCAGACCGACTTCGACTTCGTACGCCTCATCGCACAGTCCGACATCGCGCCTGACGACGTCACGATCGTGGTCTTCACCCCTGCCCGCCGCGATCTGATCGCACGCACCGTGGACTCGATCCGCGGCATCGCGAACCAGGTCGTGATCCACATGTACACCGCGACCGCTCCGACCTGGCGCGACGTCGTGCTGGGTCACCCGGCCGACGCACTGAAGGAGCTCATCCTCCGGGGAGGCAGAGACGTCCTGGAGCTCACCGATGGCATGCCGAACGTGAGATTCGAGTTCTCACCGGAGGTCTTCAACCTCACCGAACCCGACTACGCGCTCGAGGTCTGCGACGCGATGACGACACTGTGGGACGCGACGCCAGAGCGACCGGTGATCCTCAACCTGCCGGCGACCGTCGAAGTCGCCACCCCGAACGTCTACGCCGATCAGATCGAGCACATGCACAAGAACCTCGCCCGCCGCGACAGCGTGATCCTCTCGGTGCACCCGCACAACGACCGCGGCACCGGCATCGCATGTGCGGAGCTCGCGGTGCTCGCCGGCGCGCAACGCGTCGAGGGCTGCATCTTCGGCAACGGAGAACGCACCGGCAACGTCGACATCGCGACGTTGGCGCTGAACCTGCATGCACAGGGCATCGACCCGATGATCGACTTCTCCGACATCGACGAGATCCGACGTACCGTCGAACACTGCAACCGGCTGGAAGTACACCCGCGTCATCCCTACGTAGGCGACCTCGTGCACACAGCATTCAGCGGCACCCACCAAGATGCCATCAAGAAGGGTTTCACCGAGCACCGGGCCCGGGCCGCTACCGAGAACCGTCGAGAGCAGGACATCGAATGGCGAGTGCCCTACCTGCCGATCGACCCCGCTGACATCGGGCGCGACTACGACGCCGTCGTCCGCGTCAACTCGCAGTCCGGCAAGGGCGGCATCGCCTACCTTCTCGCGTCGGAATACGGCATCGAGCTGCCTCGCCGGCTCCAGATCGACTTCGCGCGCCGGGTGCAGGAGCACGCGGATGCGACCGGACTCGAGATCGAGCCGCCACAACTGCTCCAGCTCTTCGA
Organism: Nocardioides sp. CCNWLW239; assembly: GCF_037137035.1. NCBI lineage: Bacteria > Bacillati > Actinomycetota > Actinomycetes > Propionibacteriales > Nocardioidaceae > Nocardioides > Nocardioides sp. CCNWLW239. The sequence continues at coordinate 875,280 of NZ_JBBBNW010000002.1, read as the reverse complement.
GTCCGCCTACCTGACTCACGACACCAGCGGCCTGGAGCTGATCGACCTCGAATCCGGGACCCGCGACGGAACGAGCCGGACGGACCTTCGGCTGCGCATCGGCGGACGGGAACACAGTGGCTCCTACGATGTCGGCCCGGTCGAGGCTGCCGCCCGGTTGCTGGCGGAGCAGCGGATCGTCGTCGAGATCCTCTCGCTTCACCAGGGTTCCGTCGCGTCGGGGAACGACAGCGAAGCTCTGACGGTCATCGAGTTCCGCAACGGCACCGGTGTGCACTGGGCCGCGGGACGAGATCGATCGGTGCTGACCGCCAGTGTGAGGGCGGTGCTCCAGGCTGCGCGTGCCACCGCGGCCAGCCTCGGCCCGGTCACCGAGAGCCGCTCGCCGTCGTGATGGCGCCGTCGAAATAAGATGTGGCCCGGCCGTGAGGCCGGGCCACATTCAATTTCCCTCGGTGTCTCTCTACCGACGGGGGGAACAGTAGAGGGACTCGAGGGGCGAGCCTGGCGGCCTTCGGCCGCGAGGCCCGGTCGAGGCTTGGAGTGCTCCCTCCCTACGTCGACGTGGATACATAACCAGACTTGTTCCTGACTGTCACGTCTATGCCGGTTTTCAACAGGATTGGTGACCGGGTGTAGGCAACGTGTGGATCGTCACTCGGGAAGCTGGCCGGCGGGGGCTGGCGCAGAGCCGTTCTCGCTGGTCGCGGCGCCGGCCTTGTGGAGCATCGACCCGAGATCGATGCCGGTGGTGGTCTTGAGCATGGCGAGGGTCTGGACGACGTTGTCGTTGACCTGCTTCGGGATGGCGCCGGCACCGTCCGTGGAGAGCACGGTGAGGTTGTCGATGGCGCTGATCGGCGCAGCGACCTCCTTGGCGACCCGGGGCAGGACCTCGATCAGCATCTGCAGCACGGCGGCGTCGTTGTAGGACGCGAACGCTGCGGCGCGCTTGTCCATCGCCTCCGCCTCGGCGTGGCCGATGGCCAGCGTGGCGGCGGCGCTCGCCTCACCCTCGGCCCTGGTCGCCTCGGCGCCCGCCAGACGCAGGGCCTTCTGCGCGTCACCGCGCTTGGCGCCCTCGATGGCTTCTGCCTCGGCCAGGGCGGCACGGCGGGCCTTCTCCGCCTCACCGGAGAGCCGCGCCTGCTCGGCGTCGGCCTCGGCCGCGGCGATGGTGGCCGCCTTACGGGCCTCCGCGGCGGCGATCTCGGAGCTGCGGCGGGCCTCCGCCTCCTGCTCGACGCGGTAGCGCTCGGCGTCGGCGGGCTTGCGCACCTGCGTCTCGAGCTGTCGCTCGGTCAGCGCCGCCTGACGTACGGCGACCTTCTCCTGCTCGGTGAGGATGGCCTGGTCGCGGTCGGCCTGGGCCAGCGGGCCGGCGGCGGCCGCAGTGGCGGAGGCGGCGTCGGTCTCGGCTTTGATCTCGGCCTGCTTGAGCGCGAGGGCGCGCTGGGCGACCGCGATCTCCTCCTCGGCCTTGATCCGGGCCTGCTCAGCGGCACGGCGGGCCTCTGCCTCGGCGATCGAAGCGGCCTGGGTGATGCGGGCGGCCTCGGGGCGGCCGAGGTTGGTCAGGTAGGAGCCGTCGTCGGTGACGTCCTGGATCTGGAAGGTGTCCAGGATCAGGCCCTGACCCGTGAGCGACGACTCGGACTCGTCGGCGACGCGCTGGGCGAACGCGGCCCGGTCACGGATGATCTGCTCGACGGTCAGACCGCCGACGATCGAGCGCAGCGCGCCGGCGAGCACCTCCTGCGTGAACGGCTCGATCTCCTCCTGCTGGGAGAGGAACCGCTGCGCGGCCAGCCGGATCTGGTCGGCGTTGCCGCCGACCTTCACGATCGCGACGCCCTCGAGGTTGAGCTTGATGCCCTGGCCGGAGACCGCGCCGCGGATCTGGACCGAGATCCGGCGCGAGGAGAGGTCCATGACGGCCAGCTTCTGGACGAACGGGACCACGAAGACGCCGCCACCGAGCACGACCTTCTGACCCGACAGGTCGGTGGTGAGCTGGCCGGTCTCCGGGTTGAGGACCGCCTTGCCCTTGCGGCCGGTGACGATGAACGCCTGGTTGGGCCCCGCGACCTTGTAGCGGCTGGTGACCAGCAGAAGAAGCAGGATGAGCAGTACGACGAGGCCGGCGATCGGCACCAGCAGTTCCATGGGGACCCCTTCAGGTCAGGAGGTGATCTCGCGCCAGGTCGGCGCGACGGTGACTGCCGTCGGTGAGAGGACGCCGGTCACGTGCACGGCGGTGCCGGGCGTGATCGCCTCGTCGATGTCGGGGGCTTTGGCGTTGTAGGTCACCGTGTGGCCTCCGAGGGCGACCCGCACCACGCCGAACCCGTCGGTCGGGATCGTGGTGATCACGGCGGCGTCCAGACCGACAGCCGCGTCCCCCGAGGGTGCCGCGTCGGTGTGCTCCTCCTTCAGCAGGCGAGTCAGCCACAGCGCGAACCAGGCGAAGAGGGCGCCGCCCAGGGCTCCGATACCGATGGCCGGGACCATGCCGAGCGGGCCGACGGCGAGCGCGCCTCCGAACCCGAAGGCGGAAACGAACCCGCCGATCGCGGCGGTCGAGAACCAATCGGCATCGAGCGCACCGCCGAGGAAGCCGTCGAGCAGGTCACCGATCACCAGCGACACCAGCAGGAGGCCCAGCCCGACGGCTCCGATGATCAGGAACGTCGTCACGCACAAACCTTTCGGCAGGGTCTCCACACGGAGCAGCAGTCTGATGCGGACCCTATCCGTCGGACCGGGGACCTGTCCGCGCTTTTACGTCGCTGTGGACGAGCGTCGGCCCGGCCACGCTCAACGAGCGGGCCGGGCCGACGGGGATGGGTCAGATCACTGGACCGGGATCGCCGTCACGAACGACGTGGCGTCCACCCGTCCGCTGTCGGCGCTGCCCTGGTCGTCGGCGTAGCCGAAGGCGTACACCTCGACCACGTCGTCCGCGGAGACCGTCACGACGCGGGTGGACGAGCAGTGCGACTCGCGGTTCGCCAGCGTGCTGATCGCGCCGGTGAAGCAGGTGCCGAGGTCCTGGCCCCAGTCGGAGCCGTCGTTCACCCGTACCGCAAGCTGCATCCGGGTCTTGCCGGAGGTCGCCTGGTTGTTGATGAAGAAGCCTTCCGCGGTGAGCACGTACTTTCCGGCGGGGAGGTCCACGGTGTCGAGCTTGGTGGCACGGACGGATCCGGTGAACTTGCCGAAAGAGCCACCGACGTTGGTCACGGTCGCGAAAGTGGTGGTCGAGTAGACCGGCGACACGACGCCGTCCTTGCCGTTCGTGCCGGCGGCACCGGTGTCGCCCTTGTCCCCCTGAGGACCCTGGGGTCCGGCAGGACCCGCCGGACCTGCCGGGCCGGCTGCTCCGGTGTCGCCCTTGGCCCCCTTGAGGGCCTTCTCGGTGGCGTCGCTGATGTCGGCGCCGGTGACGGATCCGTTGCGGATCTCCGAGGTGCCAACGCCGCTCTCGGCGATGTCGCCGGACACGATGGACTGGTCGCGGACCTCCGAGGTGCCGACCCCCGCTGCGGCGATGTCGCGGGACTGGATGGTCTGGTCGGCGATCTGGGCCGAGGTGATCTTCGCAGCGGCGTACGCACCGCCGCCGCCGAAGATCGCCGCCGTGGTCGCTGCGATGACGATGGTGGGGACCTGTCCCATGAGCTTCTTGAGCATGACTCTCCTTTGAGCCCGGATGGATGTCGAAGGGCCAGGTATCCCGAGCATCCGGCCTGCCGCTCAACCTCTGGGTAAAGCCGAGAAGCGCACCCCGCAACCTCGTCCGGATCCCACAAATTGGGGAGGAGCCTCAAACACGCGCAACCGTGCGTCAGTCGAAGGTCCAGAGCAGAAGCTCGGTCGGTACGCCCGCACTGACCGTGAACCCTTCGACAGGCTCAGGACGACGCTCCGGCGGCAGGTCGTCTCCCGCCGTCACCTCGAAGGCGTCGCCGGCGGTGAGCGGCTCGGCCATGCCGCTGCGCAGGAGGGCGCCGGAGGCGATGTGGAGGTGACGGAGCCGGGCCTCGGGAAGCGTGATCTCGGACGTGCCCGCGGTGCCGATGCGGGCGACGTACAGCGTTCCTTCGGGCAGGGACACGGCCTCGGTCCACTCGCCCTCGCGTACGTCGACGTCCTGGACCGCGTAGGCCGGCGCGCCGGTGCTGCCAGCGAGCCAGACCTGGAGGAACCGGGTGCCGGGGGCCGAGGCGAGCTCGGAGTGGTCGACACCGTCGCCGGTGGTGAAGACACCGACCTGGCCGGGGGCGACGGTCCCGGTGGCGCCGGTCGAGTCGGTGTGGGTCACCTCGCCGGCCAGTGGCCAGGTGACGATCGTGACCCCGGCATGGTGGTGGGTCTCGAACCCCTCACCGTTGCGCAGCAGGTGCTCGTCGTAGGTCACGATCGGTCCGAAACCGATGCGTTCGGGGTCGTAGTGCGGGCCGAAGGAGTAGGTGTGCCAGGTGATTTTTCCTGGTCGGAGGCCGGGGGGCCGTTCTGTGAATCGGGCGGTTCCTCGGCGGATCTGGGCAGTCACAGTCATGATTGTGCCGTGGCGTTTCCCAAGTTCCCGACTGGCTTCCTGTTCGGCACTGCAGACGCCACCCGGCCGGGGGGCGAGCAGGATGTTGCGCTGCTTCAACGACTCGGTGCGCCGGGATACCGATTCGCGGTCTCCTGGCGTGAGCTTCAGCCGGGTGGGCGCGGTGTCTTCGAACCGGACGCCCGCGCGCGTTACGACCGGTTGGTCGATGAGCTGCTCGAGGCCGGCCTGCGCCCGTCGGCCACGCTCTACGCCGGTGAGCTCCCCGAGCCGTTGACCGCCGACGGTGGCTGGCTCAACCGAGCCACGGTCGACGCGTTCGGTGAATACGCCCAGTCGGTCGTGGACCTGATCGGTGACCGGGTCCCGGAGTGGGTGCCCGTCCAGGACCCCAACGTCGCCGGTTATCTCGGCTACGGGCTCGGCACGATCGCGCCCGGGCGACGCGCGGGCTGGGGCGTCGTCGCCGCGATGCACCATCTGCTCCTCGCCCACGGCCGTGGCGTCCAGGTGCTGCGTGCCGCCGGGGTCGAGTCGGTCGGGTGCGCCAACCACCACGAGCCGATCTGGCCGCTCTCGGAGGACCCGGCCGACGTCGGCGCGGCCAAGCTCATCGACCTCGCCTGGAACGCGGTTCCGCTCGAGGCGATGCTGATGGGCCGCTATCCCCGGGACCTCGCCGGACTCGCCGACGAGGTCGTGATGCCGGGAGACATGGCCGTGATCCGCTCGCCGTTGGACTTCTACGGCGTCAACTTCTTCGCCCCGCAGCGCATCGGCGCCTCAGCCGAGGGCGACGAGATCCCATTCCGGATGGTGCCGCTCGTCGGCTACCCCGCCACCGACACCGGCTGGGGCGTGGTGCCGACCGCGCTGCGGGAGTGGCTGATCATCACCCGATCCCGTTATCGGGCCGCGATGCCGCCGATCGTGGTGACCGAGTGCGGTGCTGCGTACGACGCTCCTCTGGTCGACGGCGAGGTCGACGACCAGGCGCGCATCGACTACCTCGAGGCACACCTGGAGGCGGTCTCGGCCGCGATCGAGCGTGGCGTCGACGTACGCGGGTTCTACGCCTACACCCTGCTCGACCGTGACGGCTGGGAAGCGCCGTTCACCGGCAAGGACTGGGAGGACGGCGTGGGCGGCAAGTACGGCTTGGTGCACGTCGACGCCGCCGGGGTGCGGACGCCGAAGCGGTCCTTCGGCTGGTACGCCGAGATGGTCGCCGCCCATGCCGAGGGCGCGCCGACCGGCTAGAAGGCGAGCTTCTCGCCGATGGCCTTGATCGCGTCCATGTCGCCCGGGTGCGGCACCCACGGGAGCGTCAGCGAGTCCTTGGACTTGTCCGTGTAGCGCGGGATCACGTGGAAGTGCAGGTGGAAGACGGTCTGCCACGCCGCCGGCCCACAGTTGTTGAGGACGTTGACGCCGTCCGCCTGCAGCACGTCGACCGCCCGCCTGGCGACCGCCTGGGCGGCCTTCGCGGTTGCGGCGTACACCGCCGGGTCGGCCTCCAGGACGTCCTTGGTGTGCGTCTTCGGGACCACCACGGTGTGGCCCTCGGCGGCCGGCGCGATGTCCATGAAGGCGTACGTCTCGTCGTCCTCGTAGACCTTCGTCGACGGGATGTTGCCCGCGACGATGTTGCAGAACAGGCAGTCGGGATCGCTCATGCGACGAAGGCTACAGTCCGGCGGCGACCTCGGTGCCCTGCTTGATCGCGCGCTTCGCGTCGAGCTCGGCCGCTACGTCGGCGCCACCGATCAGGTGCCAGTTCTCTCGCTCGGTCCACAGGTCGCGCACCGACTCCTGGCCCGCGCAGAGGATGATGTGGTCGACCTCGAGGGTGTGCGGCTCGCCGTCGACGGCGTAGTGGAGCGTGACCGCGTCGTCGCCCGCCTCGATCTTGTCGTACGTCGCACCCCGGACCTGCGTGACGCCGTCCTGCTTCAGGTGGGCGCGGTGGGCCCAGCCGGAGGTCTTGCCGAGGCCGATCCCGATCGGGGTGGCCTTGCGCTGCAGCAGCGTGACCTGGCGTTCGGGTGCCTCCACGACCGGCCTGGTCAGTCCGCCGCGGAAGGTCGCCGGGTCGCCCACACCCCACCGGGCCTTCCACTCGTCGAGGGTCTCGGGTCGGTGGGTCAGCCAGGCGGACACGTCGACGCCGATGCCGCCGGCGCCGATCACCGCGACCCGGCGGCCCGGGGCGACCCGGCCGGCGAGCACGTCCGCGTACGTCACGACGCGCTCGTCCTCGGAGCCGGCGATCTGGGGCACCCGCGGCGTGACGCCGGTGGAGACGATGACGTGGTCGAAGGGCTCCAGGTCGACGGTGGTGGCCTCGGTGTCGAGACGTACCTCGACCCCCAGCACCTCCAGCCGGCGCCCGAAGTAGCGCAGCGTGTCCTTGAAGTCCTCCTTGCCCGGCACCGCCATGGCGAGGCGGAACTGCCCTCCGATCTGCGAGGACTTCTCGAACAGGGTGACCTCGAAGCCACGCTCGGCCGCCGAGGTGGCGGCGGCGAGACCGGCCGGTCCGGCGCCGACCACGGCCACCTTCTGCTTCAGCTTGGTCGGGGAGAGCACCAGCGTCGTCTCGCGAGCGGCGCGCGGGTTGACCAGGCAGGAGGCCGCCTTGTTGGCGAAGGCGTGGTCCAGGCAGGCCTGGTTGCAGGCGATGCAGGTGTTGATCTCGTCGGTGCGGCCCTCGGCGGTCTTCTTGGCGAACTCCGGGTCGGCCAGCAGCGGCCGGGCCATCGAGACCAGGTCGGCCTTCCCGGTCGCGATCGCGGAGTCGGCGAGCTCGGGGGTGTTGATCCGGTTGGAGGCACAGACCGGGATCGAGACCTCGGCCTTGAGGCGCGCGGTCATGTCGAGCCAGGCGCCACGCGGGACCTGGGTGATGATCGTCGGCACCCGCGCCTCGTGCCAGCCGATGCCGGTGTTGAACACCGAGACCCCGGCGTCCTGGAGCGCGTAGGCGAGCTCGATCGTCTCCTCCCAGGTCTGGCCGTCCTCGACCAGGTCGAGGATCGAGAGCCGGAAGATGATCGGGAAGTCGTCACCGACCAGCTCGCGCGAGCGCCGCACGATCTCGACCGGGAACCGCATCCGGTTGGTCGCGGTGCCACCCCAGCGGTCCTCGCGCTGGTTGGTCCGCTCGGCGAGGAACTGGTTGATCAGGTAGCCCTCGGACCCCATGATCTCGACCGCGTCGTAGCCCGCCTTCTTCGCCAGCGAGACGCTCTTGGCGAAGTCGCTCACGGTCGCGTCGACACCCTTGTCGGAGAGCGCCGCGGGCTTGAACGGGTTGATCGGGGCCTGGACGGCGGAGGCGCTGACCGAGAACGGTGTGTAGGCGTAGCGGCCCGCGTGCAGCACCTGCATCGCGATCGCGCCGCCCTCCTCGTGCACCGCGGCGGTGACCCGCCGATGCTGGGCGGCGTGCAGCCGGGAGCTCATCTCGCTCGCGAAGGGCTTGAGCCAGCCTCGCTTGTTGGGGGCGTAGCCACCGGTGATGATCAGCCCGGTGCCGCCGCGGGCGCGCTCGGCGAAATAGGCCGCCAGCTTGGGGATGTCCCACGCGTGGTCCTCGAGGCCGGTGTGCATCGATCCCATCACCACCCGGTTGCGCAGGGTGAGCGACCCGATCGTGAGCGGAGAGAGCAGGGAGTCGTACGCCATGCGCACATGCTACTCACGAGTAATAAAGTCGGCCACTACGCGTCCCACGGATTACTATCCGCTCATGCGAACTCGCCTCACCGCCCTTCTCGTCGCTCCGCTCGCTCTCGCTGCCGCGTTGACCGCGTGCGGTGGCGAGAGCGATACCAGCGCCGAGGGTGGCGCTCCGGCCTCCTGCGAGGCCGCTGACCTGCCGCTGAAGCAGGACGGCAAGCTGACCGTCGGCACCGACTCCCCGGCGTACGAGCCGTGGTTCTCCGACAACGACCCCAGCAACGGCAAGGGCTTCGAGTCGGCGGTCGCCTACGCCGTCGCCGAGCAGCTCGGGTTCGCGAAGGACGACGTCGTCTGGGTCAAGCAGGCCTTCAACACGTCCTACACGCCGGGCGAGAAGAAGTTCGACTTCGACATCAACCAGATCTCGGTCACGCCCGAGCGGGCAGGGGTCGTCGACTTCTCGCAGGGCTATTACACGGCCTCGCAGGCGGTCGTGACGATGGAGGACGACGCCGCCAAGGCTGCCTCGCTCGATGATCTGAAGGGCCTCAAGCTCGGTGCGCAGACGGCGACCACGTCGCTCACCGCCATCCGCGAGGACGTGAAGCCGACCACCGACCCGCTGGTCTTCGACACCAGCGACCAGGCCAAGCAGGCGCTGCTCAACGGTCAGGTCGACGCGCTCGTCTTCGACCTGCCCACGGCGTTCTACATCACCGCCGCCGAGATCGAGGGCAGCACGATCACCGGGCAGTTCGAGAGCAGCGAGAAGCCGGAGGAGTTCGGCCTGCTGACCGAGAAGGACAGCGGCCTGGCGCCGTGCCTCGACGAGGCGCTGACCGCGCTCGAGGAAGACGGCACCCTCGCCGCCCTCGAGAAGGAATGGCTCTCCGACGTCGTCGCTGTGCCGGTCTTGAAGTGACGGTCTGGACGCCCAGCGAGCGTGAGCTCGAGAGACAGGCCGTACGCCGCCGCCTGAAGCTGCAGCAGACCGCCATCGCCACGGTGGTGACGGTCGCGGTCACCGTCGGCCTGGTGCTGCTGGTTCTCGCCTCGCCCGGGTGGGACCGGGTCCGGGACTACTTCCTGAGCTGGTCGCACGCGCGTGACTCGTTCGCGGCGATCGCCGAGGGGTTCTGGATCAACATCCGGATCTTCCTGGTCGCCGAGCCGTGCGTACTCATCCTCGGAGCCCTCGTCGCCATCGCCCGCCAGACGACGTCTCCGTGGTTGGCGCCGTTGCGGCTGCTGGCGACCGGCTACACCGACCTGTTCCGTGGGGTGCCGTCGATCCTGGTCGTGGTCATCTGTGGCGTCGGCATCCCGGCGCTGGGTCTGTCCGGGGTGACCAGCTCGCTGTTCTGGCTGACCACGTTCGCCCTGGTGCTCTGTTACGGCGCCTACGTCGCCGAGGTCTTCCGGGCCGGCATCCTGGCGATCCATCCCACCCAGGTCGCCTCGGCCGAGGCGCTGGCGCTGACCCGCACGCAGACCATGCGTTTCGTGATCCTCCCGCAGGCCGTACGTCGCGTCGTACCGCCGCTCATGAACGACCTCGTCTCGCTGCAGAAGGACACCGCGCTGATCTCGGCGGTAGGTGTCTTCGAGGCGCTCCGGGCCGCCCAGGACTACCAGGGCTACAACTTCAACGGCACGCCGCTGCTGGTCGCGGCGGCGTACTTCCTCGTCGTCGCGGTGCCGCTGACCCGGCTCACGGACTGGCTGATGCGGCGACAGATCGAGAAGGAGCAAGGCCGATGACGGCGCTGCTGGAGGCCAAGGCCCTGCGGAAGGCCTACCGAGGAAGGGCCGGTATCGAGAGGGTCGTGCTCGACGGCTTGGACCTGACGGTCGCCGAGCACGATGTGGTCTGCCTGATCGGGGCGTCCGGGTCCGGGAAGTCGACACTGCTGCGCTGCCTGAACCTGCTGGAGACGATCGACGACGGGGTCATCGTCTTCGACGGCCGGGAGATCTCCGACCCGCTGGTCGACCCGCGCTCGGTTCGTCGCGAGATCGGGATGGTCTTCCAGGCGTACAACCTCTTCCCGCATCTCTCCGTGCTCGACAACTGCACGTTGGCGCAGGTGCGCGTCCACGGCGTTCCTGCGGTGGAGGCGGCCGACCGGGCGCGCACGCTGCTGGCCCGGTTCGGTCTCGCCGACAAGGCCGACGCCCACCCCGACGCGCTCTCCGGTGGTCAGCAGCAGCGGGTCGCGCTCGTGCGGGCGATGTGCACGCGCCCGCGTCTGCTGCTGCTGGACGAGATCACCGCTGCACTCGACCCCGAGCTCGTCGGCGAGGTCCTGGAGATCGTCCGGGCCGAGGCGGAGGCGGGCACTACCCTTGTCCTCGCCACCCACGAGATGTCCTTCGCCCGCGAGGTCGCCACCAAGGTCTGCTTCCTCGACGGTGGCCGGGTGCTCGAGCAGGGGCCGCCGGAACAGTTCTTCGGTGACCCGGTCGAGGGGCGCACCCGCGCCTTCCTCGCCCGCGTTCGCTCGTGAGCGACGGCGTCGATCGATTTCCTCCCTTTTACTAGCCGATGACACTTTGTGAATCCCTTCACGAAGTGTCATCGGCTAGTAAAAGGGAGCGATCGGCACCACCCTGCTGCCGAAGTTCCTCGGCGGTTTCCACAGGGTTATCCACAGGATCTTGATCTCGGTCGCCCGGGGCGAGAGCCGCTCATAGCGTCCCTGGCATGGGCATCACCACGCGCGAGGCGATACGTCGGATCTGCGAACTGCACATGATCGGGAAGGTCGAGGCGAACCGGGTGCTGACCGCCGGCCTCGCTGGTCCTGGGCAGAAGGTCGGCCGGGCGATCGTCTACGACGAACGCCGACTCGCCGAGCTGCTGGCCCGGCCGCGCTGCTCGGATCAGACGCTTTACTCGGTACGGCCGGTCATCGTCCGGCTCGGACGCGGGCGCAGACTGAGCCTCGCGCAGACCTGGGAGAAGCAGGCCGACGCCGTCCGGCGCAACTGGTACGTGCCGCCGCTCCTGGCTTCGATGCTCGATCTGTGGGGCTGCCTCGACGGACGCCGGTTCCCGCTGGTCGCGACACTCGCCAGCTGGGTGGTCTTCGGCGCGGAGGTGACCGGCCACACCTACGACAAGAGCGCGCCGCCGGTGGCGAATCGCAGCACCCCGCCGCGTACCTTCCGGGTCGAGCCGCCGGGCGAGTGGTTCGAGCCGCTGAAGGAGACCTGGCTACCGCTCGAGCACGGACCGACGGTGACGGTGTGGGGTGCGCCGACGACGAACGGTCCGCTCCATGCGGTCGACTCGCTCCGGGTCGATGTCGAGAAGCAGAAGAAGCGGATCGAGTACGAGATGTGGCTCCGCTCCGCACCTGCCCTCCGCGACGTGGCGCAGGTCGGCCTGACCGATGCCGAGGCGATCCTGCGGGCCTGGGACCGAACTGCCCCGCCTCGCCCGAAGACCGGACGAGACGGGGCAGGAACGGGGTCTGAACGAAGTGGCCCCGAGCCTGTCGAGACCACCTGAGAGGAATCAGACAGCCGGGGCCGGGAAGGTCGGGTACTCGACACCCGAGATCGACTGCACGGTGCGGACGACCTGGCAGGAGTAGCCGAACTCGTTGTCGTACCAGACGTAGAGGATCGCGGAGTCGCCGTCGACGATGGTCGCGTTGCCGTCGATGATCGAGGCGGCACGAGAGCCGATGAAGTCGGAGGAGACCGCGTCGCGGGCGGTGGTGAAGTCCACCTGGCGACGGAGCTCGCCGGTGAGCGACGCCTCACGGAGGTAGTCGACGACCTCGTCCTTCGACGTCTCGCCCTTGAGCGAGAGCGACAGGATCGCGATCGAGACGTCCGGGGTGGGGATGCGGATCGAGTTGCCGGTGATCTTCGCCTTCAGGTCCGGGAGCGCCTTGGCGACGGCCGAGGCCGCGCCCGTCTCGGTGAGCACCAGGTTGAGCGGTGCGGAACGACCACGGCGGTCGGCCTTGTGGTAGTTGTCCAGCAGGTTCTGGTCGTTGGTGAACGAGTGCACCGTCTCGACGTGACCGCGCACGATCCCGAAGCGGTCCTCCATCAGCTTCAGCGGCGGCACGATCGCGTTGGTCGTGCAGGACGCGCAGGAGATGACCTTCTCGTCGCCGCTGAGGGTCTGGTGGTTGACGCCGTGGACGATGTTGGGGACGTCGCCCTTGCCCGGCGCGGTCAGCAGGACCTTCTTGATGCCCGGGCGAAGGTGCTGCGAGAGGCCCTCGCGGTCGCGCCACTTGCCGGTGTTGTCGATGAGGATGGCGTCCTTGATGCCGTACGCCGTGTAGTCGACCGTCGTCGGGTCGTTGGAGTAGATGAACTGGATCGGGTTGCCGTTGGCGATGATCACGCCGTTCTTCTCGTCCACCGTGATGGTGCCGGCGAACTGGCCGTGGATCGAGTCGCGGCGCAGCAGCGAGGCGCGCTTGATGAGGTCGTCCTCGCCGCCCTTGCGGACCACGACGGCCTTCAGGCGCAGGCCGTGGCGCGAGCCCGCCTTCTCGACGAGGAGCCGGGCGACGAGCCGGCCGATCCGGCCGAAGCCGTAGAGCACGACGTCCTGGCCGCCGTTGCGCTCGAGCTTGTTCTCACCCGTGGCGCCGGCCAGCTTCTCGGCGACGAAGTCGTCGGGGGAGAGACCGCGGTCGTCCTCGGCGTACTGGACGGCCAGCAGGCCCAGGTCGATCTTCGACGGGCCCAGGTCGAGCTTGGCGACGGCCTGGAGCAGCGGGAAGGTCTCGGTGACCGAGAGCTCCTCGCCCTCGATCTGGCGCGCGAACCGGTGCGCCTTCAGGATCGAGATGTCGGACTTGCTCACCAACGACCGGCTGTGGACCAGGATGGTGACATCCTTCTCGCGGTAGAGCTTGCCGATGATCGGGATCATCGTCTCCGCGAGCTCCTCGCGGTGCTGCCAGTCGTTGAAGGTCTCGTCGGTGATGCTCACAGCTCAACTTTCGGTTGCTCGGGAAGGCTCTGCCTGTTCGGGCGGCACACTCAGCCAGGCTCGATTATGAGCATCCCCAGAGCCCCGGCCACCTTGATCGATCCAACCTGAGGAACGGTGTGACCGGGGTCTCTCCGGCCCCGCCGAGAGCCGCTCAGGGCGGCCGGGTGAGCCGTCAGGGCGACGTGGTCGCCGTCGGCTCCGCAGTAGGCGTCTCGGTCGGCTCCGGCGCCGTCGTCTCGGTCGGTTCGGGCGTCGGCGTCGGACTGGTCGGCTCGCTGATCGGCTCGTCGACGGCCGGAGCGCTCGCGTCCGGCGCCTCGGAAGGCGCGGTGTCGTCACTGGGCACGCTGTCGCTGGGCACGATCTCGCCGTCGCCCTCGGCACCCTCGTCCGCAGGCTGCTCGTCGGTCTCGGGGTCCGTCCCGGTGTCGACGGACCCGCCTACCGGCGATGTCGGCGCGGTGTTGCTCTGCTCGGCGGTGGGGTCGGCCGAAGGGGTCACCTCACCGACCTCGGGCGCATCCTCACGGCCCGGCAGGAGGTCGGTGCTCGCGGCGACGGCCACGCCTGCCGAGACCAGGACCACTGCCGCAGCGGTCAGGACGGCGATCTTCCAGCGTCGTGCGGGTGGCTGGAGAGGCGCGGCGTACGGGGGAGCCTGGGTGGGCAGGTCGGCCGTGTCGGTCGGTCCCGGTGGCCGGGGTGCGCGAGCGACCCCGCCGACCGCGGGAAGGCCCGCGGACGGCGTACCGACGAAGGTCTCCGCCGTCGAGCCGACCGGTGCGGGCAGCAGGGTCCAGTCGCCGTTGGTGGCGAGGATGTCGGCCGCGGAGGGCCGAGCCGTCGGCGTCTCGGCCAGGCACGCGGCGACCAGCGGGCGCAAGTAGTCCGGGCAGAGACTCAGGTTGGGGGACTCCCCCGTGAGCAGGTGTCCCATCGAGCCGATCTCACCGTTGAACGGCCAGCGCCCGGTGGCGGCGACGTAGGCGACCAGGCCCAGCGCCCAGATGTCGACCGCGCTGGAGAAGGTGCCCGTCTGGACCTGCTCGGGCGCCTGGTAGCCGTAGGTCCCGACCGCCTTCCCGGTCTGCGTCAGCGCGGTCCCGTCGACGGAGCGGGCGATGCCCATGTCGATCACGCACGGGTCGCCCGAGCCGTGACCGGGGCCGAAGAGGATGTTGCCCGGCTTGATGTCGCGGTGGACGATCCCGGCAGCGTGCACCGCGGCGAGGGCCTCGGCGACCCCGGCGACCAGTTGACGTACGTCGATCTCGGACAGGCGCTGGCCGGAGTTGACCAACTTGTTGAGCGGCGGTTCGGCAACGTACTCGCTCGCCATCCAGGGCTGCTCGGCACCGGGGTCCGCATCGAGGACCCGGGCGGTGAACCGGCTCTCCACCTTCTTGGCGGCCGCGATCTCCCGCTCGAACCGAGCCCGGAACCCCGGGTCGGAGGTGAGCTCGGGAAGGATCGCCTTCACCGCTGCCTTCGTGCCCTCCGCGTCCTCACCCAGGTAGACGACGCCCATGCCGCCGTGCCCGATGCGGCCGGTGAGGACGTAGGGACCCATCTCCCGGGGATCGTTCGCGGTCAGCGGGCTGACAGGGCTGGACGAGAGGGACTGGGGGGATGGGGGGATTTCCCGAGACAACTTCTCTGCTCCTGTGCACCGGCGAGTGTGTGTCGGAGCGTATCGGACTTCGCGCGGTGATCAGGTCAGGCCGGGCGGAGGATTCGCCACTTCGGAAGGCTGTCTCTGAGAGCATGGCCGCCATGACTGAGTCGACGGAGACATCCACAGTGACATCGACAGCGACATCGGCGGTGACATCGGCGGTGAACTTGGGGCAGGGCACCGGTCCCCTCCGCGGGGTCAAGGTCGTCGAGCTGGCGGGGATCGGGCCCGGGCCGCACGCCTGCACGCTCCTCGCAGACATGGGCGCGGACGTGATCCGGGTCGACCGGCCGGGCGGCAACGTGCTCGGTGGCGGCGCCGGTGACCTGCTCACCCGTGGTCGTCCCAGCGTCGCGCTGGACCTCAAGAACCCCGACGCCGTCGAGACCGTGCTGCAGCTGGTCGAGACCGCGGACGTGCTCATCGAGGGGCTCCGTCCCGGCGTCACCGACCGCCTGGGGCTCGGCCCCGACGTCTGTCTGGAGCGCAATCCGCGCCTCGTCTACGGCCGGATGACCGGCTGGGGCCAGGAGGGGCCGCTGGCCCAGTCCGCCGGACACGACCTCACCTACATCGCCACCACCGGTGTGCTCAACGGCCTCGGCCAGGACCCCGCCCGGCCGCACTTCCCGCTCAACCTGCTCGGCGACTTCGGTGGCGGATCGACGTACCTCGTCATGGGCATCCTGGCCGCGCTCGTCGAGGCCAAGACGACGGGCGAGGGCCAGGTCGTCGACGCCGCGATCGTCGACGGCACCGCCCACCTCGCGACGATGATCTCCGGCATGCTCGCGTCGGGCGCCTGGCACGAGCAGCGGCAGAGCAATCTGCTCGACGGCGCGATGCCGTTCTACGCCCTCTACGACACCGCCGACGGCCGCCAGGTCGCGGTCGGCGCGCTCGAGGGCAAGTTCTTCGCCGAGATGGTGACCCGGCTCGGACTCGACGGGGTCTGCCCGGGGCAGTACGAGATGGAGCGCTACGACGAGATGCGTTCGTTGTTCGCGAAGACCTTCGCGACCAAGACGATGGCGGAGTGGGCGGAGATCTTCGAGGGCACGGACGCCTGCGTCGCTCCCGTCCTCACTCCCTCCGAGGCTGCTGAGCATCCGCACCTGCAGGCCCGGCAGACGTACGTCACCCACCACGGTGTCACGCAGCCGGCTCCCGCGCCGCGGTTCAGCCGCACCACGTCCACCTTGGGTGCGGGACCGGCCGCGAGCGCTGGTCAGCACACCCGCGAGGCCCTCGCCGCGTGGGGCGTCGCCGATGTCGACGCGCTGATCGAGAAGGGTGCCGCGTTCCAGGACTGAGACGCAGAAACGGCGCGGCGTACGGAATCCGTACGCCGCGCCGTTCCAGGTGACGCGGGGTCGCTCAGTCCTTGCGGACCAGAGCGGTGGCACGGCGTCGCAGGACCACGACGAGCGCGGTGCCGGCGGCAGCAGCACCGGCGAGCATGGCCAGCAGCGGCCACATCGCGGGCACGGCGGAGTCGCTCTCGCCGGCGAGGCCGGCGTCGATGTTGGTCGGGACCTCGGAGTCCTCGTCACCGGCGACCGGGGCGGCCGACGACTCGTCGTCAGCGGGCTCCGACTCATCGGCGACCGGGGTGGCCTCGGAGGGCTCCTCGCTCGGCTCATCCGACGGCTGCTCCGACGGGTTCTCGCTCGGCTCCTCGGACGGCTCCTCGCCGACCGGGGCCGAGGGAGACGGGGTCGGCGAAGGCTCCTCGGTGTCGCAGTTCTGGAACCAGAACACCTTGGTCTTGGTGTCGTTGCCCTTGCTGTGCGGGGTCTCGACAGTGACCTTCACGTGGTAACCCTGGTTGGCGTTCGGCTCGCCGGTCGAGTGCAGGGTGTAGGTCTTGCTGCCGTCCTTGTCGTTGCCGGCACCGGACGCCGCGTCGTTCTCGAGCTTGACTTCGTCCTTGCCGACCACGGGGGTCATGTCCCCGTCGAAGACGGAGAGGACGTGGCTCTCCGTGTTGGTGGGGGCGTGCAGCTCGAAGGTGACCTTCGAGATGATGTCGTCACCCGCGTCGTAGCCGAACCACTCGACGTTGAACGTGCAGTCCTGGTGAGGGTTGTTCTCCGGGGTGCCGTCGTCGTCGAGCTCGATGTTCTCGATCTTGACGGTGCCGTTGTTGCCGTTCGGGCTGCCGTGGTTGCCGGTGGCGAACGCGGGCGTTGCAGCGAGACCGGCGAGGGCGACACCGGCGACAACCGCGCCGGTGCGTACGAAACTCAACACTCGTAAACCTTTCGAAGACCGTGCGACCGCGCCTTGCGGTCCGGATGCAGCCTCAGCCATCGAAGGCGACGGGTTCATGACCGCAAGACGCCGTGGACGCGTGCCGCCCCCACGGCTGCGGACCGCAGCCTAGTGACCCCGTGAGCACGCAGGGAAGAGGGGGTGGCAGGTGTTACCGAGACGTGCATGTCACGCAATCCGGACGCTTGCTAGCAAAAGTTTGCGAGACAGGGTGTCGCAAACACGTACTCCCGGGTAACCTGAACCACATGCATGTCGACGTACTGATCATCGGTGCCGGCGTCTCCGGCATCGGAGCCGCTGCGCAGCTCCGGGAGCGCCTTCCCGGCAGGACGCTCGCCATCCTCGAGCAGCGTGAGGCCAGCGGTGGCACCTGGGACCTGTTCCGCTACCCGGGCATCCGGTCCGACTCCGACATGTTCACCTTCGCCTTCAAGTGGCGGCCGTGGGAGAGCGCACAGGCGCTCGCCGACGGCCACCAGATCCGTGACTACCTGCGCCAGACGGCGAAGGACTACGGCGTCGACAAGATGATCCGCTACGGCCACAAGGTCACCGGCGCCGCCTGGAGCAGCGCGGACAAGCAGTGGACGGTCTCGGTCGAGACCTCGGACGGCCCGAGCGAGATCACTGCCGGCTTCCTGTGGAACTGCTCGGGCTACTACGACTACGCCAACGGCTACCAGCCGGAGTTTCCCGGTCTCGACGACTACGAGGGCACCTTCGTTCACCCGCAGCACTGGCCCGAGGACCTCGACTATGCGGGCAAGAAGGTCGTCATCATCGGCTCCGGCGCGACCGCCGTCACCCTCCTGCCCAACCTGGCGGGCGAGGGCAGCGACCGGGCCGAGAAGGTGACGATGCTGCAGCGCACGCCGACCTACATCCTCTCCCGCCCGGGGCAGGACGCGATCGCCTCGCTGCTGAAGACGGCTCCGTTCAAGCTGCTCGGCAGGCTCCCCTTCAAGCGCGTGCGCGAGAAGCTCGGCCACGAGGCGGTCCGCTGGGAGAACATCGCCCTCACCGTCGGCACCTACCAGCTCGCCCGTCGCGCCCCCGGGCTCGTCAAGAAGGTGATCCGCGACCAGTGGATCAACGGGCTCACCGCCCGCGGCGGCCGTCCCGGCATGACCAAGGACGAGGCGGTCGCGTACGTCGACAAGCACTTCAACCCGCCCTACAACCCGTGGGACCAGCGGATCTGCTTCGTCCCCGACGGCGACATGATGAAGTCGATCCGGGAAGGGTACGCCGCGGTGGTGACCGACCGGATCAAGACGTTCGTGCCGAAGGGCATCGAGCTCGAGTCCGGCGAGACGCTCGAGGCCGACATCGTCATCTCCGCCACCGGGCTCAACCTGAGGCTCTTCGGCGGGCTCGACTACACCGTGGACGGCGAGCCGGTCAGCCTGCCCGAGCAGATGGCCTACAAGGGCCTGATGATCACCGGGATGCCCAACTTCGCCTACACGATCGGCTACACCAACGCCTCCTGGACGCTCAAGGCCGACCTGGTCACCGACTACGTGATCCGGCTGCTCGACTTCATGGGGCAGAACGGCTACGACGTGGCCTCCGTCTCCCGGGACCCGAACGTCGAGGAGCGGCCGTTCATGGACCTCGCCTCCGGCTACATCCAGCGCTCGCTGGACCTCATGCCGAAGGCGGGCGACCGGGCGCCATGGGCGGCGAAGCAGAACTACCTCGTCGACATGAAGGCGCTCGGAGCGCCGGTCGCCGACGGAGTGATCAGGTTCGGGTGAACCGGTTCGCCTGAGGCGCCTACGGCGTGGGGACTACGATGGCCCCACCATGGATGGCCGGGCAGTTCGCTGGAAGCGTCACAACGATGACCGACGCAAGCGCATCGTCGATGCCGCCATCGGTCTGATCGAGACCGAGGGCGTCAACGTCAGCCTGCAGGCGATCGGCCAGGCCGCCGGCCTGTCCCGTTCCGTGGTCTACCGTCACTTCGCCGATCGGCGCGAGCTCGACCTCGCCATCCAGGCAGACATCCTCGACGGGCTGTGGGCCAAGCTCTTCCCGGCGATGGAGCTGACCGGCTCGATCCGCGAGATCATCTCCCGCACCGTCGGGGCGTACGTCACCTGGGCGCTCGAGCACCCGCTCCTGCACCAGGTGGCCGACGTCGACACCGCGCCCAACGGCACCGGTCCGCTGCAGCAGGGCCTCGACCGGATCGCAGAGCGGATCAAGGAGCTGATCCTGGCGGCTTTCGAGCTGGCCGGCGTCGAGGTGTCCGAGGTCGACAAGCGAGCCGTCGACCCGCTGATCTACGGCCTCATCGGGATGGTCTTCGGTGCTGTGCGCCGCTGGGTCCACCTCGGCGAGGGCATCCCCGACGCCGAGCATCTGACCTCGGTCGTCACCGAGGCCATCCTGGCCATGATCGACACCCGCACGGTGGCGTACGGGCTCTCGATCGACCACGACCAGCCACTCGAGGAGATCTTCGGCTGAGGATTCCTCAGTCGGGCAGGGTCAGGTCCGGTGGCACCACGCGTGCCAGCGCGCCGCGGCACGCGATGATCCCCGGGGAGTCGGCGATGGCGGAGCGGGTGGCGGTGAAGACCGTACGCCGCGGCGAACCCGGCAGATCGATGAGCCGCACCGCGGTCCGGTGGCGCACGCGCATGAGGTCGGAGAGGAGGGCGACGGCGTTGCCGGTCTCCACCAGCGCGACATGGGCCTCGACGTCGTCGGTCTCGTAGCGGACCTCCGGCTCGAAGCCGGCTCGGCGGCACTGCTCCTCGATCCAGTGCCGCGAGGCGGTGCCCGGCGGCTCCATCGCCCACGGGACGCACCCGGCGTCGGCGAGGGAGGTGATGTTGTCCCAGATCGCGCCGGACCCGCGGGGCGGGAGGGCGAGCCGGAGCCGGTCGGTGGTGAGCGGCCGCCGGTCGAGACCGTCGAAGTGCGGCGCGCCGTGGTCGGGGTAGTGCTCGGCGACGACCAGGTCGAGCTCGCGCAGGGCGAGGTCGTGGAGCGCCTGCTCGGGCGCGCGCTGGGACAGCATGACCCGGAGACGGGGATGGCGCCGGGTCAGGTCGGCGAGCGCCTGCGGCATGTAGGCGAGGGCCACGGACTGGAAGACGGCGACCCGCACGGTGCCGGCGGTCTCGTCGCCGAGCGCGGTGACAGCGGCCTCGGCCGCCTCGAGCCGGGCCAGGATCTCGATGGTGTGCTCGACCAGGACCTCGGCGGCGGCGGTGAGCTGGACCCGCCTTCCCGCCTTAGTGAGAAGGGGTACGCCGACTTCTCGCTCGAGCTGCCCGAGCTGCTGGGAGACCGAGGAGGGACTCTGATGGAGGGCCTCGGCGACCTCCGCAAGGGTCCCGCGCGCGGAGAGCTCGGCGAGGAGGCGGAGGCGGCGGACGTCGAGCACGGCACTTCCCTTCAGGTTTTCTTACGAATAACCTCCAAGAAACATCGCTTTATCTTACGGGAGTTCGGCCGCATACTCGGCACTATGACCACCAATGACGCGCTCATCGCCGAGGTCGACAACCTCGTCCGCGGCTGGCTGGCGGAGGCTTCGACCAAGCCGACCGCCGCTGCCGCGCAGCGCCTCGCCGACGTACTCAAGGACCCGTCCGGACTCGACTTCACCGTCGGCTTCGTCGACCGGGTGATCCGGCCCGAGGACGTACGCGTGGCGGCGGCCAGCCTGCGTGAGCTGGCCGGCAACGTACCTTCGTTCCTGCCGTGGCACCTGAAGCTGGGTGTGAAGCTCGGCGCGCTGCTGTCCGTGGTGGCGCCGTGGTTCGTCATCCCGGTGGCGCGCCGCGCGCTGCGTCAGATGGTCGGCCACCTGCTGATCGACGCCTCCGACGCGCGGCTCGGGAAGCAGATCGAGCGGATCCGCGAACGCGGCGTCGACCTCAACATCAACCTTCTCGGTGAGGCCGTCCTGGGGCAGAAGGAGGCCGACCGTCGTCTGGCAGGCATCCGCAAGCTGCTCGCGCGCGATGACGTCGACTACGTCTCGGTGAAGGTCTCCTCGCCGGTCGCGCCGCACGCTGTCTGGGCCTACGACGAGGCCGTCGAGCACGTGGTCGAGCGGCTCCTCCCGCTCTACACCTACGCGGCGAAGTCCTCGGCCGCCGGGACGAAGAAGTTCATCAACCTGGACATGGAGGAATACCGCGACCTCGACATGACCATCGACGTCTTCACGCGGCTCCTCGACCGTCCCGAGCTGGCCGACCTGGAGGCGGGCATCGTCCTGCAGGCCTACCTGCCCGACGCGATGTCGGCGATGATGCGGCTCCAGGAGTGGTCGGCTGCTCGGCGTGCGCGTGGGGGCGCGTCGATCAAGGTGCGTCTGGTCAAGGGCGCCAACCTGCCGATGGAGCACGTCGAGGCCTCGCTGCACGGCTGGCCGGTCGCGACCTGGTCGACCAAGCAGGACTCCGACACCAACTACAAGCGGGTGCTGTCCTGGGCGCTGACGCCCGAGCGGATGGCCAACGTGCGCCTCGGCGTCGCCGGTCACAACCTGTTCGACGTGGCGTACGCCTGGATCCTGGCTGGTCAGCGTGGGGTTCGTGACTCGGTCGAGTTCGAGATGCTGCTCGGCATGGCCGAGGGCCAGGCCGAGGCGGTCCAGGAGACCGTGGGTGGCCTGCTGCTCTACGTGCCGGTCGTGCACCCGAAGGACTTCGACGTCGCGATCGCCTACCTCGTGCGCCGTCTCGAAGAGGGCGCGAGCACCGAGAACTTCATGTCGGCCGTCTTCGACCTCAACTCCTCCGAGGCGCTCTACAAGCGTGAGAAGGAGCGGTTCGTGCGCTCCTTGGAGGCCGTCGACGAGTCCGTGCCGGCGCCGAACCGGACCCAGGACCGGCGCCAGCCGGTCGCCGATGCGCCGCTGACCGGGGTCTTCGAGAACACCCCCGACACCGACCCGCACCTCCCGGGCAACCGCGAGTGGGGCAAGGCGATCATCGCCCGGGTGGGCACCTCGACGCTGGGTGAGCAGCTCGTCGCCGACCACACCGTGACCTCGGTCGAGGCCGTCGAGTCGGTGCTCGAGGGCGCCGTCGGCGCCCAGGCCGACTGGGCCCGCAAGACCGGTGCCGAGCGGGCCGCCGTGCTGCGTGCCGCTGCTGTCGAGGTCGAGCGCCGCCGCGCCGAGTGGCTCGAGGTCGGTGCCTCCGAGTGTGGCAAGACGCTCGACCAGGGCGACCCCGAGGTCTCCGAGGCGATCGACTTCCTCAACTACTACGCCAGCCTGGCCGAGGAGCTCGACACGGTCGACGGTGCCCGTCAGGTGCCCGTCCGCCTCACCCTGGTCACCCCGCCGTGGAACTTCCCGCTGGCCATCCCGACCGGCGGTGTCGCGGCAGCGCTCGCGGCCGGCTCGGCCGTGGTGATCAAGCCGGCTCCGCAGGCGCAGCGCTGCGGCTCGGTGCTCGTGGAGACCCTCTGGGCCGCCGGGGTGCCGAAGGAGGTCCTGCGTCTGGTGCACGTGCCGGAGAACGAGGTCGGTCGTGCGCTGATCTCCTCGCCGCTGGTCGACCGGTTGATCCTCACCGGTGCCTTCGACACCGCCGAGCTGTTCCGCTCGTTCCGCTCGGACCTGCCGATGCTGGCCGAGACCTCCGGCAAGAACTCGCTGGTGGTCACCCCCGACGCCGACCTCGACCTGGCGGTCAAGGATCTCGTCTACTCCGCCTTCGGCCACGCCGGGCAGAAGTGCTCGGCGGCGTCGCTGGGCATCCTGGTCGGCTCGGTCGCGACCTCGCGCCGCTTCCGTGACCAGCTCATCGACGCGGTCACCTCGCTTCGCGTCGGCTACCCGACCGACCCGACGGTGCAGGTGGGCCCGGTCATCGAGCCGGCCTCCGGCAAGCTGCTCAAGGCGCTGACCACGCTCGCTCCTGGTGAGTCGTGGCTGGTGCGGCCGCGCCAGCTCGACGACACCGGCCGGCTCTGGTCCCCGGGTGTGAAGACCGGCGTGAAGCGCGGCTCCGAGTTCCACCTGACCGAATACTTCGGTCCGGTCCTCGGCCTGATCTCGGCCGACTCGCTCGACGAGGCGCTCGAGATCCAGAACGAGGTCGACTACGGCCTCACCGCGGGCATCCACAGCCTCGACCGTGCCGAGATCTCGCACTGGCTCGAGTCGGTGGAGGCGGGCAACGTCTACGTCAACCGTGGCATCACCGGCGCGATCGTGCGTCGCCAGCCGTTCGGCGGCTGGAAGAAGTCGGCGGTGGGCGCCGGGACCAAGGCCGGTGGCCCCAACTACCTGGTCGGTCTCAGCGACTGGGTCCCGGCTCCGGCCACCGAGCTCGCGACGCCGTCGGCCGCTGTCCGGTCGCTCGTCGACTGGGCCGGCCGGCTCGGGATCGACGACCTCGAGATGCTCAAGCGGGGCGCCGGTTCGGACGCGGTCGCCTGGGAGCGCGAGTTCGGCGCTGCTCGAGACGTCTCACGCCTGACCGCCGAGGTCAACGTGCTGCGCTACTCGCCGGTGCCGGTCACCATCCGCTACGAAGGTGGTCCGATCGCCCACCTGCTTCGCGTCCTCGCCGCCGGTGTCGCTGCCGGCGCGCCGGTGACGGTGTCCGTCGCCGAGGCGCTCGACGACGAGACCGCCTCGCTGGTGAAGGCGACCGGTGCGACCTACCTCGTCGAGGACATGGCCGCGTGGGCATCGATCCTCTCCGGGCCGCACGCGCCCGGCCGCGTACGCCTCCTGGGTGGCTCGCGCGAAGCCTTCGCGGCCGCGAGCCAGGGCCGCGTCGACATCGCCCTCTACGCCCAGCCCGTCGTCGAGGCCGGCCGGATCGAGCTGCTCACCTTCCTGCACGAGCAGGCCGTCTCGATCACCGCCCACCGCTTCGGCTCGCCGACGCCGCTGGTCGACAACCTCTTCTGAGGAAACGCCCGACGAGGTCGACCAGCGGTGGTCGACCCCGTCGGGCTCTCGCGTCCTCCTACAGTGGTGCGATGATCTCGATCGCGCGAACCGTCGCGCGCCTCCTGCTGGGTGTCGTGATGATGGCCGTCGGCGTAGCGCACCTGACGGCCCTGCGCCAGGAGTTCCGGGCGCAAGTGCCCGACTGGTTCCCGATCGACGAGGACCTGACCGTCCTCGGCTCGGGCGTCGTCGAGGTCGGGCTCGGGCTGGCCTTCGTCGCTCTGCCGGGGCGGCGACGACTCGTCGGAGCGCTCCTCGCCGCGTTCTTCGTGGCGATCTTCCCCGGCAACATCGCGCAATACGTGGAAGGCGTCGACGCGTTCGGTCTCGACACGGACACCAAGCGGTTGGTCCGGCTGTTCTTCCAGCCCCTGCTCGTCGTCTGGGCGCTGTTCGGTGGCGGCTGGCTGAGGCGTCCTCGAGACGACTGACCGGCTTCTTCTGACTCGAGAGGCGAGTCAGGCCCGCGCGTCATTGCGCTGCTGAGCGTGCCCCCGCCCACGTACGCAGGTAGGACTCCGAACCACGGACGATGTCGTCGATGACGTCCTGGCCGCCGGTGAGGCGGAGGTCCTCGAGGTAATCGGGGATCATCCCGTAGTGGGCGACGCCGTCGGTGTTGTAGTCCCAGATCCGTTGGCCGGTGACCTGGCGCTCGACGACGGAGTCGCCGAGGATGCCCTCGAAGGGGTAGCCGACCCGCGTCTTCGCCGGGCCGGGGGTGCCGCCGAAGCCGTTCATGTCGAACCCGAACCCGATGCCCGCGCCGTAGCGGTCACGGACGGGCGCGGTGCGGACGTACTCCGCCAGGAACTGGTCGGTGCTGTGGCCGTAGATGGTCGAGAAACCACCGAGGGCGTAGAGCCGGTCGAGATATCGCTCGTCCATCCAGGAGTGGCTGGCGAGCACGCCGGGATAGTCCGTCTCCTCGAGGATGTCGAGGGCGCGGTCGGCGGCCTTGGCGCTCATGTGGTCGACCTCGACCATCATGCCCCGCTTGATCAGGCCCCGCAGGGCATACTCGCCCAGCGCCGAGAGGCCATAGGGGTTGCAGACGGTGCCGGACGGATAGATCGGCGGCTGCGGCAGCCAGTCGAGCTCGGCCGGCCGCTCGACCAGGCGCGGGTTGTTGTCGTGCGGCTGGTCGGGGTCGCAGGCCTTCGGGGTCCAGAACGTGCCCGTGGTGAGGAACTGACCGGCGTTGATCAGCAGCCCGGTGGTGCCCTTGTCGTAGCGGACCCCGCACAGCGCGTTGTCGAACTTGTGGCACAGGAACATCGACGAGACGCCCAGCGACTTCAGCTCGTCGAGCCCCTTGTCGATGTTGGCGCGGGTGCACGAGGGCAGCCGCAGCTTCTGAGAGCAGCCGAACGGCTCGGAGGTCTCCACGCCGAGCACGACGGCGAGCTTGCCGTCCTCGATCACCTCGCGCGCCTGGTCGGCGTCGGTGACGATCCGGTACCAGCCGCGCCCCTCGCCACCGTATTGCGCGTCGATGAACGCCTGGGTGTCGTAGGCGTCCTTCGCCTGCCTCCGCACCGCGGTCATCTCGTCGCAGGACTGGTGGGTGCCGGGGTTGATCGCGCACAGCGCTTTGTTGCTGGTCAGCTGCACGACCAGGATCCGCTGACCGGCGCGCCAGGCCCGCTCGACCCAGCGGTAGTACATCTGCTGGTGGGTCAGCGAGTCGTAGGCCGGCCAGTCCTTGAACGAGGGCCATCCGGTGGTGTCGTGGAACCCGAGCGGGCTCCCCGAGCGGGTCAGGTTCTCCAGCAGCGCGGTCTCGCCGGCGATGCCATGGGAGGGACAGTCCTTCAGCGCGTCTGCGACCCCGGCCTCGGAGAAGGCCTTCCCGCAGACCGCCGCGCCACCGATCCCGTCCTGCATGAACATGTGGCTGTGGGCATCGATGAGCCCTTGCACGGAGCCGTCCGGAGCGGTGCCGGTGAGCGGCTCACCGGTCACGTTGATCTCCGACTCCGGCGACGGAAGCGTTCGCTTCGTGTCCTGACCCGAGGCGGCGCTGATCGCATCCGGCTCCGCTCCAGCAGGCGGCCCGACCATCATGACCGTCACCGCGAGGGCGATCACAGCGAGCAGAGACGTACGGCGGATGCGCATGTGGCCTCCCGGTGACCAGCGGCGTCTGACGGGCCTGGGAACGAAACCTAGCAGTTGCTTGGGTCGCCTGGGGCCGGAATCATGCAGGTCACCTGCTCTGGGAGACTGACGAGCATGACGATCGCGATCATCGGTGCAGGAAACATGGGCGGGGCCGTGCTGGCCGGGCTGCTCGAGGCGGGACACTCCCCGCAGAGCGTCATCGTGGTCGAGGCGCGCGAGGAGCAGGCCGCCGCCCTCCGGGAGAAGCACGGCATCCGTACGCTGTCGGCCTCTGAGGCTGCTGCCGAGGCCGATGTCGTGGTGCTCGGCGTGAAGCCCTACGGCGTCGTACCTGTCCTGGAGTCGATCGCGTCCGCGCTTCGCGAAGGCACCACCGTGGTCTCTCTCGCCGCCGGCGTCCCGACCTCCGCGATGGAGCCGGCGGTGCCGGAGGGGGTCTCGGTCGTCCGGGTCATGCCCAACACCCCCGCCCTGGTCGGCGAGGGAATGTCAGCGGTCGCCGGTGGCGCCAAAGCCACCCCGGAAGCAGTCGAGACCGCGGCCGACCTGATGCGCGCCGTCGGCAAGGTCGTCACCGTCCCCGAGTCGCAGATCGACGCCGTCACCGCAGTCAGCGGATCCGGCCCGGCGTACGTCTTCCTGGTCGCCGAGGCCTGGATCGAGGCCGGTGTCCACCTCGGCCTGACCCGGGACGACGCCACGACCCTCGTCATCCAGACGCTGACCGGTTCCGCCAAGCTGCTCGAGAGCGGCACCCACCCCGCCGTCCTCCGTGAGCAGGTCACCTCCCCTGGCGGCACCACCGCTGCAGCCCTCGGCGCGCTGGAGCAGAACGGCCTGCGGGCGGCCTTCCTCGAGGCCACCCGCGCCGCCTACGTACGCAGCCAAGAGCTCTCCTGAACTGCGCGCCCGGCCACGCGTCGGTAACGATCGAGATACCCCCTACCCCTTGGGGGTGAGGTGGGAAGTAGCGTCTGCTCGCCCACTACCTCGAGCGCGAGAGCAGCACCATGACCGAACGTCCCCCCACACCCCACGACCCTTGGCTGAGCTTGCACGACCCCGGGCTGAAAGATGCCGTCGACGCAGGTGACTGGCCGCGAGTCCGAGCCTCGCTGGAAACCTTCGATGAGGCCCGTCTCGACACCGCCATCGGGTGCATCCAGGACGTCGAATGCGAGGAGTGGTTGGAGAAGGTTCTTGCCGACGACCCCACTGATCATGTCGCCAAGACACTGCTGGGCGCGCGCTACGTGACCATCGGGTGGACCGTCCGCACCGGTCATCGCGCCGCGGACGTCTCGGCCGAGCAGTTCCGGCAGTTCCACGAGTGGCTGACCCGGGCCGAGGAGTTGCTGACCGAGGTATGCGCCCAACGGCCCGACTACGTGCAGGCCTGGACGATGCGGCAGCCGGTCGCCATGGGTCTCTCCCTCGGCCTGGAGGAGGCGCGTCGACGCTACGACAAGGTGGCGGCGCTCAGCCCGCATCACGCATCCGCCCAGTCGAATTATCTCCAGCAGATCGTGCCGAAGTGGGGCGGATCCTGGGAGTCGGCCGAGGCCTTTGCCACCGAGTGCCGCGACGCCGCGCCCATGGGCTCGCCGAGCCGGGCGCTCGAGCTCGACGTCATGATCGAGCGATGGTTGGACGACTCGTCCTACAAGGCGAAGATCGACCTGGATCGGCTCCGGCAGATCGCCGAGGAGACCGTGGACCACCCCGACCACAGGCCGGGCATCTGGGGAGCCGCCGTACACAGTCAGCTCGCGCTCCTCTACTGCCTTGCCGGGAAGGCTCCCCTGGCCAAGCCGCATTTCCTGGCGCTCGACGGGTTCCCGTCCCGGACGGGTTGGCGCTATCTCGCCGACGACTCGTACGCGTCGTTCTACCGGTTCGCGATGGGCGGAGACAGTCCCGAGCGGGTTCTGGCGATCGGCCGACTTGTCTTCCTGATCCCGGGGCTCCTCCTGCTGGCGGTTCTCGGCCTCGGGGCGGTTGCCATGGCCATCCTGTACGGCGCGGACGGCACGCTCGCGGAGGTCGGTGGCGCCCTCGTCGTAGCGCTGGTGTGTGGCCTGCTCGGCTGGCGCACGGGTCGGAGTGTCCGGAACGCATGGCGGGAACTGTGAGGTCTGACCTCTCCGGCGTGAAAGAGAAGATCGCACCGCTGGACGGTCTGGTCACGCCAACGGTGGTCGACGGCGTGCCCCTGCTACTGGCCTCGAAGACCGGGCCAGTGACGGGAGGAATCTGCTTCCGGGTCGGGTACGCCGACGAGGCCCTTCCTGTCGCCGGGATCACTCACCTCGTCGAGCATCTCGCGCTGCACGGCAGCGACCTCGCCGACCAGCACTCGAACGGACACACGACCGAGCAGTGGACCTACTTCCACGCCACCGGTACCAGCGAAGAGGTCGTCACCTTCCTGAACGACGTCTGTGCCGGACTGCGCAATCTCCCGACCGGTCGCATCGACACCGAGAAGAGCATCCTCCGAACGGAGGCATCCCGGGGTGGTCGAGGCGGGATCCATTCAGCGATGAGGACGTGGCGCTACGGAGCACGCGGCCCCGGCCTGATCGGGCAGGACGAGGAAGGTCTCTTCCGAATCGGCGCAGCCGAGGTCGAAGAGTGGGCGAGGACCTGGTTCACCAGCGGAAACGCGGTCGCCTTCCTCACGCTCGACGAGGTGCCCGAAACGCTGTCGTTGGAGCTTCCGCCGGGTGGGCGGCGTCCGGTGGCTCTCCCACCCGAGACACTCCCGAGCAAACCAGCATGGTTCTGCGGCGGCTTCGACGGCATCGTCCTCGATGCCATGGTGCGGCGCAGCATGGCCGCCCACGTCTTCAGTGGAGTGGCGACCCGGGTGCTGATGCGTGAGCTGCGCCGAGACCAGGGACTCTCCTACGACGCCGGCTGCAGCTATGACAGGATCGACGCCGCCCACGCCAGGTTGACCATCTACGCGGATGCGCTCGAGGAGAAGAGCGGTGTCGTCGTCAGTGTCGTCGCCGAGATCCTGGCCGGCATGCGTGCCGGCCAGATCGACCAGGCCGACGTCGATGCCATACGCAAGCAACTTCGTGCCGAGACCGACATCCCCGACCTGGGAGCAGCGATGCTCGCATCCACGGCCATCGGTCTACTCCTGGACGCGGACGTCTTCGACCCGCGTGACAGCTCCGAGCTGGAGAGGGTGACAGTCGAGGACGTTGCCGCAGTCGCGAGGGAGCTCTGGTCCGATGCGCTGATCTCGATCCCGGGTGGTCACGGATTCGGCGGGGCGAGCCGGGCCCCACACCTCTCGGAGAGCGCAGTCGAGGGCACGGTGTTCGCCTCCCTCGTCCGCGACGGTCACGAGCTGATCATCGGAGCGGATGGAGTCAGTCGGAGCATGCCCGGTTCCGTCGTCACGGTGCGGTTCGATGCGCTGGCGGCGATGGTTGCCGTGCCTGACGGTGCCCGTCGGCTGATCGCCGAGGATGCGCTGGCGGTTGTCGTGGAGCCGACCTTGTGGAAGGGGCTCAGCACGGAGATCGTCAAGCGTGACATCGACTCCCGCGTCCCCGCCGGCCTCGTGCTTCCCTACCCGGCCCGTGCCGCTGAGGTAGTCCCGGAACCGCCGAAGAGACCGGCGCGACAGGATGCCGATCCTTCGCGAGCGGCGTCGGGTTGGACCGGCTTCGGTCCATGGGCAGCGTGGACCGCACTCATCGTGTTCATCGCAGCTTTCATCGGCACGCTGCCAGCCCTCATCGGCGCATACGAGCTGATGGTCGGTGACCCAGCCGGTGAAGACTTGGCCATCACCGTGGTGTGGATCGGGATCACGATCCTGCTCTGGATCCTCGGAGCAGGACTGGGCGCAGGCGTACGCCGCCGGATCAAGCTGGGAGAGTGAGCCATGACCGCTGCTATCGGAGTGACCAACCGTGCCACCGAGACCTACAACCCCTGGTTGGCGTTGGAGACGCCGGCTCTTCGTCCGGCCGTGGAAGCCGGTGACTGGGGTCTGACTGCCAGGATCCTTGGCGGGCTCGACGTGGAGAGATGTTCCAAAGCGGTCGGGCTGATTGCGGAGACCGATGGCGTCGAGGCCTGGCTCATTCCAGCGGCGAACGGTGGAGATCTGATGGCGCGAACCGTGCTGGGCGCCCGGTTCGTGCGTATCGCATGGCTGCGCCGTTCCGGCTACAGGGCCCCGTATGTTTCCGCGGCACAGTTCGCCGGGTTCTTCGAGGCGCTCTCCGCGGCGGAGGAACTGCTCACCTCTGTGACCGCGGTCGCGCCGACGTACGTCCATGCCTGGGAGTGGCGGATCCTCACCGCCCTGGGCCTGGAACTCGGTATCGTCGAGGCTCGTCGCAGGTATGACCACATAGCAGCCCTGGTGCCCCACCACTTTGCTGCGCAGCAGACCTTCCTGCAGCATCTGCTACCCAAATGGTTCGGGTCGTGGGAGCTGGCAGAGGCGTTCGCGGACGAGTGCCGCGGTGTGGCCCCTCTCGGTTCGCCGAGTCGAGCGCTCTGGGCAACCGTGGAGGTCGAGCGGTGGCTGGACATTCCCTCCCACCGGCCGCAGACGCATCCACTCGGCCATATCGCTGCCGAGACGGTGTCTCACCCTGCCCATCGGCCTGGTCCTTGGGGTGCTGCAGTGCATGCGGAACTGGCATTCCTGTACTCCCGTGCAGGACAACCCAGAAGCGCGGCCGTGCACTTCGCCGCTCTGGACGTGCGGCCCTCCCGGAACGGTTGGGCCTACCACGATCGGACCGAGGCGATCTATCGCAAGGGGCGGCGACGTGCGCTAGGGCGCGGATTCGTGGGACGGTTCGGCTCCTCCTAGGAAGGCTTGTGCTGCCCGGAGTGCGGCAGCGCACTCCGGGCAGCACACCGCGGAGGTCTAGAGCCCGAGGTGGCGGCTGATGATCAGCTTCTGCACCTCGGTGGTGCCGCCGTAGATGGTCTGGATGCGGCTGTCGATGAACGCCTTGGCGATCGGGTATTCCATCATGTAGCCGTAGCCGCCGTGGATCTGGACGCCCTGGTCGACGAACTTCTTCTGCAGCTCGGTGGTCCACCACTTGGCCATCGAGGCCAGGACGGTGTCGGCGGTGCCGGCGTTCAGCTGGGTGATGGCGTCGTTGAGGAACAGCCGGGCGAGGTAGGCCTCGGTGGCCATCTCGGCCAGCGTGAACGCGGTGTTCTGGAAACGGCCGATCGGGCGGCCGAAGGCCTCGCGGGTGCGCGCGTAGTCCAACGAGAGCTCGAGGACCTGCTCGACCGCGGCGACCGCGATCGAGGCGACCGAGATGCGCTCCTGCGGCAGCAGGGTCATCAGCGAGATGAAGCCGGAGCCCTCCTCGCCGAGGAGGTTCTCCTTCGGTACGACCACGTCGGTGAAGGAGAGCTCGGCGGTGTCCTGAGCCTTCATGCCGACCTTGTCGAGGTTGCGGCCGCGCTCGAAGCCCTCCATGCCGCGCTCGACGACGAGCAGCGAGATGCCGTGGGCACCGGCCTCGGGGTTGGTCTTGGCGACCACGATGACCAGGTCGGCGTTGATGCCGTTGGAGATGAACGTCTTCGAGCCGTTGAGGAGGTAGTGGTCGCCCTTGTCGACAGCGGTGGTGCGTACGCCCTGGAGGTCCGAGCCCGCGCCCGGCTCCGTCATCGCGACAGCGGTGATGATGTCGCCCGAGACGCAGCCCGGCAGCCAGCGCTGCTTCTGCTCCGGGGTGCCGAGGTGGGAGATGTAGGGGACGATGATGTCGGTGTGGACGAAGAAGCCCGGCCCGCTGGCGCCGATCTTCGCCATCTCCTCGTGGAGGACAGCATTGAACCGGAAGTCCTTGATGCCGGGGCCGCCGTACTCCTCGTCGACGTCGAAGCAGAGCAGCCCGGTGTCGCCGGCCTTCTTCCACAGCTCGCGCGGGACGATGCCGTCCTTCTCCCACTGGTCGTGGAACGGAGCGACCTCCTTCTCGAAGAACGCCTTCGCGGTGGCGCGGAAGTCCTCGTGCTCCGCCTCGTAGATGGTGGGCTTCTCGGGCATGACACTCCTTGGTCGACGGTCGATCGCATCGGGCTCGCGACTGTGACGCAAGCCACCGACGGAGCAACTGTGACAGTAACACTGGCGAAGTAGCAACACTTTGGTCTACGGTCCCTGGCTATGACCGAGACGACCGATGAGCTGATGACGATCGACGAGCTGTCGACCGTCACCGGGGTGTCGGTGCGCACCACGCGCTACTACGCGAGCCTCGGGCTGATCCCGCCGGCGATCAGGCGCGGCCGGGTCGCCTACTACGGGCCCGAGCACCGCGCTCGCCTGGACATGGTCACCGCGCTCCAGGAGCACGGGTTCACCCTGCAGGCGATCGAGCGCTATCTCGCCCGGCTCCCGGCCGAGACCACCCGGGAGGATCTTGCGATGCAGCGCGCCATGATCACGTCCTGGGCCACCGAGCCGACCGATGACATCCAGGCCCGCATCGGCCGTGAGCTGATCGCGCTGGGGCTTCCCCGGGACGCGCTCGCGGCCGCGTACGCAGCGACGTCACGCCTCATGGCGGATCTCGCCGACGAGCTCAACACCATCCTGCGCGACCAGGTCGTGGACCCGTTCAAGCGGACCCATCACACGCCGGAGGAGGCGGCACGCCTCGAGGAGGTGCTCCCGCGGCTGCGGCAGCTGACCACCGAGGCGATCGTGGTGAGCTTCCAGGACGCCGTGAATCGGACGATCTCGCGCAACCTATCGTGAATCATTCGGACCAACCCTGTTGACTGTGACAGTTTTAGTGTCACAATCGGCGCATGGCTGAAGCATTCATCTATGACCACCTGCGCACGCCGCGCGGGAAGGGTAAGAAGACCGGAGCGCTCCACGAGGTCAAGCCGATCGACCTGGTGGTCGGCCTGATCGACGAGACGCGCAAGCGCAACCCCAACCTCGACCCCGAGCTGATCGACGACGTCGTCCTCGGTGTCGTCACCCCTGTCGGCGAGCAGGGCGGTGACATCGCCAAGACCGCCGCCATCAAGGCCGGACTCCCCGAGACGACCGCCGGTGTGCAGCTCAACCGCTTCTGCGCATCCGGCCTGGAGGCCGTCAACCAGGCCGCCTCCCGCGTACGCGGCGGGTTCGAGGACCTCATCCTCGCCGGTGGCGTCGAGTCGATGAGCAAGGCGCCGATGGGCAGCGACGGCGGCGCCTGGGCGCAGGACCCCGACACCGCGCTCAAGACCGGCTTCGTCCCGCAGGGCATCGGCGCCGACCTGATCGCGACGCTGGAGGGCTTCAGCCGCGCCGACGTCGACCGTTACGCCGCGCAGTCGCACGCCCGGGCGGCCGCCGCCTGGGAGAACGGCTACTTCAAGGACGCCGTGATCCCGGTCGTCGACCAGACCGGCCTGACCGTGCTCGACCACGACGAGCTGATCCGCCCCGGCACCACCGCCGAGACGCTGGCCGGCCTCAAGCCGTCCTTCCTCCAGCAGGGCCAGGAGGCCGGCTTCGACGACGTCGCGCTGGCGAAGTACCACTGGGTCGAGAAGATCGACCACGTCCACCACGCCGGCAACTCCTCCGGCATCGTCGACGGCTCCGCGCTGATGCTGATCGGCTCCGAGGAGGCGGGGAAGGCCAACGGTCTCACCCCGCGTGCCCGGATCGTCTCGGCCGCCGTCTCCGGGGCCGACCCGACGATCATGCTCACCGGCCCGGCCCCGGCCTCGCGCAAGGCGCTGGCCAAGGCCGGCCTCACCGTCGACGACATCGACCTCTTCGAGATCAACGAGGCGTTCGCCGCGGTCGCGATGCGGTTCATGAAGGACATGGGCATCGACGAGTCGATCACCAACGTCAACGGCGGCGCGATCGCCATGGGTCACCCGCTGGGCGCGACCGGTGCCATCATCCTCGGCACCCTGGTCGACGAGCTCGAGCGTCAGGGCAAGCAGCGCGGCCTCGCCACGCTGTGCGTCGGTGGCGGCATGGGTATCGCGACGATCGTCGAGCTGGTCTGACGCGTCCGCGAATGCTCACCGAGGTAACTCGGTGAGCGCCCACCTCCCTCGTGGAACTCCGCGAAGGAAGCGACAGCTGACCGAGGTACCTCGGTGAACATCCCGGGCCGTGCCCGACACAGACTTGAAGGAAGACAGATGAGCGAGACCGCAGTCCGCTATGACCGCGATGCCGACGGCATCGTCACGCTGACCCTGGACGACCCGAACCAGTCGGCCAACACCATGAACGAGCTGTACAAGACCTCGATGGCGGACGCTGTCGAGAGGCTGTACGCCGAAGCAGACGACGTCACCGGCGTCGTCATCGCCTCCGCGAAGAAGACCTTCTTCGCGGGCGGCGACCTCAAGAACATGATCCAGGTACGCCCCGAGAACGGCGCCCAGGTCTTCGAGGAGGTGGAGGCGATCAAGGCGACCCTCCGCAAGCTCGAGACCTTCCCGAAGCCGGTCGTCGCCGCGATCAACGGTGCCGCCCTCGGCGGTGGCCTGGAGATCGCGCTGGCCGCGCAGCACCGCATCGCGCTGGACGCCCGCTACGACATCGGCCTGCCCGAGGTCTCCCTCGGACTGCTGCCCGGCGGTGGCGGCGTCACCCGCGTCGTACGTCTCCTGGGGATCATGACCGGGCTGATGGACGTCCTCGGCCAGGGCACCAAGTTCAAGCCCGCCGCGGCCCTCGAGAAGGGTCTGATCCACGAGCTCGTCTCCTCCCCCGACGAGCTCGTGCCCGCCGCGAAGGCGTGGATCAAGGCCAACCCCGACGAGATCGCGCAGCCGTGGGACAAGCCCGGCTACAAGATGCCCGGCGGCAAGCCGACCTCGCCGGCGCTCGCGGGCTTCCTGCCGGCGTTCCCGCCGATCCTGCGCAAGCAGCTCAAGCAGTCCGACATGCGTGCGCCGAAGGCGATCCTGTCGGCCGCGGTCGAGGGTGCGATGGTCGACTTCGACACGGCCACCCGGATCGAGTCGCGCTACTTCGTCTCGCTGGTCACCGGCCAGCAGTCGAAGAACATGATCCAGGCGTTCTTCTTCGACCTCGGCGCCATCGGCGCCGGCACGCTGCGTCCTGACGGCGTGGAGAAGTTCACCGCGAAGAAGGTCGGCGTTCTGGGCGCCGGGATGATGGGTGCGGGCATCGCGTACTCCTTCGCCCGGGCCGGTGCCGAGGTCGTCCTCAAGGACGTCGCGATCGAGGCGGCCGAGAAGGGCAAGGCCTACACCGCCAAGCTCAACGAGAAGGCGGTCTCGCGCGGCAAGCTGACCCAGGAGAAGGCCGACGAGATCCTCAACCGGATCACCCCGACGGTCGCCCCGGAGGACTTCGCCGGTGTCGACGTGGTCGTCGAGGCGGTCTTCGAGGACGTCGCGCTGAAGCAGAAGGTCTTCAGCGAGATCGCCCCGTTCGTCAACGACGACGCGGTGCTCTGCTCCAACACCTCGACCCTGCCGATCACCGAGCTCGCCAAGGGCATCGACCGCCCGGCCGACTTCATCGGCCTGCACTTCTTCTCCCCCGTGGACAAGATGCCGCTGGTCGAGATCATCCGTGGCGCCGAGACGAGCGATGTCGCGCTGGCCAAGGCCTACGACATCGTCCAGCAGATCAAGAAGACCCCGATCGTCGTCAACGACAGCCGCGGCTTCTACACCTCGCGCGTCATCGGCACCCAGATCCAGGAGGGTCTGGAGCTGCTCGCCGAGGGCTTCGCGCCCTACTCGCTCGAGCGTGCCGCGACCCAGGCCGGCTTCCCGGTCGGTCCGCTGCAGATCGCCGACGAGCTCAACCACGAGCTCATGGTCAAGATCGCTCGTACGACCCGCGAGGCCGCCGGCATCGAGGAGCTCACCACCACCGAGAAGGTGCTCAACCCCCTCATCGAGGCGGGTCGCTCCGGCAAGCTCAAGGGTGCCGGGTTCTACGACTACACCGACGGCAAGCGCGGCTCGATCTGGGCCGACCTCGGCAGCGTGTTCCCGGTCGCCGAGAAGCAGATCCCGATCAAGGACGCCGAGGAGCGGATGCTCTTCATCGAGGCGCTCGAGACGGCGAAGTGCTTCGAGGAGGGCGTCATCACCTCCGCCGCCCACGCCAACATCGGCTCCATCTTCGGCATCGGCTTCCCGCCGCAGACCGGTGGTGCGGCCCAGTTCATCACCGGCTACGAGGCCGCTGACGGCTCGATCGGCATCGAGGCCTTCCTGGCTCGTGCCGACGAGCTGGCCGAGACGTACGGCGAGAGGTTCCGTCCGACGCAGTACCTCCGCGACCTCGCGGCCAAGGGCGAGGGGTTCCCGGCTTGATCAGCCCGGCCTGACCCCGCTCCCCGTGATGTGGTGAACCGGCACGGATCCTGTGAAGGAATCGTGCCGGTTCCGCATTTGCCGGGCTGATGAGGCTCGTCCTGTGCGACTCTTTGCCTTCCGCAGAGGTCGAGGAGGACGTACGTGACGATGCCGGGCAGCACCCGAAGGCGCGAGCTCCGGGTGAGGGCCGTGGCCGTCGGCCTGGTTCTGCTGGCCGTGGCAGGGGCTGCGGTCGCGATGCTCTGGGGCCGACCCGGTGCGTCGGTGGCCGGGACGAGAGCGCTGGACACGGTGTCGAAGATCCTTGATCTCTCCGACGCGTGGCAGTCCGTCCCCGGCGTACGCGACGTGCTGGCCGTCGACGAGTCCCGGCGCATCCCGGGCGAGGACTTCGGGGAGGCCGATCGCACGGAGCACTCGGTGACCGTCGAGGTGACCCTCGAGGACGATCTGTCCGGACCCGAGGCGGCCGACGCCGGCTCCGAGGTGCTGCGGTTGCTGCGGCCCGAGGTCGCCCGGCTCGCACCGGACGCCCCGGCCGACCGGACCAGCGTGTCGTTCGAGATGGGCGGGACCGACGTCCGGGTGGCCGCGAGCGGCCTGGACCCGGTCGATGCCGTCGGCGACGCGCTCGCCGATGCCGTCGCTCTGCACGAGGCCGGTGCGACATCGGTGTCCTCGAGCGTCTCCGAGCCGCAGACGGGCAGCCCAGCGGCTGCCGACGTCGAGGCGCCGCAGCATGCGCTGGCGGCGGTCGCCGCGGCCGCACGCAACCAGCAGCGCCCCGTCGATCTTCGCGGTGGCAAGGCCTGGTACCGGTCGAACGAGCTCCCCGATCCGGTCGCGGTCGGTCTGGTGGCAGCCGCCTCCGAGCGCCCGTCGGTGACCTCCGCACAGCTCTCCGCTCCTTTCGAGCCACTGATCGTCCTGGTCGAGGCGGCCGAGGGCGACCGTGCGATCACCGATGTCAGCCGGTGGCTCACTGCGTACGACGGCTATCCCGGAGGCTCGGCACAGCCGCTCGCGTACTCGGTCCAAGGGACGCGTGGCGGCACGGCGGAGGGCTGGGTCGGCGGCAGGACCCCGGCGCCGACGACGATGCCGCCGTTCGGCGATGCCGCGCCCTGGCCCGCCGACCCGGCCGCGCCGTCCTGCCGGCCAGCGGATCTCGAGGTCACCTTCGGCGGGCAGGACGCGGCTCTCGGATCGCGGCAGGCGTGGCTCCTGGCCCGCAACCTCGGCCGTCGAGCCTGTGCGATCGAGGGCGTACCCGACGTCGTGTTCTTGAACGCCGCCGGCGCTCGGCAGTCGGAGGTGACGGTCAAGCCCTACGCACCGGGCATGGTGCCCGAGCGCGTCGTCGTCCCTCCGGTGCAGTCGGTGATGGCGGTGATCGACTGGCAGGCGATGTCGACCGCGAACGACCCTGACATCACGACGGAGCTGCTCGTGACCGCGATGCCCGGCAGTACGCCGACCACGCTCGGTGTCGCGGTGATCGACGGGCCGAGCGGTCTCGACATCCTCGACGGGGCCGAGGTGCGGATCAGTCCCTGGGCGCAGAGCGCAACGGGCTGACGTACGGAGACGAATGGGTGGCAGAGCCCATTCGGCATCGGCAGCGGGTCGAGAAGACTCGTGCCATGGGGGAGATGCTGACGGTCCTGACGATCGCGGGGATCGCGATTGTCCTGGTGGTGGCGTCGCTGCTGCGGCGAGCGCGCCGTGGCGAGTGTCTGGTGGTGACCAGGCACCGCCGGATCGTCCGGATCGCGTCGGGGTCGACGACGTTCGCGGTTCCGGGCTTTCACGAGGTGCTCGCATGGCCGATCGAGCCGATCGAGATCGCGATCGTGGTCCGGGCCCGGACCAGCGACGACCAGGACGTACGTGTCCTCGCGACCTTCTCCGTCGACGTCGACCCGCCTCGGATCGGCGCGGCGTACATCGACCCGCGTGCCGTCCTGCACACCGCGCTGGAGCGGCGGCTCGCTGCCGCGGTCCGTGCGCTGCCCGCCGCGCGGCTGGCCGGTCGCGACGGGCTCGAGAACGCTGTCGACGGCATACGGATCGATGGTCTCGCTGCGGGTGTCGTGACCGATTCGGTCATCGACGAGATCGAGCTGCTGCTCCATCCGGACCGGCCCGGCGACGGCGGCTGAGAGGCCGCCGGGCCGGGCCGGGTTGGGTTGGGTCAGCGGATGATGCCGGTGGCCGCCGAGGTCGCCGACTTCGTGTAGTAGCCGGTCTTGCGGCCGGTCACCCGGACGCGGATGCGGTCACCGCGGTCGATCGACCTCAGTCGGTAGGTCCTCCCGGTGGCTCCGGAGATGACCTTGCCGTTGCGCAGCCACTGGTAGGAGTACGAGATCGTTCCGGGCTTCCAGGTGCCGCGGACGGCGGTGAGCGTGTAGCCCACCCGGCGAGTGCCGCTGATCGTGGGGGTGACCGACGTCAGGTAGCCGGCCAGGATCTTGCCCGTGCCCGAGCTCGTCCGGACCCCGGGGTTGGCCGCCGGCCACGCCGAGGAGTAGGCGGTGACCCGGACCTGGATCGTCCGGGCGTGGTCGTAGCCGGTCAGCTTGTACGTCGACCCGGTGGCCCCGCTGATCGCGGCGCCGTTGCGCAGCCACTGGTAGCGCACCGACGACGCGGCCGGGCTCCACGAGCCCTTCGATGCGGTCAGGGTGTAGCCCACCCGCTGGGTGCCGGTGATCCTCGGCGCCGCCGTGTTTGCGATGGTCTGCGGGTTGCAGGTGTAGAGCTCCACGCCGTCGATGAACCAGCCGATGAACGAGCCCTCCTGGTCTCCGCGGACGAGCCACTGGAGCTGGACCGTCTTGCCGGCGAAGGCGGACAGATCGATGCGGGAGCTGATCCAGCCGTTGGAGTCGCCGCCGAAGCCGGTCAGCGGCTTGGACGGGTTGTTGAGCAGCAGCTTCTGCTTCGGCCCGTTCACCCAGGCCGTGGACGGGATGGCCGTGGCGACCCCGTTGACCAGCAGTCGCGCCTCGCCGCCGTCGTAGTACTCCGGCGTCGGGTAGCGGGGGTCGCTGCCGGTGTACCACTCGAACAGATACCAGTGGCTGAACCGCAGATAGGCCCGCTTGCCCGCCGGCACCTTGAAGCCGGACGTCGTGAGCCCGCTGACGGTCGGGTCGCCATAGGCGTCGGGGTCGGGGTTCATGCCGAACTCCGAACCGTTGCCGTCGCGGTCGTTGGCGGGGATGCCCAGAGCCGCGTTCGGCGCGGCGGTCCAGAGCCCGCCGCGACTGGTGGACGGGGTGGCCATGGCGGTCTTGCCGGTGCTGCCGGCGGGACAGGTGCTGGGCGCCTCCGCGGGGCGGGTGGCGCCGGCCTTCGTGGGGGACTTCGCGAGCTCGGTCGCCTCGGTGGCCAGGCGCACCTGCGCGCAGTCGGCCGCGGTGAAGCCGGCGGTGCCGGCAGCAGCCAGGGCGTCACAGCCGGTGACCAGCGTGCGGCCGAGGTCGGCGTACTGGCTGCCGGAGACGAGGTGCTGGATGGTGTAGAGGTAGAGCGTGGCGGTCTTCTGGAGGCTCGCGTCGTCGCCGTCGATCCCCGACATCGTGCGCCCGTTGAACGAGCCACCCTGGGAGATGAGGTAGGCCGTCTTGTTGCCGACCCCGCTGTTGGTGTGCACGCCGCCACCGTCGGCGTAGTAGGTCTTGTCGTCGGCGTCCCACAGGGAGCTGGTCATCCTGTCGGGCTGGCCGTGGACCGTGGGGTTGGCGAGATCCCGGATCGCGCCGAACGAGGAGTCCTCGCCGAGGCGCCAGTCGGTCGGGGAGTCGCCGGCGGTCGCGTAGCGGTGGTCGACGATCTCGCCCATGATGTCGGCCAGCGACTCGTTGATCGCGCCCGACTCATACCAGTAGAAGAGGTTCGAGCTGCGCTCGATCACGCCGTGGGTGAGCTCGTGGGCGACGATGTCGTCGACCACGAGACCTTGGCCGAGGTAGATCTGCTGGCCGTTCCAGAAGGCGTTGTCCATCGGGCACGGCGGGTTGTAGTCCGGGAACGCCTGCTCGCAGTAGCGGGTGGTCGCGGTGATCGCCGGGGTCGTGGCATCGTCGGACCAGCCGATCTCGGCGGTCAGGTCCAGGTCGAGCGACGCGTACAGGTCGGCGGTCGCTCCGAGCAGGTCGTAGGCGCCGTCGACGTCGTCGATCCCGGAGGCCGGGTCACCTTCGCGGCGCTTCACCGTGGTGCTGGTGTCCGCACAGCCGATCTCGGCGCGTCGTACGTTCGCGTTGTCGCAGATCCGGCGGTTGGCGTGGGCGATCTCGTCGACGTGCATGAGCACGCGGCCGGTGCCGGCGTGGACCAGGACCGTCTCGCGGATCGTGGAGCCGTTGGACACCGAGAGCCGGCGGACGCTGGTCGTGCCGATCTGCGGGCCACGGACGAGCTCGTCGTCGTAGAGCCAGACGCCCTGGTCCTCGACGGTGAGGTCGCCGGTGGCGTTCTGGTGGGCCTTGGCGACGACAGCCTTGGCTGCCGCTG
The DNA here is from genome assembly GCF_037137035.1 of Nocardioides sp. CCNWLW239. NCBI lineage: Bacteria > Bacillati > Actinomycetota > Actinomycetes > Propionibacteriales > Nocardioidaceae > Nocardioides > Nocardioides sp. CCNWLW239. The sequence goes on along the minus strand of NZ_JBBBNW010000002.1, from coordinate 834,176 downwards.
CGGCCTTCGTGCGGCTGACGCTGGTCGCCTGGGCCGAGGTGGCGTCGGAGAGGTTGGTGGCCGCGGACGTCAGGCCGCGCTCCTCGTCGAGGCCGACGACGACCTCGCCGCCGAGGACCGGCACACCGTCGACGTACTGGTCGAACCGGGTGACCGACCCGCCGCCGACGGCCGCGGTCGTGTCCTTCTCGCGAAGGTCGAGGTCGTCGGTGCCGAGGGCCTTGCCGGCCTGGGCGAGGTGGGTCCGCGCGGCCTTGCCGGGGGCGACCGAGCCACCCAGCGGCTCCGCGGCGTCGCCCTTCGCGCCGATGAAGTCGGCCTCGCCGCCGGCGGTCCGGTGGATGGTGAGAGGTACGCCGGCGCGGTCCCTGTAGGTCGCGATCGGATCGGGTTCGGCGGCGTGGGAGGTCATCGGGATGATGCTCACCCCGCCGAGAGCGAGTGACGCCGCAGCGAGCGCGACGACACGTCCATGACGTGACACTTCTTGTCCCCTGTTCAGGTGGTGTGGTGGCTGCCGACCCGAACCGGCGGAGGAAGTCTTCCATGTCGCGCGGGGATCGGCGGCGGAAATATCCGAGGTCAGGCCGTCGGTCCTGCTGTCGGCCTCAGGGCGATGTCGGCTTGCGAGGGGGTGCATACTCGGTATATACATACTGAGTAAGTAACCAGAGGGGGTGATCGAGTGTCCGTGAAACACGCACTGCTGGCGCTGCTGGAGAAGCCGCGCTACGGCTACGAGCTGCGCGCCGAGTTCGAGCAGCGCACCGGGGCGAGCTGGCCGCTGAACGTCGGGCAGGTCTATACGACCCTGTCGCGACTCGAGCGGGACGGCCTCGTCGAGGCCGGAGGGACCGACGCGGAGGGACGGTCCCTCTATCAGCTCACCGAGGCCGGCAAGGTCGAGGTGAAGGGGTGGTTCGACACCCCGGTGGAGCGTACGCAGCCACAGCGCGACGAGCTCGCGATCAAGCTCGCGGTCGCCGTCGCGGTGCCGAGCGTGGACGTCGGCAAGGTCGTCCAGCAGCAGCGCAACGCGACGATGCAGGCGCTCCAGGGATACCGCCGCCAGGCGCGCTCCGGCGCCGGCGACGACCTCGCCGGAGGGCTCGTCCTCGACCGGCTCGTCTTCGCCGCCGAGGCCGAGATCCGCTGGCTCGACCACTGCGAGGCCCGGCTGCGCCGGGCGGCTGCGACGAGCACCGCGCCGGAGCCCGCCGACGGAGGGGACCGATGAACGCCACCCTCGCCCACGACCTGCGCCGCCTCAGCCACGACAGCGACCGCTGGCTCGCCGATGCTCGCGAGCGGCTGAGCCGCCACATCCATGCAACACCCGTCAAAGCGGGTCCCACTACCGAGGAGTCCACCGATGAGTGAACCCGTCCTCCGGCTCACCGACGTGAGCCGTGTCCACGGCACCGGCGCCGCCGAGGTCCACGCCCTGCGTGGGGTCAGCCTCGCAGCGTACGCCGGTGAGCTGGTCGCCATCATGGGGCCGAGCGGCTCCGGGAAGTCGTCGCTGCTGACGATCGCAGGCGGCCTCGACTCGCCGACCTCCGGGTCGGTGACCGTCGACGGCCAGGACCTCGGCGAGGCCGGGATCAGCGGACGCGCGAAGCTGCGGCGTACCTCGATCGGCTACGTCTTCCAGGACTTCAACCTGATCCCGGCCCTCACGGCGGCCGAGAACGTCGCGCTGCCGTTGGAGCTCGACGGCGCCGGCCGGCGCTCGGCACAGGCGGCGGCGAGGGTCGCCCTCGAGGAGGTCGGGCTCGACGGTTTCGACGACCGGTTCCCCGACGAGATGTCGGGCGGTCAGCGGCAGCGGATCGCGATCGCCCGGGCGATCGTCGGCGAGCGCCGCCTGATCCTCGCCGACGAGCCGACCGGCGCGCTCGACACCGAGACCGGTGAGGACATCCTCAAGCTGATCCGTGCGCGGTGCGACGCGGGTGCGGCCGGGGTGCTCGTCACCCACGAGCCGCGCTACGCGAGCTGGGCCGACCGGGTGATCTACGTGCGCGACGGCGTCGTCGTCGACGAGGCCGGCGAGACGCCGGGCACGGTCTTCGCGGCCGAGGTGGACGGATGAGCGGGCGCCTCGCCGGGTGGCGGCTCGCGCTGCGGATCGGACAGCGGGAGGCCAGGCGCGCCAGGTGGCGCAGCCTGCTGGTCGTCCTCATGATCGCGCTGCCGGTCGCGGGGGTCACCGCGGTCGCGGTGACGTACCAGACCTATGACGTCGACACGATCGAGGGCCTCGACCGTCGGCTCGGCACCGAGGCTGCCGCGCGGGTGGAGGCGCAGAGTCCGGGACAGGTCCGGCAGGGCATCGACCCCGACAACGCGGCCGAGTGGGTCGAGGAGACCGGGGACGGGCCGCTGGACGAGGCCGGTCTGCGCGCGGCGGTCGGAGACCGGCCGGTGCTCGCGATGAACGACTACGGCCTGGACGTACGCACCGACAGAGGTGTCACCTGGGCGAGCGGACTCCGGATCGATCTGAACGACCCGCTCGCGGCCGGGCTGACCGAGCTGACCGAAGGTCGTCTCCCGCAGGGGACCGGCGAGGTCGTGGTCAACGCGGCCCTCGCCGAGCGCGGGCCGGGGATCGGCGAGGAGCTTCGGATCCCCGGCGCCGGCACCGAGGAGGTCCGCGAGATCGTGGGGATCGTCGAGTCGGCGTCCGTGCGCAACGAGCCTTTCGTCGCCGGGCTGGACCTGCCGATGGCGTCATCGTTCGACGTCCCGACCTGGCTCGTCGGAGGCGAGCCGATCACCTGGGGCGATGTCGAGGAGTTGAACGCGGAGGGTGCCTTCGTGCTCTCGCGCTCGGTCGCCGAGAACCCGTCGGAGGCCGCCCTGGCCGCCGATCGGGAGCTCCGTCCGCCGATGGAGGCGCCGGATCCGGCCGAGGCCGTGATCGTGGTCCTCATCGTGGTCATGGTGCTGCTCGAGGTGGTGCTGCTCGCCGGACCGGCATTCGCGGTGGCGGCGAGGCGGCAGGCCCGTGACCTCGCCCTGATCGCGGCGTCCGGTGGCACGGCCCGTCAGTCCCGGCGCGTGCTGCTCGGGATGGCGATCGTCCTCGGTGCGGTGGCGGCTGTCGTGGGTGCGGTCCTCGGGATCGGGCTCGGCCGGCTGCTGCAACCGCTCGCCCAGGCGCAGGTGTCCGACTGGTTCGGGCCGTTCGAGGTGCCGTGGTTGCGGATCCTGGCTGTTGCCGCGATCGGGTTCGCGGCCGCGATCTGCGCAGCCGTCGTACCGGCCTGGATCGCGTCGCGCCAGAACGTCGTCGGCGTGCTGTCCGGGCGCCGCTCGGAGAGCCGGCCGTCGCGGCGGTCGCCGGTCATCGGGATCGTGCTGGTCGTCGCCGGGTGCGCCTCGGCTGCCTTCGGCACCCAGAACGCGCTCAGCGGAGTCCCGATCGCGCTCGGTGTCCTGCTCTGTGTCACCGGGCTGCTCTTCATCCTCCCGGTGCTGGTGTCCTGGGCCGCCCGGTTCAGCGCCGGGATGCCGCTGGCGATCCGCTTCGCGACCCGAGACGCCGACCGGCACCGCACCCGGACCGTTCCGGCGGCCGGCGCCATCGCGGTGACCGTGGTCGGGGTGGTCACCCTCGGGATCGCGTTCGGCAGCGACCAGGAGCAGAACCAGGCGACCTATCTCCCGACCTTCGCCATCGGCGATGCCGTGGTGCAGCCTCGGCACGCCATCACCGACGACGGTCAGGTCGCCGCCGAGGCGCAGTGGCAGGACGTCGCCACGAAGATCGAGAAGGCGAGCCCGGGTTCGACGGTCACGCCGACGACCGGCGTGGGTCTCGCTGACGGCTATGTGGCCGTGCAGACGGGGGATGGGGGTGAGGTCGCCCTGGACACGATCGGCGGTGGATTCGGTGAGCTCGTCGTCGCCGGGGACGACGGCACCGTGCCCGAGTTCGTGACCCGATCGCTGCCGGAGCTCGATGTCGCCGCCGCGGAGAAGACGCTGGGCTCGTCCGGGATCGTGGTCTTCACCACCGACGACGCGCTGGAGTCCTCCCGGACCGCACGCCTGGTCGTCACGGAGTACTCCGAGGACGCCGGCACGGAGCGTGAGGTCGCCGCGGTCAGCGTGCCGGCGACGTTCGTCGACGTCGGCGACCGGGCCGCACCTGCGTACGCGATCGCGACACCGGAGACGGTGAAGCGGATCGGCGCCGTCCCGCAGGTCAACGGGCTCTACGTCGAGGACGCCAGGATCAGCGCCGCCGCCGAGACCGACCTGAACGAGGCGCTCGCCGCCGGCGAGCTCTCGACCTCCATCCAGGTCGAGCGGGGCTTCCAGCAGGAGGACTCCACCGTGATCGTGTGGCTGCTGCTGGTCACCCTGGGCGCGGTGCTGATGATCGGCGGCGCGCTGACCGCGACGCACCTGGCGCTCAACGACGCCCGTCCCGACCTGGCGACCCTGTCGGCGGTCGGAGCCAGGACGCGTACGCGGCGAGGGGTCGCTGCTGCGTACGCGATCGTCGTCGCGCTCCTCGGTGCGGTCCCCGGCGCGATCATCGGGTTCGTCCCCGGCATCGCGGTCAGCTATCCGCTCACCGCCGAGTCGTGGCCGATGCGTGATGACGTGGCCGCGCACTACCTGGAGATCCCGTGGACGCTGATCGGCGTCGTCATGATCGGCCTTCCGCTGCTGATCGCGCTGATCGTCGCGGTCACCACCCGCAGCCGGCTCCCGATGGTCGCTCGCGTCGAGTAACTGCCGAGGCGTCAGCTACGTCGGCCGAGACGTCGCTCCCGCGAATCGAGTTGGCACGCTGGTGCCAACTCGATTCGCGCACGTGACGCCTCGGCCGACGGGGCGACGGCTCGGCAGGGGATCAGGCCTGGCAGAGGCAGAAGGTGTGGCCGACCGGGTCGAGGAAGACGCGGAAGGTCGTGCCGGGCTGGACCTCGTGCTTGGTGGCACCGAGGGCGAGGGTGGCCTCTTCCGCCGAGTCGAGGTCGTCGACCGTGACGTCGAGGTGGGTCTGCTGAGGTACGTCCTGGCCGGGCCACTGCGGAGCGCGGAAGTTCTCGACGCGCTGGAAGTCGAGGGACCCACCGTCGCCCCAGGCGCTGGCCCAGCCGCCGTCGTCGTCGACCTTGGTCTCCCAGCCGAGGAGCTGGGCGTAGAAGGTGGCCAGGGCTGCCGGGTCGGGGCAGTCGATGACCCATTGCGGGTTGCGTGCGATAGCCATGTGACCGACGTTAGAACCGGTTCCGGACGTTCCGCTTCCGCCTGCGGGATCGACGTCTCAGAAATATACAGTCAGGGTTGACTGTTTGTTTCTGGCCCGGCAGAGTGCCTGCCTGTGAGCCAGGCCACCCGCGTACCCCAGGAGCAGCGCACCCGCGCGATGCGGGCGCGGCTCCTCGACGCCACCGTCGAGCTGCTGGTCGAGCGCGGCTTCGCGGGCACGTCGACGACTCTCGTCTCCCAGCGGGCCGGGGTCTCCCGCGGTGCCCAGCTGCACCACTTCCCTGCGAAGAACGACCTCGTCGTCGCGGCGGTCGAGCACATCACCGAGGCTCGCGGACAGGCCCTCAAGGAAGCGGCTCGTACGCTTCCCGAGGGCGGGCGGCGTACGCGGCAGGTGCTCGCCATGCTCGCCGACCACGTCACCTCGCCGGTCTTCACCGCCGCCCTGGAGCTGTGGGTCGCTGCGCGCACCGACGAGCAGCTCGCCGCCGCTGTGGGGCCTCTCGAACAGCACATCGGCCGCGAGCTCCATCGGCTCACGGTCGAGCTGCTCGATGTGGACGAGGCACGACCCGGCGTACGCGAGCTCGTGCAGGCCACGCTCGACATGGTGCGCGGCCTGGGTCTGGCCGACACGATCTCCGACGATGCCGCTCGCCGTGAGCGGATTCTCGATCGATGGGCCGAGGTCCTGGAAAGAGAGCTTTCATGAGTCTGTTGGATCAACTTCTCGAGGACCTCTCCCTGGAAGGGTTCGAGCTGCGCCAGGTGGTGGCGGGGATGAGCGAGGCCGGGTGGCGCGAGCCGACGCCGGCCGAGGGCTGGGACGTCGCCGCCCAGATCGCCCACCTGGCCTGGACGGACGAGGCCGCGCTCGCCGCGACCGAGTGGGTGGCGGGTGACGCCACCGCCTGGGACGAGCTGGTCACCGAGGCCCTGGGTGATCCGGAGGGATTTGTCGACAAATCCGCACTGGCGCTGGCCACGATGCCGGCGACCGAGCTGTTGGAGCACTGGGACGGCGTACGCGGTGAGCTCGCCGGGGCGCTCGCGAACGTGCCGGACGGAAAGAAGCTGCCCTGGTTCGGTCCGCCGATGTCGCCGGCCTCGATGGCGACCGCGCGCTTCATGGAGACCTGGGCCCACGGGCTGGACGTACGTGAGGCACTCGGCCTCACCTACGAGCCCACCGACCGCATCAAGCACGTCTGCCATCTCGGCACCCGCACCCGGGACTTCGCCTATGGCGTGCACGGCCTGACGCCGCCCGGATCGCCGTTCCGGGTGTCGCTCACTGCGCCTTCCGGTGAACAGTGGGAGTGGGGGCCCGAGGATGCGGCGGAGAGCGTCCGCGGCCCGGCGTACGACTTCGCGCGACTCGTCACCCAGCGCATCCACCGCGACGACACCGCGCTGGAGGCCACCGGGGACGAGGCCGAGCGGTGGCTGACGATCGCCCAGGCGTTCGCCGGTCCGGCCGGGGGCGGGAGGCCCAAGAAGTGATCACCATCGGCAACTGCTCCGGCTTCTACGGGGACCGGTTCTCGGCGATGCGGGAGATGCTCGAGGGCGGCCGGCTCGACGTGCTGACCGGCGACTATCTCGCCGAGCTCACCATGCTCATCCTCGGCAAGGACGCCCTCAAGGACCCGTCGACCGGCTACGCCAAGACCTTCCTGCGCCAGGTCGCGGACTGCGTCGACCTCGCCCTGCAGCGCGACGTCAAGATCGTCTCCAACGCCGGTGGCCTCAACCCCGCCGGTCTCGCTGCCGCCATCGAGGCGCTCGGGACCTCCGCGAAGGTCGCGTACGTCGACGGCGACGACCTCCGGGGTCGTCTCGACTCTCACCCCGACGCGCTGACCGCCAACGCCTATCTCGGTGCCTTCGGGATCGCGCACGCTCTCGACGCCGGGGCCGACATCGTCGTCACCGGCCGGGTGACCGACGCGTCGGTGGTCGTCGGGCCGGCGATCGCGCACCACGGCTGGAAGCGCGACTCCTACGACGAGCTCGCCGGCGCCGTTGTCGCCGGGCACGTGATCGAGTGCGGAACCCAGGCCACCGGTGGCAACTTCTCCGGGTTCCTGACCATGTCGCCGCAGGCCCGGGCGCGTCCGCTGGGCTTCCCGGTCGCCGAGATCGCCGTCGACGGCTCCTCGATCATCACCAAGCAGGACGAGACCGGCGGGACGGTCACCGTCGACACGGTCACCGCGCAGCTGCTCTACGAGATCCAGGGCCCGCTCTACCTCGGCCCCGACGTCACCACCGACCTGACCTCGATCCGGCTGGAGGAGGTCGGGATCGACCGGGTCGCGATCACCGGAGTGACCGGCACCCCGCCACCTGCCACGCTCAAGGTCGCGGTCAACTCTCTCGGCGGCTACCGCAACTCCACCGAGTTCGTGCTCACCGGACCCGACATCGATGCCAAGGCCGCCTGGCTGCGTGACCAGCTCGACGCCGAGCTCCCGATCGGGCCGGACTACACCTGGTCGACCTACCGCATCCCCGCGCCCGACTCCCCGACCGAGGAGGGGGCTGCCTGCATCCTGCGGCTCTCCGCGCGCGCCGCCGACGCCGACGCCGTCGGCCGCGCCCTGACGGCCCCGGCCATCGAGCTGGCCCTCGCCTCCTACCCGGGCTTCCACGTCACCGCGCCTCCGGGACGGCCGTCTCCGTTCGGGATCTACAAGGCCGCGTACGTCCGGCGCGACCGCGCCCCGGAGACCGTCCACCTCCCTGACGGCTCGACCTACGAGGTTCCCGCCCCCCTCGCCTATGCCGAAGCGTCGGCTACGTCGCGCGAAGCGTCACGCACGTCGGCCGAAGCGTCAGGTACGTCGGCCGAAGCGTCACGCGCGTCGACCGGGGTGACCTCTCGGCCGACCGGAGCGACGTCTCGGCCGACGGGGGCGACGTCTCGGCGAGAGCTGGGGGAGCTGGTCTACGCGCGGTCCGGGGACAAGGGTGGGGATGCCAATCTTGGGCTCTGGGTGCCGCAGGGGCGGCCGGAGGCGGCTGTGGAGTGGCTCCTCGGCACGGTGACCCCGGAGTGGGTGCGGGAGCTGCTGCCCGAGGCCAAGGATCTCGCCATCGACATCACGCCGCTGCCGCACCTCCGTGGCGTCAACATCGTCATCCACGACCTGCTCGGTGAGGGTGTGGCGGCCTCGACGCGGTTCGACCCGCAGGCCAAGGGGCTGGGCGAATGGGCTCGGAGCCGATTTGTCGACATGCCTGTTGAGCTCAGCCCGACCGACATCGTCCCGGAAGGACATCAGTGAGCAACGACCTTTTCCAGCTGGGCGCCGAGTTCGCCCGCCGCGAAGTCTTCCCCGGCCTCCAGGCGTGGGAGGACGACCAGGAGATCCCGCGGGAGGTCCACCGGGCCGCCGCCAAGCAGGGGCTGCTGGGGATCGGGTTTCCCGAGGGGGCCGGCGGTGAGGGTGGCGGGCTCGCCGACACCGTCGCGGTCACCGAAGGGATGATGTCGGAGGGTGCCACCTCGGGCCTGCTCGCTGGCCTGTTCACCCACGGGATCGCGCTGCCGCACATCGCCCGTCATGGCTCGCCCCACCTCGTCGACACCTATGTGCGGCCCACGCTCGCCGGCGAGAAGATCGGCAGCCTCGCCATCACCGAACCCGACGGCGGCTCTGATGTCTCTCACCTGCGCACCACCGCGGTCCGCGACGGCGACGAGTTCGTCGTCAACGGCGCCAAGACGTTCATCACCTCGGGCTGCCGCGCAGACTTCGTCACCACCGCGGTACGCACCGGCGGCCCGGGCGCCGGCGGCATCAGCCTGCTGGTGATCGACAAGGACACGCCTGGCTTCACGGTCACGCGCAAGCTCGAGAAGATGGGCTGGAAGTGCTCCGACACCGCGGAGCTCGCCTTCGAGGACGTACGTGTCCCGGCCGCCAACCTCGTCGGCGAGGAGAACGCCGGCTTCGTCTACATCGCCGAGGCGTTCGTGACCGAGCGGATCGCGCTGGCTGTGCAGGGCTACGGCACCGCCGCCCGCTGCCTCGCGCTGACCGCCGACTACGCGCGCCAGCGTGAGACCTTCGGGGAGCCGCTGATCAAGCGCCAGGTCGTACGCCACAAGCTGGTCGAGATGCACCGCCAAGTCGAGGTGGCCAAGGCCTACACCCACGCGGTCGTCGCCCGCTATGACCGCGAAGGGTCGACCCAGACGACCATCGCCGAGGCGGCGCTGGCCAAGCAGACAGCGGTCGAGGCCTGCACCTGGGTCGTCGACCAGGCCGTCCAGCTCCACGGCGGGACGGGATACATGCACGGGACCGAGGTCGAGCGGCACTACCGCGACGCCCGGATCCTGCCGATCGGAGGAGGAGCGACCGAAGTGATGACGGACCTGGCCGCCAAGCTGTTGGGACTGGATCGATGAGCAACAGAGAAGCCCTCCTCGAGAAGATCGAGGCGCTCGACGCCGAGCACGCCAAGGCGGCGGCCGGAGGCGGCGAGAAGTACGTCGCCCGCCACAAGGCCCGCGGCAAGCTCCTCGCCCGGGAGCGGATCGAGCTGCTGCTGGACGAGGGCAGCCCGTTCCTGGAGACCCAGCCGCTGATCGGCTGGGGCAGCGACTTCCCGGTCGGCGGCTCGATCATCACCGGCATCGGCGTGGTCGAGGGCGTCGAGTGCATGATCGTCGCCAACGATCCGACGGTGAAGGGCGGGGCACTCAACCCGTACTCCCTCAAGCGCTCCTTCCGGGCCGCCGAGATCGCGGAGAAGAACGGTCTCCCGACGATCAACCTGACCGAGTCCGGCGGCGCCGACCTGCCCACCCAGAAGGACATCTTCATCCCGGGCGGCAAGGGCTTCCGCGACCTGACCAGGGCCTCCGCCCGCAAGCAGCCGACCATCTCGGTGGTCTTCGGCAACTCCACGGCCGGTGGTGCGTACGTCCCGGGCATGAGCGACTACGTGATCATGGTCAAGGAGGGCGCGAAGGTCTTCCTGGCCGGCCCGCCGCTGGTGAAGATGGCCACCGGTGAGGACACCGACGACGAGTCGCTGGGCGGCGCCGAGATGCACTCGCGCATCTCCGGCTCCTCCGACTTCCTCGCCGTCGACGAGCACGACGCGATCCGGCAGGCACGACGGGTCGTCGCCCGGCTCAACTGGCGCAAGCGTGGCCCGCTCCCCCAGGCGAGCTACGAGCCCGACCTCGATCCCGACGGCCTGCTTGACCTCATCCCGACCGATCTCAAGGAGCCCTTTGACCCGCGCGAAGCGATCCTGCGGATCGTCGACGGGACCGGCCCGGACAACGAAGTGCCCTTCGACGAGTTCAAGCCCCTCTACGGAACGAGCCTCTGCGTCGGCTGGGCCCGGCTGCACGGCTACGAGATCGGCATCCTGGCGAACGCGCGCGGCGTCCTCATGAGCGAGGAGGCCCAGAAGGCGGCGCAGTTCATCCAGCTCGCCAACCAGAAGGACACCCCGCTGCTGTTCCTGCACAACACCACCGGCTACATGGTCGGCACGGAGTACGAGCAGGGCGGCATCATCAAGCACGGCGCGCTGATGATCAACGCGGTCTCCAACTCCACCGTCCCGCACCTGACCGTGATCATGGGCGCTTCCTACGGCGCGGGGAACTACGGCATGAACGGCCGAGCCTATGACCCGAGATTCCTCTTCACCTGGCCCTCGGCCAAGTCCGCGGTGATGGGGCCGCAGCAGCTCGCCGGGGTGATGGAGATCGTCGCCCGCGAGTCCGCCGAGAAGAAGGGCGAGATCTTCGACGCCGACGGCTTCAAGGGCGTCAAGGACATGGTCGAGGCGATGGTGGAGGAGCAGTCGCTGCCGATGTTCCTCTCCGGCCTCGGCTACGACGACGGAGTGATCGACCCCCGCGACACCCGCACCGTCCTCGGCCTCTGCCTCTCCGCCATCGCCACCCGACCGATCGAAGGCGCCATGAACTTCGGCGTCTTCAGGATGTGAGCGCCATGATCACCCGAATCCTTGTCGCCAACCGTGCCGAGATCGCCTCGCGCGTCTTCCGCACCGCCTCGAAGCTCGGCATTGAGACGGTCGCGGTCCACTCCGACGCCGACGCGTCCCTGCCGTTCGTGGCCGAGGCGGACCATGCCGTACGCCTCCCCGGAAACACGCCTGCCGAGACCTACCTCCGCGCCGACCTGGTGATCGAGGCGGCCAAGGTGGCCGGCGCCGACGCGATCCACCCCGGCTACGGGTTCCTGTCGGAGAACGCCGACTTCGCCCGCTCCGTCGAGGCGGCCGGCCTGGTCTGGGTCGGCCCGGCGCCCGAGTCGATCGAGCAGATGGGCTCGAAGATCGAGGCCAAGAAGATCATGGCCTCGGCTGGAGTCCCGGTCCTGGAGGCTCCGGCCTCCCCGGCCGAGTCCGACCTGCCGCTGCTGGTCAAGGCCTCCGCCGGTGGTGGCGGCCGCGGGATGCGGATCGTCCGGACGCTCGACGCGCTGTCCGCCGAGATCGCCGCCGCCGAGGCCGAGGCCGCGTCGGCGTTCGGGGACGGGACCGTCTTCGTCGAGCCGTACGTCGAGGCCGGCCGCCACGTCGAGGTCCAGGTCGTCGGTGACGGTGCCGGCAACGTCGCCGTCTTCGGCGAGCGCGACTGCTCGGTGCAGCGCCGCCACCAGAAGGTCGTCGAGGAGTCTCCGGCGCCGCTGCTGCCCGATGCGGTCCGGTCGGCGCTCCACGAGGCGGCCCGCAACGCGGCTGCGGCGATCGACTACCGCGGGGCGGGGACGGTCGAGTTCCTCTACGACCCGGCCTCGGAGCGGTTCTGGTTCCTGGAGATGAACACCCGGCTCCAGGTCGAGCACCCGGTGACCGAGCTGGTCCACGGGGTCGATCTGGTGGAGCTGCAGATCGCCGTTGCCGAGGGTGTCTCGGGTGCGGTGGTCTCGACAAGCTCGACCACCGGTGGGCGCTCGACCACCGACGTGAACGGGCATGCGATCGAGGTGCGGCTCTACGCCGAGGACCCGTCGGCGGACTATCAGCCGCAGTCGGGGATCTTGACCCGCCTCGAGTTTCCCGGCGACGCCCGGATCGACGCGGGTTACACCTCGGGCTCGGAAGTCAGCACCTTCTACGACGCGATGCTGGCGAAGGTGATCGTGCACGCGCCGACGCGCGAGGCCGCGATCAGGCGGCTCGTGTCGGTGCTGCGTACCGCGAAGATCCACGGCCTGGTGACCAACCGCGAGCAGCTGATCGGGATCCTCGGCTCGGACGCGTTCCGCAGCGGCGAGGTCACCACGTCCCTGCTCGCGGACGAAGCGTTCCTCTCGTCCGTCGACGACCCGGGCGCCGCCGTGGCCGCCGCGGTCGCCCTGGCCGAGCGGACCCGCCGTCCCGGGATCCCGGTCGCCTGGCGCAACGTCACCAACCAGCCCCAGCGGACGGTCTTCACTCTGCCGAATTCCGGGGCGGGGTCCGAGGACGGTCTGACCGTCGAGTGGTACGGCACCCGCGACGGCTATCGCATCGACGGCTTCGAGGTCATCGAGGCAGGTCAGAGCCGGGTTGTCCTCGAGAAGGACGGCCTGCGCACGACGTACGAGGTCTCGGTCGACGGTGACCGTGTCGACGTCGACGCGCCGTTCGGGCACACCGCGCTGCGGAAGCGGCCGCGGTTCACCGACCCGGCCAGCCAGACCCAGCCCGGCAGCCTGCTGGCGCCGATGCCGGGATCGGTCGTCAGCGTCCTGGCCGAGGCGGGCAGCAGCGTCACCGAGGGCCAGCCGCTGCTGGTGCTCGAGGCGATGAAGATGCAGCACACGGTGACCGCGCCGTCCGACGGCGTACTCATCCAGATCCACGTGAAACCAGGAACCCAGGTCGCCGCCGGCGAGGTGCTGGCCGTCGTAGAGGAGGCAGAATGACCACCGCAACTGTGCCCAACCCATTTGGCGAGCCCGAGGAGCGGACCGCGCTGCGCGAGGCGGTGGCGAAGCTGGCCGGAAAGTACGGTCACGACTTCGTCGCCAAGCAGGCCCGTGAGGGCGGCAAGATGACCGAGATGTGGCTCGAGATGGGCCGCAACGGGTTCCTCGGCGTCAACATCGCCGAGGAGTACGGCGGCGGTGGCGGGGGCATGAGCGACCTGGCAGCGGTGCTCGAGGAGGCCGCGACCGCCGGCGCCCCGCTGCTGATGATGGTCGTCAGCCCGGCGATCTGCGGCTCGATCATCGGCCGCTGCGGCACCGAGGAGCAGAAGAAGCGCTGGCTGCCGGCGATCGCCGACGGGTCCCACCTGATGGCCTTCGGCATCACCGAGGCCGATGCCGGCTCCAACTCCCACAAGATCACCACCACCGCAAAGCGCGACGGCGACGAGTGGGTCCTGAACGGCCAGAAGACCTTCATCTCCGGTGTCGACGAGGCCGACTCGGTCCTCATCGTCTCCCGCACCGAGGACGCCAAGACGGGCAAGCTCAAGCCGGCGCTCTTCGTGGTCCCGACCGACTCGGAGGGCTTCACCAAGCAGGTCATCCCGATGGCCTGGGAGGCGCCGGAGAAGCAGTTCACCCTCTTCATCGACGACGTACGGCTCCCCGCCGACGCCCTCGTCGGCGACGAGGACGGCGGCATCTGGCAGCTCTTCGCCGGCCTCAACCCCGAGCGGATCATGGGCGCTGCGCTCTCCTGCGGGATGGCCCGCTACGCGCTCGCCAAGGCCGTGGCGTACGCCTCCGAGCGCTCGGTCTGGAAGGACGCCCCGATCGGGTCCCACCAGGGCATCGCGCACCCGCTCGCCAAGGTCAAGATCGAGCTGGAGCAGGCCCGCCTGCTGTGGCAGAAGGCCGCCGCGCTCTACGACGCCGGCGACGACGCGGGTGCCGGGGAGTACGCCAACATGGCCAAGTACGCCGCCGGCGAGGTCGCCTGCAACGCCACCGACGCCGCGGTCCACACCCACGGCGGCAACGGTCTGACGGTGGAGTACGGGCTGGCCAACCAGCTCGTCGCCGCGCGCCTGGGGCGGATCGCCCCGGTCAGCCGGGAGATGATCCTCAACTACATCGCGATGCACACGCTGGGGCTCCCGAAGTCCTACTGATCCCGCACCAGAACAGGAACAGGGCCGGTCGCGAGAGCGACCGGCCCTGATGCGTACGTCTGAATCTACTTCTGCTTCGGCTCGACGATCACGATGGTGCTGACGATCTTGTCGGCGAAGGTCTGCCGCTTGTCGTCCCACAGCGGCCACAGGTAGCCGAGGTAGCACGCCATGCCGTCGAGGATGTGCACGAACTGACGGCCGATCGAGAACCAGGTGCCGAGGACCTGGCCGTCGGCCTCCTTGATGACCTTGATGCCGACGACACCCTTGCCGATGGTGTAGCCGGTCTTGCCCTGCTTCAGGCCGTAGTTCCAGAACATGAAGGCGAGGCCGAGGAGGAACCCGAGGAACATCAGGATCCCGCCCACCGCCATCAGGGCGCCGTTGGGCTCACCGGAGGTGTACATCCCGGTGCTCGGGTCGTACTCCGAGGCGCCTGCGGCCGCGCCACCGATGAGCATGCCGTAGCCGATGTAGAAGGGGATCGCCACAGCGATGCCGATCAGCCCGTCGATCAGGTAGGCACCGACCCGCGCTCCCCAGGATGCGTACGGCGGGGTCGCAGCGGCATAGCCGTAACCGACCGGCGCGGCACCGTAACCGGTCGGAGCCCCAGGTGCGGCGCCGTAGCCCGGTGCGGGAGGCGGCGGCGGAGCGCTGGGCTGACCGTACGGCGGAGCGGGAGGCTGGTTCGGCGGCGTGGGCGCCCCGGAGGGGTCCTGCGGGGCGCCAGGAGGCGGGCCGTAGTTAGACATGGGCCGAGTATGGCGACAACGCGGCGCAAATGTCAGCGCACACGCCTGAACCGGATCACGTCTGCATCACGTCACACCTGAGGCGGCCGCGCCTCCACGATGACGACTGTCCCGACGATCTTGTCGGCGAAGGTCTGCCGCTTGTTGTCCCACAGAGGCCACAGGTAGCCGATCATGCAGAACGCGTCCAGGACGTGGAGCACCTGCCGGACCGCTGCGATCGGCACGCCGATCGTGGCCTCCTCGCCCGCAGCGGGAGGAGTCTTGCGGACCAGCTTGATCCCGATGACCCCCTTGCCGATGGTGTAGCCGGTGCGGCCCTGCTTGAGGACGTGGTTCCAGACCGCGAAGCCGATGAACCCGAGCCAGCCGGCCGCGGTGACCAGGAGGCCGAGGGCCGTGACGAAGATGCCGGACTCCTGCGAGAGCCCGCCGCCCACCCCGGCGACCAGGTAGAACGGCAGCAACAGTGCCGCGTCGATCAGTGCCCCGCCCACCCGGCGACCCCAGGTCGCGAGCGGCGGGCCGGTGGGGACGTACGTCTGCTGGGCCCACGGCGGGGCCGGCGGGGCCTGGGGCTGCTCGCCCGGACCATGGGCAGGGCCCTGCGGTGCGCCTGGCGGCGGCCCGGGCGGCGGGCCGAAGTTGGACATCTGGTGGGTCATCTCCTCGAGTCTGCGGACCTGCTGGCCGGACCGAAGTTCAATCTATCGGGTCATGCAGGGGTTAGCCTGACCTTGTGGCTGGAGCGGCGGCGGCAATGGATCGGGCTCAGCGCCGGTTTCCGCCGGTCGCGTTCCCGCTGGCTGTCCTCTACAAGTTCTGGGACGACCAGGGCAACAACCTCGCCGCGATCATCACCTACTACGCCTTCGTCTCGGTCTTCCCGATCCTGCTGCTCGCCTCCTCGATCCTCGGTTTCGTGCTGGAGGGCAACCCGGACCTGCAGGAGGCGGTCCTCGACACGGCGCTGGCGCAGTTCCCGATCATCGGCGACCAGCTCGGACGCAAGGAGCTCACCGGGTCGACCAGCGCGATCATCATCGGTGGCATCACCGCCCTCTACGGTGCGCTCGGCCTGGGTCTCTCGTTGCAGAACGCCGTCAACACCGCCTGGTCGGTGCCGCGCAACAGCCGCCCCAATCCGCTCTTCCTGCGGGTGCGGTCGCTGCTCATGCTCGCCGCGGGCGGTCTGGCCATCCTCTCGGTCACCACGCTGTCGTTGGTGCTGAGCCGCACCGACTTCCTCGGATTCAAGGCGGTCGACGTCGGCTACTGGCTGGTGATCCTCGGCACCGTCCTGATCGTCACCGGCATGCTGTGCGTCGTCTTCCGGATGGCCACCACCCGCGATCACTCGCTCAGCCACGCGCTGCCGGGAGCGTTCACCTTCGCACTGCTGTGGCAGGTGCTGCAGTACTTCGGTGCCGAGTTCGTCCAGCACGTGCTCGCCGCCACCCGTGGCATGAACCAGACCTTCGCGCTGGTCCTCGGGCTGGTCGCGTTCCTCTACATCGCGGCGATGATGGTGGTGATCTCGATCGAGGTCAACGTCGTCTACGCCCGTCACCTGTGGCCGCGGGCCCTGCTCACCATCTTCACCGACGACGTCGAGCTCACCGAGGCCGACCGTCGCGCCTACGCGAGCTATGCCCTCATGCAGCGCCACAAGGGGTTCGAGACGGTCGCGGTGACGTTCGACGGGCCGGACGGCGACTCCCACGAGATCGTCATGGACCCGTCCTGGCTCCGCAAGAGCGCTCGGCAGATCCGGCGCCGTGACGAGTTCAGCCGACCGCTGCCCCCGACCAAACCGCCACCCGAGACGCCACCCACGGTGCCGCCGGGCAAGCTGCAGGCGGTGCCGCCTCCCGACGAGGACGATCAGGACGGGATCTCAGGCGCCTAGCAGGCTCCCCACCTGCTCGCGTCTCAGCGCAGCGGCACGAAGCGGTACCAGCCATGGGTGCTGAGCCGCGTCTCGCCCGTCGCGGACCGCTCCGCCAGCGTCATCCGTCCGGCGACCGGGATCACCATCCGGCCGGGAGCAGCGAGCTGGTCCATCAGCTCGCTCGGCAGGGCCTCGGCCTCTGCGGATACCAGGATCCGGTCGTACGCAGCCTGCCGAGGCCACCCGAGCACGCCCGGCTTCGCCTTCTCGATGCGGGCCCACGGCTGGTCGGTCGCGGCCAGGTTCCGACGACCGAACCGGACCAGGGACGGCTCCAGCTCCACCCCGACCACGCTGCCCTCGGGCCCGGTCAGATGGGCGAGCAGCGCGGTGGTCCAGCCCGAACCGGAGCCGACGTCGAGCACCTTGTGACCAGGCGCGACCTGGAGGAGATGGAGCATGTCGGCCACTGTCCGCGGCTGTGAGTTGGTCTGCCCGTGGCCGATGGGGAGCGGCTCGTCGAAGCCCGCGTAGCCACGCTCCACGGGAGGGAGGAAGCCTTCCCGGGGAATGGCGGCGAACGCGTCGAGGACCGGGTCCACACGTCCAGTCAAGCACCCGGCCAAGCACGTAGTCTCTGCCGCATGACTGAGTCGCCCGAAACCACCGCTGAGCTCGTCCACCTCGACGTCGCCGATGGAGTCGCCACCATCACCCTCGACTCGCCGGCCAACCGGAACGCGCTCTCCCGCCAGCTGGTCACCGAGCTCTTCGAAGCCCTGCACGCGGCCGACAAGGACGCCGCGGTCAAGGCGGTCGTGCTCCAGGCGACGGGCACCGTCTTCTGCTCCGGTGCCGACCTCTCCGAGGCCGCGACCGTGCCCATGGAGGAGGGCACCCGCGGGATCGTACGTCTCCAGCGCACCATCGTCGCCCTGACCAAGCCGGTCGTGGCGAAGGTCCAGGGACCCGTGCGAGCCGGTGGCCTCGGGCTCGTGGCTGCCGCCGACATCGCGATCGCCGCCGACACCGTCTCGTTCGCGCTCACCGAGGTCCGCCTGGGCCTGGCCCCCGCCGCGATCTCCCTCTCGATCCTGCCCCGGATCGACTCCCGCGCCGCCTCGCGCTACTTCCTCACCGGCGACAAGTTCGACGCCGCCGAGGCCGCCCGCATCGGCATCCTGACCGTCGCCGTGCCCGCCGACTCCCTCGACGACGAGGTCGCCGCCATCACCTCGTCCCTCCTCCAGGGTTCCCCTCAGGGCCTGCGCGAGACCAAGCGCCTCATGGTCCGCGGCCTGGTCGAGCACATCGATGCCGGCGGCGAGGAGATGGCAGCCCTCTCCGCCCGCCTCTTCGGCTCCGACGAGGCCCGCGAGGCCATGACCGCTTTCCTGAGCCGCAAGAAATAGTCTCGACAAACACCGACGGCGTGAGGCAACCATCCTGGCCACTCACACGGTCAGGATGGACATGACGACGGATGCCATCGCGCCGACCGGGCGCAGGCGTGAGGTGAGCGTCGCGACGGTCGACTTCGACGACTTCGTGGCGACGCGATCGGGTGCGCTGCTGCGTACCGCCTATCTCCTCACGCGTGACCACGCGCTCGCCGAGGACCTGCTGCAGACGGCGCTGACCAAGGCGTGGTTCGCCTGGACGAAGATCGAGAACCACGAGGCGTACGTCCGCAGGATCCTCGTCAACACCTACACCTCGTGGTGGCGGCGGAAGTGGAACGGCGAGCAGCCCGTCCTGGAGCTCGTCGAAGGAACGGTCGACCACCCCGAGGAGGGTGCCCACGATCTGTGGACCGCCCTCGGCCGGCTGCCGCGGCGGCAGCGCGCGGTCGTCGTCCTCCGCTACTTCGAGGACCTCACCGAGGCGCAGACCGCCGACCTGCTCGGCTGCTCGGTCGGGACCGTGAAGTCCCAGACCTCCAAGGCCTTCGCGAAGCTCCGCATCGACCCCGCCCTCGCTCCGGCTCAGGAGGAGAACTGATGAACACCATCGACGACCTCCGTACGACGCTGGCCGCGCACGCGGACCAGGCCGACGATCCGGTAGCCGTTCGCAGCGGTTCGGTTCACCAGCGGATCCGTCAGGTCCGTACGCGGCGCCGCGGCTCCATGGCCGCCCTCGCCGCCGTCGTGGCAGCCGTGGTCGGTGCCGCCGTGCTCGTGCTGCCGGGAGCCGATCTCGTTGCGCCTGCCGCGCTGCCGAGGCAGGTCAGCGTGCACGGGTTCGAGTATCGGCTCGTCGCCGATGTGGCTACCAACGGAGACGGTGCGGGAGGAGGTGAGACCGACTTCCCGGCGGGACCGCATGCCGTGGTCGTGACAGGTGAGGGTCTGGGCGACGGCATCGTCACCGTCGCCGTCGACGGTGTCCCGCTGGTGCGGATTCAGGGCGACGGAACCAGCCGGGCGGTCCCTGTCGAGGGAAGCTCGAACAGCATGGTGTCGACTTGGGTCTCAGGAACTCCGGCAGGCCAGGAGCACCACGTGACCGTGGGGATCTACGACCGGACCGGAGCCGAGCCAGAGGGGATCTCCGATCGTGGCGTGATCTTCCGCGAGCACATCGGCGAACGGACCATGCTCGCCGGCGTGATCGCGGAGGAGGGGAGGCCCGAAGCGACGTTCGAGTTCGAGGGCGACATGGACGGCATCGTGATTCCGATGGTCTGTTACGCCGACACCGGAGGTTGGCTTCATCTCGAGATCGACGGCAGGTTCGTCGCCGGGGCCGACTGCCTGGGCGAGGACGACTACGAGCACATCAGTGAGGATGCCGGCGCCGGAGGTCTGTCGTTCCCCGACGGCGTCGACGGGGTCGGGCCAGGTCGCCATGAGGTCCGCGTCTTCACCAGCCGCGACAGCAAGACCCGCGAACCGGAGAACCTGTCGGGCGCGCTCTTCGGGGCGGCCGCCTACCGACAGGGATCGACCAGTGAGCCGCTCCCAGGTCTCGAGGAGGAGAACGTCTTCGAGGGGTACGGGATCGTCTGGCAGAACGACGTGTCCGACCCGATTCCCGCCGGCACCCGCACCTTCACCAAAGAGATCGTGGTCGGCTCGGAGCCGATGGTGGCCTCGATCCTGCTGGGGCCAGGACCGACCACGCCGGTGAACATGCAGGTCGAAGCGGTCCACACGGACTGGGAGGACCAGTCCAGCTACCGGAGCAACGATCCCCAGTCGTTCGGCGGTGGACTGTCCTGGCTGCTCCTCCCCGGCGACACGTACAAGGTGACGGTGAGCACCGCCGATGGGACCTTCAGCGGTGCGCTGGTGACCTACCGCCCGATCGACTGATCCAACTGGGATGTCCCGCGACGGCGGGGCCGGCGGACAGCCGATTCGCCACGGTGATCGATTGCCGGCCTCCGTGTCCGCATAACCCCATGTCGGGGGTAGAGTTGTCTCCTTGCCGTGCGCCATGGGGGGCGCACGGCGGGTGTGGATCTTTGTGACGGGGGAACATCCAGTTGAACGACAAGCTGGCTGAGCGCGAGATCGCTCAGGAGCAGGATTTCGTAGATCGCGTCTACCTCCAGCTGGGGGAGTCGGCGCGCGCTGCGCAGGAGCTGGCCAACGAGGGCCGCGACCGCGGACGCCTGGGGCACGAGGGCGGGCTGGTCGAGCGCGACGCGTTCGCCTACCAGGCGGCGCGACGGATCGCGCAGCTCGATGCTGCTCACGAGGGCCTGGTCTTCGGCCGGCTCGACCTCGACCCGGAGCTCGACCCGGAGCCGCGGTACGTCGGCCGCATCGGCTTGCGTGACGCCGACCGTGACTCGCTGCTGATCGACTGGCGGGCGCCCGCCGCTGCGGTGTTCTACCAGGCCACGGCGGTCGAGCCGCGGTCGGTGATCCGGCGGCGCGTGCTCCGTTCCGAGGGCCAGAACGTGGTCGGCGTCGAGGACGAGCTGCTCGACGCGGAGGCGCTGGAGCGCTCCGGTGCCGACCTGCCGATCGTCGGCGAGGGCGCCCTCATCGCCCAGCTCAGCCGCGCCCGCGACCGCACGATGCACTCGATCGTCGCAACCATCCAGGCCGAGCAGGACAAGGCCATCCGGGCGCCGGGCAAGGGCGTCACGACCATCTCCGGCGGTCCCGGCGTGGGCAAGACCGTCGTGGCACTTCATCGCGCTGCTTACCTGCTCTACACCGAGCGCCGCCGCTACGAGACCGGTGGTGTGCTCATCGTGGGCCCGTCCGGCGTCTTCATGCGTTACATCGAGCGCGTCCTGCCGAGCCTCGGCGAGACCGCGGTGGCGCTGCGGTCGCTGGGTGAGGTCGTCGACGGCGTACGCGCGACCTGGCACAACGACCCTGCCGTCGCCGACGTCAAGGGTTCGGCGCGGATGGCCGAGGTGCTGCGGCGCGCGGCGCGCCAGCAGGCGCCGGGGTCGCCGCGCGAGTTCAAGGTCTTCTACCGCGACGACTCGCTGCGTCTGGACGCGAAGCGGCTCGGCGACCTGCGCCGTCAGCTGATGAACCAGGGACGGCGCAACCAGCAGCTGCGCCGCGTACCTCAACTGCTTCTCGACCTCCTCTGGCGTCAGGTACGCGGCGACCGCGGTCGCGAGCGCGGTCGCGAGCCCTTCAACGACGAGATGCTCGACAACCCGGCCTTCCTCGAGTTCGCCGCTGCCTGGTGGCCGGCGCTCGAGGCACGCGAGGTGCTCGGCTGGCTGCGTGAGCCCGAGTTCCTGGCCCGGGTCGCCGAGGGGATCCTGTCGCACGACGAGCAGCAGCTGCTCCTCAAGTCGTGGGCCGGCCGGGGGCTGACCGATGCGGACCTGGCCATCGAGGACATCCCGCTGCTCGACGAGCTCCGCTACGCGATCGGCGACATCCCTGAGCAGGCCGCCGACGAGCGCGACCAGGACCAGAGCGGCATCGACATCGCCGAGCTGATGACCGCCTCCGACCGCGAGTTCGCCTCGCGCCGGGGCTGGCGCCCGCCGACCTACCGCATCGACGACGACCCGTTCGCCCACATTCTCATCGACGAGGCCCAGGACCTCACCCCGATGCAGTGGCGGATGGTCGGTCGCCGGGGACGTACGGCCTCCTGGACCATCGTCGGCGACCCCGCGCAGTCCTCGTGGCCGGTGCGTGCCGAGGCCGAAGCGGCGCGGGCCAAGGCGCTCGAGGGCAAGCCCGTCCACGCATTCCACCTGTCCACGAACTACCGCAACTCGGCCGAGATCTACGCCTTCGCCGCCGCGTACGCCGAGCGGGTCGGGCTCGACGCCGACCTGCCCACCGCGGTCCGGTCGACCGGGGTCGAGCCGCAGGTCATCGAGCACGCGGTCGACCTGGAGAAGGCCACCCGGGAGGCGGTCGGCGAGATCGCGGGGCAGGTCGGTGGCACCGTCGGCATCGTGGTCCCGGTCGCTCGCCGCTCCGAGGTCAACGCGTGGCTGGCGTCGTGGTCGGAGTTCGCGGCCGACGCGCCGTCGGCTGCTGCCTCTGCCGCCGACCCCACCTCGGTGCCCTCCGGTGAGGACCGCATCGTCGTCCTCACCGGCCTGGACACCAAGGGCCTCGAGTTCGACGGCATCGTCGTCGTGAGCCCCGACGAGATCGAGCGCGAGTCGGCCACCGGCCGCGCCACGCTCTACGTCGTCCTCACCCGTGCCACCCAGCTCCTGACGACTGTCTCCTGACTAGAGCGTCGCGATCCAGGGGTGGTCGGGCACGGTCTGCTCGAGCGCGCGCCGCAGCCAGTGGCGCCGTCGGTCGTCGAGCAGTGGCAGGGTGCTGTCGAAGTCGAGCTGATCCTTGGCTCGTAGCCCTGGAGCCTTGTAGAGGAGCTGGATCTCGGGCTGCAGGTAACGGATCCCGTCGCGCTCCCAGACCGCCTCGGACATCGGCATCCGGATCGACTCCTCACGCCGGTAGACCCACTCATCGGTGGTGCCCGGGTTGAGCAGCAGGTCGTACTCCCACGGTTCTCGAGCGCTCCGGCGCAGCCAGATCTGGCCCTCGGTCTCCCAGAGGACATCGTCCGCGGCGCCGTCGGGATCATCGTCGGGGAGCAGTGGCCGCAGTGCCGTCGTGCCGGCTGCCCATACGTCGAAGCGTCCCGCCAGGTGCTTCCTCAGGCTGGGCAGCTCCTCGCGGAGCACGCTGACGTCGATGTCCTCGTGCTCGCGACGTACGCCGGTGAAGGCTTCGACCGCCCAGCCGCCGGCGATCCACCAGACGCCGGGATAACCGGCGAACAGTGCGGCCACGTCGGCCGGCGTGTGCGAGGCCCAGCGCCCATAGAGCCGCTCGAAGTCCTCATTGCTCAAGTCGTTGACTCCCACCGGCGGAGCCTAGCCGTCATCGCCGACTCGGCGCGTCTGTCCCGTCGAATTGCGCCGAGTCGGCGCGACTGTCCCACCCAGAGCGCCCGAGTCGGCGCGACTGTCCCACGTTGTTGGGGCAATCGCGCCGACTCGGCGATCAGATCTGGGACAGTTGCGCCGACTCGGGTCAGCCGTGGGAGGGCTTGGCGTCGGCGGTGACCTCGATGCCCTCGGCGAACTCGACGAGCTGTTCGTCGGTGAGGTGGATGCTCTCCCACACCTGGATGACGACGGTGAGGTCGCGGTAGGCGTACTTGAGCGTCGTCGTGCCTTCGGAGTTGGTGACGATGGTGGCCGGCTGGCCGTTGACGGTGGTGTCGGTGGCGCCCTCGGCCGGCGACGAGGGTGACTCGAGCGTCACCACGATCTTGTCCTGGAAGTCGCTGATCGAGGACGTGTCGTCGGGGCGGGCGACGGCGAGGACGTACTGGTCGGAGCCCTGCAGCACGAACCCCTCGGGCACCTTCGCCACGGTGTAGCCCGGCATCTGGGCGCCGTCGTAGTCGACCAGGCGTACGTTGTCGGCGGCCTGGACCGTCGGCGCTCCCTCGTTGCCCGAGGTCAGCGCGATCCCGCCGAAGGCGCCCCCGACCGCGAGGGTCAGAGCGGCGCCGCCGAGGGCGGCGCGCTTGATCCGGCGACGGGAGAGGGCGCGATGGCCGCGGCGGAGGTCGGCGGTGGTGTCGTCCGTCGGTGAGGCGGCGGGGGTCAGACGGGCGAGGCGGTCGATCACGTCGTTCATCGGGAGTCTCCTGTCAGTTGGGTGGGGGTGAGCAGCGTGCGGAGCTTGTCGAGGCCGCGTGCCGTCTGGGACTTCACCGTTCCGGTCGAGCAGCTCAGCGCATCGGCGACGTCGTCGACCGAGAGGTCGTGGACGTGGCGGAGCACGACGGCCGCGCGCTGCCGGGGTGGCAGCTCGGCCAGCGCCGCGACCAGCTCCGGATCGACCATCGCCGGATCCTCGACGGGAGCCTCGGGCAGCGAGACCGCGCCGTGCTCCCGTCGGAAGAAGGGGCGCCGGCGGTGGTCGGTCAGGCAGTTGACCAGGGTGCGGCGGGCGTACGCAGCGGGCTGCTGGGAGGCTCGCCCCCAGGCCAGGTAGACCTTGACCAGGGTCGTCTGGACCAGGTCCTCGGCCAGGTGGGCGTCGCCGGCGGTCAGCAGCCGGGCGGTGCCGACGAGCTGCGCTCGGTGGCGGCGTACGAAGGCCTCGAATTCGGCGTCGTGGGAACGTCTCACGCACTGACAACGGATCGGGGACGCTGCGGGGTTGCACGCGGCCCACCATCCGAATCGAATCGGTCACGCGCGAGCGTGCGGATTAGGCTCATCCCATGACGACGAACACGCCTGCCCGAACCGCGATCGAGGAGATCACGGGGCACGAGGCGTGGGCGATCATCCGGCGCTCCTCGCGGGCAGGAGACCGGGACACGGTCGGGATGCTGGCGGGCACGCGGTCGGTGGTGGAGTCGCTGCTCGACGTACCTCTCGAGGAGGGCATCCCGGAGCCCGGGAAGGTCGCCGACCGGCTGCTCGCGGTGCCGTTCCGGCAGGTCAGCGAGCGAGGCTTCGAGGCCCACGACGACGGCACCCCGCTGGTGGTCGTCGACGTCGAGCGCGAGTGGGAGTTCTCGGTCGCGGAGGTGATCGAGGCGCTGCCCGACGTACCGGTGGAGTTCGAAGACCGTGGTGGCTTCGACGTGGACGACGACACCTACGCCGACCTGGTCAAGACGGTCATCGAGGACGAGATCGGCCAGGGCGAGGGCGCCAACTTCGTGATCGGCCGCCACTACCGCGCACAGCTCGCCGACTGGAACCACGACCGCGCGCTCACCGTGCTGCGTCGTCTGCTGGAGCGCGAGCGCGGGGCGTACTGGACCTACTGCTTCTTCACCGGCGACCGCTACCTGATCGGGGCGAGCCCGGAGCGTCACGTGAGCGTCCACGGCGGCGACGTCCGGATGAACCCTATCTCCGGCACCTTCCGGCTGCCGCGCGACCTCGAGGGAACGCCGGAGAAGATCGCCCACGACCTCAAGGGGCAGCTGACCGACTTCCTGACGGATCAGAAGGAGGTCTACGAGCTCTTCATGGTGGTCGACGAGGAGCTCAAGATGATGTGCGACATCTGCGACCAGGGTGGCCAGGTCCTCGGCCCGTTCCTGAAGCCGATGTCGCGGCTGATCCACACCGAATACCTGCTCGCCGGCCGCTCCGGTCGCGACCCGCGCGAGATCCTGCGCGACACGATGTACGCCGCGACCGTGACCGGCTCGCCGGTGGAGAACGCGTGCCGGATGATCAAGAAGTACGAGCCGGAGGGCCGCGGCTACTACGCCGCTGCGCTCGCGCTGCTCGGCCGTGACGAGTCCGGCGCGCCGACCGTCGACTCGCCGATCGTGATCCGCACCGCGGACGTGTCGGTCGACGGCCGGCTGAAGGTGAGCGCGGGAGCGACACTGGTACGCGACTCCGACCCCGACTACGAGGTCGCCGAGACGCACGCCAAGGCCGGCGGGATCCTGTCGGCCTTCGGGCTGGTGCCGGCCGCGCCGGCGCTCGCTCAGGACGTCTCGGAGCTGGTCAACGACGAGGACCTGCTGCTGACCCTGGCCGCGCGCAACCGACGGCTCTCCTCCTTCTGGCTCACCGACCAGGCCGACGAGGAGCCGTCGGCCCATCTCGCCGGCAAGCACGCGGTGATCCTCGACGGCGAGGACGACTTCGTCCGCATGCTGCGCCACGTCCTGCGGGTGCTCGGCATGAGCTCGTCCGTCGTGCGTCACGAGGACTACGCCGACGGTGCCTTCGACGGCGCTGATCTGGTGATCGTCGGCCCCGGTCCGGGTGACCCGCGCGACGATGCCGATCCGAAGATGGCCAAGCTGCGTGCCGCCGTGGCGTCGCTGCTCGAGACCGAGCAGCCGTTCCTGGCGGTCTGCCTCGGGCACCAGGCGCTGTGCCATCAGCTCGGGATCGGGCTGCACTACAAGGACATCGTCTTCCAGGGCACCCAGACCCGGGTCGGCCTCGGGTTCGGCGGGCGGCCCCGGCGCGAGCGGGTCGGCTTCTACAACACCTTCGTCGGGCGCGTCGGCTCCGCCGAGCTGCCCGCAGGGGTGTCGGTCGACGCCGACCCCGAGACCGGTGACATCCACGCGATCTCGGGACCCCACTACGCCGGCATCCAGTTCCATGCGGAGTCGGTCCTCACCGAGCGTGGGTACGACCTCATCCACGACGTCGTCAGCGACCTCCTACCGCAATGAGCGACATCGTCGTGGTCGACCACCACGACTCCTACGTGTGGAGTCTCGTCCACATGATCGCCCAGGTCAGCGGGGCACTTCCGGACGTCGTGGAGCACGACGAGGTGAAGCTGGGCGACCTCGCCGGCTACACCCATGTGGTGCTCTCGCCCGGCCCCGGCCACCCGGCCGACCCGGCGGACTTCGCGGTCGGGCGTGACGTACTCCTGGACGCGGGGCGGCCGGTCCTCGGGGTGTGCCTGGGGATGCAGGGCCTGGTGACCGCCTACGGCGGCGTCGTTGACCGGATCGAGCCTGCTCATGGTGAGGTCGCGCAGGTGACCCATGACGGTCGCGGCGTCTTCGCGGGCCTTCCCTCGCCGCTCGAGGCGGTCCGCTACCACTCGCTCGCCGCCGTCTCGGTGCCCGACGTCCTGGAGGTGACGGCCCGTTCCGAGGACGGGGTCGTGATGGGCGTACGTCACCGGTCGCTGCCGCTCGAGGGCGTCCAGTTCCATCCCGAGTCGGTGCTCTCCCAGCACGGCGCGGCGATGGTCGCGAACTTCTTGGGCCGACATGCCTGAGGCCACGGTCGAAGACCTCTTCGCCGAGGTGGCCGCCGCTCATCCTCGTTGCGTGTGGCTCGACGGCGGCGGCGCGCGCGAGTGGTCGGGCCGCCGCTCCCTGATCGGCTGGCTGGAGGACGACGACGTCTCGTTGACCTACTCGGCCTCGCGCCGCGAGGTGCTCCGCCATGCCGGAGGCCGGTCCGAGGTCGTCGGCGACGACATCTGGGAGGTCCTCGAACGCGAGGTCGGCCCGGGGGAGCAGTGGTTCGGCTACTTCGGCTACGCCTGCCGCCCCGATCTCCCCGCGACACCGTCGCAAGACGTACCGGATGCCGTCTGGATGCGGCCGTCGCATGTGCGGATGTTCGACCATCTCGGGGTAGTCCGGGAGCGAGCTGCCCATATACCGGCCAGTAATAGGCAGTTCGCTCCCGGACTACCCCGAGATGCCGCCTACGCCGACGCCTTCCACCAGGTTCAGGAAGCTCTGCGGGCGGGTGACACGTACGAGGCGAACCTGACCTATCGCGTCACCGTCCACGGTCCCGCCGACCCGGTGGCGACCTACCTGCGGCTCCGGAGCATCAACCCGGCGCCGTACGCCGGGTTCCTCCAGCACGACGTCGCCGGTCATGCGGCGTGGTTGCTGAGCTCGAGCCCCGAGCGGTATGCGCTCGTCGCGGCGGACCGCACGATCGAGACCAGACCGATCAAGGGAACGACCCCGCGCGGCGCCACGGCAGAGGAGGATGCTGCAAACGCCGAGCACCTACGGACCGATCCCAAGCTCCGCAGCGAGAACCTGATGATCACCGACCTGCTCCGCAACGACCTGGCGATGGTCTGCGAGCCGGGGACGGTCGAGGTGCCCGGGCTGATGCAGGTGGAGTCCTACGAGACCGTCCACCAGCTCGTCACCACGGTCACGGGCCGTCTCCGTGACGAGATCAGCACGATCGAGGCGTTGCGCAGGCTCTTTCCTGCCGGATCGATGACCGGCGCGCCGAAGCTGCGCACGATGGAGGTCATCGAGCGGGCAGAGCGTGAGCTGGGCGGGCCGAGAGCCGCGTACGCCGGTGCTTTCGGCTGGATCTCCGGCGACGGCCCGGCCGACCTGGGCGTCATCATCCGCACCTTGACGACCCACGACACCCACACCTGGCGGATCGGCACCGGAGGCGGGATCACGGTCAGATCCGAGGTCGCCGACGAGGCTGCCGAGGCACGGTTGAAGGCCGACCGAGTGCGTGCTGCACTCGGCAGATGACCAAACAGGTGAAAAGACGGCGACACGTTGAGACGGCGGCCGCTGTCTATTGGAACGTTCATAAAACGAGGACTACCGTGGACTCATCATGGCCACCATCGATGACAACGCCCTGCCACATGTGATCGTGCTCTTCGGTGCGACAGGTGATCTGGCGCGCCGCAAGCTCCTTCCTGGCCTCCTCAGACTGAACGAGGCCGGGCTGATGACCGACGCCCAGATCGTCGGCACCTCCTTGGAGGAGATGTCCGACGAGGACTTCGTCGCGTTCGCACGCGAGGCCTGCGAGGAGTTCGGCAAGGGCGACATCACCGACGAGCGGTGGAAGGCCTTCGGCGGGATGCTCTCCTACGTCTCGACCAAGGAAGGCCCGCACGCGCTCGCCGACGCGGTGAAGCTCGCCGAGAAGAAGCTCCAGGGAGCCGGCAACGACGTACGCCGCCTCCACTACCTCAGTGTCCCGCCCAAGGCCGCGCAGGACGTGATCCGTCAGCTCGAGGAGGCCGACCTCGTCGAGCGCGCCCGGATCATCATGGAGAAGCCCTTCGGCACCGACCTGGCGTCGGCCAAGGAGCTCAACGCGAAGATCCACGAGGTCTTCTCCGAGGAGCAGATCTTCCGGATCGACCACTTCCTCGGCAAGGAGGCCGCCCAGAACATCCTGGCCTTCCGCTTCGCCAACGGACTCTTCGAGCCGATCTGGAACCGCAACTTCATCGACCACGTCCAGATCGACATCCCCGAGACGCTCGGGCTGGAGGGACGCACCGCGTTCTACGAGAGCACCGGCGCCTACCGCGACATGGTCGTGACCCACCTGATGCAGGTGCTCGCCTTCATGGCGATGGAGCCCCCGACCTCGCTGGCTCCCGACCCGATCGGCGAGGAGAAGAACAAGGTCTTCCGCTCGATCCAGCCGCTGAAGCCGAAGAACGTCGTCCGCGGACAATACTCCGGCTACCGCGGCAAGAACGAGGTCGCCGACGACTCCGACACCGAGACCTTCATCGCGATGAAGGTGATCATCGACAACTGGCGCTGGGCCGGTGTGCCGTTCTTCCTGCGCACCGGCAAGAAGCTGGCCGAGGGCGCGCGGATCATCTCGATCGCGTTCAAGGAGCCGCCGCTGACGATGTTCCCGTCCAACTCCGGCGCCGGCACCCAGGGCCCCGACCACCTGACTTTCGACCTGGCCGACCAGTCGAAGATGTCGCTGTCGTTCTACGGCAAGCGCCCCGGGCCGGGGATGAAGCTGGAGAAGCTGTCCATGCAGTTCTCCACCCAGGACACGACCTCGTCGACCGGCGTCCTCGAGGCCTACGAACGTCTCATCCACGACGCCATGCGCGGCGACCACACGCTCTTCACCACCGCCGAGGGCATCGAGACGCTCTGGGAGATCTCCCAGCCACTCCTCGACAACCCGCCGCCGGTGCGCCTCTACGCTCCCGGCTCCTGGGGCCCCAACTCGATCCACCAGCTGATCGCCCCGCACGCCTGGCGCCTCCCCTTCGAGCGCTCCTGGCGCGAGACGAAGAAGCCCTAGCCGAGGCGTCACGTACGTCGGCCGAAAGGTCAGCCAGGTCGCCCGAGGCGTCACTCCGGCCGGCCGATACGTCGCTTGCGTCGGTCGAGCTGGCAATGCGTGACGTCTCGGTCGACGCGCCTGACGCTTCGGCCGACGGGGCTGACGCTTCGGCTAGGGGGCGTTGGCGCTGAGCTGCTCGAGGAGAGCCTGGGCGGCGCGGTCGATGGCGTCGCCGTCGTAGGGCTCCAGGTCGACGGAGTTGAAGCTCTGGATGAGGTTGCCGTTCTGGACGAAGCCGGTGACGGCGTACGAGCTGACGCCCTGCTGCTTGACCAGCCGGGCGTCATCGGCACCCTCGACCTCGGGCTCGCTGACTTTGCCGGACTGCACGTCCATGCTCTTCCAGGCCTCCGCGAGAGTGCCGTTGAAGGGCAGATAGTTCAGCTCGTAGGCAGTCCCGCCCGACTTCTCGGGAAGGAGGGCGCAGCGGGGTGCCGCCGAGGTGCCCTTCTCGACGCGGAGCTGGGCGCCGAGCGCCTTCTCGACCGGCGCGATGTCGAGCCCGTCGCACGGGTTGAACGTCTCCTTCGCGGAGTGGTCCGAACCCGAAGCCGATGCCGACGCGGACGCCGACGGGGCGGTGGGCTCCTCGGCCCCACAGGCAGCGAGCGAGAGCAGCGCCAGCATGACTGGCGCCAGGGTGGCGTACTTCATCGAGTGATCCTCAATTGTTCAGCACCGCCGTGGGCGGTTCGGTCGGCCGGGGTGTGGTCGAGCCGGGCAGGCGCAGGATCATTCGTGCGCCGCCGTGCGGGGAGCGGGCGGCCGAGACCGACCCGCCGGTGCGCTCGGCGACCTGCCGGACGATAGCGAGCCCGAGTCCGGACCCGGGCATCGAGCGAGCCTCGGTCGAGCGGTAGAAGCGGTCGAAGATGTGGGGGAGGTCGTCCTCGGCGATGCCCGGTCCCTCGTCGTCGACGGTGAGCTCACCGTCGCTCAGGGCGACGTGCACGGTCCCCGACTCGGGTGACCACTTGGCAGCGTTGTCCAGCAGGTTGGTGACCGCACGCTCCAACGAGCTGGAATCGCCCATGACCCACCACGGCGTCATCGTGTCGGAGAAGGTCACCGACGGCGCCCGCAGCCGTACGCGGGACAGCGCGCGCTCCACCACCTCGGAGAGATCGATCGTCTCCAGTGTCGGCTCGGCGGGTTCGTCGCGAGCGAGCTCGACGAGGTCGCCGATCAGGTTGGTGAGCTCCTCGATCTGGGCACGGATGTCGCCGAGCAGCTCGGACCGCTGCTCGCCGGAGATGGAGGCATCGGCCTGGGTGAGCAGCTCGACGTTGGTGCGGAGCGAGGTCAGCGGCGTACGCAGCTCGTGGGAGGCGTCCGCCACCAGCTGTCGCTGCCGGTCCCGGGACGCGGTGACCGCCGCGAGCAGCCGGTTGAACGAGGTGGCCAGCCGGGCGATCTCGTCGTCGCCCTCGACCGGGAGCGGGGTGAGGTCCTCGGTGGTCGCGATCCGGTCGACCGATGCGGTCAGCCGCCTCACCGGACGCAGACCACCCACGGCGACCACCCATCCGGCGAGCGCCGAGGCGATGACCCCGGCAGCGCCGAAGAAGAGCACGACGAGCCCGAGTCGTTTGTACATCGCGTGCTGTGGCTCCAGCGACTGGGCCAGCATCAGCGCCGTATCGCTGCCGGAGATCGGCACCGTCACAACTCGGAAGGCGCCGTCCCCGGTGGTGATGGTGCGCACCATCATCGGCTCTTCCCGCGTGGCGACCTTCACCTCGGGCGGGCCCGGTCGGGGAAAGCTCTTCTGCGTCGGCGACCAGGAGTCGTGGTCGCTCACCTCCGCGACCTGGATGTCACTGGCATTGAGGACCCAGGTCGGGACGGTCTCCCCGGTGCGGGTGTTGCGGATCAGCAACGGGTTCTCCGCAGCTGCCGTGGCTCGCTTCAGCAGCGACTCGTCCATGTTGGCCTGGAGCTGGATGCGGACAGCGAAGTAGAGACCCGTCGCGATCAGCGCGATCGAGCCGGCGACGGCGAGAGTGGTCAGCAAGGTGACCCGGCCGGCCAGGGAGCCGCGGTAGCGCGAGCCGGTGGCCGACGTGGTCACGGAGCTGCTCACGGCTCCTTCAGCACGTAGCCGATGCCGCGCACGGTGTGGATCAGCCGAGCCTCGCCCTCGGCCTCGGTCTTGCGCCGCAGGTAGCCGACGTAGACCTCCAGCGAGTTGGCCGTCGTCGGGAAGTCGTAGCCCCACACCTCTTCGAGGATGAAGGACCGATCGAGTACGCGGCGGGGCCGGCGCAGGAACATCTCCAGGAGCGTGAACTCGGTGCGGGTGAGCTCGATCGACCGCTCGCCCCGGGTCACCTCGCGGGTGGTGGTGTTCATGGTGAGGTCGGCGAAGGACAGGGTCTCCTCGTCCTCCTCGCCGATCGGCGCGGCCCGGCGCAGCAGCGCGCGCAACCGGGCCAGCAGCTCCTCGAGCGCGAACGGCTTGGTGAGGTAGTCGTCGGCCCCGGCGTCCAGGCCGTCGACGCGGTCGCCGATGGCGTCGCGGGCGGTGAGCACCAGGATGGGTACGTCGTTGCCGGCGGCACGCAGCGCCTTGGTGGCCTCGATGCCGTCGAGACGGGGCATCATCACGTCCATCACGACCACGTCGGGTCCGTGGTTGGCGATGCCGGCGAGCGCCTCGGCGCCGTCGCCGGCCAGGGCGACCACGTAGCCGTTGAACTCCAGCGACCGGCGCAGCGACTCGCGCACGGCCTTGTCGTCATCGACGACGAGCACGTGCGGCTTGTCGTCGAGGCTCTCGCTGGACCCCTCACGGGGGGTGGCAGGGCTGTTCACACTCCTACCTTGCCACCCCTCGCTGAGTCACCGCTGAGAGGACGCCGGTGTTTCCGCTGAGATCAGGCGTTCTCCTTGCGGAAGGTGGAGATGCCCCACCAGACCGCCAGCGCGAACAGGACGACGGTCCAGCCGAGACCCCAACCGATGTCGGCCATGCCGAGGTCGCCGAAGAACGAGGCGCGCACCGCGTCGACGATGTGCTTGGTCGGGATGACGTCGGCCAGCGCCTCGAGCCACCCGGCGCCGAAGCTCATCGGCAGGAAGATGCCCGACAGCAGCAGGATCGGCATCAGCAGCATGTTGGTCACCGGCGCCATCACGTCCTCGCTCTTCACGAGCAGCGCGAACGCGTTGGAGGCGGCCGCTCCCGCGCCACCGATGAACACGGTGATCGCGATCCCGACGAGGATCCCGACCGGCTTGAAGTCCATCCCCATCACCAGGCCGAGAGCAACCAGGATGATCGCCTGCACCAGGATCTGCAGCAGGTCGCGGTAGAGGCGCCCGAACAGCAGCGCTCCACGCGATGCCGGGGTGACCCGCTCCGCCTCGATGACGCCCTCACGCCACTCGCCGATGAGCGAGAAGCCGGCGAACATCGCCCCGAAGATGCCGAGCTGGACGAGCATGCCGGGGACGAACCAGTTGTAGGCGTTGCCGCCGAGCTCGTCGATCAGCGGCTCGAGCAGCGGACCGAAGAGCAGCAGGTAGAGGATCGGCTGCATCACGCCGATGAGCACCCATGCCGGGTTGCGGAGGTTCATCCGCAGCTGGCGGTTGAAGACGACCATCGACTCCCGGAAGAAACCGGACTTGAGGACAGGCTGCTGGAACTCGGTCATCACTTCACCTCCTGGCTCTGCGTGGTGGACCCGGTGGCCACGGTGGCCTCATCGGGCTCGGGTGAGCCTGCCTCGGCGTCGCGCAGGGTGCGTCCGGTCAGCGTCAGGAAGACGTCGTCCAGGGTGGGGCGGGCGATCTCGATCGACTCCAGCGAGACGCCGCTGGACTCCAGGTCGCGCAGCAGTCCGGGGACTGCCTTGCCGGCACGCGGCACCCGGCCGCTGACCAGCCGCTCGTCGATCTCGACGCTCTCCGAGATCGAGCCGAGCTTGTCGCGCGCGATCGCGACCTGCTCGTCGGTGGCGACCTCCAGGGAGACCAGGTCGCCGGAGACGGCTGCCTTGAGGTTCTCGGGGGTGTCGTTGGCGACGATGCGGCCCTTGTCGATGACCACCAGCCGGTCGGCGAGCGCGTCGGCCTCGTCGAGGTAGTGGGTGGTCAGGAAGACCGTCGCCCCGTGATCCGTACGCAGCGAGGCGATGTGGTCCCACAGGTTGGCCCGCGCCTGCGGGTCGAGCCCGGTGGTCGGCTCGTCGAGGAAGACCAGCTTCGGCGCATGGATCAGCGCCATCGCGATGTCGAGGCGGCGCTTCTGGCCACCGGACATGTTGCGTGGCTTGCGCCGCCACAGACCGTCGAGCTGGAGCCGCTCGAACAGCGCCTGACCGTGGGCGGTGGCGTCCTTCTTGGACATCCCGTAGAGCATGCCGTGGTCGACGACCTCGTCACCGGCGTAGGCCCCGGAGAACGTCGATCCGACCTGGGAGCAGTAGCCGATGCTCCGACGCACCTCCACGGATTGCCTGGCCACGTCGAAGCCGGCCACGGTGGCGGTGCCGGCCGTGGGCTTGAGGAGGGTGGTGAGGATGCGCAGGGTGGTGGTCTTTCCGGCGCCGTTCGGGCCCAGGAAGCCGACCACCTCGCCCTCTTCGACGTCGAGGTCGACCCCGTCGACCGCGACGACTTCTCTCTTCTGCTTGCCATGGCCGGAGGCGAAGGTGTGCCTCAGGCCGCGTGCGTGAATCATGTGTCACTCCCTTGTGCGTGCGAGTCCAGACAAGCACGGACCACGGACAACAATCACCCGATTTACCGGGCTGTTCAAAGTTGAATACCCGGAGTGTTCAATTTTGACCACACGATGTCAAACCAGTTCCGCGCGACCGCCCCGGCTCAGCGGCGCAGCATCTCCCGGTAGCGCTTCCGGTCGGCGTCCATCTGCCACCCGGGGTCGTCATCGGCGGGCACCCAACCGGGGGCGTCGCCGGCGAAGAAGTGCTTGCCGCTGCGTACGTCGTCCAGCACCTCCACCAGCCACGACCGCTCGGCGCGGAGCTTGTCGATCTGGAGGTGCAGGCCGGCGACGGTGTGGGGCGGCGCCATCCGGGCGTTCACCCGGGCGGCGGCGTCGAGCTCCTTGATCGTGCGCTCGAGGTTCTTCAGGCGGACGCTCAGGTGCCGGACCGCGGCCGGCCGCTCCAGCAGTGGCATCAGCGAGAACCCCGCGTAGAAGGAGACGCCGTGGTAGGCGTCGACCGCCTCCAACGAACGGGTGACCAGGCGCTCCAGCTCCGCGCGGCCGCTGTCGCTGATCTCGTAGACCGCGACCGTACGCCCGTTGTCGACCAGATCGTGCCTGGTCAGATGGCTCTTCTCGGAGAGTGAGGTCAGCGCGTGGTAGATCGAGCCCGGGTTGATGTTGGCCCACTGGTCGACCTGCCACGACATCAGCTCGCGCCGGATCTGGTAGCCGTTGACGGGCTCGAACAGCGCCACCGCCCCCAGCAGCAGCATCCGCGTGTCGTCTCCGGCCATAGGGAGATTCTAGGGGCGGCACGACCGGGCCTCAGTGGGACGTCAGCTGCCAGAGATGGCCGTCGGGGTCCGCGACGACCGCTCGATACTCGCCCCAGGGTGCGGCCTCCGGCCCGAGCACGCCGCGGCCGAGAGCTGTCGCGGCCGCATAGCGATCCTCGACCTCCTCGCGCGAGCCGAGCTGGATGGTGACCAGGCACTGCTTCAGATCCTCGGGAGCGGGCAGGGTTGCTGCGTCCATCGGCTCGTCCCCGAGCTGGCCGGTGACCCACTTGAACCCGCCGGTCGGGATCATCATCACCTCGCACGTCTCCGACAGCGTCGCGCGGAGCGGTTCGGGCACCCCGTCCTCGGCGGGGTCGCCGGGAGTCTCGAGGCCGAGGCCGTCCCGGAGGAAGACGTGCGACCGGGTTCGGTCGCGGGTGGGCAGGGCGATCGTCGTACGCATCGGGGTCTCCTCAGTGGCAGCAGTCGTTGGTGGTCGGGAGTGAGGTGGTGGTCACTGACTACGTTAAACATAGTTGATACTCTTGTGAAGAGAGTTTGGAGGATCGATGCCGAAGAAGCAGACGTACGCCGACCTGGGCGATGCCTGCGCGACCGCGCACGCCATGGACGTCATCGGGGACCGGTGGAGCATGGTGATCGCGCGTGAGCTGATGCTCGGCCCGCGCCGGTTCGCGGACCTGGCCTCGGCCGTCGTCGGGATCACGCCCGCCGTGCTCACCTCCAGGTTGAAGGCGCTGCGCGACAGCGGCGTCGTCGAGCAGGCGCAGCTCGACGACCTCGGAAAGACCCGCGTCTACCGGCTCACCGAGTGGGGGCAGGGGCTGGAGGACGTGATGCGTTCGCTCGGCCGCTGGGCGCAGCGCTCGCCCGGTTTCCCGGTGGAGGACGGGAGCATGACTCCCGACGGGGTGATCGTCGCGATGCGCACGATGGCGCCCTACGCCACGATGGCCGACTGGCGCGACGGGCCGGTCCGGATCGCGATCGAGCTGCACGACGAGCGGCGCCCCGCCGCAGGCGTACGCCGTTACCGGCTGCACTGGGACGCGGACCGTTTCGAGCTGACCGAGGGTGCGGACGATGCGCCCACGACCACCGTCATCGGCGACTCGTCGGCGTGGGCCGGCGTGGTCTTCGCCGGGGTTCCCGCTGGCGCGATCGACATCGAGGGCGACAGGCGGGCTGTGGAGAGGGTGGCTGCTGCGTACGCGACCGTCGCCTAGGCCCGGGACCTCTGGCACTGATGACGCGTAGTTCAGGCTCACTACCCTTGATGGGTTCGAATTGACTCGGAGAGGATCGACGTGACCCTGAACCTGACCTACGGGGACCTGGGAGATGCGTGCGCCGCCGCGCACGCACTGGACCTGATCGGTGACCGGTGGAGCCTGATCGTGGTGCGTGAGCTGATGTTCGGGCCGCGCACCGCACGTGACCTGGAGTCCTCCGTGATCGGGGTCCGCACCGACGAGCTCAAGGACCGGCTGCAGTTCCTGGAGCACGCCGGAGTCGTGGTCGAGACCGAGCTCGGCTACATCACCAAGACGACGGCCTACGCCCTCACGCCGTGGGGCCGCGAGCTCGAGTCGATCCTCGGGGCGCTCGGACGTTGGGCGCACGGCTCCACCCGCTTCCCGGTGATGTCCGCCGGGATGACGCCCAGCGGCGTGATGGTGGCGATGCGCACGATGGTGCCTCCCGGCACCGCGACCACGCCGGAGCCGATCAGCGTCACCTGGGAGCTGACCGACGTACGCCGCCCCGACGCCGACCCCCAGCAGTTCCGGCTGATCTGGAAGGACAACCAGTTCGACCTCGCCGAGGGCACGCTCGAGGACGCCGACGTCACCATCGCGGGCGACTCGACCGCGTGGACCGGGGTGGTCTTCATGGGCTTCCCCGTGGATGCGGCGATCGCCGAGGCCGGGCTCAAGGTCGACGGCGACCGTGAGGCGCTGGATCGCGTGCTCGGGCTGTTCGCGAACACCCTCGCCGAGGCGAGCTGACCCGTCGACGCTCAGGGGGCAGGGTCGGCACAGAAGGCGATCAGCTCGCCGCGGGCCTTGCCCTCCTCGATCAGCTGACCGACGTCGAGGGTGACGTGCTTCAGCTCGCCGAGCGGGGAGCGGATGATGGCGCTCTCCCGGCGCCACGGCGCGATCGTGGGAGGGGCGACGCAGTGGTGCTGCTCGAGCATCGCGGCGAGCTCGGGCTGCTCCTTCTTCGCCAGTGACTGAGGCTCGGACGGCCGGGTGACGGCGACCACGCAGAAGGCCGCCAGCGCTGTCAGCGCGCAGACCTTCATGGCGATGACGACAAGCGTCAGCGGTCGCGGTGTGTCCGAGTGCACGCTGTATCTAACGAGCGACAGGTCCGACGGTGACGGGCACTATGACGAAGGTCCCATCCGGACATCTGGAGCGGACCGGGGGCAGAGTCGCTAGTGTCGCGTCATGCCTTCGCGTACGTCGTCCTGGTTCTCCTCGCCCACCGAGGCCGTCACCCGGCTGGGAGACGTCGGCTACCTCGCGGACGACTCGACCGCGCTGACGACCTTCCTCGCGGGGGCGCTGGAGAAGCCGGTGCTCGTCGAGGGGCCGGCCGGCGTCGGCAAGACCGAGCTGGCCAAGGCGATCACCCGCGCGACCGGGGCGGAGCTGGTCAGGTTGCAGTGCTACGAGGGTCTCGACGAGGCCCGGGCGCTGTACGAGTGGAACTACAAGAAGCAGCTCCTCCGCATCCAGGCGGCCAACGACGGGCAGGCCTGGGAGGAGACCCACGACGACATCTTCTCCGAGGAGTTCCTCCTCACCCGCCCGTTGCTGACGGCCATCCGCCGCGAAGAGCCGACCGTCCTGCTCATCGACGAGGTCGACAAGACCGACGTCGAGGTCGAGGGGCTGCTGCTCGAGGTGCTCTCCGACTTCCAGGTGACCATCCCCGAGCTCGGCACGATGGCGTCGACCCGTCGGCCGCTCGTCGTGCTCACCTCCAACGCCACCCGTGAGCTCTCCGAGGCGCTCAAGCGACGCTGTCTCTACCTCCACCTCGACTACCCCGACGCCGACCGAGAACGCGACATCGTGCTCTCCCAGGTGCCCGGCCTCGACGACAAGGTCGCCCGCCAGCTGGTCGCGGTCGTCGGGCGGCTGCGCGAGCTCGAGCTCAAGAAGTCCCCGAGCATCGCCGAGTCGGTCGACTGGGCGCGCACCCTGATCGCGCTGGAGATCATCGACCTCTCCGACAAGGCCGTCGCCGACACGCTCGGCGTCGTCCTCAAGCACTCCTCCGACGTCGACCGGGCCGTCCGAGAGCTGCGGTTGAAGAGGTGACCCTCCTCGACCGGCACATCGAGTTCCTCGAAGCCCTTCGGGGAGCGGGGCTGCCGGTGTCGCTCTCCGAGGGCCTCGATGCGGTCACGGCCATGGGCCTGATCGGCTGGAACGACCGGACCCAGGTCAGAGAGGCGTACGCCGCGACCCTGGTCAAGCGCGCCAACCAGCGGGCCACCTTCGACGGCCTCTTCGAGCTCTACTTCCCCCGGATGATCGGTTCCGGGATGGATGCTGATGCGGAGGCCGCCGGGGTGGCGAAGGACGGCCCGGAGGCCCTGTCCGAGTTCACCGAGCGGCTGGCGGAGGCGCTGGCGGCCGACGATGCCGAGATGCTCCGTCAGCTGGCCGCCGAGGCGGTGGCACGCTTCGGCGCGATGCCCGGCCGCGGCCCTGGCCTGAGCTCGTGGTCGTCCTACACCGCGCTGCGCCGGCTCTCCACCGACGAGCTGACGGCACGCCTCATCGAGGGCCTCCAGCAGGGTGGCTGGACCGAGGAGGAGGCTGCGCGCGTCGGCACCCGGCGGGTGAACCGCTTCGAGGGTCTCGTCGAAGCCGACGCGCGACGGAGGATCGCGGAGGAGAAGGGCCCCGAGCAGATCGCCAAGATCGCGGTCCGCCCCACCATCGAGAAGCTCGACTTCCTGCACGCCCGCCGCGCCGACCTGGAGGCGCTCCGGCGCGAGATCTACCCGCTGGCCCGTCGGCTGGCGACGCGCCTCACCCAGGAGCATCACGCTCGCCGGCGCGGAGCGGTCGACCTGCGGCGTACGCTCCGGTCCTCGATGTCCACCGGCGGCGTCCCCGTCGACCTGCGCTTCCGGCCCAAGCGTCCGCACCGCACCGAGCTGGTGATCCTGTGCGACGTGTCGGGGTCGGTCTCCAACTTCGCGACCTTCACACTGATGCTGGTCTTCGCGCTGCGGGAGCAGTTCGGCAAGGTGCGCGCGTTCACCTTCGTCGACGAGATCCACGAGGTCACGCCCTATTTCAAGGCCGGCGCCGACCTGGTCGACACGATGACCGAGCTGACCAAGGCGACCGAGCACGCGGCCCGGATGGGGCGCACCAACTACGGTCGGGCCTTCTCCCTCTTCCAGGAGCGCCACGCCGACGCCCTCGGCCCCAAGTCGTCCCTGCTGATCCTCGGCGACGCCCGCTCCAACTACTCCGACCTCGCCGTCGACTCGCTGCGCGCGATGGCCGAGTCGGCGCGGCACTCCTACTGGCTCAACCCCGAGGTTCGTACGCAGTGGGACACCGGCGACTCCGAGGCGACCCGCTACGGATCGATCATCGAGATGCGGGAGTGCCGCAATCTCACCCAGCTCAGCGAGTTCGTCCACGACCTCGCGTGACGCTGGATCACTGCAGCTTGAGGTCCAGCCCGTAGACGATCCGGTCGGCGACGCCGACGGAGTCGGTGATGCAGACGACCCGGTCGTCGGCGAGGAAGCGACGCCGGTCGGACAGCACGGGGGTGCCGTCGGGGATCTGCAGGTCGTAGGTCTCCTGCGGGGTCGGCATCCGTGACTCGATGTCCATCGCGACGGTGGTGACCGTGACGCCGACGGTGGCCAGCAGGTCCTTGATCGGCGGCTGCGGCCAGTCGTCGGACGGGGTGGCGAGCGGGGTGTCGATGACCAGCGGGTAGGGGATGTAGGCCGTGGTGCGGTATTCGGCGGTGTCGTCACCGCTGATGTAGAAGGTGAAGGTGGTGCTGAGCAGCTCGCTGCGCGGGTCGAGCTCGAAGGCCGCCCCCAGCTTCTCGCCGGCGGCGATCACCTCGTAGGTGTGCTCGACCGAGAGGCCGTCGTCGGGACCGCGCGGCGGCTGGTTGTAGGCCGCGTCCGGCTTCGCCGGGTGGCTGCGGTCGGTGATCAGCATGCTCATCAGGTCGTAGCGGGTCTTGGTGGCGTCGCGTACAAAGACGCCGCGACCCTGCTCGCTGGTGATCAGGCCCTCGTTGCGGAGCACCGCCAGGCCTCGCCGGATCGTGGCGCGGTCGTAGGGGAAGGTGTCCATCAGCTCGGGTTCGGTCGGTAGACGCTCGCCCGGCTGGTAGGTGCCGTCGTCGATCAGGGCCCGCAGGTAGTCGGCCACGTGGAGGTATTTCGGCAGGCCGCGCGGACGAGGGTTGCTCATGGGAGAACACGTTACTGAGCCGTACAGATCCCGAATAGCGGCATAGCCCCACCTTTTAAGCCTTGACCCATTGCAATGAGTGGACTTAGGGTCGAAGAAGCCTCGGGGCGTTGGGCAACCTGGCCCCCGCTGGAGACCGGCGTCTCGAGGCACTCAACGACGAGAGCCATCGACATTCCTTGGGGGGAATTCGTGTTCGTAGACGCAAGACTCAGCATGGGGTCCAGCGAGAGGCCGCCGGTCCTGTCCAAGGATCCGCTGGTCTACCGGACCGACCGGGGCAGCTTCTGGCACCTTCGCTCGGGTAAGAAGACCAACGGCTACGTGTCGACCATGTGCGGCCGTCGCCTCGGTACGTGGCACGTGCTGCCGCCGCGGCGGCTCAGCCGGGTCGCCCCCGACCAGGTCTGCGTCGGGTGCCTGCGCAAGACCCCGATCGGGGAGGTGAAGCGACCGAGCGGGTCAGGCAACCTCGAGCAGGCTCAGGTCGGTGAGCCACTCGACCGGCGCGACGTCATCGGTATAGACCGTCCCGCCTCGGACCGCAGGCTCGAGCCGGGCGGCGGAGTCGGTGAGGGCGCCGGCGAGGTCGGCGGGCTGCGACGCAGCGGTCGCGGTGAGGCTGGTGACGGGGTCGGCCTCCGGGTCGACGGTCGCGATCAGGTGGGTGTTGGTGGGGCCGGAGTCCGACCGCCACACCGCCTCACCGAACGAGGTACGCAGGGTTGCCGTGAGGACCTTCTCCAGCGCTGTCGAGCCCTCCGGGTGGGCTGAGTTCACGACGAGCACCCCGCCCGGGTTCAGGTGGTCCTTCGCCAGCGCGAAGAACTCCTTCGTGGTCAGGTAGAACGGGATGTAGGGCTGGTGGTAGGCGTCGACCATGATCGCGTCGTACTTCCGGGTCTGCTTCTGCAGCCACGGGCGGGCGTCGGCGGTGTGGAGGTGGAGGTTCGGCTGGTCCTTCAGGTCGAAGAGCTCCTGGCCGACCTTGGTGACGTCCTCGTCGATCTCGACGGCGTCCACCCGGGTCTCCGGGGCGAAGTGGCCGAACTGGCGCGCGGTCGTCCCGGCGGCCGACCCCAGGATCGCCACCGACTTCGGGGCCTTCGCACCGGCGTACGACAGCGAGAGCATCTCGTCCCAGTAGGCACCGGTGAGCCACTCGTCCTCGGTGTAGACCGAGTGCACGGCGTGACCCTCGTTGAGCTCGAGGTAGCGGGTGCCGTCGTCGTACTCCACCACGCGGGCGTACTGGTATTCCGTCTCCTTCTCCCAGATCACCTCGCCGCCGTTGCTGGTCACGGTCTTGACCGACCCGGTCGGCAGCGCGGTGAGGCCGAGGATCACGATCGGGACGAGCACTGCGGGCAGCGCGGACTTGGCCGAGTCCCTGCGGACCAGGTGCGGGATCGTGGCGAGCGCGATCAGGAAGGCGAAGATCAAGAACGTACGCTGCGTCCCGACCACGGGAATGAGGAACAGCGAGGCGGCGAAGGTGCCGACCAGCGAGCCGATCGTCGAGATCGCGTAGAGCCGCCCGGCTGCGTGGCCGGAGTCCTCGACGGACTCGACGCTCAGTCGGACGGCGTACGGGCTGACCATGCCGAGCAGGAACAGTGGGAAAGCGAGCAGGACTCCCACCCCGACCAGCGAGCCGGCGAACGTGGCGATGCTGAGCTGCTCGACCGCCCTGACCGCCAACGGAAGGAACGGCTTGGCGACGAACGGCACGGCAGCCAGCAGCAGAGCGGCGAACAGCACGATCTTGGCCAGGCCGGCAGAGTTCGGGTTCCGGTCGGCGAGCCGGCCGCCGACGGAGTAGCCGATCGCGAGCGCGACCAGCACCGTCGCGATCGTGTTGGCCCACACGATCGTCGAGTCGCCGAACCAAGGAGCGAGGAGGCGAGCCGCTGCCATCTCGGATCCCAGAGTGCCGGCACCGACGGTGAAGACGAGCAGCTCGAGCGCCCGCGCACGCAGTTTCATGGAGGTGAACCTATCCGTGAGCGCAAGCGGGCCTTGAGCTTGACCCAAGGGGAAGCGCCAATCTGCTTCCACCGGTGACCTTCACCGGGGAGGATGGTGACCATGAGCGAGCGCCCGGAGGGGCTTGTGAACATCGGCGACTTCGCCCGGGCGACCGGGCTGACGCCGAAGGCACTGAGGTTGTACGACGACCTCGGTCTGCTGCTTCCTGCCGAGGTGGACGCGGTCTCGGGCTATCGCCGGTATGCACCGGACCAGGTGGAACGAGCCCGTCTGGTGGCGTCGTTGCGGCTGGTCGGGATGCCGCTGGCCCGGATCCGCGAGGTCGTCGACATGCCTGCTGCTCGTGCGGCGGCCGAGGTCGAGACCTACTGGCGTCAGGTCGAGGCCGACACCGCCACGCGTCGCTCCATGGTCTCCGTCCTCGTCCACTCGATGAGGAACGAGGCACGACCGATGACCACCACCACCGACAGACTGCACGCGGAGTTCGGCGTCAGCCACGAACAGGGTGGCCGGGCCACCCAGCAGGACGCCGTCCTGGTCACCCCCGAGCTGATCGCCGTAGCCGACGGTTTCGGCGGGCGTGACGATCTCGCCGGCGCGGCTCTGACCGCGTACGCCGCCGGGGGCCTGGCCAACGCGATCACCGAGGTCGCCCGTGACGTGACCAAGGCCGGCACCACCCTCACTGCGGTCGACCTGCACGGCTCGACGGCACGGATCACCCACATCGGCGACGGCCGTGTCGTCCTGGTGCGCGACGGTGACGTACGACAGATCACCCACGACCACACGGTGGTCGCGGCCATGGTCGAGGCCGGTCAGCTCACCGCCGACGAGGCCCGATCCCACGAGCACCGGGCGGTGCTCAACCGGGCTCTCGTGCCCGGGGTCGTCGCCGATGAGATCACCCTCGACCTGCTGCCCGGCGACCGACTGGTGCTGACGACCGACGGCGTCCACTCCTACGTCGACGACCTGGACGCTCTGATCACGGCGGAGGCAGGTCCTCAGGAGGTCGCGGAGGCGGTCGCTGCCGCCGTGGTCGCCGCCGGGGAGCCGGACAACCACACCATCGTCGTCGCTGATCTGGCCTGACGCCTCTGGCGATCCCGGCTCAACGCCGCCGCCACCACCGACGCCGCCCCACGGCCCCGGGCTCCTCACCGAGCTCCGCAGCAACGGCGGCGAACGAATCGCGCAGCGAGGGATAGGCCAGCTCGATCTCCGGGTGCTCGACGATGACCTGGGCGATCCGGCGGGTGAGGCGTTTGCCGACGCTGGCGATGTGCCGGACGACGGCGTCGACCTCGTCGTCGGTGAGCTGCTGCGGGTAGAAGGGCTTCGGCTCCTTGTCCCGCAGCAGCTCACGCATGGGCTCGAGGGCGTCGATGCCGTAGCGCAAGGCCAGCGTTCGCAGCTCGTCGTCGGCGATCTTCCGGAGCCGCTCGTGGTCGGCGGGCGGCATCAGGGTGTAGGCGGTCGGCCCGAGCGGGCAGGACTGGAGGTGTACGTCGAGCCGCTCCTGCAGATGCTGCCCGAGCGGGAGCACGTTGAGGGCACGCTTGATCTCGAGCGCGTGCAGCGAGTAGGAGAGGTTGACCCGCTGCAACGCCAGGTCGCCGAGCCCG
Organism: Nocardioides sp. CCNWLW239; assembly: GCF_037137035.1. NCBI lineage: Bacteria > Bacillati > Actinomycetota > Actinomycetes > Propionibacteriales > Nocardioidaceae > Nocardioides > Nocardioides sp. CCNWLW239. Next base: position 789,572 of record NZ_JBBBNW010000002.1, on the reverse strand, counting down.
GCGGTCTCGATACCGGCCGTGTCGAGCAGGTCGGTGAGCAGGTTGTCGCCGACGAAGAGCTCGGGGAGGTAGGGCCGGAGGACCAGCCGGGACCGCACCGCCTCGGAGTCGAGGGCGTTGTAGAGGTGCTGATGGCCCAGCCACCCGCCGTAGGCGGCGGGCTCCGCCACGAACGGCTCGACGTGCCCGAGCCGCTTGACCCGCTGGTTGTAGTCGGACTCGAGGAAGGCGAGCGGGTCGCGGACGTACAGCACGAACCGGGCCTGAGGCGGCAGGAGGTCGGCGATCCCGGGAAGCTCGGGGAGGAAGGCCTCCGAGGAGAGCAGGAGGGTGTGGCAGCCACTGGCCTCGAACTCTGCGAGCGTCGTGGCGACCTCCCGCGGCGAGGCCACGAAGAGATGGCCGGAGCGTTCCATGAGCGCCCCTGCGTTGCCGGCACTGATGCCGTTCGTGTCGACACTGTGACGCGGGTAGTGGATGCCGGTCCGCGCGAGCTCCTCGATGTGGGTGTTGAGGAAGGCCTGGACCGCCGAGGTGCCCGTCTTGGGGAGGCCGGCGTGGATGACGATGGACTTCACGAGGACCGATCGGTAGGCGTCAGAGCGCCCGCCGCAGGTCAGCCATGCACGGTGCGGAGGGCGACTACACGGTATCGACTCACCTCACCGAGGCAAGCCCCCTCCGGTGTCGCCCACCGCCCGCCGCCGTCAGCCGAGGTAGCCCAGGGTCCGGATCCGGCTGATCTCGTCGCGCAGCTCGTCGTGGCTGGCGTTGTCCGCCGCCCGTCCACCCATGACGTAGTGACTCTCCAGTTCCGAGGTGCCGTCATAGACGACGGTGAACCGGTGTCCCACACCCGCGTTGATGAGCCCGCCGAGGAGCGCGACCGGGTCGGAACGGTCCTCCAGCGACAGCACCCGGGTGGTCTCCGGGACCCGCGGCGCTGCCGCGCCGGGAGCACCCACGGTCACCACCTGGTCCACGACGTACGCAGCCCCGGCCGCCGCCGCGATGGCAGCCGCCGCTGTTCCTCCCGCCGCGGCGCCCACGAGCATCACGTGCGAGCCGGTCTCGACCGCCTCCTCGATGGCCCGGGACGCGGTGGCGATGTAGTCGGAGAGGTCACCGGAGACGAGCCGCAGCCGCCGGCTGCCGGTGTAGGGGCCGGGCAGATAGGCGATGTAGCGACCGGGCGCCGTCTGCTGAACCGCGACGCCGGCCGCGGTGGCCTCCAGGGTGCGGATCAGCTCCTCGATGGTGGTCGGGGTGTCCGCGGTGACAGCACCGCTCGCGGTGTCCTCGTCGGCGGAGACCAGCGCCCCGCCGACGTCACGGAGCGCATGCCCGGCGTCGGTCGTGAACGCGTCGATACCGGCAGCGCGCAGCGCCCCCGCCGTGGCCGGGGCGGCGTCGTCGCCGCGCGGGAAGTCGGCGGTGAGCAGCGAACGCAGCTCGAGCGACTCGAGCAGGCCACCGCCGGTGGCGATGTGGTCCATCAGCTCGGGATGACCCTGGGCCAGCTCGCCGAGGTAGGCGGTGACGCCCTCGCGGTCGAGGGCGTCGGTCTCGATCAGGCCGGCGGACAGCAGCGATCCGCCGAGCTCCACCTCGGGTGCGAGATAGTCGAGCGCGTTGGCCGCGATGGCGCCGAGCGATCTGCGGGCCGCGGCCTGGAGCTCGTCGATCCAGCGGTAGGTCTCCACGGTCGCGCGCACCGAGAGCGCGTCGGCCTCGAGCGCCTGACCGAGCCCGAGGACACCGCTCTTCTCGGAGGTTGCCGCCCGGATCTCGTCCTCAGCCGGCTCCCAGGTCTTCGGGGAGAGCCCGGCGGAGTCGGTGACGTCGTCGTCGGTCAGGATCTCCGCGCCGAGCTCGGCCCACTCGTGCAGCTGCGCGCCGGCGTCGCCGATGGACCCGGCCAGACCCAGGATCTGCGCGTACTTGTCCTCCGGCCCCGCCGGCGGCGGCACCGCGTCAGGGGCACCCCCGGGAAGCGGACCCAGACGGTCGATCGGATGATTGGCCGGCTGGTTGTCCGGCTGGTTGTCCGGGGCGTTCATCGAGCCACCTCCGCTAGAACAGGGGCAAGGTCAGCGGCGAGCTCGGAAGGCTCCACGCTGGTGATCAGCAGGGTCAGGTCGCCGTCGAGCGAGACCGTACGCATCGAACGCCAGCCGTCGTTGACCAGCGTCCAGGACACGGTGCCGATCAGCGGGTTCTCCGGGTCGGCGGTCGTCGCGACGACGGCGCGGAGGCGGCCGTGGGTCTCGGTGGACAGTGCCTCGAGGGCGCTCGCGACGACGACGTCGCCGGCAGTCAGCACGGGCACCAGATCGGCGCGTCCCGTGCGCAGCGCCTCGAACACTGCGTCGGCGGTGGCGAACGGGACCTCCAGCTGCTCGGGCACCGCCGAGGTCATCCGGGCGGTGTCGCCCGGCAGCGTCGCGGTGCGGCCGAGCTCGGCGGCCCAGGCGGCCGAGGGATACCAGGAGAGCTCGAAGACGAGCCCGTCGACGGTGGCGAGCGAGGCGGCCGCCTCGCCCTTCTGCCGATGCCAGGCGCGGCCGCGCAGGCCGTCGACGACGACATCGAGGTCGATGACCACCTCCGGGGTCGCCAGGAGCCCGAGGGCGCCGGCGATGCCGGTGTCGAGCGTGCCGTCGTCGTCGAGCAGGTCACGACGCAGCAGCGAGGTGCTGCCCTCGCCGAAGCCGGCGACCGCGCGGGCCAGGGCTTCGGCCTCGGCTGCCGAGCGGGTCCGTCCGAGCCGGGCGTCGAGCCCCTCGTCGCGGTGCGTCGCGACCTCGAACGGAAGCGGTGCGCCGATGCTCTCGCACGCGTGGGTGAGCTCGGGAAGGGTCAGTCCGACCCGGCGAGGCACCCCTGCCCAGGGTTCGGTCGGCGCGCTCGGCGCGGGACCCAGGTCGATCGTGGTCATCGAAGAGTGACCTCCAGCCAGTCCTTGTGGCCCGGCTCCGGGGCCTCGAATCCGTCGAGCTTGTTCTCGGCGATCAGCGCTTCGGCGCGCGCCTCGGTCTCGGCGATCTGCTCCTTGAACAGATCGACCTGCTTGAGGTGCTTGGCCAACGTGTCGGCCGCGCGATCGTGCTGCTCGGCCACGATGCGCAGAGCCGTGGCACGCTCCTTCATCCGCACCCGGAGGGAGTCGGCCGCCCGGCCGTGCCACGGCACGGACTCGGCCTGCGCCACCAGCTTGTCGGCACTCGCACGGATGTCGTCCGCCTGCTCGCGCAGACGGTTCACCCGACGACGGATCACATCGCTGTCGCCGTACATATCCCTCCTTGGGCAGGTCTCTGAGATGTTCCTACCCCGCTGGAGCGGTTCTAAACGTAAAATCGTGAACTTTCTCAAAAACGCCCGCGGAGCCCTACCGCAGCACGGTGGAGAGGCGGTCGAGACCCTGCTCGATCTCGGTTGCGGAGCCGGCGAAGGAGAGGCGTACGAAGCGGTGCCCGTCGACCGGGTCGAAGTCGACGCCCGGAGCCATCGCGACGCCCGTACGGTCGAGGACCTCGTGGCACCAGGCCATGGTGTCGTCGGTCCAGCGGCTGACGTCGGCGTAGACGTAGAACGCGCCGTCGGCCGGGGCCATCTCGGTGACGCCGAGCGAGCGCAGGCCGTCGAGGAGCACCTCGCGGTTGGTCGCGTAGCGGGTCACATGGCTGTCGAGCTCGGCGTACGCGTCCGGGGTGAACGACGCGATCGCGGCATGCTGGGCGAGCGCCGGCGGGCAGATGGTGAAGTTGCCGACCAGCACGTCGATCGCGCGGCGCAGATGGGCAGGGGCGAGCAGCCAGCCGATGCGCCACCCGGTCATCGAGAAGTATTTGGAGAACGAGCCGAACACGACGGCGTCGCGCGAGGTCTCCCAGGCGCTGCGGCCGCGGCTCCCGTCCCCGCCGTAGGTCAGCCCGTGGTAGATCTCGTCGGAGATCAGCTGGATCCCGGCCTCCTCGCAGTAGCGCGCCAGCCCGGCCAGCTCCTCAGGGCGTAGCATCGTGCCGGTGGGGTTGGCCGGGCTGGCCACGACCAGGCCCTTGAGCCCGACGCGCTCGTGCAGCTCCTGGACCTGCTCGACGGTCGGCTGAAAGCGCTCGGCGGCACCGGTCGGGATCTCCACGACCTCGCACCCGAGGGCGGCGAGCACGTTGCGGTAGCAGGGGTAGGACGGCCGGGCCATCGCCACCTTGTCCCCGACGTCGAAGGCCGCCAGGAAGCTGGCCAGGAACCCGCCGCTCGCGCCGGTCGTGACGATCACGTCTTCGGGCGAGACCTCGATCCCGTGCCAGGACCGATGATGCCCGGCGATCGCCTGCCGCAGCTCCAGGATCCCGGTCGCCGGCGTGTAGCCCAGCGGGTCGCCGCTCTGCAGCAGCCGCACCGCCTCGGCGCTGACCGCCTGGGGAGCACCCGTGGAGGGTTGGCCCGAGGTGAGCGAGATGAGATCGGCGTGTGTCCGCTGCCGCTGGGCCGCCCGCTCGAGCATGTCCATCACGTGAAAAGGGGGCACGTTCGCGCGTCGGGCAACAGTCAGGCGGTCCATGGGAGCAAACACTAGGGCGTGGCCGAGAATGGCCTGGATGGCATGCGTCGTCAGGGTGCGTGCTGGCCAAAGGCCACTTCGTTCAGACCTCGCCCCGAAGGCATACCGGGGTATTTCGAGGGGCGGCAACGCCGGCCAGCGCGTGCCATGGCGGCGCAGGTCGCCAGGCAATTCTCGGGCACGCCCTAGGATGCAGTTCCAGCGGTCAAAGGGGGACCCGTGAGCTTCGACGTCCATCAGCTCGACATGTTCGTGCTGATCGGCTCGCTGGTCACGCTGCTGGCGATCCTCGCGGTGCGGGTGTCCACGAGAGCCGGCCTGCCGTCGCTGCTGATCTACCTGCTGATGGGCGTCCTCCTCGGTGAGTCGGTGCTCGGGATCCGGTTCGACGACGCCGCGCTGGCCCACGCGATCGGCTTCGGGGCGCTGGCGCTGATCCTGGCCGAAGGTGGTCTGACGACCACGTGGAAGGACGTACGTCCCGTCTTCGGTCTCGGTTTGATGCTGGCCACCGTCGGGGTGGTGGTCTCGATCGGGATCGTCGCCGTGGGGGCGCACTATCTGCTCGGGCTGCCGTGGCAGCTGGCGTTCCTGCTGGGCGCGGTGACCTCACCGACCGACGCAGCCGCGGTGTTCTCCGTGCTGCGGGTGGTTCCGCTGCCCAAGCGGCTGACCGGTGTCCTCGAGGCGGAGTCGGGGCTCAACGACGCCCCCACTGTGGTGATCGTGACGCTCATCGCCAGTGGTGCGATCGGCGAGAACCCTCCGGTCGTCGTGGCCGGGATCGTGGTCGGTGAGCTCCTGCTGGGCCTCGTGGTCGGCCTGCTGGTCGGTTTCGGAGGTGCCTGGCTGATGCGAAGGGCCGCGCTGCCCTCCGCCGGCCTCTACCCGCTGGCCGTGATGACGCTGGCGTTCCTCGCGTACGGCGGATCGGCGTGGCTGCACGGCTCCGGGTTCGCGGCGATCTACGTGGCTGCGTTGGTGCTCGGCAACACCGACCTGCCCCACCGGGGTGCCACCAGATCCTTCGCCGAAGGAGTCGCCTGGCTTGCTCAGATCGGGCTCTTCGTGATGCTCGGTCTGCTGCTCTCCCCAGGACGTATCGACCTGGAGACGATCGGCCTCGCGCTGGCCGCCGGACTGATCCTGACGCTCCTCGCCCGGCCCGCATCCGTGCTGGTCAGCACGGTGGTCTCCCGGATGTCATGGCGCGAGACGGTGTTCGTCTCCTGGGCAGGGCTCCGTGGTGCCGTGCCGGTCGTGCTCACCACCATCCCGCTGGCCGCAGGCGTCGAGGGCGCCGAGGAGCTCTTCGACCTGGTCTTCGTGATGGTCGTCGTCTACACGCTGCTGACCGGACCGACGCTGCCCTGGGTCGCCCGGGTGCTCGGGGTCGCCCGGCCGAACGACCCGCGCTCCCTCGATCTCGACGTCGCGCCGCTGGAGCAGATCGCGGCCGACCTCATCCAGCTCCGGATCCCGCGCGAGTCGCGGCTCCACGGCGTGGAGGTCGGCGAGCTGCGGCTGCCCACGGGGTCGTCGGTGTCGCTGCTGATCCGCGACGGACGAACTCTCGTCCCGGAGGACACCACGGTCCTCCGCGCCCGCGACGTCGTCCTGGTCGTCGTACCCCGGGACCTGCGCGAGCAGGTCGAGCGTCGGCTCGAGGTGGTCAGCCGGAAGGGACGACTCGCGGGATGGCTCCGATGAGGGCTACTCCACCGGAGGGCTGCAGATCGTGCCGTCGGCCTTGGCGGTGACGGTCTTGTCGCCGCCGGTCACCTTGGGGAAGTCCTCGCCGGTGATCACCACGATGCCGGGGATGTCGGACTTGGTCTCGACGATCTTCGCGTCGCCGAGCCAGCTCGCCACGAGCGCGGCGGAGGGTGCGTCCTTGTCGGGCGCCCACACCTCGACGGTCTTCAGCTTGGTGCCGCGGGGTGCGTTGCCGGTGTTGCCCTTGACGAAGCCGGCATCGACGAGATCGGTCATCGCTCGCGTGGCGAGTCCTGCCCGGGTGCTCGCGTTGAGCACGGTCACGACCACCTGCGAGGGGTAGACCTCGGCGCCCTTCTTCACCGGGGCGTCCACGCACGGCCCGACATCGACCTTCTGCGGGAACGGCGCGGTCATCGCCTTCCATCCCCAGGCGCCGGCCAGAGCGACCGCGGCCGCGAGGACGGCGAGGATGATGAACGTACGAGCTCCCGTGAGGGCCGAATCGAGCATGGTGCCGAGCCTAACTGCTCGTCAGTGGCTAGGGCACGTCTGGCAAATCCACGCCCGCTACGCGGCGTTTCGCATCCGATCTGGCTGCGTTGCCGCCACTCGAAAGCCGTCAGGATGTCTTCGCGGCGGGCGCCTTGCCAGATCGGCCCGAAACGCCGCTCGCGGCCGCCGTGTCTTTACCAGACATGCCCTAGCCGAGGCTGTGCACGCGGGCATGCAGTACGTTGCGCTGCTGGAGCGCCGCGCGGAGCGCGCGGTGGAGGCCGTCCTCGAGGTAGAGCTCGCCGTTCCACTCCACGACGTGGGCGAAGAGGTCGCCGAAGAACGTCGAGTCCTCGTTGAGCAGGGCCACCAGCTGGAGGGTGTCCTTCGTGGTCACCAGCTCGTCGAGACGAACAGTCCGAGGAGGCAGCGCGGCCCACCCCTTGGTCGTCAGACCATGGTCGGGGTAGGGGCGAGAGTCGCCGACACGCTTGAAGATCACCCTCGTGACTGTATCGCCCCGCAACCAAATCCCAACATAGAGTCAGCCCATGACGGATGCTGCTGCTCTCTCAGAAGCGGTCGGACCCGGCTACCAATTCGAGGGCGCTGCCCTCGAGCTCGGGGGCCTCATGGCGGACGCTGAGACGTTGACGGAGACGCCGATTCGCATTCCCTTGGGGATGCTGAACCGGCATGGGCTGGTCGCCGGCGCGACCGGCACGGGCAAGACGAAGACGCTGCAGCTGCTCGCCGAGCAGCTCTCGGCAGCCGGGGTGCCGGTGTTCGCCGCCGACATCAAGGGCGACCTCTCCGGTCTCTCCGCGCCGGGGGCGGAGAGCGAGAAGCTGACCGCACGGGCGGCATCGGTCGGGCAGACCTGGCAGGCGCGCGGGTTCCCCGTCGAATACTTCGCCCTCGGCGGCGAGGGCACCGGCATCCCGGTCCGGGTCACCGTCGACGCCTTCGGCCCGACGCTCCTCTCCAAGGTCCTGGGGCTCAACGAGACCCAGGAGTCGTCGCTCGGCCTCGTCTTCCACTACGCCGAGAAGGCCGGCCTGAAGCTGGTCGGGCTCGATGATCTACGTGCGGTGCTGCAGTGGCTGGTCTCCGACGAGGGCAAGGCCGATCTCAAGGGCCTGGGCGGCCTCTCGTCCGCGACGACAGGGGTGATCCTGCGTACGCTCATCGGCTTCTCCGACCAGGGCGCGGACGAGTTCTTCGGTGAGCCGGCGTTCGCCGTCACGGACTTCATCCGCAACGACGGCGACGCCGGGGTCATCTCGCTGCTCGAGCTGCCCAACCTGCAGGACCGGCCGGCGATCTTCTCGACCTTCCTGATGTGGCTGCTCGCCGAGCTCTTCCGGGCGCTGCCCGAGGTCGGTGACGTCGACAAGCCCAAGCTGGTCTTCTTCTTCGACGAGGCGCACCTGCTCTTCAACGACGCCTCCGACGCGTTCCTCGACCAGATCACGAACACGGTCCGGCTGATCCGCTCCAAGGGTGTCGGCGTCTTCTTCGTCACCCAGAAGCCGACCGACGTCCCCGACGACGTGCTCGGCCAGCTCGGCTCGCGCATCCAGCACCAGCTGCGGGTCGCGACGCCCAACGACGCCAAGGCCCTCAAGGCGAGCGTCAACACCTACCCGACCTCCTCCTACGACGACCTCGGTGCGGTCATCCAGACGCTCGGGATCGGCGAGGCGATCGTGACCGTCATGAACGAGCGCGGTGCGCCGACGCCGGTCGCCTGGACGCGGCTGCGTGCGCCCGAGTCGCTGATGGGGCCTGCGGAGGCCGCCGCCATGACGGCAGCGGTGGCGGCCTCGCCGCTGGCGGCCAAGTACTCCACCGCCGTCGAGGTCGAGTCCGCCGCCGACCAGCTCGCGGCGAAGACGGAGGCAGCGGCGGCCGAGGAGAAGGCGGCGGCCGCGGAGAAGGAGGCCGAGAAGGCAGCCAAGAAGTCGGCCCCGAAGAAGTCCTCGGGATCACGCTCCCGGTCGGGCGACGATGACGACTCGATGATCGAGACGGTGGTCAAGTCGACCGCGTTCAAGCAGGCAGCCCGCACCGCCGCCAGGGAGCTCGTCAGGGGAATCTTCAAGCGCCGCTGATCCCCGGCGATTTCGATTGGCTCGGGCATGGGCAGTGTCTTTATCGTCTGCTCATGCCCGACCTGCTCCTCCGGAACGTACGCATCGTTCCGCTCTCACCCCGGGCGGACGTGCCCGCCGGGGTGGTCGACGTTCTCGTTGCCGACGGTCTCGTGTCGGCGGTCGGGGAAGGCCTGTCCCGACCGGACGGCGTCGAGGAGCACGACGCCGGTGGCCGCTGGCTCGTGCCGGGGCTGTGGGACGCCCACACCCACCTCGGTCAGTGGACGCTGAAGGCCAGCAGGCTGGATCTCCACGGCACCCGTTCGCCCGCCGAGGCGCTGGCGCTGGTCGCCGCGGCCGCGCGGGCCCTCGATCGGCAGAGTCAGCCGGGTGAGGCGATCGTCGGGATGGGGCACTCGGCCGGCACCTGGGATCGCTGGGGCACCGTCTCCGAGCTGGACTCGGTCACCGGCGACACGCCCGCGATCCTGGTCAACCACGACTTCCACCATGCCTGGCTGAACACGGCGGCGCTCGACGCCGTGGACCTGCCGCGTCGTGAGGACATGGTGCAGGAGACGGAGTGGTACCAGGTCTACCCGCGGGTCGCGGAGCTCTTCGAGGCGAGCGGGAGCACGCCGGCGGCCTACCGGCGGATGCTGACCCGGACCGCCGCGCTCGGTGTGGTCGGGATGACCGACTTCGAGGTCGGGCTGCGGCTCGACGACTGGCGCTCGCGGTGGGCGGCCGACTGCGATCTGCTCCGGATCCGCGTCGCGACGTACGCCGACCGGCTCGACGACGCGATCGCCTCGGGTCTTCGCACCGGCGACCCGCTGATCCCCGGTGACGACCGGCTGACGATGGGGCCGCTGAAGATCATCAGCGACGGGTCTCTCGGCACCCGCACCGCATGGTGCTGCGACCCGTACGCCGACGACCCGGACAGCTGCGGAGCGCCGAACCAGTCACCGGACGAGCTGCGCGGGCTCCTGGAGAAGGCGCATGCGGCCGGTCTCGAGGTGGCCACGCACGCGATCGGTGACCGGGCGGTGTCGGAGGCACTGGCAGCGTACGAGGCGACGGGTGCGCGTGGGAGCATCGAGCACGCGCAGCTCGTACGTCGCGAGGATCTGCCGCTGATGGCCCGGCTCGGGATCACCGCCTCCGTGCAGCCGGCACACATCCTCGACGACCGCGAGATGACCGAGGACGTCTGGCCGGGGCGGGAGGAGCGGTGCTTCGCGACCCGTTGGATGCGCGACGAAGGCGTGCGCGTGACGCTCGGGTCGGATGCTCCGGTCGCCCCGCTCGACCCGTGGCTGGCCATCGCCGCCGCCGTCGGCCGCTCGCGTGACGGCAAGGAGCCGTGGCACCCGGAGCAGGCACTCACCGTGCAGGAGGCGTTGGCGGCCTCGGTCGACGGCCAGCCCACCGTCGCGCCCGGATCTCGCGGGGACCTCGTCGTGCTCGACATCGACCCGTTGGGTGCCTCGGTCGAGGACCTCGCCGCCATCGCGCACGGGGGAGTCGCGCTGACCGTCGTCGGCGGGCGGATCGTCCACCAGGCATAGCGAAGGCCCGGCCGCTGTCGGCCGGGCCTTACGCGATCGGGATCGTGGATCCCCCCAATTCAGCTGGTCACGCGGACCAGCGCACCGAGTCGTCGACGAAGTCGGCGAACACGTGAACACCGCGCAGGTCCTGACGCTCCTCCATGAGCTTGGTCAGGGCGCTGGCGTGCCGGAACTTGAGGCTGCGCTGCTTCGCGGCGCTGGCCGCCTCAGGCTCGGTCGCGGTGAGTGTTTCCATCGAGGCCCCCCTCCAACGGATAGATGGTCTACATCGTGGTTTGTCGTGCGCGTCAAGCATCCCGCCCATACGTCGCGAGCAGGTTGTTTGAACGTTACAAGCCGGTTTCGGTAAAAGAAATGGCTGACGATGCCTGTCCTGGTATCTGCCGAGCGATAGGGCCGAATCTCGCTAGACAAAGGCGACGGCGGGTCAGTCTGCGGTCGATCTGAGCGTGCCGACGGCGTGGCGAGCCTGCTCGAGGAGCCGTAGCGCGGCGCTCACGTCGGGCAGGTTCGGCTTCGGCGACCAGAGCTGATCGGCGTCGCTGATCGGCTCGGCCCCGTCGATGATCGGGTCGAGGTCGGTCACCAGCGCGCCCTTCGACGGGTCACCGGCGAGCGCGGAGCGGATCGCAGCGCCGTCGATCGGGGAGTCCGACGCGATCAGCGTGGCGTTGCCGAACCGCGCGCCCGCGAGCGCGGACCCCTGCACGATCATCGCGACATGCCCGAAGACCGTACGCAGCGTCGCGAGCTCACGACGGGTGAAGAGCAGCTCGGGGCCGGCGACGGAGTTCAGCACCAGCCTGCCCTCCGCGCGCAGCGCGCTCCGCGCCGCCGACATGCACTCCAGCGAGGTGAAGGCCGGCGGGATCCGGTTGCCGACGAAGACGTCGATGACGATGGCATCGTGGTCCGACCCCGAGTGCGCGTCGAGCCACGAGCGTGCCTCGCCGGTCACCATGGTGATCCCGGTGGGAAGCGGGAACCGTGACCGGGTGAGCTCGACCAGGGCGGGCTCGAGCTCGACGACCGTCTGCGTGGTCGACGGCCACCGGTGCGCGACGGCGCGGGGGAGCGCCAGCAGGGCTCCGCCCAGGTGTGCGGCCGTGCGCGGTGCCTGATCTCCGAGAGCCGCCAGCATCCACCGGATCGAGGCGAGCTTCGGCGGTTGTGCGGGATCTCCGAGATGGGACTGCGCGACCCCGTCGATCTCGATCGCCCAGCCGTCGGGCTTGCGTACGAGATCGGCAGAGCTGCCGTCCGAGAAATCGATTCGCTCGGTCCCGGATGACCCGGCGGGTGTTGACATGCGTCGATCCTGCCAGACACCATCGCGCCCGGCCCCGGACGTTCCGGTAACCTGCTGGCGTCGTTGCTCAGCGCGGCAGTTACTCGGACATCGGCACCCGGACATCGGGACTCGGACATCGGGCGTGAGGAGCTTGTGCGGTGGAGATATGGGAGGTCGCCGAGGACGACGACCGGATCGAGGGTCTCACCGCTGACGGCAAGCCGGACCCGGCGTACGCGGCCTCGCTCGGCCTGAAGGACGCCCCGCTCGGCCGACGCGCCGTGGCGGCCGGCGTCGACATCGTCTGCTACGTCATCCTGCAGGTGCCCTATCTCGTCTTCACGCTGCCGCTGCTGCTGAAGCTGGCCCAGGGCAAGTTCGGTTTCGCCCGGTTCCTGAGCCACCCCGACTTCATGCTGGCGGCGATCGCCGGCGGCGCGACCGTCCTGCTCAGCCTGGTCTTCGTCATCGTCCAGATCGTCTTCCACGGACGGCGCGGGGTCACGCTGGGCAAGTCCCTCGTCGGGATCCGCTCGATCAACGTCAAGACGCTCGAACGTCCTGGTGTCGGCCGCGCCTTCCTCCGTGCTCTGGTGCTCTGGGGTTCCGGGATCATCCCGCTCGCTCCGATCGCCTTCCTGGCCTCGCCGCTGTTCGACAAGGAGAACCGGAGCCGCGGCTGGCACGACAAGGTCGCCGAGACCTGGATGGTCGACGTACGCGACGGGCTCGACCCCTATGACGAGAAGCGGATGCGGATCGCACGGAAGACGGTCGCGGCGGCGCCCGTCGCGGAACGGAAGTCGCTGCCCTCGCTGAGCACCCCTCACGCCCAGGACGCCGGAAGCTACCGTCCCGCGGGCCGGGTCAGCGCCGGTGTGCTCGGTGTCTCGCGTCCGAAGCCGAAGCGCGACGAACCCGGCGCCTCTCCTGGCGGTGCGCTCGCGACTCCGCCGTCCGGGCCGGTGGCACCGAAGCCGGTGACCCCGTCGATCCCGCCGTCGCGCGCGGTTCCGAACCATGGCCAGGCGGTCCCGCCGCCCCCGACCCCTACGCCTACGCCGTCCCCGACCCCGTCCCCGACCCCGGTCCCGACCCCGGTCCCGACGCCGATCCCCACGCCCAACCCCACCCCGACGCCTACCCCAGCCCCGCCGGCGACCGGCCACCAGACCCCGGCGCAGCCGCAGGCCCGCGGGATCATGCTCAAGGTCGACTCCGGTGAGCGCATCCCGGTGGCCGGCCTGGTGCTGGTCGGCCGGGACCCGGCTCTGACGGAGAACACGCTCGGGGCGCGTACGGTCTCGATCATCGATGTGTCGGTCTCGAAGACCCACCTGTCCCTGCGCCCCAGCGGCGATGGTGTCGAGGTCACCGACCGAGGCTCGACCAACGGCACCGTGGTGATCCACGAGGGTGCCACCCGGCGGCTGAACGCGTGGGAGCCGGTGCACGCCCCGGTCGGCGCGATGATCCGGTTCGGCGACCGGTCGGCCCTGGTACGGCGCGCGTGATCGCGACTCCGCCGGCACCATCTCGCCGCATGGTTCTGAGGCACGTTGACGAGGGGAACGAAGCATGAAGGTCAAGCTCACTCTGCACCGGCCAGGTGTCCCGCCTGCAGATGTGATCGTCACCGCCGACTCCACGGCCACCGCCGGTGACGTCGCCCGGCACATCGCCGATGCGGACCCGGCGCGTTCGGTGATCGCGGGCGAGCACGACATCTTGACCCTTGCCGTAGCCCCGCCGACCGCCGACCGGATGGAACCGCTCGAACCCGACGTCCCCATCGGCGATGCGCCGATCGGGTCCGGGTTCGCGGCTGCGGTCGTCAACATGGGACCCGACAACGAGACGACCGGGTCGCGCCGCAAGAGCGTCGGTGTGCTCCGGGCGATCGACGGTCCGGTGCGGGGTCAGGCCTTCCCGCTGACCACCGGGCACGCCTCGATCGGCCGCGGTCCCGAGAACGAGATCGTGCTCGCCGACCCGATGGTCTCCAAGCGTCACGCCCGCATCGAGGTGGACCGCTCGGTCGAGCTGGTCGACCTCAACTCCGCCAACGGCGTCGTCGTCGACGGCACCCAGGTCTCCCGCGTACGTCTGGCGCCGGACACCCCCGTCGTCATCGGGGGCACCACCCTGGTCATGCAGCTCTCCCAGGACTTCCTCGACACCGTCGAGGACCCGGTCCTCGAGCGTGGCGGTGGCCTCCTCTTCAACCGCAGCCCGCGGGTCGACGTCCGCTATCCCGGCACCGAGCACCCGCCGCCGTGGATGCCGACCGAGATGCAGAAGAAGCTGTTCCCGTGGTTCGTGCTGATCGCGCCGGTCATCATGGCGCTCTCGATCTACGCGATGACCGGCCGCGCCCGTGCGCTGCTGCTGGTCGTGATGACCCCGATGATGGCGGTCGGCAACTACATCAACCAGCACCGCCAGGCCGGCGCGAAGCAGGACCACGAGATCGAGCTCTTCGAGCGGCAGTTCGAGAAGCTGGAAGAGGTCTTCTACCGCAGCAAGCCCGAGGAGGAGCTCGCTCGCAACGAGGAGGTCCCGGCGGTCGCCGAGGTATTCGAGCAGGCGATGCAGCTCGGCCCGCGGTTGTGGACCCGCCGTCCTGAGCACTGGAACTTCCTGGCCGTACGCCTCGGCACCACCCGTGCCCTGTCGCGCAACTCGATCGCCGAGCGTGACACCCAGAACGGCCTGCCCCAATACATCGAGCGCGTCGAACGTCTCAAGGAGCGCTACAAGTACGTCGACGACGTACCCCTCCTGGAGTCGCTCCCCGCGGTGGGTTCCGTGGGTGTGGCCGGTCCGGCCGGACCGGCGGCGGACGCGATGCGCGGGATCGCGGTGCAGCTCTTCGGTCTGCACGCTCCCAACGAGGTCGTCACCGTCGCCTTCGCCGATCCCGACTGGGTCGAGGAGTTCGAGTGGCTCAAGTGGCTGCCGCACACCACCTCGGAGACCAACCGCTTCAAGGACATGCCGCTGGCCGACTCCGCGCCGACGGCCAACGCCCTGCTCAGCGCGCTGGAGGAATACATCATGCGCGCCGGGCGGACCGCGGAGCACCGCGGCCCGTTCCCCGAGCGGTGGAACCCGATGCAGTACGGCACCGACGTCGCCCGGGCCGGCGAGGAGACCAACGCACGGGTCCAGGTCTCGATCATCGTCTTCGTCACCAACGACGCGCCCGTGGACCGCGCCCGCCTGGTCCAGGTCCTCGAGCGCGGGGCCGATGTCGGCGTACATGCCGTCTTCCTCTCCTCGACCGTCGAGGCGCTGCCGGCGGTGTGCCGCAGCTTCCTCGACGTCAGCGACGGGCTGGAGCGCGCCACCGTCGGCCTCGTCCGCAACGGCGACCTCTACGAGGGTGTCAACGTCGAGGGTGTGTCCAACGCCTACATGGACATGTTCGCCAAGCGGCTCGCGCCGGTGGTGGACGCCAGCACTGTCGTCCACGACTCCTCCGACCTGCCGAACTCGGTCGGCTTCCTGTCCCTGGTGGGCAACGAGGTCGCCGAGGACCCGCACTCGGTCATCGAGCGCTGGCGGCAGAACAACTCGATCATCGACCGCTCCGACCGGCCGCGGCCACGGCTGAAGAAGGCGGGGAACCTGCGCGCCATCATCGGCCAGGGTGCTTCGGACGCGATGACGCTCGACCTGCGTACGCAGGGCCCGCACGCCCTCGTCGGCGGCACCACCGGTGCCGGTAAGTCCGAGTTCCTGCAGGCGTGGGTGCTCGGCATCGCCTCGGCGCACTCGCCCGACCGGGTGACCTTCCTCTTCGTCGACTACAAGGGCGGCTCGGCCTTCGCTGACTGTGTCGACCTGCCGCACTGCGTGGGCCTGGTGACCGACCTGTCGCCTCACCTGGTGCGACGTGCACTGACCTCGCTCCGAGCCGAGCTGCACTACCGCGAGCACCTGTTCAACCGGAAGAAGGCCAAGGACCTCCTCGAGCTGGAGAAGCGCCAGGACCCCGAGTGCCCGCCCGCGCTGGTGCTGGTGATCGACGAGTTCGCGGCGCTGGCCGGCGAGGTCCCGGAGTTCGTCGACGGTGTCGTCGACATCGCCCAGCGAGGCCGTTCGCTCGGCATCCACCTGATCATGGCGACGCAGCGGCCGGCCGGTGTCATCAAGGACAACCTGCGCGCCAACACCAACCTCCGCGTCGCCCTGCGGATGGCCGACGAGAGCGACTCCAAGGACGTCGTCGACGATCCGGTGGCCGCGTCCTTCCCGCCGTCCCTGCCCGGCCGCGGCATCGCGAAGACCGGTCCGGGTCGCCTGACACCGTTCCAGTCCGCGTACGCCGGTGGCTGGACCCGCACCGACGAGGTCGTCACCGCGGACGTGCGGGTCGCCGAGCTCAAGTTCGGTTCGATCACCGAGTGGGAGCCCGAGCGTCCACCGGAGAGCGACTCGCACGACGAGGACCTCGGTCCCAACGACCAGAAACGGGTCGTGACCACGCTGATCCGTGCCTCCGAAGCTGCCGGGCTCCCGGCTCCGCGGCGTCCGTGGCTCGACGACCTGGCGACTGTCGTCGACATGCGCGACCTCCCGCTGGAGGGCGACGGCCAGATCCTGCTGGGCCTCGCCGACCTTCCGGAGAGGCAGCAGCAGAACGCGATCTACTTCTCGCCTGACCGCGACGGCTCCCTGCTCATCTTCGGCTCCTCGGGGTCCGGTAAGTCGACGCTGCTCAAGACGATCGCGACCGCGGCCGGTGCCCGACCGGAGCTCGGCACGGTCCAGGTCTTCGGTCTCGACTTCGCCTCCGGTGCGCTCGGCGCGATCGAGCGCCTCCCGCACGTCGGCTCGATCATCGACGGTGACGACGCCGAGCGTCTGCAGCGACTGATGCGCACCCTCGAGCGGGAGATGGACCGCCGCTCGGAGCTGTTCTCCAAGGCCGCGGCGGCGAACCTGACCGAATACCGCGAGATCGCCGACCGGTCGATGCCCCGCATCCTGCTCCTGATCGACAACTACCCGGAGTTCAAGAAGGAGTGGGAGATCGCGGCGGGACGCGCGCCGTTCTACCAGTCCTTCATGCGGGTCCTCGGTGAGGGCCGCCCGCTCGGCGTCCACGCGGTGATCACCGCCGACCGCTCCGGCTCCGTCCCGACCGCCGTCTTCGCGAACATCCCGCGCCGCGTCGTCATGCGGCTCTCCGACCCGAGCCAGTACGTCCTGGTCGGAGCCCCCAAGGACGTGCTCAACGAGCAGTCGGCGCCCGGCCGAGCCGTCGTCGACAAGGCCGAGGTCCAGCTCGCCGTGCTGGGCGGCACGACCAACGTCGCCGAGCAGACCAAGGCCCTCGACGAGCTGGTCGCCCAGCTGCGCGCCCAGGGCGCTCCCGAGGTCGGCGAGATCGGTGCGCTGCCGACGAAGGTGTCCAGCCGGACTCTGCCCGCACAGGCCAACGGCCAGCCCGTCTTCGGCATCGCCGACGACACGTTGGCGCCTCGTGGCTTCGACCCGATCGGCTCGTTCATCATCACCGGCCCGCCGCAGTCGGGCAAGACGAACGCCCTCAAGGCGCTCGTCGAGTCCGTCGAGCGCTTCGACCCCGAGGTGAAGCTGTTCCACCTCGGCAGCCGTCGCGCCCTGCTCGGCGACTTCCGGCCCTGGGTACGCAGCGCCACCCGTCCCGACGACGAGAAGGCGCTCGTCACCGAGCTCGCCGAGATCGTCGCCGACGAGTCCTTCCCCGGCCGCATCATGATCGTCGCCGAGGACATGACCCATCTGGCCGACGGTCCCGCCGATCGCCCGATGCGCGCACTGTTGCAGGCCATCAACAACTCCGACCACCTCTTCGTCGGTGACGCCGACGTCACCCGTGCCGGCGGCGGCTCGGGCGTGATGGGTGAGTGGAAGGCCGCCCGCCAGGGAATCGTGCTCAAGCCGGACACCTACGACGGCGACACGCTGTTCAAGGTTCCCTTCGGAAAGCTCAAGCGCACCGACTTCCCCGCGGGCCGCGGAATCTTCGTCCAGGCCGGCCGCATGGTGACCATGCAGATGCCTCTGGCGAGCGACTCCGAGGGTTCTGCATGAACCTCTGCATAATTCCGACAACGAAACGGTTTTTACCCTTCACAGGGGAGAAGAGCGTGGCCTACGGTGGCCACCGGCGTCCGCTGGTTGGGGCGTCTGACATGAAAATCGCGGGAAAGGCAATGATCGATGAGTGACTTCGGGGCAACATACGACGAGATGACCGGCACCGCCGACAAGCTCGACCAGGGCAAGGACACGATCGAGTCCGCGCTGGACGAGTGCCAGGGCTACGTCGACGAGCTCGTCCAGGACGGCTTCAAGACCGAGAAGGCGTCGGGCAAGTTCCAGGACGGCTACCAGGAGATGACCAGCGGCCTCAAGGAGGCCATCGCTGGTGTCGAGGACATGGCGCAGGCTCTGCGCGACATGGCCACGGCCATCCAGGACCTCGACTCGCAGCTCGCCGGCGGCTGATTCGCCGAGTTTCTATGGTGGGGCGCAGGCAATCGCGTCTGCGTCCTGCCATAGAAGCGCACATCGCACCTGCCAACTGTTTCGTCTAGGGAGAAGCAGAACTCCGCATGGACTTTTATATTGACCTCGGTCAGCTCAACACTGTCAAGGACGAGCTCGGCAAGATAACCAAAGAGTTCGAGGACGCAGAGGACCGAGCGGACGACCTCGAAGATGCGATCGGCGACCCTTATGGGCGCAACGAGCTGCGTGAGGCCGCGGAAGACTTCGAAGACCGGTGGAACCACAAGCGCGACGAGCTCAAGGACAGCCTCAATGACGTTCTCGAGCACGTCAAGGGCGTGATCGAGAACGTCGAGAAATGGGATGCCGACACCGCGATCCAGCTGTCCGCCCCCGAGGTCAAGGCCGAGAAGGCCGGGGCCTAGGCCGGTATTGGCGGGTAGGAGACTTCAGTGACATTTATGGAACAGTCCCCCAAGGGACGCACGATCAGGCCGGTCGACGGAGAGCCTGGAGCGATCAGCAAGCGCGGTCAGCAGATCGAAACGCTCGGCGAGATGATGCTCAACAGCGCGCTCGTCCTGCAGAACATCGCCGACAACGCGCTGGGCGGTGAGTCCATGAAGGGCAAGGCCATCAATGCCCTTCGTGACTCCATCGGCGACTCGCACGAGACGCTCAAGCAAGCCGGCGAGCTCTACAAGCCGGTCGGGCCGGTGATCAAGGCCTACGGGGATGCCCTCGAGGAGATCCAGCCCAAGATCGAGACAGCGGTGAACGAGGCGCAGGACCGCTACAGCAAATACATCATGCTGCCGGGCGACAAGGACGACAGCCAGACCGAGGAAGAGGGCGGCCTTCTCGGGATCGGTGGAACCGACAAGGAAGAGGCAGCCGAGAACCAGGCGAAGGCCCAGGCCTACCAGGACTTCGTCGAGAAGGCGACCGAGTTCGACGCGCACTACGACACCTGGGAAGAGGCCTTCGAGACGGCCGCAAACGGCATCGAGGACAGAACCGCCGGGAGCATCGAGGACAGCGCCTGGTCGGACTGGGCCGACGTTCTCAAAGTCGTTGGCACCATCGTTGCTATCGCAGCACTGTGCACCGGAATCGGCGCGCTTGTCTGGCTAGGCGTCGGAATCGGCCTTCTGGCCACAGCGGCGACGGTCGGGCAGGTTATGAATGGCGAGGCCGGCTGGCTAGACGTCGGAATCGCGGCCTTGAGCATCATCCCAGTGACCAAAGCGGGTAACGTCGCCGGGTCGCTGGGACGAATGTCCTTGACCGGCGAGAAGTTGGGGGTCGCGATGCTGAAGAACTCGATGCCCTCGATGACCGGTTTGCTGAAGATGACTGACGACAGTCTCATCGGCGCTTGGAAGGCCGGTGGACTGAGCACGGTAGGGAAGTTCCTCGCCACTGGCTCGACCGGGGGCAGGGCTGGCGTCGCAGATGGTCTGCTGGCCAAGTCGATCGGCATGGGCCCGATGACCCTCCAGCAAACCTTGCAGGTCAGCTCGATGAGTAAGTACGTCGCGGGTGGAAATGGCATCGGGAACGTGCTCAGCCTGAACAGCTGGGCTGGAAACCTCGGGTTCCCGAGTGTCGACGTCCCTGATGAGGTCGGACTGGTGTTCTAGATGATCGAACGCACGAGTGACCTGGGCGACTGGAGTGTCCAGGCAATCAGGGACTTCGATGAGCCTGGATGGTTTCACATCCCGAGCCAGATGACCGGTGTGGAAAGAGAAGCCTGGGTCGAGATGGCCATGGCGCAGGTCAAACGCTACGTTGGCGTTCCACGGTGGGATGGCTCGCCTACAACGGAAGCGATGCTGCGTGAGATCTTGGAATACGGCGTAGAGGACGAGCCTGCACTTCCATCGATCGCAACCTTCCAGGTCTGGCCGTTGCCAGGTCCAGCGGTGTTGACCTGCCGGGTCTGCTTGATGGATAGCAGCTCGGTGCCGGACTTCACTTCTGTCGAGGGTGCGGTTGTTCATCCTGTCGAGTCGCCGGAACTCGGGGCTGGGGTCCAGGTCACTATCAAGCGTACGGTCGAGGAATCTGCAGGTTGGACGAGTCTTTTTGGCGTGGATCTCATCTTCATGGATGGTGATGCCGCCTTGGTGCTCAGCCTCGAGCAGAGTCTGCCCGCGCTGATATCGGGAGCTCTTCCTGGACTGGGGGTTCTCAAAGATTCCTTTAGAATCATCAGGCCAGACGGTCAGAAGTTCGGTGGAATCACGCCCGAGAATGTTCTCAACGAGAAACCATGGGAGTTGGCGAACGATGGCCGATAAACTCGACTTGCGCTCTATTCTCAACATGGGTCCTCAGCCGGAGTTCATGATGGAACTTCCCGCCGGCTGGTCAAGGCGCGAAGTCACGGACGAGACCTACCGCGACTTCGAGGCTTCGTTGAAGCGAAATCTCATGCAGGCGCACCAGCCTCAGACCTACTCGGTCCTGGGTCCCGGCCTACGGGACTCGTTCGACAAGATGCGCAATGCTGGGGCCGTCGCCTTCTTCGCCCCGATCGACGCACCTGCAGATGCGCCGCGAATGGCGGCATCGATCATCGCCAGGTATCGCCGATCAGAGGATGGTCAACCCCTCGATGACCATGTCCGCAAGCTGATCCGTGATCGCGGTGCGCAGTCGCTCCTCGGTGACCGGCGCACTGTGCGCTACGAGGAGGAAGTTGACGTCCGACTGGGCGAAGGCCGGTTCGTGAATCACTCGATCACCTACCTGACCCCGGTGCCGGAGTCACGCCGTCTCAAGGCGCTCGAACTGGTCGCTTCTCTGGTTCGCCCGGCAGGTATCTCTCGCGAATCGGAGCGATTGGTTGCTCAGAAGGACCTCATGGATCTAATGGTCGCTAGTCTCAGATGGGTGAAGCAAAACTGATGGACGATTCTGTTCTTGATCAGCTTGGAGTTGATAGGACGACCTATCGACTAGGGCGTTTCTTTTTCCATTGGTGTCTTCTTTTCGGCTTTGTGATCCTCTTGTCCTTTCAGTCGCTGACGGCACTGATTGTGCCATCGGCGTCTGAATACGAGGTGTCCGGGCCAGTATCGCTATTGGCGACAGTGGCCTTCGGTATTCTTACCATCTATCTCGGGGCTACCACGCATCGTATGGTTATCCGAGATGCGGCGGTCATCGAGGGGCGGCAAGGAGGAGTGCGAATCGCGGTCCTGCTGGTGTTCTCGGTTGTGGTTCTGATCCGGGGGATCTGGTGGATCGTTGACGTCCTTGGCGGAAACGCGGCAACTTTCGGAAACTATGTTGGGATGGCGTGGTTCACGATCGCTGGACTGATAGGCATCCCGTTGGCCATCAGGCTCGCTTCGCTGCGCAATCAATAGCCAGATCGTCTGATGGGATGGTTGGTGGCACGGTCCGTCTAGTTGGACCGTGCCACCTCTTTCCGTTCAGTTGGACATCGTGCTCCAGAACGCATCGCTCACGCAAACGCCGGCGAAGGCAACGAAGACAATCGTCCACGGTATGCCAAGCACGAGCCATGTCGTTCTTGGGGTGACGTAGATGCTGTTCTTCTCCGGATTGTCCAGGCGATATCGGACCTCGACTTCGCTGCCGACGTCCGGACGGCCATTGACTCGGCCTATGCCTTCGATCAGATCGCCATGAGACGTGCGGAAGATGTATCGCGCCTTGGCGGACTCAGTACTGGCGCCGCTTGTCGTCTGGCTCTTCTCGACAAAGGTGACTTGGATCCTCGCTTTGCCTCGCGTCCATGTCCTCAAGGTGTACTTCTCGCGGAGATATAGGACGGCGGGCACGCACGCGACGAGGAAAGATGCAGTTGCCATCGCCAGCATCACGAGTTGTCGTTCACTTCCGTCCATGGTGTCCTTCCCGTGGTGGGGTCAACTGTGTTGCGTTCCTGCCTCGCGGCGAGAGTACGAGGTGGCTGGTGCGGAGCGGCCGCACGGTCGCGGGTTCCTGATGCGGCTATCCGATCAGTTCGACCGAGATCACGACCGTGCCGATGAGACCGGCGAGAGCCAGGGCAGCGCCGACGATGATGAGGACGCCGAAGGCGGTCGGCAGAAACGATCGCGCGAAGCGAGGCATGGGGAGTTCGTTGTTGTAAGGACCACTCGGGTCGTACACCACTTCGATATCGTCACCGGCCTTGGCATCCTGGGGACCACGCTCGCTGTGGCCGTAGTAGCTGCCGCCGGTCTCGGGAGCGGTGAAGGTGTAGTTGACGTGGTAGAGCGCGTCGCCCGAGGCGCCGCTGACATCCTGCTTCCATGCCTTGGTGATCTGCGCGTGTGCCCGTGACCAGCGGCCACTGCCGCGCGCACGCTTCCTGGCGTCTCTGAAGTTGAGGTAGCCCGAGACGCAGATCAGGGTGCCGATGAGGGTGATCGCGAGTGCTCCGAGAAGGTCGTTCACGCGCGAGATGGTACGGGTTCCTCGTCCTCTCCGGCACGGGGACGAGGTGACCACCGACATCTCATTGCCAAGACTGTCCGTCCTCGGCGTACTTCAGTTCGACATCGACGGAGTGGAGAGCGTTGCCGGCTTCGTCGGTGACTCCTCGTGCCTCGTGCCAACTGATGGTCAGGCTGTACTCCCGCGGCTCACCCGGCTCCGGAACACGCTCGGCGTCACACCATTCGAGCGAAGCGTCGCAGTCGATCTGGTCGATGGCGCCGAACCCGCTGTTCTCCCATGCTGAGGTGTTCTTCACCCAGTCCGTCATCTCGTCATAGGTGACAGGGGTGTAGAAGGACGCACGAAACTGCGCGTGCGGTTTCGTGTAGGCCATGTGGTCCTTCTTCCAGTCGGCGGACGGTTCTCCGATTCCTTCCCAGTCGTCTGGGATCGGCATGGTGGCGATGTCGTCGGGCAGGGCGTCGATCTCCGGGCTGCTCGAGATGTACCACGGGCGGAAGTCCATCCAGATCAGGATCGTGCCCATCATCACGCCGCCGATGAGGATGATCTGGAGCAACCAGCGCAGCCACCCCAAACCGAAGGCGACGAGTGGGGTGAAGTCCTCGTCGAACTGGTCGCCACCGTCCTGACCGCTGGCCGCGCCCCAGAAGCCGAAGGCGTACATCATGGGGATCGGCACGGCGATCGCGACGATGGTGGCGGCGATCGCCGGAACCCAATGGATGCCGTCGAAGACCGGCGACAAGCCGATCCACCAGATGAGAGCCACGATCGCCACCGGTATCAAGTGGACGCCGATGAGAACCCAGGGCGCCAGCTTGGGGTTGCCTCGGCTGAGTCGCCCGAGAAGTCCGGGCTGCGTCAGATGGCGCAAGATTCCGGCACGGTCGTTCGTCGTCGATGTCCTCAAGGGTGGTTCCGCTCCGAGTCGCGATGGGGTCGATCGTGTCAGGGCGGACTGTTCCACGCCCCGATCGGTGGCACCCCACTTTAATCTCCGGCCTCGGGCGACCAACGAGGCAGGGAAGTCCGGCGGTGGGCCCCTCCGTGAGCATCTTTGACAACAGGGCGGCATTGAACCCAGGGACTCGTCGGATAGGGAGAGATCACCGATCGGCTCCGGTCAATCATGACCCTGCTCGTTCTGTCGCTTGGCGCTCTGGTGGAGTCGCGCTCGGTCTACCGAGCGTCGGCGAGCGCTCGTTCGTGAAGATCGTGGCGGAGATCTGGTTCTTGGTCGCCCGTGTAGCCGGCGTCGCGGGAATGGTCCTATGGTTCGCCTTGCTCGGTCGTACAACGCGAGTTGCGCCGTTGAACCGACCGTCTCGGGAGAAGGGCCGCCGTTCGCGACGGCGTGAAGTTTTGATGCATCCGACCATCTACGAGACAGAGGATCAACGTGGGATCTGAACGCGCCCGAAGCGCCGACTTGGACGTTCTTCCGGGGGTCGCCTTCCAGGCAGCACTCGGAGTCGCGCAGCAGGAGAAGAAGTTCGAGATCAGAGCTGTGCACACCGAGGGTCACGCCCTCATCATCCGGCAGAAGACCAAGGCCCTCTCGTGGCCGAAGGTGATCATGCTCCGCGCCCACCAGAACGGTCAGGGATCAGCGGTCAACGTGCTCGTCCAGAACATCCCCGGGTCGCCGTCTGCCCTGCTCGACGGCGTCGCGAACGGGAAGATCGCGGAGAAGTACCTCACGGCGATCAAGGGTGTGCTTGCCGGGACGATCACCGCGCCGGCAACGCCCGTGTCGTCCCACTTCATCCGGGACGACGGTTCTGAGCACCCGTGGACCGACCCGGAGGAAGTGCCGGAGTTCTGAGGCTGCATCGTGGCGAGGTCGGCGCTGCATCGCTGATGGGGATCGATACCCTGAGCCTCCCTTGACTCAGACAGATGGCGGGATGTGAGCGGTGGCTCGGCGAATCGCAGCGACGGCGGTGGCGACGGCGGCGTTGATCTCGGGGTGCGCCGTCGGGCCACCGCCGGCGGACTTCACGACCGAGGACGCGGTCATGGCGTTGCGGCTGAAGGAGGGCGGCGAGGACTCGGGCTACCTGGTCCTGGTCTCGCCGACGGGCAAGACCCGTGCGATCGAGCTCGAGGACGTCGAAGGTGCCGCGATCTCCTGGACGGAGCACGGGATCACCACGTCCGACCGCGGGCACGACTACGTGATCACCGAGGACGGCCTGACCACCAACGAACGTACGGGCGGTGGCACCGCGGTCGAGACGCAGCACGAGTGGTACCGGGTGCCGGTCGGCGACGGGACGTTGGTCGGGTTCAGCCCTGAGAACGGGGCCAAGGACCCGTTCGTGACCTACATCGACGGTGAGACCGGGAAGGCGACGACGCGGATGTCGGCCTACGGCGGGACGTCGACCGCTGCCGTCTGTGGTGACCGTGTCTTCGCCTCCGGACGAGGCACCGAGACCAAGGCTTTCGAGGAGGACAGCGCGACGATCCCGGAGGACCAGTGGAGCCGCGCCGCGCTGACGTCGGTCTATCCGCACGACGGCACCGACATCCTGAGCACCCTGGAGCCGTCGAGCTTCCCGGGCACCACCTCACCGTGCGTCGACGGCATGATCTACGAAGGCTGGGAGAACGACGACGGCCAGCACGTCCTGCGGGTCTGGAACACCGCGAAGGACACACCCGCCGACCAGGTCGCCGTCGACCATGAGATCGTCTACCCGGCCGACGACTCATCGCTCATCGGCGGGCCCGCACGGGTGACCGTCGCGGACGGTCAGCTCTACTGGGTCGTCGACAACCGGATGTGGACCGCACCGTTGCCGACGACCGCGTCGGCGCCGATCCAGGCTCGCAAGATCACCTTCCTCGAGGGATACACCGGGCTGGACGCCGAGGTCCTGGCCTACGGGCCGGGCGCGGTCTACACGGTCGCCGACGACAGCGAGTTCCACGAGCGCAAGTGGACCAGGTCGAGGCACCGCGACCGGGTCTGGACCGAGCTGACGGAGCTGAGCCTGCTCCGGACGGATCTGGCGACCGGCGACGTGTCCGTCGCCCTCGAGGTGAAGGTGGACGACGGGGACTTCGCGACCAAGGATGTCCACCTGACGGCCCTGGCGATCAACCCGGAGTGGCTGGCCGACGTCGAGGAGTAGCCGACGTGGGCGAAGTCACCGAGACCACGGCGCGACACGCCGGAGTAAAGAACGGGCGCCGGCGAGCCCAGTTGCCAGGGTGAGGCGTACCTCTCGATCTCGGGAACATTCACTGTTGAAGGGACTCTTCATGCGCACTCGCACCACCGTCCGCACCGCTCGCCTGGCCGCCGTCGGCCTCAGCCTCGGCCTCGCGCTCACGATGACCGCGTGCGGTTCCGAGGACACCAAGGCCGATGCCGACTCCGCGGTCGAGACCGAGTCGAGCGCGCCGGCCTCCGAGTCGGCGTCGGCGGCGCCGGCCGGCAAGGAGGTGGAGGTGAAGATCGGGAAGACGTTCAAGGACCCCGACATGGGGGACTCGATCGAGGTCATCTCCGCTGTCCGCGACTTCCCGTCGGAGGAGGGTGCGGAAACGGTCGCCGAGGGCGGTGAGATCGTGCTGCTCCAGGTCAAGGTCAAGCCCGGCACGGAGTACGGCGGCCTCATCCAGGACGGGAACTTCCAGATCTCGTGGGACAAGGGTGCAGACTTCTGGTCGCCCGACACGGACGACGTGGCCACGGAGCTGACCGCGGCGAAGCGTACGCCGTTCGAGGACGTGTCGCGGCGCGACGGCGGTGAGCACACCGGCTGGATCGCGTTCGAGGTGGACGAGAAGGATGACACGTACGTCGTCGAGTACGCGCGCTCGGGCGCGAAGGTGATCGGCTCGGACAAGACCATCGCCGAGTTCAAGGAGCAGGTGGAGATCCCCGCCGGGTGACCGCACGACCCTCGGCCCGCGGAGACCTGCCACGTCGGTGGCAGGTCTCCGCGAGGGCTCGTTAGGATCTGGGCGTCCGTTGTCTCGGAGAGGGGACTAGAAGGTGCATCCTGGCGCACGTCGTCGGGCGGGGCTCGTCTCCGTCGCCAGTCTGGCGCTCATGGCCACCGCCTGCTCGGGTGACCTGCCCGCCTCGGTCGAAGAGGGCACCGAGGTCGCCGTCGCGTGGACCGGGTCCCTGACGAGCACCAACCCCGCGAGCGCGGCGAGCGTGACCGATGGCAACCTCGACATCGCCTCCCTGACCCGTGGGGCGTTCGGAACCGTGGTCGACGACGCCGTCGAGATGGACGAGACCTTCGGCAAGGTCACGATGGAGGGCGACAAGCAGGCCCGGGTGCGCTATGACCTGGCCGAGCCCACCTGGTCCGACGGCGTACCGATCGACACGGCCGACCTCATGCTCGCCTGGGCGGCGACCTCGGGCTACTTCAGCACGCCGAAGGAAGGGAGCCCGGACGGCGGTGTCGACTTCGGTGCGGTGCCGACCGGCCTGACCAAGAGCGCCTACATCCCCGAGGTCGACGAGGGCGCTCGTGCCATCGAGGTTCCGCTCGTGGTGCCGGTGGTCGACTGGCGTACGGCCCTGGACGTCGCCGTCCCGGCACACGTCGTGGGGCAGAAGGCGTTGAAGATCGAGGACCCGATCGAGGCCAAAGAGGTCGTCGAGACCGCGATCGAGGAGTCCGACACGGCGAAGCTGACCAAGATCGCGGAGGCCTGGACCAGCGCGTTCGCGGTCGCCGAGAACGGCAAGGTCTCCGAGGAGGCACTGCTGTCCAGCGGCCCCTACCGGGTCGCGAAGATCGCGGCCGGCGAAGGCGGTCAGGAGGTCGACCTGGAGGCCAACCCGGAGTACGCGGGCGAGGCCAGGCCGACCTACGAGCAGGTACGCCTCACCCCGGCCGGTGCCGATGCCCTGGACAGCCTCGGGGAGAAGGTCGACGTCGTCCAGGTCGTTCCGACCAAGGCCAACCGCAAGCAGGTGCGTGACCTCGAGCGCCGCGACTACGGCGTCGCCAATGCCCACGACGGCACCATGTGGGCACTGGTCCTCCGCACCGACCGTGGTCTGTTCCAGCGCAAGAACACCCGCACGGCCTACCTGCGCGCCGTGCCCCGCGGCGACATCGCCGAGGGCGGCGCGGGCGAGTGGGCCGAGGCGTACGAAGCCACCGACGTCGTGCTCTTCCCGCCGGGCGGGGAGGGCTATCAGATCGCCACCGAGGACGCCGGGTTCTCCACGAAGTTCGGGGCCTCCCAGGACGCGAAGGCGCCCCGCGGCGCCAGGGTCTGCCTCGCCTACGACAAGTCCAGCGCATTCGCCGCTGGTGCCTACGACACCATCGCGAACGTCGTCGACGACGAGGGCTGGACCACCACCGACTGCGGCGTGCCCTCGGCGGACAAGGTGGGTTCCGGCAACAAGTGGGACGCGGCCCTGGTCCGGATCCCGATCCCGCAGACGCCCGAGGAGATCTCGGCCCAGTGGGGGACCAAGGGCAGCCAGAACCTGACCGGTGGCGGCGACCACGAGCGGGACCGGCTGACCGGCGAGCTGGCCCGCACCGCCGATCCCTACGAGGCCCGCGACGTACGCGTCCAGATCGAGAAGACGCTGGTCAGGGACTCGATCGTGGTGCCGATCGTGATGAATCCGACGGTGACGGTGAGCGACAAGAAGGTCGACAGCGTACGTCCTCGGTCGGGTCAGGTCGCGCCGCTCGTCTCGACCGTCGTCGAGTGGTCACCGACCAAGAAGTGACCTGACATAGAGCCGGGGGGCCATGACTGATCTGGTGGTGAAGGCGCAGGGACGGGAGTGGCGCCTCGAGCCCGGGCGCACCTACACGCTCGGGCGCAAGCAGGGCGCCGACCTGGTGATCGCCGGCGATCTCGTCTCCTCGGCGCACGCCTCCGTCGCCGTCGTCGACGGCGCCTGGGTGCTCACCGATCTGAACAGCACCAACGGCACGTACGTGGCTGGGCACCGGGTCCCGTCGGTCACCCTCGCGCCAGGGGTGTCGGTGATGGTCGGCGGCGCCGACGACGGTGTCAGGATCGACGTGGCCGAGGCCGCGGCGCCGGAGTGGGCACCGCCTCCGCCGATGGCAGAGGCGATGCCCCCAGCCGGGCAAGGACCGGCGTCGCCGACGCAACCGGTGGCGTCGTGGCGCCAGATCCGGGCCACGAGGCGAAGCCTCGGCGCCGGGCAGGTCCTCGGCATCCTGGGCGCTGCTGTGGTGGTCGTGGTGGCGATGGGCCTCGTGCTGACCATGGTCGTCTTCGACGACGGGCCGCCGAAGGCCGAGACGGTGACCGTGACAGCGCCCAAGAAGATCCCCGTCGAAGGTCCGATCCTGGGTGATGTCAACGGTGACGAGAAGGGTGACCTCGTCGTCGCCATGAACGAGAAGGACCGGCGCTTCTACCTCTCCGACGGTGGCGAGAAGTTCACGCAGCAGCGTCCCGGTGCGTGGGCGGCGTGGGGCTACGAGTTCGCGACCAGCGGTCGGATCATGTGCGACTTCGACGGCGACGGGAAGGCGGACATCGGGGCGCCGAACGAGTACTCCTATGACGGGCCGCAGACCTACGGCCTTCACCTTCAGACCGGCGAGTCCCAGCAGATCCAGGTCGATGCGGAGCGCGTCGACGGCGCCTACTGCGGTGACTTCGACGGCGACGGCCACAACGACGTCGCCTTCGCGGTGCTGTCGGAGGACAAGAGGACGGTCCAGGTCAGCATCGCCCGTCAGGGAGACGGTGGTCGCTGGGAGAGGCCAGCGAGCGCCTACGAGACCGACGTGCCCCCGGACGTGTCGGCGATCCCGCAATGGGCCTTCCACGTCGGCGACTTCGACGGCGACGGCAAGACCGACCTGCTCTACGGTCTGAGCACGCCGTCGAAGGTCGGGAACTACTCGGGCACGGCCCTGCTGTCCGATGGCCGCAGCTTCGAGGAGGGACCGGCCTTCGGAGTTCTCGACAAGGACATCCACTACCAGGACCGATCGACCGCGAACGGTGATCTCGACGCGTTGCGCGGGACCGCCGCCGACGTGAACGGCGACGGGGTCGACGAGTGGGTCCACCTCGGCATCTACGGGTGGTTCGACGTCTACAGCCTCACCGGCGAGAGGTGGAAGACCGTGCAACGGAACTCGGCCGCGATCAACTCGTACGCGTGGAGCTCGGTGGTCACCTCCGACGTCAACGGCGACCACTTCGCGGACGTCGTGGCGGTGTCCTTCAACGGCTACCCCGCCGTCTTCGCCGGAAGCCCGAAGGGCCTTCAGCCCGGCTCGATCGTCACGCCGCTGTTCACGGACGACACGACCAGCTTCTCGTGTCTGATCGGCATCGAGCCGAGCGGCCTTTACTGTTGAGTCCCATCTCGGAAGGCAGAGCCACGATGACCATGTCCGTCTTGAACTCGACGCGGGCGCGCGGGCCGGTCGCGCTCGCCATCGCTGCGGTCGCTGCGTACGCGCTGACCGCGTGCGGCGGCCCGAGCGTCCCGGAGAAGACCGTCGAGAAGGCCGTCTCCGACGGCATCGCCGACAAGGTCGGCCTGCGTCCGAAGGAGGTCGACTGCCCGGGTGGGATGCCGCTCGAGGTGGGCGGCGAAGCCACCTGCACCCTCACCGTCATCGACGACCGTGAGATCGGCCTGACGGTCAGGATCGCGTCGATCGACGGGGCGAAGCCCGAGTTCGAATACGACGTCGATCTGGCGAAGCTGCTGGAGAAGTAGGGCCGATGACCACGGAACTCGTGGTGAAGGTGCGCGGCCAGGAGCGGCACCTCACCAACGGAACCAGCTATACGGTCGGGCGCGACCCGGACGCCGGCCTGACGTTGCCGGACGGCCTGGTGTCGTGGCGGCACGGGGAGGTCGCGTACGCCTCGGGCGGGTGGATGCTGACCGATGTCGGCAGCACCAACGGCACCTATGTCGACGGCCGTCGGATCCCGGCAGGGGAAGCGGTCGCCCTCGTCCCCGGGACCGTCGTCTGGTTCGGTGGCGCGGAGGACGCGGTCGAGCCGGGGGTCCGCGTGGATGTGGTCGCCGCTCCGGTCCCCGCACCAGTGCCCGCGCCGCCACCACCTCCGCAACCTCCGCCGCCTCCGCCGCCGGTAGGTGACGACGGGGCCACCGTGATGGCAGGGGACGGGGACGTCGCGGCCCTCGAGGCAGCCGAAGCCGCTCGCCGTGCCCACCAGGGGAACGGTCCGATCGCGCCCCGCCCGCTGGTCCCGGGACAGACGATCCGGGTCGGTCGCGCGGCCGACAACGACCTGGTGATCGCCGGAGACCTCCTGGTCTCTCGTCATCACGTCGAGATCATCACCAACCCCGACAGCACCGTGATGGCTCGCGACCTGGGCGCCGGGAACGGCACCTTCATCAACGGCGCCAGGATGCCGAAGGGCTACACCGCGCCGTTGCAGCCGGGCTCGATCCTCGGGGTGGGCCACACGACGCTTCGCCTCCAGCAGGGTCTGCTCGTCGCCCACCAGGACACGGGCGAGGTCGACTTCCTGGCCCGCCACCTCTCGGTGGTCGTCGGCAAGGGTGACAAGCGCAAGCAGATCCTGCGCGACGTCTCCTTCCGGGCACCCCAGAAGTCGCTGGTCGGCGTCATCGGGCCGTCGGGCTCCGGAAAGTCAACCCTGCTCAAGGCCCTCACCGGTTATCAGCCGGCGACGGAGGGCGTCGTGGAGTACGACGCCCGCAACCTCTACGCCGAGTTCGACGAGCTTCGTCAACGGATCGGCCTGGTCCCGCAGGACGACATCCTCCACCGGGACCTCACCATCAACGAAGGGCTCCACTACGCCGCCAAGCTGCGGTTCCCTGCGGAGGTGTCCGCCGAGGAGCAGCAGCAGCGGATCAGCGAGGTCCTGCGCGAGCTCAAGCTCGACGTCCATGCCGACAAGAAGATCTCCTCGCTCTCGGGTGGTCAGCGGAAGCGGGTCTCGGTCGCCGTCGAGCTCCTCACGAAGCCGTCCCTGATCCTCCTCGACGAGCCCACGTCAGGTCTCGACCCGGGCATGGACCGCGACGTGATGCGCCTCCTCCGCGGACTTGCCGACGACGGACGTACGGTCCTGGTGGTCACGCACTCCGTCGCCCAGCTGCACCTGTGCGACCGGGTGCTCGTGATGGCTCCTGGCGGGGCGATGGGCTACTACGGTCCGCCTGAGGGAGCGCTGCCGTTCTTCGGTCGCGGCGAATGGGCCGACGTCTTCGCCGACTTCGAGAACCATCGTGACGCCGACTGGGGCGGCAAGTGGCACGGGTCCACCGAGTATCAGCGGTACGTCGCCGACGTCGATGCGGTTCCGCCGGCCCATGCCGCGGTGGCCACGGCGGCCAAACGCCAGAAGCGTCAGTCCTGGCTGCAGCAGGTCACCACGCTCGTACGTCGCTACCTCTCGGTGATCACCGCCGACCGTGGCCTGGTCCTCCAGATGGTCGCGCTCCCGGTCGTGCTCGGTCTGGTGTCGCTCATCATCAAGCCGGAAGAGGACCTGCTCCCGCTGAAGCCGGACGAGCTCGGCAACATCATCCCCAACTCGACCGCGACGGTGGTCGCGATGATCCTTGCCATCGGCGCGTGCCTGACCGGTTGCGCCAACTCGATGCGCGAGCTCATCAAGGAACGCTCCATCTACGAGCGAGAGCGCGCGGTCGGGCTGTCCCGGTCTGCCTACATCGCCTCCAAGGTCCTCGTCCTGGGTGCCATCACGGCCGTCCAGTGCCTGGTGATGACCCTCATCGCGTGCTCGATCCGAGGTCTGCCGGACAAGGGTCTCGTGCTCGGTCCCCTGACCATCCTCGAGCTGGCGATTCCGGTGATCTTCCTCGGTGTCACCTCGATGATCGTGGGCCTTCTGATCTCCGCCGCGGTCAAAACGTCGGAGCAGACGATGTCGTTGCTGGTCGTGTACGCGATCTTCCAGATCGTGTTCGGCGGCACCCTCTTCTCCCTGCTCGGGTCGCCCGCCAACTGGTTCTCGTGGTTCATGCCGGCGCGTTGGGGGCTCGGCGGGATCGGCACCACGCTCACCATGAACATGCTGGTCCGGGACCGAAATGACCCTGACCGCGTCGACCCGATCTGGTATCACATGACGAGCCACTGGTTCCTTGCGCTCGGCATCATGGCAGCCATGTCCATCGTGATTCTCGTTGCCGTCTCGCTCTCGCTACGCAGGCATGAGCCAGAGGTAATGCGGTAGCGACCATCGAAAAGGATTCTCTGTATGACGACGCTTCATCCCGGGGCTGTGTTCGGACACTATCGACTGGATCGCATCCTCGGTGAAGGTGGGATGGGCGTGGTCTACGACGCGTTCGACACCAAGCTCGAGCGGCAGGTCGCTCTGAAGATGGTGCACGCCCACCTCGCCGACCGACAGTTCATCGACATGTTCATCCGCGAGGGGCAGACCCTCGCGCAGATCCGGTCGCCCCACATCATCGCGATCTACGACATCGGCGAGCAGCAGGGCAGCCCGTTCATCGTCACCCAGTTCATCAAGGGCGGCGACGTATCCGACCTCGTACGCTCCAAGGGGCCGTTGGCGCCCCACCTGGCGTGCCTGGTCAACGCGCAGGTGGCGGAGGCGCTTCACGACGCCCACCAGGCCGGGATCATCCATCAGGACGTCAAGCCGTCGAACGTGCTCGTGCGCAATCCGGGGAGCCCGCTCGACCCCTTCGCCTTCCTGTGCGACTTCGGGATCGCGACCTCGTCCTCCGACTCGCCTGCCGGCGGGATCACCGGCACGTGGAACTACCTGGCGCCCGAATACATCCGCGACGAGCGTGACGCCCAGGGCCGGCCGATCCAGCCGGCACCCTCGCGTGACATCTACGCCGCCGGCTGCATGCTCTGGTTCACGCTGACCGGCAAGATCCCATACTCGGGCGAGGCGGTGCAGGTCGCGATGGCCCACCAGAGCGCGCCGATCCCGCAGTTCGTCGGCTCTGACGCGTGGACCAAGGAGGCCAACCGGATCCTCCAGCTCTCGCTGGCGAAGGACCCGAAGAGTCGCTATCAGAGCGCGGCGGTCTTCAAGGACGACCTGCTGAAGCTCCGCGAGATCACCTCCCCGCCACAGCTCCAGCCGGCGCCGTCGATGACCGACCCGAACCCCCTGCCGATCCTCGTCGCCGCCATCCGGCCACCCACCGAGGCCGAAGCCATCCTGATCGAGGAGCAGGCCCGTCCCTCCAAGATCACTCCGCTCCGGGTCACGGCGGCCATGCTCGGTGTGGCCGCCCTCGGGGTCGGTGGGGCCTTGGCCATCACCCAACCCT
Source organism: Nocardioides sp. CCNWLW239 (assembly GCF_037137035.1). NCBI lineage: Bacteria > Bacillati > Actinomycetota > Actinomycetes > Propionibacteriales > Nocardioidaceae > Nocardioides > Nocardioides sp. CCNWLW239. The sequence continues at coordinate 755,581 of NZ_JBBBNW010000002.1, read as the reverse complement.
GGGTCGAGGACGGCCCGGAGCCGATCGTGCCGACCGTCAAGGGTGCTGCGTACGCAGATGTGAACGGAGACAAGTTCGGGGACGTCGTCACTGATATCCCCAACAAGGATGGCAACGGCGTCGATGTCATCACCTGGACGTCGGACGGCAGAGGCCTGACTCCGTCAAAGCCGGTGAACGTGGACAGTCCGCAGCTGACTCCAGAAGCGCCGGCCCTGGATGTCTTCCCGCTCGTCGGCGACTTCCAAGGGAATGACAAGAACTCGATGTTGACCCTTGCCCGGGACGCCGATGGCATGAAGCTCAGCGGCACGTTCGAGGGGCACGTGGACGCCCCGTCCTTGAAGGATCTGAACGCCAAGATGAAGGGGTCGGACTTCTATTACGACATGGGCGTCGAAGACTTCGATGGCGATGGATCCGACGACTTGTACATGTCGGTCGACTACGGCGATCCGGATCCGGAGCGCAGTGATCTGGGGTTCCTGGCGGGGGAAGGCCGAATCTACTTCTACCGAAACAACGGCTCGGGGTTCGAGGCGCCCGAACTGTTTGTGAAGTACTCGAACAAGGACCGTCAGCGAGCCGTCATCGGGGACTTCAACGGCGACCACAAGGCAGACATGGTCCTGATGAACAGGAACGGGCTGCGGCCCGCGACGTCGAGGAAGCAGGAGATCACCTCGACCCTGAGGATCTACGTCGGCAACGGGACGAGCGGTGACCTGATGGCGAAGGAGTTCCCGTTCACCAGGGGGTTCAACCAGTTCCTCGTGGAGAACGGTTCCGGTCAGGCCAATGCGTTCCTGGCGGGCGATGTCAACGGTGACGGAAGGGACGAACTGGTGCTGCAAGGAATCGGCGGCACCGCTGGCACCGATATCGTGATCGTCACCTGGACTGAAGACCTGTCGTCGTTCAAACAGGCCCTACGTGGTCACCTGCCTTCGCCCAGCGATCTGTTCGACCATCCGACGTCATTCGACGCCACCTTGGCCGATCTGAATGGCGACGGCCTGACCGACGTGGTCGGAGTCACTCGCGACAAGTCGACCGAACCGTACAAGTTCTACGGTGCCTTTGCGGGTAAGGACGGCAACTTCACCGTGCGCACCCTCGCGACCTGGAAGCAGTCGCCGGACGACGTCGATCGGCACAACCTCATGGGAGGAACTATCGGATGACCGATCCCACCGGAACCCCTGACAACATGCCCGCCGGGGGCGACTCGTTCGACCCCGACAAGACCACGGTGCGGCCGCGGGCCGTCCGCCCGTCCCCACCGAGCGATGCGCCGACCCAGTTGCCGCCGCGACCGCCCACCCATGCCGCGCCGCCTCCTCCGCCTCCGCCCCCTCCGCCCCCGCCGGCTGGGACGGGGGCCACCGCCCCACAGCAGGACACCCCCGGAATGATCGGGCCCTACCGACTCGAGCGGCAGGTGGCGTCCAACGACAGTGCGGTCGTCTACCGGGCCACCGACACCCGACTCAATCGGGCAGTGGCGATCAAGGTGCTTCTCGGGCAGAGCGCACGTGACCCCGAGTTCGTGTCGCGGTTCGACAAACAGGCCACGCTGATGGCCAAGCTCGACTCGCCCCACATCATGGGTGTCTACACCAACGGTCGAACCAGCGACGGTGCCCCCTATCTGGTCTCTCAGTTCGCCGATGGCGGCGACCTCGGCTCGCTGCTGAAGGCCCGCGGACGCCTCCCCGGGCCGATGGCCGCGGACATCTGTGCACAGATCGCCGATGGTCTGGCCGCGATCCATTCGCCGGAGGTCGGCGTCGTGCACGGTGATGTGCGACCGTCGAACGTCCTCTTGCGTGACGGCAACGATCCGCCGTACGCCTACCTGTCTGATTTCGCGGCTGCGCGTGCTGACGACGCCGCGACGGCCAGGCCCGGGATCCACTCGGGTGCCTGGGACTACCTGGCTCCTGAGCGCACGATGGGTGCGCCGGCCACCCCGGCGAGCGATCTCTACTCCCTGGGCTGCCTGTTCTACGAGCTGGTGACCGGGGCCGTGCCCTTCACCGGGGCGAACGACGTCGAGACCGCGATGGCTCACGGCTCCCAACCGATCCCGACCTTGCCTGGTCGTGACGACTTCACGCTGCAGGCGAACGACCTGCTCTCCGGCGCGGGCGGTCTGCTCACCAAGGACCCTGCTCAGCGGACCAGCGACGCCATCCGAGTCCGAGACCGCTTCGCGGCCATGACGGGGCGGCAGATGGGGTTCTCCTCGGGGGCGACCGTGACCCTCAAGCGGGCCCGCAATCGGTGGTGGATCGCGGCGGCCGCAGCGTTGGTGGTGGTTGTCGCCGGCGGCGCGGCCACCGGCATCACGCTGAGGGTCACCGAGGACAAGCCCGCTGAGCCGAGGGCTCTGGTCACCGGCGACTTCGACGGCGACGGCAAGGGCGACCTTGTCTTCGGAACAGGTTTCGAAGCGCTCAACGGAAGTAGGTCGTTCGAACCCCTTCTTCGATTCTCGTCTTCGGGCAAGACGTTTCGCTCGGCCAAGGAGCTGAAGGGTCAGTACGGCAAGTTGATGGGGGATATCGACGGGGATGGGATCGAGGATGCAGTCACGGTTTCCGGCCGTGGTTCGAACATCGCCATCGACTCGAACAACAAGGAGCACAAGAACGGATCGGTTCAGGTCCCCGTCTCAGGGAGGCGGTTCGCGATCCTGTGCGATGACTTCAATGGCGACAAGCGCGCCGATATCGCCGTGGTCTCGGTTGGAAACGGAAAGAAGCTTCCTGCCGACGACAGCGAGGTCGCCAAGCTCAAGGACCTGAAGTACCACTTCACTGTCTCGCTCAGCCAGAAGGACGGAACCTGGTCCAAGGGGAAGGACTGGCTGACCGGGGACTGGACTGGGCCTTTCGGTGGAGTTTACTTCGCTGCCGGTGATGTCAACGGAGATGGCCGGGCTGACATCTCCTTCGGCAGTGGTCCCAATGAACCGGGAATCATCGTCGGTCAGATGCTGCTCTCCAACGGGAAGTCATTCGACAAGGTCAAGATTCCCGATGAGACGGTGAAGACGTTTGCAGCGCACACGCGGGCCCATTCGGCCATCTTTGCCGACGTGGACGGCGATGGCCGCGATGAGCTGATCGAATATCAGGGTGAGAACGAGGGCGACGACATCGCGGTGTACGACTACGAGCCGTCGTCGAAGACTTTCGTCCAGGCAACCTCGTGGACGCTGGCAGATCCAGTCGCTCACAGCTCGTATGACAGTGACACCTGGGCGGGCACCCGCCCGATGGTCTCCGATGTCAACGGTGACGGCAAGGACGACCTTGTCTGGGGTCTGCTGCATGAGGGACCCGACCCCAACGGTTTCCTGGATTCGATCATCACCCATCAGGGAACCGCGTTGGTCCTGATGGGCGGCAAGGGTGAGTTCTCTGTTCAGAAGTGGAAGATGCCTGGGGTTTCGGATGTCAAGACCACCGCGCTGAAGCCGCTGCGGAACGGCATCAACAGCCAGGCCACCTCGGGGGCGTACGAGTGACGGGTCCACTCACTGGCGGCCGAACACAGGTGTAAGGCAGCGAAGAACGGCCCGCGACCCGGTGAGGGTCGCGGGCCGTTCGTCTCGACAAGACGTTCGCGCCGGCCTGAAGGTCAGACCGAGGACTCGCTCCAGGCCAGCTGGATGACCTCGATGCCGCGGTCGCGGGTGACCAGGCGCCCGCGGCCCGGGAGGGTCGGGACCGGCTTCAGGTTGCCGATGAGCGGACCCTCGTCCGGGTTGCCGGAGAGCAGCAGACCAGGCATCGCCAGATCCCGCATCGACTGGATGACGGACTCGTAGAGGGAGCGCGACGCACCACCCGAGCGGCGGGCGATGATGACGTGCAGGCCGACGTCGCCGGCCTGAGCCATCAGCGGCTGCAACGGTGCCAGAGGTGAGCCCTGCTGCGTCGAGACCAGGTCGTAGTCGTCGACGAGCACGAACAGCTCGGCACCGGACCACCACGACCGGTTGCGCAGCTCCTCGGGGGTGACGTCGGGGCCGGGGATGCGCTTGGTCAGGTAGGCGGCGAGGTCGTTCAGCGTCGGGTTGGCCTGTGTCGCGGAGGTGAGGTAGCCGACCAGATAGTCCTCGGGGACCTCGCCGAGCAGCGAGCGCCGGTAGTCGACCAGCGCGATCTGCGCCTCCTTGGGCGTGTAGGTGCGCATGATCTCGCGGGCGATGCTGCGCAGCATCGAGGACTTGCCGGACTGGCCGTCGCCGAAGACGAGCAGGTGCGGCTCGGTGTCGGGGTTGAGCCCGACCGGAGCGAGCTCCTTCTCGTTGATGCCCAGGAGCAGCCGCTTGCCGGGCTTCTCCTCGGTGACGCCGGCCAGTTCGCGGATCCGCTCGATGGTGATCTTCTCCGGCAGCAGCCGCAGCTTCGGTCCGGCGGGGCCCTGCCAGGCGGCCGAGACCCGGGAGATCAGGTCGTCGACGCCGTCGCCCAGCGTCGCGGCGGAGCCGTCGCCGTCCATCCGGGGCAGGGCGCTGAGGAAGTGGAGCTTCTCCTTCACGATGCCTCGACCCGGACGCCCGGTCGGCACCAGCGCGGCCAGCTTGCGGTCGAGCTCGGAGTCCATCGGGTCACCGAGGCGCAGCTCGAGCTTGGTGCCGAAGACGTCGCGCATCGAGGAGCGGAACTCGGCCCAGCGGCCGGCCGCCGCGACGATGTGGACACCGAAGGTCAGCCCACGCGGCGCGATCTCCTGGATGGCGTACTCGAGGTCGTCGAAGTCGGCACGCAGCGTGCCCCAGCCGTCGATGACGAGGAAGACGTCACCCCAGCCGTCGTCGGCCTGGCCGCGGGCGCGACGGGTGCGATAGGTCTCGATCGAGTCGATACCCTGCGCCCGGAAGTAGGCCTCGCGGCGGTCGATGATGCCGGAGACCTCGGCCAGGACACGGCGTACGACGTCCGGTTCGGAACGCGTGCCGACACCGGAGACGTGGGGGAGCTTGGCCAGCGGCGCGAACGTGCCGCCACCGAAGTCGAGCACGAAGAACTGCACTTCCTGCGGTGTCATCGTCAGCGACATCGAGGTGACGATGGTGCGCAGCGTGGTCGACTTACCGGTGCGGGGCGCACCGATGACCGCGACGTGGCCGGCGGCCCCGCGCAGGTCGACGGTGAGCGTGTCACGCAGCTGCTCGCGGGGCTTGTCGACGATGCCGAGCGGCACGACCAGACCGCCGAGCCGCTTCCAGGCCGGCGAGTGCAGGCCGAGCTCGGGCGAGGTGGTCAGGTCCGGCATCAGCGTGTCGAGCGTGTCGGGGATGTCGAGCGGCGGCAGCCAGACCTGGTGGGCCGGGGTGCCGTGGCCGGTCATCCGGTCGACGGCGATGTCCAGCATCGACTTCTCGACGCCGTCCGCTCCCACGACCGGGGTCGCTGGACGCTCCTCCTCTTCGACCGGCATCGCCAGCTGCTTCACCTCGGCGATCGAGAACGGGAAGATCCCCTGCAGCTTGCCGCCTTCGTCACGGCGGATCCGTGACCCCGCGGCCGGTGGCCCGGAGACGTACGCAGCTCGGAACCGCTGCATGTTGGTCGGGTCGGGCTTCAGGTAACCGAGGCCGGGAACCGCCGGGAGCTCGTAGGCGTCCGGCACGCCGAGCACGGTGCGCGACTCCTGCGCGGAGAACGTGCGCAGACCGACGCGGTAGGAGAGGTGCGAGTCGAGCCCGCGCAGGCGGCCCTCCTCGAGGCGCTGCGAGGCGAGCAGCAGGTGGATGCCGAGGGATCGACCCAGACGACCGATCGCGACGAAGAGGTCGATGAACTCGGGCTTGGCCGAGAGCATCTCGGAGAACTCGTCGACCACGATGAACAGCGACGGCAGCGGATCCATCGAGGGGTCCTGCGTACGCGCCTTCTCGTAGTCCTTCAGGGAGGAGAAGTTGCCGGCCTCGCGCAGGAGCTCCTGGCGGCGGGTCATCTCACCGGAGAGTGCGTCCTGCATACGGTCGACGAGGGTGAGCTCGCCCTCGAGGTTGGTGATCACCGCGGAGACGTGCGGCATGCCCGCCATCCCGGCGAACGTGGCACCACCCTTGAAGTCGACCAGCACCAGGTTGAGGACCTCCGGCGGGTGGGTGAGCACCAGACCGAGGACGAGGGTGCGGAGGAACTCGGACTTACCGGAACCGGTCGCACCGATGACGAGGCCGTGCGGACCCATACCCTGCTGGGCCGACTCCTTGATGTCCATGTAGATCTGCTGGCCGGCCTCGCCGACACCGACGGGCACCCGCAGGCGGTCGCGATTGGCGCGGGGGCGCCAGGCGACCTCCGGGTCGAAGGAGCGTACGTCGCCCAGACCGAGCAGTGCCATGTAGTCCTTCGGCGCTGCGATCTCGGTGTCCTGCGGGGTCTCGGCGGCAGCGTCGGAGCCCTCCGGGGACACCGTGTAGAGGGCAGTCAGACGACGGGCGTAGGCCTCGGCGTCGGCCATGCTCATCTGGTCCACGCGCAGCCGGACCGGGTCCATGCGTACGCGCACCTGGAAACCGGGAACGGTGTTGTTCTCGTCGGGCTCCTCGTCGTCGATCAGGAACCGCACCCGGCTGGAGTCGTAGAGCTCGTCCCAGTGGGTCGGCAGGTCGATGACGGTGACGCCCTGGATGCCGTCGTCCGGGAGCACGTGGTTGCCCGGCGGGACGGACCCGCCGTCGACGATGACCACGACCTGGGGGACCGGGATCCGGTCGTCGGTGCCCCAGCGGGCACGCTCGCCGACCTCGGTCGGCAGCAGGGCGCCGAGGTCGTTGATGTTGGTGACCACCATGCGGCGCGGGCCGACAGCGTCGACCTCACGCCCGCTCTGCGCGTGCGGGAGCCACTTGACCCAGTCCCACTCGGCCAGGTTGCGCTCGGAGGTGAGCACGGCGACGACCAGCTGCTCCGGGGAGTGGAAGGCCGTCATCCCGCAGATCAGGGCGCGGGCGAGCGCCCGGGCCTGGTCCTCGTTGCCGCAGATCTCCATCTTGTCGAAGCCGCGGAGGTTGGTCGCCGCGGGCAGGTCGGGCTGGACCCGGTGGACTGTCAGCAACCGGTGCAGCGCACTCGCCGAAGCCGGGTCGACCTGGTCGATCGGTGTCTGCTGAGGCGGCACCAGGGTCAGGGCCAGCGGCTGGTGGGCGACGCCGTAGCGGACGTCGAGATAGCGCTTGTGGGTGTTCGACCGCTCCCACAGCCGGCTGCGCTCCTCCGCGATCGCCGGCAACGACGAGGGCGCCGGATAGTGCCAGGTCAGCGCCTTGCGCTGCTGCTCGCCGGCCTTCCGTGCCGACTGCCGGACCCCGGCCAGGTAGCGCAGATAGTCCGTACGCTGCCCGCCGACCTGCTTCTGCTTCTGCTTCCGCTGGCGGTCGATCTGCACGAAGATGAAGCCGAGCGTTGCGAAGAGGAACATGCCGGCTGCGATGTAGCGCTGGATCGGCGGGGAACCGCCGGCGCCGGACTGCATCGTCGCGATGAGCACGATCGACCCGAGGCCACCCAGCATCGGGATGGCGTTCATGAGGATGCCGCCGACGCCCTCGCCCTCTTCGATAGCCGGCGGAGCATTCAGAGCGAGCTCCCCCTCGGGGACCTCCGGCTCCTCGGTGCGGGTACCGCCGGCTGTCGCAGCGATGGTCACGTGTCCCCCTGGGAGTGGTTCAGCGCCCTGCGGGCCCGGATGCCGCAGGTGGTCTGGATCTTAGAGTGCCCGCACCCCAGCTACTACCCTTTACCGTGCCGGTCGGGTAAAACGAGCGGTGGGAGCTTCCGATGTGGAACTCTGTCACAGGGTCATCACGCATCCGGGAGGTGTCATGCCCACTCAGACGGCCGATGCCGTTGAGCCGGCGCTCGCAGCAGGCGGCCTGGCGATCACGGTCCACGGCACCGCCGGAGTGGTCGACATCGTCGTTCCCTCCGACGCGCACGCCTCGGACCTCGCGCGGGAGTACGCCACCGCGGTCGGTCTGCCTGCGGCGCCGGTGCTCCGGGACCGGCGCGGGGACGTGCTCGCCCCGGACGCCTCGCTCGCCTCGCGCGGCGTCACCTCGGGCGCTCTGCTGGCGGCCGACTCGCCGCCCACGCAGGCCTACGCGCGTCGTGAGGTCGTGGAGACGGTCGCCCCGCGACCCGCGGGCAGCTTCTCCTTCTACTGGGTCGGGCTCGCGGCCCTCCTGGCCGTTGCCGCCGCCGGCTTCGGTGCGCAGGCGGACGGCTGGCAGCAGCCGGCCATCGCCGCTCTGCTCGCGCTCGGCGCGCTGATCGGCATCGTTCCCGCAGGGGCGTATGCAGCGCGCCGGGCGATCGTCGCGCCGGCCTTCGCCGCCGGTGCCGCCTTCGTCCTCACCGTCGACCCGGTGCCCGAGACGCTGCCGATCGCGGTCGGCGTCGCCGGGCTGAGCGCTGCTGTCGTCGCAACCGTCTCGCGATCGCTCGTCGACGACGTCGATGCCGCCCTCAAGGTCTGGACCCTGACCGGCGCGGCGGTCTTCGTGGTGACCGCGTTGTGCGCCCTGATCGGCACCGCCCCGCAGGTGCCGTGGTCGATCCTGTTCGCCGCCGCCGCGCTGGCGGCGCGAATCGTGCCGTCGTACGCCGTCGACGTCCCCGACTCCTATCTTCTCGACGTCTCCAAGCTGTCGGTGACGGCCTGGTCGGCGCGTGCCAAGACCACCTCGAGCACGCCGACCGTCCCGTTCGGCGAGGTCACCCAGGTGGCCGACCGCGGCGCTCGCACGTTGGCCGCGGCCTCATGGGCAGTCCTCGGCGTCGTGGCGGTGAGCGCGCCGGGCGTGGTCGCCACTGCTACCGCTCCGGTGGACCGGATCGGTGCCTGGCTGATCCTGCTGGCGGGCGCTTTCGTGATCCTGCTCTCGGCGCGCAGCTATCGCTACTGGCTGCCGCGTGGCGTACTGCGGGTCGCCGGGGTTATTGCGCTGGCGGTCGGGGTCCGTGCGTTCGTAGGCTGGGCCGACCCGGAGCTGGTCTCCTGGTTGGGACTGGGAGTCGTGGTGATCGGTTGTGCGGTGATCGTCGCGGCGATCGCGACCGGCCGGGGCTGGCGCTCGGCGAAGTGGGCGGCTCGGGCCGACTGGTCGGAGTCGCTGTGCGGTGCCGCCGTCATCGCTTCGTTCGTGGTTTCCTCAGGCTTCTTCCGACACCTGTGGGAGTCGGGTTTCAGCGGCTAGGCAGCACGGCTGAAAAAAGTTCAGAGTTTTGTGTTTAGAACTCCGGAGACGGGGTAAGAACACAGTGTCCGGACCTCGGGGGAGCCCATCGGGAGCCGGGCTCCAACAGGTATCAAACCTAGGAAAGCCGGTTCCGCCGGTGGAAGGACAGCACCATGAGCAGTGAGATGAAGCAAGGCCAGGCGATCAACACCGCCGTCAACGACATCACCGAGACCAAGGGCAAGCTGCAGAGCATCAGCTCGTCGGTTGCGACCGAGGCCAAGGCGGGCAAGGACAAGGGCTGGCACGGTGCGGGCGGTAACGCGTTCGGCAACCTCATCCAGACCTGGGAGCAGAAGTCGCGCGAGATCACCAACGCGCTCGACGAGCTCACGAACGGTCTCACCGAGGCCCGCAAGGCCGGTACGCGGGCCGACGAGGACGTTGCTGCGGCGACGCAGTCGGTCAGCTCCAACATGGATGGCATCGCCTTCAAGATGGGTGGCTGACCACCCGGTCAGATTCCGTCCCCAACACAAGACTTCGAAAGGAACTGACATGGGTGAAGAGATCAAGGTCAATCACGGAGACATGGCCAACATCATCGACACGCTCAGCAACGGCGTGAAGAGGATGGACGCAGAGCTCTCCGGGCTCGAGAACCGCATCAACAAGCTCAAGGCCGAGTTCACCGGTGAGGCGGCCAACGCCTACGCCGAGGCTCAGGCCAAGTGGGACCGTGCGGTTGCCGAGATCCAGCAGTCGCTCGCGCAGAGCGCGGCCTTCGTGGGCCAGTCGCAGCAGGACATGCACGACGCTGACCGCCGTGGCGCGGCCGGCTTCGGCGGCTGACTTCTTCGGCACAGACGCAACACGAGGGGATCGGTGCAGGGCACCGGTCCCCTCGTCGCTGGTTTTATGGCAAAGTCAGCGCTTGATGCTCGTTGTCTGACTCAGCGGGCGAAGCAGGGCTAACTCTCGGGACATTCGGTCGGTTCGTCTCGGGTACAGGCACGACGCGAGGAGTTCGTGAAATGACGCAGGCGCAGGTGGCGCCCACGGGGTTGGTCCGGGTCACGGTCGCTTCCGGCACCCGTCGGATGGATCTGGTGCTGCCGGGCTCGGTGCCGGTGGCGGAGCTCGTCCCCGAGCTCGCGCGAAGCGTCGGGTTGCTCGACCCGCAGACGGCGTACGCCGGCTATCGCGTCGTGCTCGCAGACGGGCGCAAGCTCACCGGTGATCTCGGCCTGATCCCTCAGGGTGTCGAGGACGGCGGCGTGCTCACCGTGAGCGCCGGGATCGACGACAAGCCGCCGCGGGTCTACGACGACGTGGTCGAGGCGATGACCGACGTCGTCGAGAGCGAGATGGCCCCGTGGAAGCCGGAAGCGGGACGACGTACGTCGCTGCTGGCCGCCGCGCTGCTGCTCCTCCTCGGCGCCGGTGCGCTGTGGACGCAGGCACCCTCGATGCTCGCCGGCGTCGCCGCCGCGGTGATCGGCATCGTCCTCGCCGGCGGCGCGATCGTGCTCTCCCGCCTGGAGGCCGAGAACGACGCCGCGATCGCCGCGGTCTGGATCGGGGAGGTCTACGGCGCGGTCGCCGGCTTCCTGATCGGGTCGGCCGTCTTCGGGTCCAGCGACGGTGTCGGGTTGCCGCTGGCGCTTGCCGGCGCGGGCGCGATGCTCGCCGCTGCGATCGGCTTCCTCGGCCTGGGTGAGGCCCGCATCCTGGCGATGCCGGGCGCGCTCGTCGGCGGCGTCTTCCTGATCGCCGGCCTGGTGCTGAGCGCGACCGGTTGGACGGCCGGGGTGGTGCTCGGGATCGTGCTGGTCGTCGTGGTGCTGGCCGGCAGCTTCTTCCCGTGGCTCGCGCTGAGCACGACCAAGACCGACGTCCCGCAGCTCTACTCCGACGAGGACATCAACCTCGACCCCGACGAGATCCGGGCGGATCAGGTCCGCGTCGATGCCAAGGTCGCCCACCAGATCCTGGTGGCGATCTCTCTCTCCGTCGGCGTCCTGGTCGTGCTGACCTCGCCGTTCGTGGTGAAGCTCGGGCTCTCCGGCACGCTGGTGGCGCTGGCCGCGTGTGTGGTGCTGATGCTGCGTACGCGGCAATACCGGACAGGCTCCGAGGTGCTCGTCGGCCTTGCCTCCGGGGTCGCCGGCCTGCTCGCGATCGGTGCGGCGCTGCTGATCTTCCACGAGTCGTGGCGGCCGACGACCGCCGTCGTGCTCGCCGCGGCCGGCGGTGTCCTCCTGGTGCTGACGCTGGTCCCCGACGTCGGATCGATCCGGCGTGGCCGGCTCGCTGACGTCGCCGAGACGACCTGCCTGCTCGCGATGCTCCCGCTGATGGTGCTCGCCTCGGGCCTGTTCGGCGCCGCGGTGGCTGGTTTCTGATGGCCAGCAAGAAGGACCTCGTAGAGGCGCACGCCTTCAGCCGCCGCCGACTGGTCTCAGCCTTCCTCTCCGGCGCCCCGGGTGGGCGCGAGGTCGAGCCGGCCCGGCCGGGCCGCTCGGTCTTCGGCGGCGTCGTGCTGGCCGTGCTGCTCATCGCAGGCGGCGCTGTCGCCCACTTCCTCTCACCCCGACCTGCCACCGGTTGGGCCGACACGGACGGGCTGATCGTCACCAAGGGCGGCGCGCGCTACGTCGTCACCGGCCCTGATGGGAACAAGGAGCTGCACCCGGTCGTCAACCTGGCCAGCGCGCAGCTCATCCTGGGGCTCGACCTGGAGAAGAACTCCAAGGTCATCGACCAGGAAGAGATCGACAAGGAGTTTCCCAAGGGGACGATCGGCCTCGGCGGGCCAGACGTTCCTGAGGAGCTGCCGCTGACGTCCGACTTCATCAACACCGGCTGGACCGCGTGCACCGCCAACGGCGCCGGCACGCACCTGAACATCTCCGCCGACCCCGACGTGGAGCCGGCCGCGGACACCGGCTTCATGGTGCAGACCGAGGACGGCACCTTCCTCATCGCGGAGTACGTGACGCCGGAAGGTTTCGCCCAGGCGTACAGCTACAAGATCGAGGGAGACCGAGAGACCTACGCGGATCGCATCTTCAACGCCACCCCGCCGACGCTCGAGGTACCACAGGCGTGGGTCAACCTTTTCCCCACTGGCGCGCCGTTGGAGGCGGAGGCGTTCGGGAGTGCATACTCCAAGTTCGGCCAAGCCGTCCAGGGAGAAGACCACCCGATCGGCACCAAAGGAATCTTCGACACCCGGAGCTATCTCTTGACGGAGAGCGGCTGGACTCCCATCTCCGAGTTCGCAGCCGATGTTTACGACACGGCACTTCAGGCTGCTGGCAAGTCGGTCAATACGGTGTCACTGACCAGTGGGCCGCAGATCGACGGCGAGAAGTTGGAGACCTTCTGGCCCAACAAGACACTGGCGCCGGGAGTAACGAGTGCCTGCGCGAAGCTCGAAACCGGTGACGGTACGACGGTCCGGCTTGGCATCGAGCCTGGTGAGAACGCGTGGCCCTCGTCGGAGCCCCCTGCGGCCGGCGACATCACCTCGGTCCGGGTCGACCCAGGTAAGGGCGCATTCGTCTACGCCGCCAACGACGAGAATCTCGACAAGAAGAGTGGGACGCCATATCTAGTCGATGCGCGCGGCACCGCCAACACGCTGGATGGTCCGCTGACTGTCCAACGGCTCGGTCTGAACTTCGACTCCGGTCCGATCGTCCCCGGCACGTGGCTGCGGTTGCTCCCTGGCGGTGCGGCGCTCTCCACCGAACTTGCACTGTGCCCACCCAACAGCGATGACGTCAAGGCAGACCAGTGCGTCGAGCAGTGACACACGTACGTCGAGGCGTCGCACTCGCCGTGATCGCAGGTGGTCTGACTCTGCTTGGCGGTCCGACGCCAGCGCACGCAGCGGAGGAACGCGCAGACTGCTCGGCCTTGGCCCGTAACACCGGTGGTGGCGCGCCACCGAAGACCGAGACCGGAGCGGCGCCGGTGCCGGAGCAGGTCGCCCCGTTCGCGATCATGCGGATCGACGAGGCGCGGCAGGTGAGCAAGGAGGGCCAGGGGATCCGCGTCGCGGTGGTCGACTCCGGCTTCGGCAGGGGTGCGCAGGACTACCACGGAACCGTGGCGGCCGGCCTGATCTCCCAGATTGCGCCCAAGGCGAGGCTCAGTGACCACCCGGTCCTCAAGGTCGGCCAGGAGAAGTCGACTATCGAGGCCAAGAAGATGGTGGCCGAGCTCAGCTCACTGGCCAAGGGCAACGTCAAGGGGATGATCGTCGACATCGGTCTTCCCGCGACGCAGCAGGCGCCCGGCCTTGATGCCGCCGTCGACACGCTCATCAAGAGGGGGGCCATCGTGGTGATGGCCTCGGACTGGTCCGAGGTCGTCACCGACTCGGACCCTCTGGACATCGCGTCCAAGGCGTTCCCCCATGCCAACGACTCGATCGTGACGGTAAGCGCCTCCGGCACCTGGCAGTCCGACCCGGACTTCAAGGTGCTGCCGAACTCCAAGACGGATGTCACCGCGCCGACGTACGGCGCCCCGTCGATGACGCTCTTCGGGAAACCGTGCTGGGTCGACTCGATCACGACGTCCTTTGCAGCCGCCGAGGTCGCGGGAGTGCTCGCACTGATCTGGTCGACGAACCCGGGCTGGAGCGCCGAGCAGGTCATCGACCGTCTCTACAACACCACGTCGGGCCGGGAGGGCCAAGGCGGCCGCTACTGGGGTGCCGGCGTGGTGAACGCCTACGCCGCGCTCACCCGCCCGCCCGTCGAGGAGGCCGCCGCGGCGCCGGAGGTCGAGCAGGCCCCGATGGCTCGCGAGAAGGTCGACCCACTCGCCTCCGTCCGGGAGAACGCGATCTGGTGGGGCATCGTCGGTGGGGGCGCGCTCGGTCTCGGGCTGGTTCTGCGACCGATGTTCTCGCGGCGCAAAGGCTCGATGTAGCCCCGTCACGACTCGCTGTCGAAGGCCTCGCGCGCTGCTTCGACCGCCGGGAGCGTCGTGGTCGACCAGTGGTAGAGCCGGTCGATGAGATCCTGCAACGTGCTGCCCAGCGGGCTGATGCGGTATTCCACCGCGATCGGGCGCGTGCTCAGCACCACGCGCTCCACCATGCCGTTGCGCTCCAGACGCCGCAACGCCGTGGTGAGTGACTTCTGGGTCACCGCGGGGATCGCCTGGCGCAGCTCGTTGAAGCGGCGTGGCCGCTCGCACAAGGTGTCGAGCACCTGGAGCGACCACTTGTCGAGGAGCTGGTCGAGGAGCTCGCGATGGTCCGGGGTGAGGCGCAGGGGGCCTGAGGTGGTATCCGGCATGACACCTAGTCTCGTTGAAGTTTCCTCTGGATACCAAGTACACATGAGAAACCAGTTTGCTTCGAAAGGAATCTCATCGTGCCCGTTGAACTGCTCACCCCTGACGGCATGTTCCAGCCCGTGCCCTATCACCACGTCTCCGTGGCGACCGGCTCCCGCCACATCCATGTCGCCGGCCAGATCGCCCGGGACGAGCTCGGGCGTGGTGTGGCCCCGGGCGACCTCGCCGGTCAGCTCGCTCACGCCCTCCGAAACACCGCCCGCGGTCTGGCCGGCGCCGGAGCGACCTTCGCCGACGTCGTACGCCTGCGGTTCTTCGTCACCGGTTGGACTCCGGACAAGTACGACGCCTTCGTCGCGGGGCTGGAGAGCGTCGTCGACGAGCTCGGTATCCCGCAGCCTCTGCCGCCGCTCTCGGCCATCGGCGTGGACTATCTGTTCGAGCCGGACGTCCTCGTCGAGGTCGAGGCGTACGCCATCGTGGACTGACCCGTCCCGCAATGCAGAACGCCGATCCGGAGCTGCGCTCTGGATCGGCGTTCTTGCAGGTCAACCTAGGTTTCCTGCTGGCGGATCTGGGGGGATTCGAACCCCCGAGGGCGTTAACCCAACACGGATTCCAGCCGTGCGCCATAGGCCACTAGGCGACAGATCCGTGACGGATCCTACGCGGCTGCGTACGTTCGGGGGAAATCGGCGGAGGGCCGCCGGGCGTGCATTGGGATCGGCGAGGGGACTCGTCTAGACTCTCCGGCAACCCCCCATGTGGCGGCATCTTGTCGAACCTCCCCAGGGCCGGAAGGCAGCAAGGATAAGCGAGCTCTGTCGGGTACGTGGGGGGCCTTTTCTATTTCCTCACAGCTCGCCCCGCGCGGTCGCAAAGTGTCGGTGCTGGCGGATAGGGTCTACCGAGTGGACGCACCGCTAGCTCTCTACCGCCGCTACCGGCCGGAGACGTTTGCCGAGGTCATCGGCCAAGATCACGTCACCGGCCCGCTGCGCAATGCGCTGGCGGGCAACCGGGTCAACCATGCGTACCTCTTCTCCGGGCCTCGCGGCTGCGGCAAGACGACGTCGGCACGGATCCTGGCCCGTGCGCTGAACTGCGAGCGGGCACCGATCGCGGACCCCTGCGGGGAGTGCGAGTCGTGCCGGGACCTGGCTCGCGGCGGGCCGGGCAGCATCGACGTGATCGAGATCGACGCGGCCTCCCACGGTGGTGTCGACGACGCCCGAGACCTGCGGGAGAAGGCGTTCTTCGCGCCGGTGAAGAGCCGCTACAAGGTCTACATCATCGACGAGGCCCACATGGTCTCGACGCAGGGCTTCAACGCGCTGCTCAAGCTCGTCGAGGAGCCGCCCGAGCACCTGCGCTTCATCTTCGCGACGACAGAGCCGGAGAAGGTCATCCCGACGATCCGGTCGCGCACCCACCACTATCCGTTCCGGCTCTTCCCGCCCAAGCTGGTCTCCGACTACATCGCGACGCTGTGCGAGAAGGAGGGGATCAACGTCGAGCCGGCCGCGCTGCCGCTGGTCGCGCGCGCGGGCGCCGGGTCGATGCGCGACAGCCTGTCGGTCATGGACCAGCTGCTCGGTGGCGCCGGGCCTGAGGGCGTGACCTACGAGTTGGCCGCCGGACTGCTCGGCTACACCCCCGACGCGCTGCTCGACGAGGTCGTCGACGCCTTTGCGGCCCATGACGGCGCCGCGGTGTTCGGGGTGATCGACAAGATCATCGAGACCGGCCAGGACCCGCGGCGGTTCACGGAAGACCTGTTGCGCAGGCTGCGTGACCTGGTCATCGTCAAGGCGGTCCCGGACGCGCCCGCGACGGGCCTCATCGACGTCTCCGAGGACGGCGGCGAACGCCTGGTCGCCCAGGCCGGACGATTCGGTCCCCACGACCTCTCCCGGGCCGCGGACGCGGTCGCAACCGGCTTGACCGAGATGCGCGGCGCCACCGCGCCCCGACTCCTGCTCGAGCTGATCTGTGCCCGCGTGCTGCTGCCTGCGGCCGACGGTGCCGAGGGTCTCGCGGCCCGCTTGGACCGGTTGGAGAGGCGGATCGAGATCAGCGGTACGCCGACGGTCGCCGCTGCTCCGGCGCCGGCCGCCCCCGCCCAGGATCGCCCGGTGCTCAAACCGTCGGTCGGCTCGCCCGGCCACGAGACCGTCGCCCCGGCGCCGTCGGAGCCCGAGCCCGCCCCGACGTACGCCCCGGCGCCCGAGCCCGAGCCTCAGCCCCTCCGCGAGTCCGCTCCGGCCGCGGAGACGTCGCCGCAGCAGGCGCCGCCCGCTCCGGAGCCGAGCCAGCCTCAGCCACCGGCCCAGCCTCAGCCGGCCCAGCCCCAGCCGCAGCAGCCCGGCGGGATGGGCAATGTGGACATCCGCCGCCTGTGGGACGACGTGATCGCCCAGACCAAGGGCCTGCGTCGGGCGACCTGGTCGCTGGTGGGTCAGAACGCCCAGGTGGTCGACTTCCGCGACGGCGTGCTCACCCTCGGCTTCGCCTCGCCGGGGCTCCGCGACCGGTTCGCGACCGGTGGGCACGAACCGATCCTCGGGCAAGCCCTGGTCAACGTGGTCGGCATCCAGCCGAAGATCGAGGCGATCGTCGCCGGTGGCGGCCACGGCTCTCCGCAGCGGCAGGCGCCACCGCAGCCGCAGCCGAGCCAGCCCCGGGAACCCGCGCAGCCGCAGCAGTCGCCGGAGGCCTCCTGGAACGAGCAGGCGCCGCCTCCCGACTGGGCCGCCGAGCCGCCGGCCCCGGACCAGCCGCCCGCTCCGCCGGAGTCATCCGCGGCGCAACCGGCCGACCCGGGCGCGATCGCGCTGGCGCGCGAGGCGATCCGGCCCACGCGTGCGGCCGACTACGAGCCCCCGGTCGACGACACCGCAGCCCGGCTGGCGGAGGCCGACGCCGCGGTGAACCCCGACGACCAGGCCTACGACGGACCGGCCGCCATGGGTGCTGAGGCGCTGCTCGCTCAGGAACTGGGTGCAACGATGATCGAAGAGATTCCTCACAACTAGGACGGCACAGATGACGAACCCACTCGAAGGCCTCGGCGGTGGCGAAGGCGGCTTCGACCTCAACGCGATCATGCAGCAGGCCCAGGCCCTGCAGAGCCAGATCGTCGACGCCCAGGAGAAGCTCGCCGAGACGATCGTCGACGGCACCGTCGCCGGCGGTGCGGTGACCGTCAAGCTCACCGGCACCGGCGAGCTGGTCGGCGTGGAGATCAAGCAGGGCGAGTTCGACGGCAGCAGCCCCGACGACCTCGAGGACCTCGGCGCCGTGATCGTCGCCGCCTACCGCGACGCGAAGGGCAAGGCCGACGCTCTCGCCGGCGAGGCGATGGGTCCGCTCGCGGGCGGCCTCGGTGGCGCCCCCGGCGGTGGCGAGCCGCCGTTCAAGCTCGGCTTCTGAGACCGACACAGCGAGAAGACAGGCACAGAGTTGTACGAGGGTGTGGTCCAAGACCTCATCGACGAGCTGGGAAGGCTGCCGGGCGTAGGCCCGAAGAGTGCCCAGCGGATCGCGTTCCATCTGCTGCAGGCGGATCCTGCCGACGTACATCGGCTCGCCTCGATCCTCAACGAGGTCAAGGCGAAGGTGAAGTTCTGCTCGGTCTGCTTCAACGTCTCCGAGGAGGAGACCTGCCGGATCTGTCGCGACCCGCGTCGCGAGCAGTCGGTGCTGTGCGTGGTCGAGGAATACAAGGACGTCGTCGCCATCGAACGCACCCGTGAGTTCCGCGGGCGCTACCACGTGCTCGGCGGCGCGATCAGCCCGATCGACGGGATCGGCCCCGACCAGCTCCGCATCCGCGAGCTCGTCCAGCGGCTCAACGACCCCGGGATCACCGAGGTGATCCTCGCCACGGACCCCAACCTCGAAGGCGAGGCGACGGCGACCTACCTGACCCGTCAGCTGAGTCCGCTCGGCCTGAAGGTCACCCGCCTGGCCAGCGGTCTTCCGGTTGGTGGCGACCTGGAGTACGCCGACGAGGTCACTCTCGGCCGCGCGTTCGCCGGTCGCCGAGCAGCCGAGTAGACCCTGAAGCGCTGATAAGAGCCGACTCTTTACCCTCGTCAGGCCGCGAGTTCGGCGGTAGCCTGACGATTCAAGGGACCTCGGGAAGGGGGCGTCATGACCAACGACTTGACCGGCAAGGATTTCGCCACCAGCATCGCTGACTCGGTGGAGAGCTTCCTGCTCTCGGTGCGTGCGATCGCTGCCGACGGCGACGGTGGTAGCGCCGTCCCGATGCTGCTGCTGGAAGTGAGCCAGATCCTGCTGGCGGGTGCGCGGATGGGCGCCCAGCAGGACTTCGAACCCCGCGAGGAGTTCCAGCCCGACGTGGGCATGGAAGCCGACGTCGACGAGCTCCGGATGGGGCTGGCCCAGATCTTCGGCGACATCGACACCTACAGCTTCGTCTTCGACCCTTACAGCCCCGACGTGGTCGACAGCCAGATCTCCGACGACATCGCCAGCCTGGTGACCGATCTGGAGTATGGCCTTCGCCACTACCGTCTCGGCGACGTCGACGAGGCGCTGTGGTGGTGGCAGTTCAGCTACGTCAACAACTGGGGGAACCTGGCCGGTGCGGTGCTCAACGCGCTGCTCACGGTGGTCGCCCACGACCGCCTCGACTCCGAGCCGTTCACCGGCGAGGACGAGGACCTGGCTGCCGCTGATGAGATGCTGGAGAAGACGGCCGCGACCGCCACGTAGACTTCTGCGACGTGGGTATCGTCGTTCAGAAGTACGGTGGCAGCTCGGTCGCGGACGCTGCAGGCATCAAGCGTGTGGCTCAGCGAGTGGTCGCGACCAAAGAGCAGGGCCACGACGTCGTCGTGGCCGTGTCTGCCATGGGCGACACCACCGATGAGCTGATCGACCTGGCCAACAAGGTCTCGCCCGACGCCACCGCGCACGCGCGTGAGTTCGACATGCTGCTCACCTCCGGTGAGCGGCAGTCGATGGCGCTGCTCGCGATGGCGATCAACGACGTCGCGAACGAGCGCGGCCTGGCCTACGAGGCCCGGTCGTTCACCGGCTCGCAGGCCGGTCTGATCACCGATGCGCAGCACGGCCGGGCCAAGATCCTCAGCATCATGCCGGAGCGGATCCAGGCAGCGATCGGCGACGGCGCGATCGCGATCGTGGCCGGTTTCCAGGGCGTCTCCAAGGACACCAAGGACATCACCACGCTCGGCCGTGGCGGCACCGACACCACCGCCGTCGCGCTGGCGGTGGCGCTGAACGCCGACGTCTGCGAGATCTACACCGACGTCGACGGCGTCTTCACCGCCGACCCGCGGATCGTCCCGACCGCCCGCAAGCTCGGCGTGGTCGCCTTCGAGGAGATGCTCGAGCTGGCTGCGTCCGGTGCCAAGGTGCTGCACCTGCGGTCGGTGGAGTTCGCCCGCCGTCACAGCCTCCCGATCCACGTACGCTCCTCCTTCTCCACCCTCAACGGCACCGTGGTCAAGGGCAGCATCGACGCGGTCTCGCCGCACGCCGACCACCAGCCCGCCGGGGACGCCGGCATGGAGGCGCCGATCGTCGCCGCCATCGCCTACGACCGCAGCCAGGCGAAGATCACCGTCGTCAACGCCCCCGACCAGGTGGGCGCCGCCGCGAAGGTCTTCGAGATCATCGCCGGGGTCGGCATCAATGTCGACATGGTGGTCCAGGACTCGTCATCGGCGGCCGCCGAGCGCACCGACATCACGTTCACGCTGCCCCGTGACGACGCCGAGCGGGCCGGGAAGGCCCTGAAGCTGGCGCGTGACGAGCTCGGCTTCGAGCGGGTGAGCACCGAGCCGCGGATGGGCAAGGTCTCGCTGATCGGCGCCGGGCTGCGTACGCAGCCGAAGAAGATCGCCGACTTCTTCTCCGCCATCGCGCAGGCCGGGGTCAACATCCAGATGATCTCCACCTCGGAGGTCCGGGTCTCGGTCGTCGTCGGCGACGACGAGGTCGACCGGGCGGTGCAGGCAGCCGCCGAGCGGTTCAGCGACGTGGAGATCGAGAAGGTCTCCTACGGCGCCGACGCCGATGGCGACACCCCCGAGATCGTCGGCGTGGCCCACGACCGCGGTGAAGCCAAGATCACCGTCGCGGGCGTCACCGACGAGCCCGGCGAGGCGGCCCGGATCTTCGACACCCTCGCCGACAACGGCATCCACATCGACATGATCGTGCAGAACGTGTCGGCCGAGGAGACGCGACGTACGGACATCTCGTTCACGCTGCCCCGCGCGGACGTCAAGCAGGCGCGTGCCGCGCTCGGCGAGATCCAGGCCGAGGTCGGCTTCGCCGACCCGGTCACCGACGAGCAGATCGGCAAGCTCTCGATCGTGGGTGCCGGGATGCGTACGCATCCGGGGATCACCGCGAAGTTCTTCGCCGCGCTCGCCGCCGAGGGAGTCTTGATCCGGATGGTCTCGACCTCGGAGATCCGCGTCTCGGTGCTCGTCAGCGCCGACGACCTCGACCGCGCAGTGCGCGCCACACACAGAGCATTCGGCCTCGACAGCGACGGAGAGGCCATCGTCTATGGAGGGACCGGCCGATGAGCGTCAATCTGGGAATCGTGGGAGCCACCGGGCAGGTGGGCGTCGCCGTACGCCAGATCCTGCTCGAGCGGAACTTCCCGCTCGGCGAGGTCCGTTTCTTCGCCTCGGCCCGTTCGGCGGGCAAGGCCATCGAGTTCGGTGACCGTTCGGTCGTCGTCGAGGACGCCGCGACCGCCGACCCGTCGGGCCTGGACATCGCGATCTTCTCGGCCGGTGGGGCCACCTCGAAGGCGCTGGCGCCGAAGTTCGCCGACGCCGGCGTGATCGTCATCGACAACTCCTCGGCCTGGCGCAAGGACCCGGCGATCCCGCTGGTCGTCTCCGAGGTCAACCCGTCGGCGATGGCCGGGGTCATCGAGGCCCGCCAGGGCATCATCGCCAACCCCAACTGCACCACGATGGCCGCGATGCCGGTCCTCAAGGCGCTCCACGACGAGGCCGGCCTCGAGCGCCTCGTCGTCTCGACCTACCAGGCGGTCTCGGGCTCCGGCGTCGCCGGCGTCGAGGAACTCGTCACCGAGATCGCAGCTGCGGGCGACAAGGCCCGCGAGCTCGCCTACGACGGGTCCGCCATCGCGTTCCCGGAGCCGGACAAGTACGTCGAGACCATCGCCTACAACGTCCTGCCCTACGCCGGCTCGCTGGTCGACGACGGTCTCAACGAGACCGACGAGGAGCAGAAGCTCCGCAACGAGTCCCGCAAGATCCTCTCGCTGCCCGACCTGCGGGTCTCCGGGATCTGTGTCCGCGTCCCGGTCGTCACCGGTCACTCGCTCGCGATCAATGCCGAGTTCTCCTCGCCGCTGACCCCCGAGCGCGCCACCGAGATCCTGTCGACCGCCCCCGGTGTCGAGCTCCGCGACGTACCCACGCCTCTGCACGCCGCAGGCAAGGACCCGTCCTACGTCGGTCGCATCCGCCAGGACGAGGGCGTACCCGACCACCGCGGCCTGGCCCTGTTCGTCTCCAACGACAACCTCCGCAAGGGCGCCGCGCTCAACACGGTCCAGCTGGCCGAGCTGGTCGCCGCCGCCCTCTGACGAGCCGTCACGTACGTCGGCCGAGATGGCATCCCGATGCCCGCTCGGCCGACGGCGGTGACGCCTCGGCCGACGCGGGTGACGCCTCGGCTTGCGGGGGTTGTCAGTCGATGTAGGTGGTCGTGACCCAGTAGGCGAGGGCGTACGCGGCGGCGGTGAGGATCACGGCGATGATCACGCCCCAGACGTTGGTGAAGAGCTCGGTGAGGAAGAGCATCGAGAGTACGGCGACGAGCGCTGAGCCGAGGAAGCTGATCGTGAACGGGGAGCGGGCGCCGGCGAGGCGGAGGAGATAGCCGCCGACGACGACGGCGAGCACGAACACGGCGATCAGGATGATCGCGCCCTTGTCGCCGAGGGACGAGGTGCCGCGCGTCCATTGGCTGACGGTGCCGCTGAACCAGATCGCCAAGGCCATGAACGCGCCGACGATGGCACCGATCATGACCGCCGCCGACAGGCCCGTCGGGGTGCCGATGTTCAGGCGCCGCCGGTTCGGGTCCTTGGGCGGCTTGGGGGCCTTGGGCTCTCGTGGGGCCTTGGCCGCCTTGGGCTCCTTCACGGGCTTGGCCGGCTTCGGGGCCTTCTGCTTCGGCGCAGGCTTCTTCGCGGTCTTCGCAGCCGGCTCGGGGGCGATGACGGGCGGAGCCGCCTTCTCCAGCACCTGGGTCTTCTCTGCGGAAACCTTCTGAGCAGGAGCCTTCTCGGGCTTGGCGGTCGTCGGCTTCGCGCCCCCACGCTTCTTCTTGAAACCGAACGACGGCGCGGCGAGCTTGTCGGCGGGGTCGTTGCTCATGAGGGGCAGTTTCGCATGTGGTGGGGCCCACCATGAACTCAGGCTCGGAGATCTTTGCGATCTCCGAGCCTGAACTCGATGTCGGGTTGACAGGATTTGAACCTGCGGCCCCCTCGTCCCGAACGAGGTGCGCTACCAAGCTGCGCTACAACCCGAATGCTGCACCGATCAACGGTCCAACGAGGATTGAGCATAGCCCAGACAGCCGCTCCATCCGTAATCGGGCCCTATCCCCGGGACGCCCCGCGCGGAGTGAGCGTCAGGAGCGTGGCCTCGGGACGGCAGGCGATGCGGATCCGGGTGTAGGGCGAGGTGCCGAGACCGGCCGATACGTGGAGCCAGGCCTGCCGCCCACCGTGGGTGTGGGTGTGCAGACCGCGTGCCCGCTCAGGATCGATGTCGCAGTTGGTCGCCAGGGCGCGCCCGCCGGGCAGGCAGACCTGACCGCCGTGGGTGTGGCCGGCCAGGATCGCGTCGTAGCCGTCGGCGGTGAACTGGTCCAGGACCCGGAGATAGGGAGCGTGAGCGACCCCGAGACGTACGTCTGCCGACGGGTCGGCAGGGCCGGCGACCGCAGGCAGGTCATCGAGCCGGAGGTGGGGGTCGTCGACGCCGGCGAAGGCGATCTCGATGCCCTTGACGGTGAGGGAGGAGCGCGTGTTGGTGAGGTCCAGCCAGCCGGACTTGCTGAAGGAGGCGGAGAGGTCGCGCCAGGGAAGCTCAGGAACATTCGTACGCCGCTTGCCGCGGTCCGGCAGCAGGTAGCCGATCGGGTTGCGCATCCGCGGCTCGTAGTAGTCGTTGGAGCCGTGCACGAAGACGCCGGGTGCGTCGAGCAAGGTGCCGAGCGCGTTGACGACCGCCGGCACCGCCTGTCGATGGGCGAGGTTGTCCCCGGTGTCGACGACCAGGTCCGGCTTCAGCGCAGCCAGCGAGGCGATCCAGTCGAGCTTCCGGTGCTGCGTGGGCACCACGTGCATGTCGGAGAGGTGGAGCACCCGGAGCGGCTCCGCGCCCTCCGGGAGCACCGGCAGCCGCACGTGGCGGAGCGTGTATTGACGGGCCTCCCACAGGGCGTACGTCGTCAGGGCCGCGCCGGTGGCAAGCCCGGTGCCGAGTGCTGTGCCGATCACTGAGGCGAGCCGCATGGCTCCACCCTGCCACAATGGGTTTCATGAGCTCTTTGAAGGACCGTCTCCGCACCGACCTGACCTCCGCGATGAAGGCTCGTGACAAGGACCGTGCCGGGACGCTGCGCATGGTCATGGCGGCGATCAGCGAGGCCGAGGTCGCCGGCAAGGAGGCCAAGGAGCTCAGCGACGACGAGATCACCACGATCCTCACCCGCGAGGCCAAGAAGCGCCGCGAGGCGGCCACGGCCTTCGCCGAGGGCGGTCGCACCGAGCAGGCCGAGAAGGAGACGGCGGAGGCTGCGGTGATCACCGAATACCTCCCCGCTCAGCTGAGCGCCGAGGAGATCGCCGACCTGGTCAGCCAGGCCATCGCCACGACCGGCGCGGCGGAGGAGGGGATGCGTGCGATGGGCAAGGTCATGGGCATCCTGACCCCGCAGACCAAGGGCCGTGCGGACGGTGGTGCTGTGGCGGCGGAGGTACGCAAGCAGCTCGGCTGAGCAGCACCCGAGAACGCCCGTGGCCCCCACCGGATCGGTGGGGGCCACGGTGATGTCAGATCAGCCTGTCGGCCATTCCCAGCCGAAGTCGGGCTCGTCCTCGACGGCGGCCGGCTTCTCGTCGCGACCGTTGTCCGGCTTCTTCTTGTCGGGCTGCTTCTTCTTCTCGGGCTTGGGATCGGGCTTCGGCTCCGGGCCGAGCGAGGTGTAGATCGTGATCGGCGACCCCTCGGCGGCGTCGCCGGACGGGGTGGTGAAGGCGACCAGGCCCTGGTCGTAGTCCGAGTAGGCCTCGGGGCCGACCTGGACCTGGAAGCCCGCGCTCCGCAGCACCTTCGTCGCCTTCTCGACCGTCATGCCGCCGACCCAGGGGACGTCGACCGTGTTGCCAGCGATCACCTTCGGGTCGGGCTCGTGGAAGTCCACCGACTTGAGATACTTGTCGATCACCTTCATGGCATCGCCCCACATGGGGCCTGCGAATCCGGATCCGGATGCGGTGTAGATGTAATCGCCGCCGATGTATTGGCCTTGGAGGCCTTGGGGCGTACCGGAGTAGTTGGCGCCGGCGATCATCGCCGCGGTGGCCAGCTTCGGGGTGTAGCCCATCAGCCACACAGCCTTGTTGTTCTGGGTCGTGCCGGTCTTGCCTGCGCTGGGCACGGACAGGGCCTGCCCGGCAGCGAACCCGCCGCCCTCCATCACGCCGCGGAGGATGTCGTTGACGGCGTCGGCGGTGCCCTTGGCCATGACTTGCTGGCAGGTGGGCTTGTAGGTCTTGATCACTTTGCCGTTGGCATCGAGGATCTCGTTGACCGGCACCGAGTCGCAGTGGGTTCCGCGGGCACCGAACGTCGCGTACGCCTCGGCCATCTCCAGCGGGCTGACGTCGACGACGCCGAGGGTGAAGGTGGGGACGCGCTCGGCGCCGCCGCAGCCGGTCTCGCTCGGCTTGCACGCGTGTCCGTCCTTGAAGCTGACGCCGAAGGGAGCGGTGAGCTTGACGCCCATCTTCTGAGCCAGCTTGTAAGGCGTGCACATCCCGGTGAGCTGGAAGAGCTGGGCGTAGAAGGTGTTCACCGACTCCCGAGTGCCGGTGTAGGCGTCCTTGCTGCCCGAGGTGGTGGAGTTGTGGAAGGTGTGGCTGCCGACGCGGTTGCCGTCGCCCGGGCAGCCGGCGAAGGTGGACTCGTTGAGCGTCAGCTCCTCCGGTGAACTGATCTGCTGCTTGAGCGGGAAGCCCTGCTCGATGGCCGCGGCCAGCGTGAACGCCTTGAAGGTCGATCCTGCCTGGAAACCGTTGGAGTCGCCCGCCTTCTCCTTGGGAACCAGGTAGTTGAGGTAGGACTGGCCCTTCTTCTTGTTGTCACCCATCGGGCGTGACTGGGCCAGCGCTCGCACCCGGCCGGTGCCGGGCTCGACCATCGCCAGCGCGCCGATGGCTTGGTCGGTGGCGTAGACGTGGTCCTCGACGGACTCCTGAGCGGCGTCCTGGAAACGCTGGTCGAGCGTGGTCTTGATCGTCAGTCCGCCGGACTTGATCAGTGCGAGCCGGTCGGCTTCGGTCTCGCCGAAGGCCGGGTCCTTGACGAGGTAGCGGAGCACGTAGTCGCAGAAGAACTCCGCAGACGAACCGAGGCAGCCGTTGCGCTGCTTCTGGACGTTCAGGCCGAGGCTGGCGTCCTTCAGCTTCTCCGCCTCGGGGCGGGAGACGACCTTGAGCGCGGCCATCCGGTCGATGACCACGTTGCGGCGGGCGATGGTGGCGTCGGGGTAGTTGGTCGGGTCGTAGCCCGTCGGGTTCTTGACCATCCCGGCCAGCATCGCGGCCTGCTGCCAGTTGAGGTCGGAGGCATTGACGTTGAAGTAGTGCTTGGCGGCCGCCTGGACGCCGTAGGCGCCGTCGCCGAAGTAGGCGGCGTTGAGGTAGCGCTCGAGGATCCAGTCCTTGGAGTGCTTCTCCTCCAGCGCGATCGCGTAGCGCAGCTCGCGGATCTTGCGGGCGGTCGACTTCTCGATCGCGGCCTTGCGCTCGGCCTCGGTCTTCGCGGAGTAGACCAGCGTCGTCTTCACCAGCTGCTGGGTGATCGAGGAGCCACCCTGCACCGAGTCGCTGGCCTGGTTGGTGATCAGCGCGCGCAGCGTGCCCTTGAGGTCCATCGCGCCGTGCTGGTAGAAGCGGTAGTCCTCGATCGCCAGCAGTGCCTTCGTCATGTTGGACGAGATCTGGTCGAGCGGGCGGTAGACCCGGTTCTGGTCGTAGAGCGTCGTGATCAGGTTGCCCTTGCGGTCGACGATCTTGGTCGTCTGCGACAGATCGTCGACCTCGAAGGCCTGCGGGAGCGAGTCCATCTGCTCGGCGGTCTCTTTGGCGGCGATGCCGGCCACCCCGGCGAACGGGATGGCCAGACCAGCGGCGACCACTCCGAGGACGGCCGCCACCCCGCACATGACGGCGAGGTGCTTGAGCACGGTCTGCGGGCGCAGCGACGGCGAGGACATGCTGGTCATCGTAGGTGATCACGGCTAATAGCACACGATTCGCAACAGGGCCCCGACAGGGCGGTCACCAGCGAGTCCCGGGACCCCTCCTAGTCATTTAGGACTACGTACTTTGGGTAAGAAGGGTGTGTCACTCGACAGGTTCGGGTCCTTAACCTTTAGTCCGCACGGGCGCCCACGCCGTCAACTGGGGAGGGCGAAGCGCTCCGATGAAGGGATGGCACACAATGTGGGTTGATGAATGGTCCTTGCAGGCCGCGTGTCGTGAAAATGAGCCCGACGAGCTCTTCGTGAGGGGAGCCGAGCAGAACAAGGCCAAGATGGTCTGTTCTGGCTGCGTAGTTCGCACCGAATGCCTCGCCGAGGCGCTCGACAACCAGATCGAGTGGGGCGTCTGGGGCGGCATGACCGAGCGCGAGCGTCGTGCCCTGCTCCGTCGCAGCCCGAACGCCTCGTGGCGCGCCGTGCTCGAGGCCGCGCGCACCCGTGCCGAAGTGGAGTGAGCACTCGTCCCCTACTCGAGTGGATCGCTGAAGATCTTGGTTGAGCCAGGACGTACGTGAGCGAGCGTCAGCGAGCGAACCAGACAACCCACACGCCGCCGTGTCCGTAAACTCGCGCTTGCGCTACGGACGTGGTGGCGTGACGTGCGTCCTGGCTCGACTCGTTTCCGGCTGCTCAGCCCTGGGCCAGCAGGCGGCCGATCTCCCGGAGCCCGTCCAGATCGTGTACGTCGCCGGGCAGCGCGGGCACGACGGCGGTCGGGACCTGCGGGTGGGCGACGGCGAAGCGCTCTCGCAGCTGATGCTGGCGCTCGACCAGCAGGGCGCGGTCGGCGTGCAGCCGCAGTAGCCCGGCGGTGAGGGGCGCATCCGGAAGCCGCTCCGAGGCTGCGCCGGCGGCAGCGGCGGTGAGGGAGGCGTCGTCGGGCAGGGTCGCGCGGTTGACGACCAGCCCCTGGAGCGGCATCCGGTCTCCGGAGAGCCGCTCGACGAAGTAGGCAGCTTCCCGGAGCGCGTCGGGCTCGGGCGCCGCGATCACGAGGAAGGCGGTCTCGTCGGCCTGGAGGAGCGCGTACGTCTCCTGGGCCCGCTGCCGGAACCCACCGAAGACGGTGTCGAGCGCGGTGACGAAGGTCTGCAGGTCGGTGAGCATCTGCCCGCCGAGAACCTTCTTGAGCGCATTGGTCACGATGTTGATCCCCGCCGACATCAGCCGGACCGGTCCCTTCGCAGGCGCCAGCATCAGCCGCAGGAACCGGCCGTCGAGGAAGCTGGAGAGCCGCTCGGGGGCGTCGAGGAAGTCGAGGGCGCTCCGGCTCGGGGGCGTGTCCACGACGATCAGGTCGTAGTCGCCGTTGCCACCGTTGTGGGCGAAGGAGTCGCGATAGAGCTGGCCGAGCTTCTCCATCGCCATGTATTCCTGCGTGCCCGCGAAGCTGGAGCTCAGTGCGATGTAGAACTGGTTGTTGAGGATCTGCTGCGCCTTCTCGGGGCTGGCCTGGGACTCGACCACCTCGTCGAAGGTGCGCTTCATGTCGAGCATCATCGCGTCGAGCCGGCCCGGACCGATCCCGGGAACCGGGCGCGGGGTGTTGTCGAGCTGGGCGATGCCCATCGACTGGGCGAGCCGTCGGGCGGGGTCGATGGTGAGGACGACGACCTTGCGTCCGCGCTCGGCTGCCCGGAGTGCGAGCGCGGCGGAGGTGGTCGTCTTACCCACGCCACCGCTGCCGCAGCAGACGATGATGTGGGTGTCCCGGTCGTCGAGCAGCCGGTCGACCTCGAGGTGTCGGGTGTCGTTCGCGTGGGCGGCCAGCGGGCCGACGCGTGGATGTGACGTCATGCCAGCCCCTGGTCCTTGAGCTCCGCCGCGAGCTCGTAGAGCCCGCCGATGTCGATCCCGCCCGCGATCCGGTCGAGCTCGTAGGTCGGGACGCCGAGACCTGCGACGAGGCCACGCTGGGCATCCTCGAGGGCGCGCCGCTCGGCGTACTCCTTCGCCTCGGCGGTCAGAGCGGACACCAGGGCGGGGTCGGGTTCGACACCGGCGCGGTCGAGGTCCTTGGCGATGGCCTCGGCGTCGAGGGTGCCGGCCAGGGCGGGAGCGAGGGAGTCGTCGGGGAGGTCACGGGGGCGGACCTGGTTGACGATGACGCCGCCGACCGGGAGGCCGGCGGCACGCAGCTCGCTGATGCCGTCGGTGGTCTCCTGGACCGGCATCTCCTCGAGCAGCGTGACCAGATGGACGGCGGTGCGGCGGGAGCGGAACAGGGTCATCATCGTGTCGGCCTGGTTCTTGATGGGGCCGACCTTGGCCAGGCCCGCGACCGACTCGGACACGTTCAGGAAGGTGGTGATCCGGCCGGTCGGGGGAGCGTCGAGCACGACGGCGTCGTAGGTTCGCGCTCCCTTGTTGCGGCTGTTGCGCTGGACGGCCTCGAAGAGCTTGCCGGTGAGAAGGACGTCGCGGACGCCGGGCGCGATCGTGGTCGCGAACTCGATGACGCCGAAGCGGTCGAGCGCGCGGCCGGCGGGGCCGAGCTTGTAATACATCTTGAGGTATTCGAGGAGGGCTTCCTCCGGCGCGATGTGCAGGGCGTAGACGTTGCCCGGCTCGGCGTCGGCGCCCGACCGGGTCCGCATCCGCAGTCCGGTCGCGATGCGGGTCTCGGCGTAGGGCAGCGGGTCGACGTCGAACATCCTCGCCACCCCCTGGCGCCCCTCGACCTCGCACAGCAGGACGTTCTTCCCATGGGATGCCAGCCCGAGCGCCAGCGCCGCGGCCACCGTCGACTTGCCGGTGCCGCCCTTGCCTGTCACCACATGCAGCTGCACGTGGGGCCAGTCGGAACTCATGCCGCCGCCTCCGTAGCGCAGGCGCCAGAATACGGACGCAGCGGCATGAGGCCGATGGTCACTCGCTGGCGCTCGCTCATGACCCCGACTGTATCCAGCCACCGGGAGTTGTGAACCTCAGAGTGACCTATACGTCACTCTCGGCTTCACAACTCAGGGGGTGATGTTGAGGTTCTCGACGATCTTGGTGCCGAGGGTGGTGTCGCCGGTGATCGTCACCTTCGAGGGGTCGGCGGACGCACGGCCACCGGCCAGGAGGACGTACGTCTCGCGGTCGGCGGAGAGCGTGACGGTCGGAGTGCTCACGGGGTCCGCGACCGGGACCCCCTTGCCGTCCTTGGTGACCGAGAACGCGTACGGAGCGTGGCCCTCGACCTCGACGACGACCGTCGAACCGGGCTCCCCGCCGGCCTTCTTGGCGAGCACGAAGCCGACGCCTTCGAGGAGGTAGTCGGCGGTGTGGAGGGCGCCGGCGGTGTCGAGACTGCCCGGCCGGCCGGTCGCGCGGCGGATGTCCTGCTCGTGCATCCAGACGTCGAGCGGTCGGTTGCGGAGCAGCTTGCCGGTGCTCCACCCGATCGCGCCGAACACCCCGGGCGCGGGTGCTGCGGGGTCCTCCGGCGGGGAGGCGAGCAGCTCGTCGTGGCGTACGGCGGAGTAGCGGCGGATCTCCTCGATGATGCTCGCTGGCGCGGCGTCGCGACGGGTGAGGACGCCGATCTCGGTGAACTGTCCCATCGGGGACGTGATGTGGGCCGACTCCGGGACCTCCGCCTCCTCGCGCGGTGCGCCACCGGTGAGGCCCTCGAGGTGAGCGACGTGAGAGGCGATCGCGCGTACGTCCCAGCCCGGCAGGTCGGTGGCCAGGTCCCAGTCGGTCTCGGACAGGTCGTCCAGGAGCGCGAGGAGATCCTGCACCGAGGACCACCAGGTGTCGACGTACGTCTTCAGCTGCTCTGTGGAAGTCACGGCCCCGACGGTAGTGCGTCCGTGCTCCGGTCGGAAGGGTCAATCCTGTCGCCGGGGGACCGGCTGGCCGGGTCGGGAAGTAGGGTGCCGCTATGACCAAGTGGGAATACCAGGTGGCGCCGGTCCTCAACCACGCAGCGGCGCAGATCCTCAACAACTTCGGCGCCGACGGGTGGGAGCTCGTCTCCATCCTCGACAACGGCACCGGCAACTACGTCGGCTTCTTCAAGCGGGCGGTCTCGGAATGAGCGCGCCCGAGGAGGTCCTCGCCGAGCTCGGCCTGAGCGTTCCGGAGGTGGTGCCTCCGGTGGCCGCCTACATCCCGGCGATCCGGTCGGGCAACCACATCTTCACCTCGGGCCAGCTCCCGATGAAGGACGGCGCGCTGCTCTCTGTCGGCAAGGTCGGCGGGGACGTCTCGGCCGAGGAGGGCTACGCCGCGGCGCAGCAGTGTGCGCTCAACGCCCTGGCCGCGGTCAAGGCCGAGATCGGTGACCTGTCGCAGGTCAAGCGCATCGTCAAGGTGCTGTGCTTCGTCGCCTCCACTCCTGACTTCACCGGTCAGCCGGGTGTCGCCAACGGTGCCTCCGAGCTGTTCGGGAAGGTGTTCGGCGACGCCGGCCGGCACGCGCGCTCGGCCGTCGGCGTGCCCGTTCTGCCGCTCGACGCGCCGGTCGAGGTGGAGATCATCGTCGAGATCTGAGCCTCGGACGGCGCTTGCGCCGGCCGAACGCGAAGAGGTCGAGCGAGCGCACGGCTGAGCTTGCGAAGCCGTGACCGCGGGTCGAGACCCAGCAAGTTGGAGATCGTGCTGCGGGTGAGCGTCGCTACAGTGACGAGCGTGCGCATCCCGATCCCTCCAGTCCGGCTTGGTGACGACATCGTGGCGTTGGCCGGGGAGTACGCCCAGGGCGTACGCACCCCGGTCGAGCCGCGCGACGCGGCGACGGTCCTGTTGCTGAGGCCGGGAGCGGGCTCTGGCCCCGAGGTCTACCTGCTCCGCCGCCAGCTGACGATGGGGTTCGCCGCCGGCATGGCCGTCTTCCCCGGCGGCGGTGTGGACGTACGCGACGCCGACCTCCCCGACTCCTGCTGGGCCGGGCCGTCGGCCGGCGAGTGGGCCCGCCGGCTCGGCGTCGACGAGTCTCGCGCGCGGGCGCTCGTCGCCGCGGCCGTGCGGGAGACGTTCGAGGAGAGCGGGGTGCTGCTCGCCGGGGCGTCCCCCGATTCCGTGGTCGGCGACGTGTCGGGCGCGGAGTGGGAGGCGGACCGGGTCGCGCTGGAGTCGCGGTCGCTGTCGTTGACCGAGATGCTGACCCGGCGCGGGCTGGTGCTGCGTACGGACCTGCTGGCGCCGTGGGCCGCCTGGACGACGCCGATCTTCGAGCCGAAGCGCTTCGCGACCTGGTTCTTCGTCGCCCGGCTGCCCGAGGGGCAGGTCACCCGCGATGTGTCGAGCGAGTCGTCCTCGGTGGACTGGTTGGCGGTCTCCGATGCCGTTGCCCAGGTCGAGGCCGGTGAGCTGGCGATGATGCCGCCGACCTATCTCAACTGTCTCGAGGTCGCCTCCCTCGGCACCGAGGACGAGGTTCTCGCCGCTGCCGCAGAGCGTGTGCTGACGATGTTCACGCCGTCCGTGACCGAGGTCGACGGTGGTCACATCCTGTCGATGATGCCGCTGCACGCGAACCTCATCGCCGGGAGGTCGCGCGCATGAGCGAGACCTGGGCCGGCGGGGTGTTCGGTGAGCGAGGGCGGTGCATCCTCGCGCCCAACCCCGGGATCATGTCGCTCGACGGCACCAACACCTGGATTCTCCGTGAGCCCGGCGCGCGCCGGTCGGTCGTGATCGATCCCGGGCCCCTCGACGAGGGACACCTCGATGCGGTCGCGGAGGCGGCCGGCGAGGTGGCGACGGTGCTCCTGACCCATCATCACTACGACCACTCCGAGGCGGCTCGCGCCTTCGCCGAGCGGATGGGGTGTGGCGTACGCGCTCTTGATCCGGAATACCGCCTCGGGTCCGAGGGGCTCGGGGACGGCGACGTCGTCGAGGTCGACGGGCTCGAGGTCCGCGTCGTCGGCACGCCCGGCCACACCTCCGACTCGCTGTCCTTCTGGCTTCCAGCGGACGGCGCGGTGCTGACCGGGGACACCGTCCTCGGTCGCGGGACCACGGTCGTCGCCCACCCCGACGGCGAGCTGGGCGCCTACCTGGATTCCCTCGACCGTCTTCACGCCTTGGCCTCCGAGCACGGCATCGGCAACGTCTGGCCAGGTCACGGCCCGGTCATCGGCAACGCCCTCGGCGCGCTCGACTACTACATCGCCCACCGCCGCGAGCGCCTCGGGCAGGTCGAGGCTGCTCTTGCCGGACTGGGTGTCACGCCCGCCGAAGCGGATCCGCGAGCGATCGTCGAGATCGTGTACGCCGATGTCGACCAGGTCCTCTGGGGCGCCGCCGAGCTCTCCGTCCGAGCGCAATTGGCTTACCTCGCTCAGCGCTGAGGCCTACTGTTCGACTCATGGCGACCCTGTCCGGAGACGAGCTCCTGCTTCCCGATCCGCCCGCGTGGCGGGCCTGGCTGGAGGTGCACCATGCCGACACCCGCGCGGTCTGGCTGGTGCTGACCAAGAAGGGCGGGACGCTGACCACGCTGACGTGGCAGACCGCGCTCGATGAAGCCCTCTGCTTCGGCTGGATCGACGGTCAGGCGCGACGACGCGACGAGCAGTCGTCGTTCCAGCGGTTCACCCCGCGCGGGCCGAAGAGCCGCTGGTCACTGAGGAACGTCGAGCACATCGGTCGACTCGAAGCCGAAGGCCGGATGACCGCGGCCGGGCGGGCCGCCGTGGAGGCGGCGAAGGCGGACGGGCGGTGGGAGGCGGCGTACGCCGGTCCTGCCACCGCCGAGACCCCGCCCGACCTTCTCGCTGCGATCGCCGCGGTGCCCGAGGCGCAGGCGATGTACGACGTCCTCACCTCGCAGAACCGCTTCGCCCTCTACCACCGCATCACCTCCCTGAAGACCGAGGCCGCACGGGCGCGCAAGATCGAGGAGTACGTCGCCATGCTCGCCCGGCACGAGACGCCCCACCCCCAGAAGCGCCGGCCTCAGTAGCCGCGTTCCCGGAAGCGAACGCCGATCTCGCCGAGAAGTCAGTTTTTGACGCCGACACGTCGAAAACTGACGCCGAGAGGTCGATTCTCGAGCGTTCCGGTTGTTGCCGGCTCCAGAAACTGACTTCTCGGCGTCAGAAAATGACGTCTCGGGGTTAGCGGGCTCGGCGGGCCATGCGCTCGATGTCCATGATCACGACGGAGCGCGGCTCGAGGCGGAGCCAGCCGCGGCTGGCGAAGTCGGCCAGCGCCTTGTTGACCGTCTCGCGGGAGGCGCCGACGAGCTGGGCGAGCTCCTCCTGGGTGAGGTCGTGGTGGACGTGGACGCCGTCGTCGGCGGTGCGGCCGAAGCGGTCGGCGAGGTCGAGGAGCGCCTTCGCGACACGGCCGGGGACGTCGGAGAAGACGAGGTCGGCGACGACGTCGTTGGCCTTGCGGAGGCGGCCGGCGAGCTGGGCGAGGAGACCGCGGGCGACGACCGGGCGGCCCTCGAGCCACTTGAGGAGGTCCTCGTGCGACAGGCTCGCGAAGGCGGAGTCGGTGACCGCGGTGACGGTGGCCGAGCGGGGGCCGGGGTCGAAGAGGGAGAGCTCACCGAACATCTGGCCCGGGCCCATGATCGCGAGCAGGTTCTCGCGGCCGTCCGAGGAGGTGCGGCCGAGCTTCACCTTGCCGTCGATCACGACGTACAGCTTGTCGCCGGAGTCGCCCTCGTGAAAGAGCACCTCTCCGCGGCGGAGCTTCGACTCTGCCATCGAGGCGTGCAGGGCCGTCATCGACTCGTCATCGAGTGCGCTGAAGAGCGGTGCCTGACGGAGTACGTCGTTGTCCATTGCGGCCATTCCTCCTGGATTTTCCCCACATCCGCGGGTATTACATCGGGAATCCTATCTGTGGAACGTCTCACAAGTGCACATCACCCACCGATAAGGGCAGAAAGTGCATGTATGGGGCGGTATTCGTGCTAGTCGTCTGCTGGGCCGGATCGGGATTGTCGGTGCGGCCGCGTAGCCTTGCTGCGTGCCTGCCCAGAAGTTTGCGACTGAGACGCGCCTGGGTCTGGTGCGTCGCGCCCGTCGGATCGACCGCATCCTCGGTGAGACCTACCCGGACGCGAAGGCCGAGCTCGACTTCACCAACCCGTTCGAGTGCCTGGTCGTGACCGTGCTGAGCGCGCAGACCACGGACAAGCGGGTCAACCTGGCTTCACCCGCTCTGTTCGCGGCCTATCCGTCCGCCAAGGAGATGGCGGCGGCACCCCGGGAACACCTGGAACAGCTGGTCGGTCCGCTCGGTTTCTTCCGCGCCAAGACCGACGCCCTGCTGAAGCTGAGCGCTGTGCTGGTGGAGGAATACGACGGGGAGGTGCCGTCCCGGTTGGAGCAGCTCGTGAAGCTGCCCGGCGTCGGGCGCAAGACCGCCAACGTGGTCCTCGGCAACGCCTTCGGCAAGCCCGGCATCACCGTCGACACCCACTTCGGCCGGCTCTCACGGCGCTTCGGCTGGACGACCGAGAAGGACCCGGTCAAGGTCGAGCACGAGGTCGGCGCGCTGTTCGAGAAGCGGGACTGGACGATGCTGTCCCACCACGTGATCTGGCACGGGCGGCGGATCTGTCACGCCCAGAAGCCGGCGTGCGGTGCTTGTCCGGTGGCACAGCTGTGCCCGGCGTACGGAGAGGGTCCGACCGACCCGGTCGCGGCAGCGAAGCTGGTCCGCACGGAGGGCCGCAACTGATGGTTCGTGTCCTTGGGAGCAGAGCCCGGGCCGCGACGACAGTTGCACTGCTGGTGGTCGCTCTGGCCGGGTGCGGCAGCGCGCCGCCGGACGGAGGTGGGCAGGCCGGTGCTCCGCTCACCGAGAGCTCGTCCTCGACTGCGGAGAGTGTGGCCACCCCGGAGATGGTGGCTGCGAAGAAGGCCTCGAAGGTGGAGGACTGTCGCCCCGGATCCGCGAGCGACGGTGGACTGCCGGCGGTCGAGCTGCCGTGCCTCGGCGGTGGCGAGTCGGTCGACCTCTCCTCGTTCGAGGGCCCGATGGTGATCAACCTCTTCCAGGGCTTCTGTGCGCCCTGCAAGGAGGAGATGCCGGCGCTGCAGGACTTCTACGAGACCTATGGCGACGAGGTGCCGGTGATCGGCATCGACGTCATGGACACGGTTCCGGGGGTCGCGCTCGAGGAGGCGATCTCTCGCGGGGTGACCTTCCCGATGTACGCCGATCCCGAAGGTGAGCTGCAGGGCGGGTCGCTCACGGCGCGGGCGGTGCCCACGACCTACGTCCTGTCTTCTTCCGGGGACGTCGAGCTGCTGCAGATGGGCGGCATGACCAGCGCGAACGAGGTCAAGGACCTCGTGGAGAAGAAGCTGGGGATCACGCTGTGACGGTCGGGGCGCTACCGGAATGGTTCGAGGAGATCGTCGACGCCGCGGCTCGGATCCAAGGAGAGGACATCTCGCAGTTCCTGCCCCCGACGGATGGGAGCGCGCGGGAGTCTGCCGTGCTCATGCTCTTCGGTGAAGGTCCGTCTGGTCCCGATCTGCTGCTGACCGAACGTTCGCACACGATGCGCTCGCACCCCGGCCAGGTGTCGTTCCCCGGGGGCAGGCTCGATCCGGGCGAGACCGTCGAGGAGGCGGCGCTCCGTGAAGCCTGGGAGGAGACGGGGCTGGACCCGGCGGGGGTCGACGTGGTCGGCCGGCTGCCGGCGCTGTGGATCCCGTTCTCCAACCATGCGGTGGTGCCGGTCCTCGCCTGGTGGCGGGAGCCCTCCCCGGTGACGAACCGATCGGTCGAAGAGGTGCACGCGGTCTATCGGGTGCCGTTGTCCGAACTGACCGACCCGGCCCACCGGATCCAGGTGGGCTTCCCTTCTCGCAAGGACTGGCTCACTCCCGCGTTCTTGATCGGACCGGAGAAGGATGTCATCCTCTGGGGCTTCACCGGTGGAATCATCAACCGCTTCTTCACCTATCTCGGGTGGATCTCGGAGATTCCGGACGCCCCGATCAAGGAGTTGCCCGAATACATGCTGCAGGGACGCGAACGGAACCGGCCATGAACTTCCTCGACTGGATCCTGATCATCCTCGTCGCGGCCTATGCGCTCTCCGGCTACTGGCAGGGCTTCATCACCGGTGCCTTCGCCACCGGTGGACTGCTGCTCGGTGGTTTCCTCGGCATCTGGCTGGCGCCCAAGGTGCTCGGCGGTGCCACCCCGTCGTTGTGGGTCTCGCTCGGTGCCCTGTTCGTCGTGATCGCGTGCGCGTCCATCGGTCAGGCGGTGCTTCAGTACGGCGGCGTACGTGTGCGCGACGAGATCACCTGGCAACCCGCGCGGATCGTCGATGCGCTCGGCGGGGCGCTGCTCAGCGCTGCCGCTGTGCTGGTCGTCGCCTGGGCGCTCGGCGTCGCGGTCTCCGGGGCGCAGATCAACGGACTGACGCCGGCTGTACGCGGGTCGGCGATCCTGGCCAAGGTCGACTCGATCATGCCGGCGCCCGCCGACCGCGCGCTGGGCGCGTTCAACGACGTCGTCGGCACTTCGTTCTTCCCGCGCTATCTGGAGCCCTTCGCCCGTGAGCGGATCGTCGAGGTCGGACCCGGGCCGCGCCGCATGCTCACCGATCCCGACGTCGTGCGCGCCGGAGAGTCGGTCCTCAAGATCCGCGGAGCCAACGAGTGCGGCAAGGGTGTCGAAGGCACCGGGTTCGTGATCGGTCGCGGATATCTGATGACCAACGCCCACGTCGTGGCCGGGGTCGACGACCCCAACGTGATCATCGGAGACGGGGCCAACGACGCCAAGGTCGTCCACTACGACCCCAAGATCGACATCGCCGTCCTGAAGTTCAAGGGTGGCGGCAACCTCAAGCGTCTCGAGTTCGACAGCTCCGCAGCCGCAGAGGACCCGATCGCGGTCCTGGGGTATCCGCAGGACGGCCCCTTCGACGTACAGCCTGGCCGCATCCGTGCCGAGCAGCGCCTCCGCTCGCCGGACATCTACGGCGTCGGCACCGTCATCCGTGACGTCTACTCCGTGCGCAGCCTCATCCGTCCCGGAAACTCGGGCGGCCCCATCGTCGACTCCGAAGGTGACGTCGTCGGTGTCGTCTTCGCCGCGTCGGTCACCGACTCGGAGACCGGCTACGCCCTCACCACCGACCAGGTCATCGAGATCGCCCGCGAGTCGCGCTCGCAGACCGCGGCTGTCGACACCGGAGCCTGCGCGAGCTGACACACGGCCGAGGCGTCACCCGCGTCGGCCGAAACGTCGCTCCCGTCGGGCGAGTTGGCAACGCAGTGCCAACTCGCCCGACGGGGCTGACGCTTCGGCCGACGGGGTTGACGCTTCGATCAGAACCGGCGGGAGGTGTAGGCCGGGGTCAGAGCTTCCTTGATCTCGCGGAGCCAGGCATCGAGGCGGTCTCCGGTGAAGTCTCCCTTTCGGACGATCACGATCGTCCAACCGTGATCGATCAGCCACCCGCGGCGCTCCTCGTCGTAGATTCGCTGGTCGGGATCGTCGTGGTCGTCACCTTCGTATTCGATGGCGACCTTGGCGAGTCGATAGGCGAAGTCGAGGCGGTAGGTCGGGATTCCCTCGACATCCACCCAGACCTGTGCTTCGGGAAGAGGCAGTCCAGCATCGCTGATCGCGAGCAACGTCCACGACTCGCGCTGGGATTCGAGGCGGCGGTTGATGAGCGGAACGAGCTCGCGGAGCTGGACGACACCGCGACGTCCCCGAAAACGCGGCAGCTGCTGGTCGAGAGCGCTCCGAGTGATCCCGTGGTGTCGAGCGAACTCGTTGAGCGCGGCCATCGCCTCGCGCCGGTTCAGGTTGCAGCCGAGGTCGAGCGCGGTCCGCAGCGGCGTCGTCACCCGTACGCCACCGATCACGGTGATGTCATCGGGGAGAAGGTCGCGCGAGCGCCCATCGGTTCCGGGACGCCTGGTGCGGGTGTGGCCGCGCAGGGCACATGTCTCCACGGCCGGGAGCTGAGCCATCTCGGCCTGGGTGAACGTGTTGACGCCGTGCACCCACGCTGCGGTGCGGTCGCTGATCACCTGGTGCTCGGATAAGACATGGACGAGCGCCTCGGCCCGCTTCACCGGATCGTCCTCCGCCTGGGCTGGAAGATAGACGCCTCGAAACGGGCGGCGAAGGTCGCCATGGCGGATCGCCTGAGCGAGTGCGTAGCGGCTGGTCGCCACCGACTCGATGTCCGACGTGGTGAAGGGACGCTCAGGCAGGGTGCTGCCGGTCTTGACGAGTGAGATGTTCATGGCCGCAGCGTGCGCCAGCTCGCGTACGAAATCATCCGCAATCGCAGAGGCTGTGGATAACTCCGGATTCAAGGTCACCTGTGGACAGATTCTGGCCCGTCACGGTGACGTCTCGGCCGACCGGAGTGACGCCTCGGCCGGCGGGGGTGACGCCTCGGCGATGTGGGTCAGCGCTGACCCTTGAGAGCCCGGGGGATCTCCTTGCCCTGAGCGATGGCCTTCTCGGGAGCCTTGACCTTCTTCACCTTGAGTACGCCGATGTAGCCGAGCAGGGCGGCGATGAGGACGTAGAAGGCGAAGACGATGAGGAAGGACCAGTGAAGGCCGAGGCCGGTCAGGTGGATGAAGTAGGCCGCCGAGACGGAGAGCATGATCACCGCGAGGACCAGCAGGAACGCGGTGGCGGCGAAGAGCCCGACGCCGACGCCGGCGTTGGTCATCGAGACCTTGAGCTCCTGCTTGGCGAGCGTGATCTCCTTGTTGACCAGCTCGGAGATGTCTCGGGTGGCGTCGACGACGAGCTTCCCGATCGTCGGGTCCTCGTCACCCGGGGACTTCACG
The DNA here is from genome assembly GCF_037137035.1 of Nocardioides sp. CCNWLW239. Taxonomy (NCBI): domain Bacteria; kingdom Bacillati; phylum Actinomycetota; class Actinomycetes; order Propionibacteriales; family Nocardioidaceae; genus Nocardioides; species Nocardioides sp. CCNWLW239. The sequence goes on along the minus strand of NZ_JBBBNW010000002.1, from coordinate 715,690 downwards.
ATGTCGGCTGCCATGGGAACCCTTCGCTGTTACGTGTGTTGTCGAGCGGCTCCGACCTTACCGGTCGCGACCCTCTTCCTCTTCGAACACGTCCGGCACGCCGTCCTTGTTGGCATCGATCGTCTCCAGCTCCTCGATGCGGCGATAGACCTTGTTGCGGGCGCGCAGCACCACTGTGGCCAGCGCAGCGGCGAGGACGGACCCGAACAGAACACCCACCTTCATGTGGTCGTGCGCGGACGGATCGGAGTGGAAGGCCAGCTCACCGATGAGCAGCGAGACGGTGAACCCGATGCCCGCCAGCATCGCCATGCCGATCACGTCCCACCAGGCGAGGTCGTCGTCGAGGGACGCCTTGGTGAACCGGGACAGCAGCCATGTCGAGCCGGCGATGCCGACCGTCTTGCCGACGACGAGGCCGAGGATGATGCCGAGCGTGATGGGGTCGCGCAGCGCACTGGTCACGCCGTCCCAGCCGCCTAGCGACACGCCGGCGGCGAAGAAGGCGAAGATCGGCACCGCGACACCGGCCGAGATCGGCCGGACCAGGTGCTCGAAGTGCTCGGCGAGGCCGCGCTTGGCCTCGGGGTTCCGGGCCATCACCGGCACCGTGAACCCGAGCAGGACGCCGGCGACGGTGGCGTGAACACCGCTGGCGTGCACCAGCGCCCAGGCGACGAGGGCGAGCGGGAGGAGCAGCCACGGGCTGCGTACGCGGCGCTGGACGAGAAGCGCGAAGAGCCCGATCGGGATGAGCGCCAGCAGCAGGTAGCCGATGTGCAGCTCCGAGGTGAAGAAGACCGCGATGATGATGATGCCGAGCAGGTCGTCGACGACGGCGAGAGTCAGCAGGAACGTACGCAGCCCGGCGGGCAGGTGCGTGGAGATCACCGCCAGGATCGCGACCGCGAAGGCGATGTCGGTGGCCACCGGGGTCGCCCAGCCGGCAAGCGATCCGTCGCCGATGACGTTGATGGCCACATAGACCAGCGCCGGCGCGATCATGCCGCCGACCGCGGCGGCGATCGGCAGGGCGGCCCGTCGCGGGTCACGCAGGTCGCCGGAGACGAACTCCCGCTTCAGTTCCAGGCCGGCGACGAAGAAGAAGATCGCGAGCAGCCCGTCGGCGGCCCAGGTGCCGATCGTCAGGTCGAGATGGAGCGCGGCCGGCCCGATGCGGAAGTCACGGACCGCCTCGTAGGCGTCTTGCCAGGGGCTGTTGGCGAGGATGACCGCGATCACCGCGGCGATGATGAGCAGGATCCCGCCGGTGGTCTCGGCGCGCAGGATCTCGGCGGTGCGCGATGTCTCCAGCCACGAGCCTCGGGTGAACAGGCGGTTGCGGGTGTCGGTCACGGGTGGGCCTCCCAGGGCTCATGGGGTCGAGAAAGTCACGCCGACCAGACTTCCCGGCACACCTGATCCTGACCCTAGCAAGCACCTCGGCCCGCATTCGAGAAGTGGTCACGATCGGGTCGGCGACCCCGATCGCGAGATTGGTAAAGATATTCAAACACAGGCAAACAGATGAAACATGCCTCCAAGTTTTGCCGTAGAAGCACCATTGAGCCCCGATTCCGTTGCATAGTGGGTCCAGCCCTCGCCGAATGGTGAGGCCGCTCCGGTCGCGCCGAGGCCCGTCACAACCGGAGGAGAACCGAGTCAGACCTAGGTGGCGGGCACGGGGGAGCCAAGCAGTACGCCGGACGCCAGAGACAAGGCCGACGGCTTGGGGTGAAGGCGCACCACGGAACACAGGGATTCCAGCGCCCGGGCATCAGCAGCCCGAATCCGACAGGTCAACCTTCGCAGGTGTCGCTGCATCGGGGGAACCTCGAAATGATCGGATCGTGCATCCGTGCGCTGTCGCGCGCGCCCAGGAAGATCAGTAGAAAGATCGGTGTCGGCGCGGTGACCGCGCTCGTGGTCGGGCTCGCGCTCGTCGCCGTACCCAACCCGTCCGCCACCGCCACGGCCCCGCCGCCCACGAGCGTCCAGAGCAGCGCTCATACCGGCGTCCAGTCGGCCTCGACCACCACCGAGAAGAAGGCCAAGAAAAAGAAGAAGTCGCGCGGCATCCGAGCGCTGCGCCGAGCCAAGAGCCGCGCCGGTGCGCCCTACTCCTACGGCGGCGACGGCCCACACTCCTTCGACTGCTCCGGACTGACCCAGTGGGTCTACAAGAAGCTCGGTCGCAAGCTCCCGCACAACTCGGCAGCGCAGGTCGGCCACACGTTCAAGGTCAAGAAGCCCCGCAAGGGCGACCTGGTCTTCTTCTACGGCCGCGGCGGCGTCTACCACGTCGGCATCTACGCCGGGAAGCACGACGGGCGCCGCTGGATCTGGCACTCGCCCAGGTCCGGCGAGACGGTCAAGAAGGACCCGATCTGGACCGACAGCCACTTCATCCGCCGGGTGAAGTACGGCAAGAAGGGCTAGTACGCAGCTGCCCGGCCACCCGCGAAGGGTGGCCGGGCAGCGCCGCTGGACGCTAGTCGTCCGTCGCCGTCGTCTTCCCGGCCGCGATCAGGTCCATGATCGTCTGGTCGGCCAGCGTGGTCGTGTCGCCGACGCCACGGCCCTCGGCGAGGTCGCGCAGCAGGCGGCGCATGATCTTCCCCGAGCGGGTCTTGGGCAGCTCGGGCACGATCATGATCTGACGCGGCTTGGCGATCGGGCCGATCTCCTTGCGGACGTGGTCGGAGAGCTCCTTGTGGCAGTCCTCCGGCGACCCGTCGCGCAGGATGACGTACGCCACCACGGCCTGCCCCGTGTCGGGGTCGGTCGCGCCGACCACGGCCGCCTCGGCCACGTACGCGTGAGACACCAGCGCCGACTCGATCTCGGTCGTGGAGAGCCGGTGCCCGGACACGTTCATCACGTCGTCGACGCGACCGAGGACCCAGACGTCGCCGTCTTCGTCCTTCTTGGCCCCGTCGCCGGCGAAGTACCAGTGCTCATTTTCTGGGCCTGAGTCCTTGAACCGCGCCCAGTAGGTGTCCACGTAGCGCTGGTCGTCGCCCCAGATCGTACGCAGCATCGACGGCCACGGCTGGGTGAGCACGAGGTAGCCGCCGGAGCCGTTCGGCACGGAGACGCCGTTGTCGTCGACCACGTCGGCCCCCACGCCCGGCAGGGCCTTCATCGCCGACCCGGGCTTCCCGGCCGTCACGCCGGGGAGCGGCGAGATCATGATCGCGCCGGTCTCGGTCTGCCACCAGGTGTCCACGACGGGCACCGCGGAGCCGCCGATGACGTCGCGATACCAGATGTAGGCCTCGGGGTTGATCGGCTCACCGACGGACCCGAGCAGGCGGACCGAGGAGAGGTCGCGGGCGTCCGGGATGGCGCGGCCCTGCTTCATGAACGTCCGGATCGCGGTCGGGGCGGTGTAGAAGAGCGTGACGCCGTACTCCTCGATGATCTGCCACCAGCGACCCTTCTCCGGGAAGTCCGGGGTGCCCTCGTAGAGCACCTGGGTCGCGCCGTTGGCCAGCGGTCCGTAGACGATGTAGGAGTGGCCGGTGATCCAGCCGATGTCGGCGGTGCACCAGTAGACGTCGGTCTCCGGCTTGAGGTCGAAGACCTCCCAGTGGGTGAACGCCGCCTGGGTGAGGTAGCCACCGGTGGTGTGCAGGATGCCCTTCGGCTTCCCGGTGGTGCCGGAGGTGTACATCACGAAGAGCGGGTGCTCGGCATCGTGGGCCACCGGGGTGTGCTCGGTCGACGCGCTGTCGACGACGTCGGACCACCACGTGTCGACGGAGTCGTTCCACTCGACGTCCTGGCCGGTGCGGCGGACGACGAGGACGTTCTCGACCAGACCGGGCTGGGACTCCTCGACCTTGGTGACCGCCTCGTCGACGGCGGGCTTCAGTGCCGACGGAGCGCCCCGGCGGTAGCCGCCGTCGGAGGTGACGATCAGCTTCGCGCCGCAGTCCACGACGCGGGTGGCGAGGGCGTCGGCGGAGAAGCCGCCGAAGATGACGGTGTGGATCGCCCCGATCCGCGCGCAGGCCAGCATCGCGACGACGGCCTCGGGGATCATCGGCATGTAGATAGCGACCCGGTCGCCCTTGCCGACGCCAAGAGCCTCGAACGCATTGGCGGCCTTCGAGACCTCGTCCTTGAGCTCGGCGTAGGTGATCGTGCGCTTGTCGTCGGCCGGCTCGCCGACCCAGTGGATCGCGACCCGGTCCCCGAGCCCGGCCTCCACGTGACGGTCGACGGCGTTGTAGGCGACGTTGATCTCGCCGCCCTCGAACCACTTCGCGAACGGCGGGTTGTCCCAGTTCAGGACGCGATCGAACGGCTTGGACCAGGTGAGCCGCTCCGCGGCCGCAGCCCAGAAGGCGTCACGGTCCTCGGCTGCCGCGTCGTACGCATCGGCCTTGACGTTGGCGGCGGCGGCGAGCTCGGCCGGAGGCTCGAACCGGCGCTTCTCGTGCAGCAGGTTGGACAGGGTCTCGTCGGTCACAGTGACTCCTACGTACGAAATGTTGTGGCTCAAGCCACAGGGTAGTGCGGGGGAAAGAATGATGGCGGGCCGTCGTACAAGAGCAGATGTACGACGGCCCGCCGTGGAGGATCAGTGCGTGATCGCCTTCTCCGAGCCGGCGCCGGTGAGGGCGCGCACCTCGAGCTCGACGTAACGCTCAGCGGTCTCCGGCTCCTTCGACGTCACCGTGCCCAGCCAGCCCAGGAAGAACCCGAGCGGGATGGAGATGAGGCCGGGGTTCTCCAGGGGGAACCAGGAGAAGTCGATGCCGGCCGGGAACAGCGAGAGGCTGTCTCCGGTGACCGGGTCGACCTTGCCGGAGACGACCGGTGAGAAGAACACCAGGCCGACGCAGGAGATCAGGCCGCCGTAGATCGACCAGGTCGCACCACGGGTGTTGAACCGCGCCCAGAACATGTTGTAGATGATCGCGGGCAGGTTGGCCGAGGCGGCGACCGCGAAGGCCAGGGCCACCAGGAACGCGATGTTGAGCGACTGCGCCGGGATGGCCAGCAGGATCGCGACCAGGCCGATGCCCGCCGCGGCCCAGCGCGAGACCTTCATCTCCTCCTTCTCGGTGGCCGTGCCACGCTTGATCACCGAGTTGTAGATGTCGTGGGCGACGGAGACCGAGGAGGTCAACGTCAGCCCCGCGACCACGGCGAGGATCGTGGCGAAGGCGACCGCGGCGATGAGAGCCAGCAGTACGGCGCCGCCGACGGAGCCTTCACCGCCACCGACCTCCTGGGCGAGCAGTGGCGCCGCCAGGTTGCCGGCCTTGTCCAGGGTGGCCGGGTCGACCAGCGCGGCCGCACCGAAGCCCAGGACCAGGGTGAACAGGTAGAAGACACCGATCAGGCCGATCGCCCACAGCACCGACTTGCGAGCATCCGCCGAGGTCGGGACCGTGTAGAAGCGGATCAGGATGTGCGGCAGGCCGGCGGTGCCGAGCACCAGGGCGAGCCCGAGCGAGACGAAGTCCAGCTCGCTGGTGAAGCTCGCGCCGTACTTCAGGCCCGGCTGCAGGAAGGCGTCGCCCTTGCCCGAGGCGTCGGCGGCGGAGCCGAGCAGCTCGGAGAGGTTGAAGCCGAACTGGGCGAGGACCAGGATGACGATCAGCGCCGAGCCGGTCATCAGCAGGACGGCCTTGACGATCTGCACCCAGGTGGTGCCCTTCATCCCGCCGACGGTGACGTAGAAGATCATCAGCGCGCCGACGAACAGGATCACGATGTTCTTGACCGCCTGGTCCTCGACGCCGAGCAGCAGGGCCACCAGGGCGCCCGCACCGACCATCTGAGCCAGCAGGTAGAAGATCGAGACGACGACCGTGGAGGTCGCCGCCGCCAGCCGGACCGGGCGCTGCTTCATCCGGTACGCCAGCTGGTCGGCCATCGTGTAGCGACCCGAGTTGCGCAGCACCTCCGCGACCAGCAGCAGCGCCACCAGCCAGGCGACGAGGAAGCCGATCGAGTAGAGGAACCCGTCGTAGCCGGACAGAGCGATCGCGCCGGAGATGCCGAGGAACGACGCCGCCGACATGTAGTCGCCACCGATCGCGAGACCGTTCTGGAAACCGGAGAAGCCGCGGCCACCGGCGTAGTAGTCGGCCGCGGTCTTCGTCTGCCGGCTCGCCCAGAAGGTGATGCCGATCGTGACCGCGACGACCGCGAGGAAGAGGACCGTGGTGAGGATCTGGCTACCGTCCATCAGAGCTGCCTCTTCTCGATCTCGTATTCCTCGTCGAGCTTCCGAGCCAGCGGGTCGAGGTGCTTGTTGGAGTAGTTGGCGTAGAGGTAGGCGATGCCGAACGTCGTCACGAACTGCAGGAGCCCGAAGACCAGCGCGACGTTGATGTTGCCGAACAGCTTGTAGTTCATGAAGTCCTCTGCCCAGTTCGAGCAGAAGACGTAGAGGAGGTACCAAGCGAGGAACGCCACCGTGGCCGGGAATACGAACTTCCGGTACGCCGACCGCAGAGCGCGGAACTCTGCCGTGGCGTGCAGTCTGTCGTAGACCGGGTCGTGCCGGCGGGCTTGGTCGTGCGCTTCGTCGCTCACGTGCTGACCCTTTCCGTAGACGAGGCCGTCCTTCGTGGGGGAGGACGGACGACGTGTGATCGCAGTCACAGTAGGGGTCTGTCGGGTCGCCCGTCGCGGGGTGACGACCGGTCCCTCGGTAGACGGCACCGTCGCGCGACGAGCGGTCGATTTCGTACGTCGAGTGGCTGGTCCCCTGCAGGCTGCCCCGAGCGTTGTCAGCGCGGCGTCGAGGTTGCGACGGCGGGTTCGAGCGTCGGCTCGGGGGTGTGGAGGCGTACGAGCAGTCGGGTGGTGTGGGGCGGGACGTGGGCAGCGGTGGCGAGGCTGACGAGGATCATCACCGCGAAGGAGAGCGGGACGGTCCAGAGGGCGGGCTGGGTGAGGGCGACGTCGGCCCAGGTGTCGGTACGCGACCCACTGATCGTGAACACCACAGCCGATCCGGTGGTGACCAGGCCGGTGACCAGCCCGGTGGCGGCGCCGTAGGCGGTCAGCCGGCGCCACCAGATGCCGAGCAGGAGGAGCGGGCAGAAGGTGGCCGCCGCGAGCGCGAAGGCCAGGGCGACGCCGCGGGCGACGCCGACGCTGGGGGTCAGCAGGGCGCCCGCGACCGGGACGAGGACGGCGACCAGGGACGCGATCCGGAAGGCGGCGACGCCGCCGTAGCGACTGCCTCGGCGACGCAGCAGCGGCACGACGACGTCCTGGGAGAGCACGCCGGAGACGGCGATCGCCAGGCCTGACGAGGTCGACAGGAAGGCTGCGAAGGCCCCCGCACACACCAGCCCGGTGAGGGCGTCACCTGCCCAGCCGGGAACAATCAGCCGGGGCAGCTCGAGCACCAGGGTGTCGGCGGAGGCCGGGGTGGCTGCGTACACCCGGCCCAACAGCCCGAGGATCGGCGGCAGCAGGTAGAAGACGCCGAGGAGGGCCAGGACGACCAGGGTCGTGCGGCGGGCGGCGCGCCCGTCGGGGTTGGTGTAGAAGCGGACGCCGACGTGTGGCAGGCCCATGGTGCCGAGGAAGGTCGCCGCGATCAGCGAGTAGGTGGCGTAGAGGCCGGTTGCGCCGTCGGTGCCCATCGGCAGCGACCAGGTCTGGCTGAGGTCGGTGGCGCGGGGCGCGCCGTCGCTGCCCCAGACCGCGACCAGCACCCCGACAGGCACCAGGAGCGCGGTCAGCTTGAGCCAGTACTGGAAGGCCTGGACGAAGGTGATCGAGCGCATCCCGCCGGAGAAGACGCTGACCAGCACGACCGTCCCGACCAGCACCGGCCCCACCCAGCGAGGTGCGCCGGCGACCAGCTCCAGGGTCAGTCCGGCCCCCTGGAGCTGGGGCAGCAGGTAGAGCCAACCGATGCTCACGACCAGCAGGGAGCAGAGCCGTCGCACCCCACGCGAAGCGAGCCGTTCCTCGGCGAAGTCGGGCAGCGTATATGCCCCTGACCTGCGCAGAGGCGCCGCGACCAGGGTCAACAGCACGAGGTAGCCGGCGGTCCAGCCGATCGGGTACCAGAGCATCTCCGCGCCGGAGGTGAACACCAGGCCGGCGACTCCGAGGAAGGAGGCGGCCGAGAGATACTCCCCGCCGATGGCGCTCGCGTTGAGGCCGGGCCGGACCGACCGGGAGGCGACGTAGAAGTCGCTCGTGGTCCGGCTGAACCGCAGCCCCCAGGTGCCGATCGTCAGCGTCGCCAGGGTGACCAGGGTGACCGCGACGATCGCCGGTGCGGAGTCGAGGGTCATGGCGTCTCGTCGTCCGAGCGGAGCAGATCGGCATAGCTGGCCTCGTTGCGTTCCGCGCCGCGCAGATACCACCGGCCGAGGAGGAACAGGAACGGATAGACCAGCACCCCGAGGAGCAGCCACGGCAGCGGTACGCCGAACGGCGCGGTGTGGACGAGCCCCGGAGCCAGCCAGAACAGCAGCGGGAGCGAGCCGACGCCGAGGAAGAGCACGGCGAGGGTGCGGATCGCGATCGCGAGCTGGGCGCGCATCAGCGAGCCGAGGTAGATCTCGCCGAGCCGGGTGTCCTCGCCGACGTCGACCCGGCGCACGGCCGGGCGTCGCCGGGGCGGTCCGGTGACGCGTACGCGTTGGGGCTCAGTCATCGGATCGGGTCATGAGCGTCGGGCGAGCAGGTCCTTGAGCTGGCGGGTGTGGCGGCGGCTGACCTGCAGCTCGGTGCCGCGCGAGGCGCCGCCGACCACGACCGAGCAGCGACCTGCCTCCGACCTCAGCTCGGTCACATGGGCGAGGTTGACGAGGAGGGAGCGGTGGATGCGTACGAACCGGGCGGAGGCCCACTCCTGCTCCAGCTGGGTCAGCGGGACCCGCACCAGGTGGGAGGCGTCCGCGGTGTGCAGCCGGGCGTAGTCGCCTTGCGCCTCGACGTGGGTGATCTGGGAGCGCCACACGAAGCGCGTGACGCCGCCGAGCTCGACCGGGATCTGTACGTCGCCGCTCGGCTCCTCCTCCGGCATGGTGCCCATCAGCCGGGTGACGGTCTCGGCCAGCCGCTCGGCGCGCACCGGTTTGAGCACGTAGTCGACCGCGCGCAGGTCGAACGCCTCCAGCGCGTGCTCCTCGTGTGCGGTGACGAACACGACTGCCGGCGGTGACTTGAAACGCGCCAGCAGCCGGGCGACCTCGAGCCCGTTCAGGCCGGGCATCTGGATGTCGAGGAACACCGCGTCGACGCCCGACCCCTGCAGCTGCTGCAGCCCGTCGGTCGCGTTCAGGCAGGTGCGCACCTCCGCCACCCGAGCGTCCTGGGTCAGCAGGTAGGAGAGCTCGTCGGCCGCCGGTGGCTCGTCGTCGACGACGAGGATGCGGAGCCGGCCTCCCGGCGCCCCTTGTCTGGCGGCGAAGGCCTGCGTCGTACGGCCGTTCATGTCGCCGCCTCCATAGAGGAAGGCGAAGAATACGGAAGCGGCGACATGTTGCCCATCGCCGCTCGCTGGCGCTCGCTCATGTGTGCACTCCTGGGGCGAACTTCGGGATCCTGAGAATGACCTTCGTGCCGGCGCCGGGAGCGGTCTCGACGACCAGGCCGTAGTCGTCGCCATAGGCGTTGCGGAGCCGGGCGTCGACGTTGCCCAGCCCGACGGAGTCGGCACCGCCGGCCAGCGCGTTGCGGACCTTCTCCGGGTCCTCGCCGGCGCCGTCGTCCTCGACCTCGATCACGCACTCGGTGCCGCTGTCGGCGGCTCCGATGGAGATGTGGCCGGTCTGCGCGTCGGCCAGCCCGTGGCGTACGGCATTCTCGACCAGCGGCTGCAGGCACAGGAACGGCACCGCGATCGGCAGCACCTCGGGCGCCACCGAGAGCCTGACCGAGAGCCGGTCCCCGAACCGCGCCTGCTCCAGGAGGAGGTAGCGCTCCACCGAGCGCAGCTCCTCCGAGAGCGTGGTGTATTCGCCGTGAGTCCGGAACGAGTAGCGGGTGAAGTCCGCGAACTCCAGGAGGAGCTCGCGTGCGCGCTCGGGATCGGTACGTACGAAGCTGGCGATCGCGCCCAGCGAGTTGTAGATGAAGTGCGGGCTGATCTGCGCGCGCAGCGCGCGGACCTCGGCCTCCATCAGCCGCCGCCGTGACGCGTCGAGCTCGGCGAGCTCGAGCTGGCCGGAGACCCAGGTGGCGACCTCGTCGGTGGCGCGGACCATCATCGCGGAGGTGTCCGGTGCGTACGCCTGCAGCGTGCCCACCAGCCGGTCGTCGACGACCAGAGGGCTGACCACGGCGGAGTGCAGCGGGCATCCGGCCTGGCCGCACTCCAGGTCCACGCGGTCGTAGAACCGGGTCGCGCCGCGCTCGAGCGTCGACTCGGCCAGCTTCGTCACGTGCTCCTGGTGGTGGGTGCCGATGCCCTCCCAGGCGAGCAGGCCGTCGGTGTCGGTGATCGCGAGTGCGGGCGCGGCCAGCAGCGCCTGGAGGTGAGGGGCGGCACGCTCGGCGCTGTCCACGGTCAGGCCGCCACGCAGCGCCGGGCTCGCCAGCGATGCATTGTGGAGGGTGCGGAAGGTCGCCCGGTCGGCTTCTGTGCCCAGGTGGGTGCGCCGCCAGCGCCGCATCCGCGCTCCTTCCGTCCATCGACCGAGTCCGTGAGACCCGAGACCTCCAGTGTGACGGCGCCCACGGTATCTGTCATCCAGGGCCGTCGCGGAGGTGCGAGGTAGGTTGGGCGCATGCGACTGAGTCGAGTGATCCCGGGTCTGCTGGCGGCCGGCGTGGTGGGCGCGGGTGCCGCCTTCGTGATCGGCATGCGCAACAAGTCGCCCTGGCTGCAGGACCGTATCCGGGCCTTCTCGAAGCGGTTCGCCGCCGAAGCGCTGAAGACCGCCGGTGGGGAAGGGGCCACCAACGGCGTCATCCTGCACGTCGGACGCGCGAGCGGACGGGAGTACGCCACCCCGATCACGCCGTTCCCGACCCCCGACGGCTTCGTGATCAACCTGCCCTACACCTCGAAGGTCGACTGGGCCCAGAACGTCCTGGCCGCCAACTCGGCCACGATCGTCCACGACGGCGTCGACCACCGGGTCACGGACCCGCGCGTCGTTCCGTACGCCGAGGTCGCACCCCTGCTCCCGAAGGCCGCCGGCGTGTTCCGCGCCGTCTTCGACGTCCAGGAGTTCCTCCGCGTCACCAAGGTCGACTGACGCCGCACTCCGCTACCGCTGATGCCGGTCGCGGATGTCCTCCTGATCCTCCAGGCCGCGGTCCTCCATGGCGATGACGTCGTTGTCCGCGCCGTCGACGGCCTCGACCAGCTCGTCGAGCTTGAGCAGGATGGCCTTGGTCTGGCGGTTGGTCATGTGCTGGATGCTGAAGAGCACCAGCAGGCTGACGATGGAGGCGGCTGCGTAGACGAGGCTGTGCCACCACGCCGCGAACCCGGCGACCAGACCGGTGATCAGCAGGCCGGCGACCACCACCATGCTGATCCCGCTGGCCCAGGCCGACCCGGCAGCGCCGGCGAGGCCGTAGGCGGCAGCGGAGAACCGGTCGCGTACGTAGTGATTCGAGTCGAGATCGGGGTGGCTCATTCGGCGCTCTCTCTATCCTCCAATCCGACCGCCTGCCGCAGCTCGTCGCGGTCGTCGCGGAGCTCGGGATGGTCGCGGGCCAGCCTCCCCATCAGTCCGGCGAGCCCCTCGGCGATGGCGTTCAGCTTCTGCTGGACCGCGTCGTCGGCGCGCTTCTGGGTGTTCTGCAGGAGCGCCACCAGGAGGAACGTGACGATCGTCGTCAGGGTGTTGATGATCAGCTGCCAGGTGTCGATGTCGGGGAGCACGAGGAAGGACGGCGCCCAGATCACCACCAGCAGCACGCACAGGACGAAGAACCAGGCCCTCGACACGAATGCGCTCGCGTGGGTGGCGAACCGGTCGAAGATCCCGACGTCGCTCCCGACCTGCGAGGGCATCCTCGCCTCGCGCTCGTGCCGCGCCGTACTGTCGGACTGGTCCCGTCCGGAATGATGCTGGTCCGCTTCGGTCGACATCACTACCTCCTGCTCGCCCGGTCTGGCGCCCGACGCCGCCTCGTCCGGTACCCCGCTCGGGGCGCGTCATGCCCACCGACGACAACGGACCGGGCCGCCCGTCGGCGACCCGGTCCGTCGAGACCTGAGATTCCGGTGCGTCAGTTCCTGACCGGGAACGCGAGCAGCGAACCCGGGTGGGTGAGGTCGGTGGTCGGGACGTCGTCGTCGCCGCGGACGAGCCCCGCGGTGTCGGTGATCGCGTAGACCGTCTTGCCGTCAGGGCTGACGATGGTGGCGCGGAACCGGTCCTGGTCGGTGTAGAGCGGCTCGACCGCGACCACGTCCGTCTCGGTCCAGTTGAGGCCCAGGCGGTAGATCGTGCCGTCCTTGAGGCTGGTCATGATCACCGAGTTCTCCCAGCCCGGCATCGCCCGGCCGACGGCCGGCTTGTAGTAGGTCAGGCTGGACGGGGCGATGGTCGGGTAGCAGATGTAGTAGAGACCCGACGCGTCGCACGGGGCACCGGTGAAGTCGTGGTCCCAGGTGACCGAGGTGCCGAAGGTGTCCAGCGGCTCGTTGAAGCGAGCCGTGAACTCCGACTCCTTCCACGTCGGCACGTCCTCGTGGATCTCGAAGTCCGAGTGGGTCAGCTCCGCGCAGGGCGTGGGGGAGGAAGCGCTCCAGTCGCCGTAGACGTACGCCGACTCGTCGTCCTGGTAGCCGGCCACGTTCGGCCAGCCGTAGTTGCCGCCGGCCCGGAGCAGGTTGATCTCGTCGTCGGTCTTCGGGCCGTGCTCGGCCTCGAGGAGCTTGCCGGAGGGGGTGAAGGCGAAGCCCTGCGGGTTGCGGTGACCGTAGGTCCAGATGTGGCTGCGTACGCCGCCGATCGTGGGGTTGTCGATCGGGATGGAGCCGTCGCGGTTCAGCCGCAGGGTCTTGCCCTGGTAGGCGAACCAGTCCTTCGCCGCGACCTCGGCCGCGGTCGGGAGGGTCTGGGCCTGGTTCTGGCGGCAGGCCAGCGAGTACTGGTTGGTGCCCTGGTCGCCGATCGCGTAGTAGAGCTTCCCGTCGGGTCCGATCAGCAGCCGCCCGCCCTGGTGGTCGATGCTGGCCGGCAGGCCGGAGATGACCGTGGACGGCCGGACCAGCTTCTTGGTGGCGTCGTCATAGCTGTAGCGGACGATCTTGGTGCGGCGGGTCTCGCCCGTGGACTCCTCGGCCTGGCCGGAGTCGTAGGAGTAGGAGACGTACGCATAGCCGCGGGCGTTGCTCGTGACCGACGGCTCCACGGCCAGACCCAGCACGCCGTCCTGGCCGCTGGAGACGGCCTGGGTGGAGAGGTCGAGCAGGGTGCTCCTGGCCCCGGTCGTGGGGTCGACGCTGAGGACGGACTTGCCGCTCTTCTCGGTGAGCCACAGCTTGCCGCGGGCTCCCCAGGCGAGCGAGTAGGGGTTGTTGAGACCGTCGGCGACCACGCTCGGTGCGCCCAGGGCCGCGTCGGCGCCGGAGGCGGCCGCGGGGAGCGTGGCGGCGGGGAGGGTGGTGGCGGCGAGTGCTGCCAGGGCAGCGGATCCGGCGGCGAGACTCAGGCTTCGTTTGATGCTCATGAGACGTACTTCTCCTCCAGGGGTTGGGGGATCGAAGGAAAATGCAGCAGCGATCCTCCCCGAGAGTGTGGCCGGTGCCACGAGGACGCTGGCGGGAACTATGTCGGAAGCGAGTTGATCTGGCAACGACTTCGTCTCGGCTCGGAGCGGTAGGTTGCTGAGCGTGGGATTCGAGCTGGGAGAGCGGTTGGTCGTCGGGATCGCGTCGAGCGCGCTCTTCGACCTGACCGAGTCGGATGCGTACTTCCGCGAGCATGGCGAGGAGGCTTACCGCCGCTACCAGGACGAACGCATCGACGACCCGCTCCGGCCGGGTGTGGCCTTCCCCTTCATCAAGCGGCTGCTGAGCCTCAACGACCTGGTCGATGACGCCGAGGACGGTCTCGTCGAGGTCATCGTCGTCTCGCGCAACGACCCCAACACCGGGCTGCGGGTGATGCGGTCGATCGAGCACCACGGCCTGCCGATGACGCGCGCCGTCTTCACCCAGGGCCGCTCGCCCCACCGCTACATCGGTGCGCTCGGGATGTCGCTGTTCCTCAGCGGCAACCGGGACGACGTCATCGCCGCCAACCGCGAGGGGTTCCCGGCTGGTCACGTGCTGCCGTCGGCGGCGACGTACGACGAGACCGACCGCTCCGTCGTGGTCGCCTTCGACTTCGACGGCGTGCTCGCCGACGACGGCTCCGAGCGGGTCTTCCGGGAGGAGGGGATCGAGGCGTACCGGGTCTATGAGGCGAGCCGCAAGGCCGAACCCCTCGCCCCGGGGCCGCTGCAGCCGCTGCTGCGCGACCTCAACCTGATCCAGCAGATCGAGGAGCGGCGCCGGCTGTCCGACCCGTCCTATGAGCCACGGCTGCGGATCGCGCTGGTCACCGCCCGCGGCGCCCCCGCGCACGAGCGGGCGATCCGGTCCCTGCAGTCCTGGGACGTCTACGTGAACGAGGCGTTCTTCCTGGGCGGGGTGGAGAAGGTGCGGGTGCTCGAGGTGCTCCGCCCGCTGATCTTCTTCGACGACCAGACGACCCACCTGGACGAGGCGGTCGGATCGATCGCCGGCGTGCACATCCCCTACGGCGTGGCCAACGCGGAGGACACTCGGGCTCGATAAAGCCTTGACAGTTCGGCCGCAGGACGATTTCCCGACTGGATGGCATGCCCGTTGCTGTGTCACCCTGGATGCAGTTGTACAGATTCTGTTCACGCGAGAAGTGGAAGGAGTTCACTCGATGACGTCGGTCATGTGTGCCAAGTGCACCGAAGACGAGGAGATCCGGGTCCTCTCGCGTACGGCGGGGGGCCGCCGGCGACTGATGTGCTGCAGGTGTGGGTACGCGTGGGAGAGCGGCCGTCCCGGTGCCGCCCGGAGGACCGGCCTGACCGGCCTGTTCGGAGCGGCCTGAGCCGCCACCGGCGTACGTTTCACGTTGCTGTCGCCTGAGATTCACCGCAGGCGGGCGCGTAGGTGGTGCGGAGTGGCTTGGGTAGAGGGCTGAGTCCTGTCTCGGGATCCCCTACCACGCTCCGAGGAGTACCCACCCATGTCCGCAACCCGACGCTCCCTGCTCACCGGAGGAGCCGCGGCCGGGGTCGGCCTGGCCGTCGCCGGCGCCGTTCCTGCCCTGGCCGAGGCGAAGCCGGCGAAGCCCGGCACCCTGGGGCGCAAGCGCGCCCGCGAGCCGTTCCCCCCGCTCGTGGACGACCCGAAGGGGATCCTGGCGCTGGCCGAGGGATTCACGTACGCCATCGTCACCTCGGCCGGGGAGACGACCCTGACGACGGGTGAGAAGACGCCGTCCAACCATGACGGGATGATGGTGCTCGGCGGCAAGCGCGGGCGCTACACGCTGATCCAGAACCACGAGATCGAGCCCGGCGAGGGCATCCCGGTCCCGCTCGTCGAGGGCACCGTCTACGACCCGGGCGCACCGTCCGGCGGCTGCACCGTGATCACCACCGACGCGGGCGGCGCCAACTTCGGTGAGTTCGTCGCGATCTCCGGCACCTCGACCAACTGCGCCGGCGGTCCGACGCCGTGGGGGACCTGGCTGACCTGCGAGGAGACCGTCAACGACGCCGGTGAGGAGTGGGAGGGCGAGGACGGGACGACGGGGGTCTACGAGAAGGACCACGGCTACGTCTTCGAGGTCTGGGCCGACGGCTCGGCCGACCCGCGCCCGATCAAGGCCTTCGGCCGCTACGACCACGAGGCGCTGGCGATCGACAAGAGCCGCACCCGCGTCTACCTGTCCGAGGACGCCGACGAGCCCAACGGGCTCTTCTACCGCTGGACCGCCCCGGCCGGGGTGAAGCTCGGCCCGGGCGTACTCACGTCGCTTGCTGATGACGCCGGCACGCTCGCCGCGATGCAGATCATCCTCCCTGATGGTTCGGTCCTGCCCGACGTGGCCTACCTGACCTCCGCGCAGATGGGTCAGCCCTTCCCGGTGAGGTGGAAGACCGTGCCGGAGCGTGACGCCCAGGAGACGCCCTGCCGGGAGCAGTTCGCCGACGGCGAGGTCACCCGTGGCCGCAAGTTCGAGGGCGTGTGGGGCACCGACGAGGGCGTCTACGTGGTCAACTCGTACGCGTGGGAGGAAGGTGACATGCCCGCCGACGCGTCCCCGCACGACGGCATGGTCTGGTTCTACGACTATGCGGCCGAGACCATCCAGCTGGTGACGTACTTCCCGCACCAGACGCAGTCCGAGGACGATGCACCGGCGCCGAAGTACGGCGACCTCACCTTCGACGGTCCCGACAACGTGACCGTCACGCCGTGGGGCTCGCTGGTGCTCGCCGAGGACGGCTCGGGCGCCTCGCACGTGCTCGGCGCGTTCCCGGGCGGCCCGTCGTACGCCATCGCCCGCAACGACCTGAACGACTCCGAGTTCTGCGGCCCGTGCTTCTCGCCCGACGGCAAGGTTCTCTTCGTCAACATGCAGGACCCCGGCTACACCCTGGCCATCACCGGCCCGTGGGAGCGCTACCTCGGTTGATGCTCCGGGGGCGGGCCGCTCGGGCCGCCCGCCCCGTACGTCGCGGTGAGGTCGTGAGCCCTGTGAGGCCGTGAGCGGAAGTTGACGGGCTCGCACGCGAGTGCCGGCGGCTGCTGAAACCTGGGCTGGCCATCGTGGGTGGCAACTCTCGCCGACTGCCGCATCAGAGGAGCCCATCATGAGCCGCCGCCACTGGATCGACGACTGGCGTCCGGAGGACGCCACCTTCTGGGAATCGACCGGGGCCGGGGTCGCCCGCCGCAACCTGATCTGGTCGATCTTCGCCGAGCACCTCGGCTTCTCGGTCTGGCTGATCTGGTCGGTCTCTTCTGCCTTCCTGGTCGCCCAGGGCTTCGACTTCACGCCGAGCCAGCTGTTCTTCCTGATCGCCATCCCGAACCTGGTCGGCTCGCTGCTGCGCGTCCCCTACACCCTCGCGGTGCCGAAGTTCGGCGGCCGCAACTGGACGATGATCTCGGCCGGGCTGCTGCTGGTCCCGACCCTCGGCTTCGCGTACGCCGTCACCCAGCCGTCCACCCCCTACTGGGCCTTCTGCGTCATCGCCGCCACCGCCGGGCTCGGCGGCGGGAACTTCGCCTCCTCGATGGCGAACATCAACTTCTTCTACCCCGCATCCAAGAAGGGCGCGGCGCTCGGCCTCAACGCCGCCGGCGGCAACCTCGGCGTCGCGCTGATCCAGTTCCTGCTGCCGGTCATCGTCGGAGGTGCGGGCATCTTCGGGCTGATCAAGGCGTCCGAGGGCGGGATCCACCTCGAGCGCGCCGCGTACGTCTATGCCGGACTCGCCGTGATCGCGATCCTCGCTGCCTTCTTCTTCATGGACAACATCACCTCCGCGAAGTCGCCAGTGCGTGAGCAGCTCTCGGTCGTGAGGTCGAAGCAGACCTGGATCATGTCGTTCCTCTACATCGGGACGTTCGGGTCCTTCATCGGCTACTCCGCCGCGATGCCGCTGCTGATCAAGCTCAACTTCTGGGTGCCGTCTCCGGCACCGCTGGGCACCGGCATCTACTTCGCCTACTTCGCCTTCCTGGGTGCGCTGATCGGCTCCGCGACGCGGCCGCTCGGCGGATGGCTGGCCGACCGCTGGGGCGGCGCGAAGGTCACGCTCGGTGCCTTCGTCGGGCTGGTCGTCTTCACTCTCGCGGTGCTGTGGACCCTGATGCAGCTCACCCCGAACCCGGACGCCTCGCCCGCGATCGCGCTCGAGAACCAGTCGTGGTTCCCGGTGTTCCTGGGCTTCTTCATGCTGGTCTTCGCCTCGACCGGCATCGGCAACGGATCGACCTACAAGATGATCCCGTCGATCTTCCGCCGCGAGGCCGAGCTGGCCACCACGCCGGGCACCACCGAGCGTGAGGCCGCACTCGCCCAGGCCACCAAGAAGTCCTCCGCCGCCGTCGGCATCATCGGCGCTGTCGGTGCGGTCGGCGGGTTCCTCATCCCCATCGCGTTCAACAGCCCGTGGGTCTCCAACCCTCTCGACGCGACGAAGTCCGCGTTCATCGCGTTCACGATCTTCTACGCGATCTGCGCCCTGATCACCTTCGCGGTCTACCTGCGCCCGCAGCGTGCGCGCCTGGGGGAGCTGGTCGACGTGCGGATCTGACCGTCGCGCCCGCTGTAACACGCTGTTCGTAGTACTTCTCGCCTTTTCAGAACGACCGGACAGAAGTTGTAACAGCGTGTTACAGGGGGCCGGGCGGCTTCAGGCCAGGCCGATCGCAGCCTCCGCGGCCGCCAGGACCGGGGCGGTCACCTCGCGGCAGCGAGCCGCTCCGGCGGCGTACACCTCGGTCACGTACGCCCGGTCGGCGGCGAGCTCGCGGTAGCGCTTCTGGAGCGGCTCGAGCTCGGCGACGACCGCGTCGGTGACCGCAGCCTTCAGGGCGCCGTAGCCCGACAGCCCGGCAGCAGAGCCGCCGCAGGCCTCCAGGATGTCGATCAGGTTGGTGACGCCCGGTCGCTCCGGATCCCGGGAGACGTCCCCGGTCGAGTCGGTGACCGCGCGGGCGACCTTGCGGCGTACGACATCGGGTTCGTCCAGCAGGAAGATCGAGCCGGGGTGCGCGTCGCCGGAGGACTTCGACATCTTGCGCGTCGGGTCCGCCAGGTCCATCACCCGCGCTCCGGCGACCGGGTGCACCGCCTGGGGGACGGTGAAGACCCGGCCGTACGTGGTGTTGAACCGGATCGCGATGTCGCGGGCGAGCTCGACGTGCTGGCGCTGGTCGTCGCCGACCGGCACCTCGGCGGCACCGTAGAGCAGGATGTCGGCCGCCATCAGCACCGGATAGGTGAACAACGAGGCGCGCACCGAGGCTCCGGAGCGGCGCGACTTCTCCTTGAACTGGATCATCCGCCCCAGCTCACCGGTGTGCGCGACGCACTCGAGCAGATAGCCGAGCGATCGGTGCGCGGGGACGTGGGACTGGATGAACAAGGTGGCCGGCTCGAGCCCTGATGCCAGCAGGAGGAGGGCCATCTCCTCGGTCCGCGTACGCAGCACCGACGGTTCGTGCGGCATCGTCAGCGCATGCAGGTCGGAGAGCCCGTAGAAGGCGTCCGAGTCGGCCGCGGCAGCCATCGGCCGCAACGCGCCGAGGAGGTTGCCGAGAGTGAGCCGGCCGGAGGGAGTGATGAGGGAGAGTCGCGTGGTCATGGTGGGACCTTTCGGGATGAGGCCCACGGGTCAGCGACGATCACCTATGAAAGAGGCCGCCCGTGGGCGGCCTGATGTGAATGCTCAACAATCGGGTGGACCGCCTAGGAGGCGGACCACCACTGGGTCGAACGAATGCTGAACACCTCGCCATTGTCGCACACGTCACGGATACCGTGTGGCCCATGACGACTCTGCCGACCACGGGCCCGAACACCTGCCACGCGCAGTCGACGGTCGTCTTCGACGAGAGCCTGGCCGACTACGACTTCGGCCCGACCCATCCGATGGCCCCGATCCGGGTGGACCTGACGATGCGCCTGGCCGGCGAGCTCGGGGTGCTCGACCATCTGAAGGTCGTCGAGGCGCCGATGGGCACCCCGGAGCAGCTGCTCACCGTCCACGACGAGAGCTACATCGAGGCCGTGATCCGGGCGGGGAAGAGCGGCGACGCCGATCTGTCGCACGGCCTCGGCACCGAGGACGACCCGATCTTCCCGCACATCCATGACGCCAGTGCGCACATCGTCGGCGCGAGCATCGAGGCGTGCCGCCAGGTCTACTCCGGTGAGAGCCTGCACAGCGCCAACATCATGGGCGGCCTCCACCACGCGATGCGCGGCCGCGCCTCCGGGTTCTGCATCTACAACGACGTCGCCGCCGGCATCCAATGGCTCCTTGACCAGGGCGTCGAGAAGATCGCCTACGTCGACGTGGACGTGCACCACGGGGACGGCGTCGAGCGGGCCTTCTGGAACGACCCACGGGTCCTCACGATCTCGATCCACGAGACCGGGCAGCTGCTCTTCCCCGGCACCGGGTTCGCCGAGGAGATCGGCGGTCCGGAGGCCGAGGGGAGCGCGGTCAACGTCGCCCTGCCGCCAGGCACCGCCGACCACGGCTGGCTGCGCGCCTTCCACGCCGTCGTGCCCGATCTGGTCCGCGAGTTCCAGCCGGAGATCCTGATCACCCAGCAGGGCTGCGACTCGCACACCGACGACCCGCTCGCCGACCTGGCTCTCAGCGTCGACGGCCAGCGAGCGGCGTACGTCGCCCTGCACGAGCTCGCCCACGAGGTGTGCGCGGGCAAGTGGGTGGCGTTCGGAGGTGGCGGTTATGCGGTGGTCGACGTGGTGCCACGCGCGTGGACCCACCTTCTTGCGCTAGTCTCGGGACATCCCTTGGAGCCGACGCTCGACGTGCCAGGTGGCTGGCGCGACCACGTGCAGACGCGCCTCGGGAGGGTTGCGCCGTTGCGGATGACGGACGGACGTGAACCGGCCTACCGCGACTGGGGGAGCGGATACGACCCCGGTACGTGGCTGGACCGGCAGGTCCATGCGACTCGCACAGCGGTGTTCCCGCTGCACGGGCTCGACCCGATGCCGTAGTCCCGGTCATTGGTTTCGTGACGGTTTCGAAACCGTGGTTCGTTGCACCCAAAAGCAACTCGACACGCCGTGGCGATGTGAGATTCTAGGGGTGTCCCCTTCCCCATCAGTCACATCAGGCCCTATTCTCACTTTGGGATCGCGTTTTGGACCAGAGGTGGGGAAGCCGCTGGCGTCGCGATCACTCGAGAGAGAACGGTGGAAGCAGATGGTTACTCCTTCTGGAGACATCTCTGACAGCAAGTTCCTGACCGTTGCCGAGGTTGCGTCGATGATGCGCGTCTCCAAGATGACGGTCTACCGGTTGGTTCACTCGGGCGAGCTGCCTGCGGTGCGTGTCGGTCGCTCCTTCCGGGTTCGGGAGGACGACGCGAACGAGTACCTCAAGAGCTCGTTCTACAACGCGGGCTAGTTGTCGGACCCCGCGCCCGGGCACGACGGGCGCGGGGGCAACACCGGTCTCATCCGGGTCACCGATTCTTTCTGGGTGCCCTGACTTCGTTAGTCTTACCGCCTAGGTCTGTTTGCCGCTCGCTGCGGTGAGTGGCCGCGTCGGCACCGGGCCGGCATTCTCTGCAACGATCGTGAAGGGTTCCCCGTGGGTTCTGTCATCAAGAAGCGTCGCAAGCGCATGGCGAAGAAGAAGCACCGCAAGCTGCTCAAGAAGACTCGCGTCCAGCGCCGCAAGCTCGGCAAGTGACGTACGTGGCGTAGGTGGCGGAACGCGTCGGACCCGGTCGGGTCCTTCTGGTCACCGGGGTCTCGCGTGACCTCGGTCGCCGTTTTGCGCGCGCTGCCGCCCGCCACCCGAACGTCGAGCGGGTGATCGGCGTCGACGTCGCCCCGCCACGTGGGGACATCGGCAAGGTCGGGTTCGTCCGAGCCGACATCCGCAACCCGGTGATCGCCAAGGTGATCGCCAAGGAGGAGGTCGACACCGTCGTCCACCTCAGCGTCATCGCGACCCCCGGCTCCACCGGGGGTCGTTCGACGATGAAGGAGCTCAACGTCATCGGGACGATGCAGCTCCTCGCCGCGTGCCAGACCGCGCCGTCCCTGCGCCAGGTCGTGGTGAAGTCGACGACCCAGGTCTACGGAGCGAGCAGCCGCGACCCGGCGATGTTCACCGAGTCGATGGAGCCACGGCGCACCCCGTCGTCGGGCTATGCCCGCGACGTGGCCGACATCGAGTCCTACGTACGCGGCTTCGCCCGCCGTCGTCCGGACGTCGCGGTCACGGTGCTGCGCTGCGCCAACGTCCTCGGGCCGAGCGTGGAGAGCCCGATCGCGGCCCACTTCCGGCGCACCGTCGTGCCGAACGTGCTCGGTTTCGACCCCCGTCTGCAGTTCCTCCACGAGCAGGATCTCTACGGCGTCCTCGAGCATGCCGTACGCACCGGCGTACCAGGCACGTTCAACGTCGCCGGCGACGGCGTCCTGACGCATGCCCAGGTCGCCCGCAGGCTGCAGCGGGTGACCGTGCCGATCCCGGAGCCGCTGTTCGGCCTGGCGAGGTTCGGTGGCGGTGAGTATCCCGCCGAGCTGAAGGCGCTGCTCACCTACGGCCGCGGTGTCGACACCACCCGGATGCGCTCCTTGCTGGGTTTCGAGCCGCGGTTCACGACCGAGCAGACGGTCGCGGACTTCGCGGAGAGCGTGCCGCCGTCCGCCAACCGCACCGACCGAGCTCTTGCCGCCGTGGAGAGCCGACTGACAGGAGTGCCCCGGTGACCGAGTCGGCCGCCCGGGGGTTCACGGGCACCACCACGCGCGAGCGCCACCCGCTGCGGGCCATCCCGGCGACCGACTGGGCCGCTGCCCTGGAGAGCGCCGCCAAGGAGATCTTCGGTGCCGAGTGGGAAGAGCAGCTCGCGCGATTCATCGTGTTCCTGCGGCGCCGGATCTCGGGCGCCTACTCCGTCGACGAATACGGCTTCGACCGGGAGCTGACCCAACGCTTCCTGCTCGCCGTGCTGCGGCCGATCAAGGAGAAGTGGTTCCGGGTCGAGGTGCGTGGGATCGAGAACATCCCGACCGACGGCGGTGCCCTGATCGTCTCCAACCACTCCGGCACGATCCCCATGGACGGCCTGATGACGATGGTGTCGATCCACGATGCGCTCGGGCGCGACCTGCGCCCGCTCGGGGCCGACCTGGTCTTCCGGCTGCCGGTCGTCGGCAACATCGCCCGCAAGGCGGGTGCGACCCTGGCCTGCAGCGAGGACGCCGAGCGGATGCTGCGCAACGGCGAGCTCGTCGGCGTCTGGCCTGAGGGCTTCAAGGGCATCGGCAAGCCCTACACCGAGCGTTACAAGCTGCAGCGCTTCGGCCGTGGTGGTTTCGTCTCCTCCGCGCTGCGCACCGGCGTCCCGATCGTGCCGCTCTCCGTGGTCGGTGCCGAGGAGATCTACCCGCTGGTCGGCAACATTCCGGCCCTGGCCAAGGTCCTCGGCGTGCCCTACCTGCCGATCACGCCCTTCTTCCCGCTCCTCGGTCCGCTGGGTCTCGTCCCGCTCCCGTCGAAGTGGCTCATCGAGTTCGGTGAGCCGATCCGCACCGACGCCTACGACGCCTCAGAGGCCGACGACCCGATGCTGGTCTTCAACGTCACCGACCAGGTGCGCGAGACGATCCAGCAGACCCTCTACCGCCTCCTGGGCGAGCGCGAATCGGTCTTCGGCTGACCCCTGCCGAAGCGTCACCCCCGTCGGCCGAAGCGTCACTCCGGTCGGCCGAAGCGGCACCTCAGTGCCATCTCGGCCGACGCAGCTGACGCCTCGGCAGGGGTTAGGGGAGCAGGAGCCCGGTGGCGCCGGCGAGCACGTCGCCGACCAGACCGGTGACGCCGGTGACGAGGCCGGTGACGGGGCCCTTCACGGTGCCGGTGTCGGGGTCCGGCTCAGGGGCGGGTTCCCCGGACGGATCGCCGTCGGACGGCGCGGTCGGCGTGGGCAGGATGCTGTCGACCGCATCCGGCGCGTCGGAGGGCTTCTCCTGACCTTCCTCGCCCTTGGGGTCGGTCACCGAGCCGGGACCGATCTTGTCGGGGTCGATGGAGGGCAGATCGAGGGCGTTGTCGTCCGGGGTGAGCGGAGGCAGCGCCTCGGCCTCGACGACGGTGTCGGCCGGAAGGAGCCCGTCGATCTCGGAGGTGAGGCTGGAGACCAGCGTGGCCGGGAGCTCGGTGATGCCACCCTCGCAGGTGGGGCAGAGCTGGGCGGCAGCCTGGTCGATCAGCACCAGGGTCTGGGCAGCGTCGGAGACCGCGGGCTCGGCCCGCTCGGGGACGTGCGGTCCGAGCTTGGCCAGCTCCTCGACGCCATCGGCCGCAAACGTACGCAGCTGGGCGAGCGAGTCGTTGTCCTGGGACTGCTCGAAGTCGCTGATCAGCAGGTCCGAGCCGTGGGCGGCCTGCCGGGAGAAAGTCTCGAGCGTCGAGGTGACCTGCTCGGCGTCGGTCATCGGTGCATCGGCGACCAGCGACTCGGCCTCGCGCAGTCGGGTGCCGGCGTCCTCGAGGATCCGGATGCCCCGGGCCTGAGTGCTGACGGTGAAACCGGCGGAGACGTTCTCCACGGCACGCTTGACCGGGTAGAGCGAGTCCCCGGGAAGTGCGGTCTGGGACGCGGCGGCCGCGCCTGCGGTCCCGCCGACGATCGCCATCGCGGCGAAGGCGACGGCCAGCTTGCGCTGGCGCCGGGGCCTGCTCACGCGGCCGACGGTGAGCTTCCGCTCGACGGCCCGCTCGGGGTGCGGAGCGGGCACGAGCTCGGTGTCGGCGGCCTCCATGAGGCGCTCACGCAGCGAGACGGAGAAGTCTCGGCTGGGGACAGCGGAGTCGCTGAGGCTGGAGAGCGACGAAGCGAAGACTGCCAGTTCGCGAAGCTCGTCGGCAGTCGCCGAGGAACGCCGATCAGCCGCGGCAGGGGCCGCGACCATTCGGTCGAACTCTTCGGCACGCTTTCGCGCCGGGAACGCCGGGCTCATCGGAAGGTTCCTACTCGGTGTCGGCAGTGAGGGATTCGTCGAAACAGCTGAACGCAAGGAGCAGCCATGTCGGACAACGAGTCGCCCCGGCCGCGGGTTACGGCAACCGGTCGAGCATTCAAGGTGGTGCGGAACACAGTCATCAGCGGATCCCGTCAGGCATCTGCTTGGCGAGATTGCGGATCCCGCGCAGCTGGAGCTGTTTCACGGCTCCGTCGCTGCGTCCGAGGATAGCGGCTGTCTCCGCAATAGACAGCCCTTGGAGGAAACGCATGATGATGCAGTCACGCTGCTCGTCGGGGAGCTTGGAGAGCGCGCCGAGCAGCATCTCGTTGGTGACGCCCGCCATCACGATCTTCTCCGGGCCGTCGGCCGAGGAGTCGTGCAGGCCCATGTCCTCGGTGGTCATCTCCAGGCGCGTACGTCCCGCCTTGAAGTGGTCGGTGGCCAGGTTGCGGGCGATGGTCATCAGCCAGGCGCCGAAGTCCTTGCCCTGCCAGCGGAAGCCGGTCATCGAGCGCAGTGCCCGGAAGAACGTCTCCGACGTGAGGTCCTCGGCGACCTGGGTGGAGCGGGTCCGGTAGAAGAGGAACCGGTAGACCGCGCCGTGGTAGTGGTCGTAGAGCAGGCCGAAGGCCTCCTTGTCGCCCTTGCGGGCGAGCTCGACCAGTGCGATCAGGCGGGTGCGGTCGGCCTCGCTCTCCTCGGAGGAGGCGGCGAGGTCGGTGTCGTCGTCGGGCTCGTTGTCGGAGCGGGGCTTGGTCTCGTGGGTGCCGCCCGAGCCGCGACGCTCGGGCTCGGCGAACGGTCCCGAGGCACCGGCGACGCCGACGTAGGCGGGTTCGTAGCCCTCGTTCATCAGGAGCTCGACCGCAGCGCGCAGCGCATCCAAGCGACGATGGACGTCATTGGTGCGGCGCGACATGTGGGTCCCTCCCGAAGACTCCCCCTGAGCGAGTGCCACCTTACGGGTTAGGGCATCCCGATGTCAGGTCCAGCGCCGAACTTCTGTCGGCGTGTGGTGGCAATTTCGTTAACGAACGGGTGGATCACTGGCGTTTGCCTCGAAGTGCGATGGCCACCGCGATGGCTCCCGTGGCCGCACCGCCCATCGCCGCGGTCATCAGGCCGGCCCGGGCGGCCTTGCGGCCGGTGCGATAGTCACGGATCGGCCAGCCCTTCGCGCGCGCGTGGGCGCGCAGGCGCGCATCCGGGTTGATGGCACACGGATGACCGACCAGCGAGAGCATCGGCAGGTCGTTGTAGGAGTCCGAGTAGGCCGAGCAGCGAGACAGGTCGAGGCTCTCCCGGGCGGCGATCGCCTTGACCGCCTCCGCCTTGGCCGGCCCGTGGAGCATCTCGCCGACCAGCTCGCCGGTGTAGACGCCGTCCTCGGTGGCCGCCACCGTGCCGAGGGCACCGGTCAGCCCGAGCCGCCGGGCAATGACCCGCGCCGCCTCGACGGGTGCCGCGGTCACCAGCCACACGCGCTGCCCCTGGTCGATGTGGGTCTGTGCGAGCGCCCGCGTGCCGGGCCAGATCCGGTGGGCCATGCCTTCGTCGAAGATCTCCTCCATCAGGCTCTCGACCTCCTCGGCGCGATGGCCACGGATGAACGAGAGTGCCGACGAGCGCGCCGACTCCATGTGGGCGGGGTCCTCGACCCCGGCCACGCGGAAGTAGGCCTGCTTGTACGCCGCCGAGGCGATGTCCCGCGTACGGAAGAACTTGCGCCGATGCAGGCCGCGGGCCAGGTGGAAGATCGTCGCGCCCTGCATGATCGTGTTGTCCACGTCGAAGAAGGCTGCCGCCGCCGGGTCTCCGGCCGCCGGATAGAGCCAGGCCTCGATCTCCGCGGCCGCGGCCGATGCCTCGCCGGCGAGCGCCGAGCGGCGTTTGAGGTCTTTTCGCCGCAGCTCGGCGCGGCGGCGGTCGCTGGCGCTGCTCATTGCGCCAACAGTAGTGGCCCGGAGGCCGTTGTGGGGACAGTGCTGCGTGCCAAGATGGTCGGGTGGAACCGCGAGTGACCTTCTACTCCCGTCAGGGCTGTCATCTGTGCGACGAGGCGAGACTGGTCGTCGAGAGGGTGGTCGGAGACGACTACACCGAGGTCGACATCGACGCCGACGAGGAGCTGCGCGAGCGCTTCACGAACGAGGTGCCGGTGACGTACGTCGACGGGAAGCAGCACGACTTCTGGCGAGTCTCCGAGGAGCGGCTGAGGGCAGCGCTGGCGCGCTCTCCAGAATAACTGTCGATCGGCCCAATACCCCGAACAACCCCCCTCTGCCAACTCCGCAGGCACGTGTGCTAGCCAACGGTCTGCGAGTTTGTTCTCGCGGTCACAAACTCCGTATGGTGGCGGAGCCGCAGGGCGATCCCGGGCTAAAAAGCCCCCGTCTGTGGCGCCGGCATTGAAAGAGCAGAGCGTGACGGCACGGAGTACGAATACGGGCGAGGGCAGCAGTGCCCAGGACCCCCACCGGGACATTCCCGAGGCGACAGTCGCCCGGCTCCCGGTCTACCTCCGGGCTCTGACCTCGCTCGCCGAGCGCAACATCGCCTCCTGCTCCTCCGAGGAGCTCGCGACGGCCGCCGGGGTCAACTCCGCCAAGCTGCGCAAGGACCTCTCCTACCTGGGCTCCTACGGCACCCGTGGCGTCGGCTACGACGTCGACTACCTGAGCTACCAGATCGCCCGTGAGATCGGCGTGACCCACGACTGGCCGGTCATCATCGTCGGTATCGGAAACCTGGGCCAGGCGCTGGCCAACTTCTCCGGCTTCAGCAGCCGCGGCTTCCGCACCGTCGCGCTGCTGGACGCGGCCGAGCAGATGCAGGGCCGGACCGTCGCCGGGCTCGAGGTCCGGCCGTTCGCCGACCTCGCCGAGATCGTCGCGGCCGAGCAGGTCTCGATCGGGGTCATCTCGGTGCCGGCGACCGCGGCCCAAGACGTCGCCGACGCGATGGTCGCCGCCGGCATCAGCAGCATCCTCAACTTCGCGCCTGCGGTCCTGAACGTGCCGCCGGGCGTCGACGTACGCAAGGTCGACCTCTCCATCGAGCTGCAGATCCTCGCGTATCACGAGTCGCGCAAGGCTGCAGAAGCAAACGGGGCGGTAGATAATGGTTCCGAGGAAGGGATGCCCGCATGAGTGTTCTGGTCGTCGGAATCTCCCACAACTCTGCGCCGGTCTCGATGCTCGAGGCCGCCTCGGTGGACGCGGAAGGGCTGCAGAAGCTCCTCACTGACGTGGCTGGTTGTGAACATGTCAGCGAGGCAGCGGTCATCGCGACCTGCAACCGCCTCGAGATCTATACCGAGGTGGACCGCTTCCACGGTTCCGTCGAGGAGCTCTCCCGCCGGATCATCGAGGGTGCCGGCCAGACGCTCGAGGCGATGCTGCCGCACCTCTACGTCCACTACGACGACGGTGCCGTCTCCCACCTGTTCAAGGTGGCGGCCGGCCTCGACTCGATGGCGGTCGGCGAGGGCCAGATCCTGGGCCAGGCGCGCGCCGCCCTGCAGCTCGGCCAGGAGATGGGCACGGTCGGTCCGGCGCTCAACAGCCTGTTCCAGCAGGCGCTGCGGGTCGGCAAGCGTTCGCGTGCGGAGACCGACATCGATCGGGCAGCGCCATCCCTGGTCACCGCTGCGCTGGGTCGTGCCGCCCGAGCCGTGGGTGACGTACGCGGCAAGCGGGTCGCCGTCGTCGGAGCCGGAGCGATGGCCGGGCTGGCCACCGCGACCGTCTCCCGGATGGAGGCCGCCGACGTCGTCGTGGTCAACCGCACCACGGCCAACGCCGAGCGTCTCGCTCAGGAGTACGCCGCGCGCGCCACCTCCCTCGACAAGCTGGCCGAGGAGGTCGCGGCCGCCGACATCGTCATCACCTGCGCGGGCGCGAGCGGGCTGCTCGTGCCGGCCGACATGGTCGGTGACCGCAGCAGCCGCCCGGTCGCCCTGATCGACCTGGCGCTGCCGCACGACATCGACCCCGCCGCGGGCGCGCTTCCCGGCGTCACCCTGATCGACCTGGCCGCCCTCGCCGACGAGCTGCACGCCTCGCCCGCCGGCCGGGAGGTGCTCGCGGTCCGCGACATCGTCACCCAGGAGGTCGCGGCCTTCCTGAGCGCTCGGCGCCAGTCCGCGGTCACCCCGACGGTCGTGGCGCTGCGCAGCATGGCCACCGGTGTCGTCGACACCGAGATGGAACGCCTCGACAACAAGCTTCCCGACCTCGACGAGGCGACTCGTGCCGAGGTCCTCCGGACCGTACGCCGCGTGGCGGACAAGCTCCTCCACGAGCCGACCGTCCGGGTCAAGGAGCTCGCCAACGAGTCCGGTGCGGTGTCCTACGCCGCGGCCCTCGCCGAGCTTTTCGCGCTCGACCCCGAGGCCGTCTCCGCGGTGACCCGGGCCGACGTCCCAGGAGACCACTCATGAGAACCCTTCGCCTCGGCACCCGCCGATCCCAGCTCGCCGTCACCCAGTCGACCCTCGTCGCCGACATGCTGCGCGCCCAGGGCCACATCGTCGAGCTGGTCGAGATCGTCTCCGACGGTGACCGCACCCAGGCCTCGAACACCCCGCTGACCAGCGCGAACTCGACCGGCGTCTTCGTCAGCGCGTTGCGTGACGCGCTCCACGCCAAGGAGATCGACCTCGCGGTCCACTCGCTCAAGGATCTGCCGACCTACCCCGAGGAGGGCATCGAGCTGGTCGCGATCCTGCCGCGCGAGGACCCGCGCGACGTGATCGTCGCCCGCGACGGCCTGACCCTCGGTGAGCTCCCCGCGGGCTCGCGCGTCGGCACCGGCTCGCCGCGACGCGTTGCCCAGATCAAGGCTCTCGGCCTCGGTCTGGAGCTGGCCGGCATCCGCGGCAACGTCGACACCCGCATCAGCAAGGTCCGCTCGGGCGAGTTCGACGCGATCGTCCTCGCCCGCGCCGGCCTGGCCCGCATCGACCGGCTCGACGAGATCACCGAGGTCCTCGACCCGATCCAGGTGCTGCCGGCTCCTGGTCAGGGGGCGCTGGCGGTCGAGTGCCGTGACGGCGACGCCGATGCCGACGTACGCAAGATTCTGACCTCCCTCGACGATGCGCCCACCCGAGCGGCTGTCGAGGCGGAACGCGCGGTGCTCGCCACCCTCGAAGGTGGCTGTGCTGCGCCCATCGGGACCCTCGCCGACGTGGTGGAGGGTGAGGAAGGACCAGAGCTGTGGGTGCGGGCAGTTGCGCTCTCACTCGACGGCTCGCTCTCGGTGCGACTCTCCGCATCCGGGCCGCTCGACGACGCCGCCGGCGTCGGGCGCCGGCTCGCCGAGGAGATGCTCGCCGAGGGTGCAGCAGACCTGACCGACGATCCCACCACTGACCCAGGCCAGGCTGTCATGGACACGGGCGGTTCCCCCCAGACCGCTCCCGAGCAGGACAAGGTGCACAACGCATGACCCGAGCAAAGACCACCGAGCAGAAGGCCGAGCCCGGCTCGGCCACCCCACTGGGCTGGGTGTCCTTCGTCGGCAGCGGTCCCGGTGACCCTGAGCTGCTGACGGTACGGGCGATCGACCTGTTGAAGCAGGCCGATGTCGTCGTGACCGAGGCCCCCGAGCACGAGTCGATGGTGCGCGGCGTTCTCGGCCTCCCCGAGCCGGTCGAGCCGGCCGAGGGTGACACTCTGCCCAAGGAGGGCCAGGAACCGGCCGGACCCGAGTTCATCGACGGCGGGTTCGGCGTGGACGGCCAGCCCCTGGCCAACGCAGCCCGTGCCAAGGCCGTCGTCAAGCAGGCGAAGCTGGGCAAGCGCGTCGTGCGCCTGATGACCGGCGACCCGTTCCTCTACGCCTCTGGCCCCGAGGAGGCGCAGTCGTGCGCCAAGGCGGGCATCGGCTTCGAGATCGTCCCGGGCGTCTCCTCGGTGTCGGCGGTCCCCGCCTACGCCGGCATCCCGCTGACGACCAAGGACCACCACGAGGTCGCGGTCGTGACCTGCAACGAGAAGATCGACTGGAGCCAGTACGCGGACAACCGCACCCTCGTGCTCCTCTCGGGCGTCGGCATGATCGGTGACATCGCCAAGGAGCTCGTCGCGGCTGGTCGTCCGGCCAAGACCCCGGTCGCGATCACCCGCGTCGGCACCACGACCGAGCAGGCGACGGTAGAGTCGACGCTGGAGAACATCGCTGTCGACGCTCGTGCCGCACGGATGGCGCCGCCGGCGATCGTGGTGATCGGCAAGGTGGTCAGCTTGCGTGAGACGCTCTCGTGGTTCGAGACGAAGCCGCTCTTCGGCTGGCGCGTGCTCGTGCCGCGTACGAAGGAGCAGGCGCCGGCGCTGTCGCTGAAGCTGAAGGGCTTCGGCGCCGTGCCCGAGGAGGTCCCGACGATCTCCGTCGAGCCGCCGCGCAACCCGCAGCAGATGGACAAGGCCGTACGCGGTCTCGTCGAGGGCCGCTACAACTGGATCGCCTTCACCTCGATCAACGCCGTGCGCGCGGTCCGGGAGAAGTTCGACGAATACGGCCTGGACTGCCGTGCCTTCTCCGGTCTGAAGATCGCCGCCGTCGGCGAGAAGACCGCGCAGGCGCTGGAGGCCTGGGGTCTGCGCCCCGACCTGGTGCCGAACACCGACAACCAGTCGGCCGCGGGCCTGCTCGAGGTGTGGCCGGAGTACGACGAGGACCTCGACCCGATCAACCGGGTCTTCCTCCCGCGTGCCGACATCGCCACCGAGAACCTCATCGCCGGCCTGGTCGACCTCGGCTGGGAGTGCGACGACGTGACCGCCTACCGCACGGTCCGGGCGGCTCCGCCGCCCGCGCCGACCCGCGACGCGATCAAGACGGGCAAGTTCGACGCGGTGGTCTTCACCTCCTCGTCCACGGTCCGCAACCTGGTCGGCATCGCGGGCAAGCCGCACACCTCCACGGTGATCGCGGCGATCGGTCCGGCCACCGCCAAGACCGCCGAGGAGCACGGCCTGCGGGTCGACGTGATGTCGCCCGAGCCGTCGATCGAGGCGCTCACCGAGGCGCTCGCCGACTTCGGCGCCGCGCGTCGAGCCGCGCTGGTCGAGCAGGGTCTGCCGGTCACCAAGCCGTCTGACCGGCGCCCGGCCTCGCGCCGCCGTTCTCGCACGAGCTGATGCCGCGATGTTCGTCAAGGTACGCAGACCAACCGTCACATCCCGTGCGGAATTCCGCGAGGGGAGTGGCTGTTCTGCTGCATACCTTGACGAACATCCACCCCTAACCCAGGAGCACCGATGAGCATCGAGAAGCCGGTCGTACGTCCCCGCCGGCTGCGCCGCACGCCGATCATGCGCCGGATGGTCGCGGAGACGGCCGTACGTCCCGCCAACCTGGTCCTGCCCGCGTTCGTGCGCGAGGGGATCAGCGAGCCTGTCCCGGTCTCGACGATGCCGGGCGTGGTCCAGCACAGCCGGGAGACGCTGCGCAAGGCCGCGGTCGAGGCCGCTGCGGCCGGCATCGGCGGGATCATGCTCTTCGGCGTCCCCGAGACCAAGGACGCGGTCGGCTCCGGCGCCCTCGACCCTGACGGCATCCTCAACGTCGCCATCGCCGACGTCGTCTCCGAGGTCGGCGACGCGCTCACCGTGATGAGCGACCTGTGCCTGGACGAGTTCACCGACCACGGCCACTGCGGCGTGCTGGCCGAGGACGGCTCCGTCGACAACGACGCCACCCTCGAGATCTACGCCCAGATGGCGATCGCCCACGCCGAGGCCGGCGTCCACATGGTGGGCCCGTCCGGGATGATGGACGGTCAGGTCGCGGTCACCCGCGATGCTCTCGACGGCGCCGGCCACACCGACGTCTCGATCCTCGCCTACTCCGCGAAGTACGCCTCGGCCTTCTACGGCCCCTTCCGCGAGGCGGTCGACTCCGCGCTCAAGGGCGACCGGCGCACCTATCAGCAGGACCCGGCCAATGCGCTCGAGGGCGTCCGCGAAGCGCTCCTCGACGTCGCCGAGGGCGCCGATATCGTGATGGTGAAGCCCGGACTGCCGTATCTCGACGTCCTCCAGCGAGTGCGTGAGGCTGTCGATGTTCCGGTGGCGGCGTACAACATCTCGGGGGAGTACGCGATGGTGGAAGCTGCCGCGGCGAACGGCTGGATCGACCGCGAACCGGCGATCCTGGAGTCCCTCACCGCCTTCAAGAGGGCCGGCGCCGACGTCATTCTGACCTACTGGGCGACCGAGGCAGCAGGCTGGCTGCGAGGCTGACGACCTCGTCTGAACAGCCGGGCAGCCCTGTGACGTGAAACACCTCAGGACGCTAGACTCGAGAGCGTGACCAATCGAGAGTTGGGCAGCCCGAGACGCACCGGTCGGCCGCGCAACAGCGGACGCGATTCGGCCAATCCCCGGGAGGAGATCCTCAAGGAGGCGTCCCGGCTCTTCACCGCTCAAGGGGTCGCGGCGACGACGATCAGTCAGATCGCCGAGTGCGTCGGGCTGCGCCAGTCCTCGATGTACTACTACTACAAGTCCAAGGAGGAGATCCTCTCCGCCTTGATGGAGAAGAACCGCGAGTCGCTCACCCTCGCGGAGAAGCTTCTCGACGAGGACGGTCCGGTCGCTCCGCGCCTCTACGCCTTCCTCTACACCGACGTACGCCAGCTGTGCACCGCCCCGCTCGACTTCTACGAGCTGGAGATCGCCGCGCTCGCGCAGCCCCAGGTCTTCGAAGGCTTCGAGGAGGACGGCGACAAGCTGCGCGCCGCGGCCGCCCGGTTCCTCGCGATGGGCGTCGACACCGGCGAACTGCGCCAGATCGATCCCACGGCGACCGCGCAGATGCTGCTCTCGCTCAACGAAGGCGCCCAGCATCGGCTCTGGCACGGCTGCCGAGAGGACGAGAAGGCAGCGGTCAGCACCGACGCCTTGGCCGAGTCGGTCGCCGACTACCATCTCAACTCCCTGCTGGCCGACGCGTCCGCCCTCGCCGCCGTCCGCGAGGCCGGCCGCGACTTCGTCACCGAGTACGAGGACGACGAACCCGCCGCCTGATCGGCCAGTCACGCAGTTCGGTGAGCGGTGCTCGCTGGGCTCGTGCGCGCGCTGTGCCGGCTGTAACACGTCGTTCGTAGTACTACTCGCCCTATCAGAACGACCGGATAGAAGTTGTAACAGCGTGTTACATGTCGGGTGAGCGGCGCGCACCGCCCCCGACAACGCGAACGGCCCCGCCGGATGGCGGGGCCGTTCGTAGTGCGCTGGGTCTATCTGACCAGGCCGAGAAGCTTGAGCAGGCCGGTCAGGATGCCGCCGACGGCCGAGGTGGCCTCGGGGAGCGTCTTCCCCTGCAGCTGCGCGACACAGTCGGTGATCGTGCTCTTCGGGACGGTGCGAGCGAGGACGGATCCGAGCTGGTCGATGACGGCATTGGTGCAGACCGTCGTGAGCTGTGCGGTCGTCGCGACCACCTTCTCGACAGGCTTGGTCACCGGCTCCAGCGGCTTCACGGGGTCAGGAGTGGTGGTGCCGCCGTCACCGTCGCCGCCGGTGCCCCCGCCGATGCCGCCGGGAGTCTCTTCGGCCGGGGCCTCGCTCGACGGGCTGGAGGGAGACTGCGAGGAGCCGCCGCGCGGGCCGGACTGCTGCTGGCCGCCGGCCTTGACCTGGCGGTCCTTCTGCTTCGTGGTCTTCGGGGCTTCCATCCGCGGGATGGCGTAGTCGACCGGGACCGTGCTGTTCGGGATCGAGGTGAAGTCGCCGGAGCGGTAGGCCTCGGCGACACCGAGCACCGTCGTCACGTAGGACTGGCTGTGGTTGTAGCGGAAGACCGCCGCCCGCGCGCCCTTGTCGGTGGAGAGGTCGTCTGCTCCGGAGCAGAGGTAGACCGCGGTCGCGAGGGCGGCGTCGTTGATGTCCTGGGGGTTGCGCTTGCCGTCGCCGTCGGCGTCCACGCCGACCATCGCCCAGGTGGAGGGGATGAACTGCATCGGGCCGATCGCGCGGTCATAGCTGGTGTCGCCGTCGTACTGACCACCGTCGGTGTCGGTGATCTGGGCGACGTTGCCCTTGCCGTTGAGCGGCACTCCGAAGATGCCGGGGGTGGAGACGCCCTCGGCGGTGAGGCGGTTGTCGTTGGCGCGCCCGTGGTTGGACTCGACTCGGCCGATCGCGGCGATCAGCGGCCAGTCGATCTTGCAGGCGGCGTCCGCGGCGTTGATGACCGTGGCTGCGCGCTGGTAGGCGGCGAGCGCGGCGGACGGGATGCCGGCGGCACTGGCGGTGCCGGGGAGCGACTTGTCACCCTGGTTGGTGGAGGCGGAGACGCTGGCCGGCGCCTCGATCGCCTCGGCCGGGACCGAGGTGCCGTCAGGCAGGCTGAAGGCGTCGTCGTAGCTGGCCGGACCGGATGCTGTGGCACTCGACTGCGTCAGACCGGTGACGTTGACCGTCCACGCCGCGCTCAGCAGCGCGAGCGGAACGAGCGCGGTCGCCTTCTGAAGGCGGTTGTAGCGCGTAGCGGACATCAAATCTCCCTTTCAATCCCCGGACCTGAAAGCTCCGGGTCTTGCTCCCCATTCGCAACGTTCACAACGAACCGTCTCACGTCAAAGTTACGCACGTCACGTTTTACTGGCACATTGCGTTCCAGTTAACGAGACGCTGATGAGACGCCCGTTGTTGCAGTTCGTGACGCAGAACGATGACGTCCGCACCTGGATGCGTTCCTGCGGCCAGAGTAAACGAGAGTCCACAGATCCGGAACGACCGATCCAAGGCGAAGTTCGAGGATCTTCGCGATGGCAGGGTGACGCGTGCCGCTCCGACTCGGGTCCCGGATCGTGCTTCCTCGGTCTTCTCGTGTCTGGAGTCTTGTATGGCTTACGTGTCGTCGCGCCTTGTCGCCGGTCTGGGGGTGGCGCTGGCTGCCTCGATCTCCTTCGCGCCACAGGCTGCAGGAGCCGCCGCCCCGCCGTCGGCTCGACCGATCGGCGCGCTCGACGATGCTGCGCCCCTTGCTCCCGTGGTGACGAGCACGTCCTTCCCCGAGTGCTCCACCATGTGTCCGCACGACGGCACGCCGGTGGGTGTCGAGGGCACCTTCGAGGTGGGGGCGGCCAAGGGCGACACCGATGTCGACGCGTACCGCTGGGCGATCCTCGGTCCGGTCGAGGGGGAACCGTCCGCATACAGCGAGACGATCCTCACGAAGGCGGGTCGGGCGCGGTCGATCTCGTTCACGTCGCACAAGACGGGACTTCGCAACCTGCAGGTGCAGGCGCGCGACAAGGCGGGGGTGTGGGGCCACACCGCGTCCTACAGCTTCTACGTCCCCGCCAACGAGGTGGTGACGGAGTGGTCCTTCGGTGATCCTTCGGACCCGGGGGCGAACTCCGGGGCCGACCCGACCACGGGCACTCTCGACCTCGGTGGCGCGGTCACCTCCTCGGTGGGACGCAGGGACACCGGACTCCAGCTCCGAGGAGGAGCACCGGCGACCGCCGCGAGCACGGGTGTGTCGACCGGGCAGGACTTCGCGGTCGCTCTGTGGGCGCACGTCGACGCGGCGGAGTCGGTCACCCTGATGTCGGTGCCCACGGCTGAGGGCAACGCCTTCGAGATCGGGTACGACGCGACCGACGGCAGCTGGCTGGCCGGCCGACGTTCCGCGACGGGCGCAGAGCTGGCCTCGGCGCCGGGAGGCCGAGGGGCCTGGACCCACCTGGCGGCGACGTACGCATCGTCGGACGACGCGCTCACGCTGTGGGTCAACGGCAAGGCCGTGGACACCGTCGCCTACAGCGGTGAGGCGTGGGACGGATCTCGCTGGCAGCTCGGCTGCGGCAGCGTGGCGCTGCCGGAGCCCCGTTGCGGGGATGCGACGGTCGACGAGATCGGTCTCTGGGACAACCGAGCCTCGGCTCCTGCCATCGCCGAACGGTTGAGGCTGGAGGACGAGACCGGCTACGCGACCAGCATGGCTGCGGAGTGGAACCTCGGCGTCAGCACGGACACGGTCGAGTCCGGCGTACTGACTGATCGCTCCTTCGGGGCGCCGTTGCAGGTCGCGGGAATCGGTGACCAGTACCTCTCGGGTGGATTCCTCGCCTTGCCCGGCACGACCGGGCAGAGCCTCACGCTCGGTCATCCCGTGACGGACTCGGCAGTGTCGTTCTCGGTCGCCGCGTCTCTCCGCCTGACCGACCCGACCCGGGGAGGTGTGATCGCCCAGCAGGCCGGTGAGAACGCGGCCGCGTGGACGCTCGGCTATCGCCTCAAGAGCGACGGATCCGGCGGACAGGTGTACTTCCAGATGGCCGATGGCGACAGTGTCGACGCCACCGTCGCGGAGGTCCGCGCGGATGTCTGGACGCCGGAGGAGGTCAACGTCGTGGTCGCTGTCTACGACGTTGACCTCCGTCGGATCGAGATCTACCTCAACGGCATGTCTCCGGCGTTCGGGGACGGGAGCCCCGAAGGCGAGATGCCGGAGGCGTCGTTCACCATGCCGTGGACCGCTCGCGGTCCCTTCGCGGTCGGGAACGGGACGACCACGCTCGACCTGGCCGGCCCCGAGGCACCGCTCGCCGCCGAGGTGAAAGGCGTGTGGCAGTACGCCGGTCAGCTCAGCGCCAACGACATCTTCAACGCCGACATCGGCCTGCCTCCGGGGGCCGCGACCCCCGGCGGCTGAGGCCGAAGTGGGGTTTCGGGGCGACCTCGGAGAGAATGCGTGAGTGCCTGACGACATCTCACCTCTGTCCGCAGCGGCATCCGAAGCGCTCTTCGCCCGCGCGAAGGCTGTGACGCCGGGCGGCGTGAACTCGCCCGTGCGCGCCTTCAACGCGGTCGGCGGGACGCCGCGCTTCATCCGGGAGGCGAAGGGGGCATGGCTGACCGACGTCGACGGGAACGACTACGTCGACCTGATCTGCTCCTGGGGCCCGATGCTGCTGGGTCACGCCCATCCCGAGGTCCAGGCCGCGGTCCTGGAGGCGGTCGCGCGGGGAACGTCCTTCGGGACGCCGACGACCCCTGAGGTCGAGCTCGCGGAGGAGATCGTGAGCCGGGCGCCGGTCGAGAAGGTGCGGTTCGTCAGCAGCGGCACCGAGGCGACCATGTCGGCCATCCGGCTGGCGCGAGGGTTCACCGGACGCGACGTGATCCTGAAGTTCGCCGGCAACTACCACGGCCACGTGGACTCGCTCCTCGCCAGCGCCGGCTCAGGGCTGGTCACCCACGCCATCCCCGGCACCCCGGGCGTACCCGAGAGCAGCACCGAGCTCACCGTCGTGCTGCCCTACAACGACCGGGCAGCGGTCACCGCGGCGTTCGAGGAATACCAGGGTCGGGTCGCATGCCTGATCACCGAGGCCTCGCCGGGCAACATGGGTGTGGTGCCGCCGGAGCCCGGGTTCAACGAGTTCCTCGCGACCACCTGCGGGGCCAACGGTGCCCTGTTCATCTCCGACGAGGTGATGACCGGGTTCCGAGCCAGCAAGCAGGGTCAGTGGGGCCTGGACGGCAAGCACGAGAGCTGGACACCCGACCTGGTCACCTTCGGCAAGGTGATGGGCGGCGGCTTCCCGGCCGCGGCCTTCGGGGGCCGCGCCGACGTGATGGGCTCGCTCAGCCCCGACGGGCCGGTCTACCAGGCCGGCACGCTGTCCGGTAACCCGGTCGCGACCACCGCCGGTCTCACGACGCTGCGGCTGGCGACCGATGAGGTCTACGACCACATCTCCCGTGCGGCGGAGACCGTCAAGGAAGCGGTCGCGGCGAGCTTCACCAAGGTCGGGCTCCCGCACACGATCCAGTCGACCGGCACCATGTTCTCGGTCTTCTTCACCGACAAGCCGGTGCGCAACTTCGACGAGGCGAAGACGACCGACGAGGCGGCGTACAAGGTCTTCTTCCATGCGATGCTCGACCAGGGCGTCTACCTGCCACCGAGCGCCTACGAGGCCTGGTTCCTCTCCTCCGCCCACGACGAGCGCGCGATCTCCCGGATCACGGACGCGCTTCCGTACGCCGCCGAGGCGGTTGCTGTAAAGGTGAAGGCATGACGTCCCAGGAGAACGGCATCGAGACCACGGTCCACCTGCTGCGCCACGGCGAGGTGCACAACCCGGACGGCATCCTCTACGGGCGTCGCCCGGGCTACAACCTCTCCGAGCTCGGTCTGCAGATGGCGGAGCGGGTCGCCGACCGGATCGCGGGGCAGGACATCACCCACGTGATCTCCAGCCCGCTCGAGCGGGCCCAGCAGACCGCCGGGCCGCTGGCGAAGGCGCTCGGCGTCGACATCTCGCTCGACGAGCGGGTGCTCGAGTCGGAGAACCTCTTCGTCGGCAAGAGCTTCAAGGACGGCCTGGGGCCGCTGAAGGACCCCAAGGTCTGGCCGAAGCTGCTCAACCCGTTCAAACCGTCGTGGGGCGAGCCCTACCTGGAGATCGTGTCCAGGATGATGGCCGCGATCCACGACGCCCGCGACCTCGCGCGCGGCCACGAGGCGGTCATCGTCTCCCACCAGCTGCCGATCTGGACCACCCGGCTGCACCTCGAGGGCCGCAGCTTCCTGCACGACCCGCGTCACCGCCAGTGCGCGCTGTGCTCCCTGACTTCGCTGCACTTCGTCGACGACGAGTTCGTCGCGCTCTCCTACAGCGAGCCAGCGGGCGACATGCTGCCGGCGAAGGACAAATACGCACCGTTCTCGGCAGGTGACGCAGAAGAAGCGGAAGATTAACGAGGCTCTCAGGTTTGTCAGGAACCATCCTGCGTGTGCGTAAGAAGTTGGGTGGCCTCCTCCTCACGGTGGTGATGGTGGGGCTGCTGGCCGCGTGCGGACAGACGGGCACGAACGAAGCCGGCTACATCTCCGGTGACGGCCGCACCCAGGAGATCCCGGTCGCCGATCGCGGAGAGCCGATCGAGCTCACCGGCGAGACCCTCGAGGGCAAGCCGTTCGACCTCGCCGACACCCGTGGCAAGGTCACGGTGCTCAACGTGTGGTGGACCGGCTGCGCGCCGTGCCGCAAGGAGATGCCGATGCTCCAGGCGGCTTACGAGGAGCTCGGTGACGAGGTCGCGTTCGTCGGCCTCAACACCCGCGATGCCTCGGCCGCCCAGGGGCTGGCGTTCGAGCGGCACTACGGCGTCGAGTACCCGTCGGTCTACTCGCCCGACGGCACCGCCGTCCTCGCGCTGAAGGGCTCGCTCGCGCCTCGCGCCATCCCGGCGACCGCGATCCTCGACACCGAGGGCCGCGTGGCCGCGCTGATCCGCGGCGAGATCCCCTCGGCACGTACGCTCGACGAGCTCATCACCTCGGCGGGCGAACAATGACCGACTGGTTCGCGAGCACTGCCGGGAGCGGGTCGCTGCTGCTGGCGGTGCCGATCGCGCTGCTGGCGGGGTTCCTCTCGTTCATCTCGCCGTGCACCCTGCCGATGCTTCCGGGCTACCTCTCCTACGCCACCGGCCTGTCCGGCGCCGACCTGGCCTCCGGTGACGTACGCCGCGGCCGCATGCTCGCCGGAGCCCTGCTCTTCGTCGCCGGGTTCTCGGTGGTCTTCGTCCTGCTGGGCATCACCGTGGGCGGGGTCGCCTACAAGCTGCTCGCGTTCCAGGAGACCGGCACCAAGATCCTCGGCGTGCTCTCGATCATCATGGGGATCGCGTTCATGGGCTTCATCCCGCTGCTCCAGCGCGACCTGAAGTTCCACAAGGTCCCGGCCGTCGGTCTCGCGGCCGCGCCGCTGCTCGGCTTCCTCTTCGGGCTCGCCTGGACCCCGTGCACCGGCCCGACGCTCGGCGTCATCGCCGGGCTCGCCTGGGACCAGGGCACCGCGGCGCGCGGCGGCCTGCTGCTCGCGGTCTATGCGCTCGGGCTCGGCATCCCGTTCATCCTCGTCGCGGTGATGTGGCGGCGAGCCACCGTCGCGCTGACCTGGTTCCGCCGCCACACTCGAGCGATCACGATCATCGGCGGCGTCGTGATGATCCTGATCGGTATCGCCATGCTCACCGGCTGGTGGGACAACGGCATGCAATGGCTGCAGGTCCAGGTCGTGCAGCGTTGGGAGGGCATCGCACTGTGAGCACACCCCCGTCGGTCGACACTGCTGCTCCTGACCAGGAGAAGCCGGAAGACGTACGCCGCCCCGGCGAACTGAACGCCCGCGAGCTGGTGCGCTGGGGCTGGCGTCAGCTGACCTCGATGCGCACCGCCCTGATCCTGCTCCTGCTGCTCGCTCTGGCAGCGGTCCCGGGGTCGCTGATCCCGCAGGACGGCGTCGACTCGCTCAAGGCCGACCAGTGGCGCGAGGCGCACACGACGCTGACGCCGATCTACGAGAAGCTCGGCCTCTTCAACGTCTACTCGACACCGTGGTTCGCGGCGATCTACCTGCTGCTGATGGTCTCGCTCGTCGGCTGCATCATCCCGCGCTGCCTCGTCTACGCGCGGGCCATGCGAGCTCAGCCGCCGGCCACGCCGGCCAGGCTGACCCGTCTGCCCGACTCCGCGACGTACGTCACCGACGAGTCGCCGGAGGAGGTGCTGGCCGCGGCGCGGAAGCAGTTGCGCCGCTACCGCATCCGCAAGGACGCTGACGGCGACTCCGTCTCGGCGGAGAAGGGCTACCTGCGCGAGGCCGGCAACCTGGTCTTCCACATGTCGCTGATCATCGTCCTGGTCGCGTTCGCGGTCGGAAGCCTGTTCGGCTACAAGGGCGGCGTGATCGTGCTGGTGGGGGAGGAGTTCGGCTTCGCCAACGAGCTCTCCCAGTACGACGACTTCAAGCCCGGGTCGCTCTTCGCGCCCGAGGACCTCGACGACTTCGCCTTCAAGATCGACGACTTCCACGCCGAGTGGCTGACCACCGGGGCCGGCGCCGGGACCGCGCGCGGGTTCAACTCGAAGATCCGCTACACGACCGGAGGGAGCAAGGAGAAGTCGTACGACCTCAAGGTCAACCACCCGCTGACCATCGGCGGCACCGACGTCTTCCTGCTCGCCCACGGCTA
The DNA here is from genome assembly GCF_037137035.1 of Nocardioides sp. CCNWLW239. Taxonomy (NCBI): domain Bacteria; kingdom Bacillati; phylum Actinomycetota; class Actinomycetes; order Propionibacteriales; family Nocardioidaceae; genus Nocardioides; species Nocardioides sp. CCNWLW239. The sequence goes on along the minus strand of NZ_JBBBNW010000002.1, from coordinate 673,977 downwards.
TGCGCCGGTGATCACGGTGCGCGACGGCGAGGGCAACGTGGCCTACTCCGGTCCGACGATCTTTCTCCCGCAGAGCCAGAACCTGCTCTCCTTCGGGGTCGTGAAGGCGCCGTACGCCTCGCCCGAGGAGATCGGCTTCCAGGGCCTGTTCTACCCGTTCGAAGGCACGGTCGACGGCGAGCCGGTCAACCTGATGGGCGATATCGGCGACGGGTCGCACGCGATGCTCTCGCTCCAGGGCTTCCGAGGCGATCTCAACCTCGACGCCGGGCCGCAGTCGGTCTACGCGCTCGACACCTCCAAGGCCAACATGATGTCGCCCGACGAGTCCGGGAAGGCGTTCAACCTGCGCCTGGGCGAGACGGTCGAGCTGCCCGACGGGCTGGGCTCGGTCTCCTTCGACGACGTCCAGCAGTGGAACCGGGTGCAGATCTCGAAGTCGCCCGGCAAGGAGTGGGCGCTCCTCGGCGTCTCGCTCGCTCTGGTGGGCCTGCTCGGTTCCCTCTTCATCCGTCCGCGACGCGTGTGGGTTCGCGCCCGCCGGGTCGATGGGCGCACACTGGTCGAGATCGCCGCCCTCGACCGCTCCGGCGGTGGAGACACCGCGTCGGTTGTCACCGACCTGGTCGAGAACCTACGAGGCGCGCGAACACAGGAGGAGAAGGATGTCTGACCACACCTGGGGCGTTCTCAGCAACCAGGCCATCACGGCCGCCGGAGTCGTCTACTTCCTGGCGCTGCTCTGCGCGCTCGTCGAGTGGTCGGCCTGGCAGTCGCGGGCCCGAACCGCGGTCGCGGAGAAGGAGCTCGTCGGCGCCGGCGCTCCGGCGGACGAGGCCGCTGCGGCGGACCCCGCCGATGCCGTACGCGAGCACCGGGCCGCGCTCTTCGGACGACTCAGCCTGATGCTGACCGCGATCGCGGTCCTCTGCCACTTCCTGGCGCTGGTCGCCCGCGGGATGGCCGCCGACCCCAACCGGGTGCCGTGGGGCAACATGTACGAGTTCACGATCTCGGGCTCGTTCGTGGTCACTGCTGCCTACGTCGTTCTCCACCGGCGGCTGAAGCTGGCCTGGATGGCGCCGTGGGTGCTCGGGTTCACCGTGGTGGTGCTCATGCTGGCCGTGGTCGGGCTCTACGAGCCGGTCGCGCCGCTGACCGAGGCGCTCAACTCCTACTGGCTCGTCATCCACGTCATCGCCGCGATCATCGCGACCGGCGGGTTCACGCTGGGCGGCATCGCCGCGGTGGCGTACCTCCTCAAGACGCGCTTCCCCGACGCCGCGCTGCTGGCGCGGGTGCCCGACCTCGACAACCTCGACCGGGTCTCCTACCGGATCCACGCGTTCGCGTTCCCGGTGTGGACCTTCGGGGTGCTGATCTCCGGACCGATCTGGGCCCACGAGGCCTGGGGCTCCTACTGGAACTGGGACCCCAAGGAGGTCTGGGCGTTCATCACCTGGGTCGTCTACGCCGGTTACCTGCACGCCCGCGCGACCGCCGGGTGGAAGGGCAAGAAGGCGGCGATCGTCGCGCTGATCGGCCTGGCCACGCTGTGGTTCAACTTCATCGGCATCAACTACTTCTCCTCGACCTCGCAGCACTCCTACGCTGCCCCGGCTGCTCCGACGGTCGAGCTGGTCGAGATCACCCGATAGGGAATCCTCATGAAAGAGTTCTGGATCTACACCGGCCTGCGGCTGCTGTCGTTGGTCGCCACCTTCGGCATCGTGGCGGGCGTCTGGTCGCTGGTCGCCGGCGAGGTCGACATCTTCTTCGCCGTCATCGTCGCGTTCGTGATCAGCGGCGTGCTCTCCTTCTTCGTGCTCGACCCGCAGCGTCGGGCCTTCGCCGAGAAGGTCGAGGCCCGCGCTGCGAAGGCCGTCGAGGCCGCCCGCGCCAAGGAGGATGCCGAGATCGACACCGAGATGGATGCCAAGGCCGCCGACGCCCCCGCCACCGGCGACGGCGATAGCCACAAGGTCTCCTGACCTGCTAGACAACGATCATGTCGATCGTTCACAAGGCCACGCTCACCCCGACGAAGCCCGAGATCTTCGGTGCCTGGCTCGCCGACCAGGACTGGTCGCCGGGTGAGTTGACCAGCACGATCGGCTCCTACCGGTTCGACGACCCGGCGGGGCGGGTCGGGATCGAGTGTGTGCTCCTCGAGGTCGGCGAGTCCGTCGTCCACCTCCCGGTCTCCTATCGCGAGGCTCCGCTCGAGGGTGCCGAGGACTTCCTGATGGCGACCACCGAGCACTCCGCGCTGGGGACGCGCTACGTCTACGACGCCTGCGCCGACCCGGTGGCTGTCCGGGCGCTGCTGACGGCCGCGCTGACCGGCGCGACCCAGGAGCCGATGGACGTCTACGACCAGGGCCGCCTGGTGGAGCGCCGTGAGGCGGTCGTGACCGCGGCCGGCACCGGTGCGTGGGACCGCGACGCGGTGCCGCACTTCGACGGCGTCACGATCCGCTCCCACGGGGCCGAGTCCCGCGTCGACGCCGGCGGCTTCGTGGTCGTCGTGAAGCGCGTCGTCGACGACTCCGACGCGGACGGCACGGAGTCGATCCAGGTGACCTGGCCGGGGGGATCCGGGTCGCTGGTGGGCGTACAGCACCTCTGACCGCCGCCGCCGAGCCCGCTCGGGGTCGTTTCGGCAGGCTTCGCGCCTTGTCTGTGAACCGCCTGTGCGAGCGCTGATGATCAACGGGTCCTCCCGTAAGTCACGAGTCGGAAACATCGTCGTCCTGTACTTGACGCATTCGGACATGACGGGGCACATTGTCCCAATGTGAGCGTTCACATACGTGACGTCACTCACCCGGATTCCGGCCCCTGAGCCGGCCTCCGGCACCCCCGACAGCGGCGCGTCGGCTCCCCGACGTGGCCGTAGATGAAATGGAGCAGGTAAGTGCGCAAGGTACTCACCACGATCACCGCGGCGGCGCTTGCGCTCGGTCTGGCGGCATGCGGCGGCGACGGCGGCGAGGGCGGCGACAAGGGCACCGTCGGCGTGGCCATGCCGACCAAGTCCTCGGAGCGCTGGATCGCCGACGGCAACAACATCAAGAAGCAGCTCGAGGCCGAGGGCTACAAGGTCGACCTGCAGTACGCCGAGGACGACATCCCCACCCAGGTCTCCCAGGTCGAGAACATGGTGACCAAGGGCGTCGACGTCCTCGTGGTCGCGGCCATCGACGGCACCGCGCTCGGTGACGTCCTCGAGACCGCCTCGTCGCAGGACATCCCGGTCATCAGCTACGACCGCCTCATCCGCGACACCGACGCCGTCGACTACTACTCGACCTTCGACAACTTCCAGGTCGGCGTGCAGCAGGCCACCTCGCTCGTGGAGGGCCTGAAGGCCAAGGGCGAGGGCCCCTACAACGTCGAGCTCTTCGGTGGTTCGCCCGACGACAACAACGCCACCTTCTTCTGGGACGGCGCCATGTCGGTGCTCGAGCCGCTGATGAAGTCCGGCGAGATCGTCATCCCCTCCGGTCAGACCAAGTTCGACCAGGCCGCGATCCTGCGCTGGGACCCCGCCACCGCGCAGAAGCGCATGGAGGACATCCTCACCAAGACGTACGCCTCCACGAAGGTCCAGGGCGTCCTGTCGCCCTACGACGGCCTCTCGCTCGGCATCATCGCCGCGCTCAAGGGCAACGGCTACACCACCGCCGACCTCCCGGTCGTGACCGGTCAGGACGCCGAGGTGCAGTCCGTGAAGTCGATCAACGCCGGTGAGCAGTACTCCACGATCTTCAAGGACACCCGCGAGCTCGCCGAGGTGACCGTCGACATGATCGTCGCCGTCGGCGCGGGCGAGGAGCCCGAGGTCAACGACACCGAGACCTACGACAACGGCGAGAAGGTCGTTCCGTCCTACCTCCTCGACCCGGTCGTGGTCACCAAGGACGACGTCACCAAGGTGCTCGTCGACTCCAAGTACTACACCGCCGACGAGATCAAGTAGCACCCCGTACGCGGCGTGGGCCCGGGTCCCTCCGGACCGGGCCCACGCCGTCACCTGGCCAGAAGCAGGAACCACATGAGCTCACCGATCCTGGAGATGCGCGGCATCACCAAGGAGTTCCCCGGCGTCAAGGCGCTCTCCGACGTCAACCTCGTCGTCAACCGCGGTGACATCCACGCGATCTGCGGTGAGAACGGCGCCGGCAAGAGCACCCTGATGAAGGTGCTCAGCGGGGTCTACCCCCACGGCACCTACAGCGGCGACATCGTCTTCGAGGGCGAGACCGCGAAGTTCGGCAACATCCGGCAGAGCGAAGCCGCCGGCATCGTGATCATCCACCAGGAGCTCGCCCTCATCCCCGAGCTCTCGATCGCGGAGAACATCTTCCTCGGCAACGAGACCGCCAAGCGCGGCATCATCGACTGGGGCCGCGCCAACCGCGAGGCGATCGACCTGCTTGCGCGGGTCGGCCTGCGGGAGAACCCGCTGACCCCGGTGAAGAACCTCGGCATCGGCAAGCAGCAGCTGGTCGAGATCGCCAAGGCGCTCTCGAAGGAGGTCAAGCTCCTCATCCTCGACGAGCCGACCGCGGCGCTGAACGACGACGACTCCCAGCACCTTCTCGCCCTCCTCGAGGGACTGAAGGAGAAGGGGATCACCTCGATCATGATCAGCCACAAGCTGAACGAGATCGAGCAGATCGCCGACGAGATCACGATCATCCGCGACGGCCACAGCATCGAGACGCTGTCCGTCGCCGACGGCGGCGTGGACGAGGACCGGATCATCCGCGGGATGGTCGGCCGCGACCTCGAGAACCGTTTCCCCGACCACACCCCCTCCATCGGGGACGTACTCTTCGAGATCCGCGACTGGACCGTCATGCACCCCCAGGACAGCCACCGCGAGGTCATCCGGCAGGCCAACCTGTCCGTGCGCGCCGGCGAGATCGTCGGCATCGCCGGGATGATGGGCGCGGGACGTACGGAGCTCGCGCGGTCGGTCTTCGGTCGCTCCTACGGCTCCCGGACCTCCGGCTCGCTGGTGCTGGACGGCGAGGAGCTGCAGCTCAACACGGTCACCCAGGCGATCGATGCGGGCATCGCGTACGTCTCGGAGGACCGCAAGGGCCTCGGGCTCAACCTCATCGACGACATCAAGACCTCGATCACCGCGGCGGCGCTCAAGAAGCTGCGGCGCGGGCTGGTCGTCGACGAGCACAAGGAGGTCGTGGTCGCCGAGGGCTACCGCAAGAACCTCAACATCAAGGCGCCGTCGATCACGGCCGGTGTCGGCAAGCTCTCCGGCGGCAACCAGCAGAAGGTGGTGCTGTCCAAGTGGATGTACACCGACCCGAAGCTGCTGATCCTCGACGAGCCGACCCGAGGCATCGACGTCGGCGCCAAGTACGAGATCTACGGGATCATCCAGGAGCTCGCCAGCAGCGGTCGCGGCGTCCTGGTGATCTCCTCCGAGCTGCCTGAGCTGCTCGGCCTGTGTGATCGCATCTACACGCTCGCCGAGGGCGTGATCACCCATGAGTTCGACCGCTCAGAGGCCACCCAGGAGTCCCTGATGCGCTACATGACCGCGGACGCGAGGAAGTACCCCCGATGAATGCCCTGCTCAACACGCTGCGCGGGAACGTCCGCCAGTACGGGATGATCATCGCTCTGGCGGCGATCGTCATCCTCTTCCAGATCTCGACCGAGGGCGTGCTGCTCAAGCCGCTCAACGTCTCGAACCTGGTCGTCCAGAACGCTCAGATCCTGATCCTGGCCATCGGCATGGTGATCGTGATCGTGGCGCGCCACATCGACCTCTCGGTCGGCTCCGTGGCCGCCTTCGTGGGCGCCGCCTCGGCGATCATGATGACCCAGTACGACTTCCCGTGGTGGCTGGCCGTCTTCATCGGCCTGCTGATCGGCACGGCCATCGGTGCCTGGCACGGGTTCTGGGTGGCGTACGTCGGGATCCCGGCGTTCATCGTCACGCTGGCCTCGATGCTGCTCTTCCGCGGTCTGACCCTGGTCGTGCTCAAGGGTGCGACCGTGGGTGGTCTGCCCGAGGAGTTCAAGGCCATCGGTAACGGGTTCCTGCCCGAGATCGGGCCGGACACCGGGTTCCACAACCTGACGCTCCTCATCGCGGTCGCCGCTGTGGCCGTGCTGATCGTGCTCGAGGTGCGCCGCCGGGCTGCTCAGGCTGCGTACAACTTCGAGGTCCTGCCCTTCCCGCTCTTCGTGGTGAAGCTGGCGCTGCTGACGATCGTGATCATGTACTTCGCCTACCTGCTCGCCGATGCGCGCGGTCTGCCGATCGTCGGCCTCATCCTCGGTGGCCTGATCGTCGTCTACACGTTCATCATGAACAAGACCGTCTTCGGCCGGCACGTCTACGCGATCGGCGGCAACGTCGACGCGGCCACGATGTCCGGCGTCAACACCAAGCGTGTCGACTTCCTGGTCATGATGAACATGGGTCTGCTCTCCGGCCTGGCGGGTCTGGTCACGACCGCCCGCCTGACCGCGGCCAACCCCAAGGCCGGCGTCAACTTCGAGCTCGACGCGATCGCCGCTGCCTTCATCGGTGGCGCCGCCGTCACCGGTGGCGTCGGCACCGTCATCGGCGCGATCATCGGTGGTCTCGTCATGGGTGTGCTCAACAACGGCATGTCGCTGCTCGGTGTCTCCATCGACTGGCAGCAGGCCATCAAGGGTCTCGTGCTGCTGCTCGCCGTCGCGTTCGACGTGTGGAACAAGCGCCGCACCGCCGGCTCCGGTGGTGCCGGTGCCGAGTCCGCGGAGCCCAGCGCACCGCCGCCCGACAAGCTGGCCGAGGAGATCGAGGCCATGGAGGCCGAGCTTAGCGTCGACTCCCAGGAACCACCGAAGAACTGATCCATCCCTCCCTCCCCCACCCCTCGACCCCTGCCTCCCCCCGGCAGGGGTCGTTGGGGTTTCTGGGGGCGCGCCTTCGTGTAACACGCTGTTCGTAGCACTATCCGGTCGTTCATTGAGGGCGAGTAGCACTACGAACGACGTGTTACATCCCCGGCGCGCCCCTCACCAGCCGCCGGTGTTGAATAGCGGGGTGGCAAACTCCGCTCAGTGGCTCCAGGGAGCCCGACCTCGCACACTCCCAGCGGCGCTCGCGCCGGTCATCGCCGGCACCGGGGTGGCTGCGTACGCCGACGGGTTGGTCTGGTGGAAGGCGCTGCTCGCGCTCGTGGTGGCCCTCGCGCTGCAGGTCGCGGTCAACTACGCCAACGACTACTCCGACGGGATCCGCGGGACCGACGACGACCGCGTCGGGCCGCTGCGGCTGACCGGCTCGGGGCTCGCCTCGCCGTCCGCGGTCAAGCGGGCCGCGTTCATCGCGTTCGGGGTCGCCGCGGTGGCGGGGCTGATCCTGGCGGTGACCTCCGCGTGGTGGCTCGTGGTCGTCGGCCTGGTCTGCATGATCGCCGCCTGGTACTACACCGGCGGATCGCACCCCTACGGCTACGCCGGCCTCGGCGAGGTCATGGTCTTCGTCTTCTTCGGGCTCGTCGCGGTCATCGGCACCACGTTCGTCCAGACGCAGACCTGGGAGTGGGGCGCGCTGTGGGCCGGTGTGGGCATCGGCGCGATCACCTCCGCGCTCCTGGTCGCCAACAACCTCCGTGACATCCCCGGCGACACCGAGTCGGGGAAGATCACGCTCGCGGTCCGTCTGGGCGACGCGCGCACCCGCTGGCTCTACGTCGCCCTCGTGGCCGTCGCCGCCGTCTCGGTCGTGCTGGTGGCCCTGACGACGTCGTGGTGGGCGCTGCTCGGCCTCGGATTCCTCGTGGTGGCCGCTCAGGGCGTCCGCACCGTCCTCGACCGCGCCAACCTCGGCCCGCGGCTGATCCCCGTGCTCCAGCAGACGGGGCTGGCCACGCTGGTGTGGGGGCTGCTCGTCGGCGTACCGCTGCTGTTCGTCTGAGCGCAGTGTCGGCGCGCTGGCGCGTGCTGGCCCTCCGGTGAACCGAGTAACACGCTGTTCGTAGCACTACCCGGTCGTTCATTGAGGGCGAGTAGTACTACGAACGACGTGTTACACGAGTCGCCTATACCAGCTCAGCCACCCGCCCCCGCCGTGCCAGGTAGCGCTCGGCGGCGCGGGCGGAGGGGTGGACGCCGATGGCGGCGACGACGACGATCCCCGCGATGACGGCCCAGCCGAGGTGGCCGAGCTCCATGGCGAGGAAGGTGTACGCCGCGGGGGCCCAGACGGTGCCGAGGGTGTAGCCGACCTGGGCGGCACCCTGGTAGTCGCCGCGGTGCTCCGGGTCGGAGAGGTCGGCGACGAGGCCCCACTCGCCGGCGGACTGGAAGAGCTCGGCGCCGGTGACGGTCACGTGGCCGAGCCAGACCAGCGCGATGGTGAGAAGCCCGACGGTGTCGTGGGTGACCGCGATGATGACGCAGGAGGCGAGGAAGCAGAACGCTCCCCGCCGCTGCGCACGCAGCGACGTCGTCACGTCGGTGACCCCGCGGGCGGCGATGACCTGCAGCCCGACGGCCATGACGGTGTTCGTGCCGAACAGCCACGCCAGCAGCACCCGCGGCGCGTCGGTCTCCTGGACGAGCCAGAGCGGGATGACGACGTTGAGGAGCACCTGGTGGGTGCCGAGGACACCGTCGAAGAAGGTCGTGGCGAGGAACGCGCGGTTGCGCAGCGCGCCGAGACGGTCGCGTACCTCCGGCTTCACGTCGCCCGGAGAGGCAGCCGCGGCGAGCCGGGGGAGGCGCGAGATCCAGTAGGCGTTGACCAGGAGCACCACGGCGGTCATCACCGGGACTGCCTTGATCAGCGTGTTGGAGTCGGCCGCCAGGGCGAGGCCGCTGGCCAGGGCGCCGAGCGTGTAGCCGACGTTGCGGGCGGCGCGCATGTAGGCGAACCCGCGCACCCGGGTCGCTGCGGGGAAGACGGAGATCCGGTAGGCGTCGCGGCCTGACTTCTGCCAGGACGAGGCGAGGGCGAGGAGCACCTCGACGGCGACGTACGCGGCGAAGTTGCCGACCAGGACCCAGGCACCGAACAGCAGCGCTTGGAGGATGGCGCCGGCGATCCAGCTGAACCGGGTGCCGAGCCGGTCCGCGAGTCGGCCCAGGGGGACGGCGAACACAAAGGTGGCGACGCCCGCGATCGTGAGACCGAGGCCGACCTGCGCGGCGGAGAGGCCGACGATCTGGGTGAAGAAGACCGCCGAGCCCGTGAGGAAGGTGCCTTCGGCGAACGCCGACAGCACCGACTGGTACGACATCGCCCGGATCAGCGGGTCGTCTGAGAGGACCTTGTCCCTCAACCGGATGAAGCGAGACGACAAGGCGACTCCAAACTATCTTGACATCGAGACAAGCGCATCCTTGTCGTCGCCGTGTTCGACGTCAAACAGTTATCTGTGCTGGTCGGTCCCCACACCGGGCAGCCAGAGAAAAGGAGTCCATCGCGCCGACGCTCATGCGTCGGCGTAGGTCGCGGCCGAGGTCAGCGGGTGGAGCCCTCGATCGTGCCGATCACGCCGCCGAAGACGTCGGTGGTGACGCCCCAGATGCCGCCGGCGATTGCGGAGATCGTGCTGGTCAGCCCCTGCGGATCGGTGAACAGCCAAAACCCGACGAACAGAACGCCGATGACGATGAAGATCTTCTTCTTGTCCATGTGAGCTCGTCCTCCCGAGAAATCCGATTGTATTGAATGTAAATTCGCGAACCCGGACGCAAGCGCGCGAAATTCGCGAGGATGCACCGGGATATAGGTTCCCCGAAGTTGGCACCCCCTCGCAAGGATACGGTCAAGGAGACCGCAGAGCGGGACGGAGTCGTGCCCATCGGTCCGGTGGGCGGCATGGACGCCCCCCCCGAAGCGGTCGACCCGGGAGCCCGCGCGCACGCGATGAGCACGTGTCGTCAGGTGGAACGAGGTGCGCCGAGGCGGTCTGAGGACTACGCTCGTCTCACATGGCGGTGGCGTTTGTCCAGAAATGCCGATGCCCGGGAGTTTGCGTCTGTGCGCGGGAGGGGCAGGGCGCCTCCACCCACCGGTGCCGCATGGGGCTGCGCCGGACGGGACAACCGAATACTTCCGGAGATGTCCGGCAACCACACCTCACCTCGGGAAAGGGAGCAGAACAATGGCACCGCACCAGCTGATTCAAAGTACGTCGCAGGCCGCCGAGTACGGCACCGGTGGCCTGGCCGAATGGATCACCGACAACATCATCACCCTCGTCGTCCTGATCTTGGGCGTCACGGTCTTGTGGGCTGCCCGCAGCGGCAACATCTCCAAGGCCGTCACGATCGTCGGTGGCCTGATCATCGGTCTCGGCGTCCTCGGCCTGGCCGTGGGCAACAACGCCACAGACCTCGGTCAGTGGATGGCTGGTCTCTTCAAGGGGTGAACCCGGTCCCGTTAGCTAACCCAGGGAGGGATCTCGGGGATGAGGCTGCCTGACGACGACGAGCTGTACGAGGTCGACCAGACCTATCTCGGTCCCCCTCGTCGCTACATCGGGGAGATGCGGTATCGGACCATCTTCCTCTTCCTGGTGATCGCACCAGTGACGCTTGTGCTGTTGCGCAAGCTCGGCATGCCGGTGACGCTGCTCAGCATGGGACTGTGGCTGCTCGGCGCCTCCTTCCTCTCGATGAAGGCCTCCGACTACATCAGCGCGGAGAGCTCCGCCGGTGCCTGGCTGATGACCTTCTGGCACGAGCTGACCACGCCGCGGGTGGAGACCGGCATGCAGTACGCCGGGGGTGCAGCCGCCGCGTTCCGGCACGCGACCCGCCCCCGGGGCGGCTGGGCCAAGGCGATGCGACGGCCTGGCCGGCGGTTCGCCCAGCAGCCGGGCGCAACGTCGTCGCCGCGACTCATGCAGGCGACGGTCGTCGCCTCGACGCCGAGCGCCCAGTCTCGCCGCGCCGGCTCCTCGGCCATGCCCGTACGCGGCAAGGCCGCGCCTGTGCGACCGGTGATCGAGGCGAAGGTCGTCGAGGATCCGCTTCCGGCTCATCTCTCGGTCCAGCCCCAGGCCCAGGCTCAGCCCCAGGCTCGGTCCGCGACGCAGGCGGCCGGTGGCGGCCGTCCGGCGAAGGGTGGCTGGTCGAGCCGGCCGTCCTCGTCGCCACGAGAGCCCCGCGACGTGCCGTGGAAGGGCGGAGCGCCCTGGCAAGCCCGTGAGGGAGCGAACGCCCGCAGCGCCCAGCGCCCGCAGCCCGCTGCGCCTCAGCAGGCGCCCGCACAGCCCCCGGCACCGGCTCCCGAGCCCCCGGCGCCCCAGACCCCGGCACCCCAGACCCCGGCAGCCAAGTCCTCGACCCCTGCGCCGCCACCCCCGCCCGTCATCCCGACCCAGGCCCGGACGGCACGGCCGACAGCACCACCGCCTCCGCCGCCGACCTCTGCGGGTCAGCAGACCCCGCCGACCGCACAGCCGACCACACCGCCGAAGCCCCCGATTCGGGTCGAGCCGAAGGTCACCCGACAACCTCTCTCGCACGCGGTCAAGCCGGCCGTCGTGATCGCACCCGAACCAGGGCTCGCTGACCCCGACGAGCTCGATGACGCACCCTCGGGGCGGACACGGCCCCGGGGCAACCCGGACGAGCAGGCGATGCCTGCCGAGCACTCGCAGCGTACGGACGACTACGACTACCGCAAGCGCCTCGACGGCGACGCACCCAACGACGGAGGAACCGCATGAGGCGGCCGCGAACGGAGCGGGCCTACGGGCCCGGCTTCGAGAAGCCCAAGCCGGGACGCCGAGGCGTCTTCGGCCGGGGCGGCGACGACTCGAAGGGCGTCAACGGGCCCAGAGGCGACAGCTGGGCGCTGGAGGAGGTGCGTGGCCACCTGACCTTCACCAGCGACCGCATCATCGCCTGGTATCTCGCCGAGCCGCAGACCTGGTCGTTCCGGGCCCACGCCGACCTCGAGGCACTCATCACCGACCAGGCGAGCCAGCTGGCAGACCTGGTTGGCAACACCGTCCACGGTCGCGTCACCACCCGCCCCTATCCCGTACGTCACTGGGCGCACGCCGCCTTCGCGAACGCTCCGGACCCGCAGCCCGGGTTCGAGGAGATGATGGCGCGCAACCAGGCCCACATGGCCGCTCACAGCCAGGCCGACAAGCTCGTCTACTACGGCGTCGACCTCGGCCGCCGCGACGCGACGGTGCGGACGCTGGCGAAGTTCTCGGCCGGGGCTGCGGAGCGCGAGATGGCCGCGATCAGCGAGCGCCTCGACACTGTCAACCGGGTGATGTCGCGGCCGGGCTTCTCGGCACGTCCGGCCGTCGGCCACGACATGGAGTGGATGATCGCCCGTTCGCTCTCGCTGGGGGCGAAGATCCCCGTGCCCGAGCCGGGGGAGGCCCAGCAGAACTTCCTCGACACCGACGACATGGCCGAGTGGTTCGAGTCGGTCGCCTGGTCGGCAGAGCCGTTGGCGCCGACCGTGCAGGTCACGAGCAGCATCGGTGGCCGCCAGGAGACCAGCCACGTGTGTGTGCTGACCGTCTCGCGGATCGGCGACATCGAGGTGCCGGAGACCCATGCGCCGTGGATGGCGAAGACCGATGCACTCGGCTTCCCGGTGGAGTGGTCCTTCCGGGTCGAGCCCCGTTCGCCGGAGGACGTCTCCCGCGAGATGGCGTCGCTGACCCGCCGCATCGACGGCCAGGTCAGCCACTGGTCCGACGACCACGGGAAAAGGCCTCCCAAGCAGCTCACCCGCCAGGCCGGCCGGGCCGCCGACGTCGAGGACGAGATGCGCTCGGAGTTCACCGGCCTCTCGACCCGCACCCGGGGCTGGTACCGGATCGCCGTCACCGGTCGCACCGAGGCCGAGGCCCTCGACAAGGCGCAGAAGGTCGTCGACCTCTACCGGCCACAGATCAAGATCACCCGCCAGCTCGGCCAGTATCACCTGGCTCGCGAGTTCGTCCCGGGCGAGCCGCTCGCCTCGACCGCCCACGCCCGGAAGTTCCCGGTGCTCAAGGTCGCCGCCGGTCTTCCCGCGGTCACCGCGGAGGTCGGCGACAAGCGCGGCTTCTACCTCGGTGAGACCTCGGCGATGGCGTCGCGGGCGGTGCTGATGGACCCGTGGTACCTGACCGAGGTGATGGAGCAGGCCGGCCTGATCCCGCTCGTCGGCACCCCCGGATCCGGCAAGTCCACCCTCATGGGCGTCATCATCTACATGTCGATCCTGTCCGGCATCCACGGCGTCGCCATGGACCCGGCCGGCCGTCTGCAGCGGCTGATGTCGCTGCCCGAGATCGGTGGCGGCATCTTCAACGGCCAGCAGGTGCCGGCCCGGGCCCGCAGCGTCGACGTTCTCGGAGGCCGTCCGGGGAGCCTCTCGCCGTACGCCGTCGTGCCCGACCCCAACCCGGAGCTGATCCGGGCCGAGGCGATGTCCGACCACGAGTTCGCCGAGCGGCTCCACCGGGAGCGCTCGGCCGCCGTGCAGCAGCGCCGCGACCTGACCGTCTCCGTGCTCCGCTCCTGCCTCCCGGTCGGGTTGGCCAACAACGAGGAGGTGCTCAAGCGCATCCGTGCCCGCGTCATGGAGGCGCCGGCCGACCGCGGTGCCGACACCTCCACGATCGTGAAGATGCTCTTCGAGGGCGAGAACGGCGATCACGAGATCGCCCGCGAGCTCGCCGCCGCCCGTGAGCGTGAGCTCGGCCGACTGTTCTTCGGCAACGACTTCCTCCAGTCCGACGAGGAGCTGAAGGGCACGCCGTTCACCTTCTACAACCTCAAGGGCCTCAACACCCCGCCCGAGCACGTGCCGCGCGAGGAGTGGAGCGCCGAGGAGCAGATGGCGCGCCCGATCATGACCCTCGCTGCCTGGTCCGCGCTCCACCTGATCTACCGCAGCGACCCCAACGATCGGAAGCTGTTCGCGCTGGACGAGGCCCACGAGGTCACCCAGGCCTCGGGCGGCACCGGGCGTGCTCTCGTCCACAAGCTCTCCAGCGACTCCCGCAAGAACAACTGTGCCGCGCTGGTCTCCACCCAGAACGCCTCCGCGATCCTGGGCTCCGACATCAACAACTTCGTCGGGGCGGCCTTCGTGGGACGTACGCAGGACGAGTCCGCCCAGCGCGACGCGCTCAAGCTCCTGGGCAAGCCCGAGGGTCTGGGTTACGAGTCGATCCTGGCACGGCTCTCGCCGCGCACCAGGCGCGGCGACGAGCAGCTGGGCTACCGGGAGTTCATCTACCGTGACGGCCTCGGTGGCGACACCGGCCACGGCGGCATGGAGATCATCAAGGTCACCCTCAACCACCACCCGGGTCTGCAGGAGGCGCTCAACACCACCGCCGACCCCACGCGCCGCGTCAGCCGTGCCATCGGCGGCGACCCGACCGACCTTCCCGCGACCGATCTTTCCAGGGACGGGATCGGCTGATGCCACCGCGCCCCGCTCACCACAGGACAGCCCTGCGCCGCAGGGCTGCCGCCCTCGTCGTACTCGTGGTTGCGCTGCTGTCCGTCGCCGGGCCGGCGGCCGCGGGGCCGAAGGGGATCGACATCCCGATCCCGTTCGACCCGACGGGTGGGCTCTCGGGTGTGAGCGATGCGTGCAACAACCTGGATGCGCCGATGCCGGCGTCTCCCTACGGCGACGGCAGCTTCATCGTGCGGATGACGGCGTTGGGGGCGGCGTCGAAGGCGGGCACGGAGCTGAACGACCCGGAGAAGGTCGACGACGAGCTGGACCCGTTCCGCAACAAGGACGAGGTCTCGCTGGAGTCCGCCTACGGGACGTCGCCGCAGTGGTGGACCTACGACAACGGGTGCACGGGGCAGTTCGTGGCCGGTGCCGGGACCTCGTTGGGCAACATCCTGCTGGAGATCTCGGGGATCCTGCCCAACTGGTCGCATGCGTTGCTGAACGCCGTGATCGGGGAGAACTCGTTCCTGAAGGCGCTCGACGGCCCGATCGTGACGGCGTCGAAGGCGGTCACCGACGGGGTCTGGGCGCCGTGGGTGAGCGTGGTGCTGCTGCTGGTCGCGGCGACGGTGATGATCCGGGCGCGCGACGGCCGGTTCTCGCGGGCGGTGACGGCGGCCGGCTGGGCGCTGGGTGTGCTGGTGGTGACGTCGTGGCTGATCCAGTACCCGGTCGAGTCGACCCGGTTGGTCGACGACGGGGTGCGGTCGGCGACGGGGATGATCGCGACCGGGTTCAACGACGGCCGGACGGTGCCCGGGGTCAACGACGACAAGTTCGGTGAGACCGATGCGGTCGAGGCTGTCGACGCCCAGATGGACGACGTGGTGCGGTCGACGCAATACCGGACCTGGTTGGCGGGTGCGTTCGGTGATCCGGACTCGGCCACGGCGAAGAAATACGGGCCGCGGGTCTTCCGGTCCACGCACTTCTCCTGGCAGGAGTACGACGCCTACCGCGAGGACCCCAACGGCGAGGGCAAGAAGGTCCTGGAGGCCAAGCAGGACGCCTTCAAGAAGCACGCCGAGGCGGTCAAGAAGTCCGATCCGGTGGCCTACGAGTACTTCAAGGGCGAGCACTGGTCGCAGCGGGTGACCACGGCGCTGGTCAACCTCGTGGTGGTCGTGGTCGTGTGCGGATTCCTGCTGGTCGCGGGGCTGGCGATCCTGCTCTCGTTCGCGCTGATCCGGCTGATCGTGCCGTTCGCGCCGGCAGCCGGGGTGCTGTTCATGCTGGACCACACCCGGGATGCGGCGGTGGCGATGCTGAAGCGGGTGGTGGGGCCGCTGGTGATGGGCCCGATCTACTTCCTGGTCGCGTTGCTGCTGCTGCGGCTGGACTCGGCGATCCTGACCTCGAAGATGTGGTTCGTGCTCCAGCTGGGGCTGATCGCCGTGCTGACCGTGCTGGCCTGGCGGCTCACCCGCCCTGCTGCCTACGGGATCCCGATCCCGGGCATGGGACGTCTCAACGCGATGCTGTCCTCGTACGTCGGGGCCCGGACGGGCACCGAAGCCGGCGTCCGCGACGCGACCTCCGACCTGCAGCCCACGCCGGCAGGGGCCGGGCCGACCTCGAGCCCCGGTGGGGTCTACATGCCGGGCCAGGAGCTGACCGGAACCCGGCCGACGATGACCGCCGAGCAGGTGCCCGGCCAGGCGACCGTGGCCGCCGCCGGAGCCCTGGGCTCCGGATCGAGCGACACCCCTGCGTACGCCCTGGGGTCCTCCGCCGGTGGAAACGAGGGCGAGCGGGTGGCCGGTCAGTGGTTCGACTCGCGCTCCGTCGAGCGCGACGAGGCCCCGTCCGGTGACGAGGCGGCCCGAGGACGTGCCGGGCGCGTCTTCAACCAGGACCGCCCCGAGGCGCCGAGCCCCGTCGACTACACCGCAGGTGCCAACGCCGACCGTGAGCCGCCGCGACACTCTCCGGTGGCCGAGGCCAACGTCGACTACGACCCCGACGGCAACCCGGTCTTCGTCATCTACTCACCGAGCGGGAACCGCGCGGTTCCCGTCGACAACGGTTCGAGCTGGCGGCCAGATGAAGGAGGAGCCCGGTAGTGCGGTCGACAACGACGCGTGGTGTGCTGTGGGAGGTCATCGCGCCGCTGCTGAGGTGGCCCATGAGGTCGCCGTTCCGGTTCTTCTCGGTGGTTGTCGGCATCGTCTTCGTCATCTGGGTCATCGCCCAGTGGAGCGACGCTCCCGACGCCGAGCCGGCCGCGCAGCCGGAGCGAGGCGCCTCGGCCTCGGCCGGGGCGAGCGCCTCCGCCAGCGGGTCCGCAGCGCCGGTGCCCGACCCGGGCGCGGCGGCGACCCAGTTCGTGGCCGCGTGGGCACGACCCGACCTGACCACCGAAGAGTGGTGGGTCGGGATCAACGCCGCCCACCCCGACGAGTCGCTGGCCCAGGCGCTGGGCACCACCGATCCGGCCACCGTGCCGGCGACCAAGGTCGTCGGCACCGCGAAGGTGCTCGAGCAGACTGACTCCGAGGCGCGCGTCGAAGTCACCACCGACGGCCCGAAGGTCATCGTCTACCTGACGCTGATCGACAACGTCTGGTACGTCGCCAACATCCTCCCGGGCGGCTAGACCATGTCTCTCAAATCCACGCCCG
Source organism: Nocardioides sp. CCNWLW239 (assembly GCF_037137035.1). NCBI lineage: Bacteria > Bacillati > Actinomycetota > Actinomycetes > Propionibacteriales > Nocardioidaceae > Nocardioides > Nocardioides sp. CCNWLW239. The sequence goes on along the minus strand of NZ_JBBBNW010000002.1, from coordinate 656,874 downwards.
CTACGCGACGTTTCGCATCCGATCTGGCTGCGTTGCCGCCGCTCGAAAGCCGTCAGGATGCCGTCGCAGCGGACGCCTTGCCAGATCGGCCCGAAACGCCGCTCGCGGCCGCCGTGTCTTTGAAAGACATGGTCTAGACCATGGCCATCATGCTGATCGCCAAGGCGCGACTGATCTGGGGACTCGTGGTCGCTGCGGCCACGGTGGCTCTGGTGGTCATGGTCGTCCTGGTGGTCATCATCGGGGGTCTGGCGAGCAGCGAGCAGAGCAACAAGGAGCAGGCCGAGGCCGGCTGCGTCGGCGGGACCAACGCGATCGCCACCAGCGGCGGGACCGGTGTCGACGGTGAGACGCCGGAGGGCAGCATCGCCGGGTTCACCAACGAGCAGATCCAGAACGCCCGGACCATCGTGGCGGTCGGCAAGCAGGCAGGGGTGCCGGCCTACGGGTGGGTGATCGCGCTCGCGACCGCGATGCAGGAGAGCACCCTGCGCAACCTCAACTACGGCGACCGCGACTCGCAGGGTCTCTTCCAGCAGCGCCCGGTCTCCGGCTGGGGGACGGTCGCCGACATCACGAACCCGGTCAAGTCCGCCCAGGCGTTCTACGGGGTGGCCACCCACACCGGCAACACCGGTCTGCTGGACATCCCGGGCTGGCGCAAGATGCAGGTCACCGCGGCCGCCCAGGCGGTGCAGCGATCGGCCTTCCCGCTCGCCTACGCCCAGCACGAGGACGAGGCGCGAGCCCTCGTCGCCGCGCTGGCCGACGGCGTCTCCGCCGCCGACCTGACGGCCACCGCGACCGACGTGGCCTGCACGATCGGCATGGCCGGGATCAGCACCTCCGTCGTACGTCCTATCCAGGCGGGCCTCGCGGTCGACAACGACAACTACGGCAACTCCGGGTCCAACTGGGCCAACATGCACACGGGCAACGACTACTCCTCGCCGTGCGGCACCCCGGTGCAGGCGGCCCACGGCGGCACCATCGTGCTCGAGTCGGGCGGCGGCTGGGGCTGGTCGGGCCGCTGGCTGGTGAAGGTGCAGACGGCGCCCGGCAACCTGACGACGTGGTACGGACACATGCAGTCGCTCTCGGTCCGCGAGGGCCAGATGGTCAAGGCCGGCCAGGTCATCGGCCAGGTCGGCAGCGAGGGCAACTCGACCGGCTGCCACCTCCACTTCGAGGTGCACCCGCACGGCGGTGGCTACCTTCAGGACCAGGTCGACCCTGCGGCCTGGCTGCAGAAGAACATCGGCAAGACCCTCGAGGCGACCAAGCAGGTCGCCGGGCTGCCGGGTGAGGGCAAGGCCGCCAGCGGCCAGCCGGCCGCGTCGCCGGCGGCGGTCTCCGGCCCGCAGGTGCGACTGGCCCAGGCCAACATCAAGGTCTCCATGTCCCGCTCGAGATACCGCTCCGACCTGGCGGAGGTCATGAAGCACGGACCCGACTTCGTCTCGCTCAACGAGGCCCAGTCGCGTACGGTCTCCGACATCTCGGTACGCGGCTACGGCACCTATCGCGCCTCCGCGGAGGAATACGGGGCGCGGAGCCAGGCGCTGAGCCCGGTCGTGATGTGGCGCACCGACCGCTGGGTGGCGGTCGACAAGGGCACCGTCCAGCTGACCAAGCCGGTCACCGGGGTCAAGAACGACAACAGGTACGCCACCTGGGTCGTCCTCGCGAGCAGCGACGGCTCTGGGCGCATCTCGGTGATCTCGACCCACACCATGACGTCACCGGCCAACAGCCCGCAGGCGCGCAAGGACGAGGCCCAGCGTGGCTTCGCCAAGCTCGCCGGGCTGGCGCAGGGTCTGCAGAAGTACGGCCCCGTGCTGGTCGCCGGCGACCTCAACTCGCCCTACCCGCGCAAGGGCGGCAACGGCGACCCGTGGGGACCGAAGCCCCTGATGACCAAGGCCGGGATGACCTCGACCTTCGAGACCCTCGGCGCTCCTCCGCAGGGTTGGGCCACCCATGACGGCGGCGGCACCATCGACTGGCTCCTCGGCTCGAGCTCGACCGCCGCCCCCACCCGCCACGCGACGTTCGAGCTGGAGTCCGACCACGACGGCCTGGTGGCCGACTTCAACATCCGCGGCCAGTAGCGCGCCGTCTCCCGTGTAACACGTCGTTCGTAGTACTACTCGCCCTCAATAAACGACCGGATAGTGCTACGAACAGCGTGTTACACCCCGCCGGACCCACCAGCCCGTCGCTCGCACTCCCGACGCAGGGGATAGCGTTGGGGGCATGGACCACGCGGCAGAACGGGCTCGACGCACCGTCGCCGCGATGGCCGAATGGCTGGCCGGAGGTGGGCCGGAGCACTGGATCGTGGAGACCTCGGGATCCACCGGCACGCCCAAGCGGGTGATGCTGTCGCGAGAAGCCATGAAGGCGTCGGCAGCGGCGTCGGCGCGACGCGTCGGGGCGAGCGGGCAGTGGCTGCTGACCCTGCCCGATTCGTACGTCGCTGGGGCCAACGTGATCGCCCGCTCGCTCCTCGCCGGGTTCGAGCCGGTGATCGCCGCGGCCCACGAGACCTTCGCCGAGGCAGCGGCAGCGATGAAGCCGGGGCCGCGGTTCGTCTCGCTGGTGCCGACGCAGCTGCACCGGATCCTGGAGGCGGTCGGCGCGGATCTGGCGGCGGCGGCCGAGTTCCACACGGTGCTTCTCGGTGGCGGCCCGATCGACCCGTCGCTGCGGGCGCGCGCCGAGGAGGCGGGCGTCACCGTCGTCGCCACCTATGGCTCGGCCGAGACCTGCGGCGGCTGCGTCTACGACGCGATGCCGCTGGACGGCGTCGGGATCGCGATCGGCACCGACGGCCGGGTCCGGATCAGCGGCCCGACGCTCTTCGACGGCTACCAGGACGATCCCGCCCAGACTGCGGAAGCGCTGGTCGACGGCTGGTTCCTCACCTCCGACGCCGGCACGCTGGACGAGGACGGCCGGCTCCGGATCCTCGGTCGGGTCGACGACATGGTGATCACCGGCGGCGTGAAGGTGCCGGCGGCGCTCGTCGCGCGCCGGCTCCGTGAGCACCCGGCCGTCGCGGCCGCGGAGGCGCTCGGCGTCCCCGACGAGGAGTGGGGCCAGCGCCTGGTCGCCTTCGTCGTCGGCGACATCACCGCCGACGCCGTCCGCGAGTGGGTCGCTGCGGAGCATCCGCGCTCGTGGGCTCCGCGTCAGGTCGTCGCGCTCGACGACATCCCGCTCCTGGCCAACGGGAAGCCCGACCGGCGGGCCCTGCTCGCGCTGGCCACGAGCGACGAGACGGAGGTGGCCCGATGAGCGAGCGCCAGCGAGCGACCATCGAAGCTGTCATCGGGCCGCGTCCGTATTCTGGCGCTTGCGCTACGGAGGTGGCCCGATGAGCGAGCGCCAGCGAGCGACCATCGAAGCTGTCATCGGGCCGCGTCCGTATTCTGGCGCTTGCGCTACGGAGGTGGCCCGATGAGCCTGCATGTCTTCTCCCTCCCGATGACGACCCGCTTCCGCGGGATCACCCAGCGTGAGGGCCTCGTCATCTCGACAGACTCGATACATCGCCTCGAAGGTGCCGGCGGGTGGGGCGAGTGGTCGCCGTTCCTCGACTACGACACCCCCGAGATCGAGCCCTGGCTGCGTTGCGCCGAGGAGGCGGCGGCAGGGGACTGGCCGGCCCGGGTCCGCGATTCTGTGCCCGTCAACGCCACCGTGCCCGCCGTCGGGCCCGAGCGCGCCCACGAGATCGTGACGCGCTCCGGGTGCGCGACCGCGAAGGTGAAGGTCGCCGACCCCGGCCAGAGCCTGGCCGACGACCTCGCCCGGGTCGAGGCGGTCCGGGATGCCCTCGGCCCCGGTGGCAAGGTCCGGATCGACGTCAACGGACTCTGGTCGGTCGACGAGGCGCTCGCGGCGATCGGCGTCCTCGACCGGGCCGCCGGAGGGTTGGAGTACGTCGAGCAACCGTGCCTCACGGTCGAGGAGCTCGCCGACGTACGCCGCAAGGTGGACGTCCCGATCGCCGCCGACGAGTCGATCCGGCGGGCCGCAGACCCCTACCGCGTCCGCGACCTCGAGGCCGCGGACGTAGCCGTGCTGAAGGTGCAGCCGCTGGGTGGCGTACGCGCCTGTCTGCGGATCGCCGAGGACATCGGGCTGCCGTGCGTGGTCTCCTCCGCGCTGGAGACGTCGGTCGGGATGGCCGCCGGGATCGCGCTCGCGGCGGCGCTGCCGGACCTTCCGTACGCGTGCGGCCTGGGCACGGTCTCGATGTTCACCGAGGACATCGCCGCCACGCCTCTCCTCCCGGACGGCGGGGTCCTGCCGGTGCTCCCGGCCTCGCCCGTTCCGGAGCGGCTGCTCGTCGAGGAGACGCTGGCCGCTTCCCCGGAGCGTACGGACTTCTGGCGGCGGCGACTGGCCGACGTCATCGCTTACCGGGAGACGCTCCGATGAGCACGTCGACGAAGGATCAGGGGAGTGCGCATGACAACGGCTACTGAGCTCGCCCGTGCGGTGGTCACCGCGCTTCTTGAGGCGCGTGTCACCGACGTCGTGATCGCTCCGGGTTCGCGGAACGCGCCGCTGTCGTTCGCCGTCTTCGACGCCGCCCGGGCCGGTCTGGTGCGGCTGCACACCCGGATCGACGAGCGCTCCGCCGGCTTCTTCGCGCTCGGCCTGACCAAGGTCGGCTCGCGCGCCGCGGTGATGTGCACCTCCGGCACCGCGGTCGCCAACCTGCACCCGTCGGTGCTCGAGGCGGCTCATGCGGCAGTGCCGCTGGTCGTCGTCACGGCCGACCGTCCGGCCCGGCTGCGCGAGACCGGCGCCAACCAGGTCACCGATCAGGTCGGCATCTTCGGCCGGCTGGTGGAGACCGTCGATCTGGCCGAGGCGCCCGCCGAGACCGACATCGCCGCCCTCGACTTCGCGCGCGGCCCCGTCCACTGGAACGTCCAGCTCGACGTCCCGCTGACTCCGCCGGACCGGTGGGAACCAGCGGGCCTCGAGGTCCGTCCGGAGCCCGTACGCCCGGAGCTGATGATCTACGAGTCGATCCCGACCGGCCCGGGGACGCCCCGCACGGTCGTGGTCGCCGGCGACGACGCCGGCCCGCCCTCCCGCATCCTTGCCCAGGAGGGCGGCTGGCCGCTGCTCGCCGAGCCCACCTCGGGCGCCCGCACGGGCGACAACGCCCTGCGCACCTACCGGCTGCTGCTGGAGTCGCCGCTCGCCGAGCGGATCGAGCGTGTCGTCGTCTACGGCCATCCGACCCTCTCCCGGCCGGTCGCGAACCTGCTGGCGCGCGACGACGTCGAGATCATCGCGGCCCCGGTCGAGGGGGCCTGGTCCGCGCGCCCGTTCCGGGTCGACCGCGCCGTCCGCACCCGCCTCCACGTCGACGGCGAGCCGGATCCGGCGTGGCTGGAGGAGTGGCGTACGGCCGACCGCGATCTCGGTCGTCAGGTCGACCGGCTGCTCCACGAGCAGCCGGAGATGACCGCGTACGACGTGTCCGCCTGTGTCGCCCGCGCCCTGCCCGACGGTGGCCTGCTGATGCTCGGCCCCTCCAATCCCGTACGTGACCTGGACCTGATGATGCGTCCCAACCGTGTCGGCGGGCGCCGGAAGGTGCTGGCCAACCGCGGTTTGGCCGGGATCGACGGCATCGTCTCCACGGCGATCGGCGCGGCCGCCGGTCGGGGCTCGTCGACCCGCGCGCTCGCGCTGATGGGCGACGTCACCTTCCTGCACGACGCCGGTGGGCTCGTGCTCGGCCCTGAGGAGATCCGCCCCGATCTCACCATCGTCGTCGCCAACGACGACGGCGGCTCGATCTTCGCCTCCCTCGAGCAGGGTGCCGACGACTACGCCGACAGCTTCGAGCGCCTCTTCGGCACCCCGCACGGGACCTCGCTGGAGGCTCTCTGCGCTGCCCACCGCATCCCGCACCTGGCGGTCACCTCCGTGCCCGAGCTCGACGCCGCCCTCGCCTCACCCAACGGCGGCATCGAGGTCGTCGAGGCCGTGGTCTCCCGGGCGGATCGCCGAGACCTCGACCTCGCCATCCGTGCGTTGGCCCATTCCTGAGCCTCCGCCCCGCCGGCGTGGCAGGGTGTGCCCGTGACCGAACAGCCGCAAGCGCAGCCGCAGTGGCCCGGCGTGGTGCCCTACGTCGAGTACTACACCGGCGCGAAGCGCATCCTGGTGCTCCACCTGACCAGCGGAAACGTGATGCTGGCCAACAACCCGGGCAAGCTCCCGCCGATCGCGAGCATCGACGGGCGCCAGTACGTCGTCTACTGGGGGACGGTCTCCTTCGAGATCCCCGCCGAACGCGCCTGCCACGTCAGCGTCCACGTCGAGGGCGACCACCTCCAGCAGGCCGCCACCATCCTGCTCTCGCCCGGGCGAGAGCAGGTGCAGCTGACGTACGCGACCCACTACACCTCCGGCGTCGGCTCTCTCACGCTGTCCTGAATCAGGCCCGCCAGTACGGATCCCGGCCGATGAAGCCGAGGAGCTGCTCCTGAGGGGTGGCGTCGGCGGGGACCTCGAACCTGGGGCCGAACTGGCCGGAGGCGCGCATGGCGTCCTCCATGGCGGCTGCGCCGGCGAGCATGGCGGCGGCGCGGTCGGCGCCGAGGTCGAAGTTCTGCCCGAGGGCGCGAGCGAGGTCCCAGGAGTGCATCCAGACGTCGGTCGTGTAGATCTCCGAGAGGGCAACGTCGAGGGGCTTGTCGCCCATGTGCGGGTTGGAGACCATGCGACCGGCGGGGTCGTCGAAGAGGGCCTGGATGTCTGCGGTGTGGGTCTTCCAGGCGGCGACGGGATCGGCGGCGACGTCCAGAGGCGGCAGGTCGACGCCCGCCGAACCCTGGAGGAACCCGCGTGACCACTCGACGAGATGGGTGACGACGTCCAGTGCGGTCCAGCCTGCGACCGGGCTGGGCCGTTCCCAGTCCTCGGCCCCGGCCGAGGCGACGAGGTCGGCGAACCGGGCCGAGTCGTAGGCGTGCTGCTCGGAGGGGCTCACGAGAGCTCCTCGAGGAGGTCGTCGAGCTGCTCGTAGCCCTGGATGACACCCTTGTCCATGCCGCTGGCCATGATCGCGGCCTGGGTCTCGAAGGACTCGACGACGCTGAGGCCGGTCAGCCGGGTGCGGCCGCCGGGGAGCGGCTCGAGCGTGAGGACCTCCAGTGAGACTCCGTCGGGCGCGCCGCGCCAGGTGAAGGTCTGCACGATGCGCTCGTTCTCGCGTACCTCGTGGAAGCTGCCGAAGAACTGGGTGAACTCGTCCCCGTCGCGCTCGGCCGAGTAGGCCCAGGAGCCGCCGGTGCGGAAGTCCCACTCGGTGATGTTCATGCCGACGTCGCGCGGGCCGACCCACGCGGCGTACAGGTCCTTCTCGGCGTGGGCGCGGAAGACGAGCTCCGGGGGAGCGTCGAACTCGCGGGTGATGGTGATCGTCGGGGTCTCCTTGGAGGCCTCGATCGTGGTCTCGTGCTTCGTGGTGGTCATGATGCGTCCTGTTCTCGGGATGATTCTCGTGTCGGTGTGCTGTCCTGCATCTCGTCGAGCAGCGCGTCCAGTCGGCGGTAGCGCTCCTCGGCCTGCTGTTGGTAGCGGTCGATCCATTTCGTCATGAGGTCGAACACCTCTGCTTCCAGACGTACGGGGGCGCGGCGCGACTCACGGCTCACCAGGCCGGCGTCCTCGAGCACCTTGAGGTGCTTGGAGACCGCCTGGAGGCTGACGTCGTACGGCGCCGCCAGCTCGCCGACCGTTGCGTCGGCCGACGAGAGCCGGGCGACCAGATCACGTCGGGTCGGGTCTGCCAGTGCCGCAAAGACTCGGGAGAGTCTGTCCTCGCTCATCCGTAACTCCTCAACCATGTGGTTGATAACGAGGCTAGGTCGCCGCGTGCGCTTTTGTCAACCATTTGGTTGAGTAACTTGGTTACCGGAAAACCGCCATCAGCGGACATCGGTTGCGGCATCCTGTTTTCCCAGTGCAGTGAGTGCACTCTCCACCTCGGGAAAGGCAGTCCCATGAGTCCTTTGCGCCGCAGATCCATGAGAGTGACCGCGATAGCCGCCGGTCTCCTCCTCGCCATCTCCCTCTCCTCGACCCAGTCCGCCGGCGCCGCCGGGAAGGACGACCGACAGCTCACCCAGAAGGCGAGGTCCCACGGCGTCACGCTGGAGCACGGGGCGTACGTCGGCTGGTCGACCCCCGGCTCGCGCGCCACGGGTGGAAGCATCTCCGGAGACACTCCGATCACCGTGCAGGCGACGGTGAGCGGCATCGACGTCTCCGGCCACCAGGGCAACGTCGACTGGGCCTACTGGTGGGGCCAGGGCAAGCGGTTCGCCTACATCAAGGCGACCGAAGGCACCTACTACCGCAACAGCACCTACTTCCCGCAGCAATACAACGGCTCCTACAACCAGGGCTTCATCCGCGGCGCCTACCACTTCGCCAACCCGTCCGACTCCGGCGGCGCCGCCCAGGCGGACTACTTCGTCAACAACGGCGGTGGCTGGTCGGCCGACGGGAAGACCCTGCCCGGTGTCCTGGACATCGAGTACAACCCCTACAGCGGCGGCACCTGCTACGGCCTCTCCCAGGCCTCGATGCGCTCGTGGATCGCGGCCTTCCTCAACCGCTACCGCTACCGCACCGGGCGTGACGCGGTCATCTACACGACCACCGACTGGTGGACGACCTGCACCGGCAACACCTCGCAGTTCGCCAGTGCTCACCCGCTGTGGATCGCGAGGTACGCCTCGACGCCGGGCGCGCTGCCGGCGGGTTGGGGATATTACACGTTCTGGCAGTACACCTCGTCGCCGTTGGATCAGGACACGTTCAACGGGGGGTCGGATCGGCTTCGGGCGTTGGCTTTGGGGTGAGGTTGTCTTTTGACCTTGTCATGCTCGGGGGGTTTGGTGGCTGGTCTGGGCCGCCGACCCTTCTTTGAGGGTCTTCTCGACGGCGCCCGGAGTAAAGGACGGCCTTCGGCCGCCGGCTACGCCGGCCGCTTCGCGGTCCTTGACACCGGGCCCCGTCGAGAAAAGATTTGGCTGGCTATCGGGGCGGCGGCCCGGGTGTGCCAACGAAAGCTGAGGCCGTTCGCTCACCGCGAAAGTCAGGGATGACCTGCGGAAACAGGTGACTTCCAGGGGTGTCGTCGCGTATAATATCGAGCATCAGGCAGGCACTCCTGGAAGGAACTGCGATGAGTCTCGGGCGCGACATCGACCACTGGGGCACCCACCCCGGTGACGCGATCGACGCCGCCCTGCAGTCCATCGAGTCCGCCGTCCAAGAGCTGTTGTCGACCGACCCTGTCTACTGGCGCACCGAGCAGAAGAAAGACCTCCTCGAGCGGCTGGAGAAACTCCAGGCCCAGCAGGCTGCGCTAAAGCTGCGGGTGCTTGCTGTGGCTGGTGATATCGCTGAGGAGACCGGCGCCAAGGATGCTTCGGGGTGGATGCTGACCGAGCTGCTCGTCGACAAGGCCGAGGCCCGGGCTCAGATCAAGCTCGCCACGGGTGTGGCGAAGTATGAACTCGTCGCTGCCGGTCTCGCCGAAGGCGTGGTTTCCCAGGTCAAGGCTGTCGTGATCACGAAAGCGTTGGATGCCGTCGAGGCCGACCCGGCTGCCAGCATCGAGGACCTCGTCCTCGCGGAGAAGCTGCTGGTCGAGTACGCCACCGTGCACACCGCCAACGAACTGAATAACATCGGCAAACGAATCCTGGCCGAGGTCGACCCGGAGCGGTTCGAGGCCGCCGAGGCCAAAGCGTTGCAGCGGGAGGAAGAGCGTGCCGCCCGGCGGACGTTCTTCTCCTCCCGCGACAACGGCGACGGCACTGTGGACATCCACGCCCGAGTCTCCCGTGCCGTGGGCATGCGGTTGCGGACCATGGTCGACTCGCTGGCGCAACCTCGGAAGTGGTCGGCCCAGGACAAGGGCCGCCACATCCCGTACGACCGGCTCCTCGGTCAGGCGTTCGCCCGGATCGTGGAGACCTACGACGTCGACCAGCTCCCCAGGCATGGCGGGCATGCGACCACGGTGTTCATCACGATGAGCATCGACGACCTCCGTGCTGAGCTCGGCACCGCCGCCCTCGGGTTCGATGGCGAGAAGATCACCGCCGCCGAGGCCCGCAAGATGGCCTGCAACGCCGATCTGGTCCCGGTGGTCCTCGGTACCGATTCGGAGGTCCTGGACCTCGGCCGCACCGCCCGCCTGGCCCATCCGGTCCAACACCGCGCACTCCGGCTACGGGACAAGGGCTGCCAAGCAGAAGACTGCGATGCGCCAGCCGCCTGGACCGAGGCCCATCATCTGAAACCCTGGGCCGAAGGCGGCAGAACCGATCTCGCGAACATGGTGCTGCTGTGCCCACGGGATCATCGCCGGATCCATGACCCGAACTACCGGCACGAGCGGCTGCCGGATGGACGGATCCGGTTCACCCGCCGCACCTGACCCTGCCCGCCGCGTTGCTGCCGCCCGGGGAGGGTCGGACTGTCGGGGTGTTTCCCTGCTGTCCGTCCCTTGTGAACGCTTCACAAGGTGTCATCGGCTAGTGAAAGCACCGACGAGACATTCCCCGGCCAAGAGAGACCCCAGCCCCAGTCCCCAAGCACCTACCCAGCCAAAGGAATCCGCGCCACACCCCGCCGCCGACCCGATATACGGCCAAATCTCTCGGCGGGTCCCGGTGTCCAGGATCGCCGAAGGCGACCGGCGAAGCCGGCGGCCGCAGGCCGTCCTTGACTCCGGGACCCGGCGAGAACACCATCCACAACGGGTCGGCGGCCCAGCCCCAGCGACACGACCAACACCGAGTTTCCAAAGGACCCGACCCCAACGCCCCCTAAAGCCCCAGCCGGGACTTCCAGGAGCCGAGGACCGGGGTCCACTCGAAGACACGGCGCTCCTTGATCAGTCCGACCGCGAGGAACGGATCCTCGTCGACGGTCGCCTCGACCGCGGCGATCTCGCCCTCGAAGACGAGCAGGCCGGAGCCGTCCGAGGTGGGGCCGGAGAGCACCAGGTTGTCCTGGCTCGCCAGGAATCCGCGATGGGCGTCGAGGTGCTCGGCGCGTACGTCCGGGAGGTCGTTGTAGGCGTACAGCACTGCGACGAGGGCCATCAGAGGTCAGCCCCGTCCGCGAGGCGTACGTAGCCGCGCTCGGCGGGGATCAGCGCGGCCGCCTGCGTGTCGAAGACGCCCGATCCGGCCTCGGAGTAGATCCGGTCGTGGATCGCGACGGTCCGGGAGGCGCCGACCTCGCGGGCGAAGTCGATCAGCTCGGCGGAGCGGGCCCAGGGGGCGGAGACGGGCAGGAAGAGCACGTCCACGGCCTGGCCGGGACCATCGAGCGCGTCGCCCGGGTGGAACAGCTTCGAGTCCCCGGCGGTGATCAGGTAGCCCGAGTTGTCGAAGTGGGGCATGTCTTCGTGGATCACCGCGTGCTTCTCGTTGACCGCGGTGACCGGGAGGCCGGCGTCGAACGACTCCCCGGGCTTCACGACCGTGGTCCGTTCGTGGACCGCGGGTGCGCCCTTCAGGATCTGCGCCGCGACGGCGCCGATGGTGTAGACCGGGGCGTCGCTGTTCTCCAGGAGAGCCGGGCTGTAATGGTCGGGGTGCTCGTGGGTGATCAGCACCGCGGTGGCGCCGTCCAGCGCCTCGGGCTGGGCGAACACGCCCGGGTCGACGACCACCACCGCCCCGTCGTGCTCGATCCGGACACAGGCATGGCCGAACTTCGTGATCCTCATGCCGCCGAATCTATCGCGGGCCGCACACTCCGGCAGGCCCCCTCTCGGGACCGGACAGCTCAGGAGAGAGCGTCGCGGATGGGGACGAACTTGGCCTGGGTCTCGGCCAGCTCGGTCGCCGGGTCGGAGCTGGCCACGATGCCGCAGCCGGCGAAGAGGCGAGCGGTGCGGTCGTCGATCATCTCGGCCGAGCGCAGTGCGATGCCCCACTCACCGTCGCCGGTGGCGTCCATCCAACCGACCGGCCCGGCGTAGCGGGCACGCTCCATCGACTCGATCTCGGCGATCAGGGCGACGGCGTCCTCCCGAGGGGTGCCGCCGACCGCGGCCGAGGGGTGCAGCGCGGCGGCCAGGTCGAGCGAGCTCACCCCGTCGCTGGCCACACCGGTGATGTCGGTGGCCAGGTGCATCACGTTGGGGAGCTTGAGCACGAAGGGGGCCTCGGGCACGTTCATCGAGGAGCAGTGCGGCTCGAGTGCGTCGGCGACCGACCTGGCGGCGTACTCGTGCTCCTCGAGGTTCTTCGACGACTCGGCCAGCGACGAGGCGAGGGCGTGGTCGCCGGTTCCATTTGATTTGGCCTCCTCGCCGGTGGGCCAGATCGTGCCCGCGAGCACGCGCGAGGTGACCAGGCCGCGCTCGCGGCGGACGAGGAGCTCCGGCGTCGCGCCGAAGAGGTCGTCGACGTGGAACGTCCAGCAGGTCGGGTACGCAGCCGCCAACCGCCGCAGCACGGCGCGGATGTCGATCGGCTCGCTGGCCGCGGCCAGCAGGTCGCGGGCGAGGACAACTTTTCGGAGGCGATGTCCTGAGCTTGTCGAAGGATCGCCGTCCTGGAGCCGGGACACGGCGTCGGCGACGATCCGCATCCAGTGCTCGCCGTCGACGTAGGCATCGGCGAAGACGACGTCGCGCGGCGCCTCCGGCGGCGACGTCGGCGCCAACGGAGGCGGGGGCGATGCGGCCGGGCCGACGGTGGTCACCCAGGCTGCGTCACCACGCTTGCCGACGATGACCGCCGGCACCTTGAGGACGGAGAAGCCCGGCAGGTCGGCGAAGGCGAAGGAGCCGAAGCCGACGAGCCCGGTGCCGGGCTCGCCCACGGCGTCCGAGACAGTGGAGGAGGCGACGAGCTCCTCGAACCACTTGGCGGCGTGCGCGAACCGTTCCGGCCCGGACGTACGGATCTCGGCGGCGGTGCCCCAGCCGACCAGGCCCTCGCCGTGGCGGACCCAGGACAGCACCCGCCGGCGGGCGGGCAGCAGCGCGAGCAGGTCGTCGAGCGTCTCCGACCCTGCGTCGAGTGCCACCGTGGTGGCTACCAGGGACCGCTGCTCTGACTCACTCACAGCCCCAGCGTATCGGCGTGGTGTCGGCGGCGACGAGTCGAAGTCATGTATGCAGCATCACGCCCCAGTTGCCATCCTTCACCAGATGGGTTGTAGCGTGCCCTGGCGTGAGTACCAACAAAGAGCAGTCGTTCATCGCAGAGAACGGCATCACCCTCGGCATCATCGCCTTGGCCCTCTTCGTCGTGCTGGGCGTTGGCCTGCCACGGTGGGTTGGCGACTCCGAATCCCACTCCAGTGTGAAGATCGCGCTCCCGGAGACGCTGTCGGGCGGCTACAAGCCGGCCGACGTGAAGTCCTCCTACGACCTCGAGGCGATCAAGAAGCAGGGCGCGACCGAGGAGCAGCTCGACCTGTTCATCAAGCAGAACGCGGCCAGCTCGAAGACCGAGGACCGCAACGTCTCCGACGCCCTCGGGTTCTCGATGGCCACGCGCACCTACATCACCGAGGACATGAAGAAGTCCGTGATGATCCGTGCCTTCGCCGGAGACGGCAGCGCCTACTACGGCGGTGGCGAGGTCTCCAAGGTGGGCGACAACGTGTGCTACTCCAGCGCCGACCAGCAGACCGGCCAGACCCAGGCGACCTGCTCTCACGCCTCCGACGACCTGACCGTCCAGGCGACCGCCGCAACGAAGAAGGACGCGGCGAAGTACGCCGACGAGATCTTCGAGAAGCTTGCCTGAGCTCGGGCCTGACGGAACCCGAGACAGCACCTGAGACAGAATCAGCCCGTGACCCGAGCAGATCTGGACAAGCAGCCCGGCGAGGTACGCCGGATGTTCGACGCCGTGGCCAAGCGCTACGACCTCACCAACGACGTACTCTCCCTCGGCCAGGACCGACGCTGGCGACGCGAGGTCATCAAGGCCGTCGACCCCAAGCCGGGTGAGCTCGTGCTCGACCTCGCTGCCGGCACCGGCACCTCGTCGCAGCCGTTCCTGGACGCCGGCGCCGAGGTGGTCCCGACCGACTTCTCGATCGGGATGCTCCAGGTCGGCAAGAAGGCGAAGCCGCACCTGCCGTTCACGGCCGGTGACGGCACCCGGCTGCCCTACCGCGACGGGACCTTCGACGCGGTGACGATCTCGTTCGGCCTGCGCAACATCGTCGACCCAGAGGCCGGCCTGCGCGAGCTGCGCCGGGTCACCCGCCCCGGCGGCCGGATCGTGGTCTGCGAGTTCTCGCACCCGACCTGGAAGCCGTTCCGGACGGTCTACGTGGAATACCTGATGAGGGCGCTTCCGCCGGTCGCCCGGGCGGTATCGTCCTCCCCGGACGCCTACGTCTATCTCGCTGAGTCCATCCGGGCCTGGCCCGACCAGGCAGGTCTCGCCGACATGCTCGCCTCAGCGGGGTGGAAGGCGCCGACCTGGACGAATCTCTCAGCCGGGATCGTCGCACTTCATCACGGAACCGCCTGATCTCTGCGAAAGTTCAACTATGACCACGACGTTGCCATGGGACGGCATCTTGATGCCTCGCGAGGCCTACGGCCCCGCAGCGGTCAAGGCCAGGGACTCGCTCACCGACGCGGCCGCACAGGGTGACTGGCGTCGCGCGCTCTCGCAGGTACGCAACGACTACACCGTCGGCGTCAACACCTGGAAGATCGGCGGCGAGTCGATGTTCACGCCGCTCCACCACGCCGCCTACCTCGGTGCACCGCGGGAGACCGTGCAGGAGCTGCTCTCGCTGGGCGGTGTCCGGTCGCTGCCCACGGCCCACGGCGAGACGCCCTACCAGCTCGCCAAGCGCCGCGGTCACGACCACCTGCTCGACATGCTCGACCCCTCCTTCCGTCCCGGCACCCCGCTCGGTGACAACCTCGAGGGCGTCAACCAGCACGTGAACACGACCCTCGCCGAGCTGACCGCGGAGTTCCGCGGCGACCACCAGCTGCGTACGTTCGACATCCGGCTCATCTCCGAGGAGGGCGGCCCTGCCGAGGCCTGGTTCACCGCCCCGGGGATGTACGGCGGCATCCGGATCGGCATGTTCTGGGGACGCGCCCACCTGGAATACAGCTCCCGCCTCGGCGACTCCTACGTCGTCGTCGGCCCCGAGGGCTCGGCCTACGTGAGCCGCACCAAGCGCGCCCTCCCACTGCCCACCCGGTAACCAGCCCGTCCGGAAACCCCTCGGGGTTCACCAGTTCCGCTGTACGCCGCGGCCCCGTCCGCCACACTCCGTACGTGGTTCACATCTGGGCCGTCACCCCGAAGGGGCAGTGGCAACTCGTCCGGTCGGCGAGAAGGGCTTCGCTCTGGACGCGGGCAACGCTGCTCCGTCACGTGCTGATCGCCATCGTCTGCTGGTCCGTGCTGATCGTCCCGTGGGTGCTGAGCGACGACTCCGGAACCATCGGCAGGCTGGACCGGATCGGGCTGGCCGCACTCGGGGTGATGGCACTCCTGTTCTCGGGCATGTGGCTCATCGCCCACCGGTCGGTCATCGCCAAGCAGATCACCGCTACCTATCCGATCGGCAAGGTCGTCGTCTCCGAGATGGACGACCGCGGCTTCCGGATCGCGACCGCGCTCGGCGAGGCATCGTGGCGCTGGGACCAGATCGGCGGTGCGCACGGCAACGCCGGGATTCTCGGCTTCATCGATCGGCAGGCCGTGCGCCTCGACCGGTTCCTCCCTGGGCTGATGCCTCGCCCGAGCGTCTGGGTTCCGCGGGCGCTGGTGGCAGACGATCTGCTCGTACGTCTCGGGCTCCCGGTCGTCGGCCCGACACCGGTGGCGTCACGGCATGGATTCCCGCGCGGCACTGCTGTCACCGCGGCCCGCACCTGGGTCGTGACCGCTGACTCTCAACGGAGGCTGGCGCGTGACGCCGGGATGACGCTGGTGCTCGAGCCGAGGATGCTGGCAGCGCTGATTCTTGCCGCTGTCATGCTCGGGGGACAGGCGTACCTGACCGTGGTGGCGGCGCTCGACGGCTATGGCACGGATCCGACGAACCTTCTGGTCCCGGTCTTCGTGGCGGTGAGCATCTGGGCGCTCTGGCGGGCGACCCGCAGCCAGATCAGGTCGCTCTTCCCGGTCGGCTTCAGCGTGTCGCTGCAGGTCGAGGACGTCGGCATCAGGCTGCTGACCGCGCGAGACGAGCGGGTGATTCCCTGGCGGATGCTTCAGGGGTCTCGGATCCGGGGGTCAGCCTTCAGCTATCCGAATGTGCTCCGGCCGACGGCTCGCGAGACCATTCCCGCGCCGTTGATTCCCGACGACATCGTGGCGCGACTCATGACGTCCCCCGGTCGAAACCGCGGTTTCCGGAGGATGAGAGGGTCGAGGCATGGCTGACTCTGGTGAGGATCTGATCATCGACCTGAACCCGCTCCCGGACGAGATCGGTGGGAGGCTGAGGGCTCAGCTGGAGTTCATCGCGGAGGCCGACAGGCTCAAGACGATCCTGCGCGCCTCTCCGCTGGCCGCGGCCGACCGTCGCGAGAACGACGCCGAGCACTCCTGGCACCTGGCATTGATGGTGCTGCTGCTGGCCGAGTACGCCGACGAGCCGATCGACGTCGGGCACGCGATCAAGCTCGTGATCATCCACGACATGGTCGAGATCTACGCCGGCGACAGCCCGGTCTTCGACCCTGCCGCGATCGTCGACCAGGTCGAGCGCGAGCTGGCTGCCGCCGACCGGCTCTTCGCGATGCTGCCGCCGGACCAGGCCGGGGAGATCCGGGCGCTGTGGGACGAGTTCGAGGCGGCGCAGACCCCTGAGGCGCGCTTCTGCAAGGCGATGGACCGCCTCGAGCCGATGCTCCTCAACTGGATCAACCGCGGTGGCACCTGGAGCATGCCGGGCGCCACCGAGTCCCGCGTACGTGCCCGCGAGGCCGGCGTCGTCGCCGCCTCGACCACCCTGGGACAGGCGACGGACGCCATCGTCCGCGCAGGTCTCGCCAAGGGCTGGATCCGTCCCGACTCCGAGTGAGTCCCGACTCGACATCGGGTGATCCGGCCATTCCCTCCGGGGGTATCCGGTACGCTGCGACCGGCCTGCCGGCCGAGACGCTGAGGAGGGCCGCCCGTGGATGCGGATGTGGTGCCCGGTTCGGTGACGGACTGGACCGTCACGATCGACGATCAGCGGCGGCTCAAACGGGCCCTGATGGGCCTGCGGGTGCGAAGCGGGGCGTACTGGCTGCTGGCACTGGCAGTGCCGGTGCTGGGGTCGGGTTTCGTCTGGCTCGGTGCGCAGGATGCGTTCGGCGGGGTCGTCAGCGACACGTTCGCGATCGCGACTGCGGTGGCACTCGGGGTCCTCATACTGCCTCTCAATGTGGCGATGCCGCTGGTGACCGTACGCCGTCGGGTAGAGCGTGAGCTCCCTGTCGGCACCACGCTCACAGCCTGGGCGACGGCAAGCGGATTGGGTGTGCGCACGCGCAGCCGACTCACCTTCTACCCATGGTCGCGGTTGACGGAGGTCGAGGCGGGCCCGGTGCTCGTGCGGTGCCGGCAGAAGATCCCGAGGACGTTGACTGTCCCCGAGTACCTTCCGGCCGGGCCGGACGAGGTGGCGCAGTCGATCGACTTCCCGGCTCAGCTCATCGGGCCGGAGATCAGGCGCGAACTGGAAGCGCGGGCGGACCGGAAGCCCGCGGAGATCCCGATGGCCGGGGTGCCGACCGTCGTCGACCGCGCCTTGCGGTGGCGGCTCGTCCGGGCCTGGATACGAGCGCAGTTCGGGGTTGCGGCGTGGCTGCTGCCGGCAGTGACGATCCTCAACATCGCGATGCAGCTCGCCATCGGCTCCTTCCTAGGGGTGTTCTTCTTCGCGGCGCTGGCGACGCTCGGCCTACCCGTCTGGTGGCTCACCGGGAAGCGGCGGATGTCGGGGATCTATCCGATAGGTGCCGCCGTCACCGGCTCCGCGGGCGAGTGGCTCGAGGTCCAGGGTCCGTGGGGGAGCGTGGCCTGGCCTCCGGGATGGCTGAAACCGATTCGGATGACCAAGCACACCGTGACGTACGAGATGGTGCAGGCGCACCCCGATGGCACGCTGGCCGAGTCGAATGGCGTCGAGAAGCGGATCGTCGTGATCCCGCGGGCCTTCCTCGACGCGCCGGAACCAGCTGTCCGCGCCGAAGCCTGATCCGCCACAACCCGGCAACATCCGCGCACATATGGGGTTCTGGCACGACCTGGGCTCGGGACGTACGAGGAATTTCGCTCATGTGCGGGGTTCTGACCCAGGTCTCCAGATCCCTCCGCAGATCTCCAGTACGCTGCCGCAGCCGAGCTGCGGCGATGTCGAGGAGGCCGTTGGTGGACATGGATGCGGTGCCGGGCTCGGTGACCAGCTGGACTGTCACGGCTGAGGATCAGCGCCGGCTGAGGCGCGCACTCGTGGGTCTGCGGCTGCGCAATCCGGGCTATTGGTTCGCGGCGCTGGTGCTGCCGCCGATGATGGTGGGGGCGCTCTGTTTGGTGTGGCTGTTCCCAGGCGCGAGCATCATCGACAACGGCTTCGGTGTTGCAGTGGCGGCGATCTTCGGAGGCACGATTCTGGTTCTCCAGCTGGTGATGCCGCTGTGGACCGCGCGAGGCGCGGTGCGGCGTGACCTGCCGGTGGGGGCGGTGCTCACGGCTTGGGCTACGGAGAGCGGCCTGGGGATACGCACGTCCACGCGGATGACCTTCTACCCCTGGTCGCGGCTGGCCCGGGCCGAGATCGGGCCGGTGCTGGTGAGGTGCCGACAGCCACGCTGGCGGCATCGGGTCCCGTCCTACGTCCCGACCGGGCCGGACGAGCTGGTGGGATCGATCGACTTCCCGGCCGTGCTCATCGGCCCGTTGATCCGGGGCGAGCTGGAGGCGGCGGGCGCCCGAACGGCTGTCGAGACGCCGCTGTCGGGAGTACGCATCGAGGTGGACCGGGCCATGCGACGGCGGCTCGTCTACGCCTGGTATCGGGAGCGGATCGGGCTCTCACCCCTGCTGACGTCGGGAATCCTGGGTGGTGTCGTGTCGATCTTCGTGATCTCAGGCCTCTATCGAGGCGCGATCTACCTTGCGGTGCTCGCCGGCTTGGGACCGCTGTCCCAGCTGTTCGGCGGGCAGGGCGGGATGACAGGGATGTATCCGCTCGGCGCCACCGTCGTCGGCTCGGTGGGCGAGTCGCTCGAGATCCAGGGACCGTGGGGCAGAGTCGTGTGGCACCACGGGTGGCTCAGGCAGCGACGGATGACGGCGCACACCGTGACGTACGAAGTCCTGCAGGTGAACGCCGACGGAGCTCCGGCCCAGGTGATCGATGTCGAGAAGCGGATCGTCGTGATCCCGCGGGCGTTCCTCGACGCGCCGGCACCGGCCTTCAGGCCCGGACGCTGACCCACCACTTCACCGCCATGGCGTGACTCTGCAGGCGTTTGCCGCCGGATGCGCGGGGGCATTTCGACCAGGGCGAGAAAGTGCGCCGCGCCATTTCGGCAACCCACTTGCATTCCGTCGCAGGAGTGGCAGGATGTGAGTTGGCCCACATTGTGATTCCATTCACAAAGTCTCAAGAAGGGGTGGGTCGCTCAGGGTAGGAGGCGAGATGGAGCTGTACGTGCCGGTGCTCGCGTTGGCGGGACTGGCGACGCTCTTCGCGGTCGGTTCGGTGATCATGAGCTCGGTCGTGGGACCGAGACGCGCCAACCAGGCCAAGGCGGATCCCTACGAGTGCGGGATCGAGGCCACGCCACAAGCGCTGGGCGGCCGCTTTCCGGTGAAGTACTACATCACCGCGATGCTCTTCATCATCTTCGACATCGAGATCATCTTCCTCTACCCGTGGGCCGTCAGGTTCGACGCGATGGGATGGTTCGGACTCGCGGAGATGGGCCTGTTCTTGCTGACGGTGTTCGTGGCGTACGCCTATGTGTGGCGCCGCGGCGGATTGGACTGGGACTGACATGGGTCTCGAAGAGAAGCTTCCGAGCGGGGTTCTGCTCACGACCGTCGAGGGCCTGGCGGGCTACTTCCGCAAGGCGAGCCTGTGGCCGGCGACGTTCGGGCTGGCCTGCTGCGCCATCGAGATGATGACGAGCGGCGGGCCGAAGTACGACCTCGCCCGGTATGGCATGGAGGTCTTCCGCGCCAGCCCGCGGCAGGCCGACCTGATGATCGTGGCGGGGCGGGTGAGCCAGAAGATGGCGCCGGTCCTGCGGCAGATCTATGACCAGATGCCCGAGCCGAAGTGGGTGCTCGCGATGGGCGTCTGCGCCAGCAGCGGCGGGATGTTCAACAACTATGCGATCGTCCAGGGCGTCGACCACATCGTGCCCGTCGACATGTATCTCCCCGGCTGCCCACCGCGCCCGGAGATGCTGATCGACGCGATCCTCAAGCTGCACGACAAGATCCAGGGCACCCCGCTGGGCGTCAACGCCGAGCGCGAGGAGGTCGCCAACGAGACCGCCGCGCTGCGCCAGCTGCCGCTGATCGACCAGACGGGACTGCTGCGGTGAACGATCAGAACAGCGGCCAGAACAGTGGCATGTTCGGCGTGAGCGACACCGGCGACACCAGCGGCTACGGCGGTCTCACCCGCCAGCACGCCATGCCGAGCCGCACCAGTGATGTCGGTGTTCAGCCCTACGGTGGCTGGTTCAAGGAGGTCGCCGACGCGCTCGCCTTCACCGAGGCGGAGGCGGTCATCCACCGTGGCGAGCTGACCTTCCACGTACGCCGCGAGCGGCTGCTCGAGGCCCTGCAGGTGCTCCGCGACGAGCTGCGCTTCGAGCTCTGCTCCGGGGTCTCCGGGGTGCACTACCCGGCTGACCATGGCCAAGAAAACAAGCACAGCGAGCTGCACGCGGTCTACCACCTGCTCTCGATGACGTACAACCGCCGGGTGCGGGTCGAGACCTCCGCCCCCGAGGAGGACCCGCACGTGCCGAGCGGGGTGGCGATCTACCCGACGCTGGACTGGCACGAGCGCGAGACCTACGACATGTTCGGGATCGTCTTCGACGGCCACCCGGGGCTGACCCGGATCCTGATGCCCGACGACTGGCCGGGACACCCGCAACGCAAGGACTACCCGCTCGGCGGGATCCCGGTGGAATACCACGGCGCGACGATCCCGCCGCCGGACACTCGCAGGAGCTACTCATGACCGCGACAGAGGCCGACGAAGGCCGTACGTTCACCGTCACCGGCCAGGACTGGGACGAGCTCACCGACGCCCTCAAGGACGTCAAGGACGAGCGAATCGTCGTCAACATGGGCCCGCAGCACCCCTCGACACACGGGGTGCTCCGGCTGATCCTCGAGCTCGAGGGCGAGACCGTGACCGAGGCGCGCGCCGGGATCGGCTACCTCCACACGGGCATCGAGAAGAACATGGAGTTCCGCTCCTGGACCCAGGGCACGACCTTCGTCACCCGGATGGACTACCTCTCGCCGATCTTCAACGAGACGGCGTACGTCCTCGGCGTGGAGAAGCTGCTCGGGATCCAGGCCGAGGTGCCGGAGAAGGCCGACGTCATCCGGGTCATGCTGATGGAGCTGAACCGGATCTCCTCCCACCTGGTCGCGATCGCGACCGGCGGCATGGAGCTCGGTGCGCTGACGGTGATGACGATCGGGTTCCGCGAGCGTGAGCTGTGCCTGGACCTGTTCGAGTTCATCACCGGGCTGCGGATGAACCACGCCTACATCCGTCCCGGCGGCGTCGCCCAGGACGTGCCCGAGGGCACAGTGGCGCGGGTCGGCGAGTTCATCGAGCTGATGAAGACCCGGCTGACCGAATACGCAGCGCTCTGCAACGCCAACCCGATCTTCAAGGGCCGCCTCGAGCAGGTCGGCTACCTCGACCTGGAGGGCTGCCTCGCGCTCGGCCTGACCGGCCCGATCCTGCGGTCGACCGGCTACCCGTGGGACCTGCGCAAGACCCAGCCCTACTCCGGTTACGAGGACTACGACTTCGAGGTCATCACCTGGGACACCTGTGACTCCTACGGGCGGTTCCGGGTCCGGCTGGCCGAGATGTGGGAGTCCTTGCGGATCATGGAGCAGGCGCTCAAGCGGCTCAAGGACCTCGACGGTGCGCCCGTGATGGTCGCCGACAAGAAGATCGCCTGGCCCTCGCAGCTCTCCGTCGGCCCCGACGGCCAGGGCAACTCCCTCGACCACATCCGCCACATCATGGGCGAGTCGATGGAGGCGCTGATCCACCACTTCAAGCTGGTGACCGAGGGCTTCCGGGTGCCGGCCGGCCAGGCGTACGCCGCGATCGAGTCACCGCGCGGCGAGCTCGGCGCGCACGTGGTCAGCGACGGCGGCACCAAGCCCTACCGGGTCCACTTCCGGGACCCGTCGTTCACCAACCTGCAGGCCACGAGCGTGATGTCCGAGGGCGGCATGGTCGCCGACGTGATCGTGGCGATCGCATCCATCGACCCGGTGATGGGAGGCGTCGACCGATGAGCTTGGCTCCGGAGACATTCGACGAGCTGCGGGAGATCGCGGCTCGCTATCCCCAGGCCCGTTCCGGGCTGCTGCCGATGCTCCACCTGGTGCAGTCGGTGGAGGGCCGGGTCACTCCTGAGGGCATCCAGGCGTGTGCCGACGTCCTGGGGCTGACCCCGGCCGAGGTGAGCGGGGTCGCGACCTTCTACACGATGTACAAGCGTCATCCCGTCGGGAAGCACCATGTCGGCGTCTGCACCAACACGCTCTGCGCGGTGATGGGCGGCGACGAGATCTTCGCCTGCCTGCGCGAGAAGCTCGAGGTGGGCAACGACGAGACGACGGCAGACGGCAGCATCACGCTCGAGCACATCGAGTGCAACGCGGCCTGCGACTACGCGCCGGTGGTGATGGTCAACTGGGAGTTCTTCGACAACCAGACGCCGGAGTCGGCGCTCCAGCTGGTGGAGGACCTGCAGGAAGGCCGCGAGGTCGTGGCCTCGCGCGGGGCGCGGATCACCAGCTGGCGCGAGGCCGAGCGGGTCCTCGCCGGCTTCGAGGACGGGCTCGTCGACGAGGGGCCGGCGTCGGGAGAGGCCTCCCAGGCGGGCCTGAAGCTGGCCGCCGAGAACGAGTGGAAGGCCCCTGAGGCATGACCGACACCCTGACCCCGGTCCTGACCGCCAACTGGGGCGACGAGCGGGCCTGGACGCTGCCCGCCTACACCGCCACCGGGGGATACGAGGCGCTCGACGTCGCGCTCCGGATGGCCCCGGAGGACGTCCAGACGACCGTCAAGGACTCCGGCCTCCGCGGTCGCGGAGGCGCCGGCTTCCCGACCGGTGTGAAGTGGGGCTTCCTGCCGCCGGCAGACCCGGAGAACCCCAAGCCGCGCTACCTCGTGGTCAACGCCGACGAGTCCGAGCCGGGCACCTGCAAGGACATCCCGCTGATGATGGCCTCGCCCCACACCCTGGTCGAGGGCGTGATCATCTCCTCCTACGCCATCCGTGCGGAGCGGGCCTTCATCTACGTACGCGGCGAGGTGCTGCACGTGATCCGGCGGCTGCAGGCCGCGGTCCGTGAGGCCTATGCCGCGGGTCACCTCGGCACGAACATCCACGGCTCCGGCTACGACCTCGAGCTGGTCGTGCACGCGGGCGCGGGGGCGTACATCTGTGGTGAGGAGACCGCGCTGCTCGACTCGCTCGAGGGGCGTCGTGGCCAACCCCGGCTCCGGCCGCCGTTCCCGGCCGTCGCCGGTCTCTACGCGAGCCCGACCGTGATCAACAACGCCGAGTCGATCGCCTCGGTGCCGGCGATCGTGAAGAACGGCGCCTCCTGGTTCTCGGGGATGGGGACGGAGAAGTCGGCCGGTGTCGGCATCTTCTCGCTCTCGGGCCACGTCAAGAAGCCCGGCCAGTACGAGGCCCCGCTCGGCATCACGCTGCGCAAGCTGATCGAGCTCGCCGGCGGGGTCCGCGAGGGCCACGAGCTCAAGTTCTGGACCCCGGGTGGCTCCTCGACGCCGCTGTTCACCCAGGAGCACCTCGACGTGCCGCTGGACTTCGAAGGGGTCGCCGCGGCCGGCTCGATGCTCGGCACCCGCGCGCTGCAGATCTTCGACGACTCGGTGTGCGTGGTGCGAGCGGTGCTGCGGTGGACGGAGTTCTACAAGCACGAGTCGTGCGGGAAGTGCACCCCGTGCCGCGAGGGCACCTGGTGGCTGGTGCAGGTGCTGGAGCGGCTGGAGAAGGGCGACGGCAAGCCGGAGGATCTCGACCTGCTGCTCGACCAGTGCGACAACATCCTCGGCCGCTCGTTCTGTGCGCTGGGTGACGGTGCGACCAGCCCGATCACCTCCTCGATCAAGTACTTCCGAGACGAATATCTGGCCCACCTCGAGCAGGGCGGCTGCCCGTTCGACCCGGCCGCGTCGACTGCATGGGCGGAGTCGAAATGAGCGACGTAACTCTCAAGATCGACGGCGCTGACGTCACGGTCCCCGAAGGGACCCTCGTGATCCGAGCCGCCGAGGAAGCCGGGATCGAGATCCCGCGGTTCTGTGACCACCCCTTGTTGGCCCCGGTCGGCGCGTGCCGGCAGTGCCTGGTCGACATCCCCGACGCCGGCAACGGTCGCGGCTTCCCGAAGCCGCAGGCCTCCTGCACGATCCCGGTCGCCGAGGGCATGGTGGTGGAGACGCAGAACTCCACCGCGGTGAAGGCGCAGCAGGGGATCATGGAGTTCCTCCTGGTCAACCACCCGTTGGACTGCCCGGTGTGCGACAAGGGCGGCGAGTGCCCGCTGCAGAACCAGGCGATGTCCCACGGCCAGGGGGAGACCCGGTTCGAGGGGACGAAGCGCACGTTCCCGAAGCCCATCAACCTCTCGCCCAACGTGCTGCTCGACCGTGAGCGCTGCATCGTCTGCCAGCGCTGCACCCGGTTCGCCGCCGAGATCCCGGGCGACCCGGGCATCGCGCTGATCCAGCGTGGCGCGCAGCAGCAGATCGGCATCGCCGAGGACAAGCCGTTCTCGTCCTACTTCTCCGGCAACGTCATCCAGATCTGCCCGGTCGGCGCGCTGACCTCGGACGACTACCGGTTCCGCGCCCGCCCCTTCGACCTGGTCTCGACCCCGAGCGTCGCCGAGCACGACGCCTGCGGTGCCGCGATCCGCATCGATCACCGCCGCGGCAAGGTCATGCGCCGGCTCGCCGGCAACGACCCCGAGGTCAACGAGGAGTGGATCTCCGACAAGGACCGCTTCGGATTCCGCTACGCGGTCCGCGACCGGCTCACCACGCCGATGGTCCGTGAGGACGGCGAGCTCCGTCCGGCCTCCTGGCTGGAGGCCGTCGCCGTGGCCGCGGCCGGGCTGGCCCAGGCCGGCTCCGTGGGCGTGCTGCCCGGTGGCCGGCTGACGCTGGAGGACGCGAAGGCCTACGCCACCTTCGCCCGAGACACTCTCCGCACGCCGCACATCGACTTCCGCTCGCGTCCGCTGTCGGCGGAAGAGACCGACTTCCTGCGCTCGCGGGTGGCGGGGACGAGCGTCACCTACGCCGACCTCGACGCCGCCGACCACGTCGTCCTCGTCGGCCTCGAGCCCGAGGACGAGGCCGGCACGCTCTTCCTGCGGCTGCGCAAGGCCAACCGATCCGGTCTGCGGATCACCACCCTGAGCCCGTACGCGTCGGAGGGCTCCCGCAAGCTCGGCGCAGAGATCGTCCTGACCGCTCCCGGCGCCGAGAAGGACGTGTTGTCGCAGTTCAGCGGGGTCACCGAAGCTTCGGTGATCCTCGTCGGCGAACGGCTGGCGACCAGCCCCGGCGCCTACTCCGCTGCCGCCGACCTCGCCGACCGCACCGGCGCCAGGCTCGCCTGGGTGCCGCGTCGCGCCGGCGACCGGGGTGCGGTCGAGGCCGACCTGCTTCCGGGCGAGGGTGGCCTCGACGCCGACGGCATCGTGCGCAGCGGCCTCGACGCCCTCCTCGTCGCCGGTGTGGACCCCGACGACACCGCCGACCCGGCTGCCTTCCTGGCCGCCCTCGACCAGGCCGGTTTCGTGGTCAGCCTCGAGCAGCGGGTCACCGCCGTGACCGAGCGTGCCGACGTCGTACTCCCTGTCGCCACCGCCTCCGAGAAGGCCGGCACCTTCGTCACCTGGGAAGGCCGCCGCCGCCCGTTCGAGAAGGTCTTCGACAAGCCCGGCACCTACTCCGACGCCGACCTCCTCAAGATCCTCGCCGAAGAGTCGAGTATCGACCGCGAGACGTCAGTTTCTGACCGCGAGGAGTCAGTTCTCGGCACAGAAATCGACCCCTCGACGTCAGAGATCGACTACTCGGCGCCGATCTCCGACTCTTCGGCGTATCGGGTTTCGACGTGGAGGTTGATGCTCGACAACGGGACGTTGCAGAGGGGGGACAAGGCTCTGGCCGCGACCGCACGGCCGGCGTTCGTACGCATCCCGGCAGGGCTCCACGCCGAGCTCGGTGACGTCGTGACGATCACCGGTGACCGGGGGAGCTGGACGCTTCCGGCGCTGCCGGCCGAGATGGCCGACGGCACCGTGTGGGTGCCGACGAACAGCTTCGGGCGCGGCGTGTGGGCGGACCTCGCCTCGCCGGGCTCGACGGTGACCATCGAGGGGGCAGGACAGTGAACGGGCTGGAGCAGTTCGGCCAGGACCCCTGGTGGATCATCGCGATCAAGGTCCTGCTGGTCTTCGTGGTCTGCGTCGTGCTGACGCTGTTCAACATCTGGTGGGAGCGCAAGGTCGTGGCCCGGATGCAGCACCGCATCGGCCCGAACCGGCACGGGCCGTTCGGTCTGCTGCAGTCGCTCGCCGATGGCGTGAAGCTGGCGCTGAAGGAGGACCTGACCCCGGAGAAGGCGGACAAGATCGTCTTCATCACCGCGCCGATCCTGGCGACGGTGCCGGCGTTCGTGACGTTCTCGGTGATCCCGTTCGGACCTGAGGTCAGTCTCTTCGGCGTGATGACGCCGCTGCAGCTGACCGACATGCCGGTCGCGGTGCTGTTCGTGATGGCGATCGCCAGCATCGGCATCTACGGGATCGTGCTCGGTGGCTGGGCCTCCGGATCCACCTACTCGCTCCTCGGAGGGCTCCGAAGCAGCGCCCAGATGATCTCCTACGAGGTGAGCATGGGTCTCGCGCTCGTCACCGTCTTCCTGATGGCCGGGAGCCTGTCCACGAGCCAGATCGTCGAGGCTCAGACCGACTGGTGGTTCGGCGCCCTGCTGCTGCCGTCCTTCCTGATCTACTGCATCTCGATGGTCGGCGAGACCAACCGCGCGCCGTTCGACCTTCCCGAGGCCGAGGGAGAGCTGGTCGGTGGTTTCCACACCGAATACTCCAGCCTGAAGTTCGCCCTCTTCTTCCTGGCCGAATACATCAACATGGCCACCGTCAGCGCGCTCGCCACCACGCTGTTCCTCGGTGGCTGGCGGGCCCCGCTCGGTCTCGGCACCCTCTGGGCCGGCGCCAACGAGGGCTACTGGCCGGTGCTGTGGTTCTTCCTGAAGATGTTCTTCTTCATCTGGGTCTTCATCTGGCTGCGCGGCACGCTGCCCCGACTGCGCTACGACCAGTTCATGTCGCTCGGCTGGAAGGTCCTGCTCCCGGCGAGCCTCGCCTGGATCGTCGTCGTCGCGGTGATCAAGATGACCGCGATCCAGGGCGGCTTCAGCCCCAACTGGTTCCTCTTCGGCTTCGGCCTGGCCGTCACCGTGGTGGTCGTGCTCGGCTTCCTCAACCGGCTCCCGGAGAAGGAGGCCCAGGCCAGCACCCCGGCCGGCGGTTTCCCCACGCCCGCGATGCCCGCCGGTGGAGCCGTCCGCGGTGCCGCCCAGCCGCTCGTCTTCGGCCTCAACGGCACCAGCGGGCCCCACGGCGTACGAATCCTTCCCTCTCCTGAGGACGCACTGCCTGAGGAGGCAAAGTGAGCAACGACGACCGCACGTTCAAGGAGCGTTTCTGGGACCCGGTCAGCGGGTTCGCGGTGACCTTCGGGACGCAGTTCAAGAAGCCGGTCACCGAGCAGTACCCGCAGCAGAAAGAGCCGACCGAGGAGCGCTTCCACGGTCGCCACCAGCTCAACCGGCACCCTGACGGTCTGGAGAAGTGCGTCGGGTGCGAGCTGTGCGCGTGGGCCTGCCCCGCCGACGCCATCTACGTCGAGGGCGCGGAGAACACCGAGGAGGAGCGCTACTCGCCCGGTGAGCGCTACGGCCGCGTCTACCAGATCAACTACCTGCGTTGCATCCTGTGCGGGCTGTGCATCGAGGCCTGCCCGACCCGGGCGCTGACGATGACGAACGAGTACGAGCTCGCGGACACCTCGCGCGAGAGCCTCATCTACGAGAAGCAGGACCTGCTCGCGCCGCTCGAGGACGGGATGGAGGCTCCTCCGCACCCGATGTTCCTGGGCAACGACGACACCTCCTACTACGCGCCGGAGCCCAAGGAGCCCACCCGATGAGCTTCGTGATCCTCGCCTCGATCATGGTGATCGCGGCGCTGGGCCTCCTGTTCTCGCGCAAGCCCGTGCACGCCGCGCTCTCGCTGGCGGTGGTCATGGTCGGGCT
This sequence comes from Nocardioides sp. CCNWLW239, assembly GCF_037137035.1. Taxonomy (NCBI): domain Bacteria; kingdom Bacillati; phylum Actinomycetota; class Actinomycetes; order Propionibacteriales; family Nocardioidaceae; genus Nocardioides; species Nocardioides sp. CCNWLW239. The sequence continues at coordinate 628,184 of NZ_JBBBNW010000002.1, read as the reverse complement.
CGCGATGATCTACGCGATGCTGGAGGCGCCGTTCCTGTTCGCGGTACAGATCGTGGTCTACACCGGCGCGATCCTGATGCTGTTCCTGTTCGTGATCATGCTGGTCGGCGTCGACACCTCCGACCGGCTCAAGGAGACGATCGCGGGACAGAAGGTCCTGGCCGGTCTGCTCGGCGTCGGGCTGGGCGTGATCCTCGTCGCGGGCGTCGGCCAGGCGAGCATCGCCACGATGCGCGGGCTGTCCGAGGCCAACGCGGGCGGCAACGTACAGCGCCTCGCCGACCTGCTCTTCTCCCGCTACGTGATCGCCTTCGAGGCGACCAGCGCGCTGCTGATCACCGCCGCGATCGGCGCGATGGTGCTGGCCCACCGGGAGCGGATCGACCCGAAGCAAACGCAGACCGACCTCGCCCAGAAGCGGGTCGCCGACTACGCGAAGAGCGGGAAGCACCTCGGCCCGCTGCCCCCACCGGGCACCTTCGCGAGACACAACAGCAACGACACCCCGGCGCTGCTGCCGGACGGGTCGCAGAGCAGGAGGTCGGTCCCGGCGATCCTGGCCGGGGGCAGATCGAACGGGGCGAACGGATCGAACGGATCGAACGGAGAGGGGAAGAACGAATGACAGACAACACCACGGCGTACGTCATCCTGTCCGCCATCCTCTTCACGATCGGCACGATCGGTGTGCTGACCAGGCGCAATGCGATCGTCGTCTTCATGTGCGTCGAGCTCATGCTCAACGCCGCCAACCTGGCGCTGGTGGCGTTCAGCCGGATGCACGGCAACCTCGACGGGCAGGTGACCGCCTTCTTCGTGATGGTCGTCGCGGCCGCTGAGGTGGTCGTCGGGCTGGCGATCATCATGACCATCTTCCGCACCAGAAACACGGCTTCGGTCGACGAGCCAAGGATGCTCAAGTGGTGAACCCTGTCGAGGCCAGCGGCGTCTTCTCGCTGATCTGGCTGGTGATCGCGCTGCCCCTGGCCGGCGCAGCCCTGATCCTGATCGGGCGCCCGCTGGCGCCGGCCCTCTTCGACCGGATCGGGCACTGGCTCGCGGTTGCGCTCGCGGGCGCGGCCTTCGTGGTGTCGCTCGTCCTCTTCGTGGCTCTCCTCGGCCGCGACGAGGAGAGCAGGCAGGTCGTCCAGCACCTCTACACCTGGTTCGACACGGGCGACCTGAGCGTCGGCTTCGACCTGCTCTACGACCAGCTCTCCAGCCTGTTCCTGCTGCTCATCACCGGCGTCGGCACCCTGATCCACATCTACTCCGTCGGCTACATGGCCCACGACGAGCGCCGCACCCGGTTCTTCGGCTACCTCAACCTGTTCCTCGCCGCGATGCTGATGCTGGTGCTGGCGGAGAACTACGTCGGGCTCTTCCTCGGCTGGGAGGGCGTCGGCCTGGCGTCCTACCTGCTGATCGGCTTCTGGCAGCACAAGCCGTCCGCGGCCGCTGCCGCCAAGAAGGCGTTCGTGATGAACCGGGTCGGCGACATGGGCCTCTCGCTGGCGATCGCCCTGTGCTTCGTCACCTTCGGCTCGACGTCGTTCTCCGCGATCGACATCGGCGACACCACGACCACGACGCTCAACTGGCTCGGCATCCTGCTGCTCGTCGGCGCCTGCGGCAAGTCCGCACAGGTGCCGCTGCAGGGCTGGCTCCTGGACGCGATGGAGGGTCCGACCCCGGTCTCCGCGCTGATCCACGCGGCGACGATGGTGACCGCCGGCGTCTACCTGATCGTACGCAGCAGCGCGGTCTTCGACGCCGCCGAAGCCGCCTCGACCGCTGTCGTGATCGTCGCCCTGGTGACGATCATCTGGGGCGCCGCGGTGAGCTGCGTGAAGGACGACATCAAGAAGGTCCTGGCCGGTTCGACGATGAGCCAGATCGGCTACATGATGCTGGCTGCCGGGCTGGGCGGACCGGGTTACGCGTTCGCGATCTTCCACCTGCTCACCCACGGCTTCTTCAAGGCCAACATGTTCCTCGGTGCCGGAAGCCTGATGCACGGGATGAACGACGACGTGAACCTCAAGCACTACGGCGCCCTCAGCCGGGCGCTCCCGGTCACGTTCCTGACCTTCTCGATGGGCTACCTGGCGATCATCGGGTTCCCCGGCTTCTCCGGCTTCTGGTCCAAGGACAAGATCCTCGAGGTCGCCTTCGCCGAGAGCTGGCTGGTCGGCATCATCGCCCTGCTGGCCGCCGGCGTGACCGCGTTCTACATGACCCGCCTGATGATGCTCGCCTTCTTCGGACGCAAGCGGTGGCCTGAGGGCGTACACCCGCACGAGTCGCCACGCATCATGACCGGTCCGCTCGTGGTCCTGGCCGCGCTGTCGGTCCTCGGTGGCGTCTTCGCCCTGGGCGGCTGGATCGAGCACTGGCTCGAACCGGTGGTCGCCATCGGCCACGGCGGCCACCACGGACCGCTCCCGGTCTGGGCCACCTCGGTCCTCGCGGTGCTCGTCGTCGCCATCGGCGTCGCGGCAGCCGGGTTCGTCTTCGGGCGTCGCCCGACCACGACCGACCCGACGCCCTACCTGCACGTCCCGCACGTCGAGGACGTGGTGGTGCCACCCGGGATGGCGATCACCCGCGGCGCGCTCGCGACCGACAAGTATGTCGTCGACGGCCTGATGAGCGGTGGCCCGGTCGCCCTCGCGGCGATCGCCGGTGAGCTCCGCAAGGCGCAGACCGGCTACGTACGTTCCTATGCCCTCTCCGTCCTCGGCGGCACGGTTCTCGTCGCCCTGGCCCTGATCGTGGTGAGCTGACTTGTTGACAACTCTCGTCCTCATTCCGTTCGTGGGCGCGCTGGTCACGGCGGTGATGCCGGCCCGGCCCAAGCTGTGGGCCTTCGGCTTCGCGTTCGCGACCCTGATCGCGGGCCTCGTGACGATGTTCACCGCCCCCGATACCGACGTCGTCTGGATGGAGCCGCTCGGGGTCCACTGGGCGCTGGAGATGGACGGCTTCGGCAAGCTGATGGTGCTGCTGACCGTGGTTCTGGTGCCGCTGGTGATGGTGGCGGCGGTCAAGGACCACGACAAGCGGTGGTACGCCTGGGCGCTGGCCCTGGAGGCCTTCGCGCTGCTCACCTTCCTCGCCGCCGACCTGTTCGTCTTCTACATCGCCTTCGAGGCGACGCTGATCCCGGCCTACTTCATGATCGGTCAGCACGGTGGCCCCCAGCGGGCGAAGGCCGCGCTGAAGTTCCTGATGTTCCAGCTCGGCGGCGGCCTGGTGCTGCTCGGTGCGTTGATCGGCTTCTTCGTGGTCTCCTCGGAGGCCGGCGCACCGTCCTACCTGATCAGCGACCTCGCCCAGCTCGACATCGGCACCACCGCGCAACGCTGGATCTTCGTGGCGATGTTCATCGCGTTCGCGGTCAAGGCGCCGCTGTTCCCGGTGCACACCTGGCTGGCGGACACGACCGAGCAGGCCACCCCGCCGACCTCGGTGCTCCTGGTCTGCATCCTCGACAAGATCGGCACCTTCGGCATGATCCGGCTCTGCCTGGGTCTGGTGCCGGAGGCGTCCGCGTGGGCGACGCCTGTCGTCGTGGTGCTGGCGCTGATCTCGATCGTCTACGGCGCCGTCCTGGCGATCGGGCAGGACGATCTGCTCCGACTGATCGGCCTCACCTCGCTGAGCCACTTCGGGCTGATCACGCTCGGCATCTTCGCGGCCACCCGCGAAGGCCTGGTCGGGTCGATCCTCTACATGGTCAACCACGGTGTCGCGACCGCGGCGATGTTCCTGATCGCCGGGTTCCTGATCACCCGCAAGCGCACCGCCTCGATCTCGTCGATGCGCGGGCTCGAGAAGGCGACCCCGGTGCTCGCCGGCACGTTCCTCATCGCCGGTCTGGCCACCGCCGGTCTCCCCGGGCTCTCCCAGTTCGTCTCCGAGATCATGGTCCTGATCAGCGCCTTCGACTACCACTGGGTGGTCGGTGTCATCGCCGTCACCGCGATCGTGCTCGCCGCGATCTACGTGCTGTGGGCCTACCAGCGGATCTTCACCGGACCCGCTCAGCTCTCCAAGAAGCCGGTCCGCGACCTCGACCGGCGGGAGATCGGGGTGCTGACGCCGCTCCTGGTCGCCCTCGTCTTCTTCGGCTTCGTCCCCGGCCCGCTGATCTCGGCGGCGTCACCGGTGGTCGATCCGATCGTCAACGTGATCCAGGCAGGTGAGTGAGGCGATGTTCGAGTCTCCCGGAATTTCGTACGCCACCCTCTGGCCCGTCCTGCTGGTGCTGGGCGTCGCCTGCGCCGGTGTCGTGGTGGAGGCCTTCGCGCCCCGCGCCGCGCGGTTCAACACCCAGGTCTCCCTGGCACTCCTCGGTCTGGCCGCCGCCCTCGCCGGCACGGTCGCGGTCGGGGCGGGCTCCGGCCTGGGTGTCTCGACCGGTGAGGGTGCGCTCGTCGTCGACGGCCCTGGGGTCTTCTCCCAGGGGCTGGTCCTGCTGGTCTCGCTCGGCGGCGTGGCTCTCTTCGCCGAACGCCGTCTCGACAACGGCGTGAGCGCCTTCGCCGGTCAGGCGGCGGCGCTGCCCGGCACACCGGCCGAGCGCACGGCATCGCAGCGGGGCCTGGAGCACACCGAGGTCTATCCGCTGATGATGTTCGCGGTCGGCGGGATGATGCTCTTCTGCATCTCCGGCGACCTGCTGATGCTCTTCGTCGCGCTCGAGGTGCTCTCGCTCCCGCTCTACCTGCTGACCGGGCTGGCCCGGCGTCGCCGGCTGCTCTCCCAGGAAGCCGCGCTGAAATACTTCCTGCTCGGCGCCTTCTCGTCCGGCATCTTCCTCTACGGTCTCGCGCTGGTCTACGGCTTCGCCGGGTCGATGTCGCTGGCCGAGATCGGTGAGATGGCGGCCGAGGACGGCTCCAGCCCGCTGCTGCTGCTCGGCATCGGCCTGATGGCCGTCGGCCTGCTCTTCAAGACCGGTGCGGTGCCGTTCCACTCCTGGACGCCCGACGTCTACCAGGGCGCTCCGACGCCGGTGACCGCGTGGATGTCGGCTGCGACCAAGATCGCCGCGTTCGCCGCGATGCTGCGCCTCTTCTACGTTGCCTTCGGCGCCGAGGGTGACATCTGGCGCCCGGCGATCGGCATCGTCGCGGTGCTGACGATGCTGCTGGGTGCCTCCTTCGCGGTGGTCCAGACGGACGTGAAACGGATGCTCGGCTACTCCGCCGTCGCCCACACCGGCTTCCTGCTCACCGGCCTCCTCGGGGTGCAGAACGACGCCTTCGGCTCCACCCAGGCGGTGCTCTTCTACCTGACCGCCTACGGCTTCGCGACGCTCGGGTCGTTCGCGATCGTCTCGCTGGTACGCGGGCCCAACGGCGAGGTCGGCTCGCTGGACCGCTGGGCGGGCCTGGGGCGCACCAACCCGTGGGTCGCGGCGACCTTCGCCGTCTTCCTGCTCTCGATGGCCGGGCTGCCGCTGACCGCCGGGTTCATCGGCAAGTGGGGCGTCTTCGCCGCCGCGCTGGGAGCCGGTCAATGGCCTGTCGTCGCGGTCGCGATCGGGTCGAGCATCATCGCGGTCTTCTTCTACGTACGCGTCATCATGCTGATGTTCTTCACCGATCCTCAGGAGGACGCGGCAACGGTTTCGACGCCGTCCTACGCCACCACCGTCGTGATCGCACTGAGCGCTGTCGCCACCGTCTTGTTGGGTGTTATTCCGGGCCCTGTGCTCAGCCTGTTGGTGGATGCGGGAGGATTCATCGGGTGAGCACCAGCGCACCCACCGACCGAGCCCCTGAACTCGCCCTCCCGATCACCGATCCCGAGCTCGAGCAGCGGCTGCGTGCTCGGCTGGTGGATGTGGAAGAACGGCTGGCCAGCTATACGCGTAGCCGTTCGCCGTTCGTCACCGAGGCGGCCACCCACCTGATGCAGGCCGGCGGCAAGCGGTTCCGGCCGTTGCTGGTGCTGCTGGCCGCCGAGTGTGGCCCGGACAAGCTCGCCTACGAGGTCATCACCGCCGCCTGCGTCGTCGAGCTCACCCATCTCGCCTCGCTCTACCACGACGACGTCATGGACGAAGCGCTCGTGCGCCGCGGCGAGGACTCCGCCAACGCCCGGTTCGACAACCACGTCGCCATCCTCACCGGTGACTTCCTGTTCGCGCGTTCCTCGGAGCTGACCGCCGAGCTGGGCCCGGAGGCCGTACGCATCCAGGCAGCCACCTTCGCCAAGCTCGTCGAGGGTCAGATCCTGGAGGGTGTCGCGCCGCCCGAGGGCGTCGACCCCGTCGACCACCACCTCGAGGTGCTGGCCGGGAAGACCGGCGTCCTGATCGCCACCTCGGCGCTCTACGGCGCGCTCTTCGCCGGCGCCGACAAGGAGATCCAGGAGGCCTTGGTCGCCTACGGCGACATCGTCGGCGTCGCCTTCCAGCTTTCCGACGACATCCTCGACATCGCCTCCGACTCCGACAAGTCGGGCAAGACGCCTGGGACCGACCTCCGTGAGGGCGTTCCCACGCTCCCGGTGCTGCTGGCACGGCGCTCCGCCGACGCCGGCGACGCCCGGCTCCTGGAGCTGCTCGACAGCGACCTCACCGACGACGCGGCCTTGGCCGAGTGCGTCGCTCTGCTCCGCGCCCACCCGGCACTCGCCGAGGCGCGCGCGTACGTCCAGGCTCGCGCCGAGGAGGCCAAGGCCGCCCTCGCCCCGCTCCCCGAAGGCCCCGTACGCGCCGCCCTCGAGGCCTTCGCCGACGCCGTCGCCGTCCGCTCCGCCTAGGATCAGCCCTCATCCACGGGGGAAATTCTCCGAAGCCGGGACGCCGGCGGCGTACCGGTGCTTGAATTCGCTGTCCGCAGTCTCGGGCACCGCACTTCGGGAGAAAGTCCCCACATGCTTCGCAAGATCTCGCTGGCCGCTGCCGTCCTGGCACTCGCGGCAGCCGGCCTCACCATCGGCACGTCCTCGCCGGCCGCTGCCGCATCCACCCCGTCGGTCCGCGCCACCACCGCCTGTGAGGGCGGCGCCGGCACCATCACTGTCGGCTCCTATCGACGCGCCACCGGCGGCACCACCGGGACCACCCGCTTGGAGGGCGTGAAGCGCCCCAACTGGATGGGCTACACCCAGGTCGGCTTGGCCGAGCCCGCCTTCCCGGTGGCCGAGGGGGAGGAAGAGGCGCCGCCGATGCTCAAGGCCGTCAACGGCGTCGTCCGCGACTCCACCTCGTCCAAGCTCAGCTGGCCGCGCCCGGTCAACGGCTTCTACCTCTCCCGTGACGCGGCGGTCATGTGCATGGCCGGGGTGCGTCAGACGTCGACGTTCGTCGAGGGTATGAGCATGTACACCACCCTCCGCGTCCGCCGCGACTCCGGCGTCGTCCGGGTCGAGGGCATGGCCAACCGCTACGGCAAGCACAAGGTCATCGTCCGGCTCTGGTCGCCCGCCGGCTACCAGCAGAAGACGAAGTACGTGAACCCCGGCTACGACTCCGACATCGGCGTGCTCAGCGCCCGGTTCACCGGTTTCAAGCGCACCAACAAGTTCACCAAGGCCGTCGTGATCGTCAAGCACGTCAAGACCGGCAGGACCACCAGGCTGGCCATCGGCCGCACGCTCTGACCAGGTTCTGTACGACCGTCCCGACCGCCTGCGGCGCCCGAGCGTCGCGGGCGGTCGGCTGTCTCTGCAGGCCCGCCCGTCGGACCAGGGTAAAGAAGCCGTACGCGAGGCGGGTAGCGTGGGCTCGTGAGTGAGCAGCGGCGTGGAGTGATGTTCGGCGCCGCGGCGTACATCATGTGGGGTGTCTTCCCGCTCTACTTCCCGCTCCTGGAGCCGGCCGGAGCCTGGGAGATCCTGGGGCACCGGATCGTGTGGTCGCTCGTCGTGGCCGGCGCGCTGGTGCTGATCGTGGGACGCCGCGCACAGGTCGCGGCGATCCTGCGCGACCGGCGCAAGCTCGGGCTGCTCGCGGCTGCTGCTGCGGTGATCTCGATCAACTGGGTGACGTACATCTGGGGCGTCAACAACGGGCGGATCGTGGAGACGAGCCTGGGCTACTTCACGAACCCGCTGGTCACGATGTTGATGGGCGTGATCATTCTTCGTGAGCGGATGCGGAAGCTGCAGTGGGTGGCGCTGGGGATCGCGTTCCTGGCCGTCGTCGTGCTCACCATCGACTACGGACGGCTGCCGTGGGTGGCGCTCGTGCTGGCGTTCTCGTTCGGCACGTACGGGCTGCTGAAGAAGAGCGCCGGGGTCGGGCCCTTCGAGTCGCTGGCCGTCGAGACCGCGGTGACCGTCCCGTTCGCGCTGGCTCTCCTCGTCGCGCTCCAGGCGACCAGTAACGGCACGCTCGTCGGGCACGGTGTCGTCCACGTACTTCTGCTGATCAGCCTCGGCGTCATCACGGTGGTGCCGCTGGCCTGCTTCGGCGCCGCCGCGATCCGAGTGCCGATGGTGACGATCGGGCTGCTGCAGTACCTCGCGCCCATCCTGCAGTTCGCCGTCGGCGTCTTCATCGCCCACGAGGCGATGCCTCCCGGCCGGTGGGTCGGGTTCGCGATCGTCTGGCTCGCCCTGATCATCTTCAGCGCCGAGGCCGTTCACCACCGCCGCCAGGTCCTGCGGACGCTGGTGACCCCGACGAGCTCGACCGTCTAGCGCCGAGACGTCAGCCCCGCCGGTCGAGACGTCACCCCCGGGGGGGGGGGGGGGGGGGGGGGGGGGGGGGGGGGGCGCGGGGGGCGGGGGGGGGGGGGGGGGCGGCCGCGGGG
>NZ_JBBBNW010000002.1:571052-619400 GCF_037137035.1 Nocardioides sp. CCNWLW239 | reverse complement strand
GCGCCGGCCCCCCCCCCCGCCCCCCCGCCCCCCCCCCCCGCCCCCGCCCCCCCCCCCCCCCCCCCCCCCCCCCCCCCCCGACCGGGGTGACGTCTCGGTGAGCTGTGCCGTCCAGTGGGCGGAACGATCGTGTGTTTTCACATCCACTCGACTAATTCGAGTAATGTCCTCGACATTCGTAACCCGATCGACCTTGACTCGGCAGGGCAGAAGTGAGGAACCAGATGAAGAAGATCAAGGTTGCCGTGGCGTTGGCCGCGGCGAGCATCCTGGCCTTGACTGCGTGCGGTGGCTCCGGCGGCGGTGACGCGGAGTCGATCTCCATCGTCGGCTTCGCCGTCCCCGAGACGGCCAACAAGGCGATCGCCAAGGAGTTCAACAAGACTCCCGAGGGAGAGGGCGTCACCTTCGAGACCTCGTACGGCGCCTCGGGCGACCAGAGCCGCGCGGTCGAGTCGGGCCTGAAGGCCGACTACGTCCACCTGTCCGTCGGCACCGACGTGCAGCGCCTGGAGAAGGCCGGCCTCGTCGACGCCGCCTGGGATGACGGCGACAACAAGGGCATCGTGTCCAGCTCGATCGTCGTGCTCGGGGTCCGTGAGGGCAACCCGAAGAACATCCAGGGCTGGGAGGACCTGATCAAGCCGGGCGTCGGTGTGGTCACCGCCAACCCGGCCTCCTCCGGGGCGGCCCGCTGGAACGCTTTGGCCGCCTGGGGCTCCGTGGTGAAGAACGGTGGCAGCGAGGAGGAGGGCAAGGCGTACCTCGACAAGCTCTTCAAGAACGTCGTCACCCTCACCAACTCCGGCCGCGACGCCACCACCGCGTTCCTCGGCGGCACCGGCGACGTGCTGCTCGCCTACGAGAACGAGGCGATCCTCGCGGCCCAGCAGGGCGAGGGCTTCGAATACATCATCCCGGACTCCACGGTCCTGATCGAGAACCCGGGCGCCATCCTGAAGGACTCCTCCAAGCCGTCGCAGGACTGGCTCGACTTCGTCCTCGACCCGAAGGGCGGCCAGAAGCAGTTCGCGCTCACCGGCTTCCGCCCGGTCAACACCGCCGAGCCCGGCGTCGTGGACTGGGACGCGATCGGCCTGAAGCCGGAAGACATCAAGGGTGCCAAGGACCCGGCCGACCCGTTCCCGGCACCGAAGCAGCTCCTCACCCTGGAGAACGACTTCGGCGGCCGCGACTGGTCGGGCGTCAAGGAGAAGCTCTTCGGCACCGGTGAGGACGGCGAGGCGGTCGGCATCGTGACCGAGGCCATCGCCAACTCCGGCAAGGCCTCGCAGTAGTCCGGTCATGACCGCAACCATCCCTGAGGTCCGGCCGGCTACTCCTCGGCCCAGCCGGCCGGCCTCCACTCTGACAAGAACCAGCGGCATCGGGCTCGGCATCACGATGCTCTGGTTCAGCCTGCTCGTCCTCATCCCGCTGGTCGCGGTGATCATCACCGCGTCCAGCGGGGGCTGGTCCGCCTTCGTGGACCAGCTCACCAACGAGCAGACCGCCTCCGCGATCCTGCTGACGATCCGTGCGGCCGTCGTGGTCACCCTGATCAACATCGTCATCGGCACCGTCATCGCCTGGGTCCTGGTCCGCGACAGGTTCTGGGGCAAGGGCCTGCTCGAGGTCATCATCGACATCCCGTTCGCGCTGCCGACGATCGTCGCCGGCCTGGTGCTGCTCTCCCTCTACGGCGCCGAGTCACCGCTCGGACTGCACTGGGCGAACACGTCGATGTCGGTCTACCTGGCGCTGGCCTTCGTGACCCTGCCGTTCGTCGTACGCATGGTGCAGCCCGTCCTCGAGGAGCTGGACGCCGACGTGGAGGAGGCTGCGGCCTCCCTGGGAGCCTCGCGGTTCACCACGTTCCGGCGGATCATCCTGCCGTCGCTGGCCCCGGCCATCGCGGCCGGTGCGGCGCTGTCGTTCGCGCGCGGAATGGGGGAGTACGGCTCCTTGGTCCTGCTCTCCGGCAACCTGCCGTTCGAGTCCGAGGTCGCCTCGGTCCGGATCCTGTCCGCGATCGAGAACGACAACCCGGAGGGCGCGGCGGCGATCGCGGCCATGCTGCTGGTCGTCTCGCTGCTCGTCATCGTCGTCCTCGACCTGATCCAGCGGAGGATGGTGCGCCGTGGCTGAGACACGTCGAGCGCCGCGGACGCCACTGACGTACGTCCTCCGGCTGACCGTCATCGCCTACCTGGGGCTGCTGGTCGCGTGGCCGGTCATCCTCATCGCCTGGAACGCCTTCCATGTGCCTGACGTCGGGTTCACGACGGAGGCATTCGCCAGCATCTTCAGCGACCCGCAGATGATGGCAGCGATCCGGCTGACCTGCGTCGCCGCGGTGGTGGCAACGCTGATCAACCTGGTCTTCGGGGTCTCGGTCTCGCTGCTGCTGGTGCGTACGGAATTTCCCGGCAAACGCCTCCTCAGCGCGATGATCGACCTGCCACTGTCGGTCTCTCCGATCGTGGTCGGCCTGGCGCTCGTGCTCGTGTACGGCGGGCGGGACGGCTGGTTCGGGCCGGCGCTGGAGTCCGCGGGGATCCAGATCATCTTCTCGACCCCCGGGATCATCATGGCGACCGCGTTCGTGTCGCTGCCGCTGGTGATCCGCGAGGTCATCCCGGTGCTCGAGGAGATCGGCACCGAGCAGGAGCAGGCCGCCGCGTCCCTGGGCGCCAGCTCGTGGCAGACGTTCTGGCGGATCACGCTGCCGGGCATCAAGTGGGCCGTCATCTACGGTGTCGTGCTCACTCTGGCCCGCTCGCTCGGCGAGTTCGGCGCGGTCAAGGTCGTCTCCGGCAACGTACTCGGCCAGACCCGCACCGCGACCCTCGCCGTCGAGGAGAAGTATCTGAACTTCGACCAGCAGGGCGCGTACGCCGTCGCCTTCCTCCTCGCCAGCGTCTCGGTCGTCTGCATCCTCATCGTCTTCGTGCTGCGCGCCCGCGGTGCGCGCGTGCGCTGAAGACTCTGACACGAAAAGGGGCACATCCCATGAGCATCGAAGTAAGCGGTGTCAACAAGCGTTACGGCGACTTCGTCGCGCTGGAGGACATCAACCTGACCATCCCGACCGGCCAGCTGACAGCCCTGCTGGGGCCCTCCGGCGGCGGGAAGACCACCTTGCTGCGAGTGATCGCCGGGCTGGAGACGCCCGACTCGGGGTCGGTCGTGATCGAGGGCAAGGACGCGACCTCGCTGCCCGTCCAGAAGCGCAACGTGGGCTTCGTCTTCCAGCACTACGCCGCGTTCAAGCACCTCTCGGTGGCCCGCAACGTCGCCTTCGGTCTGGAGATCCGCAAGCGTCCCCGGGCTGAGATCCAGGCGAAGGTCGCGGAGCTGTTGGAGCTGGTGCACCTCTCGCAGTTCGCCGACCGGCTGCCCTCTCAGCTCTCCGGTGGCCAGCGGCAGCGGATGGCGCTGGCGCGTGCGCTCGCGATCGAGCCGTCGGTCCTGCTGCTCGACGAGCCGTTCGGGGCGTTGGACGCGAAGGTACGCAAGGAGCTGCGCGACTGGCTGCGGCGGCTCCACGACGAGGTGCACGTCACCACCGTCTTCGTGACCCACGACCAGGAGGAGGCCCTCGAGGTCGCCGACGAGATCGTCGTCGTCAACCAGGGCGGCATCGAGCAGATCGGGACCCCCGAGCAGCTCTACGACGAGCCGGCCAACGACTTCGTGATGTCCTTCCTCGGCGACGTGACCACGCTGGGCGGCTCGTTGATCCGTCCCCACGACGTCGAGGTCACCCCGTCGCCACTCTCCGAGCACTCGCTCGAGGGGACCGTCTCGCGCGTCCTGCGGATCGGCTTCGAGGTGCGCCTCACGGTCCTCACCGATGATGGCGAGGTCGTGACCGCCGAGCTGACGCGTACGCATGCCCGGGCCCTGCAGCTCGAGGAGGGCGTCAACGTCTTCGTCACGCCGTCGCCGGGGGCTTACACGATGCGGGCGCCTTCGTCGGCGGCGTAGGGCGGCGGCGCCGGGGGCGGCGGCCGTTCGTCTAGGTATGCAGAGAAACCGTCACTTCCCGTGCGGAACTCCGCGTGGGAAGTGACGGTTCGGCTGCGTACCTAGACGAACATCCAGCTGCTCAGTGAGGCAGCCAGGCCTCGTCGCGCGCGGTGCGGGTGGTGACCTCGTCGGGCAGCTCGCGGGCGGCGAGCTCGGCGATGGAGACCTTCTCGAAGACCTCGCGGAGGGAGTCGCGCGCGGCGATCCAGACATGCTGGAGGACCTCGGCGCGCTCGTTGTAGGTGACCGCCTCGGGGCGCAGGCCGTAGACCGAGACCAGCGGGCCGTCGACGGCACGGATCACGTCGGCGACGGACACGTCCGACGCCTTGCGGGCCAGGCGCCAACCGCCCGACTGCCCGCGCTGCGAGATGACGACGCCGGCCTTGCGGAGGTCGGCGAGGATCGCCTGCAGGAAGCCGTGAGGGATCTCCTGGGCGCGGCCGAGCTCCTCGGCGCTGACAGCTTTTCCGTCCTCGCGTGCGGCCATCTCGATGAGGGCGCGGAGGGCGTAGTCGGACTTGGCAGATACTCGCACGGCCACATTCTTGCAGATGAATGCAGAATTTCGCTCAATCTAGTGGTCAAGTCCACTTTCATTCGCGAGCGTCTCGGCCCGCGCCTTGAGAGCCTCCGCGTGACGCCGGAAACCCTCCGCGACCCGCTCGGGGCCAGCCAGCCCGACCAACGGGCCGGAGAACTCCTCCACCGTCTCGTAGTGCGTCGGCCGGCCCGGTCGCTGGGTCAACCGCTGGTGGCGTACGCCGCGGACCAGGCCGATCCGCGCCGGCCAGCCCTCGTAGACATAGGCGAGGTGGGCCTCTGCCGTCCCGTCCTCGCCGAGGACCGGCGCCTCGAGCGCCGAGATCCGCTCCGGTGAGCGCGCGCGGCCGCCGTCGGCCCAGGTCACGTACAAGACGATCGGGTTGCCGACGGCCGCCGGCTGCGCGGTCTCGGCGCGGACGACGAACGGGTTCCACGCCGCGTACGCCTCGGTCTCCACCATCACCCGCCAGACGGTCTCGATCGGAGCGTCGATCTCGACCGAGGCTCGCGGGTGCTCGTAGGCCACGGGTCAGCGGTAGTTGATGAACTGGACCGCGAAGTCGTAGTCCTGCTCCTTGACCAGCGAGATCACGGTCTGCAGGTCGTCGCGCTTCTTCGACGAGACGCGGAGCTCGTCACCCTGGACCTGCGCCTTGACGCCCTTGGGCCCCTCGTCGCGGATCAGCTTGGAGATCTTCTTCGCGTCCTCGGAGGAGATGCCCTCCTTGAGCGTGATCGAGATCTTCGACTGCTGTCCCGACTGGCGCGGCTCGCTGGCGTCGAGGATCTTCAGCGACTGCTTGCGCTTGATCAGCTTGTCCTGGAAGACCGAGAGCACCGCGCTGGCGCGGTCGTCGGCGGAGGCGGAGATCTCGATCCCGTGCTCTCCGCTCCACTCGATGGTCGCGTTGGTGCCCTTGAAGTCGAACCGCGTCGCGACCTCCCGCGCGGTCTGGCTCAGCGCGTTGTCGACCTCCTGACGGTCGATCTTGCTCACGATGTCGAACGACGAGTCAGCCATGACTCTCTCCTCTAGCTTCTGACCAGGTCTGTGGTGCCTTCACCCTAGAACCTCGTCCCGTTTTCGTACGCCGCCAGGCCCTGCGCTATTGTTTATTGCTGTCGCGATCCCCTTTGCGGGGGAGCGTGTACAACCCAGGCAGATTGCCCGAGCGGCCAATGGGAGCGGACTGTAAATCCGTCGGCTTTGCCTTCGAAGGTTCGAATCCTTCATCTGCCACGCCTGGGAGAACGCCCCGGTGACCAGCGGAAACGTTGGCCACCGGGGTGTTTCGCTTGTCTGGCCGTGTCGGGCGGCGTAGGAGGGTCACCGGCTGTCTGTGCCCTACGTGCGCCCTGAGCGAGATGGGCAGGCTGCACGTCGCCGAGAGCCCTGGGAGGCGGGGCCACGTCTCTGGCCGGACCCTGAGCACCAAACCGACGCCACCCAGCGGCCGTTTGCGGGACACAGCTGGTCCCCGGGCCTCTACCGTTTTTCGATCCGTTTTGAGAAAGTCCGAATATGGTGGGGCAGGGGGTATTGCGCGTTGCGGTGGTCAGCCCGCAGGAAGTCGTCATGCGCGGGATCGTCTCGATGCTCGCTGACTATCCCGACCGCGTGGTCGCCACTGCCGTTCCGTCCGCCCGCAGCGTCGGGGCCGGGGCCGACGTGATTCTGTACGACACCTTCGGCCTGTTCCTCGGTGGCGGCCCGGAGCTGTTCAGCCTGTTGGACGAGTCGGATGCGAAGGTGCTGATCTTCAGCAGAGACCTGCGCCCCGACCTGCTCGCCCTGGCCTACACCCTGGGTGCCAGCGCCTGGATCTCGATGGGCGTGCACGCCGACGAACTCGTGCGCAGCATCGAGCTCACTGCTGCCGGCGAGCCGATCAGAGAGCCTCAGGGCGATCGGCAGGGCACGATGGCTGGGCTCACCTCCCGGGAGATCGAGGTCCTCAAGCTGATCGCCGAGGGGCTGTCCAACCAGGACATCGCGGAGAAGCTCGCCATGAGTGGCAACACGCTCAAGAGCCACATCCGTCAGACGTACCGAAAGATCGAAGTCACGACGCGCAGCCAGGCGGTCGGTTGGGCGCGCGCCCATGGTCTGGCTTCGCCGGTTGAGCTCGGCTGAATCGGGCGCCGGCTGCCCCCGGGGCGCTCCGACTTATGCAGGCCGGTGTCTTCGCTGTGGCTCGCCCAAGACCGCGGCTTGCTGTGACCCGTTGGGCCAGCCGTTTCGAGGTATCTGCCCCGGCGGTGCCCCCGGCGTGCGCGCTCCCGACGTCTGTGCAGCGCGACGTACGTCCACGCTCTGCATCCTCGCCACGACTGTCACGTCCTCGAGGGCTTCCGCGGGCGCGGTAAGTTCCGGCCCATGGACCTCAACGCCTACCAGCAGGCGGCACTCCGCACGGCAGCGCCGAAGGACAAGCCCCACGAGGTCTTCCACCTGCTGCTGGGCCTGGTCGGAGAGACCGGTGAGATCGCCGAGAAGGCCAAGAAGATCGTGCGTGACCACGACAGCGACTTCGCCCGGTGGGACGTCGACGATCTGGCCAAGGAGCTCGGCGACACCCTGTGGTACGTCGCAGTCCTCGCCGACCATTTCGGGCTCGAGCTCGACGACGTGGCCGAGCGCAACATCGCGAAGCTCGCTGATCGTCAGCGGCGTGGTGCAATCAGGGGGAGCGGCGACGATCGCTGAGCCATCGAGAAGGAGCACCATGACAGTCGAGCCGACCCCCGCCACCGAGGGCGACGAGTTCTGGCGGGAGCGGCGACTCTGCTTCCTGACGACGAGCCGGCCGGACGGCAGCCCGCACCTCGTCCCGGTGGGGGTGACCTTCGATCCCGAATCCGGGATAGCGCGCGTCATCAGCAGCGCCGGCAGCAAGAAGGTCCGCAACGTACGTGACGCCGGACCTGGCGCGCAGGCGGCGGTCAGCCAGGTCGACGGGCGGCGGTGGTGCACGCTCGAAGGGACCGCGGTCGTCAAGGACGACGCGGAGTCGGTGGCCGAGGCCGAGCGGCGGTACGCCGCGCGCTACAAGCAGCCTCGGCCCAACCCGGAGCGTGTGGTCATCGAGATCACCGTACGTCGAGTGCTCGGCAACACCCGTCCTTCGGGCTGGTGATCCGGTCGAGGTGAGCTCCGTCCCTGGTGCCGAAAACCAGGTATGGCAACCGTTGCGGGCAAGGACGAGTGTGGAAGTATGACCACGAAACCTGCGTACGCCGTCGCCTGGATGAACGGCATGAACATCAACGACGACATCGTCGAGTATCTGCGCCGCGTCGACGCCACCCTCACACCGTTCCACGGTGAGTTCCTCATTCATGCTCCAGAGCTCGTCGTGGCCGAGGGCACGGCGGAGGGCATTCTGGTGGTCCTCCGCTTTCCGTCGACGGAGGCGGCCCAGGGGTGGTACACCTCCCCGGCCTACCAAGAGATCCTTCCGCTCAGGCTGAACAACATCGACCGCGAGCATTCGTTCGCGGTCCTGGCCGAGGGCGTCGCGCCGGGCTACTCCGCGAGCCAGAAGATCGCGGAGTTCATGTCCTAGCCGGATCAGCGGTCGGTGATCACGACTCGGTCGTTGAGGTCCTGGACGTCGCGGCGGTTGCCGGTCGGGAACATCGCGCGGAACTCGGTGATCTGGCGGGGTGAGGCGGTGATGGGGTCGGTGAGCATGACCCACTGGACGCCTTCGGTGTAAGGCGCGGTGGTGAGGGAGCCGTCGTAGCGGTAGGACGTGTGGCGGCGGGGCAGGAGGGCGCCGACGTCGATGTGGCCGACCGGGGCGTCGGCGGCACACTCGGAGACCAGGTGGTCGTAGAGGCGGCCGAGGGTCGGGTTGGGTGCCCCGGGGCGGACCCAGACACCGATGACCAGCGTGTGGCCGGTCGAGTCCTGGTGCACGAAGTGCATCTCGATCGGGTAGTCCCGGGCGGAGAGGAGATGCTCGCTCGGGGTGTGCCAGTGGAACTGCGCCAGGCCGTACGTCACCCCGGCGACCGTGAGCGAGCCGGCGCCGGTCGGGAGCTCGGCGCGTACGGTCTCCTCGTCGCCACGCACCGTGCAGCCGCCGGGTTCGCCGGCGTCCTCACGGACGTACGTCATCGTGACCGTCGTGTCGCGGGGGTAGTGCACGTGCAGGGTGGGCAGGTGTGCCGGCTCGGTGTCGCCGGGGAGGATCCGGATCGGACTCTGGTGCGGAGCCGGCCGGTCGGCCGGGGACGCGGAGGCCACCGTTGACGAGGACAGGGTGGTGAGCGCCGCGACGACGGCTGCTGCCTCGAGCAGGGCACGGCGGTTCAGGCCGAGGTTGGTACGCCTCATGGAGATCTCCCGAGATCTACCGAGTCGAGATGACCCGTGAACCGCCATACGTACCACGTCCGGCGGTGTCCGCTGAGGATGCCGCTCGGCGGGTGTCAGGCCAGGTCGGCAGCGAGCTGCTTGCCCGCGTCGGTGAGCAGCGGGACGGCGCGCTCGATGAGCTCGTCGGTCATCCGCCCGGTGGGCCCGCTGATCGAGATCGCCAGGCGAGGGGCGTAGTCGGGGACGGCGACGGCGACGCAGCGTACGCCTGCCTCCTGCTCGCCCTCGTCGATCGCGTAGCGACGGTCGCGGACCTGCTCGAGCTGGTCCAGATAGTCCTCGCGCGAGGTGATCGTGGTCGAGGTGTAGGGGACCATGTCGGTGCGGCGGAGGATGTCGCGGACGTGCTCGGGAGCCATGTCGGCGAGGATCGCCTTGCCGACGGCGGTGCAGTGCGGGGACACCCGGCGGCCGACCTCGGTGAACATCCGCATCGACTGGCGCGACTCGGTGTGGGCGACGTAGACGATCTGGTCGCCGTCGAGCATCGCCAGGTTGGCCGACTCGCCGACCTCGTCGACGAGCCGGGCGAGGTGGGGCCGGGCCCAGGTGCTGAGCATGCGCGAGGAGCTCTCACCGAGCCGGATCAGCTTGGGGCCGAGGACGTACTGCCGGTTGGTCTCCTGGCGGAGATAGCCGAGGTCGACGAGGGTGCGTACGAGCCGGTGGATGGTCGGCAACGGCAGACCGGAGGCGGCGGCGAGCTGGGAGAGCCCCATGGTCCCACCGGCGTCAGCCATCGTCTCCAACAGCGCGAAGGCCCGCTCGATCGACTGCACGGCCCCGGTGCGTGCCTTCGGCGCCTTCTCGTTCTCGCTCACCTGGACTCCCCTATCTTCCGGGCCCGATCTGGTGGGTATCTCGTAGTACTGACTTCCGGATGACGGAAGTCTAGCGTCGTGTAGAGGAAAACCGACGGTTGCGTCCCCTGGAGAGTGAGATTAATATCCGCAATGCGGAAAGAAGAATCCATTCAAAGGAAATTTGTGGCCCTGAGAGGGTGGAGCTCGTGAACATTCAGATCACCGGTGGCGAGGTCGAGCGAGGAGCCGAGATCCTCACGCCCGAGGCCCTCGACTTCGTGGCCGAGCTGCAGCGACGCTTCGGGGCCCGCCGGGACGAGCTGCTGGCCACCCGTAGAGTCCGCCGCGACGAGGTCGCGCGCACGGGACGGCTCGACTTCCTGCCGGAGACGGCCGACGTACGCGCCGGCGACTGGACCGTGGCACCGGTGCCCGAGGACCTCCTCGACCGCCGTGTCGAGATCACCGGTCCGACGGACCGGAAGATGACCATCAACGCTCTCAACTCCGGAGCGCGGGTCTGGCTGGCCGACATGGAGGACGCCAGCACGCCGCACTGGAGCAACGTCGTCGGCGGCCAGGTGAACCTTCGCGATGCCATCAGGAGGGACATCTCCGCGATGTCTCCGCAGGGCAAGCTCTACGAGCTCAAGCAGGACCAGCGCCTCGCCACGATCGTGATGCGCCCGCGCGGCTGGCA
Organism: Nocardioides sp. CCNWLW239; assembly: GCF_037137035.1. NCBI lineage: Bacteria > Bacillati > Actinomycetota > Actinomycetes > Propionibacteriales > Nocardioidaceae > Nocardioides > Nocardioides sp. CCNWLW239. The sequence goes on along the minus strand of NZ_JBBBNW010000002.1, from coordinate 608,935 downwards.
CTTCGACGACCAGCACGTGCTGGTCGACGGCAAGCCGGTCGTCGGCGCCCTGGTCGACTTCGGGCTCTACTTCTTCCACAACGCCCGCGAGCTCGTGGAGCGCGGGAGCGGGCCGTACTTCTATCTTCCCAAGCTGGAGAGCCACCTCGAGGCGCGGCTGTGGAACGACGTGTTCACCTTCGCCCAGGCCGAGCTCGGGATCCCGCACGGCACCGTGCGCGCGACGGTGCTCATCGAGACCATCCCGGCCGCGTTCGAGATGGACGAGATCCTCTACGAGCTGCGCGACCACGCCTCCGGGCTCAACGCCGGCCGCTGGGACTACCTGTTCAGCCTGATCAAGTACTTCCGCGACGCCGGACCGTCGTTCGTCCTGCCCGACCGCGCCACGGTCGGGATGACCTCGCCGTTCATGCGTGCGTACGCCCAGCTGCTCGTGAAGACCTGCCACCGCCGCAACGCCCACGCCATCGGCGGCATGGCCGCCTTCATCCCGAGCCGCCGCGACCAGGAGGTCAACGCCACCGCGTTCGCCAAGGTGCGCGACGACAAGGAGCGCGAGGCCGGCGACGGATTCGACGGCTCCTGGGTCGCTCATCCCGACCTGGTCCCGATCTGCCGGCAGGTCTTCGACGGAGTCCTGGGTGACCGGCCGAACCAGGTCGACCGCCAGCGGGACGACGTCTCGGTCGCCGCCGAGGACCTGCTCGACGTCTCCTCCGCGGACGGCGCGATCACTCGTGCCGGGCTGCGCGACAACGTCGAGGTCTCGCTGGTCTATCTCGACGCCTGGCTCCGGGGCTCGGGGGCGGTCGCCATCCACCACCTGATGGAGGACGCCGCCACCGTCGAGATCTCGCGCTCGCAGATCTGGCAGTGGGTGCACAACGAGGCGAAGCTCGACGACGGGACGGTCGTGACCGCAGATCTCGTACGCCGGGTCCTGGACGAGGAGATGGCGAAGCTGCTCGCGGCGGCCGACGGGATCGAGCACCGGCTGGAGCAGGCGCGGGCGATCTTCGAGGAGGTCGCCCTCGCCGACGACTACGTCGACTTCCTGACCCTGCCGGCCTACGACCAGGTGGTGGGCGCATGAGCGAGCGCCAGCGAGCGAATCACAGGAACTTCATGCGACCGCGTCCGTATCCTGGCGCTTGCGCTACGGAGGTGGGCGCATGAGCCACTTCGAGGATCTGGCTGCGCGGCTCGACCGCGAGCTCGCCGACGCCGACGCGGCGCTGGCCGCTGACTATCCGGGGGATCGTGGCGTACGCCAGCCGGTGCACACCGTCTACGTCCCCGGCGACCGGTATGACGAGAAGACGGTGGTGGAGTGGTCGGCCGATTCGGTGACCGCCCTGGATGAGTTCGGCGGATCGGCGGCCGAGGTCGCGGCGGTGTTCGACCTGGATCCCGAGCTGGCCGAGACGATCTACGACCGGGTGCGGGCCAAGCTGTCCGCCGAGCCCATCGAGGACCTGCGGATCGACTTCGAGGACGGCTACGGAGACCGGCCCGACGCGGAGGAGGACGCCGCGGTCGAGGCCGCTGCCCGGGCGCTCGCCGCCACCGTCAGGGACGGCTCGGCGCCGCCGTTCCACGGCATCCGGATCAAGTCGTTCGAGGCGCCGACGCGACGGCGGGGGCTGCGTACGCTCGATCTCTTCCTGGCGTCGGCCGACCAGGGTGTCCTGGGGAGCGGCTTCGTCATCACCTTGCCCAAGGTGACCTCGGTCGAGCAGGTCACCGCGATGGTCACTGCGCTGTCCGTGCTCGAGGACGCCCATGGGATCGAGAGCGGCAGTCTCCGGTTCGAGATCCAGGTCGAGACGCCGCAGGCGATCCTCGGCTCCGACGGCACGGCGCTGGTCGCCCGGATGATCTCCGCCGGGGACGGCCGGGTGACGGGTCTGCACTACGGGACCTACGACTACTCCGCCTCGCTCGGTGTCGCGGCCGCCTATCAGAGCATGGAGCACCCGGTCGCCGACCATGCGAAGGATGTGATGCAGGTGGCTGCGGCCGGCACCGGTGTCTTCGTCTCGGACGGCTCGACCAACGTGCTTCCGGTCGGAGATCCCGAGGCCGTACGTTCGGCCTGGCGGCTTCACTCCCGCCTGGTGACGCGCTCGCTGACCCGCGGGATCTACCAGGGCTGGGACCTGCACCCGGCCCAGCTGCCCAGCCGCTATCTCACGACGTACGCGTTCTTCCGGGACGGGCTCGAGGTCGCCTCGGCCCGCCTGCGGGCGTACGTCCACGGGGGCGACTCGAGCTATCTCGACGAGCCCGCCACGGCTGCTGCGCTGGCCGCGTTCGTGCTGCGTGGCGTGGAGTGCGGAGCGGTTGCGGCCGACGAGATCGAGCGGCTCGCCGGGATCGACCAGGTCAAGCTGGCCGAGCTGGCGCGTCGGCGGATCGGCTGACGCCGGCCGGTTCGCGACACCGGGCACGGCGGCAGGCTGGGTAGCCTGCCGCCATGCGTGTCGAAGCCGAGTTCACGACCGAACCGTTCCGTGGCGAGGGAGAGCCCCCCGAGCATGCGACCGCGGCGCTCGAGGTCGCGCGCGCGGCCGGCTTGGAGTGTGACTTCGGGCCGCTGGGCACATCGGTGCGTGGCGAGCGCGAGGCGGTCCTGGCGACGCTCGCCGAGGTGGTGGCTGCCGGGCTGGACCACGGCGCCGACCAGATCACCTTCCAGGTGCGGGTCGAGGGGCACAGCGCGCCGCGGCGTACGGCCAACGGGTTGGAGGGGCTGCTCGCCGAGGTCACCGACGAGCTCGGCGGTGACCTGTCGACGCTGGACCGGCGCGGGAAACAGCGCGCCGTCCGGCTGCTGGAGGAGCGCGGCGCGTTCGACTACCGCAAGAGCGCCGAGATCGTGGCTTCGGCCCTCGGCGTCACCCGGTTCACCGTCTACAACTACCTGAACCGCGAACGAGACTAGTTCGAAACCTGACTGTCACCTGCGCTCTCACTCTTTGCTCCAAGATTTTCAACAAACTGTTGACGGTGACGTATGACACATGTCACTGTGGTTGCGTGGAAATACTTTTCCGCATAGTGAGAGAGCGAAGGTTATGGATCTCCAAACTTTCAACACCGCTTCCCCGGACGAGGTCCGGCCCGTTCTGCAGGCCTGCTGCGACGCGCCGACCTGGGTCGCCGCGGTCCTGGCCGGTCGCCCCTACGCCGGCGCCGGCGATGTCCTCCGCGCCGCCGACGAGGCCGCCCGCCGGTTCACCGCGGCCGACGTCGACCAGGCGCTGGCCGCCCACCCCCGGATCGGGGAGCGAGCCGAGGGCGACCACGCCGAGGCCGCCTGGTCGCGGCGCGAGCAGGCCGCGGTCGGCACCGGCGAGGACACGGCACGAGCCCTCGCCGAGGGCAACCGGGCGTACGAGGAGCGTTTCGGCCGGGTCTTCCTGATCTGCGCCTCGGGCCTCTCGGCCGACGAGGTGCTCGCCTCCCTCCGCGACCGACTCGGCAACGAGGACGACAAGGAGGCGGCGGTGGTCGCCGACGAGCTGCGCAAGATCGCGCTCCTGCGCCTCGAGCGGGTCCTCGCCGAGGAGGGCTCGCGATGACCGGGCCGACCAGCACCAGCGCCATCACCACCCACGTGCTCGACACCGCGCTCGGCCGTCCGGCCGCCGGTGTCCCGGTCCGGCTCAGCCGGATCGACGCCGACGAGTCGCCCGTCGTGCTCGCCGATGCCGTCACCGACGACGACGGCCGAGTGACCGACCTGGGACCCGATCAGGTCCCGGCCGGCACCTATCAGCTCCGATTCGGCACCGCCGCCTACTACGCGGCGACCGGCCAGGAGTGCTTCTACCCGGAGATCACCGTCACCTTCGCGGTCACCGACCGGCGGCACCACCACGTGCCACTGCTGCTGAGCCCGTTCGCCTACTCCACCTACCGAGGGAGCTGACATGCCCATCCACCTTGGCCCGAACCAGTACGGCAAAGCCGAGAACCGCGTCGTACGCATCTACCGCGACACACCTCGTCACCAGATCCGGGACCTCAACGTCTCCACATCCCTGCGCGGCCACTTCGACGACGCCCACACCAGCGGCGACCAGAAGGACGTGCTGCCGACCGACACCCAGAAGAACACCGTCTTCGCCTACGCGAAGAAGATCGGTGTCGCCTCGATCGAGGAGTTCGCGCTCGCTCTCGCCGACCGCTACCTCGAGGCCTGCCCGGCCGCCGACGGTGCCCGGGTCGAGGTCGACGAGTACGCGTGGGACCGGATCCAGGTCGACGGCGCGGGACACGACCACTCGTTCGTGCGGTCCGGGGGTGGCGTACGGACGACGGTGGTGAACGTCGACGGTCGCGGCAGCGACCGGGTCGCTCATGTGGTGTCCGGCATCAAGGACCTCGTCGTGCTCAAGTCCACCGGCTCGGAGTTCCACGGCTTCCTCAAGGACGAATACACGACCCTCCAGGAGACCACCGACCGGATCCTGGCGACCTCGCTGGTGGCCCGTTGGCGCTACGCAGGCACCGACATCGACTGGGACAAGTCGTACGACTCCATCCGGGCCCTGCTGCTGCAGCGGTTCGCCGAGATCCACAGCCTCGCGCTGCAGCAGACCCTGAACGGGATGGGCACCTCGGTGCTCGAGCAGCACCCCGAGGTCGCCGAGATCAAGTTCTCCGCACCCAACAAGCACCACTTCCTCTCCGACCTCTCGCCGTTCGGCCTGGACAACCCCGGCGAGGTCTTCTACGCCGCGGACCGGCCCTACGGCCTGATCGAAGCCTCGGTCGTACGCGACGAGGCCCCCGATGCCGGCAACGCCTGGCACGCCATCCCCGGATTCTGCTGAGGGCCGGCTCGTGTTAGGTCGCAGAAGGCAGGCCACCGCATCTGCCCCGACCAGACCGGAGGACGAACGGCATCCGCCGGGCCAGCTCCTCGCCTACGGCACGCAGCACATCCTGACGATGTACGGCGGCGTGATCGCGCCGCCGCTCATCGTCGGGGGTGCCGCCGGTCTGTCGGGCACGGACCTGGCGCTGCTGGTGACCGCGGGCCTCTTCGTCTCCGGCTTCGCGACCCTGCTGCAGACGCTGGGTCTCGGGCCGCTGGGAAGCCGGCTGCCGATCGTGCAGGGCATCTCGTTCGCGAGCGTGTCGACGATGGTCACCATCGCCAGCGAGGACGGGCTGCGCCCCGTCTTCGGCGCGATCATCGTCGCGGGCCTGATCGGGCTCGTGCTGTCCTCGTTCTTCGCACAGCTCGTCCGGCTCTTCCCGGCCGTCGTCACCGGCACGATCATCACGGTCATCGGGTTGTCGCTGATGCCGGTGGCGTTCCGGTGGGCGATGGGCAACGACGCCACCGCGCCGGACTACGGCTCGATGACCAACATCGCGTACGCCGGGCTGACGCTGCTCATCATCCTGGTGATCAGCCGGGTGTTCCAGGGTGCGATCTCCCGGCTCTCGATCCTCATCGGGCTCGTCGTCGGGACCGTGATCGCCGCGATCGCCGGGCGGGCCGACTTCTCGTCGGTGGGGGCTGCCGACCTGGTGGCGGTGCCGCCCCTGCTGCACTTCGGGAGCCCGACGTTCGAGGTGGGCGCGATCGTCTCCATGACGATCGTGATGCTGGTGATCATGACCGAGACGACCGCTGACATCCTGGCGATCGGGGAGATCGTGGAGACCGACGTCGACGCTCGCCGCGTCGCTCGCGGACTCCGTGCCGACATGGCCGCCACCACGGTCGCGCCCTTGTTCGGAACCTTCCCGTGCAGCGCGTTCGCGCAGAACGTCGGGCTCGTTGCTCTGACAGGCATAAGAAGTCGGTACGTGGTCGCCACCGGTGGCTTCGTCCTGCTGCTCCTCGGGCTCCTGCCGGTCGTCGGAGCGGTCGTCGCGGCGATCCCGTATCCGGTGCTCGGCGGTGCCGGCATCGTGCTGTTCGGATCCGTCGCGGCCTCCGGGATCCGCACACTGTCCCGGGTCGACTACGAGGACAACCTCAACATGGTGATCGTCTCCGTCGCGATCGCCGTCGGCATCCTGCCCATCGCGGCGCCGACCTTCTGGGACGCCTTCCCGGAGTGGCTCGGGGTCGTCATGCACTCCGGCATCAGCGCCACCGCTCTGGTCGCCGTCGTCCTCAACCTGCTGTTCAACGAGATCACCATCGGCAACCGCCCCGGTGCCTCCGTCTTCGCCGCCTCGGAGGACCGCCGCGACAAGTTCGGCGCCCGGCTCGACGACGACATCGAGCGGTCGTGAGTGACTGAGCAGTGACGTACGGCGCAGCGCCCGTCGGCAACGACCCGGCGGGTGCTGCGCGTCGGTGGCAGCCGGCCGACGTAGCGCTGCGGATACCTCGAGCTATGCCGCCACGCGAAGCTCCACGACCCAGCCGTTGAAGGTCAGCTCGGGGAATGCGTCCTGCTCCGCGCCGTACGACTCGCGCACGTCGAGCAGGCGCTGCGACCCGGGCACGGGGTAGTGACAGGTGTCGTTCGGCTTCAGCTGTGCGAAGTCGCCCCACGCGCGCTTGATCGCGACGACCGTGCCGGTGAGCTCGGAGAGCACGTCCTCGTACTCATGGCGTTCCATCGAGTGGGTGATCGACGAGGCGATCTCGTCTCCGACCGTCGCCTTCAGCCAGTCCATGTCGGGATCGCGTACGTCCCAGGAGACCCGGTCGCCCACGGCGAACGGCTCGCCACAGCATTCGATCTGCCAGTCCGACACCCAGATCATCACCCGCATGTCGGCCAGGATCGCAGATCGCGGCGCCGCCGACCGAACGAGTTTCAGCCGACGAAGTGCGCGTCCGGCGCGCTGACCTGCTCTCCCTCGATCCACACGCTGCGTACGTCGGCGGGGGTGCCGAGGGCGAACATCCGCGCCAGAGCGTCGTCGGCGTCGGCGGCGTGAAAGAGACCGATGTCGAGGGGCGTGTTGTGGGCCGGCTTGATCCACTGGGCGTCGAAGCGGCGGCCGAGGGAGAAGTCGCCGACCGCGGACGCCAGGCCGAGCGCCTCGGCGCCGGCCATCGTGGCGAGGTGGAGGAGCTGGGCGGGCGTCAGTGGGTGGCCGGCGTCGCCGAGCTGCTGCTGGGCGACGTACGCCGCCAGGCCCTCCTTGAGCAGGGAGAACCCGGTGCCGGCGCCGACGTCGGAGCCCATCGCGACACGTACGCCGTGGGCGCGGTGGCGGGCGAGGGGGAAGAGGCCGCTGCCGAGGGCGGCATTGCTGGAGGCGCAGTGGGCGACGGTCGCGCCGCGGGCGGCAAGCAGAGCGAGCTCGGGGTCGGTGGGGTGCACGTTGTGCGCCAGGACGGTGCCGGGGCCGACCAGGCCGTGGCGGTCGTAGGAGGTGACGTAGTCGCAGCCGCACAGCTCCTCGACGGTCTCGATCTCGCGGAGGTTCTCGTTGACGTGCGAGGTGAGCATGGCTCCCGGTATGGCACGCAGGACATCGGCACAGGCCGCGAGCAGCGGCTCGGAGCACGACAGCGAGAACCGCGGGGTGACGGCGTAGCGGGCGCGCCCGACACCGTGCCAGCGGGCGGCGAGCGCGAGCGACTCCTCACGAGCCCGGTCGGGGTCGGTGAACAGGTCCTCGCGGATGAGCCGGTCGCTGACCACGAGACCGCTGGTGATCCGCAGCCCGACCCGCGCGGCCTCGGCGAAGACCGTGTCGACCGCCGGGGCGAAGTGGCTGCCGAAGACCAGGGCGGTCGTGGTGCCGGCGCCGACCAGGCCGCGTACGAAATCGGTGGCCACGCCCGCGGCGTAGGCGGTGTCGGCCAGGCGAGCCTCCTCGGGGAGGGCGCACTGGTCGAGCCAGTCGAGCAGCGGCAGGCCGAGGCCGCCGATCACGCGTACCTGGGGGAAGTGCACGTGAGTGTCCACGAAGCCGGGCAGCACGAAGCCGCCGGAGAGGTCGACGACCGCCTCCTGGGGGTGCTGCCCGTGCAGGTCGGCGAACGACCCGCGGGCGCGGATCACGCCGTCGCGTACGAGAAGGGCACCGTCCTGTTCCGTGCGGAGCCGGCCGCCGGTGAAGGGGTCGTCGGGGGTGTCGAGGAAGGTCCCTCGGAAGAGCGTCATCGTGGTTCTTTCTTGGTGGTCGAGCTGGTGGTGACCGCGGTCGTCGAGGTCCCTGTGAAGAGCTGCAGCAGACGCGCGGCGACGCTGACGGCGATCGTGGCGGGCTCCTTGCCACCGAGATCAGGGAGCCCGATCGGGGTCGTGATGCGGGCGATCGCCTCGGGCGCATGGCCCTCGTCGGCGAGCTTGGCCCGGAACCGGCTCCACTTGGCGCTCGAGCCGATCAGTCCGATCGAGGCCAGGTGGGAAGCACGGAGTGAGGCGTCGCAGAGCGCGGCGTCCTCAGCATGGTCGTGGGTCATGATCAGGACATGGGTGCCTTCGGGCAGCCCGCCCATGACGAGCTCGGGCAGCACCGGCACCTGATGGACGTGGATCCCGGCGACGGCGTCGTCGAGCCCGCGCAGGTGCGCGGCGGAGAGCTGGGCGGCGCGGGAGTCGACGAGGTGCAGCTCGAGGTCGTGGCGGGCCAGGATGCGCGCCAGCTCGACCCCGACGTGCCCCATCCCGAAGATGGCCACGGACGGCACCACGGGCAGCGGCTCGAGCAGCAGCTCGACCTCGCCGCCGCAGCACTGGACGCCGTGCTGGTAGGGCGCCTTGTCGGACAGTGACACCTTCAGAGTCTCCGGCACCGAGACGTCGTCGGCGAGCATCGCCCGGGCGCGCTCGATCGCGACCGCCTCGAGGTTGCCACCGCCGACGGTGGCCCAGGTGCGGTCTGCCGAGACGACCATCTTGGCGCCGGCCTCGCGGGGCGAATGGCCGCGCACGGACGTCAGGGTCACGAGTACGCCGGGGACCCGCTGCTCGCGCAGCCGCTGGACCGCCTTCAGCCACTCCATGTCATCACCTCTCTCCGGCCAGGACCGGCTCGGCGCCGGTGTCGCGCGGCTCCGGCACCTGGGGCGTACGCGCCTTGTCGAGGGCCCAGTACACAGCCTCCGGGGTGGCCGGGCAGCCGAGGTCGACGCTGGTCCCGCCGGGACCGAATGCCGCGGCCGCCTCACGCAGCGCCTCACGTACGGAGAAGGCGAGCATCAGCGGGGGCTCGCCGACGGCCTTGGAGCCGTAGACGGCGCCCTCTTCGTGAGCCTTCTCGAGCAGCTTCACCCGGAAGTCGTCGGGCATCTCGGAGAAGCTCGGCAGCTTGTAGGTGCTCGCCGCCTGCGTCGCCAGCCGGCCGCGGTTGGGGCCGTCGGAGGTGTCCCAGCGGAGGTCCTCCAGGGTCAGCCAGCCGGCTCCCTGCACGAAGCCGCCCTCGATCTGACCGATGTCGATCAGCGGGCTCAGGCTGTCGCCGACGTCGTGGACGATGTCGACGCGGCGCACCGTGTAGGCACCGGTGAAGCCGTCGACCTCGACCTCGGAGGCGGCGACACCGTTGGCGAAGTACTTGAACGGTTCGCCCTGCATCGTGTTGGCGTCCCAGTGGAGACCCTCGGTGCGGTAGAAACCGGCCGCCCACAGCTGCACCCGCTGGTGGTACGCCGCGTTGACCAGCTCGTCCCACCCGATCTCCCCGGAGGCGGGGGACAGGCCGCGGACGACGCCGTCGTCGAAACGTACGTCGTTCGGGCTGATCCCGAGACGGCCGCCGGCGACCTGGGCGAGCCGCTCGCGGATCTGCTCGCAGGCGTTCTTGATCGCGGCGCCGTTGAGGTCGGCACCGGAGCTCGCCGCGGTGGCGGAGGTGTTGGGCACCTTGTCGGTGCGCGTCGGCGCCAGCCGGACCCGGGACAGCGGCAGGCCGAGCGCGGTGGCCGCGACCTGGAGCATCTTGGTGTGCAGGCCCTGGCCCATCTCGGTGCCACCGTGGTTGATCAGCACCGAGCCGTCCTTGTAGACGTGCACCAGGGCGCCGGCCTGGTTGAAGGCGGTGAGGTTGAACGAGATGCCGAACTTCACCGGCGTCATCGCCAGGCCCCGCTTGGTGTGCGGGTGGCGGCGGTTGAACTCAGCGATCTCGGCCCGCCTCTGGGCGATCTCGCCCGACTCGGCGACCTGGTCCCAGCAGGCCGCGAGCCGGTCGGCCTGACGTACGGGCTGGCCGTAGGGCGTCGTCTGGTCCTGCTGGTAGAAGTTCCGGCGCCGCAGCTCGAGCGGGTCGATGCCCAGCAGCGGCGCGCACCGGCCGAGCAGGTCCTCCATGACGAGCATGCCCTGGGGGCCGCCGAAGCCGCGGAAGGCGGTCTGCGAGGTCTTGTTGGTGCGCGCGACCCGGCCGTCTACCCGGATGTTGGGCACCCAGTAGGCGTTGTCGATGTGGCACAGCGCGCGGGCCAGCACCGGCTCGGAGAGGTCGAGGCTCCAGCCGCCGTCGGCGGTGAGCGTGGCCTCGAGCGCGACGATGTGTCCGTCGTCGTCGAACCCGGCGCGCCAGGTGCTGTGGAAGCCGTGACGCTTGCCGGACAGGGTGATGTCCTGGGTGCGGTTGAGCCGCAGTCGCACCGGCCGCCCGGTCAGTCGAGCGCCGAGCGCGGCGATGGCGGCGTAGCCGTGCGGCTGCATCTCCTTGCCGCCGAACGCGCCACCCATCCGCAGGCACTGCACGGTGATCTCGTGGCTCGGCACACCGAGCACGTGAGCGACGATCTCCTGGGTCTCGGAGGGGTGCTGGGTGCTGCTGTGCACCAGCACCTGGCCGCCCTCGTCGACCAGCGCCAGCGAGACGTGGGTCTCCAGGTAGAAGTGCTCCTGACCAGCGAACTCGAACTCGCCCTCGAAGACGTGGGCGGCGCTCGCGAAGGCAGTGGCGACGTCGCCGCGTGCGAGGTTGCGCGGGGTGCCTTGGAAGCTCTCGGCCGCGATCGCCTCCTGCACGGTGACCAGCGAGGGCAGCGGCTCGTAGTCGACCTCGACCGCGGCCGCGCCCAGCCGGGCGGACTCCAGGGTCTCGCCGAGCACCCAGCACACCGCGTGGCCGTGGAACATCACCTCGGTCGGGAAGAGCGGCTCGTCGTGCTTGACGCCGGCGTCGTTGACCCCGGGTACGTCCTCGGTGGTCAGGACGCGTACGACCCCCGGCACGTCGTAGGCGGGGGCGGTGCGCAGGGCCGTCACGAGGGCATGGGTGTGCGGCGCCTGGACCGGCCAGGCATGCAGTGCGCCCGTGAGCCGTCCGACGAGGTCATCGGTGTAGAGCGCCTCGCCGGTGACGTGCAGCGCGGCGCTCTCGTGCGGGAGCGGGATCCCGACCACGGGGTTGTCTGGGCGTTCGGACAGGTGGCTCATGCGGGCACCTCCTCGGCGGATGCTGACCGAGTTACCTCGGTCTGGGTGCAGTGCCTTCGCGGAACTCCACGAAGGCAGTGGCCGCTCACCGAGTTACCTCGGTGAACATTCAGCGGGCCGCTCATGCGGGCACCTCCTCGCGGTGGGTGTGGGCGTGGAACAGGCGCAGCAGGGACTGGCCCAGCATCGCCGAGCGATAGGACGCGCTGGCGCGGTGGTCGTCCATCGGTGTGCCCTCGGTGGCGAGGACGGCTGCGGCGCGGCGTACGGAATCTTCGGTCCAGGGCCGGCCGACCAGGGCGTCTTCGGTGGCGACGGCCCGGATCGGGGTGGCCGCGACGCCGCCGAGGCCGATCCGGGCGCGGACCACGGTGCCGTCGGCGATCTCGAGCGCGTAGCCGACGGCCACGCTGGAGATGTCGTCGAAGCGGCGCTTGGCGATCTTGTGGAAGCCCACGAGCGGCGCCAGCGGCAACGGCAGACGTACGCTGCGGATCAGCTCGTCGGCAGCGCGGACCGTCTCCCGGTAGCCGGTGAAGTAGTCGGCCAGCGGGACGACCCGCTCGCCGCGCGGCGAGGCCAGCACGATCTCGGCGTCGAGCGCGAGCAACGCCGGCGGGGCATCGCCGATGGGAGAGGCGGTGCCGATGTTGCCGCCGAGGGTCGCGCTGTTGCGGATCAGGCGCGAGGCGAACTGCGGGAACAGCTCGGCCAGGAGCGGGACCCGGCCGTTGAGCTTGCGCTCGATCTCGGTCAGGGTGAGGGCCGCGCCGATCTCCACGTGGCCGGTCCGGAAGGAGAGCTCGCGCAGCTCGGGGAGCCGGTCGATCGCCACCACCAGGTCCGCGCGACGGCCGCGGATGTTGACCTCGACGCCCCAGTCGGTCGAGCCGGCGACTACCTGGGCCTCCGGCCGTTCGGTGATCAGGTCGAGCGCCTCGGTGAGCGTCTCCGGGCGTACGAACTCGGCGCCGTCGACCGCGATCCGGGTCGGGCGCGGCTCGGGCGGTGGCTGCTGTTGGCGCGCGGCGAAGGCGTCGTCGGCCTCGGGGCTGCCGAGAGCGTAGGCGGCGTCGCGGATCGGGCGGTAGCCGGTGCAGCGGCACAGGTTGCCGCTCAGCGCGTGCAGGTCGACGCCGTTCGGGCCGTGCTCGTGGTCGCAGGAGGATCCGTCGGCGGACGGCTCCCGGCTCGGGCGGTAGTACTCCGCGGCCAGGCTGCAGACGAAGCCGGGCGTGCAGTAGCCGCACTGCGACCCGCCGCGTACGGCGAGCTCCTGCTGGACCGGGTGCAGGTCGTCGCTGGAGCCGAGCCCCTCGCTGGTGACGACCTCTTGGCCGTCGAGCGCTGCGATCGGGACGAGGCAGGCGTTGACCGAGGTCCACTCGGTCGGTGAGGTGGTGCCCGGCCGGGCGACCATCACCGAGCACGCGCCGCACTCGCCCTCCGCGCAGCCCTCCTTGGCGCCGGTCAGGCCGCGGTTGCGCAGCCAGTCGAGGGCGGTGGTGTGGGTGGCGACCCCGGTCAGGGGCACCTGGTCGCCGTTGACGGTGACAGAGGGAGCAGATGGAGCAGAGGGGACAGCGGTATCGGTCATGGCTGGCTCCGGATCGGGTTGCGGGTGCGGGCGCTGTGGATCGGGTTGGCGTCGCGCAGGAAGTCGTCGAAGCGGTGGCCGGCGATCTTGGCGATCTCGACCAGCGCGGCGGCGTGCTCCTGCCGCTCACAGTTGCCGAGCCGGGCCCGGCCTTCGGCGAGGATGCGGTCGAGCGAGTCGGAGTCGCGTACGGAGATGACCAGCGGGAAGCCGAACCGCTCGTGATAGGCGTCGGTGAGCGAGGTCAGTGCCTCCTGGTCCGGCTCCGCCAGGTGGGTCAGCCCCTTCGAGGACTGGTCGCGCAGCGACTCCTCGCCGACGCTCCCGTCCGAGACCAGTCGCGAACCGAGCTCGGGGTAGGCCTCGATCAGCTCGCGCTGCTCCTCGACGGAGCCGCTGAACAGGGCGTCCTGGAAGGCGCGGCGCAGCGCGTGGGTGTCGGCGAACGGCCGCTGCTCCCAAGCCCGCTCGACCATCCAGCGCGGCCCCTGGAAGAGCCCGTCGAACGTCTCCACGAACTCGGTGCGACCCATCTGGTTGACCTGGTCGAGCCGGACCCCGTCACCGGGCTGGCCGGCGACGGCCGGGCCGTAGTCGGGGCCGACGTGGTGGAACAGGATGTTGAGCAGGATCGCGGTCAGGCTGCCGAGGGTGATGCCGCTGCCGAAGATGATCTCGGCCCACCCCGGGACGGCCTGGGAGACCTCGGGCTGCGCGGTGACGTACATGGCCAGACCGACGCTGGTCGCCACGATCACCACGTTGCGGTGGTCGTGGAAGTCGACCTTGCTGAGCGTCTGGAAGCCGACGACGGCGACCGTCGCGAACATGGCCAGGGCGGCACCGCCGAGGACCGGGTGCGGGATGCCGGCGACGATCGCGCCGACCTTGGGGAGCAGCCCGATGCACACCATGATCAGTCCGGCGGCGGCGACGACCCAGCGGCTCTTGACCCGGGTGAGCCGGACGAGGCCGACGTTCTCGGCGAAGCAGGTGTAGGGGAAGGAGTTGAAGACACCGCCGATGGTGGTGGCCAGCCCGTCGGCACGCAGGGCGCGGGCGATGTCGGTGCGGCCGATCCGCTTCTCGACGATCTCGCCAGTGGCGAAGACGTCGCCGGTGGTCTCGACGGCGGTGATCAGCATGACCACGATCATCGACACGATCGCGGCCGCTGAGAACTGTGGCCAACCGAAGTGGAACGGGGTGGTGACGCCGACCCAGTCGGAGCCGGCGACCGCGTCGAAGTGGGCATCCCCCAGAGCCCACGCGACCAGGGTGCCGACGACCAGGCCGATCAGCACGGCGACGGTGGCCATGAAGCCCTTGAAGACCCGCTGGATGACCACGATCAGGGCCAGGGTGCCCAGGGCGTACGCCAGGTTGCGGCCGCTCGTGGGGTCCGAGGTCGGTCCGGCGCCACCGGTCGCGTCCGCGGCCGCGACGGGCAGCAGCGCGATCCCGATGATGGTGATCACCGAGCCGGTCACGACCGGCGGGAAGAACCGGATCAGCCGGCTGAAGTAGGGGGCGATGAAGAAGGTCGCCAGGCCGGCGACGATCACGGCGCCGTAGATGACGAGCAGCCCGTCGGTGCCACCACCGGCCGCCATCCCGATCGCGATCATCGGGGAGACGGCGGTGAAGGTGACACCCTGCAGCAGCGGGAGACGTACGCCGACCTTCCAGAAGCCGACCGACTGGATGATCGAGGCGATGCCGCAGGTGAAGAGGTCGGCGTTGATCAGGTGGATCAGCTCCTGCTGATTCAGCCCGATCGCGTTGGCGAGCAGGATCGGCACGATCACCGCACCGGCGTAGAACGCGAGTACGTGCTGGAGACCGTAGACGGCGAGCTTGCCGGCCGGCAGCACCTCGTCCACGGGGTGGGTGGGGCGGCCACCCTCCTTCTTCTGGGGCCGTATCGACCTCAGGACTGCTCTCGCGTTCATCCTCACACCTTTCTCGGGGGCGCCCTGATGGGCAGGTGAGCTGTGACTTACCCCACAGCCTGCTCGCTCGGGCCCCTGCGCGGCACCCGCCGATCATCCGAAGATGGAGCCGTCGCGGATCCGGGCTCTGTGTGATCCTCCAGGATGGCCCGCGGGGCGTTTCGAGCGCGTTTCTCTGGCGTGAAACATCGGGCCGGATCGCGTGTAACACGCTGTTCGTAGCACTATCCGGTCGTTTATTGAGGGCGAGTAGTACTACGAACGACGTGTTACACGAGCTGCGGCGGTCGGTGGCTCACAACGAGCGAAGTGCGAGGAAGACGTCGACGCGGTCCTCCATCGTGGTCAGGTCGCGGCCGGTGAGCTCCTCGACCCGGGAGATCCGGTAGCGCACGCTGTTGACGTGGAGGTGGAGAGACTCTGCGGTACGCGTCCAGGAGCCGGCGTACGTCAGGAACCGGTCGAGCGTCAGCACGAGGTCGCTGCCGGTGCGCTGGTCGTGCTCGAGGACGGGGCCGAGGACGCGCTGGGCGTAGGTGCGGCGGATGTCGTCGGGGACGGTGGCGAGCAGGAGTACGTGGGAGGTGACCTCCTCCGAGCTGGACAGCGCGACCGCGCCGCCGCCGGAGCGGGCGACCCGGTGCGCGAACCGAGCCTCCTCGAGCGCACCGGCGAGGGCGTCGAGGCCGCTCTCCCCGCTCAGTCCGACCGACAGCGAACCGCGGACGAGCGCCGGAGCCAACCGGGTGAGCGAGCGGCGCAGCTGGTCGGTGAGGTCCGGGCGGGAGGGGAGGAAGGCGACCGCGCAGCCGTCGCGCGCGCCGGCGACGACGGACGGCCCCAGGCCGAGGGCCACGTCCTCGAGCACCGCGGCCACCGCGTCGGGCGGGCCGCCGGGCCCGAGCTCGGCCATGGCGAGGACGAGCGGCTGATCGGGGTCGAGCCCGGACTGGCGCAGCCCGGCCGCGATCTCGGCAGGTGAGGCGCCGGCCTCCAGATGGGCGAGGGTCGCGGCAGCGAGCGGCCGCCGGACGCGGAACCCTTCGTCGCGGCGCGAGCGGTCCAGGGCTGTGATGGCCCCGAACTCGTGGACCATGTCGAGGTCCTCCCGCGGCCACGTGGTGTGGTCGCCCTCGACCACCACGGTCCAGCCTGTGAGCCGGTCGGCGAGGCCGGAGCCGACCGGGAACAGGGAGAAGCGACGGTCGCCGACCTCGGCCACGGCGGGAAGCAGGCCGGCGGTCAGGAAGCGGTGGGTCAGGGCATCGACCGTCTCGGGATCGAGCTCTCCGGGACCGGGTACGACGTGCCGGCCGCTGGCCGTCACCACGCGGCATGCGTGGCCGATCTCGGAGGCCACTCGGGCGGCCAGCTCGTCGAGGCTGCGGCCCGAGGCGATGGCGGAGAGGAGCTGGCGCTGGCGGGCCAGGCTGGCCGACATCCGGGCGCTCTCACCGGCGGCACCGGCGGCCGCGACGTACTCGGTGACGTCGGCGAACGCCACGTCGCCGGGGACCTCGACCAGAGCGACCTGATGGCGGTCGCAGGCCTCGACGAGGTCGTCGGGCACCGCGCCGAGCAGGGCCGCACCGGCCAGCAGGCAGGTCGCGCCGCCGGACGCGATCGAGGACACGAAGGTCTCGCTGTCCTCGGGTCCGCGGCGCCAGACGAGGCCGGTGAGCACGAGCTCGCCGCCGTTCAGGTAGCGGCCGGGTTCGAGCAGGTCGATCGTGATCGTGCGGCCGACGGGACGCTCCAGCGATCCCTCAGGGGCATGCAGGAGCCGCAGGCCCAGGCTGGGCGTCTCCAACAGCTCGGCAAGTAGCACGGATGCCTCCACGGTCTGTCGGTCCGAAGCCGCGTCTTGGAGGAACGTACAACGCCTGCGTACGTGCGCGGGAGGCCCGTTGTCGTTTCTTCATCAGTTTGCGGCGTCGTCGCGCTCGGGGTTGACGTGACTCCGCTCACATCCTTATATTTCGAATGTCAGAAATCAAATTCCGCAATACGGAAGGAATGGTGAGGATGTCCCACCAGCTCCGCTACGAGGTGAACTGCTCGATCCTGTTCACCGAGCTCCCGCTGCTCGAGCGCCCGGCGGCGGTGAAGGCCGCCGGCTTCGACGCGGTGGAGTTCTGGTGGCCGTTCGCCGAGGCGGTGCCGTCCGACAAGGTCGTGGACGCCTTCGTCGCCGCCGTGCAGGACGCCGGGGTCCAGCTGGTCGGCCTCAACTTCTTCGCCGGCGACATGCCCGCCGGCGACCGCGGCCTCGTCTCCTGGCCTGCCCGGTCGGCGGAGTTCCGCGACAACATCGACGTCACCATCGGCATCGGCGAGCGGCTCGGCTGCACCGCGTTCAACGCGCTCTACGGCAACCGCGACGAGGACGTGGCGCCCGAGGCGCAGGACGAGCTCGGCGCCGAGAACCTCGCCCTGGCCGCCCGCGCCGCGGCCCGCATCGGCGGCACCGTGCTGGTCGAACCGGTCAGCGGCGCCGACCGCTACCCGCTGCTCACCGCCGCCGACGCGGTGGCCGCGATCGACCGCGCCGGCGAGCCCAACATCGGCCTGCTCGCCGACCTCTACCACCTCGCCGTGAACGGTGACGACGTCGACGCGGTGATCGCTGCGTACGCCGCCCGCATCGCGCACGTCCAGATCGCCGATGCTCCGGGACGCAACGAGCCCGGCACCGGTGACCTGCCGCTCGAGCGGCAGCTCGCCGCTCTCGAGGCGGCCGGGTACGCCGGCTGGGTCGGGCTGGAGTACAAGCCCTCGACCACCTCGCCCGAGAGCTTCGACTGGCTGCCGCGGGAGCGCCGCGCCGCCATCACCGCCACCCACTGACGACCCCGTAGGAGGGAACATCATGACCACCATCGCCTTCATCGGCCTCGGCATCATGGGCAGCCCGATGGCCGCCCACCTCGTCGAAGCCGGACACACCGTCGCCGGCTTCGACCACAACCCCGAGCGCGCCCAGGCCCTGGCCGCCGCGGGCGGCCGCGCCGCCACCTCCACCGCCGACGCCTGCCGTGACGCCGAGGTCGTCTGCGTCATGGTCCCGGACTCGCCGCACGTCGAGGAGGTCCTCGCCGCCGAGGGTGGAGTCTTCGAGGCCGCCCCCGCCGGCGCACTGATCATCGACTTCTCCAGCATCCGGCCCGACGTCACGGCGGCCCTCGCCGAGCAGGCCACCGCCCGCGGCTTCCGCATCCTCGACGCCCCGGTCTCCGGCGGTGAGGCCGGTGCGAAGAACGCCGCCCTCTCGATCATGGTCGGCGGCTCGGCCGACGACTTCGCGACCGCGAAGCCGCTCTTCGACGCCGTCGGCAAGACCATCGTCCACGTCGGCCCGAGCGGCGCCGGCCAGACGGTCAAGGCGGCCAACCAGCTCATCGTCGCCGCCAACATCCAGGCGCTCTCGGAGGCGGTCGTCTTCCTCGAGGCGTACGGCGTGGACACCAAGGCCGCCCTCGAGGTGCTGGGTGGCGGGCTCGCCGGATCGGCGGTGCTCAACCAGAAGAAGGAGAACATGCTGACCCGCTCCTTCCAGCCGGGCTTCCGGATCGACCTGCACCACAAGGACATGGGGATCGTGACCGCTGCTGCCCGCGAGGCCGGCGTCGTCGTCCCGCTCGGCTCGCTGGTCGCCCAGCTGATGGCGAGCGCCCGGGCCAACGGCGACGGCGACCTGGACCACTCCGCGCTGCTGCGGGGCGTCGAGCGCTTCAGCGGGGTCTCGACAAGCTCGACCACCGAATCGGAGGAGAGCTGACATGGCACGCATGCGCGCGGTCGACGCCGCCGTCCTGATCCTGGAGAAGGAGGGTGCGACCCAGCTGTTCGGCCTTCCCGGTGCCGCGATCAACCCGTTCTACAGCGCGATGCGTTCACACGGTGGTCTCGACCACGTGCTCGCCCGTCACGTCGAGGCGGCCTCCCACATGGCCGAGGGCTACACCCGTGCGAAGGCCGGCAACATCGGCGTCTGCATCGGCACCTCGGGTCCCGCCGGCACCGACATGATCACCGGTCTCTACTCGGCCTCCGCCGACTCGATCCCGATCCTGTGCATCACCGGACAGGCACCGGTCGCGAAGCTCCACAAGGAAGACTTCCAGGCGGTCGACATCGCAGCCATCGCCGGCCCGCTCACCAAGATGGCCGTCACCGTGATGGAGCCCGCCCAGGTCCCCGGCACCTTCCAGAAGGCCTTCCGGCTGATGCGCGAGGGCCGTCCCGGCCCCGTTCTGATCGACCTGCCGCTCGACGTCCAGCAGGCCGAGATCGACTTCGACATCGAGACGTACGAGCCCTTGCCCGTCGCCCGGCCGGTGGCCAGCCGCGCCCAGGCGGAGAAGGCGCTGACGATGATGCTGGCCTCAGAGCGTCCGCTGATCGTCGCGGGCGGCGGCGTGGTCAACGCCGACGCCGCCGACCTGCTGGTCGAGCTCGCCGAGGTCACCGGGGTCCCGGTCGTCCCGACGCTGATGGGCTGGGGAACCATCCCCGACGACCACCGGCTCAACGCAGGCATGGTCGGCCTGCAGACCTCCCACCGCTACGGCAACGCGACCATGCTGGCCAGCGACTTCGTCCTCGGCATCGGCAACCGGTGGGCCAACCGTCACACCGGCTCGGTCGAGACCTACACCCGGGGACGTACGTTCGTGCACATCGACATCGAGCCGACCCAGATCGGCCGGGTCTTCGCGCCGGACTACTCGATCGTCTCCGACGCCCGCGCGGCGCTGGAGGTGCTCGTCGAGGTCGCCCGCGAGTGGGCGGCGTCCGGCCGTCTCGCGGACCGTACGTCCTGGGCCGAGGAGTGCGCCGAGCGCAAGCGGACCCTCCACCGCAAGACCCACTTCGACAACGTCCCGATCAAGCCGCAGCGGGTCTACGAAGAGATGAACCGCGCGTTCGGACCCGACACCCGGTACGTCACCACGATTGGCCTGTCCCAGATCCAGGCCGCGCAGCTGCTGCACGTCTACAAACCGCGGCACTGGATCAACGCAGGTCAGGCCGGACCGCTCGGCTGGACCCTCCCGGCCGCGCTGGGTGTCGCGACCGCCTGTCCTGACGGTCAGGTCGTCGCGCTCTCGGGCGACTACGACTTCCAGTTCCTGATCGAGGAGCTGGCGGTCGGCGCGCAGTTCAACATCCCCTACATCCACGTCGTCGTGAACAACTCCTACCTCGGCCTGATCCGCCAGGCCCAGCGCGGGTTCGAGATGGACTACTGCGTCCAGCTCGCCTTCGACAACGTCAACAGTCCCGAGGTCGACGGCTACGGTGTCGACCACCTCAAGGTGGCCGAGGGGCTGGGCTGCAAGGCGATCCGGGTGACCGACCCTGCCGATCTGGGTGCCGCCTTCGAGAAGGCCAAGGCGCTTCAGGCGGAGTATCGTGTGCCGGTGCTCGTCGAGGTCATCCTCGAGCGGGTCACCAACGTCTCGATGGGCCTCGAGATCGACGGCGTCGTCGAGTTCGAGGAGCTGGCCGAGCGCGGCGAGCACGCCCCCACCGCGCTCGTCCCGCTGGACTGAGGGGCATCGCCACGTGGTCCGCGTGCTGATCGCCTCCGACAAGTTCAAGGGATCGCTCACCGCTGCCGAGGTCGCGACGGCGGTGAGCGCGGGCCTACGCCGGGGGAGGCCCGACGTGGTCGTCGACGCGATCCCGGTCGCCGACGGCGGCGACGGCACCCTGGCGGCGGCCGAGTCCGCCGGGTACGCCCTGGTGCCGGTCACCGTGACCGGACCGACCGGTGCACCAGTGCCTACCGCGTACGCCCGGCGGGACGACGTCGCCGTCGTCGAGCTCGCCGACGCGGCCGGGCTCTCTCGGCTGCCGGGAGCGCCTGACCCACTGGGCGCCTCCAGCCTCGGGGCCGGCCAGGTCATGGCGGCCGCGATCGACGCCGGCTGCCGCCGGGTGGTGCTCGGCATCGGCGGCAGCGCCAGCACCGACGGCGGCGCGGGTCTGCTCCGCGGGCTCGGCGCCCGGCTGCTGACCGCCTCCGGGTCGCCGGTGCCCGACGGCGGAGCCGGTCTGGAGCAGGTGGCTCGGCTCGAGCTCGACGAGCTCCACCGCAGGGTGGACGGGGTCGAGATCACCGTCGCCTGCGACGTGGACAACCCGCTCACCGGACCCCGTGGCGCGGCTGCGGTCTACGGACCGCAGAAGGGTGCCGATCCCGACCAGGTGGACCGTCTCGATGCCGCGCTCGGGCACTGGGCCGACATCGTCGCCGAGGCGACCGGGTCCGATCTCCGGGACCACCCCGGTGCCGGCGCCGCCGGAGGCGTGGGTTTCGCCGCCCTCGCGCTCCTCGGCGCCGAGCTCCGCTCGGGGATCGAGCTCGTCCTCGAGCTGGTCGACTTCGCGTCCGGGCTGGAGGGCGCGGCCCTCGTCGTCACCGGAGAGGGAGCGCTCGACGAGCAGACCCTGCACGGCAAGGCCCCGGCCGGCGTCGCCGCCGCGGCTGCCCGCGCCGGCATCCCGGTCGTAGCGGTCTGCGGCGTCAACCGCCTCGACCACGACCGGCTGCAAGAGGCGGGGATCGGGGCTGCGTACGCGTTGACGGACATCGAACCCGACCGGCAACGCTGCCTGACCGACGGCGCCGCCCTGCTCGCGCAGATCGCCGAGCGGATCGCCGCCGACCATCTGATCAAGGAGGAGGCGTGAGCGAGGAGCGGAATGTTCACCGAGGTGACTCGGTGAGCGGTCACTTCCTTCGTGGAGTTCCGCGAGGGGAGTGCATCGAGACCGAGGTAACTCGGTCAGCATCCGAGGTGGCCGCAGCGGCAGCCCGCGGGAATGCTCACCGAGGTGACTCGGTGAGCGCCCACCTCCTTCGTGGAGTTCCACGAAGGAACCGCAACCAGACCGAGGTACCTCGGTCAGCATCCGAGGAGGCGACATGAGACTGCTGAGCGTGGGACTGCCGGGCGCGGAGCGCCCCGCGGCCCTCGACGACCAGGACGTGCTGCGTGATCTGTCGGCCGCGGTGCCGAGGATCGACGGCGAACTGCTCGGCGACCCGGTGCGGCTCAGGTTGATCCAGGATCTGATCGCCTCGGAGCGTCTCCCCGTCGTCCCCGACGGCACCCGGATCGGACCGCCGGTGGCGAGACCCGGCAAGGTCGTCGGGATCGGGCTCAACTACGAGGACCACGCCGAGGAGGCGGGGGTCGCGATCCCGGACGAGCCGGTCGTCTTCCTCAAGCCCTCGAGCACGATCGTCGGCCCGTACGACGCGATCGAGCTGCCGCCCGGATCGACGACGACCGACTACGAGGTCGAGCTGGGTGTGGTCCTCGGGCGCCGGCTCTCCCGGTGCACGGACCCGCAGCGAGCGTTGGCCGCGGTCGGCGGCTACCTCACCGCCGACGACGTCAGCGAGCGGGCGCGGATCGCGGCCGGGCCGACCTGGGCGAAGGGGAAGTGCGCCGACACCTTCACGCCCATCGGTCCCTGGCTCGTCACTCCGGACGCCGTGACCGATCCTCAGGACCTCCGCCTGGAGCTGTGGGTCGACGGCGAGCGGAGACAGTCCGGTGCCACCACACGGATGGCGCTGAGCGTCGGCGGGATCCTCGCCTTCCTCAGTACGCTGATGACACTCGAGCCCGGCGACCTGGTCCTGACCGGGACGCCTGGCGGGGTCGCAGCGTTGCGGCCCGAGCCCCGGCCCTTCCTGCGGGAGGGGCACGTGGTGGAGGCCGAGGTGACCGGCCTCGGGCGCCAGCGTACGCAGGTGGTGGCAGTCGACGTTGCAGGACTCGATGAGGCGGAGGTGAGGGTGTGAGTCGAGATCTCGATCTCGTCATCCGGGCGGCGCGGATGGTGACGCCGGACGGTGAGAAGCCGGGCAGCGTCGGAGTACGCGACGGGAAGATCGTCGCGGTCGAGCCGACCGCGTCCGGCCTGAGCGCGGCCCGCGTGGTCGAGCTCGCCGACGACGAGGTGCTGATGCCCGGCGTCGTCGACGCGCATGTGCACGTCAACGACCCGGGCCGGACCGAGTGGGAGGGGTTCGCCTCCGCGACCCGGGCCGCGGCCGCGGGCGGGGTCACCACCATCGTCGACATGCCGCTCAACAGCATCCCGCCCACCTGCGACCTCCCGGCGCTCGACCTCAAACGCAAGACGGCGGCCAGCCAGGCCTTCGTCGACGTCGGGTTCTGGGGCGGCGCCATCCCGGGCAACGTCCCCGAGCTGCGCGCCCTGCACGAGGCCGGCGTCTCCGGGTTCAAGTGCTTCCTGCTGCACTCCGGCGTCGACGAGTTCCCGCCGCTCGACCCGGAGCAGCTCGAGCTCGCGATGCGCGAGATCGCGTCCTTCGACGGGCTGCTGATCGTGCACGCCGAGGACGCCCACGCGATCGAGCACGCGCCAGCGGCGGCGGGTGCGACGTACCGACGTTTCTTGGGCAGCCGCCCGCGGGACGCCGAGAACCTCGCGGTCGCCGGGGTGGTCGAGCTCGCCCGGGCCACCGGGTGCCGGGTCCACATCCTGCACGTCTCCAGCTCCGATGTGCTCGCGACGATCGACGCGGCTCGCCACGACGGCGTCCCGATCACGGCTGAGACCTGCCCCCACTACCTGACCTTCGCCGCCGAGGAGATCCCCGACGGCGCGACGCAATACAAGTGCTGTCCGCCGATCCGAGAGGCGGCCAATCGTGAGCTGCTCTGGCAGGGGCTGCGTGACGGCGTCCTGGACATGGTCGTCACCGACCACTCGCCCTCGACGCCCGACCTGAAGGCCCTCGACACCGGTGACTTCGGTGTCGCCTGGGGCGGCATCTCCTCGCTCCAGCTCGGCCTGGCGGCGGTCTGGACCGAGGCCCGGGCCCGTGGGTTCGCCCTCACCGACATCGCCCGCTGGATGTCGGCGGCCCCCGCCCGTCACGCCGGGTTGCCGAGCAAGGGGCAGATCGCGGTCGGCCACGACGCCGACTTCGCCGTCCTCGCCCCCGACGACACCTTCGTCGTCGACGCCGCGCGGCTCCATCACAAGAACGCCGTCACGCCCTACCACGGCCGGACCCTGGCAGGCGTCGTCCGCCAGACCTGGCTGCGCGGCGAGAAGATCGACATCGATGCCGCGCCCCAGGGCCGGCTGCTCAGCAGAGTCACCACAGAAGGAGCCCGACCATGAGCGAACCTCGCTACTACGCCCCCACCGGCGGCCACCCGTCGCAGCGTGAGCTGACCACCGACCGGGCGGTCTTCACCGAGGCGTACGCCGTGCTCCCGCGTGGCACCATGCGCGACATCGTCACCAGCAAGCTCCCATTCTGGGAGGGCACCCGGCTGTGGGTCATCGCCCGGCCGCTCTCGGGCTTCGCCGAGACGTTCTCGCAGTACATCGTCGAGGTCTCGCCCGGCGGCGGCAGCGACAAGCCGGAGCTCGCCCCGGGTGCCGAGGGCGTCCTGTTCGTGGTCGAGGGGACGCTGACGCTCTCGATCAAGGGGGAGAAGCACGACCTGGCCCCGGGCGGCTACGCGTTCCTCCCGCCCGGTTCCACCTGGACGCTGCACAACACCAGCGACCAGGTCGCCCGCTTCCACTGGATCCGCAAGGCCTATCAGCGGGTCGAGGGCATCGACGTGCCGGAGCCGTTCGTCACCAACGAG
Organism: Nocardioides sp. CCNWLW239; assembly: GCF_037137035.1. NCBI lineage: Bacteria > Bacillati > Actinomycetota > Actinomycetes > Propionibacteriales > Nocardioidaceae > Nocardioides > Nocardioides sp. CCNWLW239. The sequence continues at coordinate 584,394 of NZ_JBBBNW010000002.1, read as the reverse complement.
GTCGACGTCCCCGGCGGCGAGATGCCGGGCACCAACGGCGCCTGGAAGACCCAGCGCTTCGTCGACCCCGATGACGTACGCCACGACATGCACGTCAACATCGTCAGCTTCGAGCCGGGCGGCGCGATCCCGTTCCCGGAGACGCACGTGATGGAGCACGGGCTCTACGTCCTCGAGGGCAAGGCCGTCTACCTGCTCAACAAGGACTGGGTGGAGGTGCAGGAGGGCGACTTCATGTGGCTGCGGGCGTTCTGTCCGCAGGCCTGCTACGCCGGTGGTCCCGGCCGGTTCCGCTATCTGCTCTACAAGGACGTCAACCGCCACGCGGTCCTGTCGCGGCAGTTCGGCTGATGCCGGTCGCGGTTGTCACCGGCGCCGGTTCGGGCCTGGGTCGAGTGATCGCCCAGGCCCTGGACGGCGCCGGCTTCCAGGTCGCTCTGCTCGGGCGGACCACGGCTTCGCTCGAGGAGACCGCGTCGGTGCTGGCGCGGTCACTCGTCCTGCCCACCGACGTCGCCGACGCGGCTGCGGTGGAGGCGGCGTTCGCTGCGATCGTCGGGAGGTGGGGCCGCGTCGACCTGCTCGTCAACAACGCCGGCACCTTCGGCCCGAGTGGGGATCCGGACGAGGTCCCGCCCGAGGAGTTCGCCGCGACGCTGGCGGTCAACGTCACCGGCTCGTTCCTGTGCGCCCGCGAGGCCTTCGCCCAGATGAAGCGGCAGGACCCCCGCGGCGGACGGATCATCAACAACGGCTCGATCTCCGCCCACGTACCCCGCCCCGGAAGTGCCGCCTACACCACTTCCAAGCACGCGATCACCGGCCTCACTCGCTCGCTCGCCCTCGACGGCCGCGCCCACGACATCGCCGTCGGTCAGATCGACATCGGCAATGCTGCGACCGAGATGACCGCCGGCATCGCCACCGGCGCCCGCCAGGCCGACGGCACCGTACGCCCCGAGCCGACGTTCGACCCGCAGCACGTCGCCGACGCGGTCGTCGCCATGGCCCAGCTCCCGCTCGGCGTCAGCGTGCCCACGATGACCATCATGGCGACCGGGATGCCGTACGCCGGCCGCGGCTGACGCGGACCAATCCGATTCGCCCCGGTGACCGAAGACCGGGTGACAGCGCCTCCGCGCTGATCGCCCACTTCGACATCGAGGAGCCGGATGAGCAGTCCCGACCAGGAACCGCGTCGGGTTGCGGTGGTGGGCAGCGGCGTCGCCGGACTGACCGCGGCCTACGTCGCCGCCGGCCACAGCACCGTCACGCTCTTCGAGGCCGACGACCGGCTGGGCGGCCACGCCGACACCCACCGCGTCACCGCGCCCGACGGGAGCGAGCTGGCGATCGACACCGGGTTCATCGTGCACAACCGGCGTACGTATCCGACCCTGCTCCGGCTCTTCGCCGAGCTCGACGTGCCGACGCAGGTCTCCGAGATGTCGATGTCGGTGCGTTCGCAGAGCGCCGGAGTGGAGTACGCGGGCGCGCGCGGGCTGCGCGGGGTGCTGCCCGACCGCCGTGCGCTCCGCCCGGCGCACCTGCGGATGCTCACCGAGATCCCGCGGTTCCACCGGGCGGCGCGGGCGCTGCTCGCAAGCGACGAGCCCGACGATCGCACTCTCGAGGCATTCTTGAGCGAGCACGGGTTCACCGCGCACTTCCGCCGCCACTTCATGGCCCCGCTGGTCGCCGCGGTGTGGTCCTGCGACCCGGCCACGGCGTTGAGCTACCCGGCGCGCTACCTCTTCGAGTTCCTCGGTCACCACGGCATGCTGCAGATCTTCGGCTCGCCGCGCTGGCGCACGGTCACCGGCGGATCGGCGACGTACGTCGAGAGGGTCGCCGCCGCGATCCGCGATCGTGGCGGCCGGGTGCTGACCTCGACGAAGGTGGTGAACGTCGTCGAGACCGGCGCGGGTGTCGAGATCACCGACGGCAACGGGCGCACCGAGCTCTTCGACGCGGCCGTGCTCGCGACCCATCCGGGACAGTCGCTGGCGATGCTCGGCGAGCCGACGGCGGCCCAGCGGGAGATCCTGGGTGGGTTCCCGTACTCCGCCAACCAGGCTCAGCTGCACACCGACACCAGCCTGCTGCCGGACAGCGAGCACGTCCGCTCCTCGTGGAACTACCTGGAGCGCCCGGGCCGTGGTCAGGTCACGGTCACCTACGACCTGACCCGGTTGATGCGGCTGCCGGCTCCGGGCGGCGTACGTCACCTGGTCACGCTCGGTGGGGCCGACCTGATCGACCCGGAGCAGGTCATCGCCACCATGGAGTACGAGCATCCGCTCTACACCCCGGAATCGGTCGCCGCACAACAGCGGGCCGACGAGCTGGACTCCGACGCGCTGGTCTTCGCCGGCGCCTGGCGTGGCTGGGGGTTCCATGAGGACGGCGCCCGCTCCGGTGTCCGTGCGGCTGAGCGGCTGGGACTGTCCTGGACGGTCCCGGTGGAGCGGCCCGACGACGCGACCGGGGTGTATCGCACCACGATCAGCCACACCCGGCGGGGACCACTGCGGAACCGGTTCGTGCACCGCTCGCACTGGCAGGTGGTCGATCTGGACCGGCTGCCCGATCACGGGCCCCTCGGCAGCTTCGAGGCACGTGACCATCTCGGCGATCCCGAGCTCTCGATCCGGGAGAACCTCGCCGCGTTCCTGAGGCTCCACGACATCGACCTGGGCGACGCGCGGGTGCTGATGGCGGCTCAGCCGAGGGCCCTCGGGTTCAGCTTCAACCCGATCAGCGTCTACTGGTGCACGGCCGCCTCCGGGGAGCCGCTGGCCACCGTCGTGGAGGTGCACAACACCTACGGCGACCGCCACGCCTACCTCGTCCACCCCGACGAACGGCATCGGGCGCAGGTCGCGAAGGCGATGTACGTCTCGCCGTTCCACGGCGTGGACGGCCACTACGAGCTGACCGTGCCGCCACCCGACGGGCGACTCCGGGTCGCCGTCCGGCTCACCACCGAGGACGGGACCGTCTTCGACGCCTCCGTCCGCGGCTCTCGGGTCGAAGGGCGGTTCGGGGACACGCTCCGATCGGCTCCCGCCGCGATTCTCGGCGCGGTCTGGATCCGCATCCACGGCGTGGCGCTGTGGCTACGACGCCTGCCGGTCCACAGACGGCCGTTGCACCATCAGGAAGGAGTCCGATGAAGACCATCGAAGCCCCCGCCGCCCAGACCCTTGTCGGTGGGCGTTGGCCGATGCTGCAGGAAGCACCCAGCGGCCCGGTGACCCGAGGCACCGCAGCTGCCGCGGCGGCTGTGTTCCGGGCCGCCACGAGACGTCTCGGCATCAGCGTGAGCGAGGACGGCAGCCCCGCTGACATCGTGCTGCACCGGCCCGAAGAGTTCTACGCCAGGCTCAGCCGGCACGGGCTGATCGGCTTCGGTGAGGCGTACCTGACCGGTGCCTGGGATGCCCCGGAGCTGGGGGAGACCCTGACCGTGCTGTGCCGGGACCTCGACGGTCTCCTCCCGGGGTGGGCGCAGCGGCTGCGCGGGGTCTACGAGCGGCGCCGCGGTGCGAAGGACCTGAACACGCCGGAGAACGCGCGCGAGCACATCGGGCACCACTACGACCTGTCGAACGAGTTCTTCGCGCTCTTCCTGGACCCGACGATGAGCTACTCGGCTGGCCTCTTCTCTTCCCTGCCCTCGACGGAAGACCTGGCGCTCGCCCAGCACCGCAAGATCGATCGGATCCTCGACGAGGCGGGCGTCGGAGCGGGCACGCGTCTGCTGGAGATCGGGACCGGCTGGGGTGAGCTCGCCCTGCGGGCCGCCGCCCGGGGCGCCCAGGTCACCTCGGTGACCCTCTCCGCCGAGCAGGCCGCGCTGGCCCGGCGCCGGATCGGCGCGGCCGGTCTGGGCCATCGAGTCGACGTCGAGCTGCGCGACTACCGAGCCGTGGAGGGGACGTACGACGCGGTGGTCTCGGTCGAGATGATCGAGGCGGTGGGTGAGCGGTTCTGGCCGGTCTACTTCGCGAAGATCGACGAGGTCCTGGCCCCGGGTGGCACCGCGGTGATCCAGGCGATCACGATGCCCCCCGACCGGATGCTCGCGACCAGGAACACCGAGACCTGGATCACCAAGTACATCTTCCCCGGCGGCTTGCTCCCCTCGACCGAGGCGATCACCGGTGTCACCGAGGCGCACACCCGGCTCCGGGTGCGGAGCCGGCTCTCGTTCGGCGCCCACTACGCCGAGACCCTGCGGCGCTGGGACCTCGCCGTACGCGACCGCGCGGACGAGGTCCGGGCGCTCGGGTTCGACGAGACGTTCCTGCGGATGTGGCACTTCTATCTGGAGTACTCCCGGGCCGGGTTCGCGGCGGGTTACATCGACGTCCAGCAGCTCACCTTCACCCGGGACGAGGCCTCGACCGGCAGCTGATCCTTGGGGTGTTCGCGAGTACTCAGACGGTCGGGACGGTGCCGCCGTCGATCACGTACTCGGCACCGACGATCGCCGAGGCGCGGTCCGAGACGAGGAACCCGACCAGGTCGGCGATCTCCTCGATGTGCGCGAACCGTCCCAGGGGTACGCCTCCCAGGGAGTCGAAGATGGTCTGCTTGGCGGCTTCACGGGTGAGCCCGTTGCCCTCGGCGATCCGGTCCACGAACTGCTCGTAGGCCTCGGTCTCGATGCCGCCGGGGCTGATCGCGTTGACCCGTACGCCGCGCGGGGCGAGCTCGTTGGCGAGCCCTTTGCTGTACGTGCGCAGCGCGGCCTTCGCGGCTGCGTACGGCAAGGTCGCGTCGTGCAGGGGCAGTTCTCGCTGGATCGAGGTGAAGTGCAGCACCACGCCCGACCCGGCCTGAACCATCGCCGGGAGGAGGGCTCTGTCCAGCCGTACCGCCCCCAGCAGGTTGAGGTTCAGCTCGGTGTTCCACTGGTCGTCGGTGATGACCGCGAATCCTCCGGGCGGCGTCGATGACCCGCCGACGACGTGCACCAGGATGTCGAGCGTGCCGACGTCCTCCGCGATGCGAGCGGCCACGGCGTCGGTGCCTTCTGCCGTCAGGATGTCCGCTTCGATGAACCGGTCAGGGTGCTCGTAGCCGTCGGGCATGGTGCGCGCTGTCACGTACACGTCGGCGCCCAGCTCTCGCAGCCTCGCGACGACGGCCCTGCCCGAGCCTTTCGAGCCGCCCGTGACCAGTGCCCGGCGACCGTCGAGACGGTCGCGATCTGAGATAGACATTGTTCTCCTGTGAAGATCGAAGTGGTGTGGTGTGGTCAGGCCGGATGGTTGGCGATGACGAGATCGGTGATGAGGGCGTCGCGCAGCGTGAACCGGTAGTCGAGCTCGGCGAGGCCGCCCGGGAAGGTGCCCTCGAGCCGCAGGGTGACCACCCAGTGGGCGTCGTCGACGCGGTGGGCGCCGATCTGCTCGGTCGTGTACTCGAACTCGGACCCGGCGTCCCGCAGGAACGCGTGGACCACCTCTCGTCCGCGGAAGGTCTGGTCCTGGTCGACGATCACCGCGTCCTCGGTGAGGAACGAGGAGGCGGTGTCGGCGTCGTAGGCGATGTGCGCGGTGAGGAAGTCACGCACGGTGGTCGGGAGCAGGTCGGACGGGATCTCGGTGTGCTGTGTCATGCGTCCACCGTGCGGCCTCTCGGCGTGGGAGGGTCAAGCGGTGGACTCTCCCCCAGGGGGAGAGTCCACAATGAGCGCGTGCTGACCATCGGGGAGTTCTCGCGGCTGACCCACCTGAGCGTGCGGACCCTGCGCCGGTACCACGAGGCGACCCTGCTGGAACCCGCCGTGGTGGACGAGGCCACCGGTTACCGCTACTACGGCGTCGACCAGATCCCGACCGCGCAGGTCATCCACCGGCTCCGCGAGCTCGACGTCCCCCTGAGCGATGTCCAACGGATCCTGCGGACACCGGACCCGGGTGTCCGCGCGGCCTTGGTCGCGGACCACCTGCAACGCCTCGAGGACGTGCTCGACCGCACCCGGGCCGCGGTCGTGTCGCTGCGTCGCCTGCTCCAACCCGACCCGACGCCGATCGACGTCGAGCTGCGTGCGGAGCCCGCTCGGACGGTCGCCGCGGTGGAGGCCGTCGTCGGGCATCGTGACATCGAGACCTGGTACGCAGGCGCGATGGCCGAGCTGGAGTCGGCCGTCGGCAGCGCCGTGACCGGACCGCCCGGCGGCAGCTACGACAACGCCCTCTTCGAGCAGGAGCGCGGTCACGCGCTCGTCTACCTGCCGACCGCTGCACCACCTCGCAGCGGCCGCGTGCACCCCGCGACCCTGCCGGCGGTGGAGCTGGCCGTCACCACCCACGTCGGCGAGCACGACGGCATCGAGGTCACCTACGGCGAGCTCGGGACCTGGGTGGTGGAGAACGCCATGTCGGTGGCGGGGCCGGTCCGCGAGGTCTACCGCGTCGGCCCTCGCGACACCAGCGATCCCGCTGCGTGGCGCACCGAGATCGGCTGGCCGGTCTTCCGCCTCACCTGAGACGAACGGGACGAACGAGGCCCCGACCAGCGGGGGACTGGTCAGGGCCTCGAGCTGTGGGGCAGCCGCAGATCAGCCGCCGTGCTGCTCAAGGATCTGCGCGATCTCGGTGAACCCACGGTTGCGGGCGTGCTCGAGCGGCGTCACGCCGTCGCGGTCGGCGATGCTCGGGTCGGCGCCGTGGGCGAGCAGGCTGCGGACGATGCGCTGCCAGCGGTCGGAGCCCTTGCCCAGGATCACGGCCTCGAGGAGGGCGGTCCAGCCGAGGTCGTTGACGTGGTTGATGTCGATGGACGTCTTGGCCACCCGCTCGACGTAGTCCGCATGTCCACGCTCGCTGGCGGGGATGATCGAGACGCCGCCGTAGCGGTTGCGTACGGTCAGGTCCGGGTCGACGCTGAGCAGCAGCTCGGCCATCGGGACGCTCCCGGTGACCCCGGTGACCAGCCAGGGGGTGTCGTGCTGGCCGTCGAGGGCGTCCGGGTCGGCGCCCAGGAAGACGAGCAGGCGGGCCACCTCGAGGCGGTCGTCGGTGACCGCGAGCAGCAGTGGCGTACGCCGGTTGTCGTCGCGCGCCTCCAGGTCGGCGCCGCTGCGGAGAGCGACCGCAGCCGAGTCCGCGGAGCCCGCTGACGCGGCCCGCAGCAGCTGGGCGTCGCTGTCGGAGACCCGCTCCGAGGCCGCCCGCAGCGTCGACACGATCGCGTCGAAGCCGCGCTCCTCGGCGTGCTGGAGGGCGGTCTTGCCGTCCCGTCCGGCCTTGATCGAGATGTCCACGCCGGCCGCGACGAGGACCCGTACGGTGTCGGCCGCGTCCGGGCCGTCGTCGCCCAGCACGACCGCCTCGTGCAGCGCGGTCCAGCCCAGGTTGTTGACGTGGTCCAGGTCGATCCCGGCCTGCACCAGTCGGCCGACGATGTCGGCATGGCCGCGCTCGGCGGCACGGATCAGCGCGGTGCCGTCGTAGGAGTCCTTGGCGTTGACCTCCGCGCCGTTGCGGAGGGTCAGGTCGAGCAGGTCGACGTACCCCTCGCTCGCGGCGATGAGGTAGGCGCTCTGCTGGGTGTCGTCCTGGTAGTTGACGTCCGCGCCGTCCTTGATGAGCTGTCGGGCGCGGGCGACGTCGTTGTCCCAGGCGGCCTTGATCAGCTGCTCGTTCATCCGCTGTTGCTCCTCGGGGTCGGGGGTGCTCTTCGCCGCCTCGGACGCGGCGGACGCCGAGCTCGACGCAGGGTTCGACGGGGAGGCCGACGGAGACGGTTGCGCCGTCTCCGACGGCGCTGCGCCGCAGCCTGCCACAAGCACGGCCATCGCCGCGGCGGCCAGGGGCCACCGCGAGCGCGGCCGTGCCGAGGTGGACAGGGTCATCGCGGCATCCGTGCGGTCACGATCTCGTACGGCCCCTGCGCGGTCTGCTCGTCGAAGTGGCTGTCGACGAGCAGGAGCCGGCCGCCGAGCAGCTTGCCGGTGGTGAAGACCCGGTCGGGGTCGGTCGCGCGCGACGAGACGAGCTCGGCGGAGGTCGCCGACGGGTTCAGCTCGAGGTGCACGATCTGCTTGTCGAAGTTGCGGATCACGGCGAGGTCGCGGCCCTGACGGATGAGGCCGTCGGCGTTGCGCAGGTTCGCCCCGTCGGTGTCGATCTCGCTGACCTCGCCGGTCGCGATCGAGAAGCGCCACAGCTGCCCGGTGTTGCCCTGGGCGACAACGAAGGCGGAGCGGTCCGTGCTCGTCACGATGCCGCCGAGGTTGAAGCCCTCCTGGCGGGTGATCAGCGAGCTGCCGTCGGCCCACTCGGTCGCTTCCCAGCCGGAGGCACCCTCGGCGACGCGGATGATCGTGGGGTCGTTGGAGTTGGTGAAGTACGCAGCCCCGTCCGGTCCGATCGCGACATCGTTCAGGAACGCGTCGTTGTCGGGGACGCGGAGAGCGGTCAGCAGGTCGCCCTCGGGGCTGTAGACCCACAGGTCGGGACGGTCGTTGCCGGTGCCGTTCGGGCCGCCGGCGATGTAGATGCGGCCCTCGTCGTCGACGGTGATGCCGCGAGCGGTGTAGCGGCCGTCGGTGCCGTCGCCGGCCAGCCACTCCTCGGCCTGGGCGTTGTCAGCGGTGCCGCGCTGGATCTCGCCGCCGGTGACCTCGCTGACGTAGAACGCGCCGCGCTCCTTGTCCACGCCGATGCCCTCGAACTTCGAGCCGCCCTGGGCGAACGACTCACCCTCGAGCAGGTACGAGGCCGGCCGGCCGTTGCCGTCCGCGGCGGTGGCCGCGGTGCCGGTGCCGAGCGCGGTGAAGGACAGGGTGGCCGAGGCGGCGATGCCGGCGAGCCCGGCGAGGGCGGCGATTCGGGACGTACGCATGGTGGTTCTCCTCAGATGTTCAGTCCGGTTGTCGAGCTGATGCATCAACCATCGCTCTCAGGTCGGGGCCCGGACATCGGGTGACCGGCGACGTCTGGATAGCCGTCCGGCGACACCCCGGATAGCCGATCGGATGATGCCAGGATGCCGCGACCGGCCTAGCCTGGAACGACCATGTCGACCGATGCCGCGCCCGCCGCCGGGCCCAGTTCTCGAGCCGGTGGGATCCTGGCCGGCCAGTCGATGCTCGACCGCTGGCTTCACATCTCGCTGGTGGTGCTCGTCGTCGCCTCGGTCGTGCGCTATCTGCAGGGCCACGGCCTCGGCGACCAGGCCGAGGTCGTCCTGCCGGGCGCCGTCATCCTCCTGGTCGCGTACGCAGCCGGCCGCCGCCTCACCGGCACCGCCGCGGTCGTCTGGCTGGCCGCGGTGATCGCCTGCTGGACCGTGCTGGCGCTGATCGCACCGTCGTTCTCGTGGGCCGCCGTGCCGCTGGTCTTCCTGGCGCTGCGCGTGCTTCCGTTCCGCTGGGCGGTGGCAGTGACAGTTTTCCTGGTGGCCGTCGTCGCCTTCGCCTGGAGCAAGATGACCGGTCTGGCCGATCCGACCGTGCTGCTCGGGCCGGTCTGCGTCGCGGTGCTCGCGGTGACCGCCTACCGCGCGCTGGAGCGCGATGCGGCGACGAGGCGTGCCCTCCTCGCCGAGCTCGAGGCGGCCCAGGACGAGGTCGCCGACGCCGAGCGCAGAGCCGGCGTCGTGGCCGAACGAGCACGGCTTAGCCGGGAGATCCACGACAGCGTCGCCCAGGGTCTGACCAGCATCAACCTGCTGCTCCAGGCCGCCGACCAGGAGTGGGACACCCGCCCGGCCGATGCCCGCGCTCACGTCGACCAGGCGGCCACGATGGCCCGATCCTCGCTCGACGAGGCCCGGCGGGTCGTCCGCGATCTCGCCCCCACGGAGCTGACCGGCGGATCGGCCCTGGTCACCGCCGTACGCCAGGTCGCCGACGACGTCGCCGCCACCACCGGCCTGGCCGTCCCGGTCCACGTGCACGGCGACCCGCACGAGGTCGGCGGCCGCGTCGCGACGGCCGTCGTCCGCACCCTGAGAGGGGCCCTCGCCAACGTCGCCGAGCACGCCGGCGCGAGCACGGCGGTCGTCTCACTCACCTTCCACGAGGGCGGGGTCGCCCTGGACGTGCGCGATGACGGCGCCGGGTTCGACACGACCGCGCTCGACGACGACCCGGAGAGCCTGCGTGGACACGGCCTGACCGGAATGCGGGCCCGCGCCCGTCTGCTCGGGGGAGACTTGGTCATCGAGAGCGCCCCGGGCGAGGGCACGGTCGTCGCGGCCTCGTTCGCGGCCGGACAGCTGGGAGCGGAGGAACGTCGTGGTTGAGCAACGAATCCGGGTGGTGCTGGTCGACGACCACCCGGTCGTCCGGGCAGGCGTACGCGCCCTGGTGGACGCCCAGGACGACCTGGACGTCGTCGGCGAGGCGGCCGACTCCGCCCAGGCCGTCGCCGTGGTCGGCGAGACCACGCCGGACGTGGTGCTGATGGACCTCAGCCTCGGTGAAGGGCCGGGCGGCGCCGAGACCACCCGGCTGCTCCGTGACCTGCCGGAGCCGCCGCAGGTGCTCGTGCTGACGACGTACGACACCGAGGCCGATGTCCTGGAGGCCGTCGACGCGGGTGCGGCCGGCTACCTGCTCAAGGACGCTCCGCCCGACGAGCTGTTCCGCGCGATCCGCGGCACCGCGCGCGGCGAGACCGTGCTGGCCCCCTCGGTCGCCACCCGCCTCCTGCAGCGGGCCGCGTCCCCGGCGCCGAAGGTGAGCCCGCGCGAGGTCGAGATCCTGCGCCTGCTCGCCAAGGGTCTGGGCAACAAGGAGATGGCCCGCGAGCTCTTGGTCAGCGAGGCCACGGTCAAGTCCCACCTCTCCCACATCTACACCAAGCTCGGTGTCGATACCCGTGCCGGCGCCGTCGCTACGGCCATCGAGCGCCGCATCCTGCGACCCTGAACTTGCCGGCGTCAGCAGGTCGCCAGCAGCATCGGCTCGAGAAGGAGCGCGAGGTCGTACGGCGGCTCGGCGGCGCCCGTGTAGTCCCGGCCGGTCCAGGCGAGGGTGATCTGCCGGCTTCCGTCGCGAGAGCTCCAGTTGATCGACTGGGTGCCGAAGTGGGCGCCGTCGTGGCCGTAGAGGTACTCACCGGCGGTGCAGGGATCGGCGACGCGATAGATACCCAGGCCGTACGCCGGGTCGGCGCTGCCCGCGAGCGGCGGCAGCATGGCGTCGACCGAGGCCGGTGAGACCAGGCCACCGGTCAGCAGCGCCTCGTTGAGCGAGGCCAGATCGCGGGTGGTGCTGGTCCCGGCTCCGGAGGCGTGGAAGACGCTCGGGTCCAGGTCGGTCAGGGCCTGCCATCCGGTCGTGTCGGTCATGATCGCGCCCTCGAGGAACGGCCCGCGGTTGTGCGAGGTCTCGGGATAGTCGGAGCGGTGGGCCCCGGCGGGCTTGAAGATGCGCCGGCGGAGCAGGTCGTCGAGGTCCTGGCCGGTCTCCTTCTCGAGCATGACGCCGAGCGCGACGTAGCCGTAGTTGGAGTAGGAGAACCCTGTGCCCGGCTCGAAGAGCCAGCCGGCGGAACGCATCGCGGCGAGGTGCTCGGCCTCGGAGTAGTGCTGCCCGACGGCGTCGATGAACTGCTCCCACGAGCTGGGGTCGTCGATGCGGGTCAGCAGCAGCTCCTCCGGGCCGCGCGGGGCTCCCGAGCGGTGGCTGAGCAGGTGCTCGATCGTCACGCCGTCCGGGAAGATCCCGGGCAGGATGTCGTCAGCCGGGGTGTCGAGCGCCCAGGTGCCGCGTTCGACCTCCTGCATGACCAGGGTCGCGATCAGCGTCTTGGTGTTGCTGGCGATGTGGAAGCGGTCGCCGTCCTTGACCTTCCGGGGCGATCCCGCCTCGCGTACGCCGCCCGCCCCCGACCATTCCAGGTCGGGCGTCTCGACCCGTGCGGTGACACCCAGGGCACCGTCGGCGACGAGTGCGTCGACGGCACGGTCGAGCTCAGCGGCGACCGGCGTGGCCGAGCGGGACCGGGATCGCTGCTGCTTGGCGGCGGCCCGCTCGGCGATCGCGGTCGCCTCGCGGGTCAGCGCGGTCGGGTCCGGGGCGACCGCCGTGGGTGGTGCGGCGGGGTCGGGATCGGCGTACGCGGGGACGGCGGTCAGTGGAAGGAGCACCGCGGCGATCGCTGCGGTGCCCGTGCGGACGATGGTCCGAGACATGGCTGCTCCTGTCGTCGTTGACTGTCGCGATCAGCCTCACCCGACGGGGCGTGCGGCCACATCAGCCTCGAGTCGGAGATCGGGGCTACTTCGGGATGACCTCTCAGCCTCGAAGCTGCCGCCGCAGAGCACGCGCGGCCTTGCCCTTGCGGGAGAACAGGTCGCGACGTTCGGCAGGCGTCATCGGGGCGAGCTTCTCGAGGACCGAGGACGGGAAGCCGGCGACCTCGGGAGCCTCGCCGATCGGGACGGTGGTGTGCACGACCGGGGCGCCGGGGACACCGCCGGCCCCGTCGTCGTAGAGGTGGACCAGCGAGATCGCCTGATGTCCGTCGACGGAGGCGGAGTAGCGGTCGAGGGTCGCCGGAGCGGCGGTGTAGCAGCTCGCGGAGGCGACCGAGACCGGGATGCCGGCGAAGGTCGCGCTGGTCGAATAGTGCAGGTGACCTGCGAGGATGGCGCGTACGTCGGTCCCGGCCAGCACGGGAGCGAGCCGGTCCTGGCCGTCGAGCTCGATGATCACGCTGGCCTCGTTGAGGGGGAGCGGGAGCGGCGGGTGATGCATGGCGAGCAGGGTGCCGTGCGGCGCGGGCGTCGCCAGCACCTCGGCGAGCCACTCCAGCTGGGCCTCGGTGATGTCGCCGTGGTGCCAGCCGGGCACGGTGGTGTCCACGGCGATGATCCGCAGCCCGGCGATGTCGTAGACCCGGTCCTGCGGTTCGCCCGACGGCGACCCGAAGAGCACCTCGGAGTAGACCTCGCGCTCGTCGTGGTTGCCCATCACCCAGATGATCTCGGCGCCGAGGTCCGCGGCCACCGGCTCGACCTGCTTCCGGAGCCGTACGTAGGCCTCGTGTTCACCGAGGTCGGCGAGGTCACCGGTGAAGACGATCGCCTGCGGTGGGATCGTCATCCCGCGCAGCCGGTCCAGCGCGCGCTCGAACCCGGGTGCCGGATCGACCTTGCCGAAGATCCGCCGGTCGCCTGCGTACAGGTGAGGGTCGGAGAGGTGGGCGATGGTGTGGCGCGGGGCCGGATACTGTCCGAACTGCACCTCGTCAGGTTAGCTCCGAGCGCGGCCGAGCCGGGGTAGTGCGGGGGCGGCCAGCCCCGTAAAAGCCCGGGGAATGGGGCGGGGCGCCCCGCCCACCCCCCCCCCCCCCCCCCCCCCCCCCGCCCC
>NZ_JBBBNW010000002.1:0-571042 GCF_037137035.1 Nocardioides sp. CCNWLW239 | reverse complement strand
CGCGGGCCCTCGGGGGGTTTGTCGGGGCGCCACGGCCCTATGCCCGGCGGTAATTGGGCTCTTCGGCCCCCGGACTCCCCCGACGACCCCGACCAGCGCGACGGCCGCTCCGCACCCGGCGGCGTACCACGGCAGGCTGGTCGGGATGCCGAGGTGCACGGTGATGCCGAGGATGCGTGAGAGACCCCACGGTATGAGCGCCATCTGGTCGTTCCAGACGGTCAGGGCACGTTCGGTGCCCATCAGCGCAACACCCACGCCGCCGATCAGGACCGGGATCCCGGCAGCGATCAGCACACGTCCGACGGCGCCACGCCGGGTGAAGCCGTAGGCGCTGCGCAGCGCCACCGCGGGGAGCACGAACAGCAGGCCGAACCCGGCGAACGCGACGGTGATGTAGAACGTACGCGACCCGGGCTCGGTCCAGAACAGATACCAGTAGCGCCCCGGCCCGCGGCCGGCGAGAGCGATCATCAGGATCACCGACCGGACCAGGACGACTCCGCCGACGACCGCCCAGAGCGCGAAGGCGTCGCGACGACCGATCAGGAGCCGCAGCGTCAGCGCGAACAGCACCCAGGCGCCCACGGTCACCACCAGGTGCGACGGCGCCGCAAACCAGGTCAGCGTCGCCCGGCCCAGCACCAGCACGACCGGTGGCACGACCAGGACGGCCACGCGCTCCCAGCGTCGGGGCGGCGCCTCCCGAAGCACCGGGCCGAGCCGCCACGGCCGCGTCACCGCGATCCGCAGCGGCCTGACGAGGAGCAGCCCGGCCAGCGCGAGCACGAGCAGCCCGCGCGCGAGCCAGGCCATCGCCGGGTCGCGGTCGGCCCGCTGCGCACCGATGTCGGCGGCGGTGAACTGGAAGGCGGGGTGCGCCTGATCCTCGCCGTAGCGGGCCACGTGGGACGCGCGCGACTTCTCGAAGTCGGCGCGTGCCGACTGCCAGCGATCGCGTGCCCGGGAGGAGCCCGTGTCGAGCCATTCGGCGTGGTACATCGTCATCGCGCGATAGTCGCCGAGGACCCGGAACAGGTTGATCTCGTAGTCGATCGAGACCAGGAGCTGCTCCCGCAGCGCCGGATCGCGCCAGGTCGTCGGATCGGTCTCCGCGACGAGCCGCCGCATCGACTCGGCCGTCTCGATCGCCTGCTGGCCGCCCTCGACGGCATCGTCGAGACGGTCCTTGCTGATGGCGTAGATGCTGTTCAGCACGGCGGTGTCACCGGTGACGATGTCCCACTCGAACAGCCAGGTCTGGGGCGGGATCTCGAGCCCGAGCGCGCGCACCTGGTTCTCGGCGAACGGTTCGATGTAGAGCCCGTCGAGCACGGCGTCGCGGGAGAGCGCCATCGCCTCACCGATCGCCCGCACGGTGGCCGGGTCCGAGCTGAACGTCTCGCGCGCCCAGTCGGCGGTGATCTCGCCCGGGTCGGCCGAGGTGTCCCAGGCGAGCCGCGAGGCGGCGTACGCGTTGAGGTCCCACAGCTGCCAGAAGCCCTCCCGCAGGTAGAGCGTCCGCGGTCCGGCGTGGATCGGACCGCCGTCCTGGCTCCAGGACCACACGCCCTCGATGTTCGGGTTGGCTTCGGTCAGCCGGGTCAGCGCCGCCGAGTAGGCGGGAGCGAGGTCGTTCGGGAGCGCTCCGAAACCCTCGAACTCGCGCCGGCTCTGCATCTCGACGATCCGTCGGTGACCGCCGGTCTCGAGGGTGGGGTTCAGCGGGAGGAACGAGTAGAAGTCGCCGGCGACGTGCTTCGTCGAGACGATCAGGGCATCGCTGTGGACCTCGCCGAGAACCTCCTCGTACGAGGCGGGGTTGGTGTGCAGGTCGCCGACCGCGCCGACGCCGACGCTCCAGGTCCGGAAGATGATCTCCCGGTCGAGCTTCTCGGCGACGGACGTGAACGCGTCGAGCATCGCCTTCACCCCGGTGGGTGTCGTGACCGCGATCTCCGACCGATAGTCCCAGCCCGGCAGCTGGTAGATCTCGCCGCCCTCGCCGATGCGGATCATCAGCCCGTCGACGTAGGGCATCTCTGCGAAGAGCTCCTCGAGACCGGCAGCGTAGATCTCCCAGAGGGCAGGGTCCTCGGCGGAGAGGCCGTGCTCGTCGAGGTAGCCCTGGAGCGGGGTCGACAGCGCGAGCATGTCGGTGAGGAGGTAGACCTTCATCCCGGCGTCGTGGGCGTACTTCCACATCGGTCCGAAGTGCTCGCGCATCGCGCGGGCGCGGCCGACGTGCGGACCGTCCGCGTCCGGGTAGATCTCGCGGCCGTCGCCGAAGCGGTCGAACGTGACGTACTCGAGGAAGCCGGGCATGACGATGCCGTTGTAGCCGCGGGCGAGCTGATGGTCGACGTACGTCCGGAACTGCTCGGCGTCCTCGGCGAGCGCCTCGGTGTCGACGAACGGTGCGTCGGAGAGGATCGCGTCGGCGAACTGGCCGCTGTTGTGCGAGTACTCCTCGCCCGTACGCCAGTCGGCGGCCGTCCCGGGAACGCCCGCCGCACCCTTGTCGACCAGGCGCAGCGGGAGGTCGGGCTGCTGCACCTCGCCGTCCTCGGCCGGGTCGAGGAGCGGACGAGCGGTGCGTACGCGGTCGGCGAGCCGGTAGAGCCCGGTTGCGGCGCCGGCGGCGTCGGCGGCCTCGAGCCGGATGTCGGTGCCCACGCTCGTCGCCCGGTACGCCTCGGCGCCGCTGCCTTCTCCGAGGTCGGAGCCGGTCGTCACGGTGAGCGTGCCGTCGGCCTCGGTCCCGGAGTCGTCGAGCGCCTGCTGGAAGGCCGCGGCCGCCAGCCGGACCTGCGGCGTCGGCTCGCCCTCGCCGGAGAGCCGCACCCGGCCGACGGTGGGTGTGGTCGCCGTCCGTGCCGCCGCGACGGTCGCCGTCTCGGGCGCGGCCGTGACCGGCTCGGCGCTGATCCCGAGGAAGCCGGAGACCTGGGTGCCGAGCACGAAACCGGTCGCCAGCAGGAGGGCGAGGGAGGCAATCAGGATCGCCGGCGCCCGTCGAGCACGCGTGTTCACGCGTGGATCGTAGGGGACTGTTGGATGTTGGCGACCAGCTTCCACGAGTCACTGGGAAGTTCCGAGAAACTTCCAACTCCAGTGCCTTTCTACTGGTAAGTTCAGGGGGCATGGATCCGGAGAGGTACGCCGCGCCGCAGTTCGGCAGCGCGACCAGGGAGCCCGGCAATACGTGGTCCTACTGGTACTACCGACCGGCTCACATCCCGCGTGACCTCCCGCTGCTGCCGCTCACCGTGAAGGCGCTGTCGGATGCCGACGCCGCCCTGGGGCGGCTGCAGGGAGTGAGCGCGCTCATCCAGGACCCGGAGCTGCTGATCGGGCCCTACCTGACCCATGAGGCCGTCGCCTCGTCGCGGATCGAAGGCACCCAGACCACGCTCAAGGAGGTCCTCCAGGCCGAGGCCGGCGGCCGGCAGGCCGCGTCGTCGGCGAGGAGCGAGGACATCGCCGAGGTCAAGGCCTACCTGGCCGCGACCCGCCAGGGCTTCGAGCTCATCCGGAGCTGGCCGCTCAGCCGGCGGCTCGTCCTCGAGCTCCACAAGACCCTGCTCACCGGGGTCCGCGGCCAGGAGCGACACCCCGGCGAGTTCCGGCGGACGCCGGTCTGGGTCGGGTCGCCGACCGACAACCCCACCACCGCCGCGTACGTCCCGCCGCTCCCCTCCGACCTGCCCGAGCTGATCGCGGACTGGGAGGCGTACGTCAACGTGCCCGATCTCAGTCCGACGCTGGTGCGGTGCGCGCTGATGCACTACCAGTTCGAGACGATCCACCCGTTCCTCGACGGCAACGGCCGCATCGGACGGCTGCTGATCAACCTGATGCTGATGGAGGAGGGCCGGATGACCACGCCGCTGCTCTATCTCTCCGGCTACATCGAGGCCCACCGGCAGACCTATTACGAGCGGCTGCAGAGCGTCCGCGAGCGCGGCGAGATGCAGGAGTGGCTGCAGTTCTTCCTCACCGCCGTACGCCGCTCGGCCGAGGACGCCACGACCAGGTCCGAGCGGCTGGTCGCGCTCCGGGAGAGCTATCTCAGCGAGGCCGCCACCTCACGGGCCAACCTGTCCGGGCTGGTCACGCTGCTGTTCGCCAACCCCTTCCTGACCGTCGCACGGGTGCAGGACGCGACCGGCCTGACCAACCAGGGGGCGCGCAACCTGATCCAGGACGCCGAGCGGCGTGGGTGGGTCGAGGCGGCCGGCCGGTCGGGCCGAGGCGGGCGGCACTACTGGCTCGCCCGGGCGGTGATGGACGTGATCGAGCAGCCGCTGGCGTACGACTGAGCTGGGCCGAGGCGGCCAGGACGTGCAGATGGCCCCGGGGGTGCACGAGTGCACGCCCGGGGCCATCGGTGCGACGTCGCCGGTCAGATCATGGTGGGTATGGTCTACCGGCCGTCGTCGCGTCTCTCAGCGGGAGCCGAGATCGGTCATCGACCCGGGATCTGGTCGAGGGGGAGACCCTCGAGAGCCGGGCTGTCCTCGGGGATGAGGAACGAGACCTGCTCGAGCTCCTCGGGCGAGAGGTCGCCCGGGGTCGCTCCGCCCGTGATCTTGTCGAAGATGTAGCCCGGAGCGCCGATGTAGGCACCCGAGACCAGCATGGCGGCACCCATGCCCGCCTTGTGCGCACCCTCGTTCCAGTCCTCCCAGGCCTGCATCTGCTCGGGGGTCATCGGGGTGCCGGTGGCGCCGGACATGAGGGTGCCCGGGGCACCGATCCAGGCACCGCTGGCCATCTGAGCGAGGCCCCCGGCGAGGAAGGAGCCGCCGAGGATGAAGTCGTCCCACGCCTTCTGGGTCGAGGGCGAGAGGTCTTCGGTAGAGGTGCTGACGGAGGTGGTGGCGTCGTTGGTGACCGGGGCCGCGGTCGCGGCTCCGGTCGTCAGTGCGAAGGCGACACCCGAGAAGGCGGCTACGGCCGCGGCGCGGCGGAGCATCCCTGTCTTCTTGCTCATTTCTAACCTTTCGTCGTCATGCAAATCGAAACAATTCGATCGGACGTGAGCTGACGAGACGGAAACAGTCGACTCGGCAAGCCCGCGTCCGACAATGACGCTAGGGACGTCGAACGACGGATGGGCCTACCGACACGGCAATTTGGTTACCAAGGAAACGTAAACGTTTCGTCCGGATCGGGCGGGTCGGAATTGAGTTCCCGGCTGCGGAGCTCCGCGCTAGATTGCCGCGTCCACTTTCTCGGGACCCCGCCTGGAAGGCCTCGATGAGCTCGGCAACGTACGCCCCCGTGATCCCTCCTTCGCAGCAGCCGAGGAGCCGGCAGCGAAAGAGCGGTCTGCTCCTCGCGGTGCTGCTGGGGCTGCTCGGCGCCCCGCTGCTCCTGGTCGGTTCCGGGCTGGCGATCGCGGTCGGCCCGGACGACGTGATGATGGGCAAGGAGACCCCGATCGAGCAGGGGGCGGCGTACTCCACGCCGGAGGCGTTCGCCTTCGAGCGGCTGCCGGTCACCGTGCGGGTGAAGGGTCTGGGGGAGACGTACGTCGGTGTCGGCAACCCGGTCGACGTGCTCGACGTCGTCGAGGACACGAAGGCCGTCGAGATCGCCACGACCCCGTTGACCAGGGTGAGCGGCTCCGCCGGGTCGGGCGAACCGGTGCCGGATGCCTCCCGGGCGCCGTGGTGGCAGAAGTCGGTCGCCGGACCGGGGACCCAGGAGCTGACGGTGACGCTCGAGGGCGAGCCGGTCTCGTTCCTGGCCGCGAGCAGGAACGGTACGCCGATCAAGCTGGCCTTCGGCTACCGGATCGACGGCCTCTTCGCAGCCGCTCTCGGCGCCGCAGGGATCGGCGCCCTGCTCCTCCTCGGCGCGGCTCTCGCCGTTCGCGCCGGCCGCCGCGGCCGCCCTGGGCGGGAGGACGAGTGGCAGCCGCCGACCCCGCCGACCCCGCCGCTCCGGTACGTCCCAGCGGGCTCGACGTGGCCGGCCCCGGCGCAGCACCCTCCGGCCCAGCACCCTCCGGCACAGCGTCCTCCGGCACAGCATCCTCCGGCGCCCGGCCTGTACCGGCGCCTCCGAGCAGCGGTCGGCGTCGGCGTACTCACGTTCGCGCTCGCAGGTTGCTCGATGCCCGCCTCGGTGGAACTGGAGGAGGCCACCAAGGTCTCGCTGCGGAAGGAGGCCGTCGGGGGCGTGATCGCCGACTGGAACCTGCGCAACAACAAGGCGATCAAGGCCAACCAGCCCGGGAAGTGGAAGGCCGAGGCATGGGCCCAGGCCGACAGCGGTCCGGTCCTCGCCAGGGACCAGCTCACGTCGGCCGCGGCCAAGGGCTTCGACCTCGAGGAGCGCGCGCCCACCTGGGAGGCGGTCCCCGGGCGGGTGTGGTCGGTGCAGCTCACCGACTACCCGATGTGGGCGGTCGTGGAGGTCGAGGTCAAGGGCGCGAAGAAGCAGAGGCTGACGCGGATGGCGGTCTACGAGCAGCAGGACGCGCTGTCGCCCTGGAAGGTGCGCAGCAGCCTGGCCGTCAAGAGGAAGGTCGTCCCGTCCGAGGTCGAGGGCGCCGCCCCGGCCGCCGCGTCGGCGACGAAGCAGGTCCAGGACCTGGCGGGGACGATCGATGCCTACCTGGAGAAGCCCGCGAAGAGCACGAAGAAGGCAAAGAAGATCGACGGCCTCAACGGGTCCAAGCTGCTCGCCGGCCCGGGCGCGGAGATCGCGGCGTACGCCGCGGACATGGGCGTCGACATGGTGAAGACCACGGCCGAGCCCTTCGACGCGGCCAGCACCCGGGTGGTGCCGACCTCCGACGGCGTGCTCGCGTTCCTGGACTTCACGGTCGACTCCGTCGTCGGCGGTCAGGACGGCGAGTGGGAGTGGAATCCGCCCTACGACGACTTCCGCAGCCAAGCGGGCAAGAATCTGTCGATCCGGACGGCGGTGACGGTCGCGCTGATCGTGCCGGCGCAGGGGAATCCGACGGTCATCGGCGTCGACTACGGCGAGATCATGGGCGCGAAGGTGAAAGGCTGACGCCCAGGATTCATCAGATGCTCGCCGACGGACCCGGTGAGTTTCCGAACCGGGCCTAGCGTCGAAACCATGGATCATGCCGCGGCCGTGGGCCTGGCCGTCGCCGCATGCGTCCTGTTCTCGCTCTCCGCCGCGGTCCAGCAGCGCGCCAGCGCCCTCGCTCCCGGCCGCAGCGGCGGGATCTCCGGCGTCGAGCAGCTGATGCTGGCGCTGGTGCGCAACCCGCTGTGGGTCGCCGGTGCAGCGATCAACGCGGCCGGCTTCGCCGTGCAGGCCGTCGCGCTCCACCTGGGGTCGGTCTCGGTGGTGCAGTCGGTGATGCCCACCCAGTTGCTCTTCGCGCTGGTCTTCGCCTCTCTCGCCGCCCGGCACTGGCCGACCTTCGCCGACTGCGTCAGCGGCGCAGCGATCTGCGGCGGCGTCATCCTGCTGGTGACCGACGAGCACCGCGGTGGCACCTACGCCGATGTCGGCCGGGTGGCGCTCTTCGCCGGGTGCGTGGCGGTCGTGATCTGCCTACTCCTGCTGGTCGCCCACCGGTTCCCGCCGCCGATCGCGGCGGCGACCACGGCCGTCGCGGCCGGATGCTCGTTCGCGACCACCTCGGTGCTGCTGAAGATCACCGCCGACCGGGCCGCCGCCGACGGCTTCGCCGGCCTGCTCACACTGCCGGCGTTCTACGGCCTGCTGTGCACCTGCGGCCTCGGCATCGTGCTCACCCAGGCCGCGCTCGCCGCCGGGCCGCTGCCGTGGGCGATGGCGGCGATGACGATCACCAACCCCACCGTCTCGTACGTGGCCGCCGTCGTCGCCTTCGGCGCCTCCGCCCCCACGTGGTGGGTCGCCGCGAGCGCCGCGGCCCTGCTCGTCACCGGCATCGTCGGGCTCGCCCGGTCACGCTCGGTGGTCAGGTGGACGCCGGTTCAGCCGGAGCCGGCCGAGATCCGGGCTCCGTCCGGCCGTTAGACCCGGTCCTGCATCGAGCGCGGCCAAGAGCGCCGCCTCGTGGACCTGGGCCGGAGGTGCTCGGGCAGGGCGCTGATGTAGGGCGCGGCATGCCGGCACTCGCCACAGGTGACGTCGCGGTAGTCGTAGGTGGTCAGCGGATCTTCTCCGTACGCGCGACACGCCGGCCCGAAGGAGTCGGCGAAATGCGTACGCTGCTGCGTGGTCAGCTCGCTCATGTGCGCCTCACGTGATCGACGGCAAGGAAAGGTCACAGCAGGGTAACGGCTGTTCAACAGAGAGTGCGCTACGACACTCTGAGGACCCGGGCGAGGCTCTCGTGGAGCTGGAGCATCTCCTCGATCGTCCGCGACCACGGGAACTGCTCGGCCCGCTGCCGCGCCGCGTGGCGGGTCGGGACCACCGGCCGCTCGGCGACGTCGATGACCGCGTCGGCCAACGCACGCGGGTCCGCAGAGGCCCAGGCCCCGCAGCGGCGGTCGATGAGCTCACGGGCGCCGCCGCGATCGGCGGTCACCACCGGCGTACCGCTGGCGAGGGCTTCCAGGACGGCGAGCCCGAAGGTCTCGCGGGGGCAGACCGAGAGCGCGACGTCGGCCGAGGCGAGGGCCCGGGCGATCCGGTGGCGGTCGGAGACGTGCCCGTGGAAGAAGACCGGCGCCCCGGCGGCAAGCGCCTCGATCTCGGCGCGGTGCGGACCGTCACCGAAGACGTCCATGCGTACGTCGAACCCGCGCCGGTGCAGCTCGACGGCGGTGGCGACGGCGAGATCGGGCGACTTCTCGCGGGAGAGCCGGCCGACATGGACGAGCCGCAGGGTGTCGTCGCGGTGCCCGAGCGAGGGTGAGAAGAAGGAGAGGTCGACGCCCAGCGGCACCTGCGCGATCGGGCAGCCGACGGTCGCGGCGAGGGGCTCGAACTCGTGCCGGGCGTAGTCGGAGGTCACCAGCACCTGGTCGAAGGAGCGCACCAGCATCCGGTTGAGCAGCGCGGTGGAGACCTTCGAGGTGGTGTCCATGCCGGTGTAGGTGGGCATGTACTCGTCGAGCCGTTCGTGGGAGAAGAGCACCGTGCCGATGCCCTGGCGCCGAGCCCAACGGGCGACCGGCAGCATCGTGAACTTGTCGCTGACCTCGAGGCTCGTCGGGCGGTAGCGGGTCAGCACGTCGGTCACCCGCCACGGCTCGATGATCAGCCGGTAGCCGCCGCCCACGCGCGGCGCTCTCAGCTGCACCACCTCGCCGAGGTCGGTCGAGGTGACCGCGTCGTACGGGCCGGGGACGACGAGAAGCCGGTCGTGGCCGGCCTCGAGGTAGCCCCGGGCGAGGGCTTCCAGAGCCGTCTTCATCCCGCCGGAGGTGGGGCCGACGAAGTTGGCGAGCTGAGCGATGAGCACGGCCCCATCGTGTGGCATCGAGTTGGCCCCGCGGCGACCTCGATGTGACGCCGGCATGGCGGGGCGGCGTACTGGCTCGGGGCCGTGCCGCCGGGAGTAGCGTTGAGCCATGACCAACCTGGACGCGCATCCCACCCCCGTCGAGTGCGTCGGCGGCACCGGCGACGAAGGCGTCGAGATCCAGATCATCACGCCGCGTGACGTGCCCCTGGGTGGCCCGCGGGCGATGAACGTACGCCGCACCCTGCCCGCCCGCGCGCGCTCGCTGATCGGCGCGTGGTGCTTCCTGGACCACTACGGTCCCGACGACGTCGTGGTCTCCGGCGGGATGGAGGTGCCGCCGCACCCGCACACGGGGCTGGCGACGGTCTCCTGGCTGTTCACCGGCGAGATCGAGCACCGCGACTCGGTCGGCACGGTGGCGATGGTGCGCCCGGGCGAGGTCAACCTGATGACCTCCGGACGTGGGATCTCCCACTCCGAGAACTCCACGGCCGAGACGACCGTCCTCCACGGGGCGCAGCTGTGGGTCGCGCTCCCCGACGAGTTCCGCGACGTCGAGCCGGCTTTCGAGAACCACCGCCCGACGCCGATCGAGCGCGACGGGGCGACGGTCCGGGTCTTCATGGGGTCGCTGCTGGGTGCCACCTCACCGGTGCACACCTACTCGGAGATCCTCGGCGCCGAGATCCTGCTCGAGCCCGGCACCCGGCTCGAGATCCCGGTCGACGCCCGCTTCGAGCACGGTGTCCTCGTGGACACGGGGGCGGTGTCGATGACCGGCCTCGGGGCGTCCGGTCCTGCCTCGGCGGACGTGGAGAAGGACTCGCTGGCCTACGCACCTCCGGGCGCCACCACGCTCGTCCTGCAGGCCGGTGAGGCGTGGACCCGGCTGCTCCTGCTCGGGGGTCCGCCGTTCGGTGAGTCGATCATCATGTGGTGGAACTTCGTCGGGCGTACGCACGACGAGGTCGTCGGCTACCGCCAGGAGTGGCAGGACCAGATCACCCGCGGCGGCGTCGAGGTGGCCGAGGACTCCCAGGACCTGGCCGACGGGCGTTTCGGCGTGGTCGAGGGCAACCACCAGAGGCCGATCCCGGCACCCCCGTTGCCCAACGCGCGCCTCCGCTCACGGTCTTAGCTGCGGTCTCAGCTGCGGTCTCAGCGGCGGTCTTAGGTGGGCCCAGTGCTCGTGCTTAGACTGCAGTCGTGAGTGACGAATCCGCAGACCCAGGGGTCGTGCTGGCCGTGGCGGTGGGCCGCAGCCGGAGTCAGGCGGCGGTCTTCGACCTCGCCGGGCGCGAGCTGGCCGGCGACACCCGTGACCACGAGGTCGGCATCTCCGCCGAGGCGCTGATGCCTGAGATCGTCGAGCGGATGACCAAGATGG
This sequence comes from Nocardioides sp. CCNWLW239, assembly GCF_037137035.1. Classification (NCBI taxonomy): domain Bacteria; kingdom Bacillati; phylum Actinomycetota; class Actinomycetes; order Propionibacteriales; family Nocardioidaceae; genus Nocardioides; species Nocardioides sp. CCNWLW239. The sequence goes on along the minus strand of NZ_JBBBNW010000002.1, from coordinate 560,258 downwards.
TGACGTCCATCGACCTGCCGGTCCTGGCGATCGGGATGAGCCTGCCCGGTGTGGTCAACCCCGATCTCGGGATGAGCATCGACACCCCGGCGATGGGCGGCTGGGACGGCGTCCAGCTGGCCCCCTACTTCACCGCGCTGACCGACGCGCCGCTGATCCTCGCTCACGACGCGCACGCGCTGGCCCGCTCGGAACTCTTCAACTCCGACCATCCCGTCCGCAACGCTCTGGTCGTCAAGGCCTCGACCGGCCTCGGCATGGGGATCATCGTCGACGGCAAGCTGGTCACCGGCGCCCTCGGGGCGGCCGGCGAGATCGGCCACACCCGCATCGACGCCGCCGGTGACCGACCCTGCCGCTGCGGCTCGACCGGCTGCCTCGAGACGGTCGCATCCGGCTGGGCGCTCGCCCAGCGGCTCACCGACTCCGGTGTCCCCGCAGGCCACGTACGCGACCTGGTGGCGGCCGCGCTCGCCGGTGACGCCGTGGCGCGCGGGCTGCTGCGTGAGGGCGGGCGCCAGCTCGGCGAGGTGGTCGCCACGGCCGTCAACCTGCTCAACCCGGAGGTCGTCGTCATCGGCGGCGACATGGCCGGTGCCTTCGACCTCTACACCGCCGGGGTCCGCGAGAGCGTCTACGCCCGCTCCAACCCGATCGCGACCCGCGAGCTCACCTTCATGGCCCAGCTGCACGGCGACTCCTCGGGCCTGGTCGGCTGCGCCGCGATGGCGATCGAGTCCCTCGCCGACACCCGGTGATCGTCGGGCTGCTCTGGTTGCTCGGCTGCCAGCTGGCCGGAACCGTGATCGTCGAGCTGACCGGCATCCCGCTGCCCGGACCGGTGGTGGGGATGCTGCTGCTCTTCATCGTCCTCGTGCTGCGCCGCCGTGACGGCGAGGACGACCCGATCATCCAGGTCGGCGACTACTTCTTGTCCCACCTGCAGCTCTTCTTCATCCCGGCCGGCGTGGGCGTGATCGCCTACCTCGCGATCATCCGCGACGCGGCGGCGCCGATCGTCGTCGCGCTGCTCGGCTCCTGGCTCCTCGGACTGGCCACCGTCGGGTGGGTGCTCACCCTGTTCCTGCGCCGCGTCCCGCCGACCGTCGGCACGGATGGTGCGCCGGGGGAGGAGATCGAATGAGCGAGCGCCAACGAGCGACCATGAGCCTCGGACCGCCACGTCCGTATGGTGGCGCTTGCGCTATGGAGGTGGCGGTTTGAGCGTCATCCTGTGGCTGTTCGTGACGGTGGCCGCGTACGAGCTCGGGCGCTGGCTCCGCGCCCGGACCCGTTCGCCGCTCGCCCAGCCGGTGGCGGTCGCGATCGTGATCGTCGGCGCCCTGCTGGCGGTCAGCGGCACCTCCTACGACGACTACGCGGACGCCACCACGCTGATCAGCTTCCTGCTCGGTCCGGCGACGGTGGCTTTGGCGATCCCGCTCTACCACCAGGTCTCCCGGCTGAAGGGGATGGTGGTGCCCGTCCTGGTCGCGCTGACCGCCGGTGCCGTGGTGTCGATGGTCAGCGGCATCCTGCTGGTGCGCTGGCTCGGTGGCAGCGACGTGCTGGAGCGGACGATGGCTTCGAAGGCCGTGACCACGCCGGTGACGATCGAGCTGACGGCCCGCCTGGGCGGCTATCCGGAGCTGTCGGCGGCCTTCGCGATCGTGATCGGGATCGTCGCGGCGATGGTTGCGCCGCGGGTCCTGACCCTGCTCGGGATCCGTGACCCGCGCGCTCGCGGTGTCGCCGTCGGCGCGGTCTCCCACGGCATCGGCACCGCCCGGATGCTGGAGGAGAGCTGTATCGAGGGCGCATTCTCGGGGCTGGCGATGGGGCTCACCGCGGTGGTGACCTGTCTCCTGCTCCCGCTCGTGGCCTATCTCCTCCTCTGATCTGTGCCACCGAGCTTCGCCCGCGGAACCTCTACCGTTGGCGACATGGTCCGCGTGCACGCCTTCACCGACGACGTACTCGGCACTCTCGACGCGGTCGGGGTCGCCGAGGGACTTCGGCGCGGCGACTTCAGCACGCCGGAGGTCGTCGAGGCGGCCATCGCCAGGATCGAGTCGGTCGATGCCGCGCTCGCGGCGGTGGCGTACCGGACCTTCGACCGGGCCCGGGTCCAGGCGCGGGCGCCGCGGGCCGGCTTCTTCGCGGGCGTGCCCACGTTGATCAAGGACAACACCGATGTCGCCGGGGTGCCGACCAGGAACGGCACGGATTCGTACGCCATGCCGCCGGCTTCGCGCAACGGCGAGATGACCAAGCTGCTCTTCAAGCTCGGACTGCTGTCGCTCGGGAAGACACAGCTCTCCGAGTTCGGCTTCTCGGGCACCGCCGAGCACGCACGGCTCGGCACGGTGCGCAACCCGTGGGACACCGACCGGGTCGCGGGCGCCTCGTCGGCCGGTTCGGGTGCGCTGGTGGCCGCCGGGGCCGTGCCGCTCGCCCACGGCAACGACGGCGGCGGGTCGATCCGGATCCCGGCAGGGGCCTGCGGGCTGGTCGGGCTCAAGCCGACCCGCGACCGGCTGCCGCAGGACCCGCTCTACGGGCTGCTTCCGCTCAAGATCGTCACCGACGGGGTGCTGACCCGTTCCGTACGCGACACCGCCGTGTTCTTCCGGGAGGCCGAGAAGGCGCACCACACCTCGTTGCCGCCGATCGGGGACGTCACCGGCCCGGGATCGCGACGGCTGCGCTGCGCGATCTTCACCGGCGCGCTCGGTCGCGAGGCCAGCCCCGAGGTCGCCGAGGTGACCCTCAAGACCGCAGCCGTGCTCGAGGAGCTCGGCCACACCGTCGAGACCGTGCCCGCGCCGGTGCCCCCGACCTTCGCCGACGACTTCGTCCTCTACTGGGGGACCCTCGCGGTCGCCCTGGTCAACGCCGGCCCGCTCCGCGGCAAGACCTGGGACCGGCGCCGGCTCGACAACCTGACCCTCGGCCTGGCCCAGCACACGCTGAAGAACGCGAAGCATGTCCCGGCCGCCATCGTCCGGCTGCGCAAGGCGCAGGCGATCGCGGAGGGGTTCCACGCGGCGTACGACATCGTCCTGACGCCGACCGTCGCGCACGAGACCCCGGAGGTCGGACGGCTGGCGCCGAGCCAGGCCTACGAGGTGGTGATGACGCGGCTGATGGACTGGGTCGCGTTCACGCCGTGGCAGAACGTCACCGGTGGGCCCGCGGTGTCGCTACCGGTGCAGCAGACGCTGGCCGGGCTGCCGCAGGGGATGATGTTCGGGGCGGCTCCAGGGCAGGAGCGAATGCTGCTCGAGCTGTCCTACGAGCTCGAGGAAGCGATGGGTTTCGCGCGCATCTGGGAGTCCGACGGAAGTGCGGAGGACCCGTCTGACCTGGGATGATGCATGCGTTTGGCGGAGGGGCCGCCTCGATTTGTTGAGCATGGCGCCCCTGCCGTAATGTTCTCTCACGCAACGCCCCTTTAGCTCAGTCGGCAGAGCGTCTCCATGGTAAGGAGAAGGTCTACGGTTCGATTCCGTAAAGGGGCTCTGGAGTTCGGGTCCCGCAGTAGGAATACTGCGGGCCTGATTCCTGTTGAGGCGGGGTAGCTCAGGCGGTTAGAGCGCACGACTCATAATCGTGAGGTCGCGGGTTCGATCCCCGCCCCCGCTACCGCCAAAGACCGCATCACCTCGATCAGCACCGTAAGGAAACTCCTGTGGCCAGCAAGAGCAGCGACGTTCGCCCGAAGATCACCCTCGCTTGCACCGAGTGCAAGGAGCGGAACTACATCTCGAAGAAGAACCGTCGGAACGACCCCGACCGCATCGAGCTCAACAAGTACTGCCCGCGTTGCCGCAAGCACACCGCGCACCGCGAGACCCGCTGAATCTTCTCAGTAGAGCGCGACGCTGATCGGCGCTCCGAACTGCCCCGCCCCGAGTTCCGGTGGCGGGGCGTTCGTCATTTCGCCGAGACGTCACCCACGTCGGCCGAGACGTCACTCCCGTCGGTCGAGTTGGCACCCGCGTGCCAACTCGACCGACGCACGTGACGCCTCGGCCGACGCGGGTGACTTCTCGGCGGACCACTAGAGTTGTACGCATGGCAGTTGACGGGTCGCTCGTAGGGCGCGCATTTCCTCCGACCAGGCCCTATCGGGTCACCGACGAGAAGGTGCGGGAGTTCGCTGCCGCCACCGGCATGGGCTGGGAGAGCGGGGACGCGGTCCCGGCGACGTTCCCGATCGTGCTCGCCTTCGACGCGATGAACGCCTTCCTGGACGACGTCCAGGTCGAGCTGTCACGGATCGTCCACGGGGAGCAGAAGTTCTCCTACGCCCGGCCGATCGCGCCGGGAGACGTGCTGACCGCGACGCTCACCGTCGCATCGCTGCGTCAGATCGGCGGGAACGACATCATCGGCACCGTCTCCGAGATCACCGACGACTCCGGTGCCGTCGTGTGCACCACGTCCGCCACCCTGGTCCACCGCGCGGCGGAGGTCGCCTGATGACGCTCGAAGCAGGTGCCGAGCTGGCCCCGAAGACCTACCCCGTGACGCGCGCGTCGCTGGTGCGCTACGCCGGCGCGAGCGGCGACTTCAACCCGATCCACTGGTCCGACCGGATCGCGACAGCGGTCGGCCTCCCCGGCGTGATCGCCCACGGCATGTTCACCATGGCCCTGGTCGCCCGGGCGGTCTCGGAGTGGACCGACGGTGCCGAGGTCGTCGACTTCGGTGCGAAGTTCACCAACCCGGTCGTCGTCCCCGATGACGACGAGGGCACCACGGTGACGGTCAGCGGCACCGTGAAGTCGGTCGAGGACGGACTGGCGACGATCGCCCTGACCGTCGTCTCCGGCGACCAGAAGGTCCTGGGCATGCCGAAGGTGTCTGTGCGTGCCTGAGCTCCTCTCGCGACACACCACCTTCCATCTCGGCGGTCCGGCGGCAGAGTTCGTCACCGCGACCACCGAGGCGGAGATCGTCGAGGCCGTGACCGCCGCCGATACGGCCGACAAGGACGTGCTCGTCCTGGGCGGCGGCAGCAACCTGGTCGTCGCCGACGAGGGTTTCCCGGGCACCGTCATCAAGCTGGCGACCACGGGCGTCGAGGTGGAGACGGTCGAGGGCGGCGTACTCGTCACGGTGGCTGCCGGCGAGACCTGGGACGACTTCGTGGCGACCGCCGTCGACAAGGGCTGGAGCGGCGTCGAGGCGCTCTCCGGCATCCCGGGCAGCGTCGGTGCGACGCCGATTCAGAACGTGGGCGCCTACGGCCAGGACGTCTCCCAGACCATCACGTCGGTCAAGGTGTTCGACCGCGATCGCCGCGAGGTGCGGAGCTTCACGGCCGAGGAGTGCGCTTTCGGCTACCGCTGGTCGCGTTTCAAGGAGATGCTCGGACGCTACGTGGTCCTCGCGGTCACCTTCCGGCTCGGCACCGACGGCGAGACCGGCTCCCCGATCGCCTACGCCCAGCTGGCCGGCGCGCTCGGCGTCGAGCAGGGCACCCGGGTGCCGTCCAAGCAGATCCGCGAGGCCGTCCTCGCCCTGCGCCGCGGCAAGGGCATGGTCATCGACGAGACCGACCACGACACCTGGTCGGCGGGCTCCTTCTTCACCAACCCCGTGGTCGCGCCGGAGGACGTGCCCGAGGGTGCTCCGGCCTACCCCCAACCCGACGGCACCGTGAAGACCTCCGCCGCCTGGCTCATCGACCACGCCGGCTTCAAGAAGGGCCACACGCCCGAGGGGCTGGCGGGCAGGGTCTCGCTCTCCGCGAAGCACACCCTCGCCCTCACCAACCGCGGCGAAGGCACGACCGAGGATCTCCTCGTGCTGGCACGAGAGGTCCGTGACGGGGTCGAGGCTGCCTACGGGATCGTGCTCGTCAACGAGCCGGTCATGCTCGGCGTGGAGCTCTGACCAGCCCCGACTCGTACGCGATCACGACGAGCTGGGCGCGGTCACGCGCGTGCAGCTTCGTCATGGCCCGGTTGATGTGGGTCTTCGCGGTCAGCACGCTGATCACCATGGTCTCGGCGACCTCGTCGTTGCTCATGCCCCGGGCGACCAGGGTGACCGCCTCGCGCTCCCGGTTGGTGAGCTCGGCGAGTCCCAGGGGTGCGTCGGCGGGCGAGGGCTGGGCGACGTACTGGTCGATCAGCGCGCGGGTGATCGACGGCGCCAGCAGCGCATCGCCTCGGGCGGCGACCCGGACGGCGTGGACGAAGTCCTCCGGCTGGATGTCCTTGACGAGGAATCCGGCGGCGCCGGCGCGCAGGGCCTCGAGGACGTACTCGTCCATCCCGTAGTTGGTCAGGATGACGACGTGTACGCCACTCAGCGAAGGGTCGGCGGCGATCCTCCGGGTCGCCTCGAGACCGTCGGCGACCGGCATCTGGATGTCGACCATCGCCACGTCGGGCAGGTGCTCGCGGGCGAGCGCCACCGCCTCGACGCCGTTCGCCGCCTCGGCGACCACCTCGATGTCGTCCTCGAGGTTGAGAAAGGCCCGGAACCCGCTCCGGATGAGCGGCTGGTCGTCGACCAGGAGCACCCGGATCACGACGTACGCTCCACCGGCAGCCGCGCCTCGACCATGAAACCGCCCTCCTCGCGGGGTTGTGCCCGCATCTCACCTCCGAGAGCGGAGACCCGCTCTCGCATCCCGAGCAGGCCCACGCCGGGGACGGTCGTCGCCGGGGCGCCGGTGCCGTCGTCCTCGACCCGGATGCCGATCGAGCCGGGCCGGTGGTCGATGCGGACCGCCGCGGTGGTGGCCGCGGCGTGACGGGTCACGTTGGTCAGCGCCTCCTGGACGATCCGGTAGGCCGTCCGGCCCACCGCCACGGGCACCGTGCCGGGCTGCCCGTCGACGGTCAGCGTCACCTCCAGCCCGGCGGCTCCGGCGGACCCCACCAGATCGCGTACGTCCTCGAGCCCCCGCGGCGGGTTCGGATCGTCGTCACGCAGTGCCGTCAGCGTCGCCCGGAGCTCGCGGGCCGCCTCGCGCCCGGCCTCCCGGATCGCCAGCAGCGACTCGGGGACCTCCTCGCCGCGCCGCTGCGCGACGTGGACGGCGGCCTCGGACTGCACCTTGATGACCGAGATCTGGTGGGTGAGGGAGTCGTGCAGCTCGCGGGCGATGTGGAGGCGCTCGTCGTCGGCCCTGCGCTGTGCGGTGGCCTCCCGGGTGCGCTCCGCCTCGTCGGCCCGTCGCTCGGCCTGCCTGAGGGCCTCGCCCGCGGCACCCGCCGCGATCAGCCAGGCGATCTCCAGGGCACCGCGTGCCTGCTCGGAGGCGGCGCCGAGGTCGCCCGTGGCGGCGTACGCCACCAAGAACAGTCCGCTCTGCATCACCACGGCGGCGAGCAGCGTGACCAGCCGATGTCCCTCGCGCACCGCGGCGTAGACGGCGACCAGGAACGCGATCACCGCGACGTCGAAGCCGAGCGCCTGAAAGGCCAGTCCGCACGCGCCGCTGACGACCAGCACGGCGACCGGCGCCCGGCGCCGGACGACGAGGACCAGAGCGCTCGCGACCAGCGCGGCGTAGCCGAGGAGCCCGGTGCCGGAGACGGTCTGCCCGTCGCTCAGCGCAGCAGCCAGCTGGGCCACGGCCACGCCTGCGGCTAGACCTGCGTCCCCGACTGTGATCCGCCGCCTGGCCATGCGAGCAGGATATGCCCGCGGCGCCGCCCCGCGAGTCCCTCTCACGCAGTACCTCCGGCTACCACGTACGCAGTAGCGACGGCGCCGAAGAGTCCACGTCGGCAGGACGACTCGGAGGTGCGCCGACGAGACGATCGAGTCATCCGATGGAACTCGACGAAGGAGTCTCACATGTCCCTGAACGATGTGCTCGTCAACGCTGCCGGCTCGGACGTCGGCGCCTACACACTGACCACCGCCCGGCTCTGGGCCACGCTTGCCGCGTTCGTCGGGTTCGGTGGAGCGGTGGCCGGTGCTGCGGCACTGTCCCGCGCTGTCCGTGGCGTCGGCAACCGTGGCCGCAACGGCGCCGTCGTGGCGCTCGGCTGCGGTTCGATCGCCCTGGTCGTTGGCGTGGTCAACCTGCTGGTCGCCGACGGCGGTCCGGGCACCGGCAACGGCGTCGTCGGCGGCGGGATGGCGATCGTCCTCGGCCTCGCGGCCCTGGCCCTGGGCGCCCTCACCCTGCGCCGAGCCCGCCGAGTCGGCGCAGATGTCCCACGCTGAAAGGTCGAGTCGGCGCATCTGTCCCAGAATCCCGGGCCAGATGCGCCGACTCGGCGCGAAATTCCGGGACATCAGCGCCGGGTCGGGATCAGGCGCGCTTCAGGTGCACCAGGACCTCGTGGTGATCGGTGTTCGGGAACATGTCGAGCAGACGCGCGGACACCGGTCGCAACGAGGGCATGTCGCCCAGGTCGCGGGCGAGGGTGTCGACGTTGCACGAGGAGTAGACGACGTGCTCGACGCCCGACTGTTCCAGCCAGCCGGCCAGCGATGAGCCGATCCCGCGCCGCGGCGGGTTGACGATGACAAGGTCGGGCGCGGAGGCCGAGGAGAGGGCGTACGCAGCAGCATCCCCGGCCACCCAGCTGGTGCCGGTCAGCCCCAGCTCGGCAGCGGTCGAGGTGGCGGCTTCGATCGCCTGCTCGCTGGATTCGACGCCGAGCACCTCCCGCCCCGGCGCGGCGACGTGCAGGCCGAAACCGCCGACCCCGCAGTAGAGGTCCCACACCGAGCCCGGCCCAGCCGAGGAGACCAGGTCGCGGGCATGACGGTAGAGGGCCGCGGCGACGTCGGTGTTGGTCTGGAAGAACGAGTGCGGCCGCAGCCGCAGACCGATCCCGTTGACCTCCATCGTGAGCGACTCACGCTCGGTCAGGAAGATCTCCTCGGGGCCCTCGATGACGGCCTTGTGCTCCGGCTGGATGTTCACCGAGGCGACCGTGATCGGCAGCGCCTCCAGCAGCGCCGGAAGGTGCTTGCGCAGCCGGGCCAGCGCCTCGGTGGACCGCAGCACCCAGCGCACCATCAGCTCCCCGGTGGGAGCCTCGGTGACGATCACGTGCTTGAGCTCGCCGCGCCGCTCGGGCACCGAGTAGGGAGTCAGTCGGGCCGTCGTGACGAACCGGGACAGCACCGGCAGGGCAGCCTGCAGCCCCGGCGTGTGCAGCCCGCAGGCGAGCAGGTCCACGCCGAGACCGTCGTGAGACAGGATCCCCAGGGTCGGCGCCTCCACCGAACCCGCGACGACCATCTTGGCCTTGTTGCGGAAACCGGCCTCCGGGCTGGAGACCGGTTCCTCCCAACGTACGGCGTCGGGCACCGCCGCATCGAGCACCTCGGCGACCCGCCGCTGCTTCTGCGCGAGCTGGTCGGCGTACGCCATCTCCAGCCAGCGGCAGGAGCGGCAGACGCCGGCGGTGAAGTAGCCGCAGTCCATCCGTCAGATTCGGCTGCTCAGCATCGCGTTGACGCTGTCGTACGTCGTCGTGGGCTCGACCTCCGCGACGACGAAGAGCATCACGATGATGAAGACGAGGTAGGCGATCCAGAAGAGCATCATGAGCGCCCCGAAGATGGTCCCGATGAGGCCGGTGACGAACCCGGCCTGAGCGTTGCTGCGCCCACCGTAGGCCGCCGGGTTGGCGTCGATCTCGGCCATGACCCGCTTGCCCTTGATCCAGCCGAACGGAGCCACGAAGACACCGATCCCGCCGCACATGATCGACAGGGACAGCCCGACGATCCCGAGGACCATCGCCGAGGTGGCTTCGGGGTGCGGCGGGGGCTGGGGGAAGCCGTACGGCGCCGGCTGGTAGCCGGGTGGGGGAGTGCTCGTCATCGCTCAGAACTCGCTGTCGTACGAGTCGTAGCCGCTGTCGTAGCCGGAGTCCTCGAACCCGCCGCTGACCCCGATGATGATGAGGATCACGACGAAGATGATGGTCAGGACCAGCAGGACCGTGCCGATGATGCCGAGGATGAAACCGGCCTGTGCGTTGCCGCGGCCGGTCAGGGCGCCGGCGGACGCGTCGATCCGCTTCTTGGCCGAGAGACCCAGGAACAGCGCGAACGGCGAGAGGACGATCGGGAGGCCGCACATGAACGCCCCGACCAGTCCGATGATGCCCAGGACCATCGCCGTGGTCGCGCCCGAGTCCGGAGTGCCGACCGGACCTGCGTACGCGGCCGGGGCGCCGTAGGGCGCCTGACCGTAGCCCGGCTGAGCGCCGTAGCCCGGCTGACCGCCGTAGGCCGGCGGCGGAGGCGTCTGGCCGTAGCCCGCTGCCGGCGCCGGCGGGACCGGCGGGTTCTGGTCGAAGGTCGCGCCGCCGTAGGGGTTGGCCGGCTGCTCACCGTAGGTCTGGCCGTACATCGGCTGCGTCGGCGCCGGCGGCGTCGACCCAGGCGGGGTCGCCACCTGGGTCGCGTCGGCGTCGGTCGGCTCGGTCGGGCTCGGCGGGGGCGGGCCGGCGGCGTCGGCCGGATTGCTGGGGTCGGCCGGCTTGTTGGGGTCGGACTGGTCGTCGGACGGGTTCGTCATGGCCGCCATTCTGTCTTAACTCGGCGGATCCGTGGGCTGTGAGGGCGTGTCGATCCAGTCGTCGATCTCGGCGAGCAGACCCTTCTTCGTCGAATCGGGCGCCGTCGAGGCGGTGATCGACATCCGTGCCAGGTCGGCGAGGGTCTCGTCGGACAGCTCATGAGCTGCCCGCATCGTGGCGTACTGCCCCGCCAGCCGGGACCCGAACAGCAGCGGGTCATCGGCCCCCAGCGCCACCGTCGCACCCGCGTCGAGCAGCTGCGGCAGCGGCACCGAGGTGAGGTCGGAGTAGACCCCGAGCGACACGTTGGAGGTCGGGCAGACCTCCAGCGCGACGCCCGCGCGCACGATCTCGTCGAGCAGCACCGGGTCCTCGGCCGCGCGTACGCCGTGACCCAGGCGGGTCGCGTGCAGCGACCGCAGCACGGTGCGGATGTGCTCCGGCCCGCGCAGCTCACCGCCGTGCGGCATCAGCCGCAGCCCCGCCCGCTCCGCGATCCGGAAGGCGTGGTCGAACTCCTCGGTGCGCCCGCGCCGCTCGTCGTTGGAGAGGCCGAAACCGACCACGCCGTGGTCGACGTACTGCCCGGCCAGACGCGCCAGGGTGCGCGCGTCCATGGGGTGCCGGGTGCGGTTGGAGGCGATGATCACCGCGATCCCGAGGCCGGTCGCCCGCTCCGCATCGCGGACCGCGTCCAGCACCAGATCCGTGAACGCGGTGATCCCGCCGAACTTCGCCGCGTAGCCCGACGGGTCGACCTGGATCTCGAGCCACCGGCCGCCGTCGCGGACGTCGTCCTCGGCGACCTCCATGACCAGCCGCCGGATGTCGGCCTCGGTGCGCAGCACCGACCGGGCGACGTCGTAGAGCCGCTGGAACCGGAACCAGCCCTTCTCGTCGGCCGCGCTCAGCGCGGGCGGCCACTCCGAGACCAGCTGGTCGGGCAGCCGGATCCCGTCCCGGGCGGCCAGCTCGAGCAGGGTCTCGTGGCGCATCGCACCCGTGAAGTGCAGGTGCAGATGCGCCTTCGGCAGCGTACGGAGGTCGCGTCGGTCTCCGACAGAATCAGGAGTCACGCGAGCAGCTTCTCCGCGGCGGCCAGCTTCACGCACACCGTGACGACCTCCATGGCCCCGCTGACCTGCTCCAACGGCGGGAAGGAGGGGGCCAGCCGGATGTTGGTGTCCTCCGGGTCGACCTTGCCGGGGAACGCCGACCCGGCCGGGGTCAGCGCGACACCCGCGCCCTTGGCCAGCTCGATCACCCGGGTCGCGGTGCCGGGGAGCACGTCGAGGCTGACGAAGTAGCCACCGGCGGGCTTGGTCCAGGTCGCCACCCCGAGCGAGCCGAGCTCGTCGGTGAGCGCGTCTTCGACGGCCGCGAACCGCGGGGCGAGGAGCTCGCGGTGCTTGGCCATGTGCTCGCGTACGCCGGCCGCCGAGCCGAAGAACTCGGCGTGCCGCAGGTGGTTGACCTTGTCGGGACCGATGGCGCCGTGGCTCAGGTGGTCGAGCCACCAGGCGACGTTCTCCTTCGAGCCACCGAAGAAGCCGACGCCCGCACCCGCGTAGGTGACCTTGGAGGTCGAGGCGAAGACCAGCGGACGGTGGGGGTTGCCGGCCGCGTTGGCCAGCGAGACCACGTCGGCGGTCTTGGTCTCGGCCGGGGTCAGGTGGTGCAGCGCGTAGGCGTTGTCCCAGAAGATCTTGAAGTCGGGCGCGGCGGTCGGCATCGAGGCGAGCCGCTCGGCGATCTCCTGCGAGGTGGTGTCGCCGGTCGGGTTGGCGTAGGTCGGCACCAGCCACATGCCCTTGATCGTGGGGTCGTCCTTGACCAGCGCTGCGACGGCCTCGGCGTCGGGCCCGTCAGCGCTCATCGGGACGGTCACCATCTCGATCCCGAACCACTCCAGCAGCGTGAAGTGGCGGTCGTAGCCCGGCACCGGGCAGATGAACTTCACCGTCTCCTCGCGGCCCCAGGGACGCTCGCTGTCGACGCCGCCGTGAAGCCACAGGTACATCAGCGTGTCGCGCATCATGGTGAGGCTGGAGTTGCCGCCGGCGATGAGCTGGCCGGTCTCCAGGCCGAGCAGCTCGGCGTAGATCTCACGGATCTCGATGCCGCCCGCCAGACCGCCGTAGTTGCGCGTGTCGGTCCCGTCCGGGGCTGTCGTCGACTTGGGGAGGTGGAGCAGGCCGTCGGAGAGGTCGAGCTGGTCCGCCGAGGGCTTGCCCCGGGTGAGGTCCAGCTTCAGGCCCTTGGCCACCAAGCTGTCGTACGCCGTGCGCTGCTCCGTTGCGAACGCTTCGAGTTCCTCGCGCGAGAGCTCGGCGAGGGGACGGGGATCTGAGGTCATGCCAGCAATCCTAGGGTCAGCGCACCCCGGTTTTGGAAGGCCCGTTGCCCAGTGCGTAGACTCACCGTTGGTGGTCTTCCCACATGGTCAGTTGCGCCCTCAACCGCGCCCCTGATGCAGACCTCCGTAGGGCACTAGCTCAACTGGCAGAGCATCGGTCTCCAAAACCGAAGGTTGGGGGTTCAAGTCCCTCGTGCCCTGCAAAGCCGGACCAACGATGGAAGCGTTTTCGAGAGAAGGTGGCGGCGTGACGGACAGCAAGGCAGCAGTCCCGACTCCGAACGAGAAGAAGTCGGAGAAGCGCACCAGTATCCCGACGTTCTACCGTCAGGTCGTGGCCGAGCTCCGCAAGGTCGTCTGGCCGACGCAGCAGCAGCTCACGACGTACTTCATCGTGGTTCTGGTCTTCGTCCTGGTCATGATGGCGATCACCGCGGGCCTTGACCTCGCGTTCGGCAAGTTGATGTTCTGGGTGTTCGGCGGCCGCGACGCGTGATCGCGTGGGCCCCGGCCCGCGGAGCACACCCGATACACACAATCAACGGTTTGGAGCAGGACGTGTCTGAGCAGGACTACACCGAGGAGACCGAGGTCCTCGAGACGGCCGAGGCCGCCTCCGACGTGCCTGCAGAGGCCGAGCTCGACGAGGCCGGCGAGTCCGGTGACGCCGTCGAGGAGTCGGAGTCCTTCGACGAGATCGTCGAGGGCGAGGCCCCTGAGGCTGCTGACGACGACCCGCTCGAGGCGTTCCGCCGTGAGCTGTGGGCGAAGCCGGGCGACTGGTTCGTGATCCACACCTACTCCGGCATGGAGAACCGGGTGAAGTCCAACCTGGAGAACCGCATCGTCTCCCTCAACATGGAGGACTACATCCACGAGATCGTGGTCCCCACCGAGGAGGTCCCGGAGATCAAGAACGGCCAGCGCAAGATGGTCAAGCGCACCGTTCTCCCGGGTTACGTCCTGGTCCGGATGGACCTCACCGACGAGTCCTGGGCCGCCGTGCGCCACACCCCGTCGGTCACCGGTTTCGTCGGCCACAGCCACCAGCCGGTCCCGCTGTCGATGACCGAGGTCGAGAACATGCTCGCCCCCGCTGTCGTCGCCCAGGCCGAGGCCGAGGCTGCCGCCGCCGGTGAGGCTGCGACCACCACCGCCGGTGCCACCGGCACCGCCAAGAAGCCCGTCGAGGTCGTCGACTTCGCCGAGGGCGACTCGGTCACCGTCGTCGACGGCCCCTTCGCCACCCTCCACGCGACCATCACCGAGCTCAACGCCGAGTCCCAGCGCGTCAAGGCGCTCGTCGAGATCTTCGGCCGCGAGACCCCGGTCGAGCTCTCGTTCAACCAGATCGAGAAGGTTTGAGCCTATGACCTGCGACGGAGTCGCAGGTCATAACGCGAGAAGGCGATGTCCTGAGCTTGTCGAAGGGTCGAGCGAGCGTCACCACTGAGCCTGCGAAGTGGTGTAAGCGGGTCGAGACCAACCTTCGAGCAATCAGTACGAAGCGCCCTGCACACCAACGTGCAGGGCGCTCTGCTGTTCCCGAACCAACGCTCCTGCGGGTCACGCCGAGATAACAGGTTCTCGTTTCGGTGATCACCTCGTGCGTACGCCTCTAGGGTCCTCGTTGCACGACCGGCTCGGGACCGGGCCTGCACTCTCGGCCCCGAGCAAGCCTCGGCGGCTCCAGGTTTCCTTCGGATAGGTGGAGTGGTTGATGCACAGTCGCGCTGTCGTTGTTCTCGGAGTCGCAATGTGCGGCCTGGTGGCCAGTACCGGCCCGACCTGGGCAGGCGTCAACAGTGCGCCATCAGCGCCGACGGAGTTGACGACATCTCCGGTGACGACGTGCTCGGCTGGGTCCTACCTGAGCGACACGACTCCGGTGCTGGCCGCGAGGTTCGAGGACCCCGACGGACAGGATGTGTCGGCAAAGTTCGAGATCCTGTCCGGGGAGACGGCGATCTGGAGCACGGGCTACGGCAGCCCTGCCCCGTCGGGCGACCATCAGGCTGCAACGGTGTCCTCAGGAACGCTCGTCCACGGCACGACCTACGTCTGGCGAGCCCGTGGCCGCGACACGAGCAACCGTCAGGGACCGTGGTCGCCGCTGTGCGAGTTCACCGTGGACACCGTTCGGCCAGATGCCCCGACGGTCGTCTCTGAGACCTACCCCGAGGATCAGGTCTCCGGCGGCGTCGGGACCGCTGGTGCGTTCAGCTTCACCAGCTCGAGCGACACCGCCTCGTTCCGCTACTCGCTCAACGGCATGACACCGACGACCGTGGACGCGCCGGCTCTCGGTATGACCACGACCGTGAACCTCGCTCCGACGAGCGCGGGGGCGCAGCGCCTCAGCGTCGAGGCGATCGACCGCGCCGGGAATGTCTCCGACACGAGCACCTACCAGTTCGCGGTCCCGTTCGCGGCGTCGTTCGGTGCCCACTGGACCATGAACGCGGGCACCAGCCCTGAGCCGGACGGGGCGCCGGGTGGTGCGCACCCTCTGACTGTCCCGGCGGACGTCGACAGGGTCGACGGCGCGTTCAAGTCGTTCGTCCCGGATGCCTTCCCAGATGACCTGGCATTGCGCTTCGACGGTGCTGACGGTGGGGCGACGACCGAGGGCCGGGCGGTCAACACGGCCGAGTCGTTCACGATGAGTGCCCTCGTGCGTGCCGATGACGTGTCGGCTACGGAGCGCGTGGCGGTCTCCCAAGATGGTCGGCTCTACGGAGGTGCGCAGCTGGGTCAGCTCGCCTCGGGGGACTGCCCGGAGGGTCTGACGACCTGCTTCGGGTTCACGATGCGCACAGCTGACAGCAGCGACCGCTCGTTGGTGGCCTCCGACCGGCCGATCGCGCCGGGTGAGTGGGTCCACCTCGCCGGCGTCTGGGACGCATCCGCGCAGCAGATGACCCTCTATACGTGTGCCATCGGAACCCCGCCCAGCGACTTCCCGGCCGACAGTGGCGTGCCGATCGCGACATCGGCCGCGTTCGAGTCGACCGGATGGCCTGCCGAAGGCCCTGTCCGGATCGGATCCGCACTGGTCGACGGTCGAGAGTCGCACCGTTGGAACGGCGCCATCGACGAGGTACGCCTCTATGCGTCGGCGAAGACGGAGTCGGACGTCAGGAGGATCTGCGGAGGCGACTCCACCTACTGATGCCCAGAGCCTGGAGCCGGCCTACGAGTGGGGAAGCCACTCGTAGGCCGGTGAGCGGGGGACTACGGGAGGGTGTCGATCAGCCACTCGACGTACCCGGTGATGTCGGTGACGACTCCAGGGACGGCCGCGCGGGACTCGGTGACGGTCTTGCCGATCAGCCGTGTGCTGCAGGAGTCGACGGCACGGTTGGTGTCCCAGCCCTCGGCGAGGTCGGGGAAGCGGGAGGACAGCTCGGCTGTGCAGATGGCGCGACGCTCCGAGCGTGAGGCCCAGCTGCCGTCGTCGGTGGGGGTGGGGCTCGGGGTCGGGGTGGCCGAAGGGCTCGAGGAAGGACGCGTGCCGGGCTCGGCGCCGCCCGAGGGCTTCGGGTTCGGCTTGGCGTCGCTCGGCCGGGTCTTCCCCGGCTTCTTCCCGTCCGCCTTCTTCGACGCCTTCGGGTCGCGCTTGCCCGGCTTGGGGTCGGCATGCGCGGGTGCGGCGGCGGCGAGCTCGATGTCGTCACCGCCGTACGGGCTGTCGGCGTAGCCCTTGGCGATCTTCAGCACGGTGGTGACGTACGCCTGACTCTGGTTGTAGCGACTGAGCGCGGCGTGCTTCCCGCGATCGGTGGACACGTCCTCGTCTCCCGAGCAGAGGTAGACCGCGGCGGCGAGAGAGGCGTCGTCGATGTCCTGCGGGTCGCGGATGCCGTCTCCGTCTCCGTCGACCGCGACCAGCGGCCAAGTGGAGGGTACGAACTGCATCGGCCCGACGGCCCGGTCGCCGCTGGTGATCTTGTCGACGGCGCCGGCGTCGGTGTCGGGAGCCGGATCGCCGGCGGGAGTCTTCAGCACGGGACCGTAGATGGCCGGGGTCGCCTTGCCGGAGTCGTCGAGCCGGCTGCTCTTCAGGCGTCCGTGATCGGACTCGACCATCCCGACGGCCGCGAGCAGCGTCCAGTCGAGGGCGCAGGCCCGGTCGGCGGTGGTGACGACGGCAGCGGCGCGCTGATAGGCGGCCAGCGCCGGCATCGGGATCCCGCTTCCCTGCGCCATCGCGACGGCGATCGTCCCGGTCCGGGCGCCCTTGCGAGCTCCCTGTGCGGGAGCGGGCTCGGTCACGCTCGCGGGCTGGTCGATCGCCGAGGTCGCCATGGGCTCGCCGCCGGGCAGCTTCACCGGTCCGGTGGGACTGAACCCGGCCCCGGTGACGGTGACCGTCCAGGCGGCCGAGAGGGCGGCCAGGGGCACGAGTGCGGCGAACATGGACAGACGACGTCGATTGAACAACACAGCTCCCTTTGTAAATCCCGGGGGGAGTATGTCAGGGCAGTGTGGCGCTCGTCATGAAGAGGGTCCCGATCAGTGAACCGACGGCTGCGAAGATTTCGCGGAACCGGCCTCGATCACGGACAATTGACCAGTTGCGAGAGCAACACCGCAGGTGGCAGAGGCCGAAACATACACATGGCTTCGTCATGACCACGAGTAAGGAAGAGACAAGACATGCCTCCGAAGAAGAAGATCGCAGCGCTCGTCAAGGTGCAGCTGCAGGCCGGCTCCGCGACCCCGGCCCCGCCGGTCGGTACCGCGCTCGGTCCGCACGGCGTCAACATCATGGAGTTCTGCAAGGCGTACAACGCCCAGACCGAGTCCATGCGCGGCAACGTCGTCCCCGTCGAGATCACCATCTACGAGGACCGCTCGTTCACCTTCATCACGAAGACCCCGCCGGCCGCTGAGCTGATCAAGAAGGCCGCCGGTCTGAAGAAGGGCTCGTCGGTCCCGCACAAGGACAAGGTCGGCAAGCTGACCAAGGACCAGGTGCGCGAGATCGCGACCACGAAGATGCCCGACCTCAACGCGGAGGACATCGACGCCGCGATGAAGATCGTCGAGGGCACCGCCCGCTCCATGGGCGTCACCACCGACTGATACGTGGGAGAGCCGCGCTGGCTCGCTAACCACATCTCCTCTTAACTACCGAAGGAATCACCATGCAGCGCAGCAAGACCTACCGCGCGGCGTCGGAGACGTTCGACAAGAACGAGCTGTACGCCCCGCTGGCCGCGATCAAGATCGCCAAGTCTTCCAGCAAGAAGAAGTTCGACGAGACCGTTGACGTCGTCATGCGTCTCGGCGTCGACCCCCGCAAGGCCGACCAGATGGTGCGCGGCACCGTCAGCCTGCCCCACGGCACCGGTAAGACGATGCGCGTCATCGTCTTCGCCGCTGCTCCGGACAAGGCCGAGGCCGCTCGCGAGGCCGGCGCGGACGTCGTCGGTGGCGACGAGCTCATCGAGAGGGTCTCCGGCGGCTGGCTCGACTTCGACGCCGTCGTCGCGACCCCGGACATGATGGGCAAGGTCGGTCGTCTCGGCCGCGTGCTCGGCCCCCGTGGCCTCATGCCGAACCCGAAGACCGGCACCGTCACCCCGGACCCGGCCAAGGCCGTGACCGACATCAAGGGCGGCAAGATCGACTTCCGGGTCGACCGCCACGCCAACCTTCACTTCATCATCGGCAAGGCCTCGTTCTCCGAGGCTCAGCTCGCTGAGAACTACGCCGCTGCTCTCGAGGAGGTGCTTCGTCTGAAGCCGTCCTCCTCCAAGGGCCGCTACCTGAAGAAGGTCACCGTCTCCACGACCATGGGCCCCGGTGTCCAGGTCGACCCCAACCGCATCAAGAACGTTGCGGGTGAGGACGAGGCCTGAGCCTTCGACCAAGCACCGAGCGCCGCTGCCCCGACCGGGCAGCGGCGCTCGGTGCATTTGTGCGCTGCGTACGTCTTCTTTCTGTTCCTCCGGCCATGACCGATGAGGGTCGCGGGCCCCTAGTGTCGGGAGGTCGACCAAAGGAGCAGTATCGGTGTTCAGACTTCGCGTTCTCGTCCCCGTCCTCGCCTCAGCGGCACTCACCCTGACCGGCCTCACCGCCGCCTCGGCGACCCCGTCCGACACGGTCGTCGTGACCGACAAGGGCGTGGTCCGAGGCGTCGCCCATGACGGTTATCGCACGTTCCACGGCATTCCGTACGCCGCGCCACCGGTCGGCGAGCGGCGCTGGCAGGCCCCGGCGCCGGCCGAGCGATGGGCCGGGGTGCGGGAGGCCACCGAGCCGGGCAGCCAGTGCGCCCAGCTCGCACCGGCGTACGGCGGAGGAACCACGTACGTCGAGGACTGCCTCTACCTCAACGTCTTCGCGCCGGAGCGGCCGGTGAAGCGGAAGCTGCCGGTCATGGTGTGGTTCCACGGCGGTGGGAACACCACCGGGTCGAGCTCGAACTACGACGCGAGCAAGCTGGCGGTCGAGGGTGACGTCGTGGTCGTGACGGTCAATTACCGTCTCGGTGCGATCGGCTGGCTCGCGCACGAGCAGCTGGACGGGGCGTACGAGTCCGGCAACTACGGCCTGCTCGATCAACAGGCCGCGCTGCGGTGGGTGCAGCGCAACGTCGGTGCGTTCGGCGGCAACCGGGGCAACGTGACGGTCTTCGGCGAGTCCGCCGGCTCGATCGACACCTGCGCCCAGATCGCCTCGCCGGCGGCGGCCGGGCTGTTCCACAAGGCGATCCCGCAGAGCGGGTCCTGCGCTGCACCGGCCCGGACCGACGCGGGGGCCGAGGCCGAGGGGCAGTGGCTCGCGACCGCCGTCGGCTGTGGTGATGCGGCTGACGTGGCGAAATGCCTGCGGGCCACTCCGGTCAAGGACCTGATCGAGGCGTTCGGTGCCGCCGGCCTCAACGCGGGACCGGTCGTCGGCGACCCGCGCGTGCTGCCGCGTACCTATCCCGCGGCGATCGCGTCGGGGAAGTTCAACCGCGTGCCGGTGATGCACGGCTCGACCCTGGACGAGATGCGTCTCTACGTCGGTCTCGAGTATCCGCGGCCGATCACCGTAGAGAAGTACGAGGAGATCGTACGCAGCACCTACGGCCCCGCCGCCGATGCCGTTCTCGCGCTCTACCCGGCCGCCGCCTACGACGAGCCGCGGCACGCACTGGCGGCGATCCGGACCGACTCCGCCGGTGCACTGTCCACCTGTGCCCATCAGGACGCGTTCGAGTTGCTCACCGATGCCGGGGTGAAGGTCTTCGCCTACCAGTTCGCCGATCGGGGCGCGCCGCCGCTGATCGACATGCCGGGCTATGAGGAGGGTGCGGAGCACGCCACCGAGCTGACCTTCCTGTTCCCGGGGCTCCTCGGCGACCTCGACGACGCGCAGCAGGAGCTGTCCGACACGATGGTCGGCTACTGGACCTCGTTCGCTCATCACGGTCGTCCGGTCGATCCCGGCGCGGCTCGCTGGCCGGTCTTCCGGGACTCGGGGGACGTGCTCCAGCTGGCTCCCCGCGACGGGGGCATCCGCCTCGTGGACACGGCCGCTTCCAGCAACTGTAAGTTCTGGGCCGCCGGTCTCAGTTGATACACGATCTCACCACGATGGCCCGCCACCGCACGGGGTAGCGGGCCATCGGTGACCAAAGACACGTAGAGTGCCCCGCATGAATCTGCGGAAGCTCGCTGCTGCCCTGACCGTTCCCGCCCTCGGCCTGGCGCTCGCCGCCTGCGGTGGTGGCGACGAGGGTGGCACCTCCCCGTCGGGTGCGAAGCTCGTCAAGGCCGACACCCTGACCATCTGCACGCACCTGCCCTACAAGCCGTTCGAGTTCAACGAGGGCGGCGAGGTCGTCGGCTTCGACATCGACGTGCTCAAGATCGCGGCCGACGCCGAGAAGCTCGAGACCGAGGTCGTCAACATCGGCTGGGAGACCATCGTCTCCGGTGAGGCGCTCAACTCCGGCAAGTGTGACGTCGCCGCGGGCGCGATGACGATCAACGAAGAGCGCGAGAAGGTCATGGACTTCACCGAGCCCTACTTCGAGGCGACCCAGGCGCTGATGGTCAAGAAGGGCGCCGGCTACGCCTCGCTCGACGACCTCGCCGGCAAGACCATCGCCGTCCAGGAGGCGACCACGGGTGCCGACTACGTCAAGGAGAACGCGCCCAAGGATGCCAAGATCATCACGCTCGAGGACTCCGCGCTGATGATGCAGGCGGTCAAGTCCGGCAAGGCCGACGCCGGCGTCAACGACAACGGGCTGCTCTACGACTTCGTCAAGGACAACACCGACACGGAGATCACCAGCGAGTTCCAGACCGGTGAGGCCTACGGCTTCACGGTCAAGAAGGGCAGCAACGACAAGCTGCTCGAGGTGCTCAACAAGGCCATCAACGACAAGGCCGCCTATGACGAGGTCTACAAGAAGTGGTTCGGGGAGGCTGCCGCGCAGTGAGTAGCGCGACAGCAGTCCCCGCGAAGCGGATGTCGCCGCGCAAGCGCGCGGCGCTCGTCCGCTACATCCAGTACGCCATCTTGGTGCTGGTGGTCGTCGTCCTTGCCCTGATCGCCGACTGGGGTGAGATCAGGCGTGCGTTCCTCGACCTGGACATCGCGTCTCAGCTGTTCCCCGATGTCATCCTGATCGCGTTGAAGAACACGATCTTCTACACCGCCTGCGGGTTCGCCTTCGGGCTGGCGCTGGGCCTCGTGCTCGCGTTGATGCGGCTCTCCAGCGTCGGTCCGTACCGGTGGATCTCGACCGGCATCATCGAGCTCTTCCGCGGGCTGCCGGCGCTGGTTGTCTTCCTGGTGCTCGGGCTCGGGCTCTCGCTGGCGTTTGGGGTCAGCCCTTCCAACCTCACCATCGTCACCCTGGCGCTCGGTCTGGTCGGCGGCGCCTACATGGCCGAGACGATCCGGGCCGGCATCCAGGCGGTGCCGAAGGGACAGTACGAAGCGGCCCGCACCCTGGGGATGACGCACACCCGCGCGATGGTCACCATCGTGATCCCGCAGGCGTTCCGGATCATCCTGCCGCCTCTGACCAACGAGCTGATCCTGCTCACGAAGGACTCCTCGCTGGTCTACATCCTGGGTCTGTCGCTGGACGAGTACGAGCTCACCGCCTTCGGTCGCGAGAACATGAACGCCAACGCCAACCTGACCCCGATGGTCACGATCGCGCTGTGCTACCTGCTGATCACGGTGCCGCTCTCGATCGTCGTACGCCGCATGGAAGCCAAGTCCGGGAAGGCCCGCTGATGACCCAGACCGAGACGACACCGGCTGCCGAACGCGGCGAGGCGGTGATCGACGTACAGAACCTGCACAAATACTTCGGCGACAACGAGGTGCTCAAGGGCATCGACTTCCACATCGCACGCGGCGAGGTCGTCTGTGTGATCGGGCCCTCGGGGTCCGGGAAGTCGACGCTGCTGCGCTGTGTGAACCTGCTCGAGGAGCCGACCAGCGGCACGATCCTGGTCGACGGCGACGAGATCACCGACCCGGACGCCGACGTGGATGCGCTGCGCGCTCGGATCGGGATGGTCTTCCAGCAGTTCAACCTCTTCCCGCACATGACCGTGCTGCGCAACCTGACGGTCGCGCAGGAGAAGGTGCTCAAGCGCGGCAAGGCCGAGTCGCTGGAGATCGCCCGGGCCAACCTGGAGAAGGTCGGGCTCTCCGACAAGGCCGATGCCTACCCGGCGCACCTGTCCGGAGGGCAGCAGCAGCGCGTCGCCATCGCGCGGGCGCTGTCGATGAACCCCGACATGATGCTCTTCGACGAGCCGACCTCCGCTCTCGACCCCGAGCTCGTCGGCGACGTGCTCGCTGTCATGAAGGACCTGGCCGCCGAGGGCATGACGATGATGGTCGTCACCCACGAGATGGGCTTCGCCCGCGAGGTCGCCGACAAGGTCGTCTTCATGGACGGCGGCGTCATCGTCGAGGAGGGCCTCCCCGCCGACGTCCTCGGCAACCCTCAGCACGAGCGCACCCAGGCCTTCCTCGCCCGCGTGCTCTGATCGTTCACCGAGGCGACCCGAGTCGCCTCGGTGAACAGACGGCCGCAACCGGTGCGGTGACGAGCGCAAGCGCCAGGCACAGACCGCCGCCTGCGAGCCAGACCATCGGCACCCCGTGCGACATCAAGCCGGTCGCGAGCAGAGGGCCGATCGTCTGGGCTATACCCCAGCAGGTCCCGTACGCCGCCAGGTAGCCCGCCCGGGAGGCATCGCTCGCCAGCCCGGCCACGAGCGCGATCGGTGGGCCCAGGAGCAGGACCTCGCCGAGTGCCACGATCGCGACGCCGACGGCGAGAAGCGGAAGCGGTGCTGCGTACGCGATCACGGCGAAGCCGGTGGCCATGATCAGCAGCCCGGTGCGGATGAGGGTGAACGGCCGGGCAGCGGCGCCGCGGAGCAGCCGTTGGCCGGCGATCGTGACGAGAGCGGCGACCACGAGGAGCCAGCCGGTCTCCGCTGCACCGTGTCCCCTGGCGGAGACCGTGAGCGGGAGCGCGATCGTGCTCAGGATCCACGCCGTGGCGAACCCGGTCCCGAGCGCGAGCATGGTCAGGAGTCGACGGTCGCGCCAGGGGTTCCGCCCGTGTCGCCGGGTGCCGGTGACGCGGGCACCGGTGTCACGTACGAGCGCGAGGACGAGCCCGGCAGCACACAGGCAGGTGATCGCGTCGGCGACGAAGAGGAGCCGGAGGTCGACGCCGCCCACCAGAGCGGCCAGTGCTCCGGCGGCCACGCCGGCGACGGCCATCGCGGCGCCGTAGAGCCCGTAGGCCTGCGGCCGGAGCTCGACGTCGACCGACTCCGCGATCAGAGCCTGGGACGCGGGCTCGTAGATCTCGTAGGCCAGGCCAAGCAGCGTCGCGCCGACAAGTGCGCCGGCGATCCCGGGCGAGGCGGCGATGACCAGCTGCGCTGCGGCGCAGGCGACGAGGCCCGTGACGATGGTCGGTCGGCGGCCAACGGTGTCGGCCATCCAGCCGCCGAGAAGCCGCGACGGGATGGTCGCGGCCCCGAACGCGGTGACCACCGCGCCGGCGGTGGTGAGGGATGCGCCGTGCACCTCGACGAGGGCGACCGCCATGAAGGCCATCGCGAACGAGCCGGTCCGGTTGACCGCTCTGGCGATGACCAGTGCGACGAGTGACCGCGGCCACCTCGTGCGCTCGTGACTGGTCAATGATTGAATGACGGTCATGAGCGAGACGCTAGATCCGTCGATGGTGACTGGTCAAATACATTTCGACAGTCACGTGCATACGGTGACGGAACAGGCCTGCAAACTCGTCAACGCGCTCACCCCAGGTCACGAGGGCACCCAGGCGATCGAGCCGCCGCCGCGTGGGCAGCGGGCCCAGGTGGTGCACGATCTGCTGGCTCGCCCCGACTACGACCCGCAGGTCGACGAGGCGTCGGCGGACGGCATGGTGGTGCTCGCCGAGTCGTTGCGGATCGTGTTCGAGGCAGCGGCCGGAGACGACCTCGACACCGCGGCCACCACAGTCAACGAGCTCCTGCGCGAGATGGGGTCGATGCCGCAGCTCGACCGGGCCCGCGGAGGAGGCTGGGCGCTGCACTTCCACGGTCGCGATCCGGGTCTCGTCGTCGGCTGGGGTGCCGGTATCGCGGCCGGGCTCGCCCTGGCGATCGGCTCGGATCTCGCCGGTCGGCTCGGCGTCTGCCAGGCGGAGCCCTGTGACCGGGTCTTCGTCGACACCTCCAAGAACGCCGGCCGCCGGTTCTGCTCCACCCGCTGCCAGAGCCGGGTGAAGGCCGCCGCGCACCGGGCCCGGCAGAAGTAGTTTCAGACGTTCGGGCCCTGCTGCCGGCAAGTAATGGGCTGGAACGTCTGCAACTACCTTCTAGGGTGGCGGCGTGACCGATCCGTCGTCGGGTTCCTCCCGCCGCCCGGCAAGACCTCGTTCATCACCGACCCGGCCGAGCTGGCTCGCTTGGGGGAGCGGCTTGCCGTGGTCGTGATGAGATACCGCTGAGGGCATCCTTCCGGGCCAGTAGGGTCTGCGACGTGCCGACGTCTGACGACTACTTCGTGATCCTTGGTGAGCTGCAGGACGAGTTCACGGCCGCGCTGAAGCAGGCCGACCCGGACCTGCCGGTGCCGTCCTGCGACGACTGGTCGGTCGGAGACCTGGCCGACCATCTGGCCGGCGTGCACCACTGGGCTGCGGCGATGGCGCGCGACGAGGACGAGGTGCCGCTGCCGGTCCCGCTCGACCTGGTCGCGACCTACGAGGCGCAGGCCGCCGAGCTGCGCGAGACGCTCTCGGACCTCGGGCCCGACGCGACCGGCCGGATCCTCAACGGGCTGACCGAGGACGGCCGCGGCCCGGCGTCGTTCTGGTTCCGGCGTCAGGTGCACGAGACGCTGATCCACCTGTGGGACATCCGGACGGCGCTCGGGCTCGAGGCGCCCGAGGCGACCCCGGAGCTCTGGGCCGACGCCGTCGACGAGGTGCTGACCGTGATGTACCCGCGGCAGATCGCGCTGAAGCGCACCCGGAAGGTCGTCACCCGCATCGAGCTCACCGCCACCGACGTCGACGGCACGTGGGCGATCGGTGCTCCGAACGCGGTCCAGAAGGCCTACGTCACCGGGTCGGCGCGTGACCTGGCGCTCCTGCTCTGGGGCCGGATCTCGCCCCGCTCCACCGACCTCACCGTCACCGGGGACGCCGACGCCCTCGCCGAGGCCCTGACGCGCGCGATCGTTCCGTAGTCCGGCTCAGCGTCCGGTGAGCCGCAACCGATCGGCTCGACCCGTCCAGTAACCGACCCAGACAGTCCCGGCCAGCGAGAAGAGCCCGAGCGCGACCGGCGCGGCGGCGATCGAGAAGACCGCGGCCAGACCGGAGACGAGGAGAGGTCCGCCGGTTCCGCCGATGTCGCCGCACAGTCGCCAGCCACCCAGGAACTGGGCCCGGCCGTCGGTCGGTGCGGCATCGGCGCCGAGGGTCATCACGATTCCTGAGCCGAGGCCGTTGCCGAGCGCGATCAGCGCCATCACGGCGCCGAGCGTGAGTGCGGAGTGGGTGAGCGGCAGCAGCAGGCAGCCGATGCCGACGGAGAGCACCACGGGGATCGCCACGAACTGTCGGCCGCGGTGGTCGAGCAGCCAGCCGCCGGGGAAGGTGAGGGCGATGTCGACGAGCGCGGCGCCGGCGAAGAGCAGGGACACGACCGATGCTTCGAGATGGATGTGGTCGGCCCACAGGGGGAGCAGACCGGTGCGCACGGACCGCGAGATGCCGATGATCACCACGGCCACCCCGAGCGTCGCGAAGGTCCGGCGGTAGGCCCACAGCACGCTGCGTACGCTCAGATGCCCGTGCTCGCGTGATCGGGTCCGGCCGAGCTCGGGCATCCAGCCGCCGATCACCGCCGAGCACAGCGACGACGCGGCCGCGAACAGGAAGACCACCGGAAGGCCGAAGGCGTGGATGAGCCCGGCGCCGAGCAGCGGTCCGACGAAGACCCCGAGCCGGAAGGATCCACCCAGCAGCGCCATCGCCCGCGCCCGGTGAGAAGGCGGGGTCGCATCGATGAGGAAGCCCTGTCGTGCGATCAGGAACGCCGTCCAGCTCATCCCGCTCACAAAGACGGCGACGGCGAACACGGCGAGCGAGCTGCTGAGGAACGCGACGGTCATCGCGACCGCATCGAGCGCACCGGCGCCCATCAACGTACGCCGCTCTCCGATTCTCGCCACCAGCGATCCCGCGGGCAGCGACGTGGCCAGCGACCCGATCCCGAGCAGTGCGACCACGAACGCGGCCATCGACGCATCCGCACCCAGGTCGGACGCGCGGAGCGCGAGCACCGGCATCACCGCACCGTGTCCCATGGAGCTGACGATCGACGGTGCGTACGCCACCACGGCGATGTCTCGGAACCGGAACTCCTGGGTCGTCTCCGTCGTCACACCTTTACTCTGCCGGATTCGTTACCAAGGCTCACTATTTGTACGCCGATCGAGACGTCGCGCGCGTCGGCCGAGACGTCACGCGCGCCGGCCGAGGCGTCACCCGGTGACGCCTCGGCCGACGGGGCCGACGCCTCGGCAGGGGGTGTCACCAGCGAGGGTGGACGGCCTCGCGGAAGTGAGTGTCGTAGATCCGACGTACGCCGTCGAGCAGTGCCTCGGAGAGGGGCGGGAGGGAGCCGGCGGCGGAGTTGGCGTGGGCCTGGGCCGGGTTGCGGGCGCCGGGGATGACCGTGGTGACGCCGGGCTGCTGGGCCACCCAGGCGAGAGCGACCTGCGCCGGCGTGGCACCTGCGGGGCCGTGCTCGGAGACCAGCGCGGCGAACTCCTGGGCGGCCTCGACGCCGGTGGCGAAGTCGACGCCGGAGAAGGTCTCGCCGACGTCGAAGGCCTCCCCGTGGCGGTTGTAGGTGCGGTGGTCGTCGGCGGCGAACGTCGTCGACGACGAGTAGCGGACCGACAGCAGCCCGGAGGCCAGCGGCACCCGCGCGATGATCCCGACGCCGGCCTCCGTGGCCGCGGGAAGCACGCGGTCGAGCGGCTTGAGCCGGAACGCGTTCAGGATGATCTGGACGGAGGCCACGTGAGGCCGCGCGATCGCCGCGAGGGCCTGGTCGCAGGTCTCCACACTGACCCCGTAGGCGGCGATCACGCCCTCGGAGACCAGGGTGTCCAGCGCGTCGTAGGTGGCCGAGGACTCGATCGTCTCCGACGGCGGGCAGTGCAGCTGCACCAGGTCGATCGTGTCGACCCCGAGGTTCGACCGGGACCGATCCAGCCACGACCGGAAGGCGCTCAGCGTGTAGTTCTCGGGCACCTGGTCCACCCGGCGCCCCATCTTCGTCGCGACGAAGATGCCGTCGTGCGACCGGAGGAACTTCCCGATCACCTGCTCGCTCCGACCGTCGCCGTAGACGTCGGCGGTGTCGAGGAACGTCACCCCGTCGCCCACAGCGGCCTCGAGCACCGCCAGGGCGTCCGTCTCGCTGACCTCGCCCCAGTCGGCGCCGAGCTGCCAGGTGCCGAGACCGATGACCGACGCCGAGCGTCCGATCCTGCCGAAGGTGTGGCTCTCCATGCCCGCAAACCTAGTGGAGTCCGTCGATTTGGCCCCACCCCGTGGCGTACGCATAATTGTTGCTCGAAACCAGAGACCGCCGGTTGTCAGGTGTGCATGCACCCGATCGAAGGTTCCGTAGGATGCGGACGGCCAGCGTAGGTAAGAGCAAGACGAGAACGTACGTCACGCCCTGAGCCTGCGCTCGGGGCGTTTGTCGTTCGTGGGCCCTCGCCGGTGGGATCGATTCCCGGAAGAAGGAGACCCATGGCGCGGGCTGACAAGCAGACTGCCGTTGCCGAGATCGCTGACGAGTTCAGCGCCTCGTCCGGCGTCGTGCTGACCGAGTACCGTGGTCTCACCGTCGGCGAGCTGAAGACTCTTCGTCGCTCGCTTGGTGAGAGCGCTAACTACGCCGTGGTCAAGAACACGCTGGCCAAGATCGCTGCCTCCCAGAGCGGCATCGAAGGCTTCGACGACCTGCTGACCGGCCCGACCGCGATCGCCTTCATCAAGGGTGACGTCGTCGAGGCGGCCAAGGGTCTGCGTGACTTTGCCAAGGCCAACCCCAACCTTGTCATCAAGGGCGGGTACCTCGACGGCAAGGCCATCGACGCTGCTGAGGTCGGCAAGCTTGCCGACCTCGAGTCGCGCGAGGTCCTGCTCGCCAAGCTTGCGGGCGCGTTCACCGCGTCGCTGTCGCAGGCTCTGTACGCCTTCAACGCTCTGCCCTCGAAGACCGCGCAGCTCGCTGCCGCTCTCGAGGCCAAGGCCGCGGAGGACCCCTCGATCCTCGCAGGTGGTGCCGCTGAGCCGGCTGCCGCCGAGGAGGCTCCGGCCGAGGCCTGATGGCCCCGGTCGTAACTAACCACCACCTGTAACCCGGTCCTGGCGCGTATCCACATCCATCACGCCCAGGGCCACCAAGAAAGGAATGCCATCATGGCGAAGCTCTCCACCGACGAGCTGCTCGACGCTTTCAAGGAGCTCACCCTCATCGAGCTCTCCGAGTTCGTTAAGGCCTTCGAGGACACCTTCGGTGTCACCGCTGCCGCTCCGGTTGCCGTTGCCGCTGCTGCCGGCGCCCCGGGCGCCCCGGCCGGCGAGGCCGCTGCCGAGAAGGACGAGTTCGACGTCATCCTCGAGTCCGCTGGCGACAAGAAGATCAACGTCATCAAGGAGGTGCGCGGCCTCACCTCCCTCGGTCTGAAGGAGGCCAAGGAGCTGGTCGAGGGTGCGCCCAAGGCCGTCCTCGAGGGCGCCAACAAGGAGACCGCTGACAAGGCGAAGGAGGCCCTCGAGGCCGCCGGCGCCACGGTCACCGTCAAGTGATCTGAGGGCTTCGGCCCTTGAGCCCGGGTTCGGCGGTTTCCGCCGGGCCCGGGCTTGCTACATCGCGGACACAGTTCCGCCACAGTTCGGTCAAGCTGCAGCGCAGATCTCGGCCGTTCCGTCCACGGGCGGCTACTCCGGAGTAGCCGCCCGTGTCCTGTTTGGTTATCGTGGCCGCACTTCTGGCGCGAAGGTCGGGATCCGACCACCGACGCGTTGGCTGGGATACGTGTCTCGGGTAGTGATCACCGTCATCGTTCGCGCCCGCTATGGTTTACAAAAGTGTGACGCGTGTCGCGGAAAGTGCGTAACCCCTGTCACACTCTGCCGTTAGTCGGGCAGTAGGGGGACTTGAGGGAGAACCCCCCGCGAACAGGAAGGGAGCCGGCCCGGATGGGTGTAGACGTAAAGATCGAAGGGCTGACCAAGAGCTTTGGTAAGCAGCTCATCTGGAAAGACGTCACGTTGACGCTGCCTGCGGGCGAGATCAGCGTGATGCTGGGTCCGTCCGGCACGGGTAAGTCGGTGCTCCTCAAGACCCTGATCGGGCTGATCAAGCCTGACGCGGGCTCGGTGGTCATCGAGGGCGTCGACATCGCCAGCTGTTCCGAGAAGGACCTCTACGAGGTCCGCAAGCTGTTCGGTGTCCTGTTCCAGGACGGCGCCATGTTCGGCTCGATGGACCTCTTCGACAACGTCGCGTTCCCGCTTCGTGAGCACACGAAGAAGAGCGAGTCCGAGATTCGCAACATCGTCATGGAGAAGATGGACCTGGTCGGTCTGATCGGTGCCGAGAACAAGCTCCCCGGCGAGATCTCCGGCGGTATGCGCAAGCGTGCCGGTCTGGCCCGTGCGCTCGTCCTCGACCCGGAGATCCTGCTCATCGACGAGCCCGACTCCGGTCTGGACCCGGTGCGCACCGCGTTCATCAACCAGCTCTTCATCGACCTGAACGCGCAGATCGACGCGACCTTCCTGATCGTGACCCACGACATCAACTCGACGCGTACGGTGCCGGACAACATCGGGCTGCTCTACCACAAGCACCTGGCGATGTACGGTCCCCGCGAGATGCTGCTCAGCTCCGAGGAGCCGGTGGTCCGGCAGTTCCTCAACGCCCAGACGATCGGCCCGATCGGTATGTCGGAGGAGAAGGACGCCGACGAGCTGGCCGCGGAGAAGGACATGGGCCTGCCGCCGCTGCCGCCGATCCCGATGCAGCTCGAACCGTCCAACGGCATTCCTCGCAGATACCAGCGCCCGCCGGGCGCCTGGTGCCGGGAGAACGGTGTCACCCCGCCGCCGGGATCGTTCCGGCCGGACGCGGCGATGGCTCCCGGCGGCGTGAAAGCAGCACCAACTGAGGCTCCTCACTGATGTCTTCCCTGACCGCCGCCAGGGTCCTGAAACCGATCGGGACCGCTGGCTCGCTCTTCGCGTTCGGACTGGACGTAGGGCGCGCCGTGTTCCGGCGCCCCTTCCAGTTCCGTGAGTTCATCCAGCAAGCGTGGTTCATCGCGTCGGTGACGATCATCCCGACGGCGCTCGTCGCCATCCCCTTCGGCGCGGTCATCGCGCTGCAGGTCGGTGGCCTCGTGGCCCAGTTCGGTGCGCAGTCGTTCGTCGGGTCGGCCGCGGTCCTCGCGGTCGTCCAGCAGGCTGCCCCGATCGCGACCGCGCTGCTGGTCGCGGGTGCTGGTGGCTCGGCGATCGCCGCCGACCTCGGTGCTCGCAAGATCCGCGAAGAGCTCGACGCGATGATGGTTCTGGGCATCGACCCGATCCAGCGTCTGGTGGTCCCGCGTGTCCTGGCCGCGATGATGATCGCGGTCTTCCTCAACGGCTTGGTCTCGATCGTCGGCGTCATGGGCGGCTACGTCTTCAACGTCATCATCCAGGGCGGCACCCCGGGTGCCTACCTGGCCAGCTTCACCGCGCTCGCGCAGATGGCCGACCTGTGGCAGGGCCTCGCGAAGGCGCTCGTGTTCGGTCTGATCGCCGCGATCGTGGCCTCCTACATGGGCATGAACGCCGGTGGTGGCCCCAAGGGCGTCGGCGACGCCGTGAACCAGTCGGTCGTCATCACGTTCCTGCTGCTGTTCATCGTCAACTTCGTGATGTCGGCGATCTTCCTGCAGATCATCCCGAGCAAGACCGGTTAGGAGGACGAGACCCATGGCGAACATCAAGGCGATCTACCAGAAGCCGGCCAAGAGCCTCGACCACCTCGGTGACGAGCTCGGCTTCTACCTGCGTGCGGTGTCGTGGTTCCCACGTACGCTGCGGCGCTACAAGAAGGAGATCCTCCGGATCCTGGCCGAGGTCACCCTCGGCTCCGGCGCGCTGGCCGTCATCGGCGGCACCGTCGGCGTGATCCTGGCGATGACCTTCTTCACCGGAGCCCAGGTCGGCCTCTCGGGCTACACCGCCCTCGACCAGCTCGGCACGAGCGCGTTCTCCGGCTTCGTGTCGGCCTACTTCAACACCCGTGAGATCGCGCCGCTGGTCGCCGGCATCGCGCTCGCGGCGACGGTGGGCTGCGGATTCACCGCTCAGCTCGGGGCGATGCGGATCTCGGAGGAGGTCGACGCGCTCGAGGTGATGGCGATCCCGTCGCTGCCCTTCCTGGTCACCACCCGGATGATCGGTGGGCTGATCGCGATCGTGCCGCTCTACGTGGTCGGTCTGCTCTCCTCCTACGTCGCCACCCGGTTCACGGTGATCCTCTTCTACGGCCAGAGCGCCGGCACCTACGACCACTACTTCAACACCTTCCTGCCACCGGTCGACGTGCTGTGGTCCTTCGGCAAGGTGCTGATCTTCGCGGTCGTGGTGATCCTGATCCACTGCTACCACGGCTACAACGCCTCCGGTGGTCCCGCCGGCGTCGGCGTCGCGGTCGGCAAGGCGGTGCGTACGAGCATCGTGGCCGTGTCCGTGCTCGACCTGATGCTCTCGATGGCGATCTGGGGCAGCACGACGACGGTGAGGTTGGCCGGATGACTCAGACACTCGACCGTGACAGCATCGAGCACCACGTTCCCGCGCCTCACAAGAGGAGCGCCGTGGCCTTCGCCTGGGCTCGGCAGAAGGGCAAGATCCTCGGCATCGTCTTCATCGCCCTGGTCCTCGCCGCTCTCACCCTGACCTGGGCGCAGTTCACCAACAAGTTCGGCGACTTCGAGGAGATCACCCTCAAGGCCGACCGCATCGGTCTCCAGCTTCCCGACCGCGCCGACGTCAAGGTCCGTGGCCTGATCGTCGGGGAGGTCCTCGATATGAAGCCGACCGACGACGGCGCCGAGCTGACCCTGGGGCTGTTCCCCGAGGAGATCAGCAAGGTCCACCCCGACGTGACCGGAGCGATCCTGCCCAAGACCCTCTTCGGGCAGAAGTACGTCGCGCTGGTCCCGCCCGACACCGAGTTCACCGAGCCGATCCAGCCGGGCGCCGTCATCGAGAAGACGAAGATGGCCACCGAGGTCCAGGCCGTGCTGCGTGACCTCTACCCGCTGCTGCGTACGATCCAGCCCGCCGATCTCAACAACACGCTGAACGCGCTCGCCACCGCGCTCGAGGGCCGTGGCGACAAGCTCGGGGAGTCGCTCGACACCCTCGACTCCTACCTGAAGCGGCTGAACCCCGAGATCCCGGCACTGATCGAGGATCTCGAGCTCGCCACCGAGGTGTCGGGCACCTACCGGGCGGTGCTGCCCGAGATCGGCCAGATCCTCCGCAACACGATCGTCACCGCGACGACGCTCGAGGACCGCGAGGCGCAGCTCAACAAGATGCTGACCGACGTGACCGCGTTCTCCAACACCGCCGACGGGTTCCTCGACGACAACGGCGACACGCTCATCCAGCTGGGTGAGGTCGGTCGGCCGGTCACCCAGGCGCTGGCCCGCTACGCCCCGATGTTCCCGTGCCTGATCGGAGGCATGGACATCCTGACCGATGAGTTCACCGAGGTGTTCCGCAACTACACCGTCCACATCACGCTGGAGACGCTGCCGCACCAGTCGCGGCCCTACTCGACCAAGGACAAGCCGCGTTACGGCGAGGACAGCGGCCCCCAGTGCGGCGAGCTCCCGAACGCGTCGTGGAACCAGAAGAAGCCGTTCGCCCCGTTCCCCAACAAGGACGACGGCGTCGACGAGCCCACCGGAAAGGGCGTCATGCGCTCCGCCACCGGGATGAACGAATACTCGGCCCTGTCCTACGCCGGCACGTCGGCCGAGGCCGATGTCATCAACGAGCTGTTCGCTCCGGGCATGGGCATGAGCGCCGACGAGGTCCCTGACCTCGGTGCACTGATGCTCGGTCCGGCCGCACGTGGAGCGGAGGTGAGCTACGAATGAGCGCCGTCAAGCTCTTCGACGCCAAGACCTTCCAGGACTTCTGGAAGCTGGTCGTGTTCGTGGTCGTCACGACGCTGGCCACCGCCCTGCTCGCGATCACGATCGGCAACGTCACCTTCGGTCAGACCGATGAATACAAGGCCGTCTTCACCGACGTCACCGGGGTGAACAAGGGCGACGACGTACGCATCGCCGGGGTCAAGGTCGGCTCCGTCAAGGAGATCGAGATCTCCGACGACGCGCACAGCGCGGTGGTGACCTTCTCGGTCGACAGCGCCCAGCAGATCGCGACCACGACCGAGGCGACGATCAAATACCGCAACCTGATCGGCCAGCGCTACCTCGCGCTGACCAACCAGCTGGTCGGCGACGCGTCGGCGATGCAGGAGGGGCAGACCATCCCGGTCGGGCAGACCCACCCGGCGCTCGACCTGACGGTGCTGTTCAACGGGTTCAAGCCGCTCTTCCAGGCGCTGTCGCCCAACGACGTCAACACGCTGTCCTACGAGATCGTCCAGGTCTTCCAGGGCGAGGGCGGCACGCTGGAGAGCCTGCTCTCCCACACGGCGTCGCTGACCTCGACGCTGGCCGAGAAGGACCAGATCATCAACGCCCTGATCGACAACCTCACCGAGGTGCTCGAGCACGTCGGTGACCGCGAGAAGGAGCTCTCCCGGCTGATCGTGACGTTCCGCGACTTCGTCGGCGGCCTCAACAACGACCGCGAGGCGATCCTCGGATCGCTCGACCAGATCTCGGCGCTCTCCGTGGAGACGGCCGACCTGGTGCACGAGGCGAAGGACCCGCTCCTGGAGGACCTGCGCGAGGCCCGGAGGTTCTCCGACGAGGTCGCCAAGGACAAGAAGCAGCTCGACAACGCCCTGCAGCTCCAGCCGATCAAGCTGGACAAGATCGGTGCGACGGCGAGCTACGGCGGCTGGTTCAACTTCTACCTCTGCGGCCTGCGGGGCACGATCCGGGACGCTCAGGGCAACGACCAGTTCATCGACGTCTACAAGCCCGGTCAAGCGAGGTGCAACCTCGGATGATTCCCTTCCGCGAACGTAACCCGGTCAAGATCGGCGCCGTCTCGATCGCCGTCCTCGCCCTGCTGATGGCGATGGCGTTCAAGGCCGACAGCCTGCCGCTCATCGGTGGTGGCACCACCTACTACGCCAACTTCTCCGAGGCCGGCGGCCTGAAGACCGGCGACGAGGTCCGCGTGGCCGGTGTCCGGGTCGGCAAGGTCGACTCGATCGAGCTCGACGGCAACCAGGTCAAGGTCGGCTTCAAGATCCGGGAGAAGGTCAAGTTCGGCCCGAGCTCCGCAGCCGGCGTACGCGTGAAGACGCTGCTCGGCGACATGTTCCTCGACCTGCAGCCGGCGGGAGAGGGCCAGATGAAGGCGGGCGCCACCATCCCGGTGGACCGCACCGACTCGCCCTACGACGTGGTCGAGGCCTTCGAGGGCCTGGCCGACACCTCGGCCAACATCGACAAGGACCAGCTCGCCGCGGCGCTCACCACGCTCGCCGACCTGACCCGGTCGACGCCGGAGGAGTTCCAGGCCGCGCTCACCGGCGTCTCGGACCTCTCCCGCAACCTGGCCGCCAAGGACGAGCGCATCGAGTCGCTCCTCACCCAGCTCGACCGGGTGACCAAGGTGCTCGACGAGCGCGACGGCGACCTGATCACGCTGATGAACGACGCCAACCAGCTCTTCGCGGCGCTGGTGCAGCGGCGCGAGGCCGTCCACAACCTGCTCATCTCCACCCAGCAACTCTCGAAGGAGCTCTCGCAGCTGGTCGATGACAGTCGCGCCGACCTCAAGCCCGCGCTGGAGAGCCTCGACGTGATCCTCGACGTGTTCACGAAGAACGAGGAGAACCTGGAGAAGTCGCTGGAGCTGATGGCGCCGTTCTACAAGGTCTTCAACAACACCCTGGGCAACGGTCCCTGGTGGGACACCTACATCCAGAACATGCCTCCCGTCCCGGCTCTCACCGGGAGGACCCCATGAGCGAGCGCAAGCCAGTGAACATGAACAAGTTCATCGTCCCGATCATCATCGGTGCCCTCGTCCTCGGCGTCGGAGCGTGGGCGCTGGTGCGCGACACCGGCGAGAAGACGCTGGTGGCGCACTTCCCGCGCACGGTCTCGCTCTACGAGGGCAGCGACCTGCGTGTGCTCGGTGTCGCCGTCGGCAAGGTGACCGACGTGGAGCCGAACGGCACCGACGTCAAGGTCACCATGGAATACGAGAGCGACGTCAACCTGCCTGCCGATGCGAAGGCGGTCGTCATCTCGCCCTCGATCGTCGGTGATCGCTACGTCCAGGCCACGCCTGCCTACGACGGCGGGAAGAAGCTCGCCGACGGCGCAGTGCTGAGCACGGACAAGACCTCGGTCCCCGTCGAGCTCGACCAGATCTACTCCAGCGTCGACGACCTGGTGGTCGCGCTCGGCCCCGACGGCGCCAACAAGAACGGCGCCCTCACCGACCTGCTGCAGCAGACCGCGAAGAACCTCGGCGGCCAGGGCGAGAAGATCAACTCGACCATCGGCGATCTCGGCAAGCTGACCAAGACGCTCGACAACCGCGACGAGCAGTTCTTCGACTCGGCCGAACAGCTCGAGGGCTTCATCGGCACGCTCGCCGAGAACGACAAGACCGTACGCGACTTCGCCCAGGCCCTCGCGGAGGTCTCCTCGATGCTGGAGGGCGAGCGCGAAGAGCTCGCCGCGTCGATGAAGAACCTCTCGGTGGCGCTGACCAAGGTGACCCAGTTCGTCAGGGACAACAAGTCGATCCTGCGTGAGGACATCCAGGGCCTCAACCGGATCGCCAAGGTGCTCGTGCGGCAGCGCAAGGCGCTCGACGAGAGCCTCCGGACCGCCCCGCTGGCCCTCAACAACCTCGGCCTGGCCTACAACCCGGAGACCGGCACGCTCGACACCAACGCCAACATCACGATGATCCTCGACGAGATCATCGAGAATCCGGCGGCGTTCCTGTGCAGCCTCGTGGACCAGGCGACCAACGGCAGCAGCGCCGAGACCTGCTCCCAGATCCGGCAGCTGCCGGGGCTGAACCGCTCCGCGGCGATCGGCCTGGGCACGGGTTCGTCCTACGGCGTCCCCTACGACATGTCGCTCGGCGGCCTGGTGGAGGTGAAATGATGACCACGATGAAGCGCGCCTTCCAGACGCTCGTCGGTGTGATCGTCGGCGCCTTGGTGCTGACCGGTTGTGGCACCTTCTCCGTCTACGACCTCCCGCTCCCGGGTGGCGTGGACGCAGGCGACGACGCGATCTCGGTCACCGCCCAGTTCCAGGACGTCCTCGACCTGGTGCCGCAGTCGACCGTCAAGCTCGAGGACATCGACGTCGGCAAGATCGACAAGGTCTGGCTCGACGACGGCGTCGCGACCGTCGAGATGCTGCTGAAGAAGGACGTCGACCTGCCCACCAACGTGCGGGCGTCGATCCAGCAGACCTCGTTGCTCGGCGAGAAGTTCGTCTCGCTGGAGCGCCCTGCCGAGCCCGAGACGACCAAGCTCGCCGACGGTGGGACCATCCCGCTGTCGCAGACCGGGCGCAACCCGGAGATCGAAGAGGTCTTCAGTGCGCTCAGCCTGCTGCTCAACGGTGGCGGCGTAGCCCAGCTGAAGACCATCTCGACGGAGCTCAACAAGGCGCTCGCCGGGCGTGAGGACGCGGCTCGCTCCGTCCTTGACCAGATCGAGCAGCTGGCCCGCGATCTCGACAACAACAAGGAGAAGATCGTCGCGGCCATCGAGGCGCTCGACGCGCTGGCGAAGGCCACGAACGCCCAGATGGGCTCGATCGACGCTGCCCTCGACGAGCTGCCCTCGGCGATCGCGAGCATCGACCAGCAGCGTGCCGACCTGGTCAAGATGCTCAAGGCGCTCGAGCGGCTCGGAGACACCGGCGTACGCGTCATCAGGGCGTCCAAGGACAACACCATCGGCATCATCAAGGACCTCGAGCCGGTGCTGTCGAACCTGGCCGACTCCGGCGACAAGTTCGTCCGGGCGATGAACACGATCCTCACCTACCCGTTCGTCGACGCGGCCGTCGGCGGTTCGCCCCAGACCGCTCGCAACCTGCATCAGGGTGACTTCGTCAACCTCGACGTCACCCTCGACCTCAACCTCGACACGCTGCTCCAGAACGCGCCGCGCGTGGGCAGCACCGTCTGCTGGGGTCTCGACGAGATCAACCGCAAGATCAAGACGTTCCCCGACGAGAAGACCGCCCTCGACTGGCTCAACGACCTCACGAACGTCTGCAAGACGGGCGGGCTGGCCAGTGCCATCGACACCTGCCAGGAAGCGCTGACCGGGCAGTCGAACGCGCCCCAGGAGTGCGTGACCGGCCTGCTGCGCTCGATCGGGAAGACCCTCGAGGGTGTTCTCGGGCTCGGGTCGACCACGCCGGGCGGCGGTGGCAGCACCACCGACGACGGTTCCGGGTGCGTCCTGATCCTGTTCTGTCGCGCAGGCGCGACCCCCGGGACGCATGCCGTGACGTACGACGAGCTGAGCAAGGAGCTCGACCCAGGTCTGACCTCGCTGATGATCCCGGCGCTGAGCACCTCGAGCAACACTCACCAGGAGGGCGTCTCATGATCACCCGCCGGACGAAGATGCAGCTGATGGTCTTCCTGCTGATCACCCTTGTCGGGGTCAGCTTCGTCGGAGCGCGCTACGCCCGCCTGGGGTCGCTGTTCGTCAAGGACCACTACGTCGTGATGGCCCACTTCGCCCAGTCCGGAGGCATCTACGAGGATGCCGAGGTCGACTACCGCGGCGTCAAGATCGGCCAGGTCGGTGAGCTGGTGCTCAACCGCAGCGGTGTCGACGTGACGCTGAAGATCGACAACGACTGGAAGGACAAGATCCCGGCGGACAGCCTCGCCGTGGTCGGCAACCGCTCCGCCGTCGGTGAGCAGTACGTCGAGCTGCAGCCGCAGTCGAAGGGTGGCCCCTACCTGGAGGACGGGTCGGAGATCGCCCGCGCCGCCACGACCACGCCGCTGCCGACCGAGAAGCTCCTGGAGGACGTCGCCACGACCGTGAACTCGGTCGATCAGAAGGCGCTCACGACCACCGTGGACGAGCTCGGCAAGAGCTTCGCCGGCACCGGTCAGGACCTGCAGACCATCATCGACACCGGCACCGCCTTCGTGGAGACGGCTGACCAGAACTTCGGGCTCACGACGCAGCTGATCCGGGACAGCAACACCGTCCTTCAGGGACAGCTCGACAGCAGCTCGGCCATCAAGTCGTTCGCGACCGACCTGGAGCTGTTCACCGGCACGCTGGCCGGCTCCAACAAGGACCTGATCAGGCTGATCCAGAGCGGATCGGCCAGCTCCGTCGAGCTGAGGCAGTTCCTGGAGCAGAACGAGGTGGAGATCGGTGAGCTCCTCAACGAGGTGCTGGTGACCGGCAAGGTCGTCCGCAAGAACCTGCCGGGCGTCAAGCACCTGCTCTCGATCTTCCCTGTCGTGGTCGAAGGCAGCTTCGCCGTCGTCGACGTCGGTCACCCCGGTCTGGCCCAGGCTCACTTCGGCCTGGCGCTGACCAGCCAGACGCCGTGCAAGCAGGGCTACGAGAGCACCAAGAAGCGCAGCCCGCTGGATCTGCAGAGCCGTCCGTTCAACACGGAGGTCTCCTGCACCGAGGACCCGAGCAAGTCGAACGCCCGTGGTTCCAGCCAGTTGCCGCGCGCCGCTGCCGGTGGGACCGGCGCGATCGCGAGCTTCGACCCCGAGACGGGCAAACTCACCTGGGACGAGGCCGAGGACTCCTCGGTGTCGACCGCGGCCCCGTCCTCCTACGGTGACGACGCCTGGAAGTGGCTCTACCTCCAGCCGATGGAGACCGAGTAGCCGACCGACCACCACGCAGCCACCGGGTCGGGGTCTCGGAGTGCTGCCGCATCGACCGATCCGCCGGCGGCGTACGGTGTTGATGCTTGGAATCGGCTTCTCGCCGAGCCAGTGACCACAACGTCTGCAGGAAAGTGATCCTTTGAGCACCACGACCGATCCCGGCCCCGCCGCGGAGACCGGCGCAGCCTCCGACGGGGGCAGCGACCAGCGGGCGAGCCTGCTCCGCTGGGGCGTCCTCGCGCTGCTGGTCGCCGTCATCGTTGCTGCCGTCGGCTACGTCGGGTGGCAGCTGACCCGCGGTGCCGACGAGTCCGTCGTGAGCCAGCGTGAGCAGGTGATGGCGGCAGCCGACAAGTTCGTCGGACGGGTCAACACCTATGGCCCCGAGGACGTCGGCAGCGACAAGAAGACGATGCCGGACTACCGCAAGGAGGTCGGTGAGCTGCTGACCCCGAAGTTCGAGAAGAGCTTCTTGGGCAACGTCGCCTTCGCCGAGGCCACCGTGGTCCAGCAGGGTGTCGGCCGCTCCAGCGATGTCCACAGCACGGCGGTCGCGGGCCTCGACGAGGACAGTGCGACGGTGCTGGTCGTGGCCGAGCTGACGATCAGCTACCCGAAGGCCGAGGGCTCCGAGGAGCGCGTCGAGGCGGCGCGCCAGCTCGCCAGGACGGAGGTGGAGCTCGTGAAGCATAACGGGGAGTGGCTGGTCGACGACTGGTACCCCGCCGAGGAGGCTCCTACCTCCGAGCCCAGCGAAGGAGTGACCCCATGACGTCGCCGACTTGGTACGACCTGCTCGACGTCGAGCCCGATGCCTCCACCGACGACATCCGGGCGGCGTGGAAGTCCGCGATCGCCGATCTGGACCCGACCGACCGCCGGTTCCGCACGCTCAACGAGGCCGCTGCAGTCCTCCTGGACGCTGACAAGCGGGCTGCGTACGACGCGGAGCTCGCCGCGCTCGAGGAGCCTGCGACCGAGGACGAGGCCGAAGCGGACGAGGGCGGCGACCGTGAGGCCGCCGGGGCGACCGCTGCCGTCGAGGACGAGGCCGCCGAGGACGCGCCGGACGCCGACGAGGATCCGGCTGCCGAGACGGAGGAACCGAAGGGCCGTACGCTTCCGGTGCTCCCGACCTGGGGGCTGGCCGCTGCAGGCGCGCTCGCGCTGGCCGCCGTGGTTGCTGCCGGTGTGGTCTTCTTCGGGCAGGACAAGGTGGAGACCGTCTCCAACAACAACGTCACGACCAGCACGGTCGAGGGGGCGGTCGGCAAGCAGATCACCCGTAACCACAAGCTTCTCGTCGAGGAGCAGGGCGCGGAAGCGCTGGAGGCGGCCAAGAAGGCCGTGGTCCCGCTGCTCTCCTACGACTACAGCACGATGGACGAGTCGAAGAGCAAGGCTCACGACGTGATGACGAAGGACTACCGCGAGGACTACGACCGTCTGTTCGCCGTGCTCGTCGACAACGTCCCGGAGACGAAGACGGTGGTGAAGACGCTCCCGCCGGTCGATGCCGGCGTCATCCGGGTCTCCGAGGACACCGTGCAGATCCTGGTGCTGGTCGACCGTCAGGTCACCAACGCGCAGCGGACGACCCCGATCGGCTACCAGGAGTACGCGATGCTCACGATGGCGAAGGTCGGCGACGAGTGGCTGGTGGACAAGGTCGAGACGCGGCCCAGCCAGGACTGACGCGGGACCACAGCGGAGCCAGGACCCGGCCCCCGGGCCTTTGCCCTACCTGTCAAGTGACTGGAATATCTTTTCCGGGGGACGGACCGATTGGCGCGGATGCTTGACCCGGAGCGCCGAAGGGGCGCATGATCATCCGCGATGCTCGACAAGGCACTGCTTCACGAACGCCGACGCTCGAGTGCCGCAGGTGTGAATGAAGGTACGCCGGACTTGTAACTGGGCCCGGTGTTGTGAAGTGCGCTTTTATGCCGTACGATGGCGCTTTGCGCATGCCTTCATATGCCCCTCAGCCTGCCCGGTGGCTGTTCGGTGGTCGGCGTGCTGCGAATCCACCTGCGAACCTTGTCGAAGGATTCCTCTTGGCCGCGCGCACCTCGTCGGGTGACTCCACCCCTCGCCGCATCTCTTTCGCTAAGATCTCAGAGCCTCTCGAGCTTCCCAAGCTCCTCGCCCTCCAGACCGACAGCTTCGACTGGCTGATCGGCAACGAGCGCTGGCAGGAGCAGGTTGCCGCCCGCGAAGCAGCGGGTGAGGACGTGTCTCACAAGTCCGGTCTGCAGGAGATCTTCGAGGAGATCTCCCCGATCGAGGACTTCTCGGAGACGATGTCCCTCTCGTTCGAGAGTCCTGTCTTCTACGACCCCAAGTACACCGTCGAGGAGTGCAAGGAGAAGGACTTCACCTACTCCGCGCCTCTCTATGTCTCGGCGGAGTTCACCAACAACGACACCGGTGAGATCAAGGGCCAGACGGTCTTCATGGGCGACTTCCCGCTCATGACCGAGCAGGGCACCTTCGTGATCAACGGCACCGAGCGTGTTGTCGTCTCGCAGCTCGTCCGGTCCCCGGGCGTCTACTTCGAGCGCACCGCCGACAAGACGTCCGACAAGGACATCTACACCGCCAAGCTGATCCCCAGCCGCGGCGCCTGGCTCGAGTTCGAGATCGACAAGCGCGACCTGGTCGGCGTCCGTCTCGACCGCAAGCGCAAGCAGAACGTCACGGTGCTGCTCAAGGCCCTCGGCTGGACCAACGAGCAGATCCGCGAGGAGTTCGGCGAGTACGAGTCGATGATGCTGACCCTGGAGAAGGACAGCACCACCGCTCAGGACGACGCGCTGCTCGACATCTACCGCAAGCTGCGCCCGGGCGAGCCCCCGACGCGTGAGGCCGCGCAGACGCTGCTGAACAACTACTACTTCAACCCGAAGCGTTACGACACCGCCAAGGTCGGTCGCTACAAGGTCAACAAGAAGCTCGGTCTGACCGAGGCCTTCGACCAGCAGACCCTGACGGTCGACGACATCGTCGCGACGATCAAGTACGTCGTGGCGCTGCACGACGGGCGCACGCAGCTCGAGACGCCGCAGGGCACGATCGACATCGCTGCCGACGACATCGACCACTTCGGCAACCGCCGGATGCGGACCGTCGGCGAGCTGATCCAGAACCAGCTGCGTACGGGTCTTGCCCGTATGGAGCGCGTCGTGCGCGAGCGGATGACGACCCAGGACGTCGAGGCGATCACGCCGCAGTCCCTGATCAACATCCGTCCCGTGGTCGCTGCGCTGAAGGAGTTCTTCGGCACCTCGCAGCTGTCGCAGTTCATGGACCAGAACAACCCGCTCGCGGGCCTGACGCACAAGCGGCGTCTGTCGGCTCTGGGCCCGGGTGGTCTCTCCCGTGACCGCGCCGGCATGGAGGTCCGAGACGTCCACCCGTCGCACTACGGCCGGATGTGCCCGATCGAGACCCCTGAAGGTCCCAACATCGGTCTGATCGGTTCGCTGGCCTCCTTCGGCCGGATCAACCCGTTCGGTTTCGTCGAGACGCCCTACCGCAAGGTCGAGAACGGTGTCGTCACCGACAAGATCGACTACCTGACCGCCGACGACGAGGACCGCTACGTCATCGCGCAGGCCAACGCGGCCGTCGACGAGAACATGAAGTTCGCCACCGAGCGCGTGCTGGTCCGCCAGCGCGACGGTGAGGTCTCCGAGCTTCTGGCCGACGAGGTCGACTACATCGACGTCTCGCCGCGCCAGATGGTCTCGGTCGCGACCGCGCTGATCCCGTTCCTCGAGCACGACGACGCCAACCGTGCGCTCATGGGCGCCAACATGCAGCGTCAGGCGGTGCCGCTGGTCCGCAGCGACTCGCCGCTGGTCGGCACGGGCATCGAATACCGCGCGGCTGTCGACGCCGGTGACGTGCTCGTCGCAAAGAAGGCCGGTGTGGTCAAGGAGGTCTCCTCCGACCTGATCGAGACCCTCAACGACGACGGCACCTACACCTCCTACAAGCTCGCGAAGTTCGAGCGCTCCAACCAGGGCAACTGCGTCAACCAGCAGCCGCTGGTCGACGAGGGCGCCCGGGTCGAGGTCGGCTCCCCGCTGGCCGACGGTCCGGCGACCCAGGGTGCCGAGATGGCGCTCGGCGCCAACCTCCTGGTCGCCTTCCAGTCGTGGCAGGGCCACAACTACGAGGACGCGATCATCCTGTCCCAGCGTCTGGTGCAGCAGGACTACCTCACCTCGATCCACATCGAGGAGCACGAGGTCGACGCCCGCGACACCAAGCTGGGCCCGGAGGAGATCACCCGGGACATCCCGAACGTCTCCGAGGAGATGCTGGCCGACCTCGACGAGCGCGGCATCATCCGCATCGGCGCCGAGGTCACCACCGGTGACATCCTGGTCGGCAAGGTCACGCCGAAGGGCGAGACCGAGCTGACCCCGGAGGAGCGCCTGCTCCGCGCGATCTTCGGTGAGAAGGCGCGCGAGGTCCGCGACACCTCGATGAAGGTTCCGCACGGCGAGGAGGGCACCGTCATCGGTGTCCGCGTCTTCGACCGTGAAGAGGGCGACGAGCTGCCCCCGGGCGTGAACCAGCTGGTCCGCGTCTACGTGGCGCAGAAGCGCAAGATCTCCGTGGGTGACAAGCTCGCCGGCCGTCACGGCAACAAGGGCGTCATCGCGAAGATCCTGCCGGTCGAGGACATGCCGTTCATGGAGGACGGCACCCCGGTCGACGTTCTGCTCAACCCGCTCGGTGTCCCGCGTCGTATGAACATCGGACAGGTCCTGGAGCTCCACCTCGGCTGGCTCGCCAAGCAGGGTTGGGACCTCAACCTCTCCGACGACCCCGACGACAGCGCCTGGAAGCAGCGCCTGATCAAGATCCACGCCGACAAGGCCGAGCCGGGCACCAAGGTGGCCACCCCGGTCTTCGACGGTGCGCGTGAGGACGAGATCACCGGCCTGCTCAGCGCGACCCTCCCGAACCGGGACGGTCAGCGTGTGGTCGGCACCGACGGCAAGGCCCGCCTCTTCGACGGTCGCTCCGGCGAGCCGTTCCCGGAGCCGGTGGCCGTGGGCTACATGTACATCCTGAAGCTGCACCACCTGGTCGACGACAAGATCCACGCGCGTTCGACCGGTCCGTACTCGATGATCACCCAGCAGCCGCTCGGCGGTAAGGCCCAGTTCGGTGGCCAGCGCTTCGGTGAGATGGAGGTCTGGGCGATGGAGGCGTACGGCGCCGCCTACGCCCTGCAGGAGCTCCTGACCATCAAGTCGGACGACGTGCCCGGCCGCGTGAAGGTGTACGAGGCGATCGTCAAGGGCGAGAACATCCCCGACTCGGGCATCCCGGAGTCGTTCAAGGTTCTCGTCAAGGAGATGCAGTCGCTGTGCCTGAACG
Source organism: Nocardioides sp. CCNWLW239 (assembly GCF_037137035.1). Lineage (NCBI taxonomy): Bacteria > Bacillati > Actinomycetota > Actinomycetes > Propionibacteriales > Nocardioidaceae > Nocardioides > Nocardioides sp. CCNWLW239. The sequence continues at coordinate 515,290 of NZ_JBBBNW010000002.1, read as the reverse complement.
TCGAGGTGCTGAGCCAGGACGGTTCGGCGATCGAGCTCCGTGACGCGGAGGAAGACGTCTTCCGCGCCGCCGAGGAGCTCGGCATCGACCTGTCCCGCCGCGAGCCCTCTTCCGTAGAGGAAGTCTGACGAGCGGGAGGTGCGCCTCCGGGCGCACCTCCCTCCCTCAGTCCCCTTTGAACTTTCCAAGAACTAACGAAGGAACTGGAAGCCACCGTGCTCGACGTCAACTTCTTCGATCAGCTCAAGATCGGCCTGGCCACCGCGGACGAGATCCGCGCGTGGAGCCACGGCGAGGTCAAGAAGCCTGAGACCATCAACTACCGCACGCTCAAGCCCGAGCGTGACGGCCTCTTCTGCGAGAAGATCTTCGGTCCCACCCGGGACTGGGAGTGCTACTGCGGCAAGTACAAGCGCGTGCGCTTCAAGGGCATCATCTGTGAGCGCTGTGGCGTCGAGGTCACCCGCTCCAAGGTACGCCGCGAGCGCATGGGCCACATCGAGCTCGCCGCTCCGGTGACCCACATCTGGTACTTCAAGGGCGTTCCGTCGCGGCTGGGCTACCTGCTCGACCTCGCCCCGAAGGACCTGGAGAAGGTCATCTACTTCGCCGCGTACATGATCACCTCGGTCGACGAGGACGCGCGTCACCGCGACCTGTCCTCGCTCGAGGCCAAGGTCGACCAGCAGCGCAAGATGCTGACCGGCCGGCTCGACGTGGCGATCAACGACCGCGCCAAGAAGCTCGAGACCGACCTGGCCGCGCTCGAGGCGGAGGGTGCCAAGGCCGACGCCAAGCGCAAGGTCAAGGACGGCGCCGAGCGCGAGATGAAGCAGCTGCGCGACCGCACCGAGCGTGAGGTCAACCGTCTCGACGAGGTCTGGGACACCTTCAAGAACCTGAAGGTCCAGGACCTCATGGGCGACGAGCTGCTCTACCGCGAGATGAAGACCTGGTTCGGCAAGTACTTCGAGGGCCACATGGGCGCCACGGCGATCCAGAAGCGCCTCGAGAACTTCGACATCGACGCCGAGGTCGAGAACCTGCGCGAGACCATCGCCACCGGCAAGGGTCAGCGCAAGGTCCGCGCGCTCAAGCGCCTCAAGGTCGTCGACGCCTTCCGCAAGACCGGCAACCAGCCGACCGGCATGGTGCTCGACGCCGTCCCGGTCATCCCGCCGGACCTGCGCCCGATGGTGCAGCTCGACGGTGGCCGCTTCGCGACCTCCGACCTCAACGACCTCTACCGTCGTGTGATCAACCGCAACAACCGCCTCAAGCGTCTCCTCGACCTCGGTGCCCCCGAGATCATCGTGAACAATGAGAAGCGGATGCTGCAGGAGGCCGTCGACTCGCTGTTCGACAACGGCCGTCGTGGCCGTCCGGTCACCGGGCCGGGCAACCGCCCGCTGAAGTCGCTCTCCGACATGCTCAAGGGCAAGCAGGGTCGTTTCCGTCAGAACCTGCTCGGTAAGCGCGTCGACTACTCCGGCCGTTCGGTCATCGTGTCGGGTCCGCAGCTGAAGCTGCACCAGTGCGGTCTGCCGAAGCAGATGGCGCTGGAGCTGTTCAAGCCGTTCGTGATGAAGCGCCTGGTGGACCTGAGCCACGCTCAGAACATCAAGTCCGCCAAGCGGATGGTCGAGCGCGCCCGCCCGGTCGTGTGGGACGTCCTCGAAGAGGTCATCACCGAGCACCCGGTTCTGCTGAACCGTGCGCCCACCCTGCACCGACTCGGCATCCAGGCCTTCGAGCCCCAGCTGATCGAGGGTAAGGCCATCCAGCTGCACCCGCTCGTCTGCACCGCGTTCAACGCGGACTTCGACGGTGACCAGATGGCTGTCCACCTGCCGCTGTCGGCGGAGGCCCAGGCCGAGGCTCGCATCCTGATGCTCTCGACCAACAACATCCTCAAGCCGTCCGACGGTCGTCCGGTCACCATGCCGACCCAGGACATGATCATCGGTCTCTACTTCATCACCTCCGACCGTGAGGGTGAGGTCGGCGAGGGTCGTGCCTTCTCGTCCCCGGCCGAGGCCATCATGGCCTTCGACCACCTCGAGATCACGCTGCAGTCGAAGATCAAGATCCGCCTCGACGACATCGTCCCGCCGATCGGCTACGACGTGCCGGAGGGTTGGACCGCGGGCGACCCGCTCGTCCTCGAGACCACGCTGGGCCGGGTGATCTTCAACGACACCCTCCCCGCCGACTACCCCTTCGTGAACTACGAGGTCGGTAAGAAGCAGCTCGGCGCGATCATCAACGACCTGGCCGAGCGTTACACCAAGGTCGAGGTCGCGGCGTCGCTGGACGCGCTCAAGGACAACGGCTTCCACTGGGCCACCCGTTCGGGTGTCACGGTCTCCATCGACGACGTCACCACGCCGCCGAACAAGGCCGAGATCCTGGAGACGTTCGAGACGCAGGCTGCCAAGGTGCAGAAGCAGTTCGAGCGTGGTCTGGTCACCGACGAGGAGCGCCGTCAGGAGCTCGTCGAGATCTGGACCGAGGCCGCCAAGGTCGTCGGTGCCGCCATGGAGCAGGCGTTCGATCGCAAGAACCCGATCTTCATGCAGGTCACCTCGGGTGCTTCGGGTAACTTCAACCAGATCCGTCAGGTCGGCGCCATGCGAGGCCTGGTGGCCAACCCGAAGGGCGAGATCATCCCGCGGCCGATCAAGTCGAACTTCCGCGAGGGTCTCTCCGTCCTGGAGTACTTCATCTCCACCCACGGTGCTCGTAAGGGTCTGGCCGACACCGCGCTGCGTACCGCCGACTCGGGTTACCTGACCCGTCGTCTGGTGGACGTCTCGCAGGACGTCATCATCCGTGAGGACGACTGCGGCACCGAGCGTGGTCTGCCCAAGGTCATCGGTGTCGACCAGGGTGGCGTCGTCGTCAAGGACGACAACGCCGAGACCGCTGCGTACGCTCGCACGGCCGCCGTCGACATCGAGCACCCGGAGACCGGCGAGGTTCTCGCGGTCGCCGGTGAGGACCTGGGCGACGTCAAGATCGAGGAGCTGGTTCGCGCCGGCATCACCGAGGTCAAGGTCCGTTCGGTCCTCACGTGTGAGGCCCGCACCGGAACGTGTGCCAAGTGCTACGGCCGCTCGCTGGCCACCGGCAAGCTCGTCGACATCGGTGAGGCGGTCGGCATCATCGCCGCCCAGTCCATCGGTGAGCCCGGCACCCAGCTGACGATGCGTACCTTCCACACCGGTGGTGTGGCGTCGGCCGACGACATCACGCAGGGTCTGCCGCGTGTCGTCGAGCTCTTCGAGGCACGTACGCCGAAGGGTGTCACGCCGATCTCCGAGGTCGCCGGTCGCGTCGAGATCGAGGAGACCGACAAGGCCCGCAAGGTCCTGGTCACCCCGGACGACGGCTCCGACGTCAAGGAGTACGTGGTCTCGCGCCGCTCGCGCCTGCGGGTTGCCGACGGCGACCACATCGAGGTCGGCGCGCCGCTGACCATCGGTACGCCGGACCCCAAGGAGGTCCTCCGTATCCTCGGTGTCCGCAAGACGCAGCAGCACCTCGTCGACGAGGTCCAGGCCGTGTACCGGTCGCAGGGTGTGTCCATCCACGACAAGCACATCGAGATCATCGTGCGGCAGATGCTGCGCCGGATCACGGTGCTCGAGTCGGGCGACACCAACCTGCTGCCGTCCGACCTGGCCGACCGCATCGACTTCGAGTCGGAGAACCGGCGCGTGGTCTCCGAGGGCGGCAAGCCGGCCTCGGGTCGTCCGGAGCTGATGGGCATCACCAAGGCCTCGCTGGCCACCGAGTCCTGGCTGTCGGCGGCCTCCTTCCAGGAGACCACCCGCGTCCTCACCGACGCTGCCATCAACGGCCGCTCCGACTCGCTGCGCGGTCTGAAGGAGAACGTCATCATCGGTAAGCTCATCCCGGCCGGCACCGGCCTGGAGCGCTACCGGAACATCAAGGTCGAGCCGACCGACGAGGCTCGCGCCGCGGCGTACTCCGTGACCGGTTACGACAACTACGACTACGAGTTCGGCAACACCGGCGGCCAGGCCGTCGCGCTGGACGACTTCGACTTCGGTTCGTACCAGTCGTGATGCAGTAGTCAGACGAAGGCCCCGCCTCCCTCGGGAGGCGGGGCCTTCGCCATTTCGTACGCCCTCAGGGCACGAGCAGCCAGCGGCCGTCCGAGCCTGCTGCCGCGACGGCCTCCTGGTAGGCCTCGGCGGCCTTGCTCAGCGGACGGGTCGCGGCGATCCGGGTCGGCACGGTGCCGTCGGCGGCCAGCTCGAGGAGGCCGGCCAGGACCGGCCCGTCGGCATGGCTCATCACGGTCGAGACCTCGATGCCGCGCTCGGGCTCCGGCGCTCGGCCCGGCTTGACGCTGATGTAGCGGCCGCCGTCACGTACGCCTGCCAGGGCGGGATCGTTGAGCGCCGCCAGGTCGAGGACGGCATCGTGCGCCCGCGGCGCGATCTCGGTGACGGCCTGGTCGGCGCCGGTGGCGAGGCGCTCGGTGCCGGGGCGTACGAGAGCATCGACGGTCCAGCCGTCGGCCTTCGCGAGCGCCAGTGCCCACAGCCCGACGCCGCCGGCGGCTCCGGTGATGAGCAGGCTGCCGCGCTCAGGACCGAGCAGGTCGAGCGCCTGCCGGGCGGTGAGCGCGTTGAGCGGGGCTGCGGCGGCGGCCTCGAGGGAGAGCCCGTCGGGCAGTGCCGCCGCGTCGGCGGCCGCGAGCACGACCTCGGTCGCGTGGGCACGGGCGCCGGCGGCGGGGTTGCCGTGGAACCCGGCGACCCGGTCCCCGACGGCGAACCCGGAGACCGCCTCGCCGATCTCGCTGACGACGCCGCTGAAGTCGAAGCCGAGGCCGATCACATCGGGAAGGCCGATGGGGGCGTGGTCGGCGGCGACGAAGGCGTCGAAGTGGGTGAAGCCGGCGGCCGCGACCTCGACCCGGATCTCGTCGGTGCCCAGCGGCTGGGCCGGGAGCTCCTCGAGGTGCGGGGTCGGGTCGCCGGCGCGGGAGGTGAGTGCGTACATGGTGTTCGTCCTTCGGTGTGGTCGACTGGTTGCATGCACTACTTTCGGTGCCCTACTCTCTTCTGGGAAGAAGGCACTTTGAAGTGGTGTAGGCACCTGGAGGTTTGCCATGGGCACGATGACGGCCGAGCGGTCCCACGACGGGCGCAACGGATTCGACGCGTTCACGGCCATGTGTCCCAGCCGGCGACTGCTGGACACGATCGGCGACAAGTGGGTGAGCCTGGCGATCGTGGCGCTCGGGCTGCGCGGGCCGTTGCGGTATTCGGAGCTGGCCTCGCAGATCGAGGGAGTCAGCCAGAAGATGCTGACCCAGTCGTTGCGGAAGATGGAGCGCGACGGCCTGCTGACGCGCACCGTGACGCCGTCGGTGCCGGTGCGGACCGACTACGAGCTGACTCCGCTCGGGCAGACGCTGCTACCCGTCCTCGCCCACCTCAAGGAGTGGGCCGAGGAGCACATGGCCGAGGTGGACGAGGCGCGCACGTCGTACGACGGCAGGGACTGAGATTTTCTCGAGATCGGACGCAACGAACCCTGGGGTCCGCGCGTCTCAGGGGTAGGACGATGAGTCAACTGGCTGGGATATCTGGCTGGCATCTGCTACTCGAGGAGCAAAGATGCGGCACCTACGGCTGATGGTGGTCGGCGTCTGGATCCTCGGCGTGCTCGCGGTGGGAGGTTGCGGGTCGACGAAGGACGGGGCGGTCGACGCGTCACCATCTGTCTCCGGGACCGCGGATCCCACCTCGGGAAGCAGTGCACCATCGTCCCCGACTCAGTCCTCACCGGCGGCCACGGGGGGTTCGCCGGTGAGGACTGAGTCTCGGAACGCTGACGCCGCACCGGCCGATCCGGTGACGCCGACGTGTGCCAACACCGATCTGAAGGCCGGCTACCGCGCCACCGATGCGGGCGCGGGATCGCGGTTCGGTGAGATCACCCTGACCAACGTCTCCGATCACGCCTGCTCCGTGGGTGGCTTCGGCGGTCTCTCGTACGTCGGCGGTGGCGACGGCACTCAGATCGGTGCGCCCGCGAAGCGTGAGGGCGCCTGGCGCACGGTCATCATGAAGCCGGGCCAGGTGGCCGTGAGCGCGGTCGCCGAGTCGACCGCCGCGAACTATCCGGCCTCGACCTGCAAGCCGACGAAGGTCGACGGGTTCCGGGTCTACGTGCCGGACTCCTACGACTCCCAGTTCGTCCGCCACGAGACGACCGGGTGTGCCGACAAGAACGTGTCGCTCCTGTCTCATCGCGCGTTCCACTAGCGGCCATCCGCGGGCGGGATCCTGGTGGGCATGAGACGTGTGCGAGCTGGCCTCCTCCTCGTGTCCACGGCGCTCCTGGCGAGCGTCGTGGACACTCCGGCGTACGCCGAGAACGACCCGCGCACCTTTGATCTCCAGGCGCATCGCGGCGGCATCGCGCTGACGGTGGAGAACACCCTGCCGGCGTTCGCCCGGGCGCTCGAGCTGGGCGTGAGCACCCTCGAGCTCGATGTGCAGATCACCGAGGACGGCTACGCGGTCGTGACCCACGACCGCGACCCGAACCCAGCCAAGTGCGTCGACACCGCGCCGGCGTTCCCCGGTGACCCGGAGTTCCCGTACGTGCCGAACCGGACCTACATCAAAGATCTGACCCTCGCCCAGGTCCGCACGATCGACTGCGGTTCGCTGCGGCAGCCGCAGTTCCCCGGGCAGAAGCTGTCGCCGGGGGAGCGGATGCCGCTCCTCTCCGAGGTGTTCGCGCTGGTCAACAGCTACCACGCCGGTCAGGTCACGCTGAACGTCGAGACGAAGGTCGAGGCCGGAGCTCCGGAGCAGACCGCGCCGCGTGAGCAGTTCGTCCGCGTCGTCCTGGCCGAGATCCGACGGGCGCACATCCGCAACCAGGTCACGATCCAGAGCTTCGACTGGGGCGCGCTGAAGCGAGTGCGCGAGGTCGAGCCCCGGCTGCCGATCGTCGCGCTCACCAACGGGCAGCAGTTCCTCCAGCAGGGGCAGCCCGGAGCCTCGCCGTGGCTGGGCGGGATCGACATCGACGACTTCGAGGGATCCTTGCAGGAGCGGTACGTCGCGGCCGCGGACTCGTTCGGTGCGGACGCGGTCTCGCCGGTCCACGGGGATCCGCAGGGCGGCTCGGTGTCAGACCCGGGTTATGTGCCGTTCACGACTCAGGAGCTGGTCGACGCGGCACACGCGCGCGGGATGGCGGTCGTGCCGTGGACCGTGGACGACGTCGCCACCATGGAGCACCTGATCGGGCTCGGCGTCGACGGCCTGATCACCGACCGCCCGGACGTGCTGCGCGACGTGCTGGCCGAGCGCGGATTCAAGCTGCCGCGCAGATATCCAGGTCACGGCTGAGTCAGTCGCCTACCCTCTGGGGTATGGCAGCTGATCTGGACAGGCACGTCCGTGGGATCGTCGACGACGTCGCCTACCTGGTGCTGGCGACCACCGATCCCGACGGCCGGCCGCGTACGTCGCCGGTCTATTTCTCCCACGACGGCTACCGAGACCTCTACTGGGTCTCGGCGCCTGACGCCCAGCACTCCCGCAACATCGTCCGCGATCCGCGCGTCGCCGGGGTCATCTTCGACTCCTCGGTGCCGCCCGGGTCGGGGGCGAGCGCTGCGTACGTCACCGGGATGGCGCGTCAGGTGCCCGACTTCGAGCTCGAGAAGCGCTGCGCGGTGGCGTTCCAGCGGTTGATCGGGACCGCTCGGGCGTTCCGGCCCGAGGAGCTGCGCGGCGAGGCGTCGTTGCGGCTCTACGTGATGGACGTCGAGCTCTGGGAGGCGCACCTTCCCGGTGTCGATCCCGATGACGAGAGCGCTCGGGACACCAGGGTCGAGGCCGACCCGGAGCTCTGAGGTCTGGTCCGGTCGCGCCGGTCAGATCGGGCGGAAGAGGAGGTGGATCTCCTCGCGCAGCTCGAGTCGCTCGATGCCGATGCCGTAGACCGGCTCCAGGATCTCGGGCCGGAGCACCTCGTCGACGGTGCCGCGCGCGGCGACACGACGCCGGTCGAGCAGCACCAGGTCGTCGCAGTAGCGGGCCGCCAGGTTGAGGTCGTGGAGCACGACGATCGCCGTCGTCCCCAGCTTCCGCACCAGCGAGAGGATCTCGTGCTGGTAGCGGATGTCGAGGTGGTTGGTCGGCTCGTCGAGGAGCAGGTGGGTCGCCTCCTGGGCCAGTGCCCGGGCGATGAGCACCCGCTGCCGCTCGCCTCCGGAGAGGGCGGCGAAGGAGCGCGGACCGAGGTGGGTGCCGCCGATGCGCTCGAGGCACTCCGCGGCGATCTCGAGGTCGTGCTCACCGGCTCGGGCGAAGGCGGACAGGTGCGGCGTACGTCCCAGCAGGACCATCTCGCCGGCGGTCAGCGTCGTGTCTGTGCCGGACTCCTGGACGACGACGGCGAGGCGCCGGGCGACCTCCTTGGCGGGCAGTCCGGTGAGGTCGTCGCCGTCGATCTCGACGGTGCCGCTGCCGCGGAGAGCGCCGTAGAGCATCCGCAGCAGCGTGGTCTTGCCGCTCCCGTTCGGCCCGATCAGACCCAGGACCCGGCCTTCGTGGGAGTCGACGTCGACGTCCTCGAGGATGGGCGTGGTGCCGTACGTCCAGGACAGGCCGCCGGCCTCGATCACCGGTCGAACCTGTCGATGATCCGCTCCAGGCCGTCGACCGAGAGGGGCGAGGGAGGCTCGGTGAAGTTGAACAGCTGCGCCATCACATCGCCGTTCTTGACCGCGGTCAGGTCCTCGGCGCCGGCGAGCTGGGTGATCGACTCCTCGACCTGCTTCGGGTCGCCGGCGTTGTGGAGCAGGACGATCACGTCGGGGTCGCGCTCGAGCAGATCCTCGGTTGAGACCTCGAAGACCCGCTCGTCCACGTCGGCGAAGACGTCCTCGAACCCGGCCGCCTCCAGCTGCGGGTGGGCCATCGAGCGGGTGCCGTAGGCATAGGTCACGCCGCCGCCGACGGTGGGGTAGAGGACTGCTGCCGTACGTCCCTCGCCGACCTTCTTCGTCTCCAGCTCTGTCACGCGTTCGCGCAGGTCAGCGGCAGCCTCGGCGGCTTCGTCCTGCTTGTCGAAGACCTTGCCGTAAGCCTCGAGCTGGCTGTAGACGTCATCGAATCCGGGGTCGTCGACCCCCTCGGGGCACATCGCCGGCTCCTCGAGGAGGTTGATGTCGACGGCATCGAGGGTGTCACGGGAGAGATTGTCGACCTCGCCGAGGACCAGGTCGGGTTCCTCGGCGATGACGACCTCCTTGGAGATCTGCAGATGACCGCTGGTGTCCATCTCGTCGGTGAGCAGCGGGATGTCGTCGAGCTCGGCCTGGGTCTCGGCGTCGTAGTAGTCCGCCGGGTAGTCACCGGCCCGGGCCACGACCTGGTCCATCACGCCGAGCGCGTGCAGGTAGGGCACCGCAGCGCTCTTCAGCATCACCACGCGCTCCGGTGGGGCGTCGACGGTGACCTCGGCGCCGCAGTTCTCGAGGGTCACCGGGAAGCCGTCTTTCGCGGCCTCGGTCCCGGCGGCGTCGGCACCGCACGCGGTGGTCGTGGCCAGCACGAGGGCGGCGGTGGCGATCATCGGGCGGATCATGTCGGGCTCCTGGTGATGGGTCGGTCGGTCAGGCGGTCGGGCGGTCGGGCGGTCGGAGTCAGGCGTCGCGGGCGGAGAAGCGCCGGATGAGGACGATGAGGAACGGGGCGCCCAGGAGCGCGGTGACGATCCCGATCGGGATCTCCTGGGGCTGGAGGAGCACCCGGGCGAGCACGTCCGCCCAGACGAGCAGGATCGCGCCCATGAGCGCGGCGGCAGGGACGGCCACGGCGTGGGCGGAGCCGACGGCGCGGCGGGCGAGGTGCGGAACGACCAGGCCGACGAAGCCGATGCTGCCTGCGGCCGAGACGACCACGCCGACGGTCAGGGCGACGAGCACCAGCAGCAGCGTGCGGAAGCGGTCGGGGGAGATGCCGAGGGTGTGGGCGGTCTCGTCGCCGATCGCGAGCGCGTCGAGTCCGCGTCCGGAGAGTGTCAGCAGAGCGATCGTGGCGAGCACCGCGACGGCGACGACGGCGAGCAGGCCGTCCCACTGTGCCAGGCCGAGCGAGCCGAGCAGCCAGAACATCACCGACCGCGCACCCTCGGCCGAGCCCGAGGCGAAGATCAGGAAGCTGGTCAGGCCGTAGAGCAGGTAGCCGACCGCGACCCCGGAGAGCAGCAGCCGCAGCGAGGTGACCCGGCCGCCGCTGCGCGCCAGGGCGAACACCAGGAACGACGCCGCGAGGGCACCCAGGAAGGCGGAGCCGGGCAGGGCGTACGCCCCGAGGCCGGCGCCGGCGCCGAACAGGATCGCCGCCGCTGCGCCGCTGGAGGCGCCGGAGTTGATCCCGAGCAGGTAGGGGTCGGCGAGCATGTTGCGGACCATCGCCTGCAGGGCCATGCCGGTGACCGCGAGACCCGCGCCGACCAGGGCACCGAGGATGACGCGGGGGAGGCGTACCTTCCACACGATCGCCTCCTCGGTGGCCTTCCAGCCGCCTTCGGGCAGGCCGAGGAGATGGTGACCGAGGATCTGGGCGACCGTCCCCGGGGTGACGTACGCAGCCCCGAGCCCGACCGCGACGACGACCGTCGCCACGGCGGCTGCGAGCAGGCCCAGGAGCCAGATGGTCGCGCGCCGGCGGCGGCGATGGACGCCGAGAGGGTCGTGCACGTGGGGGCCTTCCGGTCGCTTCCGGGCTAATGCGAAGAACTTGCAATAACCTAGCAGTGGCTCGCCCCGGCCGGAGGTGAGGGTTCTTTAACGGGCCGCTGGCCCGTTCTGGGAAGATATGCGCATGACGTCGTCCCTTCCGCAGTCAGCTGACGTGCTCGTCGTGGGGGCAGGGCCTGCGGGCTCGGCCGCGGCGGCCTGGCTGGCGCGTGCCGGGGTCGACGTCCTGCTGACCGACGCCGCTGTCTTCCCGCGCGACAAGACCTGTGGTGACGGGCTGACCCCGCGCGCGACCCATGAGCTGGTCCGGCTCGGGCTGGAGGACTGGCTGCGCGCCCACCCGGTCTCGAAGGGGCTGCGGGCGCACGGCTTCGGGCAGACGCTGCACCTGCCGTGGCCGGGCGGGACGTTGCCGTCGTGGGGGTCGGCGGTGCCGCGCACCGAGCTCGACGATCACCTGCGCACGGTGGCGATCAAGTCCGGTGCGACCGCTGTCGACGGCGTACGCGCGGTGGACGTGCGATGGGACGGCGACCGGATCGCCGCGGTCGTCTTCGCGGGCGGCCACGAGGTCGTCTGCCGGTCGGTCGTCGTCGCCGACGGGGTGCGCTCGCCGCTCGGCAAGGTGCTGGGCCGGGAGTGGCACCGCGACACCGTCTACGGCGTCGCCGGTCGGGCCTACATCGCCTCCGACCAGGCCGACGACGAGTGGATCTCCTCCCACCTGGAGCTGCGCGACGAGTCCGGTGAGGCGCTGCCCGGGTACGGCTGGATCTTCCCGCTCGGATCCGGCGAGGTGAACATCGGCGCCGGGGCGCTGGCCACCTCGAAGCGGTCCGCGGACGTCGCGATCAAGCCGCTGATGCGCCACTACACCGAGCAGTGCCGTGAGCAGTTCGGGCTCACCGGCGAGCTGCGGGCGGAGAAGTCCGCGCTCCTGCCGATGGGCGGGGCCGTCTCGGGCGTCGCGGGCGCCAACTGGGCGCTGATCGGCGATGCTGCCGGCTGCGTGAACCCGCTCAACGGCGAGGGGATCGACTACGGCCTGGAGACCGGCCGGATGGTCGCCGACGCCATCGTCGCCGGCGAGGACCTGGCCACGGCATGGCCGGCGACCCTGCGTGAGCACTACGGCGAGGCCTTCTCCATCGCCCGCCGTCTGGCCGGCATCGCGACCCGTCCGCGGCTGGTGTCCACGCTCGGACCTGCGGGAATGCGCTCGGACTGGCTGATGACCCTGGCCCTGCGGTGGATGGGCAACCTGGTCACCGAGGAGGACCGTGACCGGGCCGCCACGGTGTGGCGCTGGGCCGGTCGCCGCTCGCTGGCCCTCGACTCCCGACCCCCGTTCAGCTGATGGCGACGCGAAATCGCAGCCGCGGCGGGCGGCGACGCAAGCTTCCGCAGGTGCAGCGGGTGGGGGCCTACGCCGTCATCATCCGTGCCGGTGCGGGCAAGGAACCCGAGATCCTGCTCAGCAGGCTCTCCGAGAAGGTCACCCCGGAGGAGCGGTGGACGCTGCCCGGCGGCGGCATCGACCATGGCGAGGACCCGCGCGACGCGGTCGTACGCGAGGTCTACGAGGAGGCCGGGGTGCCGGTCGAGGTCGGCACCGATGCACGGGTCTACTCCGTCCACCAGGCCAAGGCCTGGCGGCTGGGACGGCGGGTCAACTCCCACGCGATCCGGATCGTCTACGACGGCTGGGTTCCCCACGACGCTCCCGCGCCGCAAACGATGGAGGTCGACGGCTCCACCGCAGAGGCGGCCTGGCTGCCGCTGACTGCTGTGACGAGCGGGGAGATCCCGACGTCTCCGCTGGTCATCGACGCCCTCGACATGCACAAGCCGACGCGCAAGCAGCGGCTGGCCGCCTACGCATTCATCACCCGTCCCAGCGACGGCGCGGTGCTGCTCACCCGGATCTCGTCGCGTGGCTACCACGCGGGTTCGTGGACGCTCCCGGGCGGCGGTCTCGACTTCGGCGAGCATCCGCGCGAGGCGCTCGTGCGCGAGGTGGCCGAGGAGTGCGGCCTCACCTGCGAGGTCGGTGAGCTCCTCGACGTACACGACGTCAACATCGTCGGCACCGCTCCCAACGGCCGCCACGAGGAGTTCCACGGCGTCCACCTCATCTTCTCCGCGACCGTCGTCGACGGCGCCGAGCCTCGGGTGGTCGAGCAGGATGGCACCACCGACGACGTACGTTGGGTGCCTCGCGCCGACCTGCCGAGCCTTCCGCTCCTGGACGTGGTGGAAGCCGCCCTGGCCGCCGAGGCGTCAGAATCTGACGCCGAGTAGTCGAATTCTGGCGCCGAGGCGTCAGAATCTGGCACCGAGCGGGCGATTTCTGGGCGCGACACGTCGATTTCCGATCCGCCGCGACGTACCGAGAAATCGACTTGTCGAGGTCATAAATCGACTTCTCGACGCCGATTTTCGACCGCTCGGCGTCAGGTGAGGGCGGTTTGGGTGCCGATTCCTTGCTCCTCGGCGGAGGCGAGGATCATCGCGGCGGCGGCCGCGTCCTGGACACCTAGGCCTACGGAGAGGTAGGTGACGACGTCCGCCGCGGTGCGGGTCAGGGAGAGGGCGCCGGTGAGGAGGGTGCCGAGGTCGGTGACCGCCTCGGGGGCGAGTGAACCCTCGGCGAGGGCCGCGACCAACGGTCCGGAGTCGGTCAGGGCGGAGGCGCGATGGTCGACCACCACCGTGGAGCGCGCCAGGAGCGACGGTGGCAGCTCGATGCGGTCGGGGGCGAAGGAGCCGACGCTGGCCACGGTGGTGCCGTCGGCGACCCAGGTGTCCTCGATCACCGGGGTGAGGGAGGAGGTGCAGGCGACCACGATGTCAGCGCTGCGTACGGCCTGCTCCAGGTCCGGCTTCGCGACGGCTCCGTGAGCGGCGGCGATCTCGGCGACGGCAGCAGGGTTGCGGCCGTGGACCCCGAGCTCGGCGCCGGGGTGGGTGACGGTGAAGGCCTCGAGGTGGGCGCGGGCCTGGGCACCCGTGCCGATGATCAAGATGCTCCCGGCTTGGGGAGCGAGGTGCTCCATGGCGAGCGTGGTCGCAGCCGAGGTGCGCAGGCCGGTGACGCTGTCGCCGTTGATGATCGCGAGTGGTGCGCCGGTCGATGGGTCGAGGACCGTGATGACCGAGTGCACGGCGCCGAGGCCGCGGGCGGCGTTGGCCGGGTTGACGCTGCCGAACTTGCTCACCGCCGGGGCATCGGGAGCGATCCGGGACGAGTAGCAGAACGAGACCGACGAGTCCGGCCCTGGCACGAGGAGCCGGGGAGGCTGGACGGCCTCCCCGGCTCCCAGCCGGGTGAACGCCTCGCGCTGGGACTCCAGCGCGAGGCGGGGCGTGAAGATGCTGCGTACGTCTGCGGCGGAGAGGATCCTGACGGTCACCCCGCCACGGTAGACCGTCAGACGGTCGCCTTCTCCGGGGTCTCCTCGAGTGCGACGTCCTTGGTCTCCTTGCCGATCAGCAGCGCGATCAGGGTGATCACGGCCATCACGGAGAGGTAGACGCCGACCAGCACGGGCGAGCCGTCGGCCTGCTTCCACAGCGCGACCGCGATGAACGGCGCGACCGCGGCGCCGAGGATCGAGGCGACGTTGTAGGAGATGCCGGAGCCGGTGTAGCGAACGCTCGTCGGGAACAGCTCGGGCAGGAGCGCGCCCATCGGCCCGAAGGTGAGGCCCATCAGGGTGAAGCCGAGAGCGAGCCAGAGCAGCACGCCGAGGGTGCCGGCGTTGACCAGCGGCACCCAGGAGAGACCGAAGACGATGATCCCGATGGTGACCGCGATCAGCATCCGGCGCCGGCCGAAGCGCTCGGCGAGCGGCCCGGAGACCATCGTGAAGATGCCGAAGAAGAGCACGCCGAAGATCAGCATCAGCACGAAGGACGTGTAGCCGTAGCCCAGGCCGGGGACCGGGAGGTCCTTCGCGGCGGTGCCGAACGACAGCGAGAACGCGGTCATCAGGTAGAAGAGGACGTACGTCGCCAGCATGAAGAAGGTGCCGAGGATCAGCTGCTTGCCCTGGTTGCGCACGACCGAGGCCAGCGGGACCTTGCGGACCAGGCCGGCGTCCTGGCTCTTGGTGAACACGTCGCTCTCGACCAGGCGCAGCCGGACCCACAGGCCGACGATGACCATGACCGCGGAGAAGAGGAACGGCACCCGCCAGCCCCATGCCAGGAAGGCGTCGGAGGGCTTGGTCGGGTCGGCGCCCTCGGCGGAGAGCAGCGCCGCGATGGTCAGGAACAGGCCGTTGGAGAGGATGAAGCCGAGCGGCGCGCCGAGCTGCGGGAACGTACCGTAGATGGCGCGCTTGCCCGCGGGCGCGTTCTCGGTCGCAACCAGCGCAGCGCCGCTCCACTCCCCGCCGAGCGCGAAGCCCTGAGCCAGGCGCATCAGCACGAGCAGTGCGGTGGCGACCCAGCCGACGGTCTCGTACGTCGGGAGGACCCCGATCAGGAAGGTCGCGATGCCCATGGTGAGCAGCGAGATCACCAGGGTCGTCTTGCGGCCGAGCCGGTCGCCGAGGTGGCCGAAGAAGATCGCGCCGATCGGTCGGGCGACCATCGCGGCGCCGAAGACGGCGAAGCTCGCCAGGAGCGCGGTGGTCGGGTCGCCCGCCGGGAAGAAGAGAGCGGGGAAGACGAGGACGGCCGCGGTCGCGTACGCGTAGAAGTCGTAGAACTCGATCGTCGTCCCGACGAGACTGGCGACGAGCACGCGTGAGCGCGGATTGGCCGGGGTGGGGGTGTCGGACATGGTCTCTCTCCGAGGGTCTGGAAGTGCCCGCGCTCTCGCGGGCCGTCCCAGTATATGAGAGTCGGATATCGCTCACTGAGACGGGTTCGAGTTGTGGGCGTCGTGCGTGGGCGCCGGCCGAGGACTGCGCCGGGGTCTGTGAGAATGACCGGGTGAATGCGACTGCCTCCGATCTGGCGAACGAGCTGCGCAACCAGGGGATCAGCCGGGTCGACGACTCACCGCTGGCCCGGGCGCTCTACTCCAGCGACGCGAGCCTCTATCGCGTCGTGCCGTCGGTGGTGGTGCGGCCCCAGTCGCGTGACGAGCTGCTCGCGGTCCACTCGGTGTCTCGCGCGACCGGGTCGCCGGTGACGATGCGCGGGGCGGGCACCTCGATCGCCGGCAACGCCGTCGGTCCCGGCATCGTCGTGGACACGCGGGACCTGCGCACCATCTACGAGATCGACCCGGAGGCACGGACCGCACGGATCGACCCAGGCGTCGTGCACGCCGATCTGCAGCGGGCAGCCGCCCCGCACGGGCTGCGCTTCGGGCCCGACCCGTCCACGCACACCCGCTGCACCGTCGGCGGGATGATCGGCAACAACGCGTGCGGCAACCGTGCGCTGGGATACGGCCGCACCGTCGACAACATCGAGGCCCTGACCGTCCTGTTCGGGAACGGTGAGCAGGCGGTCTACGCGGACGGGGTCTCGTCCGGGGAGACCGCGGAGCGTCTCCGAGCGCTCGTCGGTTCTCATCTGGGGCACGTACGCACCGAGTTCGGCCGCTTCGGGCGCCAGGTCTCGGGCTACTCGCTCGAGCACCTGCTTCCGGAGAAGGGCGGCCGCGTCGACCGGTTCCTGGCGGGCTCGGAAGGCACGCTCGCGACCGTCCTGGAGACGACGGTGCGGCTCGTCGAGGACTCGCCCGGACGGTTGCTGCTGGTGCTCGGCTACCCGACCATGGCCGATGCCGCCGATGCGGTGCCGTCGCTGTTGGCGGTGGCACCGGGGCGACTGATCGCGTGCGAAGGGATGGACGCCCGGATCGCCGACCTGGTGCGCTCCAAGGGCCGGCCCGTGCCCGACCTCCCCAGGGGAGCGGGCTGGCTGATGGTCGAGGTCGCCGGCCAAGACGCGCCTGACCTGGTGAAACGTCTTGCTGCCGAGTCGGGGGCACTCGAATCGCGAGTCGTCATCGATCCGGCCGAGGCGGCCGCGCTGTGGCGGATCCGTGAGGACGGTGCCGGGCTGGCCGGGGTCTCGCTGCCGACACCTGCCCACTCGGGCTGGGAGGATGCCGCCGTTCCGCCCGAGCACCTCGGCGCCTGGCTGCGGGACTTCGAGGAGGTCCTGGAGTCGTTCGGCCTGCACGGCTATCCCTACGGCCACTTCGGCGACGGCTGCATCCACTGCCGCATCGACTTCCCGTTCGCGGTCGACTCGCCCGAGTCGGCACAGGTGTTCCGCGAGTTCATGACGGCGTGTGCGACCCGGCTGGTCACCTACGGCGGGTCGCTCTCGGGTGAGCACGGCGACGGGCGGGTGCGCTCGGAGCTGCTGCCGCTCATGTACGACGCGACCTCGATCGATCTGTTCTCGCAGGTCAAGGCCATCTGTGACCCGTCCGATCTGCTCAACCCCGGCAACATCGTCCGGCCCGCGTCGATCACCGACGATCTGCGTCCGGTGCGGCCACGAGCCCTTCCTCGGACCGGCCTGAGGCTGATCCATGACTCCGGCGACCTCGGTGCCGCGGTGCACCGCTGCACCGGCGTCGGCAAGTGTGTGGCCCCGGCGACCGCGGGAGTCATGTGCCCGTCCTACCTCGCGACCCGCGAGGAGAAGGACGCGACCCGTGGGCGTGCGCGGGTGCTGCAGGAGGCGCTCGACGGATCGCTCGTCGACGGGCTCGGCGCCCCCGAGGTCGCCGAGGCTCTCGACCTGTGCCTGGCCTGCAAGGGGTGTGCGTCCGACTGTCCGACCGGGATCGACATGGCGACGTACAAGTCCGAGGCGCTGCACCAGAAGCACGACGTCCTCGGGGAGCGGCGCCCGCGGTCGCACGCGCTCCTCGGTCAGCTGCCGAAGTGGGCGCGGCTCGCGGCGCCCTTCACCCAGGTGGCCAACGCGTCGCTGAAGATCGGCCCGCTGGCGAAGATCGCCAAGAAGACCGCGGGCATCGACCAGCGGCGCTCGATCCCGGCCTTCGCGCCGAAGACACTGAAGCGGTCCGCGCCGGTCGCCCGGATCGGCGCCGAGACCCCGGACGTGTGGATCTGGGCCGACTCGTTCACCGACCACTTCTTCGCCCAGTCGGGCCACGGGGCGATCGCATGGCTGGAGTCGCAGGGGCTGACGGTGCGGGTGATCGGCGAGAAGGCCTGCTGCGGGCTCACCTGGATCACCACCGGCCAGCTCGACGACGCTCGGGCGATCATGGAGAAGACCGTTCGTACGCTGGCTCCTTATGTCGCCTCCGGCGTCCCCGTCGTCGGGCTGGAGCCGTCGTGCACCGCGACGCTGCGCTCGGACTCGGTCGAGCTCTCCGAGCTCGCCGAGGCGGCCGTCGTGGCCGACGGGATGCTCACCTTTGCCGAGCTGGTGACGCGGTTGGTGGGCGAGGGGCGGGTGACCCTGCCCGACCTGACCGGCGTCGAGGTCGTCGCCCAGCCACACTGTCACCAGCACGCCGTCCTCGGGTGGGCGGCCGACGAAGCGCTGCTGGTCCAGGCCGGTGCGAAGGTCACCCGGGTCTCGGGATGCTGCGGACTCGCCGGCAACTTCGGGGTCGAGGAGGGGCACTACGAGGTGTCGGTCGCGGTCGCCGAGACTCACCTGCTGCCTGCCGTCCGCTCGCACCCGGATGCGGTCATCCTCGCCGACGGGATGTCGTGTCGCGTCCAGCTCGACGACCTCGCCTCGGTGCCGACCATGCACCTGGCTGAGCTGTTCGCCTCTCGGGTCTGAGGCGGCTGGATCGACCCGGCTGGAGGATCAACCCAGCCAGAGCATCGCCACGGCCAGGAGCATCACGGCGGCGGTGAGACCGTGCACGCCGAAGGCGCGCGCCTTGCTGCCACGGTTGCCGAGGATGACGAGCATGTCGCCGATCGGGATCACGGCCTCGACGAGGACCACCCAGGGCAGGGCGTCGGGCTGCACGAAGATCAGCGGGATCAGGACGAGACCGCTGGTGATGTCACGCACGCCCTTGAGCTGCCACCAGGCGCGGGCGTCGGCGGCGGGGAGCACCGGCAGGCCGAAGCCCTCGGCGTTGGTCTCGTTCCGCAGCAGGTACATCGTTCCGATGTAGATGATCCCCACAACGACGATCCAGATCAGAACCATTCCGACGGTGTGCAGCATTGCGTTGCTCCTTGATATAGCGATGCATGAAGTTCTAGCAATGCTAGCGATGCGAGCGAAGCGTGTCTAGCGCTGCTAGATTTCTCGCCCGGGTCGGCCGGCTTCGGCGATGGGCGTTGCCGAACTGCCCGCGCCTAGACTGAAGCGGTGAACCCGCGTTACCGCCGAATGATCATTCCCGGAGCGCTGGTCGCCCTTCTGCTGTTGGTCGTCATCGCCGGGGTGCTGAATTGAGCAGGGAGTCCGAGCCGCTGCTGCGGGCGCTGAACCGGATGCGATCGGTGATCCTCGATCCCGAACAGCTGGTCAAGGCGGTCGCGTCCGGAAAGCAGCGTGGTGCCGCGCCGAAGTGGCGTCGCGCGGAGCTTCGCTATGTCGACCTCAAGGCCGGCCGACACCTGCAGATCACGACGTACGACGCCACTCAAGCGTTCACTGCGAATCATCCCGTGGGAGATAGTTCGGCACTGGATGATCTTCTCGACGAACCGTTCGCCAACTGGATCGTCACCACCGCGACCGAGCAGACTCAGATCCAGGCGAAGACGCCGACGACCGCGCTCGTCTCGACCACGGAGCTGACTGCGCCGGTCGAGGCTGAACGCGGCCATGACCAGGCGAAAGAGCGGCTGCTCCCTGAGTCGGACCCGGTCTTCCGGGTGCTCGGACTCTCGGACAAGGACGGCAAGCTGAAGCCGTCGCGCCAGGCGAAGTACCGTCAGGTCGAGGAGTTCCTCCGCCAGCTCGACGCTGCCCTGACCGACGCGATGAAGTCGGGGAAGGTCCGGCGACCGACCGCGGAGGAGCCGCTGCGGATCATCGACCTGGGTGCCGGCAACGGTTACCTGACCTTCGCCGCTCAGCGTTACCTCACCGAGGTCCGCGAGTTGCCCGTCGTCGTCACCGGCGTCGACGTCAAGGAGCAGTCGCGGGAGCACAACTCGAAGATCGCCGCTGAGCTCGGAGTGCACGCAGAGTTCGTGGCAGGGACGATCGAGGGCGTGCAGCTTGCCGAGAAGCCCGACGTGGTTCTCGCCCTGCACGCCTGCGACACCGCCACCGACGACGCCCTCGCGCGTGCGATCGAGTGGGAGGCGCCGCTGGTCCTGGCCGCGCCCTGCTGCCACCACGACATCGCCGCCCAGCTCCGCAAGGCCCCGACGCCGGCGCCCTACTCGATGCTCACCCGCCACGGCATCCTCCGCGAGCGCTTCGCCGACACCCTGACCGACGCCTTGCGCGCGAGCCTGTTGCGGCTGTCCGGCTACCGTGTCGAGGTCGTGCAGTTCGTGGAGAGCCAGCACACCCCGCGCAACACCATGCTCCGCGCGATCCGCACCGGGTCGCCGGTCAAGGGCGGTTCGGTGAAGAAGGAGTACGACGAGCTCGTGGCCGAGTGGGGCGTACGTCCGAAGCTCGGCGAGCTGCTCTCCAGCCGATGAAGGCGCTCGTCGCCGCGGTCGCGCTCGGACTGGTGCTGACCTCGTCCGTGCCTGCGCACGCCGCCGGCGACGACGTGCTCTTCACCTTCTCCGACCCGGAGATCAGCGAGGCCAGCGCGCTGACGCCGCTCGGCAGTGGCCTGTACGCCACGACCAACGACTCCGGCGACAGCGGACGCGTCTTCACCGTCGACTCGCGCGGTGACACGGTCGGAGTGACCCACTGGGCCGCCGATCCGGTCGACGTCGAAGGGCTCGCGCCCGCGGGTCGCAGCCACGTCTGGGTCGGCGACATCGGCGACAACAACAGCGTCTGGGACTCGATCAGGATCGCGAAGGTCCGGGTCGGGCGAGGTGAGCGCACGGTCTCGCCGACCGTCTACGAGCTCGTCTACCCCGACGGACCGCACAACGCCGAGTCCCTGCTGGCCGACCCCGAAGGGCGGGTCTACGTTGCCACGAAGGACTGGGGAGGCGGAAGCCTGTACGCCGTGCCGAAGCACCTGGACCCCGACGGCCCCAACCGGCTGAAGGAGATCGCCCCGGTCATCCCGATGGCGACCGATGGCGCGTTCTTCCCCGACGGCAAGCACGTCGTCGTGCGTGGCTACTACTCCGCCACGATCTACGACTGGCCCTCGATGGACCGGGTCGGTTCGTTCCGGACCCCCGACCAGGAGCAGGGCGAGGCCATCGGGGTCACCAGGTCGGGCGAGGTCGTCGTGACCAGCGAGGGCATCCGTGCCGAGGTGATCCGAGTCGACCCCGGCCTGATCAGCGACGTGCTCGGCGAGGACCCACCACCGTCCCCCGACCCGCACGCCGATGAGACCGATCCGAAAGCGGACGACAGCACCGACAGCACCGACGGCGGTGACAGCGACACCGGCGGAGCCGTAGGCCCGGCCGCGCTGGTGATCCTGGCTGTCGCCGCGTACTTCCTCTTCCGCAAACGCACCTGACGACGGCCGGGCTGCGTCAGAGGCGCTCGACCACCCAGTCGATGCAGGCGGTGAGCGACTCGATGTCGGCGGCGTCGACGCTCGGGTACATCGCGATGCGGAGCTGGTTGGTGCCGACACCCCGGTAGGCGTCGAGGTCGACGATGCCGTTCTCCGCGAGCACCGACCGGAGGACGTTCTTGTCGATGCCGGCGTCGAGCTCGACGGTGCCGACGACCAGGGAGCGATGGGCGGGGTCGTCGACGAACGGGCGAACGTACGAGGCCTTCTCGGCCCACGCGTACAGCGCGTCCGAGGATGCCGTCGTGCGGGCGACCATTGCGTCCAGGCCACCGGAGGTGTTCATCCAGTCGAGCTGCTCGGCCATCAGGAAGAGCGTCGCGACGGCCGGGGTGTTGACGGTCTGGCCGCTGCGTGACTGCTTGATCGCCTCGGTCAGCGAGAAGAACGAGGGGATGTGCCGGCCGCTCGCCGCGATCTCCTCGGCACGCGCGATCGCGGCGGGGGAGAGCAGCGCCAGCCACAGGCCGCCGTCGGAGGCGAACGACTTCTGCGGTGCGAAGTAGTAGACGTCGCTCTGGGTCACGTCGAGCGGCAGTCCGCCGGCGGCCGAGGTCGCATCGACGACGGTGAGCTGGTCCGGGGCCGCCCCGGCCGGGCGTACGACCGGAGCCATGACCCCCGTCGAGGTCTCGTTATGTGTCCACGCGTAAACATCGACCTCGGCGTCGTGCGCCGGCACCGCCAGATCTCCCGGCTCGGCGGAGATCACTGCTGGGTCGGCCAGCCACGGCGCCGCCTTCGCCGCCTTCAGGAACTTCTCTCCGAACGCCCCGAAGACGGCGTGCTGGCTGCGCTCGCGCACCAGGGCGTACGTCGCCAGATCGAAGAACGCCACCGAGCCACCGTTGCCGATGACGACCTCATAGCCCTCCGGCAGCGAGAAGAGGTCGGCGAGCCCGGACTGGACGCGGCGTACGAGATCCTTCACCGGCTGCTGGCGATGCGACGTCCCCATCACCGACACCCCGGTCGCGGCAAGCGCCTCCAGGCGACCCGCAGGAACCTTGGACGGCCCGGACCCGAAACGTCCGTCGGCGGGCAGGAGGTCGGCGGGGATCTGCAGCGTCATGCCCCTATTCTCGCAAGCCTTGGGCAGGACCGGGCGACCGGCGTGACTCCTGAGATTCCGCGTAGGTCTTCCCCTGGTGGCACGTGCTCGTGTTGAGTGACTGCATCGCATCTGGCGACCTATAAGGGGAGGATATGAAGCGGACATCACTGACACTGATCGCGGCCGCGGCGGCGATCAGCGCGGGCATCGGAGTCGTCAGCGCACCGAGCGCGACGGCGCGGACGACGCCCACGGCCCAGCAGGCAGCCCACGCCGGCCAGTCGAGTCTCGGGGCCGACTACACGCCACCGCCGATCGAGTGGGGCGAGTGCCCGACAGC
Source organism: Nocardioides sp. CCNWLW239 (assembly GCF_037137035.1). NCBI lineage: Bacteria > Bacillati > Actinomycetota > Actinomycetes > Propionibacteriales > Nocardioidaceae > Nocardioides > Nocardioides sp. CCNWLW239. The sequence goes on along the minus strand of NZ_JBBBNW010000002.1, from coordinate 492,516 downwards.
GTCGTTGCAGCGGGCCGGTGCCGTCTGCGGGATGCTGACCGTCCCGTTGGACTACAGCCGTCCGAAGGGGACCAAGATCCAGCTCGCGGTCTCCAAGGTCGCGCACAAGACCTCCGATGCCGACGCCCAGGGCGCGATGCTGGTCAACCCCGGCGGCCCCGGTGGCTCCGGTCTCGGCCTGGCGCGCCTCGGTCAGTTCGTCCCGAAGCAGGGCGGCGACCCCTACGACTGGATCGGATTCGACCCGCGTGGCGTCGGACGCAGCACCCCGCAGCTGAGCTGCGACGGCGACTACGCAGCGCCCGGCCGTCCGGCCTATGTGCCTGAGGGGCCCGCCACGGAGAGGTTCTGGTTGAGCAAGGCCGCCGCGTACGCCGCTGACTGCGGTCGAGCACAGCCCGAGTTCCTCCGGAACAACCGCACGACGGACACCGTCGCCGACATGGAGTCGCTGCGCAAGGCGCTCGGCGAGCGGAAGATCAACTTCTACGGGTTCTCCTACGGCACCTATCTCGGCCAGGTCTACGCCACGCTCCACCCCGAGCGGGTTCGCCGCTTCGTCTTCGACGGCGTCGTCGACCCCCGGAACGTCTGGTACGAGGCCAACCTCAACCAGGAGCGGCAGTTCGACGCCAACATCGACACCTTCTTCAACTGGGTCGCGGAGAACGACGACGCCTACGGTCTGGGAACCGATGGCCGGAAGGTTCGCGCGATCTACTACGACATCCTCGAGCAGCTCACCGATGACCCCGAGGAGAACTTCGGCGCGGCGGACTGGAACGACGTCTTCGTCAGCGCGGCCTACTACGTCTACGACTGGGACTCCTTCGCGCACATCCTGGCCGCGGCCGCCGGTGGTGACCTGGGTCCGGCGAAGGAGTGGTACGGCAACCCGACCGGCCCCGGCGCCGACAACGGCTTCGCGTCCTATCTGTCCGTGCAGTGCACCGACGTCCAGTGGCCGAGCTGGCGCAAGCAGCGGCACGACGCCTACAAGCTGGCCGCGACCAAGCCGTTCCTGACCTGGAACAACACCTGGTACAACGCCCCTTGCCTCACCTGGCCGGCACCGGCGGGCACGCCGGTGAAGGTCGACGGCCGCAAGGCGCCGGGCATCCTGATGATCGAGGAGACCTATGACGCCGCGACACCGTGGGCGGGTGCGATCGAGGTCCGCAAGCGGTTCCCCCGCTCGGCGCTGATCGAGGGCGTCGGGGGCACCACTCACTCCGGCTCGCTCTCGGGCGTCGCCTGCACCGACGATCGGATCGCCGACTACCTGCTCACCGGCGAGCTGCCGCAGCGGAAGCCGGGCAACAACCGTTCGGACGTGAAGTGTGACCCGGTGCCGACGCCCGAGCCGACCCCCGTCGAGGGCGCCGGTGCGGCCGCGGATTCGCAGAAGGCGGCCGGCGCAGCCAGTCGCCTCGGCTCGTTGCGTACGCAGCTGGTCGACGCTCAGCTCGTCAGTCGCTGATCTGCACCAGAGCGAGGCCGCGACCCTGCCCGGGTCGCGGCCTCGTCGCTCCTTGCCACCGGCCGATTTGCCGTCGTCGGGAGACGCCTCAGAATGTCCCGGTGAGCGTTGAGATTCGCCGGGTCGCCTACGACCACCCGGACGCACAGAAGCTGGTGGACCGGGTCCAGGAGTTCTATGTCGAGCGCTACGGCGAGCCCGACACCGACCCGACCACGCCGGACATGTTCGAGAGCCCCGCAGGCGCCTACTTCCTGGCCTACCTCGACGACGTACCGGTCGCCTCCGGCGCCTGGCGCCGCTCCGGCGAGCCCGCGCTCGGGACGACGGTGACCGCCGAGATCAAGCGCATGTACGTCGTCCCCGAGGCCCAGCGGCGAGGGCTCGCCAAGCTGATGCTCGCCCACGTCGAGGCCTCCGCCCGTGACGCCGGGTTCGAGGCTCTGGTCCTCACCACCGGCGATCACCAGCACGAGGCCATCGGCCTCTACACCGCCATGGGCTACGTCGATGTCGAGCCGTTCGGCTACTACAAGGACGAGGACCTCGTGGTCTGCATGGCGAAGCGGCTCGACGGCGTCGTCCGATGAGGTTGTGAAGCTGAGAGTGATCTATTGGTCACTCTCAGCTTCACAACTCTGCTACTTCCCCCAGTCGGCGTTCCAGCCCTCGACCGCGTCGGCGGGACGGGCGGCAGGCCCGGTGTAGACGGCAGAGGGCCTGATGAGCCGGCCGGTCTTCTTCTGCTCGAGGATGTGGGCCGACCAGCCGCCGGTGCGGGCGCAGGTGAACATCGAGGTGAACATGTTGGCCGGGATCTGGGCGAAGTCGAGGACGATGGCGGCCCAGAACTCGACGTTGGTCTCCAGGACCCGGTCGGGGCGGCGGGCGCGCAGCTCCTCGAGCGCGGCCTTCTCCAGGGCCTCGGCGACCTCGTAGCGGGGCGCGTTCAGCTCGCGGGCGGTGCGGCGGAGCACGCGCGCACGGGGGTCCTCGGCGCGGTAGACGCGGTGGCCGAAGCCCATCAGCCGCTCGCCGGAGTCGAGCAGGCCCTTGACGTACGCCGAGGCGTCACCGGTCTTCTCGACGTCCTCGATCATGCCGAGCACGCGGCTCGGAGCGCCGCCGTGCAGCGGCCCGCTCATCGCGCCGATCGCGCCGGAGAACGCGGCCGCGACATCGGCACCGGTGGAGGTGATCACCCGGGCGGTGAAGGTGGAGGCGTTCATGCCGTGCTCGGCGGCCGAGGACCAATAAGCGTCGATCGCGTGCGCGTGGGCGGGGTCGGCCTCGCCCCGCCAGCGGATCAGGAACTTCTCGGCGAGGGTGTTGCCCTTGTCGACCTCGCGCTGCGGCACGACCGGCAGGTGGATCGAGCGGGCCGACTGCCCGGCGTACGACAGCACCATGACGGCGACGCGGGCGAGGTCCTCGCGGGCCTGCTCGTCGGAGATGTCGTAGGTCTGGCCGAACCCGAAGGCGGGGGCCAGCATGGGGATGGCGGCCTGGACGTCGACACGCACGTCACCGGTGTGCACCGGCAGGTTGTAGGCCTCGGCGGGCGGGAGGCCCGGACCGTACGAACCGTCGATCAGCAGACCCCAGACGTTCTCGAAGGGCACCCGCCCGACGATGTCTTCGATGTCGACCCCGCGGTAACGGAGGGCCGAACCCTCTTTGTCGGGCTCCGCGATCTGGGTCTCGAAGGCCACGACGCCCTCGAGACCGTGCTGTACCTGGCTCACTGCCTTCTCCCATTCTCCTGGTGTCCTCCGCATTCTGCCCCACGCACGCAGAAGATAGGCTCGACGGCATGGATCTGGCGGCTGAGCTGGCGGCAGCACGAGAGAACTACACCCGCAGCGGGCTGCACGAGGACGACCTCGCTGCCGACCCGTTCGCGATGTTCGAGAGGTGGTACGCCGAGGCCCGGGACGCGGGCATCGTCGAGCCCAACGCGATGGTCGTCTCGACTGTCTCCTCGGCCGGCGCGCCGTCCTCGCGGACCGTGCTGCTGAAGGGTTTCTCGACCGAAGGCTTCACGTTCTTCACCAACACCGCCTCCCGCAAGGGCTCCGACCTCGCCCACAACCCGCGCTGCGCGGTGCTCTTCCCGTGGCACCCGTTGGAGCGTCAGGTACGCATCGACGGCGTCGCCCACGAGCTCACCCGTGAGGACGTCGGGGCCTACTTCTCGCAGCGTCCGCGCGGCTCCCAGCTCGGCGCCCACGCGTCCCACCAGAGCCGGGTCGTCTCCGGGCGCGAGGAGCTGGCGGCGGCGTACGAGCGGGTCGAGGCGCAGTTCGATGGCCGGCCGGTCCCGGTGCCCGAGGAGTGGGGCGGCTACCGGGTCGAGCCGGGGGCCGTCGAGTTCTGGCAGGGGCGGCCGGGGCGGATGCACGACCGGCTCGTCTATCGACGTGAGGGCGGCAGCTGGCGTACGGAGCGGCTCGCCCCGTGACGGATCGGGTCACCCGCGAGGCGTGACGCCGCCTCGGGGGACAGCCGACCGGTAGCGACGGGGCTTGCCCTCGCCCAGGCCGGCGAGGGTGTCGACGCGACGGACGGTGACGTCGCGGGCGAGCATGGCGCCGAGGCGCGCGGCGACCACGCCGGCGTCGCCACCGGCGATGGTGGCGACGACGCTGCCGTCCGCGGCCTGCTCGACCGACCAGCCGCGTGCGCCGGCGTCCTGGAGGTGCTGGGTGAGGTCGACGGAGGGGACCGAGGCGCCGGCCGGGGTGATGAAGACGGTGGCCTCGCGTCCTTCGAGCGCATCGATGGCGAGCCGTCCGTCGACGCGAACCAGGCGGCCGGTGTCGCCGGTGCGGTAGCGGACCAGCGGCAGGAAGACGTTCTCACCTGCGGTGACGACGATCTCGCCGATCTCGCCCTCGGGGACCGCCACGCCGTCGGGACCGACGATCTCGACGTGCACCCGCCGGTCGGCGACGACGAACGGACCACCGTCGGTGCTGACCGCCACCGGACGGGTCTCGTGCAGCCCGTAGACGTCGATCACCGGGCAGTCGAAGGTGCGCTCCAGGTCCGCGCGCAGGGTCGCGCTCAACGCCATCGCCGAGGAGATGATCGCGATCGGGCGTACGACGTCGCGGAGGTCGAGGAGATGCTCGAGCGACGTGGGGTGGCCGGAGATGACCTGTGGGTCGGCGTCCCGCAGGAACGCCCGCTGGTCCTCCGGCGCCCACTCGCCGGGATGCAGGTTGACCCGCGCGACCAGGCTCTCGCCGAAGCCGGGCGCGACCGAGACGTACGTGAACGCCTGGCGCTGCCACACGACCTGCACCACGGCGAACCGGGACGGGTCCGGCGACCACTCGCCGGTGAGGCCGGCGACGATGTCACGCAGCCAGTGGAAACCGCGGGCCAGCTCGTCGGGGTCGTCGGGCATCACCAGCGCTGCGCCGGTGCTCCCGGACGAGGTGCCGTGCAGCATCCGCTCGTAGTCGGCGTCCAGCGGCACGAACCCGCCGATGTCGTCGACGAGGTGCTGTCGGGTGATCAGCGGAAAGTCGCTGAGCGTCTCGAGCGTCCCCCGATGACGACGGTACGCAGGCAGTGACCGCGCCACGGCCAGGTGCTGCTCCAGCCAGCCCGTGGCCGGGAGCTGCGTGCGCGCAGCCTCCTGTTCGGCGGGACTCAGCCGGTGGCCGACCCGGTGGCGCCAGACCGGCGCCGCGGGATGGCCGTTCGCCGCGGCCAACCGCGCGGCTCCGGTGTCCGACAGCCCTGGCCAGCGCTCGGCGTCGGTGAGGGCGGCCGAGGCCATCGGCGTGTATTCGGCCAGGTCAAGCGAGGTCTCGCGCATGATCACTCCGGGCTGTAGCGGCTGGCGGCCTCACGCGCGCGGGCCTCTTCCAGGCGCCGCCGGATCGCCGAGCGGTGCTCGCGGTCACGTCGGGCACGCTCCAGCGCCTCGGCGCGGGCTGCGGAGTCGAGCCGAGACATCAGCGCACGGGCGTTGCGCTCGTCCTCGCGGCCCGGCAGCTGCCCGTTCCACAGCAGAAAGGTGCGAGCCGCTTCCTCGCGACGCTCGGACTCCCCGACCCACCGCGACGGCTCGACCACCGCCGCCAGGCGCATCGACATCGTCACCAGCGCGCGGTCGAGCCGGTCCTCGCGCAGCGTGGCCGAGAACGCCCCGGCGAGCTCCTGCGAGGCGATCAGCCACAGCACGACACCGGCTCCTTGACGCGCTGCCTCCTTGCCCGTCGCGGAGACCCGACGGGCCGCCGCGAGGAGCCGACCGTCGGAGGTGTCGAGCACGTCACCGGCGAGTGCCACGACGTCCACGGCGTCGTCGAGGAACCACGACGGCGTGGTCGAGATCCTGGCCATCAGCTCGTCGACCGACGGCCCGGGTGCCAGCCCACGCCAGGCGTCGTCGAGGCTGAGCTCTTCGTCGAGCCAGGCCAGGTAGAGGTCTTCGTCAACCACGGTGTGCTCCTTCCGGGGCGTAGGAGGCGATCCGTGCGGCGAGCGCCGCGCACGCGGCCGGCGCCTGTGCCACGTCCGGTATCTCGGCGATCTCGTAGCCGAGCCGCTCGGCCTGGTCGCGCGCCTGTCCGCGCCAGCGCCCGATGATCATCAGCGACCCGGTGTCGATCACGCGCCGCACGGCGGCGGCCACATCGGCGTACTCCTCCTGGCCGCGTCCCAGGAACGTGTCGAGCCCGGCGTCGGAGAGGACGACGAGGTGGCGCTGCCCGTCCGTCGGCCGTCGGGATCCGGGGTAGCGGGCGCGCAGCAGGTCCAGGGGAAAGGTGGTGCCGCCGCCGAAGAAGGTGGTCAGCTGGCGCATGATCTCGACCCGGTCGCGGGTGTAGACGCTCTCGCCGGCGACCTGGCCGGCCGAGCTCCACGAGGTGACCCGCACCCGTCCGCCGCCCCGTAGCACCGACAACGACAGGATCGTGCCGGCGATGATCGCTGCCGAGCCTCGTTGCGGCTGCGTCATCGACCCGGAGGAGTCGAGATAGAGATCCAGCAGCACGGGCTCGTGGTCCGGCTCGGGCTCGTCGGGGATGAACGTACGCCGTCGGGTGGACACCCCGGGGACGAATGCCGCTCCCGTGGTCAGCGTCGCCGGCCAGTCCAGGTCGGCCAGGTCGTGGCCGAGCTCCCACTCGTCCAGCGGCCCCGGGATCGCAGGCCCGGCAGGAGCGAGCCCGCGCTGCACCAGCGGTGCGACGTGCGGACGCGCCTCGGCCTCGTACCAGGCTGCCATCACCGCGTCGGGATCAGCGCCGGCCAGCAGGTCCAGCGTCCGAGCCAGGCCGAGCGCCTGCCCGCTGCCATCAGCGGCGGCCACCCCGGTGCCGTCCGCGAGGGTCACCCCGGCGTCCTCGGGATGGACCAGCGGCGTCTGCAGGCGCGGGTCGCCGATGGCGTCGGCCAGCTCGGCGGCGGTGGGCGCACCGGGCGAGTCCTCGTGGCACCCGCTGCCTGTGAAGCCCAGCAGCAGATAGGGCGCCATCACCATCGCCCACGGCACCGCCCCGCTGACCGGATCAGCGGCGAGCGTCCGCACCACGTCGGCCACGGTCGTCGCATCGTGGGCAGGGTCGAGGCTCGCGCGCGGGTCGTACTCGAGCTCGACGACCTCCCGCTTGCGCTGTGCCTCCTCGTGTCGTCTCGCCGCGGGTGAGGTCAGCCGTCGCCCCTCCTTGACGCGGCGCCGAGCGTTGCTGAGCTGGCGCGTGTATTCCGTCTTCCACCGCGTCGGCGGCTCAGGCCAGGCGAGGTCGCCCTCGGGCAACCGCCAGAGCAGCTCGTAGGCGCGCTGCACCACCCACCACAGCTCGTTGTCCTCGGCGCCGCGCGGACCCTTGGTCAGCGTCGGTGCCGCGAGGGCCCGGGTCAGCAGCACCATGTCGGGGGTCTCGTCGGACCCGATCCGGGCGCGCTGCAGCTGCATCACCCGGTCGTTGATGATCATGTCGGACCACAGGTTGGCGCAGAATCCGCTCGCGGCGGCCAGGTCGAGACGGTGGTGGCGGTCGTAGAGGTCGATCACCCGCGCCATCTGCTGGCGGATCTTCAGCGAGTCGACCCGGGTGCTGGGAGCGAGCACGTGGTGGCCGATCTCGTGCGCGAAGACGCTGGTCAGATGCCCTTCGCCGCCATGGCGGGCGAGCTCGCCGGGGTCGATGTTGACCTCCGGCGGGAACCCGAACCACGCGAAGCTGCCTTGGTCGGAACGGGTGTGCACGACCGGGTCGTGAAGGTCCACACCCCACAGGTCCAGGGCCTCCTCCCAGGCCTCGCGCTCGGCCGCGTCGGGCGCCCTCACCCGGCCTCCCGAACGACCTCGAGCAGGTAGGACGTCGGCACGCTGACCACCCGGACACCGGCGGTCTCGACCGGATCGCCGGAGCTCTCCGGCTCGGCACCGGCCGGCGAGACCGAGTGCCCGAACAGATCGGCGTCGACCTGCCACAGCTCGTCGCCGACCTCGACCAGCCAGCGCCCCTCGCCCGCCGCGATGACGTCGCCGGGATGGGCCAGCCAGGGCCCGCCGAGACCGGCGAACCCGCCGATCCGCGCCAGGAGATAGGCACGGCCGAGGTTGTGCCAGGCCGGCCAGAAGAACCGGTCCGTACGTTGCCTCTCGACGAATCCGGCCACGTCGCTGCCCGGCATCCCGAGCGTCGCGCCGACCGCGTCCGCCAGACCGGCATCAGAGAGTTCGGAGACTGCGCGGAGCGCGTCCGTGCGCAGCCCGATGACGCCGGCCCGCCAGGCGGCGACCGCGGCGATATCCTGGACGAGCGCCGGATCGTTCACCGAGTTACCCGTCGACAAGCTCAGGACATCGCCTCGGTGAGCATCCGCGGATTGGGCCGCCAGCCCAGCGGCCAGGAACGCGGCGTACAGATTCTGATCTCCGCCCCAGCGCGCGACGTTGGCGGCGGCGAGATCGAGATCGAGACCAGCCACCGCAGGTAAAGACGCCGCACCAAGCCTCACCGAGGCGTTCACCGAGTGCCCCGGGCGCCGGATCATGCTCCCTCCAGCCAGTGGAGATAGTTGGAGTAGCGCTGGTGGAGATACTTCAGCGCGACGAGGTCGTCGTAGTCGCGGCCGTAGATCTTGCCGACCTTCGAGATCCGGCCGACCTCCGACTCGATCCGGGTGAGCCGCTGCGAGACGGTCAGCCGGTCGAGCCCGTCCAGGCCGCCCCCGAGCTCGGCGAGCAGGTCGCCGACGGGGTCGGCAGCGTCGAGGCCGAGCGCGACGTACTGCTTCATCGCGGTGTCGAAGAGGTCGATCAGCCACGAGGCCGGATCGTGGGCGAGCTCCTTGTCGCCGGCCTCGAAGCGCGGGTGCTGCGGGTTGGGCAGCAGCTTGCCGCGGAGCACGAACGGCACCATGGCGCGCACGTCGTCGAGCCCGACGGAGGCGGCGCCCCGGAACCAGGCGGAGGCCTTGGCGTACAGGATCAGGGTCTGCAGCGCCCGCACGGAGAGGCCGTTGAGCGTCTGCGCGCCGAGGTCGACGACCAGGTCGGCGCCAGAGTTGGCGTCGATGACCGCGCTCACGTCGCCGCCGGCGGTCGCGACGACGTCCTTGGTGCGGTATTCGAAGCGCCGTCCACCGTGCTGCACGAACTCGAACTGCCCGGTGAAGTACTCCAGCTTCCGGCGTACGTCGGCGGGCAGCGGCACCGCCCGGATCGCGGTCAGCATCGCGGTCTGCTCGTCGGGGGAGAAGACCAGCGAGGACGGCACGTGCTCCTCCGGCCGCTCGCCGGCCTCGACCCGGGTGACCAGCTCGTCGAAGAAGCGGCCGTTGAAGCCGAACGCCTGCACGGTGACGTCGAGCCGGTCCTTGAGGGCCTGGATGACCTGGAAGGTGCCGCCGCCGGCGTCGTCGTTGGCGGTGAAGAACCAGCTCTCGACCCCCTCGCTCGGAGCCGTCCGGCGCAGCTGGTCATGGCTCTCGACGTAGCCCTCGGCGACCATCGTGAGCAGCGCCGACTGGGTCTTGGTGGGGATGCGGTTGTATTCGTCGACGATCTTGACGCGCTCGGTCAGCCAGGACTTCCAGGCGATCGTGATCTCTGCCAGCGATCCCGCGGCGACGAGGTCCCGGGGAAGCGGCAGCCCGACCAGGTCGGAGACGGTCAGCTGCGGCTGCCCCTGCTGCAGGTGGCGTCTCACATCGTCTGGGGTGGACCCCGACAGCACGCCCATCAGCACCGCGAGGGTCGTCTTGCCGCGCCCGGGCCCGCCGATCATCAGACACTTGCCGCCGACCGCGAAGGTGAGCAGCGGCAGCAGCACGTTGGAGGAGTAGGCCGGCTGGGTCGGCAGCGTGATCTCCGCGCCCGCGTCGCCGAGCGGGAACCGGTTGGCCTTCGCGGCGTCGAACTCGACGTCGTAGAACGGCGAGATCACCGCCTTGTTGACCAACCAGAAATACGTACGCCGCAGCTTCTCGTCCAGCGCCACGGTCTCGTCCGGGGACCGGAACAGGTCGGCGGCGGTGAGCCCGTCGCGCGGCCCGCCGTGCTGCACGTGCGGGACGGTCGGCGAGGCGGACGTCTTCTGCCAGCGGTCGCTCATCTGTTCAGCTCCTCCAGTGACGGGCCGATCCGGTTGCTTCGCCCGAGCAGCGGCTCGAGGAACTCTTGGGTGGCGGCGAGCCGCTCCTGCACGCTGCCGCGGACCTCGATCCACGGCACGGGCTGCTCGGTGAGCACCTCGCGGAACCGGTCCTGCATCCGGTGCCGGAGGTGCTCGCCATCGCGCATCCCATCCTGCACGAACGGGATCTCGTCCCCGGTCAGCACGTACGCGACCGGCTGATGAGCGGCGGCGCGCTCGAGGAGGTGGTCGGGAGTGGGGCCGACGTAGCGCTCGTGCCACAGCGTCGTCGCCAGTACGTCGGTGTCGCAGACCAGGACCGGCTTCGGCACCCGCCGGCGGGCGGCGTCCTCCCAGCCGATCTGCCGGTCGACGATGAGGTCGAACTCGTCGCTGCGCCAGGGTGCGAACAGGCCGCCGGGGCGGATCTCGGACCAGAGCCGTCCGTACTCCGGGACACAGTGGGTGCCTAGGTCGGCGGCGAGTTGTTCGGCCAGCGTCGTGGTTCCGGTCGACTCCGCGCCGAGCACCACGACCCGCTCGGTGAGCCAGGCGCGGACCGGCGCGGGCAGGTCGGCCCAGTGCGCGGCCGGGTCGCGGCGGATCGCGGTCCCCGAGACCTCGTTGAACGTCCGGCCGGGATCGACCTGGACCCAGGTCGCGTCCAGCCGCCGGGCGAGCTCCTCGCCGTAGGCGTCGGAGGAGAAGACCGCATCGACCGGGGCCGGGAGAAGGTCGGAGATGACGACCATGTGCTCGTCCCAGGCGGCCGGGTCGTCGAAGTCGACCCGGGCCTCGTCCATCGCGGCGACCACGTGGGCGGTCGGGTGCTCCTCGCGCAGCCACTCCGCGCGTACCTCGAGCGGGATGGTCTCGACCTGCGAGCCGAGGAGCTCGACGGTGACCCGGTCACAGGCCCGCAGGGCCACCCGGATGAGCGCCTGGTGGCCGGCGTGGAACGGGTAGAACTTCCCGAGCACCAAGCCGTGCCCGAACGGCTTCGTCTCAGACACCCGCGACCTCCTTCGCGCGCTGGGTGACCCGCACCCGGCGCCAGTCCCGCAGCGCGACCAGGACGATCACGCAGAAGCCCAGATAGAGCACCGCCGTCGGCCACAGCCCCTTGGCGGCGTACAGGCCGACGGAGACGATGTCGACGGCCAGCCAGACCAGCCAGGACTGCCACCAGCGCCGGTTGAGCATGATCTGGGCGATCACGCTGCCCGCGGTCACGGTGGCGTCGGGCAGCTCGGTCGTGGAGTCGGTGAAAGCGAAGAGGACGTACGCGATCGCTGCGAGCGCCACCACGAACCCGAGCGCCAGCAGGAACAGGGTCCGGGTGGTGGCGGACCCGACGAAGGCCTCGTCTCGACGCAGCTGTGCCTCAGACTCCCGGCGTCTGGCCATCGCCCAGTCCACCCAGCCGGTCACGGAGAGGACCATGAACATGATCTGCAGCGCCGCGTCGGCATAGAGGGCGCTCCCGGCGAAGACGACCAGGTAGAGCGCGGTGTTGGCGATCCCGACCGGATAGGTCCACATGCTCCGTCGTGCCGCCAGGATCACGCACGCCGCCCCGGTGACGACTCCCGCGATCTCGACCCAGTGCGCCACCCACCAACTCTGCATGGCCGAACCCTATGGGACGGGAAGGGCCCGGGTGCTCGGGTCGAGCATCCGGGCCCTTCGCGGCTGGGACGAGGTCAGCGTCCGACCGCCGCCTTCGCGTTGACGATGCCGCTGCCGTAGAAGCCGTTCGGGGCCTCGCCACCCTCGCAGGTGTGGGTCGAGGTCGCCGTGGTGCCGTTGGGCAGGTGGCGTACGTAGGTGAAGTCCGCCGGTACCGGGCAGGCCTTGTCGGTGGCCGACTTGAGCAGGATCTTCTCGACCTTCTTGGGCGAGAGAGCCTTGCCGGAGCGGTCGCGGTGGCCGTATTCACCGACGATCAGCGCGGCGACACCGGCAGCGTGCGGGGAGGCCATCGAGGTGCCCTGCAGGTACTGGTAGTAGGAGCACTCACCGCTGGAGCAGTCCGCGACGGCCCACGGGACCTTGACCTCGCCGGTCGCCGGGTCGATCGCGCCCTCGGACACGGCCAGGTCGTAGGGGTAGGCGGCCAGGATGTTGGCGGTGTAGTCGCGGGTCCCGTCGGCGGAGTCGTACGCGTCCCCGCCAGGCGCAGCGACGTCGATGAAGCCGTCGCCGTAGCTGGAGTAGTAGGACTTGCGCTCGGACGGACCGGTGGCGCTCACCGCGATGACGCCGTCACCCTCGGTGGGCATCGAGACGCACGACTCGGGGTCGAGCATGTCGCGGACGTACGCGGCCTCACCGGGCTCGCTGGCGAAGTCGGGGCTGCTCGCGTCGGTCTGCGGCTTGGTGTAGTCGATCGCCTGGTTGCCGGCAGCGGCGACCAGGGTCACGCCGCGGGCGCGGGCGTAGTCGAGACCACGCTGCATGGCGGTGATGATCGTGGCCTGCTCGGCCTGGTCCTCGGGGGAGTCGGCCGGGTGGCTGGTGCAGTTGAACAGCCACGGGTCGATGTAGTAGCTCATGTTGACCACGTCGATGCCGTTGCGGCCCGCGTAGGTCAGCGCGTCGAGGGACGGCTGCAGGAAAAAGTAGCCGGAGTCCTGGCCGACGCGCAGGTTGACGATGTCGGCCTCGGGGGCGACGCCGGTGATGCCGACGCCGTTGACCGGCGAGGCGATGGTCGAGGCGACGTGGGTGCCGTGGCCGTTCTCGTCGACGTCGTTGCCGTCCTCGCAGGAGGCGTCGGGCTCGTCGGCACACGGGCCGTCGACCGTGGCGCCGTTGGCGTCGACCGGGATGTCGGTGGTGAAGTTGCGGCTCAGCTCGGCGTCGAAGTTCGGCGCGATGTCGGGGTGCGACCCGTCGACACCGGTGTCCATGATGCCGACGCGGACGCCCTTGCCGCGCTCGGTCTTGTTGGCCGCGCCCGCGTCGATCTGCTCCATGTCCCACTGCAGACCGGAGAGCGGCTCCGAGGACCCCTTGGGCTTCGGGGTCTTGGGGGCGTTGCCCTTGCCGCTGCGGAACTCGGTCTCGACCTTCGACACCTCCTGCTTGCGGGCCTTGCTGGCCGCCTCAGGGGTGGTGGCGCCCACGGCCCGGTCACGGGCGGCGCCCACGAGGGCGCTCGAGGCGTTCGCCGCCTCGGCGAAGCCTTCGTCCGCGGCGACCGTCGCGACACCGATGGCACTGTTCTCCGAGACGATCTCGCCCCCGGCGGCCTTCACCGCGGCACGGGCGTCGGCGGCCGAGGATCCCTCGGCATATGCCACGACATAGCGGACCTCCTGGTCGGAGGTGGCGTTGCCCGAGCTCGCCATGACGAGGGTGCCGGTGACCCCCAGCGCGACTGCGGTCGCACCTGTCAACAACCTACGCATGCTGTCTCCATTCCGGATTCGGTGGTCGAGATTGTCGGGACCACCGCTGCCACGGCCCGTGTCGGCCCGACAGTGGGGTCAGCATGCCTCAGACGACAGGCGGCCAACAGGGGTTTGGCGGCACCTCGACAAATCTGGTTGTGAGTGAGTGCTCACTCATTTACGATGGCGGATGTGGACGAACGACGTACGCGGGCCAAGCCGATTCCCGCAGCAGATCGACGTGCCGCGATCATCGCGGCGACCGAGACGCTGTTGATCCAGCACGGCACGGCGACGACCACGCGGTTGATCGCCGAGGCGGCGGGCGTCGCCGAAGGCACGATCTTCCGGCACTTCCGTGACAAGCGGGAGCTCTACCGTGCGGTGGCCGAGAACGTCTTCGACCCCGCCCGGGCAGGGCAGGAGATCGCGGAGGTCGTGGAAGGCGCCACCGACATCGAGGACAGGCTCCGCGCCGTCATCGACCTGCTCACGACCTCCGCGCGGCGCGGCGTCCTCGTGATGATGGCGGTGCGCTCGACCCTGTTCGAAGAGGCGGACCCTGGGGGCGTACGCCCGCGCATGGGGCCGCCGAGGTTCGTCACCGAAGGCAACAACGCGCTGGTCGACAACCTGGCCAGGCTCGTCTTCGAGCCCTATGAGAGCGAGCTACGACTTTCGCCGAGAAAGGCCGCGCTGGTGCTGCGCAGCCTCACGACCGGGGCCTGGTTCCCCGGCCTGAACCGAGAAAACCAGCCGTTGAGCAGCGAGGACGTCATCGACGTGCTGCTCGGCGGCATCTTGACCAGAGAGACTCACTGATGCTTCTTCGACTGCTCCGGGACTACCTGCTCCCGTACAAGAGGTTCCTGGTCGTCATCGCGATCCTGCAGCTCCTCTCGACCTCGGCGTTCATGCTGCTGCCCAGCCTGAACGCCGACATCATCGACAAGGGCGTGGCCACGGGTGACACCGACTACATCGTCCGAACCGGCGCGATCATGCTCGGCGTCGCGTTCGTGCAGATCGTGTGCTCGATCATCAGCGTCTACTTCGCGGCGCGCAGCTCGATGAGCTTCGGGCGTGACCTGCGCGCGGCGATCTTTGCCAGGGTCGGCTCCTTCAGCGCCCGTGAGGTCGGCCGCTTCGGTGCTCCCTCGCTGATCACCCGGACCACCAACGACGTCCAGCAGGTCCAGATGCTCGCCGTGCTCACCTGCACGCTCGCGGTGATGGTGCCGATGATGATGGTCGGCGGCGTCGCGATGGCGATCCGCGTGGACGCTGGGCTCTCCTGGCTGCTCGCGGTCGTCATCCCCGTGCTGCTCGTCTCCATGGCCGTGGTCGTACGCGGCATGGTCCCCAACTTCCGCAAGGTGCAGGAGCGCATCGACGCGGTCAACCGCATCCTGCGCGAGCAGATCACCGGCATCCGGGTGATCCGTGCGTTCGTACGCGAGCCCCAGGAGACCGCGCGCTTCGCGCGCGCCAACGACGAGCTCACCGACGTCGCGCTGCGGGCCGGACGCTGGATGTCGACGATGTTCCCGCTGATGATTCTGGTCATCAACGTCGCCAGCGTCGCGGTGATCTGGTTCGGTGGCATCCGGGTGGACAACGGGGTGATGCAGGTCGGTCCGCTGACCGCGTTCCTGCAGTACCTGATGCAGATCCTGATGTCGATCATGATGGGCACCTTCATGCTCATGCAGGTGCCGCGCGCGGCCGTCTGCGCCGACCGCATCGCCGAGGTCCTCGACACCGAGACCAGCGTGGTTCCCCCCGCCGCAGGCGTCACCGAGCTCTCCCGTCGCGGGTACGTCGACATGGTCGGGGCCGGGTTCACCTATCCCGGCGCCGACCATCCCGTCCTCCACGACCTGACCTTCGAGGCCCGGCCCGGGCAGACCGTCGCGATCATCGGCTCGACCGGTGCCGGCAAGACGACCCTCCTGGGCCTCGTGCCCCGGCTCTTCGACGCGACGGCCGGTGTCGTCCGGGTCGGCGGTGTCGACGTACGCGACCTCGACCCGGCCACCCTGCGCAGCTCTCTCGGGCTGGTGCCGCAGAAAGCCTTCCTGTTCACCGGCACCGTCCGTTCCAACCTGCTCCACGGCAAGCCGGACGCCACCGACGAGGAGCTCTGGCACGCGCTCGAGGTCGCTCAGGCGCGTGACTTCGTGGAGCGGATGGCGCCTGAGGACGGCACCGGCCTGGACGCCGAGATCGACCAGGGAGGCACCAACGTCTCCGGCGGCCAGCGGCAACGCCTGGCCATCGCCCGCGCCCTCGTGAGGAGGCCCGACATCTACCTCTTCGACGACTCCTTCTCCGCCCTCGACGTCGCCACCGACGCCCGGCTCCGCGCGGCGCTCGCCCCCGAGACCCGCAACGCCACCGTCATCGTCGTCGCCCAGCGGGTCTCCACCATCCGTGACGCCGACAAGATCCTCGTGCTCGAGGACGGCGCCATCGTCGGTGAGGGCACCCACGACGAGCTGCTCGCCGCCAACGCCACCTACCAGGAGATCGTCTCCTCGCAGCTCAGCGCAGAGGAGGCCGCGGCATGAGGCTGAATGTTCACCGAGGTAACTCGGTCGGTGGCCACCTCCTTCGTGGAACTCCGCGAGGGAACTGCATCCACACCGAGGTAACTCGGTCAGCGTCACCCGAGGAGCCCGCGGCATGAGCGACCAGAAGACCGGCCAGAACGGCCAGATGAAGAAGACCGAGCGGATCGTACGTCCGCAAGGCGGCCCCGGCCCGATGGGTGGCGGTGGCGCGGTGGGGGACAAGGCGATGACCTTCGTCCCCTCGGCGAAGCGCCTCCTGGGGAGGATGGCGCCCTACAAGCTGCATGCTGTCGCGACCATCGTGCTGGCCGCGATCAGCGTGACGCTGATGTCGTTGGGGCCCTGGCTGCTCGGCAAGGCGACCGACATCATCTTCGGCGGTGTCTTCTCCCGGGAGCTGCCGGCGGGGGTCACCCAGGAGCAGGCGGTCGAGGGGCTGCGCGCCCAGGGCGACGACAAGCTCGCCGACATGCTCTCCGGGATGGACCACGTCACCCCCGGCCAGGGCGTCGACTTCGACGCGCTGCGCAATGCGCTGCTCGTGGTGCTCGCCGTCTACCTCGTCGCGTCCCTGCTCTCCTTCCTGCAGGGCTGGATCCTCAACTCGGTCGTCCAGGGCACCGTCAAGGGTCTGCGCGAGGACGTCGAGAAGAAGGTCCACAGCGTCCCGCTCTCCTACTTCGACAAGCAGCCCCGCGGGGAGCTGCTCAGCCGGGTCACCAACGACATCGACAACATCAGCCAGACGCTGCAGCAGACCTTCAGCCAGGTGCTGACCGCGCTGTTCACGCTGGTCACGGTGCTGTTCATGATGTTCTGGATCAGCCCGGTGCTGGCCTTGATCGCGCTGCTCGCGGTGCCGGTCTCGCTGGTGGTCACCCGCGCCGTGATGAAGCGGTCACAGGGCCAGTTCGTGGCGCAGTGGCGCCACACCGGCAAGCTCAACGGCCACATCGAGGAGACCTTCTCCGGGCACGACCTGGTCAAGGTCTTCGGCCGCCAGGAGGAGGTCGAGACGACCTTCGCCGAGGAGAACGACAAGCTCTTCGCCGCGGCCTTCAAGGCCCAGTTCATCAGCGGGATCCTGATGCCGCTGATGATGTTCGTCGGCAACCTGATGTTCGTGGTGGTCTGTGTCGTCGGGTCGCTCCGGGTCGCCAGCGGGGCTCTGAGCCTCGGCGAGCTGCAGGCCTTCATCCAGTACTCCCGCCAGTTCACCCAGCCGATCACCACCCTGGCCTCGATGATGAACCTGCTGCAGTCCGGCGTCGCCTCGGCCGAGCGCGTCTTCGAGCTGCTCGACGCCGAGGAGCAGTCGCCCGATGCGGGTGCTCGCCGGGCCGGCGACGCCGGTGCGGGCGAGGTCCGCTTCGAGCACGTCTCCTTCTCCTACGACGAGGACAGGCCGCTCATCGAGGACCTGTCCCTGGTGGCCCGCCCCGGCCAGACCGTCGCGATCGTCGGTCCCACCGGCGCCGGCAAGACCACGCTGGTCAACCTGATCATGAGGTTCTACGAGCTCGACGCCGGCCGGATCACCCTCGACGGTGTCGACATCGCCTCGATGCCCCGCGCCGACCTGCGCGAGCGCACCGGCATGGTGCTCCAGGACACCTGGCTCTTCGAGGGGACGATCCGCGACAACATCCGCTACGGACGGCCGTCCGCGACCGAGGAGGAGCTCCTCGAAGCGGCCAGGGCGACGTACGTCGACAGGTTCGTGCACTCGCTCCCCGACGGCTACGACACCCTGATCACCGACGAAGGCGGCAACCTGTCGGCAGGCGAGCGGCAGCTGATCACCATCGCGCGGGCCTTCCTCGCCGAGCCGTCGCTGCTGATCCTCGACGAGGCGACCTCCTCGGTCGACACCCGCACCGAGCTGCTCCTGCAGCACGCCATGGCCGCGCTGCGCTCGGACCGTACGTCCTTCGTGATCGCCCACCGGCTCTCCACGATCCGCGACGCCGACCTGATCCTGGTCATGCGCGACGGCGCGATCGTCGAGCAGGGCAACCACGCCGAGCTGCTCGAGGCCGGCGGGGCGTACGCCGAGCTCTACCGGTCGCAGTTCAGCCACGCGATCGTGGACGAGGAGCCGGCCACCGCCTGAGAGGGGCGCCGAGAATAAACCCTTTGATCCCGGCACGGCCCGGCGCCTACCGTTGAGGCACACGGGAAAGGAGGTGATCCGATCAGATGAAGAACGATTGGATGCGTGAGGTGGCTGCTCGCTAGCAGCCCTCCAACCATGGATGGGGAGCTGGCAATCCAACGGCAGCCACCCGACCCGCAGGCGTACCGGACTCATCCACCGGGTCGGCCACCTGGCCCGCCTGCGGGTCGCTCCGTTTTCACGCGCGACAAGTTGCGTTTAGCAACTAATCTCGCATACATTGGTTGACGATATTCAACCGATGTACGTGAGAGCCGAGGCAGTCCTTGTCAGAGTCCCATCAGTCTTCGCAGGCCATCGCGGCGCCGGAGATGAGCCACCGCCAGATCATGGAGGTCCTCTCCGGCCTGCTGATGGCGCTGTTCGTCGCGATGTTGTCCAGCACGTCGGTCGCCAACGCCCTGCCGCGGATCGTGACCGACCTCGGCGGTACCCAGGGCGGCTACACCTGGATCGTCGTCTCGAGCATGCTGGCGATGACCGCGACGACGCCGATCTGGGGCAAGCTCGCCGACCTCTACAACAAGAAGGTCCTGGTCCAGGTCGCGCTCGGCCTGTTCATCGTCGGCTCGGCGATCTGTGGTCTGGCGCCGTCGATGCCGGTGATCATCACCGGACGTGTCATCGCGGGGCTCGGGATGGGTGGCATCGTCGCGCTGATCCAGGTGATCATCGCGATGATCGTCTCCCCGCGTGAGCGCGGCCGCTACTCCGGCTACATCGGCGCCGTCTTCGCCCTGGCGACGGTCATCGGCCCGCTGGTCGGCGGCGTCATCGTCGACTCCTCGTTCGGCTGGCCCGGCGTCTTCTACGTCGGTGTGCCGTTCGCGGTGGTCGCCTTCATCCTGCTGCAGAAGACCCTGCACCTCCCGCACGTTCGTCGCGAGGTCAGCATCGACTACCTCGGTGCGTTCCTGCTGGTCGCCGGTGTCTCGGCGCTGCTGATCTGGGTCACCCTGGGTGGCGAGTCCTTCGAGTGGGCGTCGCTCACCTCGTACGCCCTGGTCGCGGGCAGCGTCGTCGTGCTCGCTCTCGCGTTGCTGGTCGAGGGGAGGTTCGCCAAGGAGCCGATCATCCCGCTGCGGCTCTTCCGCGACCGGACCATGGTGCTCTCCACGTTCGCGTCGTTCTTCGTCGGTGCCGGGATGTTCGGTGCGACGGTCTACCTGCAGCAGTACTTCCAGACCGCTCGGGGGATGACGCCGACCCACGCGGGCCTGATGTCGATCTGCATGGTGCTCGGGCTCTCGGTCGCCGGCATGGTCACCGGTCGCCTGATCAGCTCCACCGGACGCTGGAAGCGCTACCTGGTCTTCGGTGGCACCATGCTGCCGATCGGGCTCTACCTGCTCAGCACCATCGACGAGCACACCAATCTGGCCGTCGTCGGCGCGTTCATGGCGGTCGTCGGTCTCGGCGTCGGAGCCACCAACCAGAACCTCGTGCTCGCGGTGCAGAACAACCTCGACACGAAGGACATGGGTGCCGGCTCCTCGGTCGTCGCCTTCTTCCGGTCGATGGGCGGGTCGATCGGCATCGCTGCGCTCGGCGCCGTGCTCTCCCACCGGGTCGAGGACGTCATCACCGACGGCGTCCCTGAGCTGGTCGCCAGCGGGAAGGTGACGCCCGAGGAGCTGCAGAGCCTGCAGAGCGGCGGGCTCGCCGACCCGGCCGGCATGCCGAGCGCGATGCAGGCGCTCTATGAGCACGCCTTCGCCGTCGCGACCGCCGACCTCTTCCTGGTGGCCATCCCGTGCGCGTTGCTCGCCCTCGTCGCTATCGTGGCCATCAAGGAGGTCCCGCTGAGGACGACCGTCGAGGACCTCCCCGACGAGAAGGCCCTCGTGGAGGCCGAAGCCGAGGGAGCTGTGCGGACATGACTGACGAGCCCGCTGTGGACGACGCGATCGACGCCCCGCGGGTGGAGTCGCTGATCCGGCTCGAGGCCGAGGTCGGTGTGCTCATGCGTCGGGCGAAGCGGGCGATGCGCATCCGTGGCCGGATGCTCCATCCCGACCTGCCGCCGGGTGGCTACATGGTGCTGACCTGGGTCGCCGAGCACGGCCCTCTCCGGGCCTCCGCTCTCGTCGACGGGCTCGGCATCGACAAGGGGGCGGTCAGCCGAATGGTGCAGGCGATCGTCGACCTCGGCTTGCTCGAGCGTCACCCCGATCCCGAGGACGGCCGGGCCAGTCTGGTCTCGCTGACCGCCGAGGCGCGCGAAGGGCTCGACCGGGTTGCCCGCGAGCGCCGCGTACGTTTCAGCGACCGGCTGTCCGACTGGAGTCCCGACGACATCGACCGGCTCAGCGCTATGCTGTCCAGATACAACGAAGCCCTCGAGGGTCAGGGCTCCTAGGGGATCCGTCGCGCGGGTCTCTGGTGCAGGTCGACGTCGTTCGGGACACACCCTGCTGAGTTCGGTTTTTCTGACTGATTCAAGGATGTAGGATTAGCTCGTGAGCGACCTGATCGACACTACCGAGATGTACCTCCGCACCATCTACGAGCTGGTCGAGGAGGGGATCGTTCCGCTGCGCGCCCGCATCGCCGAGCGACTGCACCAGTCCGGTCCCACGGTCTCCCAGACCGTCGCCCGGATGGAGCGCGACGGTCTGCTCACCGTCGAGGGTGACCGCCACCTGCAGCTCACCGACGAGGGTCTTCGGCTGGCGACCCGGGTGATGCGCAAGCACCGGCTCGCCGAGCGGCTGCTCACCGACGTCATCGGCCTTGACTGGGAGCTCGTCCACGAGGAGGCGTGCCGCTGGGAGCACGTCATGTCGGAGACCGTGGAGAAGCGCCTGCTCGACCTGCTCGGTGACCCGACCGAGTCGCCCTACGGCAACCCGATCCCGGGTCTCGACGAGCTCGGCGGCAAGCCGGCCGACGAGGACTTCATGGCTGGCGTCCAGTCGCTCACCGCTGCAGCGGGCGCCGAGCGCGCGACCGTCCTGGTGCGGCGTATCTCCGAGGAGATGCAGAAGGACGAGTCGCTGATGAGCGCCCTGCGTCGGGTCGGTGCGACCCCCGACCAGACGGTTGCCATCAAGGCCACTCCCGACGGCGTCCTGCTCGGCTCCGGCGGCGAGACCGCCGAGATCATCCCCGAGGCCGCCGACCACATCTTCGTCAAGGCCCTCTGACCTTCCGATCGACATCGCGCGGCCCGACTGCGGGTGAAATTCTCTCGACGTCGGCAGAATCTGGCACACCGCTCTGGACCGAATACGTCATCGATGCTTATGTTTGACGTGCGAGGCCTGCTGTTGGCCAGGGATCTGGACTGCAGCGGTTGTCATGTCGAGACTTGCGGGGGTCTCCGGAGGGGAGAGCTCTATGGAGGTCGTTCATCTGCCCGCTCGCGGTCACGAGCTGGATGAGACGTTCCGCCCTGTCGCCGTCCACCACACCGACACCGGCCTGACCCGGCACCTCGAGCGCGGCGAGGAGATCGTGCTCACCGACCTCGGTGGTGACTTCCACAGCGCGAAGGTGCTGCTGATCGACGAGGGACCGGTCTACCACTTCTTCATCGGAGCCAGGCTGTCGGTCGACGAGGCCGCCGGCCGCATGGGCGAGCTGCCGTTCCAGTCACGCTCTGCTTGAACCCCTGGATCTGATCTGTGCCAAGGAGGTGAGGAACTCGCTGGTCCCGACCTCCAGCTTGTACGCAGCCTCCCCATCGCCCCGGGTGGCTCCGCGGTTGACGATGACGACCGGGATCCCGGCCTTCGCCGCCCGGCGTACGAACCGATAGCCGCTCATCACCGCCAGGCTCGAGCCCGCGACGAGCAGCACGCCCTTCCCCTCGCGCTGCTCGCCGCGGGCGCGAACGCCATGGTTCTCAGCGAGCCCGTCGACCGCCGCCATGCACGTGGCGACCCGCTCCTTGGGGACGTTCTCGCCGAAGAAGACGACGTCGGGCTTGAGGATGCCGCCGCAGATCTCGCAGTCGGGTACGACGAAGTCCTGCGTCTCCTCGAGTGCGACGTCACCGTCCGGCCGGGTCTCCACGTCCGCATGGGCCTCGGCCCAACCCGCGTTGAGCTCCTCCATCCGCGCCTGCAGCTCGCGTCGCGGGCTCACCGTGCCGCACGACAGGCAGACCACGTCGGCGACCCGCCCGTGCAGGGTCACGATCCGGCCGCTCCTGGCCAGCTCGGGTGCCGCCTGCTCGTGCAGGCCGTCGACGTTCTGCGTGATCAGCAGCTCAGGATCGATCTGGGTGATCGCCCGGTGGCCGGCGTTCGGCACGGCGCTGCCCATCCGTCGCCAGCCGAGATGACTGCGTGCCCAGTAGCGCTGCCGCTCCTGCGGCCCCGAGATGAACTGCTGGAACGTCATCGGCTGCCGCGCCGGGCTGCCCGGGCTGCGGTAGTCGGGGATCCCTGAGTCGGTCGAGACGCCCGCGCCGGTCAGCACCACGAGGCGCCGGTCCTGGAGGAGCGCCAGGGCTGCTGCGTACGAATCCTCGGAGATCGCCCCGGGGGCGAGGGTCACGAGGCGTACCTGGCCTCGGCGCGAGCCTTGCGCTTCGCCGCCTCGACCTCGCGGTTCTTCTTCGGGGCGTTGGTGACCAGGTCGTCGAGGAGATGTCGGGTGATGTGGGCGATCTCGGAGACGGCGCGGTCGAAGGCCTCCTGGTTGGCGGCAGAAGGCTTGGTCGTGCCGCTCACCTTGCGTACGAACTGCAGGGCGGCAGCGGTGACCTCGTCGTTGGTGGCGGGCGGCTCGAAGTTGTGGAGCGGGCGGATGTTGCGGCACATGCCATCCACGGTACTCGGATCCGCGTGACGATTACCGGGATCGGCCGGGGGTCCGGGAAGGGGCCTGGCTTCGAGGCTGCGGGGGGACGAGCCCGCCGTTGGGGCCCTTGGCCTGCCTGGCGTCGTCACCCGGGGGTGCCGGCCGGGGCACGACACCGTCCTCGAGCAGCTGGCTCGCCATCAGCGCGGCCTGGGTGCGGTGGCTGACGCCGAGCTTGGCGAGGAGACCGGTGATGTGGTTCTTGACGGTCTTCTCCGCCAGCACGAGCCGCTCGGCGATCTGCCGGTTGGATATGCCTTCGGCGAGCAGCACCAGGATCCGCCGCTGCTGCGGGGTCAGCTCGGCGACCACCTCGTGCATCCGGCGGCGCTCCTCGACGTTGTGCACCACCTTGGCGGCTGCTTCGGGGTCGAAGAGAGTGTGGCCGCTGGCCACCAGACGTACGCCGGAGACCAGGCTCGACGCCTCGATCTGCTTGAGCACATAACCGGCCGCGCCGGCCATGATCGCCTGGCTCATCACCTCGTCGTCGCCGTCGGTGGCCAGGATCAGGCAGCGGATGTCGCTCTTCATCGCCAGCGCCTCGCGGCACAGCGCCACGCCGGAGGAGTCGGGGAGATAGGAGTCGAGGATGAGTACGTCGGGACGGAGCGTCGCGATCAGCGGCCGTGCCTCGGCGGCGGTGCGGGCCTCGCCGACGACCTCGATGTCCGGTTCCGGCTGGAGGACGGTCCGCACGCCGACACGCACGACATCGTGGCCGTCGGCCAGCAGAACGCTGATCACCGCGTCGCCCACAGGCTCGTCTCACTCATCTCGTGGTTGGGGATGGTGCCTGGTCGTTGATTCATTGCTGATGCACAAAAGAAAAGAAACCGCTTAAGCGTATCCCTATTGATGAAACATTTGATCACTCAGAGACCCGTGCCGTCTCGGATTTCGTAGGTTCTGGAAAGGTAGCGGTCATGACGACTTCTCGCGACCTCGACATCGTCCTGTTCGGCGCGACCGGTTTCACGGGCGGTCTGGTGGCCGAGTATCTCGCGGCGAACGCCCCCGCAGACCTGCGCTGGGCGCTCGCGGGCCGCTCCCTGTCTCGTCTCGAAGCCGTGCGTGACGGGCTCGGTTCCACTGACGTCGAGCTCATCCAGGCCGACGTGAACGACTCCGCCTCGCTCGTCACCCTGGCGGCTCGTGCTCGCGTCGTGATCACCACCGTCGGTCCCTACCTGGAGTTCGGCGAGCCCCTGGTCAAGGCGTGCGCGGAGGCCGGCACCGACTACGTCGACCTGACCGGAGAACCCGAGTTCGTCGACCGGATGTTCGTGAAGTACGACGCGGTCGCCCGGCTCAACGGTGCCCGGATCGTGCACGCCTGCGGGTTCGACTCGATCCCGCACGATCTCGGCGCGTTCTTCACGGTCCGCGAGCTCGCTCGCGGCGGCGAGATCACCGGTCCGCTGACGATGAAGGGGGTCGTGCGCTCCAACGCGACCTTCTCCGGCGGCACCTTCCACTCCGCGCTGGGGCAGATGTCCCGGCCCCGGGAGATGGCGGCGGCCTCGCGCGAGCGCCGGGCGCTCGAGAAGCGGCCGGAGGGCCGTCGGTCGCGGCCCGCGAAGCCTTCGCTCGGCCGCGACAGCGAGCTGGGCTACTGGCTGCTGCCGCTGCCGACCATCGACCCGTTCATCGTCGCCCGTTCCGGCCAGGCGCTGGAGGCGTACGGCCCTGCTTTCACCTACTCGCACTTCGCCGGGACCAAGACGTTGAGGTACGCCGTCGGGGGCGCGGTCGGCGTCGGCGCCCTCGCGCTCGCGATGCAGGTGCCACCGTTGCGGGCCAAGCTCGGCGAGCGGGTCAAGCAGGGCACCGGACCGTCGGAGTCCCGCCGCGAGAAGTCGTGGTTCACCGTCGACTTCGTCGCCGAGACCGGCGGCCGGACGATCCACACCAAGGTCTCCGGAGGCGACCCGGGCTACACCGAGACCGCCAAGATGCTCGCCGAGTCGGCACTGTGCCTGGCCTTCGACTCCCTCCCGGAGACCTCCGGGTCCGTCACCACCGCGGTCGCGATGGGGGATGCGCTGCTCGCCCGGCTCCAGGCTGCTGGGATCCGGTTCGAGGTCGTCGAAGCGCAGTGACGGGCATGTCCGAGAGTTCGTCACAGGACATCGACTGGTCGTCCGGGCGCTGGACGCATCAGCCGGCCGCCGCACGCGTCACACCCGAAGGCACCTTGGTCGCGACGGCGGTTGAGGGGAGCGACGCATGGCGGCACACGGCGTACGGTTTCGTGCACGATACCGAGCACGCGCTCCTCACACCTTTCGCTCCGGGGTCAGCCATGGAGGTCGGGTTCGGCACGCCGTTCTCGCAGCAGTTCGACCAGGCCGGGATCTTCGTCCGTGCCTCAAACGAGCGCTGGGTCAAGGCTGGTATCGAGTTCGCCGACGGTGTCGCCCAGATCGGTGCGGTCGTCACTGATGGCCGATCGGACTGGTCGGCCTCGCCCGCTCCGGAGTGGGTTGCCTCCCGGGTGACGTTCCGGGTCAGCTGGACAGACGACGCACTGACGGTCCGGGCGCGCAGGGAGGGGACGAGGTGGCAGCTGGTGCGGGTGCTTCCTTTCGCTGCCCACGACGAGGTGAGCGCGGGACCGTTCCTCTGTGCGCCGACACGTGCGGGTCTCGAGGTCCCGTTCCATGAGTGGAGAGTGGGAGCGCCGGACAAGTCTCTGCACTGACGTTTCCGCCGGTCAGCGGCTTCATGGAGACGACTGCTCTTGCTTGTTGGTGCCCCAGGCAAGAGTCGAACTTGCGGGCCTTTCGCCCTGGGGGAGTCGGCTGCTCTTGCTTGTTGGTGCCCCAGGCAAGAGTCGAACTTGCGACCTTTCGCTTAGGAGGCGGCTGCTCTATCCACTGAGCTACTGGGGCGTTCGCGGATATCTTGCCATGGCGACAGGTCATACTACGGTTTGGGGTTCGTTGCGGTCTCAGGTCAAACTTGGGATTCTCGCGTAGGTTGAGTCACCGTCGACTCAACCCGAATCCTCCCCCCTCCCAGCGACGAGTGACGGTGATCTATGCCTGACCCCTCCATGCCTCCCCGACGTGGGGGTGCGGATTCAGGCTCGGGCGTATCTGGATTCGAGTGGATGTACGGCGCGGACGACGCTGCGAGCGACGAGTCCGGGGGGACTCGGGCAGGCCGTGGCGCACGGGCTGCCGACGTGCCGACGGACACGCCGTCGGCGGAGTCCGGTGGTGGCCGGCGGGCGGCGAGGCAGCAGTCCGAGTTCGTGGCGCCTCCGCCTCCTGGTCCCGGGACCGGTGCGTCGTCCGGCGGTGGCCGCCGAGCCGCGCGTCCGGCCCGTCGGGAACCGGCGCAGGCGGAGCCTCCCGTTGCCGAGCCGCCGCACGCTGAGCCCGCACGGAGGGATCCGAGTCTGGCCGAGCGCTATCAGGCGATGGCCAGGAGGAACTCGGGAGCGTCGCCGACGCCTGCTCCGCCGGTTCCTCAGGAGTGGAACGACCCGGACGCGACGGCGGTAGCACCGCCGCTGCGCGATGCACCGCGCTCCGGGCGTCACGTACCCCCGCCGCCGGCCCCCGCGCCCGTCGCCGAGGAGACCGCGGTCGCCCCTGCACAGGAGTGGTACCGCCAGGACCCGCAGCCGGCTCCGCCTGCGCCGGCGGCTCCCGACCAGCAGCTCGCACCGCCGGCTGCCCGCGAGTTCGACTGGAACGACCCCGGCGCGACCACCGTCGCGCCCCGCCCGGCTTCGGCCGACCGGCCGCGGGGTCGCACCGCCTCACGTGACGAGCTGCACGAGGCTCGTCACGAGGCCTATCCCGCCGCAGACCGTCGAGACGCGGCGTACGCGTCGGACTACGACGACGAGCCCTATGACGACTACCCGTCGCAGGATGGTTACGAGGAGCCGTACGCTCCCTATCCCGACGAGCACGAGGGCCGCGACAAGCCGCGGATCAGCGTGCTGCACGTGCTCAGCTCGACGCTGCTCGTGCTCGCGCTGGTCGTCGGGCTGTTCACGGTCTACACCTACCGGAACCTCAAGTCGAACATCGAAACCGTCAGCCTCGGGGAGAAGGCCGCCGACGTCGGCCCGAAGGAGCCGATCAACATCCTCGTGATGGGGTCGGACAGCCGCGACTGCAAGGGGTGCGGTGTCGACGGTCAGAGCGGCGGTGGGTCGGACACCAACATCCTGCTGCACCTGTCCGCCAACCGGGAGTTCGCCTATGGCGTCTCCATCCCGCGCGACACGATGGTGGATCGGCCGTCCTGCAAGACCGAGGACGGAGACACGACCAGCCCTGCCGAGTACGTGCAGTGGAACGAGGCCTACGCGACGGGCGGTCCGACCTGCACGATCGACCAGCTCGAGTACGTCGCCGGCGACATGTGCGGCAAGAAGTGCGACATCACTGTCAACCATGTCGTGGTGGTCGACTTCGCGAGCTTCAAGGGCATGGTCGACGCCATCGACGGGGTCAACGTCTGCCTGCCCGCAGCGGTCGAAGACCGCTATACCGGTGCCAAGTTCAAGGCCGGCAAGCAGAAGCTCAGCGGCAAGAAGGCCCTCGAGTACGTCCGGATGCGACATGGCGTCAGGGCCGATACCGGGGAGACTCTCGGTGACGGTGGTGACCTGGACCGTTCCAAGCGGCAGCAGGCGTTCATCGGGGCGATGGCGGCCAAGCTGCTCTCGGGCGACACTCTGTCCAGCCCGACGAAGGTGCTCGGCTTTCTCAACGCAGCCACCAAGGGCTTGACGATGGATGAAGGTCTCAAGGACAACCTGGAGACCATGGCGAAGATCGCCTCCGGCTTCCAGAGCATCGGGATGGAGAACATCAAGTTCCTCACGATCCCGGTGGTCACCGATCCCCAGAACGCCAACCGAGTCGTGCTCGACGACGAGAAGGCGAAGAACGTCTTCAAGGCCATCGCCAACGACAAGCCGCTGACCAAGAAGATCGCCGCCGGAGCGCTGGACGCCGGCGAGGCATCCGGCAAGAAGAGCAAGAAGTCGGACGACGCGGCATCAGGGGACAGCGCGACCGATGAGGCCACCGACGGCGAGACCGCTGGCTCGGCTTCCAGCGACGAGTCCGAGTCCGCCGATTCGTCCGGCACCTCCTCCGAGGGTGCGAGCGCTGGACCCTCCGAGGAGGAGCTCGAGGAGATCGCCGAAGAGGCGAAGGCAGCACGCGAACGCGCGGGACTGTGCTGATGGCCGAAACCGACAAGCCGGACGGGCCCGGCGGGCCCGACAAGCCCGCGGAGCCGGAGTGGAAGCGCAAGCAGCGGCTGGCGCGGATCTTCGGTGACGTGATCCCGGAGACCACCAGCGACGAGCGGGAGTCCTCGGCAGAGTCGGAGGAGTCGGCGTCGGACCGTTGGCTGAAATCGCAGGTGCCGCCTCACCACGGTGGGTGAGACGGCACCTGCCGAAGCGGCGCCCGAGGCGGTCCGCTTCTGGCGAGGACAGCGTCAGCGAGCGTTCAGGCTGTCGCGGATCTGCTTGAGGATGTCGACCTCGGTCTCGCCCGGGTCGGGGTCCGGGAAGTAGCGCTCCTTGGCGGCGGTGTAGGGCTTGACGATCATGAAGTAGACGACTGCGGCCATGATCAGGAAGGCGATGACCGCAGTCAGCCAGGCGCCGACGCTGACGCCGCCCGGCTCGTAGTTCGAGAAGTCGGGCGTGCCGCCGAGCTTGCCGATCAGGTCCATGATGACGTCGACCGTCGCTGTCACGACCGAGGCGAACGCGGCACCCATGATGAAGGCGACCGCGAGCTTGATCAGGTCGCCCTGAAGCAGGAACTTCTTGAATCCGTCCATGTCTTGCTTACTCCTGTTGCTCAGTGTGTGAGGTGTAGGAGACCCGGATATGGCGTCCCTGGGCCGTCAGTACGCGAAGGTGAGGTAGCCCCCCACCCCTGCAGATGTGACGTCCTCGACGCTGTTCGCGGCGACTCCGACGATGACCAGACGTCCCGCCGAAGCGTTTGTGACGCCAAACCCCTCGGTCTTTCCTTGTGTCATGGAATCATCGCCGCTCGGTTCGGCCGCCCGAGGGAGGCTGAGGATCAGCGTGTCGGTGGTGACCAGGGCCGTCTCGGCGGTCGCCGGGTCGGTGACGTAGAGGTCGACGGTGTCGCCGACATGGAGCAGACCGGCCATCTCGGCGTCGGGCAGCCGGACGGGCACGGCGACCAGGTCGGGACGGCCGTCGGTCAACGACGGACCCACGAGACGTACGTCGGTGACGGGCTCGCCGCGGCGCAGCGGAGCCGCGAGCCGCTCACCGAGCGGGGCTTCGGCGAGGTCGGCGGGCACGCTGCCGGGGTCGGTCTCGATGTCGGTCAGGTCGGCCGCGGTGAGAACCGTGCCGACCGGCAGATCTCGGGAGGCGACCGCCATCGTCGAGGTGTCGGGTGGGTCCGACCGAGTCGCCGAGAGCGCGATCGCGACCGCAGAGGCGGTCAGCAGGAACGCCAGCAGGCGTCGATGGGCGAGGACCCCGCGGCGTACGCGGCGGGCGACAGACATGATTCGAGTGAACATGCCGGCACGCTAGGCCGCTGCTCGGATCCCCGCACCTCACTATCCACAACCCCGAGGATGCTGTGAATAAACCTGTGGATAACCAGCCGAGGCGTCACTCAGGTCGGCCGAGTCGGCAGCGCGGTGCCAACTCGGCCGACGCGCGTGACGTCTCGGCGTCAGTCTGAGGAGCTGGAGGCCGCGGCAGGCGCCGGGGACGACGTCGAGGACGAGCTCGAGTCCGACGAGCTCGACGAGGACGAGCCGGAGCGGGAGTCGGTGCGGTAGAAGCCAGAGCCCTTGAAGACGACCCCGGCTGCGCTGAAGACCTTGCGCAGCTTGCCGCTGCACTCGGGGCACTCGGTCAGCGAAGCGTCGCTGAAGCTCTGGAACTGGTCGAAGGCGTGGCCGCACTCGGTGCAGGCGTACTGATAGGTGGGCACGTTTCTCCTAGAACAGAATCTGGCACTCGACGGGCGCGACTGCCAATATTAGCGAACGCCTAGGAGAAGCGCTGCATTCCCTCCGCGCTCGCGGCCGCACCCACGGCCTGGTCGTGGGCTTCCACCGGCACCGGAACACCGATCTCCCACGGATAGAGAAGCACGCAGGTGAGGGTCCCGGTCGGCACCCGAGCCAGGACGCGGTCGTAGGAGCCCCCGCCCCGTCCCATCCGATGGCCCTGCGCATCCACGGCCAGGCCCGGCACGAGCACGACGTCGGCGCCGGTGATCGCGGAGACCCCCAGCCTCTCCCCGCCCGGCTCCAGGAGTCCGCGGGCGGCGCGGACCAGCTCGCCGTCGTAGACCGCCCAGTCCAGGTCGTTGTCCGGCAGCAGGCAGGGCAGCAGGATGCGCTTCCCCGCGGCGTCGAGCGAGTCGATCAGCGGCCCGGTGCCGGGTTCGGTGCCGATCGAGACGTAGAGCGCAACGGTCGCGGCCCGGCGTACCTCAGGAATCTCGCTGACCACCTGCGAGAGGTCACGCGCGAGCGAGCCGAGTCGGTGCAGGCCGATGCGTCCCCGGGTAGTCAGCAGCTGGTCGCGTAGGGCAGTCTTGCGCCCCATCAGGTCAGCGGGGGCTGGACTACCAGAACCCGGAGGGGTTTGTGAATCCGACACAACGACAGCCTAGGCTTTCCTCTATGGGTAGCCCAGGTTTGGCCAAGGCGATGGCGAAGATGCGCGACGCCGGCGTGGACGACGTCGCCGTGCAGACGTTCGCACATTACTACCGCCAGCTCGAGCACGGTGAGACCGGGATGATCCCGGAGGACACGATCGAGCCGGTCGACATCCCGTCGATCGGTGACGTCGAGGTCAGCGACGAGGAGGCGCACGCCGCCATCTCGACCACCGCGGTGATCAAGCTCAACGGTGGCCTCGGCACCTCGATGGGCATGGACCGCGCGAAGTCGCTGCTGTGCGTGCGCAAGGGCCTGAGCTTCCTGGACGTGATCGCCCGTCAGATCCTGCACATGCGGGAGAAGTACGACGTACGTCTCCCGCTGCTGCTGATGAACTCCTTCCGCACCTCCGAGGACAGCCTGGCCGCGCTCGAGCGCTACCAGGACCTGCCGGTCGAGGGTCTGCCGCTGGAGTTCCTGCAGAACCGTGAGCCGCGTCTGCTCGTCGACGACCTGAGCCCGGTCGAGTGGCCCAAGGACCCCGACCTGGAGTGGTGCCCGCCCGGTCACGGCGACATCTATACGGCCCTGCTCGACACCGGGCTCTTGGACCTGCTCATCGAGCAGGGCTATGAGCGGGTCTTCGTCTCCAACTCCGACAACCTCGGTGCCGTCCCCGACGAGAAGGTCGCCGGCTGGTTCGCGAAGAGCGGAGCCCCCTTTGCGATCGAGGCCGTACGCCGCACCCCGAGCGACCGCAAGGGCGGCCACTTCGCGCGCCGGAAGTCCGATGGCCGCCTCATCCTGCGCGAGACCGCGCAGACCCGCGACGAGGACAAGGTGGCGCTGCAGGACCTCAGCCGACACAAATACTGCTCGACCAACAACATCTGGTTCGATCTCGAGGCACTGAAGAAGGTGCTCGACGAGCGCGACGGCATCCTCGGTCTGCCGATGATCCGCAACGAGAAGACTGTCGACCCCGCCGACCCGAAGACGCCGAAGGTCGTCCAGATCGAGACCGCCATGGGCGCCGCGATCGAGGTTTTCGAGGGGTCCCAGCTGATCGAGGTCGGCCGCGACCGGTTCGTGCCGGTCAAGACGACCAACGACCTCCTCGTCCTCCGCTCCGACGTCTACGACATCGGTGACAACTTCGTGCTCGACCAGGTCGCCGATGTGGTTCCGTTCATCGACCTGGACGGTGACTACTACAAGTACGTCGCAAGCTTCGACGAGCGTTTCCCCGAGGGTGCCCCGTCGCTGCGCAAGGCGTCCTCGCTCACCGTCAACGGCGACTGGACCTTCGGCAAGGGCGTCCAGGTCATCGGCGCGGTCGAGCTCGACGGCGCCAGCGGTGAACGGGTCGCGCCGGCCACGATCCTGTCCGACTAGTGGTGTGAGCCGATAACGAGGCGATGACCACTAGTGGTGTGAGCCGACAGTTCGTCCCTGGTCCGTCGTCAGGGTGCGTGCTGGGCAAGGCGCCCCTGCGAAGGCATACCGGGGTATTTCGAGCGGGGGCAACGCCGCCCAGTGCGTGCCATGGCGGCGGACCGGGGACGAAATCGAGGCGATGACCACTAGTGTTGGCGGGGTGACTCCCGCCGACTACCGCGAGCGAATCCTGGCCGATCTCGAGCCGATGCCGGCCTACCCGCAGCCGCTGATGGACTGCCTCGGGCTGGCGGTTGCCGAGGACATCCATGCCGAGGTCTCGCTGCCGGGCTTCGACAACTCCTCGATGGACGGCTACGCGGTCCGCTACGCCGATGTCGCGACCGCCTCGGCAGAGGCGCCGGTGCGGTTGCCGGTCCTCGGCGAGATCGGCGCCGGGCAGGCGTCGTTGCTGGCCCTGCCCCCGGGCGCGGCGGCGAAGATCATGACGGGTGCCCCGCTGCCCACAGGCGCGGACACGGTCGTGCCCTACGAGTGGACCGACCGCGGCGTCGCCGAGGTCGAGATCCGGCAGACGCCGAACGAGGCTCAGCACGTCCGTTACGCGGGCGAGGACGTCGCGAAGGGCGATCTGCTCATTCCCGCGGGCACCGTGCTCGGCCCGCGTCATCTGGGGCTGATCGCCTCCGTCGGCCGCGCACAGGTGGCGGTGCGCCCACGTCCCCGCGTCGTGGTGCTCTCGACCGGCACCGAGCTGCGCGAGCCCGGGGAGTCCTTGGGCCACGACTCGATCTACGACGGCAACTCTTTCCTCCTGGCCGCGGCAGCCCGCCGGGCCGGCGCCATCGCGTACCGCGTGGGGATCGTGCCCGACGAGCCGCGTGCCTTCATGACCGCGCTGTCCGACCAGCTCGTCCGCGCCGACCTGGTGGTCACCTCCGGCGGGGTCTCGATGGGTGACTACGACGTGGTCAAGGAGGCGCTGACCCCGGAGGGCGTGTGGTTCGGCCCGGTGAAGATGCAACCGGGCAAGCCCCAGGGTTTCGGCCGGATCGGTGAGGAGCGGGTCCCGGTGCTCTGCCTGCCCGGGAACCCGGTGTCCTCGTTCGTCTCCTTCGAGCTCTTCGTGCTCCCGGCGCTGCGTCGGCTGATGGGCATGACCCCCGAGGCTCGGCCCGTACGCCGAGCCGCGCTGACCCACGCCGTCCGCTCCCCGGCCGGGAAGGAGCAGTATCTCCGCGGTTGGTACGACGGCTCCCGCGCCGGCGTCTCGCCCATCGGCGGCCCGGGGTCCCACCTGATCGGCGACCTGGCCGGCGCGAACTGCCTGATCGTGATCCCGCCGGAGACGACCGCGCTTGACCAGGGCGCCGAGGTGGACGTGCTCGAGCTGGACGTGGAGTTCTGATGGCCGACCGGTTGACCCACGTCGACGAGACCGGCGCTGCTCGGATGGTCGACGTCTCCGAGAAGGCGGTCACGGCCCGCACCGCGACCGCCTCCGGGCGAGTGCTTGTCTCGCCCGACGTGATCGAGCTGCTCCGCGGCGAGGGCGTACCCAAGGGTGACGCGCTCGCCGTCGCCCGCATCGCCGGGATCATGGGCGCCAAGAAGACGCCTGATCTGATCCCGCTGTGCCACCCGCTGGCCGTCTCGGGCGTCAAGGTCGAGCTGAGCGTCGCCGACGATGCCGTCGAGATCACCGCGACGGTGAAGACCACCGATCGCACCGGTGTCGAGATGGAGGCGCTGACCGCCGTCGCGGTCGCGGGTCTCACCGTGGTCGACATGATCAAGGCCGTCGACAAGAGGGCGGTCATCACCGATATCCGCGTCGAGACGAAGACCGGCGGAAAGTCGGGTGCGTTCCAGAGATGAGCGAGCGCCAGCGAGTGACCATCGAATACCTCATCGGGCGGCGTCCGTATCCTGGCGCTTGCGCTACGGAGGTCGCCCGATGAGCCTGAAAGCCACCGTCGTCGTCGCCTCCAACCGTGCCTCGGCCGGTGTTTATGAGGACACCACAGGCCCCCTTCTGGTCGCCTTTCTGGAAGAGCTCGGCTTCGTGGTCGGCCCTCCTGAGGTCGTACGCGACGGCGACCCGGTCGGCCAGGCGATCGCGCGAGCCGCGGAGGAGGGTGCACGGGTCGTCCTCACCACCGGAGGCACGGGCCTGACCCCCACCGACCGCACCCCCGAGGTCACCCGCCCGCTGCTCGACCGCGAGATCCCGGGCATCGCCGAAGGGATCCGGGCGGCCGGAGTGGCGAAGGGGATCCCGACGGCGCTACTGTCCCGCGGTCTGGCCGGTCAGATCGGAGCGTGTGTGGTGGTGAACCTTCCCGGGTCGCGGGGTGGCGTGAAGGATGCGATCGACGTACTGCGTCCCGTGCTGCCCCACGCCGTGGAGCAGTCGGTCGGCAGTGACCACTGATTCGGACCATTGATGACTGATCCCGGCTGGCCCGCCGTCCTCTCTCACGGCGCCGTGACCGTGCGCCCTCTCGACCGTAGCGACGCCAAGGCATGGACCGAGGCGCGCCGCCGCTCGGCTGCCTGGCTGCACCAGTGGGACGCGACGGTTCCCCCGGGGTCGAGCGCCCGGCCGACGACGTTCGCCAGTCTCGTACGTCGCCTTCGCCGTCAGGCCAAACGTGGCGTGACCTATCCGTTCGCGATCGAGGTCGACGGTGTTTTCGCTGGTCAGGTCACGGTCAACAACATCGTGCGCGGCTCGGCGCAGTTCGCCTCGATCGGCTACTGGATCGACCAGGGCTTCGCCGGACGTGGCGTGATGCCGTTGGCGGTGGCGCTGGTCATCGACCACTGCTTCACGACGGCGAGGCTGCACCGGATCGAGATCTGCATCCGTCCGGAGAACTCCAACTCGCTCCGGGTGGTGGAGAAGCTGGGCATCGACGAGATCGGATATGCGCCCCGATTTCTGCATATCGACGGTGCTTGGCGAGATCACCGTATCTTCGCGATAACAGTCGAAGAATGTCACCAAGGAATGCTGTCTCGGCTCGGTTTGTCACCCGAATGAGGCATTGACCTCGGCGTGTCCTGCTGAAATCACACAAGTCACACGCGACACACCACTGCACGTCCGCCTACCGGCTGGTCAAGGCTCCTACGCTTCTTGACGTGGACCCGAGCGCACTCATCTTCGTCGCCCTCGCCGTGGCGTGGGCGGTGTACTTGGTGCCGAAAGCGCTCGAACACAACGCGACGGCCGAGGACGGGACGAAGAGTCGGGCCAGTGCCGCGATCTCCAAGTCCCGCCGGATCCTCGCACGACGCGAAGCCACCGGCAAGGACTCCACCGACCTGGTGACCGAGAAGTCGCCGAAGAAGTCTGAGGTGGAGGCCGAGGCGGTTGCCGAGCCTGCTCCGCGCCCCGTCCCGATGGCCGTACGCCGCCGGGCCGCCCGCGCCGCGGCCAAGCGCCGCAGCATCGTGCTCGGTGTGCTGGTCCTCGGTCTGGTCGTCGTCGGCGCTCTCGCCGGCTTCGGTGTCTTCGGGCCGGTGTGGATCGCCATCCCGGGCGGGCTGGTCGTCGCGTGGCTGGTCACCTGCCGGCTCAGCGTGCGCCACCAGCGGGAGGTCTGGGCACGGATCCCGTTCCCCGAGGACGTCCCCGAGCCCGAGCCGGCTGCCCCGCCCCGGATCACCTTCGACATCGACCAGGACACCGGAGACCTGGTCGCCGTCGTCGAGCACGACGACACCGGCGAGCAGCTCCCCGCGGGTTCCTGGAAGCCCGTGGAGACCCCGCTGCCGACGTACGTCTCCAAGGAGGCCGCGCCGCGACGCGCCGTGCGCACCATCGATCTGGACGCCACCGGCGTGTGGAGCTCTGGCCGCAACGCTGCCGACTCCGAGCTCGTCCGGCAGGCCGAGGAGGCCGAGCGTGCCGCGGCCACGTCTGCCGAGGAAGCGCGCAACCGCGCCACGGGCTCCTGAATGCCTACTGATTGGGTAACACCCGCGACGAGGTGCTAACGTTTCTCATCGCTTGGGGCTGTGGCGCAGTTGGTAGCGCGTCTCGTTCGCAATGAGAAGGCCAGGGGTTCGAATCCCCTCAGCTCCACAAACAAGAACCCCGCCTGACCTGCGGAAACGCAGAGGGTCAGGCGGGGTTCTTTGTGTCTAGTGCTGCCGTTCCGGTGAAGATTCCCCCCGGATTCCCCCCGAGCCGTTCAGACGGGCCAATCCAGCCTCGTCGGCGACCGTTCCGAGATGGTGCAAGTAGATGTTTGTTGTCGCGATCGAGGCATGCCCCATCCATGCCTGCACCGTCGTGGCGGGGACCCCCTTTGCGAGCCACAGGCAGGCAGCGGTGTGGCGCAGATCGTGGATCCGCCGGCCGTGCGAGATCAGCTCCCAATCGACGGCGCGCTTGACGGCGCTCGCGTGCAGCCGATGACCGGTGGCGGTTACGAAGAGCAGGTCGCGGCTCGTGCGCCCTGCCATGAGTGCTACGACGGTGGGAAGTACCCGATCGGCGAGCGGGACAAATCTCGACTTCCCCGACTTGGTTCGTTTCGCTTCACCTCCCTCTGGGGCGGCGCGTCGTACGTAGATCCCCGGGATTGGCTGTAGCGCGACATCGCTAACCCTCACCTCTCGCAGCTCCGACCACCGAAGCCCGGTCCAGCCAGCGACCAGCAGAATGTCCGCGAGCCTCGCCAGATCGCGGGCCCTGTCCGTGGCGCGTATCAGACTCACCGAATCGCGGGCAGCGAGCTGGGCGGCATCAGCGACGAGCGTTTCCAACTCCGCCTCACTGAACGGCTGCATCTCGGTCGCGACCTCGCTCGCCTTAGGCACCCTGGTCGGGGTCACAGGGTTGTGCTGGACCATTCGCTCGCGCACGGCCCATGCGAAGAACGACGACAGGGAGGCGCGGTATCGCTTGACCGACTTCTCGGCGAGCCCGCCCCGGTGGAGCGACACCAGGGCGCGTGAGACCTCGCGTTCGGTGACGCTCCCGATCTGAAGGGCCGCGAGCGACGTCGGGGTGAGTCGCACGACCGCCGCATCGGCAACGTACGTCTTCGGGGCAACGGTGGCCTTGCGCTCCTCCAGCCACATCGGCAGAGCTTTGCGTACCGTCACCTGACCGGCGCGGCGGTCGAACCCACCCGCGAGCGCTGCACGCTCGCGGGTGAGCCAGTCGACAGCCTCGCGCCGCGTGTCGAACATCTTCGTTCCGATGTCGGTGCGCCCCTGCTTCAGGCGGGCCTGCCAACGGCCGTTCGGCATCTTTCGGACGTTCACGCGGCCACCTCCTCGAGCCAGGACAGAACATCGCTCCGGCGGTAGCGGGGAGAGTCGGGTGAGAGCCAGTAGACCCGCGGGCCCTTGCCAGTTGCTCGCCAGCGGCAGAGCGTCGAGGGTGTGACCTTCAGGGCTTTCGCCACCTCCCGCGATGTCCACAGGATCGGGAGAGCGTCGGCGATCTCCTCGTGCAAGTCAGCGACCGTCAGGTGGTCGCGGCGGGTGTTCTTGCTCATCGCTGGGCCTCCGATGCAAAGGTCGAGTGAGTGTTTGATCCGTCGTGGTTGGCGAGCTGTAGTCGGCAGGTCGGGAGGGGGTAAGCCGTACCAGCCGTACCAGCCGTACCAACGGCGTATTTCGGCTGGTCAGATGCTGTTTTGGGGTGGTACGGCTTTGGTACGGCTGGTACGGCTTGGGGATTTTGGTACGGCTTTGGTACGGGCCGATTTTTCAAGCCGTACCACCCGAAATCGCGGTTTGACCTGGGAAAACAGTGGCTTGGTACGGCTGGTACGGCTGGTACGGCTGGTACGGCTTGGGGCCCTAGAACCGTGGTCGGGTTGGTCATCGGTGGGCCTCCGGATCGCAGGTCGGGTGGGTATGGGTGCCGTCGTCGTGGGCCAGAGGTTGGCGACAGACGACGCAGGTTGGGATAGCGAGTTGGGTCTCGGCTGTGGGGGTGCAGTAGCGGGCCCAGGCGTCGGCGAACACGGTGCGCTGGTAGCCCTTGGCCTGTCCGGTGTCGAAGCGGATGGTGTCGGAGCGGATGTCGAAGTCTCGAAGCAGGAACCCGAGCTTCATCGCGGTCAGCCCGGTGTTCTGGTAGGTCGCTCAGGGGGCCTCGATATCGGCCTTCAGACGCTCCAGGAGCACCGCGGTGGGCAATGCCTCGGCGTCACCAAATGCGGCCCTGCAGTCGGTCAGGAGACGCGTTTGCAGGGTGGTCTGTGCGTTCGCGTCGCGGGTCTCGGTCAGGATCACGCATGCGTCACGGGCGAGGTCGGCCAGGACCCGCCGGCGAGATCGGCGATCGCGAGGAGTGGCTCCCAGGTGTCGGCGGCGCGGTCCTCGACCGGCATGTCGGGCATGGCGGATCCGAGGTGGTCGAGGTGGGCCCTGACCCACTGGTTCAGCCGGTTGCGGAGGTTGTCGAGGGCTGGACCATCACGGCGGGTTCGGTAGGGCGCGACCGACTCACCAGG
Organism: Nocardioides sp. CCNWLW239; assembly: GCF_037137035.1. Classification (NCBI taxonomy): domain Bacteria; kingdom Bacillati; phylum Actinomycetota; class Actinomycetes; order Propionibacteriales; family Nocardioidaceae; genus Nocardioides; species Nocardioides sp. CCNWLW239. The sequence goes on along the minus strand of NZ_JBBBNW010000002.1, from coordinate 453,932 downwards.
TGCGCGCCGGCGCATCTGGATCACGACGGCGCGGTCCTCGATGGTGTCGGGCAAAGGAGTCGACCCGACGTGACAAGAGGACGCCGTATGCGGCCGATCAAGCGGCCGAACCGACGCGACGACGAGATCACGATCGCTGGCCTGACCGGCGCCGCGGTATTCCTGGCTGGAGAGCGCGGTGACAGGGCCGCAGCTGAGGCCGAGCTTGCCGCCAGGGCGACGCAGCCAGACCCCGACACCGGACGATCGCGGGTGCGCGCCGAGCTGCTCGAGGAAGCCGCCGGCTACAACCTCGCCACCTGGCAGCACGACCCCCATGGACATTGGCTAGGTCGAGACGCCGCTCTGCTCCTGGTCGACGCGGGCGCCAACGCCGAGCGGGTCAAGGCGATCGCCGCCGAGAGGCTCCCCAAACTCCAAACCTCTGAGCCGCCTGGCATCGGTAACCCCTAGGGTGCCGCTCCTCGTATCCCCAGAATGGGTCAGCTTCTTTCCTGGAACGTGTAAAGCCCCGACCGAAACGCGGGGTCAGCGCTAGCGTCAGCCGCATGGCAGCAGTTTCAGCGATGGAGGTGCAGGTCACCCAGGGTGAGCGTCAGCCGGACTTCACGCAGTGGCTGAGCACGCTTCGAGCGATGCCGGTTGTGCTTCTTGACCTCGATCGAGCGACAACTCCTGGCAAGAACGTGCCGAGACCGCATTGGGTCGTTGACGACATTCGCCATGAAGGTGCGTCGTTCTACGTGCGCGTGACGGCGGCGCCGCACAGTCGCCGTCGAGACCATGAGTCGCTCATGGCTCCAGTCACGACTCTCGTGTCTGGCGTGAAAAGTCTCCGCCGCGATCCTGAACTCCCAGCGTTCTTCAGTGAGGACACGGTCCGGCGACTTCTTGATGTCGCCAACCCGCGGGACGGCATCCGCGAGGTATCCGTCGCTGCGGTCAATGGTGCTGTCGGGCCGTACGAAGCGTTGGACGAAGTTGTGCGTGAGCATGCTCGGACAGCGGTGCGCCAAGCGGAGAAGTCCATCGGATCCATTACTGGCCGGCTAACAGCACTCAACGCAACGAGCAAGGGACTACGGATCGCGCTTCACGACCCCGTCTCGCGGCGGACGGTCAAAGGGACCGCGCCCCTCTCGCTGAAAGAAGATCTGCGGATGTGGTGGGACCATCGCGTAACGCTTCGCGGCACTATTACTCGAAATCAGGCTGGGCAGGCACTGATGATTGCGGTCAGAGACGCTGAGTTGATGCCGGAATCAGCGCCAATGGGTGGGCCTGTCGCGGATCAACTGTACGGTGCTGACGAAAATTGGACCGGCGGCATGAGCGTCGATGACTACGTGAGTCGGGTGCGTCGTCGTGCCTAAATACAAACCAGAAGAACCGCCTCTGATCTACGCCGACTCTGACGTCTACCTCGACCTGATCACGAAGAACAAGCAGCCGCACCTCGGCACCGGCGAGCAGCGAGGCAGGGCTGCCTACGAATTGTTCCGTGCGGTCGATGAAGGCCGAGTCAAGCTTGCGGCATCGTCACTCGTGCAGGCGGAGGTCGGAGCTAACGGGGAGTCCCAGAAGCAGACTGAGCGTATCCGCATGCTACTTGAACGTTGGTGGACAAGCCCCGAGACAATTTGGCGAGAAGTCGATCGCCACATTGCTCGGAAGGCGATCGAGCTGTCCATTGAATGGCGGGGAAGGGGGATTGGTGATAGCAAGATGTCAGCAGCCGACGCGACGCACCTGGCCGTGGCGGTCGATCTCGGCTGTGACTTCTTCTTCACCTACGATCATGGATTCCCGCACAATCAGAGTGTCAATGGCGTCCAGGTGATGCGTCCCGAAGTTGTCTGGCCTCAGACGTTGCTCGACCAGGCCGTGGGCGAGTAGTTGTCCCTTGAGCTCGCTCATCGAGCCCGGCCGGGTCTTGGCGCCATCGTCGACAGGTCGACCACGAACGATCGTCGGGGTAGTAGAGCCCCGAAACATTTCAAACCTCATGCGCGCAACCAGTTAGCCGTGCCAGTGTTGTCTCGTGGAGAGCGAAACTGCGTCGATGCACTCACCGGACTGGACTGCCGAGGCGGGGAAGATGGGCGACGAGTTCTTGGCTCGCATGGATGCAGCCGCCGAACTGCTGGACTTCGCTGCGGCATCACCAGAGCGCGAAGTCGACTTCGAGATCATGAGCTTCGGGCTAACAGGCGAGCAGCTTAAGAAATTTGGCAAGAGTGCTAGGGATCTTGCTCAAGTGCTGCTGAAGTTCGTGGACAAAGACCCCGACTTAAGGCCAAAAGAGAGGCAAGTGGTTAAGCTCGAAGACCCCACAGTGGCGCGCGTCATATACAAACTGTTAAACCGGGTCGGTCACAACGGACGTATGCCGTCCCGTCGCACGGTTCTCCTCCGCTCGATGCTTGCGCATCAAATCAGCGAGTTTGAATTCACCTTGAGTCAGCTGATTCGCCTGATTCTTGTGTCGCGCCCAGAACTTCTAAGCGGGAATGCGAGCATCACCCTGGCGGAACTTGAAGGGTTGGGCGATGTCGCGAGTGCTCGTGAGTTGGTCATCGAGCGCAAGGTCGACGACATTATGCGCTGCTCGATGGACGAATGGTCTTCGTGGTTCAACGGCATTGGGGTGAAGTTCAAAGAAATGACCGATGACTGGTCGACCTTCGTGGAGATCTTTGCTCGCCGAAACCTTATGATTCATACAGGCGGGAGGGTTTCGGAGCAGTACGTGCGGCAACTTAGAGATGCGAACAAGTCGCCCGCTGAGATGCCCGGTGTTGGTGATCAGTTGGACTTAGACGAAGAGTATCTGCTCGAAGCTAGCGAACAACTATTGGCGTTTGGGTTCCTGCTCATAACTGGAACTTGGCTGCAGGTCAACAAGGCTACCGCCAGCAAAGCCGAGGCTTGGATCTCGACGCGGTTGGAGCAACTGCTTGAGAGGCAGCACTACCGCGCTGCTCGCGTCATAAGCAACACTGTCCTATCCAAATCCCGGGGGCGGCTTCGAAGGCCGACAGAGATTTCGTTGCAGATAATGCTGTGGACAGCGCGTAAAGAGCTCAACGAATCTGAGGCCGTCATGCGCGAGGTCACCGCATGGGATCCCGGAGGCCTCGATCTCCGATACTCCCATGCTCGCTCGGTCCTCATCGAGGACGATGACCGAGCCGTATCGGAGATTAAGGAACTGCTTCGCCGGAACGACCTTACGACGGTTGACCTTCTAACCTCCCCGCTGTATCGCGAGATCATTGATCGCCGCGGGCAGGAATTGATATCGACTAAAGCCGTCGAAGCCCTCATCGCTGAACAACGGGTCGCAAACGCTCTCCCGGCCTCGGTCGCCCTGGATCCCGGAGACGGCGGCCAGAAGGACCAATGAGTAGCGTTCTTCTACATCCGGTTTCGTGGGGAGGCACGGCAAGAGGCTGGCGATGAGAGTGGGGCGGGCCGCTACCGACAGGGACACTTCCGGGGAGGCTTCCCATCGGTGCAGGCAGACAGCGTCGGGGAGCCACGTCACCGCCAAGGATTCTCCTGATGCACGTGGTCGTGTGCCGACCGGTCATTCGAGACTCTGAACGTTCCCCCCCGATTCCCCCCGATGGTGCAACGACGTGCAATCGATACAACGCTCGACCGCAGCGCGCAGCGGATCGAACGCTGCCGACAAGCCTTCGCAATGAGAAGGCCAGGGGTTCGAATCCCCCAGCTCCACCACTAGAAACCCGGTTCTGACCAGCCACAACACGGCGGTGAGAGCCGGGTTTTTTGCTTGTCATTCGTCCCCCTCGGCGGTTTGTGGCCCCCCGGTGGCCCCCGGGCCGTTCTGGCGTCCCTTCTTGGGGTCGTCGTTGAGCCGATCCAGGCCCGCCGCGTCAGCGCCAGTGCCGAGGAAGTGGAGGTAGAGATTCGTGGTCGCGATCGACTCGTGACCCATCCACTCCTTGACTGTCCCGACATCGACACCACGAGCCAGCCACGGGCAAGCCGCAGTGTGGCGGAGGTCGTGAAGTCGTCGCCCCTGGCCGGTCTGCTCCCACTTCAAGGTTCGGGTGACGGCACCTCGGTGGAGGGTTGCCCCGGTGTCGGTGGTGAACAGAAGATCGTTGGCCTTCTTGCCGGTGGTCATCTGCTGCACGAGCGGGAGTACGCGGTTGGCGAGGGGGACCCGACGAGAGCGACGGCCTTGGTGGACTTGGTCTCGTGACCCTCGGTGTCGAGGGAGTACGCCCACTTCGAGCGGCTCAAGGTTGGGCCAGGGCGGACGGTTGGCTATCGGCTGGCCGACGCGGGAGCGCTCCAGGCGCTGAGGGAGCGAGGCGCGATCGTCTGGGAGAACCAGCGATACGGAGCCACGTACGTAGTCGACGAGCCTGGGTTGCTCGACGCTCTCAACCGAGGCGTACCGATCATCCATCTCGGGCAGCCCGAAACAGTTGACGCCGTCCTCGCTATCGAGGCTCCCGTCACTTGGACCGTCGTCGAACTCACCTGCCCGGAGCCCATCGCCTTAGAGCGACTTCGAGCACGCGGTAGCCACGATCTAGACGAACGCCTCGACGCTTGGCGCGAGACTCCGAGACTCCCGACCGCAGACGTCAGGATCGACACCAGCGAGACAGCGCCCGACGGGGCAGCGCACCGGATAGATCGAGTCGTCCGACCCGTGTGATCCAGACCGGTGGCTGATGACTTGGTCGACCGGCATCGAGGCGACAAGGTTCGATCAGTGTTCTGGCTCCCAGCGAAGGAACACCCAGTCCTCACCGGGCAACAGATCGCGGGTCGCGTGAGGGATTGCCCGGAACTTCACGGACACCTCGGGCGGGTAGTCAGCGATGCAGTACGTCTCGGCCAGGGCAACGCACTCCGCTTGCACCTCGCCGACGTCGCCCTCGTACAAGAAGCGACCTTCGATCGTGCCTTGCTCCGAGGAGCCTTCGTACCGCACGGCCACGCCACGCAGGTCCGCCGTGACCTGCTCCCAGAGGGCGCGCATCATCGACAGCATCACGTCTGACCGCATGTTCGTCACGGGGTCGAGTATCGCCTCCTCTTGGGCGACCCGGGTCAGAAGGTCCCCGACCGGTTTCGTGAGAAATTTCTTCACTGACTAAATTTCTCCACTGACTCAAGGCGGCCTTCGGCCGCGTGCGCGGCCTCCGGGGGCGTGCGGCCTGGCGGCCGGTCCCCCTACGTGCCGCGCAAATGAAGAAGAGCGCCCAGTCCCTAGACCAAGCGCTCACTCTCCAAGCCGTCGACCAGATCGACCCGACCCGCTAGCCGTCCGGGACCCTGCGCCCCGACGCCGACCAGGCCGACAGGTTCAGCAGCTCGACGACCGGACCCGCATCGTCACGTACGTATCCGGTGCCCCCGGCGATCATCGTCACGTCGGCCGCCAGGCACGGCAGGGAGCCGATGACGAGGGGGAGGGGGCCGCCGCTACCGGCAGAGACATTCCCCGCGATGCTTTCGGGATCGATGTAGTTAGGCAGCGTGGGGGCGAGCCCCCAGACCCCCCGCCAAGGGGGCCAGGTGCCGGATCAAGTGACGCTCCGCCCCCGCGATACGGACTTGGTGGGTGGATTGGATTTGTGCCCCCAGGTGCCCCCCCCGGCGTCGAAATTGGGGTGTCGGAATGCAACGCATGCATTGGCACCTCCACGCGGGGAAGACATCGATTCCATGGGATGACACGCCTTCCCAATGAGAAGGCCAGGGGTTCGGATCCCCTCAGCTCCACCACCTGAAACCCGGTTCTGACCAGCCATAACAAGGCTGTCGGGGCCGGGTTTATTGCTTGTCATTCGCCGGTCTCCTTGTCGCGCGTACCTCCGGCGTACCCCGCGGCCGACTCCGATAGCCACGCGGATCCCGCGCGGCCCAGGCGCCAGGCGCTGCAAGCCACATCGAGTCGCCACCTGGGCCAGTGACGAACGGTGTTCGCGATCGGGCCTGGTGGGTCGAGGCGTAGCCGTGTGTGGATCAAAACCATACACCCTGACTTTGAGCGTGTATGGTTTTGATCCATGGTGGGGTTGGAGTCGCTCCCGGCGACGTTCACGGCCAGGATGGCCCGTGGGATGGAGGTGCATCCCAGGGATCTGTATCGCTGGCGAGACAGCGGCGAGGTCGTTGAGTTGTCGCGAGGGGTGTTTCGCCGGGCGGATGCGCCCGAGCCCTCGCACCCGGATCTGTTGGCCGTGGCGACGCGGGCGCCACGGGCGGTCGTTTGCTGTGCGAGCGCTGCAGTGGTTCATGGGCTGAGCGACGAGATGGAGCCGTCCGTCCAGATCGCGGTCTCCGTGGCTCAGAACGCGCCGCGCATTTCCTATCCGCCGACCACAGTGTTCCGGTTCGATGCCGAGACGTTCGAGTTCGGCCTTTCGCGGGTGGAGGTGGCCCCGGGAGAGTTCGTACGCATCTACGACTCGGCGCGGACAGTGGTGGACCTGATGCGCCTGCGACACCGACTCGGCGAACCGCTGGCTCACACGGTGCTGAACCGATACCTGGAACGCCCAGGCAACAGACCCGCACCAGTGCTCGAGTACGCACGCGCACTCGGCGTGGTCGGGCCGGTGCGGTCGGCGCTGGACATCGCGGGGGCACGATGAACAGGCCGACGAGGGAGAGCGCTGCCGGGCGGGCATATCTGGATCTGCAGAACCGCGCCCGCCGGGAAGGACGACGCACCCAGGACCTGCTGACGATGTACGTCGTGGAGCGATGGCTGGCTCGGATGAGCGCATCACCGTACGCCGGTGACTTCATCCTCAAGGGCGGGATGCTCCTGGCGAGCTTCGGGAGCCGGCGCCCGACCACGATGCGGACGCACTGGCTCGGAACATGCCCGCCGAGGAAGACGCTGTCGCGGCCAGAGTCGTCGAGATTGCAGGGATGGCCGACCCTGACGACGGCGTCGTTTACCTGCCCGAGACCGTCAAGGCGGCGATGATCCGGGACGACGCGCTCTACTCCGGGGTCCGTGTGACCATGGATGCGACGCTGGGCACGGCCCGGTTGAAGCTCAAGTTGGACATCAACTTCGGAGACCCGATCACGCCGGAGCCGTCCGTGATCGAGCTGCCCGCGCTGCGACCAGGCGCCGACCCTGTGCGGATATTGGGGTATCCGATCGCAACCGTGCTGGCGGAGAAGATCTCGACCGCGATCGATCTCGGGCCGGCGAGCACAAGAGTGCGGGACTGGGCCGACATCTACACCCTCGTCACGACCCATGACCTCGATGGTGCCGAGGTGCGCGCGGCAGTGACGGCCACCATGAACTTTCGAGGCGTCGTCGTCAGAACACTGTCTGACGCGGTCGGTGACCTGGTGAAGGTCCGGGCTTCGGCGTACGTGGCGTATCGACGCGGGCTCGGTGCCGATGGCGAGCATCTCCCTGCGACCTTCGATGATGTCGTGGAGATGGCGGTCCGGTTTGCCGACCCGGTGCTGAGTGCCGACGCCCCCGGTGCTGCGCAGTGGCGGGCAAAGGCGCGGACATGGTCCTGAACTCCGCGAATACTCCGCGAAAACCCCTTCGCGAGACTCCGAGATCGGTCGAGACGATGAGGTAGCGTGGAGTTCGTCAGCGACGTCGATGACGGACGTTCGCCCAGGTCAAACGGTGGTTCTCAGAAACCGGCCGAGAAACTCCAAGGGATCCGGCGCCCGAAGAAGGGCGCCGGGCACCAAGAGAAGGCCGGGGGTTCGAATCCAATCGGTTCCGCCAGCGGAAAGCCGGTTACTACTTGCAGCTTCATGGAAGGAAGGCCCGGTTTCTAAGAGCCAAGGAGAGGATTACACCGAGGAACGTCCGTCTCCTCGACCCCGGAAACGGTGACCTGGCTCCCGGTCATCGGGATCGACGAGCCATCGAGAGAGCCGAAGGCGTTGGGTGGGTGATGACGCCGTGGAACGAGGAGGACGTATGAAGATCTTGGTCGTGGGTGGCACCGGCATGATCGGCGGGCACATCGCTCGGTTGCTGGCCGAGCGGGGCGAGGACGTCACGATTGCGGCACGCGGCGAGGTCGCGGAGGACTCACTGGTCGTCGGGTTCCCGGTGCTGCGTGGCGACTATGTCGAGGGCACCTTCACCGCGGCTTCGCTGGCGTCCTTCGACGGGGTCGTGTTCGCCGCCGGCCAGGACATCCGGCACAAGCCGCGCGACCTCGAGGAGGCTGACGAGTCGGCGTACTGGGACGCGGTGCAGAGTGAGGGCATCCCGCGGTTCGCAGAGCTGTGCAAGCGCGCCGGCGTGCGTCGCTTCGTGCAGGTGGGCAGCTACTACCACCAGGTTCTGCCCGAGATCGCCGAGCGTGATCCGTACGTGCGCGCACGCCAGCTCGCCGACGAGCGCACGCGTGCTCTGTCCGACGAAGACTTCGCCGCGATCACCGTCAACCCACCCAACATCGTCGGTGTCGTCCCCGGCATCGCGTTGCGGCGGTTCGCGACGATGGTCCGGTGGGCTGACGGCGACCTGCCGGACATCCCCGACCATGCACCGGCCGGTGGCACCAACTACATGTCGGTGCGCTCTCTCGCCGAGGCGGTCGCCGGCGCGCTCATGAACGGCGAGGGCGGGCGGGCGTACTTGGTGGGCGATGAGAACCTCACCTTCACCGAGTTCTTCCAGCTGATCTTCGACGCCGCGGGCGGCGGGCGGAGCCTGGAGGAGCGCGATGAGCCGCATCGGTTCCTGCCGGATGCGGCGATCGTGCCCGGACGTGGCTACGTGCTGTCCTACGAGCCAGATCCCGATGAGACCGACCTGCTCGGCTACGCCCGTGGCGACGTCCGTCGCGAGATCGAGAGCATCGTCGCGCAGGTGCGCGAGCTCCAGGCGGCCGAGGCCGCGGGGTGACCGCCGAAGTCGGCCCGGGCCAGGGCGAGGTCAGCGGGGGTGACCGGGCAGCGCTCGGCGACCTGGTCCACCGCTATGCGGCCGCCGTCGACGATGGTCGACCAGAAGTGGTCGCCGGGCTCTTCGTCGAGCAAGGGGTCCTGGTCGTGCCGGCAGACCCACGCCGCGTCGGGGAGACGCTCGTGCACCAGGGACGGGAGGCGGTGGCGGCCGCGGTGATGCAGGCGACCGGTCTGCACGTGACGTACCACGCGATCGTCGGCGCGACGTTCACGCCGGGCCGGGATCGCGACGAGGTGATCGGCCGGGTGGCCTGCACCGCACATCATGTGCGGGCGCCCGGCGAGGACGACGCGGCCGTGGATGACGTCTGGTACATCGTCTATCGAGACCGCTACGTGCGTATCGCCGACGGGTGGCGGTTCGCACGCCGCGAGCTCACGCTCGGCTTCCGGGAGAGACGCTCGGTCAAGGTCCCTCGGGAGGGGTAGTGGTCCGGCTCGACCGCGCGCGTCCGACCAGGGCTCAGGTGTGCTGGGGAAAGTTGGTCCAGCCCTTGCCGTCGACGCGTGCGTACCACCCCGACGCGGCCAGGGTGCCGCCGTCGACCGGGATGGTGTGCCCGGTCAGGTAGGAAGCACCGTCGGTGGTGAGGAACTCGATGACCCGCGCGTACTCGTCCACATGGCCGAAGCGGCCCACGGGCACCCAGGTGGGGATCCTGGCCTCGTCCTTCCCGCGGAGCATCGCTGCCGCCGGCGTCTGCTGGCTGTCGGCCAGATCCGGCGCGATCGCGTTGACCCGGATGCCGTGTCGCGCGACCTCGACCGCCAGGCTCTTCGTGAAGGCCGAGACTCCGGCGTTGAAGGCGGAGTACGCCGCATGGCCCGGGATGCCGCGGAAGGCCTCGACGGTCGAGATGTTCACGATGTAGCCGCTGCTCTGCTCGATCATGTGGGGCAGTACGGCGTGGCTGACATCGAGCACGTGGCGCAGGTTCAGCTCGTAGAGCCGTTGCCATTGCTCCGGCGTGCTGCGCACGAAGTCCTTGGAGGCGGGCCGGAAGTCGCCGACGTTGTTGACCAGTACGTCGATGCGTCCCGCGACGCGCAGAGCCCGTTCGACCAGCCGGTCGGCGACCTCGCGTTCCACGATGTCGCCGACCACGACCTCGCAGCGACCACCGGCCCGCTCGACCTCGGCCCGGGTCGCCTCGGCACCGTCGGGATCGATGTCGTTGAGCACGACGATGTCCCCGCGGCGCGCGAGCCGTCGCACGGTCGCGCCTCCGATGCCGTGCGCTCCGCCCGTCACGATCGTCACGTTGCCATTGTCCACGCCAGCAACCTAGCACTTGTTTGGTTGCTGCTGTCCGGTCTCTGCTCACTCACCGGGAGCTTCGTCCTCCGCCCTCACTGGGAGAGGAACACGCGTTGGCGACGCTGCTCCTCGGTGCCGGCATCGTCGGATGCGGCCGGCCCGTCGAGGTCGATCCGCACCGTGTGTACGGTGCCGGTGAAGGCGTTGTCGGCCGCGGCGTACTCGTCGGAAACGGGTGTGCCCAGGTCGACCCCGACGTCCAGCGTCTCGTCGAACGAGAAGTAGTAGGGGATCGTCCGCTCGACCCGTCCGTGAGCGACCTTGACCCCGTCGACCACCAGGACGGTGTCGCCACCGCGGCCGTGCCCGCCCCCGTCGTAGTGGAACTCCATCCGGATCTGGTGGCGCCCGGGGGACAGCTGCTCCTCGGCGCCGACGGTGAAGTGGGTCAGGTCGAAGTAGTTGTAGTCGTAGCGGACCGTGCCTCCGACGCAGTAGAGGGACCAGCCTCCGAAGCGTCCGCCCTGAGCGACGACGACTCCGTCGGCGCCGGTCGCGGGCACCTCGATGTCGGCGGTGATGCTGTGGGAACGGTTCTTGACGTTGGGCGTGGTCTCCTCGGTGAAGCGCCGCATGCCACCGCGGTAGGTGACCGAGCGGCGGTCTCCGATCAGGTCGACGCGTCCGGCCAACGTGGGGTTCTCCCGCTCGGTCACGCGGGGATCGAGCGGGAACACCTGGTGCTTCGCGGCCTCGATGAGGAACAGCTCCTGCAGCTCGCGCAGCAGCTGCGGGTGCTCTGCGGCCAGGTCGTGGGCCTGCGAGAAGTCCGAGTCGACGTGGTAGAGCTCCCAGACGTCGTCGCTGAAGCGCTTCCCTCCCTGCGGGACCATCTCCCAGGGCGTCCCGTGCCGCGTCACCGCCATCCAGCCCTCGTGATAGATGCCGCGGTTGCCGCACATCTCGAAGTACTGGGTACGCCGCCGCCCGGCCGCGTCGGCGTCGTCGAAGGTGTAGCGCATGCTCGAGCCCTCGATCGGCTGCTGGGCGACCCCGGCGACCGAGGCGGGCTGGGGAACGCCGGCGCAGTCGAGGATCGTGGGGAGGATGTCGATGACGTGGTGGAACTGGTCGCGGACACCGCCACGTTCGGCGATCCCCGCGGGCCAGTGCACGACCAGGCCGTCCCGGGTCCCGCCGAAGTGGGATGCGACCTGCTTCGTCCACTGGAACGGGGTGTTGAGCGCCAGCGCCCATCCGACGGGTGCGATCGGATAGGTCTCCGGGCCACCGATCCGGTCGATGTCCGCGATCATCTCCTCGGGATCGTCCACGAGGCCGTGGCCGAGCCGGTGCTCGACCGTGGTGCCTTCGATGCCGCCCTCGCCGGATGCGCCGTTGTCGCCGAGCAGGTAGACGAACAGCGTGTTGTCGAGCTCGCCGAGCTCGTCGAGCGCGGCGACGAACCGCCCGACCTGGTGGTCGGCGTGCTCGGTGAACCCGGCGAAGGTCTCCATGAAACGTGCCGACAGCGCACGTTGCGTGTCGGAGAGCTCTTCCCAGTGCGGTACGCCGTCTGCCCAGCGGGCCAGCTCGGCATCGGCCGGAGCCACGCCGAGCCGCTTCTGCTCGGCCAGCGTGAGCTCTCGTTGCTCGTCCCAGCCGTGGTCGAACCGACCTTGATACCTCTCCCGCCACTCCGGCGCGACGTGCAGCGGGGCGTGCGAGGCGCCCAGGGCGAGATAGGTGAAGAACGGCCGGTCCGGCGCCAGGGTGCGCTGGGTGCGTACCCACTCGATCGCTCGGTCGGCGAGGTCCTCGGAGAGGTGGTACCCGTCCTCGGGCCGCCGGTCCGGCTCGACCGGCGTCGTGCCCTCGTACAGCAGCGGGTACCAATGGTTCATCTCCGCACCCATGAACCCGTAGAAGCTGTCGAAGCCCTCGCCGGTCGGCCAGCGGTCGAACGGGCCCACCGGGCTGATCTCGCGCGGCGGGGTCTGGTGCCACTTGCCGAAGGCCGCGGTGCTGTAGCCGTTGCCCTGCAGGATCTGGGCGATGGTGGCCGCCGACTGCGGCCGGAACCCGTTGTAGCCGGGCGCCGATGTGGCCATCTCGGTCGTGCCGCCCATCCCGACGGAGTGGTGGTTCCGACCGGTCATCAGGGCTTGGCGGGTCGGTGAGCACAGCGCTGTCACGTGGAAGCGGGAGTAGCGCAGACCGCCCTCGGCCAGAGCCTCTGCTGTCGGCATCGTGCACGGGCCGCCGAATGCGCTGGACGTCCCGTAGCCCAGGTCGTCCATGACGACGATCACGACGTTCGGCGCTCCCTCCGGAGGCGAGGTCGGGCGCACCGGTTCGAAGTCGGCGGTCTGGTCCTCGATGCCGTGGGCGGTGGCGACGACCTGCGCTCGGTCGGGCTCGGGCAGCACATGCCGGTCAGCGTGGAATCGGGTCATGACGGGTCTCCTCGGAGGCTAGGCGGGGATGGATCAGGTCGGGCGGAGGGCTCAGGTCGTGCCGAGGTACGTCACGGTGGGTCGTCCCCGGCTGGTTCGGTCGCGCGGCCGGCCCTCGGGGTCTCGAGCTCGGCGCCCTCGAGCTGCGGGACAGGTCCTCTCCACGCGACGCGCGGTCTCGATGCTGTGGAGCGTTCGACTCGCTCCTCTTGCCGGAGCGCCTTGACCCAGCACCAGGCGACGCCGACCAGTACGAAGGTGAACGGCACGGATCCGAGGACAGCCGCCTGCTGCAAGGACACGAGTCCGCCGACGAGCAACAGTGCACAGGCGATGCCGCCCATCAGGATTCCGAGCGTCGCCACGATGATCCGGGGCGGTCTGATCTCGCCGTGGGAAGCCATGGTCGCCATCACCACTGACGCGGCGTCCGCGCCGCTGATGAAGAACAGCGCGATCAGCACCACGCAGACCGCCGAGGTCAGCACGGGGAGCGGCAGGGCGTCGAGAGCCGTGAACAACGACAGCTCCGGTGTTGCCAGCGCTCCCACGATGTCGGCGGCGCCGCTGCGTTGCAGCTCGATGCCGGTGCCGCCGACGACGGCGAACCACAGGAACCCGAAGCCGGTCGGCGCCACCACGACACCCAGGACGAACTCGCGGATCGTGCGTCCGCGGGAGATGCGGGCGACGAACATGCCGACGAAGGGGGCCCACGAGACCCACCAGGCCCAGTAGAAGATCGTCCAGCCCGCCATCCACTGCTCGTTGCCCACCCCGGTCTGCAAGGACATCGGGAGCACCTTGATGACATAGGTGCCGATGGACTCGATGCCCTCCGAGATGACGAGCACGGTGGACCCGCCGGCGATCAGGAAGAAGCAGAACATCAGGATCGTCGCGCGCATGCCGAGGGTCGCGAGGAAGTTGATCCCCTTCTCGACGCCCGAGGTGGCCGAGACGACGAAGATCCCGGTGACGACGAGGATGAGCAGCACGGCCGTCAGGTTGGATTTCGGTACGTCGAGAAGGTAGTTCAGGCCGCTGTTGAGCTGGAGCCCGTTGAGACCGAGCGCGGTCGCCGTACCGAAGAGAGTTGCCACGATCGCCAGCGCGTCCACGAGTCGCCCGAGCGGTCTGTGCGATGCGTTCGGCCCGAGCACCGGTGTCAGGGTCGAGCTGACCAGGATCGGCAGTCCCTTGCGGAAGCCGAAGTAGGCCATCGCGCCGCCCATCACCGCGTACATCGCCCAGCCGTTGAATCCCCAGTGGAAGTAGGTGTAGCGGAGGGCGACCAGCGCTGCCTCCTCCGACTGTGGCTCTGCCAGGCCGTGCGGAGGAGTGGTCCAGTGCGAGACCGGCTCCGCGATGCCGTAGAAGAGCAGACCGGCTCCGAGGCCGGCGGCGAACATCATGGAGATCCACGAGAAGGTCGCGAACTCCGGGCGTGAGTCGTCGGGTCCGAGTCGGATGCGGCCCCAGGGGTGCACGAGGAAGAAGATGCAGAGCACCAACCCGCTGAACGCGATCAGGACGAAGGCCCACCCGAAGTTGCTGATCACCCAGTCGAGCGCGGTGGACATCACCGCTCCGAGGGTTGCGGGGGAGAGGAGACCCCAGGTGACGAAGCCGGCGATCAGCGTTGCCGACCCCCAGAAGACGGCTGGGTCCACGCCCTTCATGTACCGATTCATCGGGGCCTCCCGGCGCTCATCGGAAGCGGCTCGTCGTGCCGGTCCCGCTCGGTTCATCGAGTTTCGGTCCAGGGCGTTGGTGCGAGCAACGGCGACTGGGCTAGACCAGCGATAGCCGCTGGCTATGACCCAGGACACAGGGAGGAGCGGGTCCACGCGTGTGGTGACCGCGCTGGTCGCTAGTGGCCGGGGGCCGCTCTGTCAGGTGCGTCCTGAGCACCGGCGGCGCAGGCTCTGACGCAGAAGTCGACGAACCGCAGGGCAAGGTCGCTGGCCTTGCGCTTGCGCCAGATCACGTGCACCGACCGGTGCAGCGGAGGGTCGAGCGGGTGTACGCGCGCCCCCTTGGCGGCGGCGTCGTCGGCCATCGCCTGCGGCAGGACCGCGGCCCCAGCGCCCGCCAGGACCAGGGGCGCCACCGCGGCGAGGTGAGCCGTCTCGACGGCCACATCGGTCGAGAGGCCGACGGCCTCAAGCGGTTCGGCGACGATGCCGCGCAGCACGGTGCCGTCGGGGGTGCACACCAGACCCTGCTCCGAGAGCGCACCGATCGTGATGGGTTCCTCGTCGTCGCGGCCGAGCGTCGGCACCGCGGTCGCGTCTGGTGGGCAGACGGCCATCATCTCGAGGTCGGCCAGCCATCGGCTCGCCAGGGTTCCGCCGGGAGGAGTGCCGTCGACGAGGCCGAGCTCCGCGCCGCCCATCCGCACGGTGTCCAGCACGTCGCCGTGCCACACCGGGTCAGCGACGGTGACCTGGACGCCGGGATGTAGCGCGCGAAATTCTCCGATCAACCGGGCCAGTGGCTCGACCGCCCACAACGTGTTGGTGATGACGGACAACCGGCCGAAGCCGGCCTGCGACACGGCGCGCACCGCGCCGCGCGCCACCTCGAACGATCGCAGCGACCGTCGGGCGGGCTCGAGCAGGGCCTCGCCGGCGGGGGTGAGACGTACGCCCCGGCCGTGTCGGTCGAACAGCCGGGTGTCGAGATCCCGCTCGAGCCACCCGATGGCGTTGGACAGCGACGGCTGGGCGATGGACAGCGCTTGAGCCGCGCGGGTGAAGCTTCCCAGCTCCGCTACCGTCACGAAATACTCGAGGTGGCGCCGGTCCATGCGGGGAGCATAGTGCGTCGACACGGCGGTGAGCCGCGGGCGAGGACGGGGAGGAGCCGTGCTGTTCGAGTCATCGCGGGATCACGGACGGCCACGTCAGAGCGGTCACGGCCACCACCGCCACTCCCGGCAACGCCGCCGAAGACGCGGTGATCGACGATAACGGCGATGAGCGCGCCGCGCCGGGCGTAGCATGAACGTGCGCCGTGTGCGTCAACCGGGGGGCGGCGCAATCGCCGGCACCACCGGAGGGCCCTGTGAACAAGGCTTTGCTGAACTCGCTGACCGAGAAGGAAGCGGCTCTCGTCCGCGAGGCGGACCCTGCTGCTCTACGCGAGCTGGACGAGGACCAGCTGCTCGAGCTCCACGAACGAGTGAGACGCGAGCGCACCAAGCACCTGAAGGTCTATCGGCGCGGCGCCAGCGCCGAGGTGGAGGCTGCTGGAGGGCGCGGTAAGGCCTATGACCGCAACCAGCGCGCCCGGGCCAAGGCGGAGGTCTTCGAGTCCGTGCTGGCCCAGGTCAGTCGGCAGGTCAGCGCTGCGGCCAGAAAGGCTTCGCAGGAGCTGCGGGAGGAACGCCTTGCCGAGGCCCGGGCCGCCACCAGCGCTGGGCCGCGCCGGGCGACTTCCACGAACGACGGCGGCACGCCTGTGCCCAGCACCCGGCGGGACGCGACGCGGACGACCGGAGGTCTCAAGCGTGACGCCTCCTCACGTGCGCAAGGTGCTCGCCGCCAGGCTGCGCGCGACGCTCGCTGACTGCGGCGCTCGGGGCGGCGTACCCCGCATCACCCTCGATTCACCCTCGGTTCACCCTCGAATCGGTGTCGGAACTGTTTTCTCGGGCCTCGGTGGCCTGCAGACTTCTGGCAAGGTCCCGCTGCGTCGTCGAAACCTCGCAGCGGAGCTGATCGCCGAAGGGGTCTGGACACCCTGGAAGCGCCTTGGGGGAGGAAGCACATGAGCCTGATGAGTGGTACGCCGCGGCTGTGCCGCGCGCCCGTCAGCTGTTCGTGAGCGTTCTTTCGCCTGCACAGACATGGGTGGGTGCGTCGGGGGGCGCACCCATCCATCTCTTCTCACTTCGTCGACGGCGCCATCCCCCGGTCTGGGCATCGGCACGACTCGAAGGACCTGACTTGTCACATTCGAACTTGTCACACTCGAAGATGAATGTCGCCGTGGTCCTCGGTACGCGACCGGAGGTCATCCGGCTGGCGCCACTCATCCACGAGTTCGGACGTCGCCTCGGGCCGGACAATGTCTCGGTGCTCGACACCAGCCGGCAGGACGACCCGTCGATGTCGGGCGAGATCTGGGCAAGGCACGGGCTGAGCGAGCCTGCGGCTCGTCTGGGCGGCAGTGAGATGTCCGGGCTGGAGAACATCGACAACCTGGCGGCCGTGCTCGGGGAGGAGCTCGCGCGGCAGCAGCCCGACGCCGTGATCGTCCACGGTGACACCAACTCGGCCCTTGCGGGCGCGCTGGCAGCCAAAGCCAACAGCGCACCCCTGGTCCACGTCGGGGCCGGCTTGCGCTCGTGCGATCACCGGGCGCCGGAAGAGCACAACGGCGTCATCACGGACCAGGTCGCCGATCTGTGCTGTGCGGCGACGTGGGGCAACCTCGAGAATCTCCTGGCCGAAGGGATCGACCCGAGGCGCATCGTCCGCACCGGAAGCACCGTCGTCGAGGCGGTCGCGTCCCGTCTCCCCGCGGCGTTGGTGCAGGAAGCGACCAGGACGAGCTTCGGGGTCGCGGAGGAGCGATACATCCTGGCCACGATCCATCAGCCGGAGAACACCGATGATCCGACGGCGCTCGCGACGATCCTGGCGGATCTCGGCCGTGCCGGGCGGGTGTCCCACCGGGACGTCGTGCTCCTCATGCACCCGCGCACCCGGATCACGGTCGCTCGCTTCGGGCTGTCCCATCTGCTCGGGATGTTCCACGTCATGGACCCGATCGGTCACGCCGACTTCCTCTCGCTGCTCGCCGGCGCATCGGCCGTCGTCTCCGACTCGGGCGGTGTCGCCGAGGAGGTGACGATCCTGAAGCGGCCGTTGGTCGTCGTGCGTCGTTCCACGGAACGTACCGAGTCCGTCGCCGCGGGCTTCGCGGTGCTGGCCGCCCCGCAGGACGTGTTCGACGCGACCATCCGAGCGCTGTCCGAGCCGGGCCTGTTGACCCGCCTCGCGGAGACGCCCAGCCCGTACGGCGACGGCACCGCGGCCCGCCAGATCGTCGCCCACACGATCACCCGCTTCGGAGGTCAGCGCGTGCGCAACGTCCGTCCGGTCGCCTTCAGGAGCGGCATGTTTCCCCAACCGAGGAGGGCATGAAGCACGGTCGCCCCCGCGTCTTAGGCTGTGGCCATGTCGGTACGACGATGGGTGCTCGGGGTGGAGCGTGCGTGGGATGCGGCGAGGCTCCGCCGGGCGGGGTCGCAGGTGCCGGCGGACTTCCGGATCACGTGCTACGGCGGGCACGGGAGCGCTGAGGGCGTGGTCGTGCGTGGCCGGGTCGTCGACGATCCGCCGCAGTCGGAGGCGGTGGAGGGCGAGGGGGTGGTCGCCGCCGTACGCCGGACTGTTCGCCACTTCCTGACCGACGAGCTGCCCGGGGTGCCGCTGCGGGTCACCGTGGGCGACGCCTCGGTGGACACGGTCACCGACGACGAGGGCTATTTCATCGCGCGGCTGCGGCCGGAGCCGGCGACGCTGGAGGCGCCGTGGACCCGCGGCACCGTCGAGCTGGCGGGTGACTACCGTGGCCTGACCGGCGCCTACCAGACGCCGGTTGAGGTCCGCGTGGCCGCCGACGAGGCGCAGTTCGGGGTGATCTCCGACATCGACGACACGATCCTCGAGACCGGGGTGCAGCGCGTCGGGCGGATGGTGCGGCAGACCCTCACCGGCTCGGCGCTCACGCGCACTCCCTTCCCCGGCGCGCCCGAGCTCTACCGCGACCTCGCCGCCGGTGCGAACCCGGTGTTCTACATCTCCTCCAGCCCGTGGAACCTGCATGCCTTCCTGAAAGCCTTCGTACGCCACCGCAGCTTCCCTCGCGGGCCGCTGCTGCTGCGCGACCTGCTCGGTGGTGCCGAGGGCCGCGAGACCAAGGCCGTACGCATCGACGAGGTCCTCGCACTCCATCCCGGCCTGCCGTTCGTCCTCTTGGGCGACTCCGGTGAGCACGATCCGGAGATCTATGCCGACACCGTCCGTCGGCACCCCGGCCGGATCCTCGCGGTCTACATCCGCGAGGTCAGGCTCGACCCGCACGACGGCCGGGTCGAGCAGGTGTGGAGCACCATGGGAGACGAGGTGCCGCTCGTGCTCGTCGCCGACAGCGAGGCCGTACGTCGCCACGCCAGCGGACTCGGCCTCCTCTGACGTTGCGGCGGTAGGTCACGGTCGCCGGTCGTCCAGGGCTGTCGTCTCCGCTTCGGCAGGGTGTTGCCTCCCGCCAGTACTGGGAGCGCGGCGGGAGGCAACGGGTCGTCCCCGTTCGGGCTGTCAGGATCACTGGATCCGCGCCCGTGCGGTGCGACCATCGGCCAGGAAGCGGTCCGGCACCCGGTCGGGAGCCAGATGATCCGGACAACAGCGCTCGGGTGTCGCTGTGTGCTTCCCGGACGTCTTCGACGGTGGGACGGGCTGCATCCCTGGCCGCCTGTATCCACCTGTGTCTACGGCCGAGTATGCACGGCCAAGCGCGGCCGGATCCGCCCGAACGAGGGTGAAACCAAGGTGATCCGAGGGTGAATTCGAGGTCATCCGGGTGGCCGGTGGGGCCCGCCGGTGGCTGACGACCGCGCCGGGATCAGGCCTCGTCGTATCGCTGCGTTGACGGCCCCCTCGCGGCTGGACACGCCCAGCTTGCGGTAGAGCGACTGGGTCTGTGTCTTGACCGTGTTCGCGGATACGTGGAGGTCGGCCGCGATCCGCCGAACGCTGGCCTTGCCTGCGAGATGCTCCAGGATGACGCGCTCGCGGTCGGTGAGGTTCACCGGCGCACGCAGCACGTTCAGCTTGTCCCAGACGGACTGGAGACGCACGACGTGCGCCACCGACAGATCATCGAGGGTGAGCTCGGCGGCACGGTCGATGATCGTGCGGAGCTCGTCCAGGCCCATCCGGACGAACGGCCAGACGAGACGGTTGCGCCCGCTGGTCACGAGTGCGATCTCCAGGCACCGGTCGGCCGCCTCCTCGTCATCGAGCTGACGGTAGGCCAGGAACAGCAGGAGGTGGGCCATGACGGCGAACCGGCCGCGGTCGCCGCCGACCGGTTCGAGCACGGCCGGCAGTCGTTCCACGACTGCGGCGTAGTCACCCAGCGCGAGCTGGACATGCGCGCGCACCAGGGCGTCGTTGATCGGGTCGATGCTCGGCGGTGCCGCGTCGAGCACTGCCATCGCCTGCTCGGGCCGGCCCGCGTCGAGCAGCAGCTCCGCCCGAGCAAGGATGATGTTGTACGCCTCCATGGTGCTCAACCGCCTGCCTCGGAGCGCGGCGTCAGCGAGATCCAGCTCCTGCGCGGCGATCCGCGAGTTCTGCAGGACTTGGTGGGCGATGATCCGTCCCTGGAGATCGAGCAAGCTCACCGCCAGCGGGTCGTCGATGGCGAGACCCGGTTGTGACAGGAGCGTCTGCAACGCCGTCATATCGACGGTGTGGATGGCGCGGGCGATTCCCAGGGTGGGGGATATCGCCGTTCCTCGGTCAGGGAGGGTGTCCGGGCCGAGACTGATGTGTCTCCACCACGCGGCGGTGTCGTCGACGATCCAGTGCATGAGCTCCTCGAGGTCGGCAGCGAGGGCTGCCATCCGCGGATCGCCGCCGATGGTGGCGTCCGCGCCGGCGTCGATGAAGTGGGTCAGCGCCTCCTCGACTCGTTCGCACGCGTAGGCAGTGAGGCCCGCCTGAAGGCGCACGATCGCCGCGGCGAGCTCGTTCGTCGGTGGTCTGTCAAGGCATGCCTGCAGCGTTGCGTACCCGTCTTCGATACGCCCGGCCGAGCGGTCCTCCGCGGCCCGTAGCGAGGTGATCACGGCGAGGACGTCCTCGGCGCTAGAGCTGCCCCTCGACTCCTCCTCGACGGCTCGTTCGGCGCGGTCGAGCAAGCGCTGGGCGACCTGGCGGTCGCGCGGCGCGACCGGAACGGAGCGGCCGAGCTGGGCGATGTCGATCAGCGCCCGTGCCTGGGCGACGAGGAGCTCAGCAGACAGATCGGTCGCTGAGGAGGCCGAGAGCAGTTCCAGGACCACGCTGGCCGGCACGTCGGCCAGTCGCATCCACTCGTCGCGCAGCAGGTCGAGGAGCAGTGGTCGGAGCGCGGGGTCGCTGGCGACGCTGATCGCATCCGCGACGAGCCCGTGGCCACGGAGGACCGCCACCGCCGCGCCGATCAGCTCGAGCTGTCGAGCGCTTGCGACGTCGATCGACAGCCGACGACGGAACGCGCGTCGCAACGGCGGCGGAAACCCGAAGCTCATCGGTCGTCGGCTGCTCGGCCCGAGGATCTGCGCGTCGAGCATGGCACGAAGAGCGAACGGACCGTCCGGACCGGATCCGTCGAGCACGTCCATGGCTGCTGGGGTGAGGTCCTCGGCGCCCGCTGCGACCAGGAAGTTCTCCCACAAGCCCCGGGAGATCTTCCCGGTCGACGCTCGCCGGGAGATGACATCGACCGCCCGGTCGCATCCCGTCGCCAGCACGTCGTCGTCCGTCTGCCCGCTGATGGCGATCTGGTGGATCACCGCGTCGACCACCAGTGGATATCCGCCGGTCGTCTCGACGATCCTCTCCAGGTCTCCGTCGGCGAGGTCGATGGCGCGGTGGCGGCCCAAGGCGTGGATCTCTTCGCGCGTGAAGCGCAGCGTGCGGCCGGTGATCACCGTCGACGGACGGATGCCGGCGGCTCGCAGGGCCTTGGGCCATTCCCCCGAGGCGATCACGACGAAACGGGCCTGCGGCCGAGCAGCGAGCGACTCGATCGCCGCCTCGACCGTTTCCGCGGTGCCGCCGTCCAGCACGATGACATCCGGGGCCGAACGCTCATGATCGGCGTGGCCAGGTGCCGACGGATGCCATCGGGCCGTGTGGCTCTCGGCGGACAGCCACTGTCGGACAGCCGACGTACGGCCGCTGCCGAACGGGCCATCGAGCCAAGCGACCTCGCCCGGTTCGAGACCCCTCAGTCGATCGATCACCCGGTCGCGGACCACTGTGACATCGACCCCGGTTGTTCCATCGTGCATCTGGTGCTCATCCCTCCCGCAGGGAAACGGCATCCCCCGATGCCGCTATCGATTCATCGTAGGTTTCCCGATGCCTAATGGGAGGTTGCAGCACGCGGGTAGATCACTGCTCCGAGGGCGGACCCGGACGGGCCACGCCGGACACGAAGGTCCGCGTTTCGATCATCTGGCGACCGGTGGAGCTCGGAGTAGGCAGATGCACACTTGACGTCCTCGTTCTGGGTGGCGATGCCGATTGTCGGGGGTACCTGAACACCGGTGAGATGGGGTGACCCCCGCCACACACCGCCACCTGGAGTTGCCATGTCAGAGCACGGCCACCGCCGGCACGCCTCAGAGCGTGACCGCCTCGCACCCGCGAGGATGAGAAAGATCGCCACCGCGAGCGTGATCGGAACGACGGTCGAGTGGTACGACCTCTTCATCTTCGCCACCGCGTCGGCGCTGGTGTTCAACAAGGTGTTCTTCCCGGAGGTCTCACCGGCCGTCGGGACGATCCTGTCCTTCCTCACGTTCGCCTCGGCCTACCTCGCGCGGATCGTCGGCGCGGTCCTCTTCGGTCACTTCGGCGACCGGCTCGGCCGCAAGTCGATGCTCCTGGTCTCGCTCCTCACGATGGGCGCGGCGACGTTCGCCATCGGTCTGATCCCCGACGCCGGCACGATCGGTCTCGCCGCGCCGTTCATCCTGCTGACGCTGCGGGTGATCCAGGGCCTGGCTCTCGGTGGTGAGTGGGGCGGCGCCGTGCTGATGACGGTCGAGCACGCGCCGCGCGAGCAGCGAGGCTGGTACGGCTCGCTCGTCCAGGTGGGCGTCCCGGCAGGCACCCTGATCGCGAACCTGGCCTTCCTCCTGATCAGCGCCTTCGCGTCCGAGGAAGCGCTCGTCTCGTGGGGTTGGCGGGTGCCGTTCCTGGCCTCGAGCATCCTGGTGGCCGTCGGGATCTACATCCGTCTCAACATCGAGGAGACGCCGAGCTTCCAGCAGGTCAAGGAGAAGGGCGCCAAGGCCAAGCTGCCGTTCGTGGTGCTCATGCGCGACTACTGGAAGCAGGTCCTTCTCGCCGCAGTCGCCACCCTGTCCACCGGTTCGACCTTCACCCTCCTCGTCGCCTCCGGCGTCAGCTACGGCACCTCGGAGCTGGGCCACTCCAACGACCTCATGCTCTGGGCGGTTCTGGTCGCCTGCCTGGTGGCACTCGTCGCGATCCCGGTGTTCGGGCGGCTCTCGGACCGCTACGGCCGGCGTCGCATCATCTCGCTGGGCATCCTCGGTGAGGCCGTCTTCGCGATCCCGTTCTTCCTGCTGCTCGACACCGGCTCGGCGGTCGCTGTCTTCGTCGCGTACGCCGTCATGATGCTCGCGTTCTGCGCGAACTACGGGCCGATCGCGACCTTCCTGGCCGAGCTGTTCGGCTCGAAGGTCCGCTACTCGGGCCTGTCGGTCGCCTACATGTTCTCGGGCCTCCTCGGGTCGGCGATCACGCCCGCCGTCACCGTCGCCCTCCTCGAGGCCACGGGGCGTAGCTCGTCGATCGCCTGGTACGCCTGCGGTGCCGCCGTCGCGTCGCTGGTCGCGCTCTCGCTGCTGACCCGCTACCACGGCACCGACCTCGACCCCGCGGGCGACGACGAGGCCGCACCGGTGGCGGAGGCGGCCCGATGAGCATCCGTCGCATCCGCACGATCGCCGAGCTCGGCGAACCGGTCGGGGCCTTCTCCCAGGCGGTGGTCGCCAACGGGTTCGTGTTCACCTCCGGACAGATCCCGGCGACGAGCGCCGGTCCGGTCGAGGGCGACTTCGAGACCCGTCTGCTGGCGACGCTCGACAACCTGCGTACGCTCCTGGAGGCCAGCGGCAGCGGGTTCGACCGGATCGTGAAGATCAACGGATACCTGACCGACCCCGATCACCTCGACACGTACAACCGGGTCTTCAACCGGGTCTTCGGCACCGCTGCGCTCCCGGCCCGGACCACCGTCGGCGTCACCCTGTGGGGTGTCGAGCTGGAGATCGACTGCGTCGCGCTCGTCAGCGAGGACGACGCATGACCGAGGTCTCGACCGCCCTCGCGGCGCTGGCCGAGGTGGAGGTGCCGACGCTCGGCCACTTCCTGGAGGACGGCTTCTGCGATCCCGGCATCGTGCGCGTGCAGCCGGAGGCGCGCCCGATGGCCGGCATCGCCCACACCCTGCACCTGCGCACTCCCGACGCGTTGGCGGTCAACCGTGCCCTGCGTGAGCTTCCTGCCGGGGCGGTGCTCGTCATCGAGGTCGCTGGTGGCGCGCACGCGCCCGTCGGTGCCGTGACCGCGGCGGTCGCCGTGGCGCGGCAGGCGGGCGGCATCGTGGTGGAAGGTCCGGTCACCGATGCCGCCCAGCTGCGCAGGAGCGCGGTCGCCGACCAGCTGCCCGTCTACTCCCGCGGTCTCACCTCGAGGACCACCAAGCGGCTCGGTACGAGTCTGGAAGGGCTGCACCGCCCCGTACGCGTGGGCGGTGTGACCGTCCGCGACGGCGACATCGTTCTCGGCGACGAGAACGGTGTGCTCTTCCTCGACCCGGCCGGCATCGACCCCGCCGTCATCGAGCGGGCCCGACGCTCGGACGAGGCCGAGCCCGCACTCCTGGACCAGATCTCGCGGGGCGCCGACCTCGCTCGACTTCTCCCCACGTCGCCCGAGGCGACCGACAGAAAGGCCTGACATGTACGCCGCCAACGAGACCTCGACCGGCCAGCTGTCCGCCGGGCACGCCATCGTCGCGCAGCTCGAGCGGGAGGGCGTCGAACGCGCCTACGCGGTCCCGGGGGAGTCCTTCCTCGACGTACTCGACGGACTGCACGACTCCACGATCACCACCGTCGTGACCCGGCACGAGGGCGGGAGCGGGTTCATGGCCATGGCCGAGGGTCGCCTCACCGGACGGCCGGGCATCGCGATGGTGACCCGCGGACCCGGCGCCGCGAACGCCTTCATTGCCGTCCATACGGCCTGGCAGGACGCCACCCCGATGGTCCTCTTCGTCGGGCTGGTCCCGGTGGCCGACCGCGGTCGCTTCTCGTTCCAGGAGTTCGACCTGACCGGCTGGTTCGGGTCGACCGCGAAGAAGGTCGTGACGCTCGACGACCCCACCCAGGCGGCGGCCGTCGTGGCCGACGCGATGCACACCGCGCGTACCGGCCGCCCCGGACCTGTCGTGGTCGGGCTCCCCGAGGACGTCATCCGGCAGCCGACGCCGACCCGTACCGTGGTGCCGATCGCCGACCCCGAGCTCGCTGTCAGCGAGGCCGTCCGTGAGCGGCTCCAGACCATGCTGAGCGCAGCCCGCCGCCCGGTCGTGGTCGTCGGCGGCGAAGGCTGGTCCAAGGACTCCGGTCCCACGCTGAGCCGTTGGGCTGCCGAGCAGGGCATCCCGGTCCTCGGCGACTTCCGCGCCTACGACGCGGTGCCGCACGTCCTCGAGGACGGCCCCGGTGCGTACGTCGGTTTCACGGGCTACGGCCGTGGTGACCACGTCGCCGAGATCCTCGACACCGCCGACCTGGCGATCTATGTCGGCGCTCCCCGGACCGACGTCGGCAGCGACGGTTACACCCGGGGACTCGACACCCCGACCGTGGTCGCGGTGCCCGGTGAGCCGCTCGGCCACTCGGGCCGGTTGGACGCGCTCGTCACGGCCGCACCGCAGGCCTTCGTCGACGTGCTCGTGGGCCTGTCGACCGAGGCGGTGGAGGCCGACTGGCTTCCGACCGCCCGACGTCGATACCAGGAGTTCGTCACCCCGCAGCCGACGCCGAGCACCGAGTTCGTCGACATGGATGCGGTGATGACGGTGCTTCGCGACGAGCTCGACGACGACGCGGTGATCACCTATGGCGCGGGCAACCACTCCGTGTGGCCGAGCCGCTACCTGCGCCACACGTCTCCGGCCTCGCTGGTGGCGCCGCGCAACGGCGCGATGGGGGTCGGGATCCCGGCTGCCGTCGCGGCAGCCATGGTCCACCCCGGCCGCCAGGTCGTGTCGGTCGCCGGCGACGGCTGCTTCATGATGAATGGGCAGGAGATCGCCACGGCGGTCGGCTACGACGCCCCCTTCATCGCGATCGTGGTGGACAACGGCGTGTTCGCGACCATCCGGGAGCACCAGGAGCGCCACTACCCCGGACGACCGTCCGGCACCCACCTGACCAACCCCGACTTCGCCGCCTGGGCGGAGTCGTACGGGGCGTACGGCGAGCGGGTCGAGACAGCCGACGACTTCGCCGGTGCCTTCCGGCGCGCCGTCGCCAGCGGCCGTCCGGCAGTGCTGCACCTGATCCAGGACCCCGATGTCCGTGCCCCGGAGACCGCGGTGCGCGACGCTCAGGCAGGAGAGGACGCGTGATGACCGACTACCGAGTGGTCGACCCGGCCACCAACACCGTGCTGGCGACGTACCCGGCGGTGACCGACGACGAGGTCGCTGCCGCGGTCGAGGGCTCGGCCGAGGCGTTCCGCGCCTGGCGGGCCCGTCCGGTCGCCGACCGCGCTGCGGTGCTCGCCGAGGTCGCCGCGGCGATCCGGGGCGAGATCGACGAGCTGGGCGCGATCGCGACCCGAGAGATGGGGAAGACCGTCGCCGAGGCGCACGGCGAGCTCCAGATCGTCGCAGACATCTTCGACTACTACGCCGAGCAGGGGCCGGGTTTCATCGCGGACCGGACGCTCCCGGTCGCGGAAGGCGAGGCGACCGTACGCTTCGAGCCGCTCGGCGTGCTCCTCGGGATCATGCCGTGGAACTACCCCTACTACCAGATCGCCCGGCTCGCGGCCCCCAACCTGCTGCTGGGCAACACCGTGCTGCTCAAGCCGGCTCCGGCCTGTCCGGAGTCGGCGTACGCCTTCCAGCGGCTCTTGCGTGGCGCGGGCATCCCCGAGGGTGTCTACGAGACCGTCCTGGCCACGAACGAGCAGGTCCGTTCCGTGATCGAGCACCCCGCCGTGCAGGGGGTCTCGCTGACCGGGTCCGAGCGGGCAGGCCGTGCCGTCGGCGAGATCGCCGGTCGCGCGCTGAAGAAGGTCGTGCTCGAGCTCGGCGGCTCGGACCCCTTCATCGTGCTCGACGACGCCGACGTGGTGGAGGCGGCGAAGGCCGCGGTCGTCGGGCGCATGGGCAACGCCGGCCAAGCGTGCACCGCCGCCAAGCGGATCATCGTGGTCGAGGACGTCTACGACGAGTTCCTCGCCGAGTTCACCCGCGGGGTCGCCGCGCTGCGGGTCGGTGACCCGGCGGTCCCGGGAACCGACCTCGGCCCGCTCTCCTCGGAGTCGGCGGCCGCGACGATCACCGAGTTCATCGAGGACGCCGTCGCCGCCGGCGCCCGCGCCGTCGCCGGTGGACCGGAACGGCCTGCGACAGGTGCCTTCGTCCAGCCCACGGTGCTCGTCGACGTACCGGAAGCCGCGCGCGCCTACCGCGAGGAGGTGTTCGGTCCGGTCGCCGTGGTCCACAAGGTGACCGACGTCGAGGAGGCGATCCGGGTCGCCAACGACACCCCGTTCGGGCTCGGCAGCGCCGTCTTCGGGAAGGACCCGGACAGGCTGCGTCAGGTCGTGGACCGGCTCGAGGTCGGCATGGTCGCCATCAACCACTCGTCACGGACGCAGGCGGACCTGCCGTTCGGTGGGGTCAAGGCGTCCGGCATCGGCAGGGAGCTCGGCGAGTTCGGGCTCCACGAGTTCGTCAACGTCAAGCTCGTGCGTACGGTCTGAGAACAGTCGCCGCTATCGCTCGCGTCCCTCGTCGCGCATGTCCGGCGCGTTCATGAGGACGTGGGCGAGCGCGGCCTGCTCGGGCACGGTGATGTCGAGCCCCGTCAGCGACTGGAAGCGGTGCAGCCGCTTCAGGATCGTGTTGCGGTGGCAGAACAGGGTGTCGGCGGTCGCCGAGATCGACCCCGTGCTCAGGTATTCCCTGGCTGTGCGGACCAGGGTCGTGCGCGCATGGTCCGGCAGCTCGCGTACGGCATCGAGGCGATCCGCACCGAGCGCCGCGATGGCGGGACCCAGGTCGTCGTTCAACAGCTGGGGCCAGTGGTCGTCCATGAGTGCCGCGTGCCCGGGCCGGGCCAGCTGGGCGAGCTTGCGGGCCACCGGCCACAGGCCCGGCAGCTGCCCGAGGTCGCGGGCCCGCGGGGAGACGCCGGCCGGGAGACGCAACAGACGCTGCCACCCGGTCCTGCCCAGCTGCGGCGGGTGCACGATGGCCAGCTCGTAGCCGTCGCTGGAATGGACCGCGAGCCCTCCCTGGAGCGCCTCGACGCCGTTGCGGAACGCCCGACTGTGATCGGGGCGGGCGACGACGAGAACCAGGTCCTCGGTCGACGCGACGCCGAGCGTCCGGGCGGTCGCCTCACGCTGTCGCTGGTCGTCGATCCCGGTGACCAGGAGCTGGCGTACGAGATATCCACGCTCCAGCTCGGTCTCACGCCGCAGGCTCATCAGCTCTTCGGTGTAGGCGGACTGCACGTGGTTGCTGTGGGTCTCGACGGTGTCCCACAAGGTGACCACGTCATCGGTGAACTCGTGCGCCTGCTCGGGGCCGACGACCGCGGTCAGCGACTCCCACAGGAACCGGAAGTCCATCCGAACTGCCCGCAACAGAGAGTCCAGCGGAAGGCCCTGCCGCGCGCGATGGCGACCGATGGCGGCCGATCGCTCGGAGAACGCGTCGGCGACGTCCTCCCCGGCCAGCTGCCGCAGCATCAGCTCGAGAACGGCCCGGGCCGACCGGTCGAGCTCGTCGTCGCTCACCGTCGCCGGCAGGTATCCGGGCAGTGCCCGGACCTCGGCTCGGTAGCGGAGCGCCATCGCGTCGACGTCGCCGAGACACGTGCGTGCGGCGGCCTCGAGACGCCCGTGGGGATGCATATGCACATCGTAGGCATCACATTGCGATGCGGGTGTCACTGGCTCCCGGTCGTCGGCTGGACCAGACTCGTCGAGTACGACGCTGATGACGCCCGGCGCGCGGAGATGCGCGCAGGGGATGAGCTGACGGAGCAGAGATGACCACCATGACACCGCCCGATGGCGAGGTCGCCGTGACCGACAGGGAAGCCGCCCGCATCGCCCGCGCCGCGTTCGTGGGGACGGCGCTCGAGTGGTACGACTACTTTCTCTTCGGCACCGCTGCAGCGCTCGTGTTCAACCGCCTCTTCTTCACCGAGCTGAACCCCACCGCCGCGACCATGGCGGCATTTGCAACCTTCGGTGTGGGGTTCGCGGCCCGCCCGATCGGCGCGGTCATCTTCGGCTACGTCGGCGACCGGTTCGGTCGCCGCCCCGCGCTCCTGACGACGATCGTGATGATCGGGGTCGCGACGGGCGTCATCGGTCTGATCCCCGACTACGGCAGCATCGGTCTCGCCGCTCCCATCGCCCTCGCGGTGCTCCGGCTCGTCCAAGGACTTGCCGTCGGCGGGGAGTGGGGCGGCGCGGTCACGATCGCGGTCGAGCACGCGCCACCGGAGCATCGCGGCCGCTTCGCCGCGCTGGTGCAGATCGGCTCGCCGGTCGGCACCCTGCTCTCCTCGAGCGCCTTCTCGCTCGTGCTGCTCCTGCCCGACGACTCGTTCGACGCGTGGGGCTGGCGCATCCCGTTCCTGCTCGCCTTCCCGCTGCTGGGCATCGCCCTCTACATCCGGATCAAGATCGAAGAGTCACCGGTCTTCGAGCAGATGGTCGACCTCGAGGAGCACGCCAAGGTCCCCGCCCTCGACCTCTTCCGCTACGCCGGCGGCCGGCTCGTCGTGGCGGTGGCTGCTGCTTTCCTCGGCGTCGGCGGCTTCTACGTCATGACCACCTTCGCCGTCAGCTACGGCGTCAACAACCTCGGCGTGGACCGCTCCGTGATGGTCAACGCGACCCTGATCGCCGCGATCGTCCAGATCCCGATGACCATCGTCGCGGGCCGTGTCGGCGAACGCTTCGGTGCCGGCCGGATGACCGTCGCCGGCGGTCTCGCCACCGCGATCGGCGCCTACCCGCTGTTCCTGCTCATCGACACCGGGAACACCGCGACCATCATCGTCGCGATCACCGTCGGCATCGTCCTGCTCACCATCGCGTACGCCGTCACCGGGGCGCTGCTCACCGAGCTGTTCCCTCCGCACCTCCGCTACAGCGGGGTCGCGCTCGG
Organism: Nocardioides sp. CCNWLW239; assembly: GCF_037137035.1. NCBI lineage: Bacteria > Bacillati > Actinomycetota > Actinomycetes > Propionibacteriales > Nocardioidaceae > Nocardioides > Nocardioides sp. CCNWLW239. The sequence continues at coordinate 423,992 of NZ_JBBBNW010000002.1, read as the reverse complement.
CTACAACCTCGCCGGCGCGCTCAGCGGCTTCCTCCCCCTCGCCGCGACGGCGCTGCTCTCCGCGAGCCACGACCAGTCGTGGTCCGTCGCCCTCCTGCTCGCCGGCATCGCTCTCGTCACCGCCGTCGGTGGGGTGATCGGCTCGCGCCTCCGCATCACCGACGACCGTCTTGTCACCTCGGCTCACTCCTGAAAGGACCCTTCACATGTCCGAGACCGTCACCCCCACCGCCGTCCTCAGCGAGGCGCAGCGTCAACGGATCCTCGACGCCGTCGACGCGGCGTTCGACGACCAGATCTCCTTCACCCAGGAGCTGGTACGGCACCCCTCTGTGCGTACGAACGAACGGTCCGCCCAGGACCTGATCTTCGGCGCGCTGGAGCAGCGCGGCCTGGAGATGGACCGCTGGCAGCTCGACACCGACGAGCTGGGCGAGCACCCCGGCGCGGGCTACGTCGAGGTCTCCTACGACGGGGTCGACAACGTCGTCGGCACCTACCGGCCGGCGAGCGAGGACGGGCGGTCGCTGATCCTCAACGGACACATCGACGTGGTGCCCGAGGGGCCGGAGGACCAGTGGTCCCGCTCGCCCTGGGACGCCGCCATCATCGACGGTTGGCTGCACGGCCGCGGCGCCGGTGACATGAAGTCCGGCCTCGTCGCCAACATGTTCGCCCTCGACGCGGTCCGCGCCGCCGGGCTCACGCCGAAGGGCCGCATCCACCTGCAGTCGGTCGTCGAGGAGGAGTGCACCGGCAACGGATCGCTCTCGGCCCTGATGCGCGGCTACACCGCCGACGCCGTGCTCATCCCGGAGCCGGAGGAGGACATGCTCGTCCGCGCCAACGTCGGGGTGATCTGGTTCCGCGTCCGCGTCTCCGGCCAGCCGACCCACCCGCGCGAGATGTCCCACGGGTTCAACGCGATCGACGCGGCGTACCACGTCGTCGGCCGCCTGCGTGAGCTCGAGGAGCGGTGGAACGAGGAGAAGGTCAAGCACCGCTACTTCGAGGACCTCGACCACCCGATCAACCTCAACGTCGGCAAGATCAACGGTGGCGACTGGGGCTCGAGCGTCCCGGCGTGGTGCGAGGTCGACCTGCGCATCGCGCTCTACCCGGGCGTGACCGCCGAGGACGCGTGGGAGGAGATCACCGCCGAGCTCGCGAAGATCACCGAGGACGACGGCGGGCACGCGATCGAGGCCGTCGCGACTCGCACCGGCTTCTTCGCCCAGGGGTACGTCCTGGAGGAGGGCTCCGCGGCCGAGGAGACCCTGCGTGAGTCGCACCGCGCCGCCTTCGGCGGTGCCGAGCTGGGCAGCTTCACCACCCCGGGCTACCTCGACGGACGGGTGTTCGTGCAGTACGCCGACATCCCGACCCTCGTCTACGGCCCGATCTCCGAGGCGATCCACGGCAACGACGAGCGCGTCGACATCGAGTCCGTCCGCCGCATCACCAAGGCGATCGCGCTGTTCATCGCCGAGTGGTGCGGGGTCGACGAAACGGCCTGATCGCATCACGTTGACCCGGCTCCGACCTGCACTTCACCGCGGGTCGGAGCCGGTTCGTCTCCGGGGGTCCGCCCGGCCGTCCCCTCCCGGGAGCGGCACGAGGGTCTTGCGTGGTTCGCGACGGGTGTGGTGCTGTGGCGCACCACCATGAGCTCGGTCCGTCGATGCCGCGGTCTCGAGGCGCGAAGGGAGCATTCGTGGATCTGGTCCGTCATCTGTTCGCGGCGCGCAGCGTCGCGGTCGTGGGTGCGTCGTCGAACGGTCTCAAGGCAGCGGGACGTACGTTGCGCTACCTCCTGATGCATGGCTTCCAGGGTGAGATCTATCCGGTCAATCCGAGCCGTCGCGAGGTCCAGGGCCTGCGTTGCTACGCCGCGCTGAGCGAGCTTCCTGCCGTTCCCGAGCTGGCTGTCGTCGTGGTCCAGGCCTCCGAGGTGGCGACGGCCGTCGCCGAGTGCGGGAAGCTCGGCGTCCCGGTCGCGATCGTGTTCGCGTCCGGGTTCGCCGAGACCGGCCCTGAGGGCGCTGCGTTGCAGGACGAGGTCGCGGCGGTCGCTCGGCGCCACGGAGTCCGGGTGCTCGGCCCGAACTGCAACGGGGTGATCGGCGCTGCGGACGCGGTGACGGCGACCTTCATGACCGGGATCGACGACGAGTCGCTCGTGCTGCGCGACGACGGCGTCGCCTTCGTCACCCAGAGCGGCGCGATGGGCGCCTTCATCCTGACCGAGGCGCAGACGTCCGGCCTCGGTCTCGGCCGGTTCGTCAGCACCGGCAACGAGATGGACATCTCGCTTCCGGAGGTGATCGACGGCCTCGTCCAGGACGAGGCCACGAAGGTCGTGCTCGGGTACGTCGAAGGGGTCCGGGCCCCGCAGCGCCTGCGCCAGGCGTTGGCGACCGCCCGCGCGAACGGCGTACCGGTGTGTCTGATGAAGGTGGGACGTTCCCGGGCGGGCGCGGCCGCGGCCGCCTCGCACACGGGTGCGCTGGCCGGTGCCGACGCCGTCTTCGACGGGCTGCTCGCCCAGTACGGTGCCGTACGTGCCCACGACGTCGATCATCTGCTCGACCTCGGGCGGGTGTTCGGGCTGAGTGCTCGACCCCGGGGAGGTCGGTTGACGGTGATCACGCTCTCCGGCGGGGCGGGGGTGCTGATGGCCGATGCCATCGAGGACCACAGCCTCGAGCTCGCGCCCTGGGATCAGGCCTGGTCGGAGCGCTTGGCCGCGGTGCTGCCGGCGTTCGCATCGGTCCGCAACCCGATCGATGTGACCGGTGCGCTCGTGACCGATCCCGAGCTCCTCGGCAAGGCCCTCGACGTCGCCATCGACCATCCCGACACCGACATCATCACCGTGCTGGTCGGCAACATGCAGCGTCAGGAGGACCAGGTCTGCGAGATCGTGGAGGCTGCTGCCGCACGCACCGACAAGCCCATCGTCACGGTGTGGGTCGGTGGCACCGGCCGTGCCGTACCCCGCCTCGCGCGGGCCGGGCTGGTCGGGTTCACCGAACCGGTCCGAGCAGTCCGGGCGATGTCTGCCCTCGTCCGGTTCTGGGCGCCAGCCGATGCCGCGCGGGCAGCCGCGGCGACGACGGACCTCCGGGTCGAACCGGGCACCGGGCCAGGTCGTCGACGAGATCGAGGCCAAACGGCTGCTCGCGGCCCACGGCGTACCCGTCGTGCCCGAAGCGGAGGCCGTGACCGAGGACGACGCTGCGGCGGCAGCCGCCCGGCTGGGTTTCCCAGCGGTCGTGAAGATCCTGTCGACCGAGGTCGCGCACAAGTCGGATCTGGGACTGGTGCAGGTCGGGCTGGCGGACGCGGACCAGGTGCGCGCCGCTGCCGCCCGGATCCTCGCGGCCGCCGAGCAGCACGGCGTGACCGATCGCCGCCTCGTCGTCCAGCCGATGATCTCCTCGGAGACCGAGCTGATCCTCGGCATGCGCCGTGATCCCGTGTTCGGTCCGGTGGTGGTGCTGGGCATCGGCGGCGTACTCACGGAGATCGCCGCCGACGTCCAGGTGCGACTGCCGCCGCTGACCACCGATGACGCGCACGCGATGATGGATCGGCTGCGCCATGCCGAGCTCCTCGACGGTCCCCGCGGACGGGTCGCCGTCGACAGGGACGCGCTCGCTGCCGCGGTGGTCGCCTTCTCCGATCTCGTCCAGCGAGAGGCCGACGACCTGGAGGCACTCGAGATCAACCCGTTGATCATCGACGCGTCAGGCCGGCCGGTCGCCGTGGATGCGCTGCTCGTCAGAGCGAGTCAGGGATTGACGGCCGAGGTGGCCTCCGGTGAGGCGACGTCCTCGGCCTCGGTGGGCCGCCGCGACCAGTAGCTCGCCAGGATCGAGCCGGAGACGTTGTGCCAGACCGAGAAGATCGCGGCGGGCAGCGCGGCAGCGGGTGAGAAGTGGACGGTGGCGAGGGCGGCGGCGAGGCCGGAGTTCTGCATGCCGACCTCGATGCTGATCGCGCGGCGGCTCGAGACGGGCATGCCGCAGACGCGCCCGACGGCGTAGCCGAGGGCAAGGCCTCCGATGTTGTGCAGGACCACGGCGAGCACGACCAGGAGACCGACGGAGAGCAGGGTCGAGGCGCTGCCGGCGACGACGGCGAGCACGACCGCGGTGATGCCGGCGACCGAGATCAGCGGGAGCACGTCGATCACCCGCTCGATGAGCCGGGGCAGCAGCAGCCGGAGGACCAGCCCGAGCAGCACCGGCACGAGCACGATCTCGACGATCGAGACGAACAGGTCCTTCCCGGAGACCGGGAGGTCCTCGCCGATCAGGAGCAGCACCAGCAGGGGTGTCATGACGGGCGCGAGGAGCGTGGACACCGAGGTCATCGCCACCGACAGCGCCGTGTCGCCGCGGGCGAGGAAGACCATCACGTTGGAGGCGGTGCCGCCGGGCGCGCAGCCCACCAGGATCATGCCGGCGGTGAGCACGGCGGACAGGCCGAGCAGGTGAGCGATGCTCCACCCGAGCAGCGGCATCAAGGTGTATTGCGCGGCGACGCCCAGCAGCAGCGCCCACGGTCGCCGTCCGATGATCGCGAAGTCGCTGGGCCGCAGGGTCATGCCCATGCCGAGCATGATGATCTGGAGCAGCAGGGGCACCTGCGCCGCCCACCCGTCGAAGGTGCTGGGTGTGGCCAGCGCGACGGCGCCGGCGACGAGGACGATCAAGGCGAACCAGCGTCCTACGAAGGTGCTGATCTTCCTGACTGTGTTCATGCTCTTCCTTCCCGGACGGTGAGCGGCCAGTGGGCGCTCGCATGCGCGAGTGCCGGCTTCTCGAGGACGTCGACGAGGCGCTCGAACAGGGCGGTCGCGGCAGGTGCGCTCCAGTCCGGGGCGAGCACCTCAAGGGGCAGTCCCGGGTCGCGGAAGGGCAGCTTGCGCCACTGGCTGACGATGCCGAGGTACGTCACGAAGGCTTCCTGTCCCGACGGCGCGGCACGCTCGAGCCGCCCGGAGAGATCGCTGTGGGCAGTGATGAAGTCGCGGTAGCTCTGGTCGATCGCCGCCAGGTCCCAGCTGTTGTAGAGCAGCTCGGTGAGGTCCTGGGTGCCCTGGTAGCCGCCGACGAAGATCGCGGCGTACGACTCGAGCCCGAGCTCGGTCACGGCCCGTTCGGCCGCCTCGCGCATCCGCGCGGGCGCGATCCACAGGGCGGTGCCGACGTTGCCGAAGCCCAGGTGCGAGAGATGGGCCCGCAGCTGGTGGCGCTTGGCGCGCAGCGACTCGGGTATGCCGAAGTGCACGATGCACCAGCCGTCGGCCAGGTCCGCGGGCTTGCGGGCGTGCCAGATGACCTCGTCGCCGGCGGCGAGCGTGGTCAGGGCGGTCGGGGTGAGGCCGTAACCGCGGGTGCCCGCGCGGGTCTCCGAGACGAGCCAGCCGTTGCGCTTGAGGCGGTGCACCGCGGTGCGTACGCTCGGCGCGTCCAGCCCGGCCTGGGTGAGCAGGTCGACGGCGCCGGCGATCGGCATCCAGTCTCCGAGCGGGCGCACGACGGCACCGAGGAAGGTCACCACGGTGGTGCGCGAGCGCTGGCTCTGCTGCGCTGCCGGTGCAGTCTCCTCCTCCGTCACCTGCGGCATTCTGCCGGATCCCTCAGCGCTGCCGGTGCGGCGTCCACCGCACGTGCACCTGGTCGGTCTCGCCCTCCTTGAGCAGCTGCAGCCGGGGTGGGATCTTGTCGGTGCGCGAGGTCGGTGGCTTGCGCCGCCCAGCCGCCCACTGCACCGGCCAGGCCGCGGCCTCGCCCTGGTAGTCCTGCTCGACGGCGGCGTGCAGCGTCCAGCTCGGGTCGTAGAGGTGGGTGCGACCGAGCGCGCAGAGGTCCGCGCGACCGGCGAGCAGGATCGAGTTGACGTCGTCGTAGGAGGAGATCGCGCCGACCGCGATCACCTTCGCGCCGGCCGGCTCGGCGACCCGGTGACGGATCTTGTCGGCGAACGGGGTCTGGTAGGAGCGGCCGAAGGCGGGCCGCTCGTCCTTGCCGACCTGTCCGGACGATACGTCGATCGCGGCTGCGCCGTGCTCGATGAACGCCCGCGCGATCTCGACCGCGTCCTCGTCCGTGTTGCCGTCCGGCATCCAGTCGGTCGCGGAGATCCGCACGGTGACCGGGACATGGGCGGGGACCGCGCCGCGGACGGCGTCGAAGACCTCGAGCGGGAAGCGGAGCCGGTTGGTCAGCGGCCCTCCGTACTCGTCGTCTCGGTGGTTGGCGATCGGGGAGAGGAACGAGCTGAGCAGATAGCCGTGGGCTGCGTGGATCTCGATCAGGTCGAAGCCCGCGTCGACCGCTCGCCGGGCGGCGCTGACGAAGTCCTCGACCACCGTGTCCAGGTCGGAACGCGTCGCCTCCCGCGGGACATGGCAGCCGTCGCCGTAGGGGAGCGGCGAGGGGCCGATGACCTCCCAGTTCCCGTCGTCGAGGGGCTCGTCCATGCCCTCCCACATCAGCTTCGTCGAGCCCTTGCGCCCGGAATGTCCCAGCTGCATGCCGATCTTGGCGGTGGAGTGGCGGTGCACGAAGTCGGTGACCCGGCGCCAGTGCGTGCCCTGCTCGTCGGTCCAGATGCCAGGGCAGCCGGGCGTGATCCGGCCCTCGGGAGACACGCAGGTCATCTCGGTCATCACCAGGCCGGCGCCGCCGAGCGCCTTGGAGCCGAGATGGACCAGGTGGAACTCGTCCGGGACACCATCGGTGGCGGAGTACATGTCCATCGGCGAGAGCATGATCCGGTTCTTCAGCTCGAGCTCGCCGATGCGTACCGGCTGGAACATCGCGGGCGCGTCCTCCGAGCCGCCCTGGTGGCGGGCGAACTCCGCCTGCATCCGGGCCGCGAACTCGGCGTCGCGTTCCTTGAGGTTCTCGAAGGTGATCCGGCGCGAGCGGGTCAACAGGTTGAAGACGAGCTGCGCGGGCTCCTGGTCGGCGTACATGTCGATGTTCTCGAACCACTCCAGGGACGCCTGGGCGGCCCGCTGGGTCGACTCCACCACCGGCTTCCGCTCGGTCTGGTAGGCCTCCAGCGCCTCCGCCAACGAGCCGTGCTCGTGCAGACACGCCGCGAGCGCGAGCGCATCCTCCATCGCAAGCTTGGTGCCCGAGCCGATCGAGAAGTGGGCGGTGTGGGCGGCGTCGCCGAGGAGCACCACGTTGCCGTCGTACCAGCGCTCGTTGCGTACGGTCTGGAAGCTGATCCACCGGGAGTTGTTGGTGAGGATCGTGTGCGTGCCGAGCTCGTCGGCGAAGATCTCGGCGACCCGGCCGACGGCGTACTCGTCGGAGACGCCGGGCGGGAAGGTCTGGTTCTCCGTGCTGTCCAGGCCGGCACGGCGCCACACGTCCTCGTGCATCTCCACGATGAAGGTCGAGCCCTGGTCGGAGAAGGGGTAGCCGTGGATCTGCATCGTGCCCCACTCCGTCTGCTTGACGAAGAACTGGAACGCCTCGAAGACGAGGTCGGTGCCGAACCAGATGTATTTGTTCCGGCGACGGTCCAGGCTCGGGCTGAACCGGTCGGCGTACTTGGTGCGGACCGCGGAGTTGACGCCGTCGGCGGCGAGCACGAGGTCGTACGAAGCGCGCAGCTCGTCGGGGTCGGGAGCCTCCGTCCGGAAGTGGACGGTGACCCCCAGCTCGGCGACCCGTTCCTGCAGGATCTGCAGGAGCTCCTTGCGTGACATCGCCGCGAAGCCCTGTCCGCCGACGGTGAAGGCATGGCTCCGGCCGGCCCGATCGGTCAGGGCGACGTCGATGTCGGTCCACCGGGCGAAGCGCGACTCCATCCGGTCGTGCACGACGCGGTCGGCGCCCTCGATGCTGCCGAGGGTCTCGTCGGAGAAGACCACGCCGAAGCCGAAGGTGTCATCGGGCGCGTTGCGCTCCCAGACGGTGATCTCGTGGCCGGGGTCGAGGGTCTTCATCAGTGTGGCGAAATAGAGGCCGCCCGGGCCACCGCCGACGATCGCGATCTTCATGCCGTGCTCTCCGACTCGACGATCTGACGCAGCTTGAAGTGCTGCAGCTTTCCGCTGGTGTTGCGCGGCAGGGAGTCGGCGAAACGGACGCTGCGCGGGTATTTGTAGGGAGCCAGCCGGTTCTTGACGTGCTGCTGGATCTCCTCGACCTTCGCAGCGTCGCCGACGACCCCGTCGCGGAGCACGACGAACGCGCAGACGATGGCGCCCCGGTCGGGGTCGGGCCTGCCGACGACACCGGCCTCGAGCACGTCAGGATGGGTGCCCAGCGCCTCCTCGACCTCCGGGCCGGCGATGTTGTAGCCGGAGGACACGATCATGTTGTCGGTGCGGGAGCGATACCAGTAGTAGCCGTCCTCGTCGCGGACGAAGGTGTCGCCGGTGACGTTCCAGCCGTCGACGATGTAGCCGCGCTGGCGCTCGTCATCGAGATAGCGGCAGCCGACCGGGCCGATCACCGCGAGCCGTCCCTCTACGCCCGGACCGACCTCGTTGCCCTCGGCGTCCAAGACGGCCGCGCGGAACCCGGGCACCGGTCGTCCGGTCGCCCCGGGACGGATGTCGTCGCCGGCCGCGGAGATGAAGATGTGCAGCATCTCGGTGGCACCGATGCCGTCGATGACCCGCAGCCCGAGCTCGCGCTCGAGCTCCTCCCAGGTGGCCTGGGGCATGTGCTCGCCCGCGGTCACCGCGACCCGCAGGCCTGCGAGCTTCCCGATCGCCTCCGCCTTGAGGATCTGCTTGTAGGCCGTCGGCGCGGTCGCCAGCGCGGTGACGCGGTGGTCGGCGATCAGGTCCGCGAGCTCGACCGGCGTCGCCTTCTCGGTGAGCAGCGCACAGGCGCCCGCCCGGAGCGGGAAGACGACCAGCATGCCGAGGCCGAAGGTGAACGCGAACGGAGCCGTGCAGGAGACCACGTCGGTGGGCTCGAGCCGCAGCATCGTACGCCCGAAGGTGTTGTCGATGGAGAGGATGTCGCGGTGGAAGTGGGTCGTGATCTTGGGTACGCCGGTGGTGCCCGAGGTCGGGCAGAAGAGCGCGACGTCGTCGGCCGCGGTGTCCACCGCGACGAAGTCGGTCGGCTTCGTCAGGACCCGGGCGGTCAGGTCGTCCTCGGCGTCGCCGCCGTACGTCACGACGGCAAGGTCAGGGGCGATGGAGTCGCGGACCGCGTGGATGTCGTCGACGAACCGGTGGTCGACGAGCGCGATCGCCGGCCGGGTCTTCGCGACGATCGGTCCCAGCTCGGTCGCGCGTAGCGCCGCCATGGTGGTCACCACGATGCCGCCTGCCTTGAGCACCCCGAGCCAGGCCGCGACGGTCCAGGGGTTGTTCGGTGAGCGCAGCAGCACTCGGTTGCCGCTGACCAGCCCGAGGTCGTCGACCAGCACGTGGGCGATCTGGTTCGCGCGGGAGAGCAGTTCGCCGTAGGTCCACACCGTGCCGTCGGGGGTGCGCAGGGCAGGCCGGTCAGGTCCGTGCACGGCGATGGTCGCGTCGATGAGCTCGGACGCCGCGTTGAGCCGCTCGGTGTAGTCCAGCAGCGGGGTGGTGAACTCCAGCGTCGGCCACTGCTCGGCGGGTGGCAGGTGGTCGCGGGCGAAGGTGTCGGCGTAGCCGGTCGGGCTCAGGGCGCTCATGACGAGGCCCCCGCGCGGATCATGCCTTCCTGCACGACGGTCGCGACGTGCACGCCGTCGGTGGTGAAGAACCGGCCGATCCCGGTGCCTCGTCCTTCGTCGACCGACACCGCCTCCTGCGCGTACAGCAGCCAGTCGTCCATCGCGACCGGCCGGTGGAACCACATGGCGTGGTCGAGGCTGGCCGTCACCAGGCCCTCGTCGGCCCACGCCAGGCCGAGCACCCGCAGCGCGGGCTCCAGGATCGTGTAGTCGCAGACGTACGCCAGGGCCGCGGTGTCACGCTGCTCGTCGGTCAGCCCCTCGACCGGTCGGAGGGCGTCGTACGGCCTCACCCAGATCGCCTGATGCGGTGACCGCTCGCCCTCGACGGTGAGGTAGACCGGACCCGGCACGTGTCGCATGTCGAAGCTGCGCCCGCCCGACCAGTACGCCTTGGAGGTCTCGGTCATGGTGCCGCCGGTGCGGTCGGCGAGATAGGCCGCGGACGTCGGCACCGTCTCCGGACCGGGGACGTCGGCGGGCATCGTGACCTGGAAGCTGCCGCTCGGCTCCCCGGCGGCGAAGCTCGCCAGGCACACGTACACGGGCTTGCCGTTCTGGAAGCCGCGGACCTGGCGGGTGCTGTAGCCGCGGCCGTCGCGCAGCACCTCGACCTCGTAGCGGACCTCGGCGCCGATGTCGACGGGCCGCATGAAGTAGGAGTGCATCGAGTGCATCGACTTCCCGTCGGTGACGCTCCGGGCCGCGGCGACCAGCGCCTGGGCCACCATGTCACCCCCGTACGCCTTGGGCCAGGGGCACGGCTGGGTGGTCACGGTGAAGGCGAGGTCGAAGACCTCCGCCTCGCACTCCTTCAGGGTGATCGCGTCCGTGAAGGTCTGCGAGCCGGGGTTCATGGCCGGTCCGCCCAGTCGCGGAGGTCGGCGTCGTCGACCTGCGGCAGGTTGACCACGATGTTCTCCGGGGTGCGGGTGGTCATCCAGGTCAGCGGGTTGTTGCGGTCGAGGTTGCACTCGACGTGCGGCATGAACGGCGGCACGAAGACCCAGTCGCCCTCGGACATGTCGATGTAGTCCTCGAACTTCTCGCCGAAGTAGATCCGGGCACGGCCCGAGAGCACGTAGCCACCGGTCTCGGCCTCGCCGTGGTGGTGGGGGACGGAGCGGTAGCCGGCGAGGTTGTGCACCTTGCCGAACCACAGCTTCGTCGCCGGTGTGTGCTGGATGCTGACGCCGCTGATGCGGGTCGCCCCTTCGCTCTGGCCGGTGAGGTCGGGCTCGGCGCCGGCGCGGGTCACGAACGGGACGACGAGACCGTTCCGGTCGGCGTAGGCGGTGTTGTCGCCCTCGAGCAGGTAGCTGTCGGTGGTGGGGTCCATGGGGGTCCTGTTCTCTCGTCGGGGCGGTTCAGGAGGTGAGGCGGACGGTGTTGGTGAGCGTGCCGATCCCGGGGATCTCGGTCTCGACGACGTCGCCGTCGGCGAGGTAGGTCGGCGGGTCCGTCGCCATGCCGACACCGCCCGGGGTGCCGGTGAGGACGACGTCGCCGGGCCGCAGCACGGTGAACGTGGAGATGTAGGAGAGCAGCGTGGCGCTGTCGAAGACCAGGGTGCTGGTGTTGCCACGCTGGCGCTCGACGCCGTTGATCCGGCAGATCACCTCGACACCGGCGACCGGGTCGATCTCGTCGGGGGAGACGACCACCGGCCCGATCGGCGTGGTGGCGTCCCAGGCCTTGCCCTGGAACCACTGCAGGGTGCGGCGCTGCCAGTCGCGCACCGAGATGTCGTTGGCGACCGTGTATCCGCCGATGGCGCTCGCGGCCTCGTCGGGTGTCACGTGGCGGATCTCGCGACCGACGACGACCGCCAGCTCCGCCTCCCAGTCGACCTCGAGACCGGCGGGAAGCACGATGTCGACGCCGTCGGGGATGAGCGTGTCGGAGTACTTGGCGAAGAGCGTGGGGTGGGCCGGTCGCTCTCGGCCGGTCTCGGCGATGTGGTCGCCGTAGTTCAGGCCACAGCAGATGACCTTGCCGGGTGGTGCCATCGGGAGGTGCGGAACCGTGGGGGGCTGCATATTTCAATTTCTGCACGAACGTTGTGCGTATGTCAATAGATGCTCTACGGTCGAACCATGGACACGGACCTCACGCCGACTCCGGTGAACCCCGCCTCGCTGCCCGCTCCGCGCGGCTACTCGCACGGCACGCTGAGCGGCAACACGCTCTACCTCGGTGGCCAGACGGCCCTGGACGAGAACATGCAGATCGTCCCCGGGGGCATCGTCGAGCAGTTCCGGCAGGCGTTCGGCAACGTGCTGACCACGCTGAAGGAGGCGGGCGGCATCCCGGAGGACCTGGTGTCGATCACCATCTACCTGACCGACATCCCCGACTACCAGGCGCACGGCAAGGAGATCGGCGCCGTCTGGCGCGAGCTCGCCGGACCGGTCTACCCGGCGATGGCCGGGATCGGCACGACGGCGTTGTGGCAGCCCGAGGCGATGATCGAGATCCTCGGCGTGGCTGTCATCCCCGACGACCGGCTGGTGCGGCAGGGGAAATGAGAAGTCCCGCCGCGCCCGAGTGAATCAGGGGCGCGACGGGACGGTGGAGGAAGTTCGTTCCTCACGCCTTCTTGTTACGACGGCTTCGCAAGCTCAGCCGTCGATCAAGACGAAGAAGGCTCACGCCTTCTTGGTCTCCCAGAAGATCTCGGCGATCTCGTCGATCTTGGCGAGGAGCTTGTCGGCGACCTCGAGGTCGAGGGTGCCCTTGGTGCCGGAGGCGCCGGCGAGCTTGGTGGCCTCGTTGACGAGGGTGTGGAGCTGGGGGTATTTCTCGAAGTGCGGGGGCTTGAAGTAGTCGGTCCACAGCACCCACAGGTGGTGCTTGACCAGCTCGGAGCGCTGCTCCTTGATGAGCACCGCGCGGGTGCGGAAGTCGGGGTCGTCGCTGTCGAGGGCCTTGGCGATGACGGCCTTGACGGACTCGGCCTCGATGCGGGCCTGGGCGGGGTCGTAGACGCCGCAGGGCAGGTCGCAGTGGGCCGAGACCTCGATGGTGGGAGCGAAGAGACGCATGCTGGTTCCTCTCGGTAGTGATGGGGAAAGACCGTCTCGAGTGACGGTCAGGAGGCTTTCTCGGACGCGACGCGATCGAGCGGGAGGCTGACGGAGGGGCCGAGTGACCAGTAGCTACGGTCGTGGTGCAGCAGGGGCTCGGTGGTCTCGCCGAGGTCCATCGTGTCGACCTCGAGCAGCACCAGCCACGCCTCGCCGGCGGGGACGACCCGGACCACCCTCCCGTAGAAGCTCGCCGCCGCGTCGCGCAGGACCGGCGGCTCCCCGTGGGGGAGCGTCCAGCCCTGGGCAAGGGTGAATCGGGGCGCGTTCCGGTCGGCGAAGGCTGCGGCCACATCGGCCTGCGACGCGGTCAGCGTGTGCACCGCCACGCGTTCGCTCGCACTGAGCGCCGGCCCGGACCGGCCCAGCCGGGAGACCGAGAACGACAGCATCGGCGGGTTCGCGCTCACCGAGGCCAGGCTCGAGATCGTCGCCCCGACGGGGCCTGTCGGGGTCGAGGCCGCGGCGATCGCCACGCCGGTCGGGTATCGACGGAAGCCGGCCTTGAACTGGTCGGTGAGTGTGTCGCTCACACCCCCTCCTCTCTCTTTCACCGGCGACGCTAGAACATCAAGTCCGGTTGAGGTCCAGTCGTCCGGGGTGTGATCGCGGACTCATCTCCCTGTCTGCGCCTGAGATCATCGGGTCGGGATGCTGGCGTCCGCTGCGACTTCGAAGGTTTGACCTCGGTCGCCTAATCTTCCCGTGTAACGCCCTGCCTCACGATCTAAGGAGTCCCTTCGTGGACGTCTCACCGCTCATCTGGTGGTTGACCATCGGCATCGCCAGCGCTGTGCTGCTCTTCGACGTACTCGTCATCGGCCGTCGTCCGCACGAGCCCTCACGTCGTGAGCTGATCGTGGCGCTGAGCGTCTACATCGGCCTGGCGATCCTGTTCGGTATCGGCGTCTTCGTCTTCTCCGGCCCGAAGTACGGCACGGAGTTCTTCGCGGGCTGGCTGACGGAATACTCGCTCTCGGTCGACAACCTGTTCATCTTCATCATCATCATGTCGAAGTTCGCGGTGCCGAGGCAGTACCAGCAGAAGGCGCTGCTGATCGGCATCATCCTGGCGTTGGTCTTCCGCGGCATCTTCATCGCCGTCGGCGCGGCCGCGATCGAGAACTTCAGCTGGGTCTTCTACCTCTTCGGGGCGTTCCTGATCTACACCGCGGTCAAGCTCGCCCTGGAGGGCGGCGAGGACGAGGACGAGTACGAGGAGCCCGCCGTGGTGAAGTTCCTCGAGCGCCACATCCCGCTGACCTCGCAGTGGACCAGCGCCAAGATGTTCATCCGGGAGAACGGCAAGCGGGTCGCCACCCCGATGTTCGTGGTCATCTGCGCCCTCGGCACCACCGACCTGCTGTTCGCGCTCGACTCCATCCCGGCGATCTACGGTCTGACGAAGGAGCCCTACCTGGTCCTGACCGCCAACATCTTCGCGCTGATGGGTCTGCGGCAGCTCTACTTCCTCATCGGTGGTCTGCTCGAGCGCCTGGTCTACCTGTCCTACGGTCTGGCGGTCCTGCTCGGCTTCATCGGCCTCAAGCTGGTCTTCCACGCGCTCCACGAGAACGAGCTGCCGTTCATCAACGGTGGCCACCACGTCGAGTGGGCCCCGGAGGTCTCCATCGAGGTCTCCCTCAGCGTCATCGTCGGCATCCTGGCGATCACCACCATCCTCAGCCTGCTGAAGTCGCGCAGCATGTCCGCGAAGGAGCGCGACGACGCCACCGGCCCGCGCAGCATGTAGCCCTACGCTGAGGTCATGACGTCAGTCCCTGCCCCAGGTCCCCGTTGGCTCGGAGACCTGGGGCAGGTCGCGTTGGCAGGGGCTCTCGCCCTCGTGCTGCTGCCGGTCGGATGGACGTCGGTCGTCGAGGGCGAGGTCGCGACGGGGTGGGAGATCTCGCTCGTGGCCGCCCTGGTCGTGCTCCACGCTGCGGTGGCCACCGCCCGGCGCTGGCCGCTGGGGTCGTACGCGGCCGGGGCTCTCGCCGAGCTGGTGCTGGTCGCCGCCCCGGATCTCGCTGGGCCGACGGCGGCGGCGGCCGGTAGCGAGTACGGGCCGGTGCTGCTGCCGAGCAGCCTGTGCTTCTTCGTGCTCCTCTACGCGGTGAGCGCCCAGGACCGGCGACCGTGGCCGGGGATCGCGCTCGGCATCGGGCTGGTGGGATGCCTGCTGACCGTCGTACGTCTCTCGGGGTTCGAGGGCACCGGGCTCGAGGGGTGGACGTGGTGGCTGATGGTCGCCACCGCGACGCTCGCGGCCACGGTGGCGGCGTGGGCGCTCGGCCGGTTCCGGGCCACCCGGGCCGCCTGGATCGATCAGCTCGCCGACCGCGCCGCCGCCGAGGAACGGCAGCGCATCGCGCGCGAGATGCACGACGTGGTCGCCCACTCGCTGGCCGTCGTGGTCAGCCATGCCGAGGCCGGCCGGATGGTCGTCGGGCAGCAGCCGGAGCGGGCCGAGGGGATCCTCGACACGATCGCGACGACGGGCCGGGAGGCCCTGACGGAGATGCGTGGCCTGCTCGGTGTGCTCGGCGGCGATTCATCTCGACAAGCTCGATACATCGCCTCGACCGAGCCGCAACCGGGGCTGGCCGACATCGGCGATCTCGTCGAGCGGATGCGTGCGGCCGGACTGACGGTCCGTTTCGAGGCCGACGAGCCCGGTCAGGTCCCGCCCGCGGTCGGTCTGACCGCCTATCGCGTCGTGCAGGAGGCGCTCACCAACGTCACCCGCCATGCCGGCGCCGGAGCGGTTGCGACCGTGTCGGTGACCCGCACCGCACGCCAGCTCCGGGTCGAGGTCGGCGACGACGGGGTCGGGATCCAGCGTCCGCCCGGGCGCGGTCTGCGCGGGATGCGCGAGCGGGTGGCGGCCGTGGGCGGCACGCTCGAGGCCGGGCCGAGCGGCGAGGGGTGGCGGGTACGCGCCATGATGCCGCTATGAGGGATCAGCCGTGAACGAGCCAGAGACTCCGATCCGGGTCGCGATCGTCGACGACCAGGAGCTGATGCGCTCGGCGCTCCGGATGATGGTCGAGAGTCAGCCCGACCTCGAGCTCGCCGGGGAGGCGGCCGACGGGCACGAGGCGCTCGCCCTGGTGCGTACGAAGCGGGTCGACGTCGTCCTGATGGACCTGCGGATGCCACGCCTCGACGGGATCCAGGCGACGGCCGCGATCACGAGCGAGCAGCCCGCGACGAAGGTGATCGCGCTGACCACGTTCGACCTCGACGACTACGCGTTCCCGGCGATCCGGGCCGGGGCCAGCGGCTTCCTGCTCAAGGACGCCCGGGCGGAGGAGATCGTCGCCGCCATCCGCACCGTTCGAGCAGGTCATGCGGTGGTTGCGCCGTCCACGACGCGCCGGCTGCTCGAGCACGTGGCGACCGCGCCAGCGCCCGACGGTGGCCGTGCCGCCGACATCCGCGCGGCTCTCACGCCGCGCGAGCTCGACATGCTGCTCGAGCTCGCCACCGGCGACAGCAACGCCGAGATCGCCCGGCGCGTGCACCTCTCGGAGGCGACGGTGAAGACCCACGTCGGTCACGTGCTCGCCAAGCTCGGGCTGAGGGACCGGGTGCAGGCGGTGGTGCTGGCCTACGAGACCGGGCTGGCCGGACCCCGAGGTGACACTCATCCTGGGGGATGAGATCCGCGCGACCTGAGGGCGACGAGCCGCCGGCGCGCGCGGGCCAGTGTGGAGGCATGACCACAGAACACACCTCCTCTCGTCAGAACGAGACCGCCACCCCGCCACGTACCCCGCCACGTACGCAGCCACGCTCGGTCGTGCGCCGCGCAGCGCCGTGGGTGGCCGGCGCCTGGGCGCTCGTCTTCGGCGCCCTGTCCGGGCTCGCCCTGCTGGGCCGGGCGCCGGACCCCTGGGTTCCCGACGCGGCGTCGCCGCTGGGCGCCCTGAGCGGCACCCAGATGTCCTGGGTGATCGCGGTGCTCGCACTCCTCGCCCTGATCTCCGCTGGTACGGCCGCGACCGCGCGGACGCCACGTACGACGAGAACGGCCGGGTGGCTCCTGGTCGCGCTCGGGCTCGTCGTCGCCGTGGTCGTCTCGGACGTCCGTGCCCTGATGTTCCTCGGCTATCTGCCTCAGGTCCTGCTGGCGACGGTCGATGTCGGTCCCGGCGCCGGACAGCTCGAATGGGCGCTCTTCGTCGACTCCGGCGTCGCGCTGGCGCATGCTGTCGGCGGGTTGGCAATGGTCGTCACCGGTGTCTCCCTGCTGGGGCGGGCCGAGCCCGGTGGACGTCTGGACTGGAGCCGCTGGGCGCGCTGGGGGCGTCCTGCGGTGGCGGTCGCCGTCGTCGTACCCGTTCTCTACGCCGTCACCCGGATCGCGTGGGCGCTGGACGTCCCGCTCGGGATCAGCCGCGAGATGCTGGACGAGCTCGGCGAGGGGAGGTGGGCCGGCTTCGGGCTCGGGGCCTTCGCCGTGGTCGGGGCGGTCCTGACCTGGGGGCTGATCGCTCGCTGGGGCGAGGTGTTCTGGCGCTGGGTGCCCCGGATCGGCGGGCGCCCGGTCCCGCTCGCGATGGCTCTCGTGCCGGGGATCCTGGTCGCCAGCGCGGCGACGTCCGCCGGGCTCTCCTTCTGGCGGATGGCGATCGCCGACGACCTCTGGACGGTCCCTGGCGCCACCTCGGACTGGGCCGCATGGGCCCCGGAGATGCTCTGGCCGCTGTGGGGCGTCGCCCTCGCCGTCGCCTGCCTCGCCTACCTCGGGCGGCGCACCTCGACGCGCGGGTGACGTAGCGGATCCCGCTTGGCCTGGGGCCACCCAGGCCAAGCGGGATGTGTGGGTTCAGTCGATTGTCGCGAGTTCGCCGAGCTCAGACCACTCGATTCCCGGGACGTTGGTGTTGACGATCCGCGGCGTCTCGGCGAGATGGCGCGGCAGGTCTGCCTGGGCCTGCTCGAAGTGGGCTGACGTGACATGAGCGGCGCCCGCGTCGTCGTCGACGAAGGCCTCGAGCAGGAAGTACTCGTTCGGGTCATCGAGGCTGCGGGCCCAGTCGAACCAGAGGTTGCCGGGCTCGGCCCGGGTTGCCTCGGTGAACGGGACGGAGATGGCCGGCCAGTCCTCGGCGTACTCCGGCTTGATGCGGAAGCGGGCGGCGATGAAGATCATGGGTTCTCCTTCAAGGTCGGGTGGGAGTCACGAGAACTGGATGCCCCCGTCGATCATCACGGACTGGCCGGTCATGTAGTCCGAGTCCTCGGAGGCGAGGTAGGACACGAACGCGGCCACGTCCTCCGGAACCGACACCCTGCCGAGGTGGATCAGCTCCGAGTGCTTCTCGATGGCCGCGCCCTTGCGCAGGCCTTCGTGCTTGGCCAGCTCCTCGTCGATGTGGTCCCACATCGCGGTGCCGACGATGCCCGGACAGTACGCGTTGACGGTGATGCCGTACTGAGCCCACTCCATCGCAGCCGCCTGGGTGAGCCCGCGGACGGCCCACTTGGAGGCCGAGTAGGGGCCGAGCAGTGCGAAGGGCCGGTACGCCACGATCGATGCCGCTCCGATGATCTTGCCGCCACCGCCCTGCTTGATCATCTGCTTCGCAGCGGCCGTGTAGCAGAGGTAGACACCGCGGAGGTTGATCGACATCAGGTGGTCGAACTCCTCGGGTGTGGTCTCGAGCAACGGCTTCACGTCGGCGATGCCGGCGTTGGCCACCGCGACGTCGAGCCGTCCGAGGCCGGCAGCCACCCGGTCGATCATGCCCTGTACGGCTGCCGGATCGGCGACATCGGCCTCGATCGCGGTCGAACGCCTACCCATCGACTCGATCTCTGCTGCGAGGGCCTTGAGCTGGTCGCCGTTGGCGCCGATGTCGTTGACGGCGACGTCGAGACCATCAGCGGCGAGACGTAGGGCAATGCCTTTGCCGATGCCCTGGGCCGCCCCGGTGACGAGAGCGACGCGCGGCGTTTCTTCGGTGGTGGACACAACTGCCTCCAAGATGTTGTTCGGTACGGGTTTCGTGGGGATGGGTTTCGTCGTTCAGGGCTGGGGCGCGCGGACCGGTTGTCCGGAGCGTTCGACCGCGGCCTGGATCCGCCGGCCGGCGATGTCCGAGAGCCACCCGAGCCCGGCCCCGACCGCCAGCGCGATGAGCGTGCCGCCGAGGTCGAACGAGGTGCCGAAGACGACTGCCGTCCCGGCGAAGGCACCGGGGATGAAGGACAGCAGATCCACGGCCGCCTGCAGGCAGAGGATGAACGCGACGACCGTGACCACCAGGGCCACCGCACCGGTGAAGGTGGCGTACGTCAGGACCAGGCTCGCGCCGTAGCCCCACAGTGCGCCGGCGAGGTTGGCCGCGAGACCTTTCAGGAAGCCTTCGCGGCCGCCTCCCGCGGCGAAGTAGCAGGCCCAGGCCACGAACCCGACCCAGGTGATGAGCGCGAGCTCGATGCTCACCTGTGTCCAGATGCCCGCGAGCACTCCGACCGAGATGCCGATTCCGAGGAGCTTCTTCATGTCGTCGCCCCCTCAGGGAACCAGGATCGCGCGGCCGCGGACCCGGCCGGCGTCGAGGTCGGAGATGGCGGTCTGGAAGTCATCGAGGGCGTACTTCTGCGTGTGCAGCGTGACGGCCCCGCGGGCGGCGAGCGCCATCAGGTCGCACAGGTCGTTGTAGGAACCCACCAGGTTGCCGATGAAGTTGATCTCGGCCGAGATGATGTCGATGGTCGGCACGTCGATGTTCTCGCCGTAGCCGACGACGTGGTAGTCGCCCGCCCGGCGGAGCATCCGGACCCCTTCGGCGGTCGCACCGCCCTCGCCGACGAAGTCGACGAGGACCTCGGCGCCGTGGCCGTCGGTGAGCTCCAGGACCTGGTCGACCTGGGTGCCCTCGGCGACGACACCGTGGTCGGCACCGATGTCGAGGGCGAGCTTCACCGCGTCCGGGTTGCGGTCGACGACGATGAGCTCGGCCGGGCTGAGCGCCTTGAGGACCTGGATGCCGATGTGCCCGAGCCCGCCGGCGCCGACGACCACGCACCGGTCGCGCGGGGTCAGGCGCCGGGCGGCCTTCGCGGCCGCGTGGTAGGCGGTGAGGCCGGCGTCGGCCAGGGCGGCCACGTCGGCCGGCTCCAGGGAGTCGTCGATCTTCACCACCGAGCGTGCGGAGGTCTTCAGGTACTCCGCGTAGCCGCCGTTGGTGTCGATGCCGGGAAACTGGTTGAGCTCGCAGTGCACGTCGTCGCCCGAGCGGCAGGCGCGGCACAGGCCGCAGGTGATCAACGGGTGCAGGATCACCTTGTCGCCCTCGGCGACGTGGGTGACGGCGGCGCCGACCGCGTGCACCCACCCGGCGTTCTCGTGGCCGATCGTGTACGGCAGCGTGACACCGGACTTCTCCTCCCACTGCCCCTCCAGGATGTGCAGGTCGGTGCGGCACACGCCGGCGCCGCCGATCCTGACGACGACGTCGAAAGGCCCGGTCGGCTCGGGGGCCGGGACCTCGGCCATCGCCAGCGGCTGGTGGTAGCCGACCACCTGGACGGCTCGCATGGTGCTCATGAGGATGCTCCTTCTCGGTGCAGGTCGGTCAGGGGTACGAAGGCGGGTGCGGTGACCTCCTCGCCGTAGCGCGTCGCCAGCAGGCCGCGGCAGAAGTGCGCGTTCCCGTCGATCGAGATCCGCGTCGAACGCGCCCTCCGCAGCGCCAGCGGAATGTTGTCGGGTCGCTCGTCGTCGTGGTCGACCAGGACGTACGCCTCCGGTAGGTCGGGCAGCCCGAGGGTCGCTCGACGGCGTCGGAGCGAGGCGGTGAAGTCGTCGTCGGGCAGGTCCCCGAGACGGACCTCTCCCACGGCGTCCTCGGCCAGCTCCGGCTGCCCCCTCAACAGCCGGGTCAGGCAACGCTCGAGCGCCGCCGTGTGTGCCTTGCGGTGGAACGTGGTCCGCAGCTCGTCCAGGGACGACTCGGCCTCGTGACGGAACGTCCCGACATAGCCGGCATCGGCGGCCAGACCGGCGTTGATCAGGTCGGAGTCGTGGTGGTCGTCGAGCTCGACGACCACCGGGTCGGTCCATGGCAGCGCGGTCAGCGCGTCCTTGGCATCGCTCGCCATCAGGTAGGCGAAGTTGGGCGAGCAGAACGACGTCGGCAGCCGCAGGTGGACCTCGACCCGGACAGGTGCGGTCGAGGAGACGGTCAGGGACCGGACGAAACCGAGATCGGTGATGGGCTCGTCGAGCTCGGGGTCGACGACGGCGTGGAGCGCGGCGTACGCCTGGGCGGCGCGGGTGCTCTCCTGGGTCAGCAGCGACATCTCACACCGCCGCGAGGTCGGCCCGCTCGGGCTCACGGGGACCGGTGGCGGTCTCGTCGGCCGCAGGCAGGCGCAGCTCGGCGGGCACCTCGAGGTCGTACATCTTCGCGGCGTTGAGGCCCAGGATCTTCTTCTTCTGCACGACGGTGAGCGGGGCGTACTCGGTCATGTCCTCCGGGATCTGGAAGTCGACGAACCGCTCGATCAGCCACTTCGGCGTCCAGATCGCGTAGTCGGAGGAGAACTGGATCCGGTCCTCGCCGATCCAGTAGACGAGCTCGCCGAGGATCTGCGCGAAGTAGCGCGGCCGGGTGTGGATGAACGGCATCGCGACCGCCAGCCCGCCGTGCACGTTGGGTTCCTGGGTGGCGATCCAGCAGAAGTCCTCGAGCCGTGGCAGGCCGACGTGCTCGACGATGAAGTTGAGGTCGGTGAAGTCGCTGGCGACGTGGTCGATGTCGGCGACGTCGAACGCGTCGCGGTCGAGGGGCCGGATGGTCGGGCCTTTGTGGATGTGGATGTTGGTGATCCCGAGCTCGCGGCAGGCCTCGAAGTAGCGGTAAGCCCACGGGTCGGTCAGCTTCCAGCCGCGCGACTCCCCGTGCCACTCGGCGGTGTAGAGCTTGACGCCCTTGAGCCCGAACCGCTCGGCGTCGGCGTGGAGCTGTTCGAGCCCCGCCTCGCCGTTGCGGGGGTCGAAGTGGTGGTTGTACGTCAGCCTGTCGGGGTGCTTCGCCGCAAGCTGTGAGGCTTCCTCGGTCTGCCCGAACCCGTTCGTGTAGAACTCGCCGAGGTGGGCCGGCTGGAAGATCGCGTGGTCGACGTAGCCGACCTCGAACAGGTCGTGCATCAGCCGCTCGCCACCCTGGTAGAGGTAGTCCTCGTAGGACCAGTGCTCCGCCTCGGGGGAGAGGTTGCGGTGGTAGTCGTAGAAGCAGTCGATGAACTGCTTGCCGTGGATGTTGCGCTGGTTCTCCGGACGGGCGTCCCAGAGCGCGACGTGGGCGTCGACGATGAAGTACGACTCGTTGTCCTTGGTGTACACGGGGTCTCCGATCTGTGGCTTACGTCACAGGACGCTAGGGCGGCCGCGGCGCGCAGATCAGGGGTGCGGCGTCTCAATGTGAGACCTCGACCGTCTCAATCTGAGACGCCGCCGGCCTGGTGACTTCCGCCGACGGATGTAACGTCGATCACATGACAGGCCGCCCTCCGATCACGCAGCGCACCGGAGCCGTCGATGCTTCGGCGCTGGCGCCCCGGGTGCGCGCCTCGTGGCAGCGCAGCCAGGAGTACGGCGTCTCCGTCGAGGAGGTCGCCCCGGTCTTCTCGGGTGCCTATGACCAGGAGTCGCTCTTCTATCAGTGCGGCCAGGAGGTGCTCCACGACCTCCACCGGACTCTCGTCGGCGAGCCGGTCAGTCTGATGCTCACCGATCCCGGCGGATTGGTGCTCAACCGGTTCAGTGGCGACCGGCAGCTGCTCCGCGATCTCGACGCGGTTCACCTGGCCCCGGGGTTCAGCTACGCCGAGCGCGCGGCGGGCACCAACGGGCTCGGACTGGCCCTGGCCGACCGGACCCCGACCGTGGTCCGGGCCGACGAGCACTACTCGCTGTCGCTGTGCAGCTACACCTGTGCGGCCGCGCCGGTGATCGACCCGATCAGCGGGCGGCTGGAGGGCAGCGTCAACCTGACCACCTGGTCGGAGTCGTCCCACGACCTGTTGCTGGCCTTGGCCCAGTCGGCGGCCAACAACACCGCGTCGCTCATGCTCGCTCGAGCCCATGGCCGGGTTCCGCGACCAGCTCCCCGCGGTGAGGTGTTCCGGGTCGAGGCGCCCCGGCTTGAACCCGGCGCCGGGAGCCTTCGCGATCTCTCCGTCGTCTGGCGCGAGGCGCTTGGGAACGTGCGCGACGCGATCGCCACCGGCCGTCGGGTCGCGGTGGTGGGAGAGCCGGGTGTGGGCCGTACGACTTTGGTTGCCCAGGCCTTCCGTGACCTGCGCCCCCGTGACCGGATCCTGGCCGCCTCTGCCCCGGATCCGGCCGACGCCGAGGCCTGGTTGTCCCTGTGGACCCCGGAACTCGCCAAGCAGGACACTGCGGCGGTTGTACGTGACGTGGACATGCTCCCTGCCTGGGTCGCCGAGCAGCTGCATGCTCTCTTGGTCCAGGCAGCGCCGGGGGAGGTCGACGGTGTTCTGGCCTCCGGTGCTCCGGTCGCCGGAGTTCCGTTCGCGATGACATCCGGCAGCTTCGATGGCATTCCGGCGGCCCTGGCAGACCTCGTCGACACCGTGGTCGAGGTGCCGCCCCTGAGGGAGCGGCCGGAGGACGTACTTCCGTTGGTGCAGCGGGTCGGCCTCCGGATGCGGGGCAGGGAGATCGCGCTGACAACAGCTGCGGAGCGGGCGCTGCACGACCACGCGTGGCCGGGCAACGTCACCGAGCTCGTCCACGTCGTCCAGCGGGCGGTCAGCGCCGGTGACCAGATCGATCTACGCCACCTTCCCGCTGACGTCCTCTCCGACACCCGGCGACCGCTGTCCCGAATCGACGCCTTCGAGCGCGCTGAGATCGTCCGCGTTCTGACCCGTCCTGACATCACGATGCACGAGGCGGCCGCGGAGCTCGGGATGTCGCGTGCCACCGTCTATCGAAAGGTGCAGCAGTACGGGATCCGGCTCCGCCCGAGCTAGTGGCGTGTCGTGGAAGTTCCTGAACGTTTGGCGTTGTCAGGGTGTGTGCATCGCGGCGCCAACGCAGCCAGGTGCGTGCCACGGCGGCGCGAAACGCCCAGGAACTTCCGGGACGCGCCACTAGTCCATCGGCCAGTCGAACTCTTGGCCACGCCCAGGAAAACTCTCGGCTCACCAGGGGGTTTCTGAGCCGCTCACCAGGGACTATGAGCCCATGCGGATCCGTCCCCCACGTGCCGGTCGCCAGCAGCTGAACCATCCGACCGGACAGAGCGGCCCCGCTCTGAAAAGTCGGAGCGTTGCCGGCCGGCTTGTCCAGGAACAACGATTTCACCCCGAAGAGGCCGCGGCGGTCGTCGGGCAGGTCGCGCGCATCCTCGCCGGCGGTCACGCCGTCGGGCAGGTGCACGGCGACATCCGGCCGGCCATCATCGCCCTTCCCGACGGGGCCGCCGAGGACGGCAGGGCCGCGCTGATCGCCGGCCCGGCCCCGCGTCCAGGAGAGAGCCTTCCCTACCTGGCTCCCGAGCAGATCGATCACCAGCGCACCAGCCCGGCCAGCGACGTCTACGCGCTGGGGGCGGTGTTCTTCGAGATGCTCGTCGGGCGGCCGCCGTACGCGGGGGCCGAGCCCGAACGAGTCGGCTCCCTGGTGACGGTGCCCGGCCAGATCGACGGCATCGTCACCGCGATGCTCGCCGAGGACCCGGCCGCCCGGCCGCGGGCTGACGAGGTCGCGAACGTGCTGGAGAGCGGGCTCACCGCTCCGCCGAAGAAGATCGTCCGGCCCGACGCCAGGAAGGCGCGCCGTGCGCGGCTGGCAGCACCCGTGCTCGGCGTGCTGATGGTCCTGCTCCTGCCGGGGCTGGTCTTCGGGGGCTGGCGTGCGCTGAGCGCTGCCGAGACCAGGTCGAGCGTCGGTGACGCGGAGCCCCTGGCCGACATCCTGCCGACCAGCTTCGCGCTCGCCTTCGATCTCTCGATCGAGCGGGACGTCCTGCGCAGCAGCGGTCGGGTGCCGGAGGAGTTCCTCCGGGTCACCGACCAGTCCATCGAGGCCTGGAGTGCCGAGGTCGACGGGATCGACGCCGGGGGCGACCCGGGGTTGCGGCGGCGTACGGAACGGACGGCGGCGGCTCTGGAGCGGCTCTCGGAGTTCCGGTCGGTGGTGCGGTCGGGCGACCGGGCCGAGATGTCGGCGGACGCGGCGGTCTACACGTCCGCGGTCAACGGGCTCTTCGACCTGGCCGCCGAGCTCCCGGCGTTCGACGACGCGAGGCTCGCCCGGCAGGCGACGAACCTCGAGTCGATAGGGCCCGTCTCGGAGGTGCTCGGCTTCGAGCGCACGATCATGGCGGAGGCGCTGCGCAAGCGCCGGATCAGCGACCGCGCCATCGCCGACCTGAGATCGGCGCAGAGCTCGTGGACGACCCACTCCGCGTCGATCTACGAGGACGCCGAGCCGGGGACGAAGCAGGCCCTCGACTCCATCTCCGGCGGCTCCTTCGCCTACGGCTCCTTCGGGGTGTCGTCGCAGCGCGCGGTCATCCGCGTGCTGAACGCGCGCGACATCGGCGACGTGGCGAAGCAGCTCGAGGACCGCGCCGACGGCGCACCGGTCGACCAGCTCTGGCTGGCCGACGCCGCCGTCTTCGTCCAGGACCTGAGGAACGTCATCGTGGACGCCGCCCGGAAGCTCGCCGACGACATCCGTCGCGAGCACCAGGACGCGCAGGGCCAGACGATCGCGTGGGGGATGTTCACCGGAGTGATGCTGGTGCTGTTCGTCGGGGCCGGCATCGCCTTGCTACGCTCGCGGGCCGAATCGGTTGATGCGTAAACCGGCGAGACCAGCAAATAACGACGGTTCTCATCGGTGCGTACACAAGACGCACGGGGTGTGAGTCCGACAACATATGCGCATGCGAACGCGCCCCCCGATCGCAGGCCGATACCGCCTGCACCGACTGCTTGGCCGCGGCGGGATGGGGGAGGTCTGGCAGGCGGCCGACATCCGGCTCGAGCGGTGGGTGGCCGTGAAGGTCGTGGAGACCTCTGCCGACCCCAAGGTGACCGAGCGGTTCCGGCGTGAGGCGCTCTCGACGACGGCGGCCAGCCACCCGGGCACGGTGCAGGTGCACGACGTCGGGGTCGAGGAGACCGAGTACGGCAGCATCGTCTACCTCGTCATGGAGCTGCTCCCCGGTCCGACGCTGGCCGACCGCCTCGAGAAGCAGGGGCGGTTCACCGTCGAGGAGGCGAGCGAGGCGATGGTCCAGGTCGCGCGTACGCTCACCGCGGTCCACGCCTCCGGGATCATCCATCGCGACATCAAGCCGTCCAACCTGGTCTATGACGGCGACGGGCGGATCCGGGTGCTCGACTTCGGCATCGCCCAGCTGGCCAGTCACCAGGCCGAGCGGTTGACCTCGACCCGCCACGTGATGGGGAGCCTGCCCTACATCTCGCCCGAGCAGGCCGCCGACACCGTGGTCGGCCCGCCGAGCGACATCTACGCGCTCGGCTGCGTCTACTTCGAGCTGCTGACCGGCCGCCCTCCGTACGCCGGCTCCGAGCCGGTCTCGATGATCTACCAGCACGTGACCGCTCCGGTGCCGCACGTCAACGACGTCGTCACGGTCCCGTCCCACGTCGACGAGTTCGTGGCGTCGATGATGGACAAGGACCCGTCCCGGCGGCCGACCGCCGGCGAGGTGGTCGCCTTCGCGCGCCGGCCCGGGGTCGTCCCTGCGCTCGCTCCGGGCGGTCGTGAGCTCACGGCTGCTCCGAAGCCCTTGGCGATCGCTGCGCTCGCGGCTCCGAAGGCCGCATCGTCCGCATCGTCCGCCTCGTCGTCGTTGTCGTCGTTGTCGGCATCGTCGTCGGCATCGTCATCGGGGATGGCGGTCGCCGGGGTGGCGGAGTCGGTGCAACGTACGCCTCGGTCCCATGCCGCTCCGAAGCCGCGGTCCGTCCGCACCCGGGTGCTCGCCGCGCTTCTGGTGCCGGTGGTGATCGCGCTGGCCCTGGGTGGGCTGACCTTCGTCGACGCGCTCGAGGAGCGTTCCGTCTCCGACGAGGCGATGACCATCGCAGGAGCCCTCCCGGAGAGCTACGAGCTCGGGATGGACCTCATCTTCGAACGGGACGCGCTGAGCTCCGACCAGGTCCCCGAGGCCGTCCGGGAGGCCTACCGGAGCGTGACCGACGACTCGATCGAGGCATGGCACGACGACATCACCAAGGTGGATCTGGCCGACACCCCCAGCCTGCGGGAGCGGGTCGAGCGCACCTACACCGTCCTCAAGGGGATCGACGCCTACCGCAATGACCTCGAGGACGGTGACAAGGCGAGCACGGAGGCCGCGGTCGCCGCCTACACCGACACCGCCTACGAGCTGCTCGACTTCGCGACCGAGATGCCCAACATCCGCAACGAGGAGATCTACAAGCAGGTCACCAACCTGAAGTACGTCCGGTCTGCCTCCGAAGCGCTGGGCGTCGAACGCGTCGTGATGGTGCGCGCGCTGATGACGGGCCAGATCGACGAGGAGTCGCTGGAGGCGATGAGCGAGGCGCGTACGTCCTGGCAGCTCACCTCGCGATCCTTCTACGCCGACGCACCCAAGGCGACCCAGAAGGCGCTCGACAAGATCTCGGACGGCACCTTCGCGGACGGTTCCCGCGGCGTGGTGTCGCAGAACGCCGTCGTCCGGGTCATCAACGACGGCTCCGTCGAGGACGTGATCGCGGACCTGGAGCACGGCCAGGGGCGACCCGCCGTACAGGTCTGGACCGAGGACATGACCCGCTTCATCCAGCTCCTCCAGGACAGCATCGTGGCGATGACGCTGATCGTCGCCGACGACGTCGGCGAGGAGCACCGGGGTGTCCAGACCAAGATCGCGCTGAGCGGGGTCCTCGCCGGCGCTGCTCTCCTCGCCGCTCTCGCCCTTCTCGCCGGGATCTTCCTCGGACGCCCGCTCCGCGGGCGGCGGCGGTCCGTCGAGCGGTGAGCGGTGCCGGGAGCCAGGGCTTCCGGGCTCAGACGAGCGTGCTGAGGCTCGAGACGAGGGCTTCCCAGCGGCTGTCGACGTCGAAGCCCATCTGGCTCAGCATCGCCCAGCCGAAGCCCACGACCGCGTAGAGGCTGATCGGGGTCATCACGACCCACTCGCGGATCGAGCCGGCATCACCGAGGACGGGGAGGGCGAAGTTGCCGCCCCGGGTCCACATGTTGTCGAACGGGAGCCACTTGTTGCGGCGTACCCACTTCGGCGGCTTGGGAGCGATCGGCCAGAAAACCGGGATCCCCATGGTGGTGACGAAGTCACCGAGCAGATGTACGACGCAGCCCAGCCCGACCGAGAACGGCATCCACCACCACTCCTCGGGCGCGAAGACCGCGATCACGGCCGCCAGCGCCACCGCCGGGATCCAGGGCCAGAAGACGCCCTTGCGGGTCAGCTTCAGCGCGTCCATCGCGAAGGCGACCAGCAGGACGCACATGATGCCCGGCCCGATCAGGACGCTTCCGAAGGTCTCGGTCTCGAGGGAGAGCTTCCCCGCGCCCCAGGCCAGGCCGGTGAAGGCCAGCACGCCGAGGATCGAGTGGGTGCCGTTGCGATGGCCGCCGGAGACCTTTCCGACGATCTTGGTCACGCCTTCAGAGACCGGAGGAAGCGAATGGGCGATCGTGCCGTTGTGGTGGTCCGCGTCCGGAAGCAGTGCGGCGCCGGCGCACACGAGCGTGCCGGTCATCACCCCTATGTCCGAGACCCCCGGATACCAGCCGAACGCGATCGGTGCCGACGATGTCACTGCGATCCACGCGGCCGCGCCAGAGGCCGCGTGATGCCCGCCCATCATGTGAAGTTGTGTCCCTCTCCAGTGTTCCCCGCGGTATGACCGCGGACGAACGTACCGGTGTCCGAGTCGCTGTGCGCGCGTCGGGGTGGCGTGTCTGCGTCGCGAGATTCGAATCACTGTTCGAGGAATGGTCTGCGCCGCGAAAGAGGTGCGGCGGATACGGAAATCTGAATATGATGCCCGGTCATGACGACTCCCGGCGCTCAGGGCGATGCCCGCCGTGTGCCGTGGACCTTCGAGACCGGCCGGTGTGCCGCGACGGTGACCCGGGAGGCGATCGAGTTCCGGTTCATGGTCACCGCGCCCGACGGCTCGCTGAGCGAGATGCTGCTCTCGGTGGGCCGACACGACATGCCGACGCTGCTCGAGGAGATCGCCTACGAGATGCCCGAGGCGCTCGAGTGGATGTCGGCCGCGATCATGACGGTCGCCCGCGACCGTCGTCTGACGGCGGAGGCCTCGTCGGTGCCTCATCAGCGCGGGGCATAACCTCGGCTGTCGACGGGTTGTGTCCAGACCCCCGATGTCCGCCGTTCCGAGGAGAGATCTTTGACCACCACGCACGACTTCGAAGTCACCGCCGCCGATGGCAGCGCCGTCTCGCTCGCCGACTACCAGGGCAAGCTGCTGCTGATCGTCAACGTGGCGAGCAAGTGCGGTCTGACGCCGCAGTACGAAGGCCTGGAGGCGCTCTACCGCGCCACCAAGGACTCCGGTGTCGAGGTCATCGGTTTCCCGACCAACCAGTTCCTCGGTCAGGAGCCCGGCACCGACGACGAGATCCAGGAGTTCTGCAAGACGACGTACGACGTGACCTTCCCGGTCCTGGCCAAGGTCGATGTCAACGGGGAAGATGCCGCGCCGCTCTACGACTTCCTGCGTGCCGAGGCGCCGGGAGACTGGGGCCCGCACCTGGGGCAGTTCTACGAGGCGGTCAAGGACGTCAGCCCCGCGACCGAGCCCGGTGACATCAAGTGGAACTTCACCAAGTTCCTCATCGGCCGTGACGGCGAGGTCATCAAGCGCTACGAGCCTCCGGTGACCCCGGAGGAGATCCAGTCCGATCTCGCCCAGTACCTCTGACCCCTCGCCGAAGAGTCAGTTCTCGACGCTTCGGCGTCAAGAACTGGCGTTTCGGCGTCAGTTTGTGACGCTTCGGCGGGCGGGATAGTTGGGCAGAAGATAGTTTGGTAGCGGATGGTTCGCTAGGGTTCTAGTCATGACTGGACCACGTGTCGACCTGTTGTTCCTGCTCAACCAGTCCGCTCATGCCTTCGCGGCCCAGGTCGGTGAGGCGCTGGCCGACCTGGAGCTGTCGGTGCGTGAGTACTGCGTGCTGATGAAGGCCGCCGAGGGCGAGTACACCCAGAACGCCGTGGCCGAGATGGCGATGCTGGACAAGACCACCATGGTCACCACGCTCGACAACCTGGAGCGCCGGGGCCTCGCCGAGCGGCGCGTCTCGAGCACCGACCGCCGGGCCCGGATCGTCGCGCTCACGCCGGCCGGGGTGAAGCTGCTCGAGGAGGCCTCGAAGGCCTACAACGCGACCGTCGCCCAGGCTCTCGCAGGCCTGGCGCCGAGCGAGGGGGAGGCGTTCATCGAGGCGTTGCAGCACCTGGTCGAGGGGCCGTGGGCCACTCCGTCGCACACGGTGACGCTGCGACGTCGTGCGCCCTCCTCTGCTCGATGAGAGATAGATCCAAGAACTGAATATCCCGAAATAGATTGTTTCATAACAAACAATCTTCTATGGTCGTATCTATGACGACCAAGACAGTCGCGCTCGCGACCCTCGCAGCTACGCAGCTGATGGTGATCCTCGACGGCACGGTCGTGACCGTCGCCCTCCCCGCAATCCGCGACGACCTCGGCTTCGGCGACACCTCGCTGGCCTGGGTGGTCAACGGCTTCCTCCTCGCCTTCGCGCTCGTCCTGCTCCCGGCGGGCCGAGCCGGCGACGTGTTCGGCACCCGCCCCGTCTTCCTGACCGGGCTGAGCATCTTCACGCTCGGCTCCGCGTGGTGCGGTCTCGCCTGGGATCCGGTCTCCCTCGTCCTCGCCCGATTCGTCCAAGGTCTCGGCGGCGGCATCGCGTCGGCCGTGGTGCTCGGCATGATCGCCGGCCTCTACCCCGAGTCCCGAGACCGTCTCCGTGCCTTCGCGGTCCTCGCCTTCATCGGCTCGGTCGGTGCCTCGGTGGGGACGGTGCTGGGCGGCGTACTCACGGAGGTGGCCTCGTGGCGCTGGGCCTTCCTGATCAACGTGCCGATCGGGATCATCGCGCTGGTGGTTGCGCTCCGCGCGGTCGAAGGTACGCCGCCGAGCGGTGTCAAGGGTGGCCTGCTCCCGCGCGGCCTGTTCGCGGAGCACCGGTTCGCGTTGGCGAACCTGATCCTGCTGACGTTGACCTTCGCCGGGTTCACCTTCCAGTTCGTCACGACGCTCTACCTCCAGGACGCCCTCGGCCTGGGCGCGCTCGCGACCGGTCTGGCGTTCCTTCCGGTCAGCGGGGTGATCGCGTTCGCCAGCCTCGGCTTCAGCGCCGCCCTGGCGGAAAGGTTCGGGTCCGAGCGCATCCTGACGGCCGGCCTGCTCGCGTTCGTCGCAGGCATGCTCTACCTCGTCCGGCTGCCGGAGACCGGCAGCTACCTGCTCGACGTCCTCCCGGGTGCGGTCGTGATGGGTCTCGGGTTCGGGCTCGCGATGCCGCAGGTGACCGCGCTGGCGATGGGCGCGCTGGCGCCGGAGCACGCCGGGGTCGGCTCGGGGCTGACCACGACCACCCAGCAGGCCGGCGGATTCCTGGGCACCTTGATCGCCGCCGGTCTGGTCACGACGTCCGGTTATGCCGCCGGCTACGTGGCGGCGGCGATCGCGTTGATCCTGGGGACGGCCGTCGCGGCGTACCTGCTCGTGAACGCCGGACGCGCTCGGGCCCCGAAGGGCACCGAGCGCGTCCCGGAGGAGGCTGCCAGGCTCTGACGTCTCGACGTCGACAACTGACCTCTCGGCGCTACCTTCGCGCCGGGAGGGTCAGCGTCGAGGGGTGCGTTGTCGTGTGGTGCACCGTGACCACGCCGGCTGCGCCGCGGACCAGCTGCTTGACGTTGGGCAGCAGGTGGGGGACGTCGTAGGAGTGGACGGTGATGCGGAGGCGGTGCCCCTTCTTGATCACGGCGCCGGTCGGGAAGACCTCGACCGGGACCCGATAGATCTTGCCGGGGGTGACCCGCTGCTCGGCCGCACGGGTGAAGGGGTGCCAGGGCTGGACGACCTGCCCGTTCAGCGTCCGCGCCTTCGACGGGATGACGGCTCGGTGCCGCAGCGTCTGCCAGCCGCCGGTGATCCGGTCGACGGACCCGTCGGGAGCGACATCCTCGACCGAGACCGCGACCAGCCCGTCTGTGCCGGTCGTGGACACCGACAGATCGGCGTTGAGAGGACCGGAGAAGGCCAGGTCGGAGGTCGCCGGCGCCGTCTCGTAGGAGACCCCGAGCGCGTCGTTGATCCGGTTGTCGGTCTCACAGCCGGGGATCGCGAGTGCGCCGGCGGTCCACTGCGCGGTGCTCCGGGAGCACAGTCCCTGAACCGGCAGCGGCAGGATCGTGTCGCCGCCGACCGGCTTCAGGTCCGACCCGACGGCGTACGTCTTTGCGCGGACCTCGGAGCCCAGCCACGACTTCATCGTGCGCCACTTCCCCGACCCGATCTCGTGGTAGGTCACCGGGGCGACGTCACGGTCGAGGGTGGGGTCGGGCAGGCCCTTGATGTGCGTGTCGAACCAGCGCAGCGCCGTCTCGTTCAGGCTGCTGATGCCGCTGCCCTCGAGCCCGCCGCCCATCGAGCCCTCGGCGTGCGTCCACGGTCCGATGAGCAGCTTGGTGTCGACGCCGTTGCGCTGCATCCGGTCGAAGAGCATCGGGGTGCCGCGCTGGAAGATGTCGTACTGACCGGCCGTCACGAACGTCGGTACGTCGATCTCGTCGACCACGCTCAGCGGCGAGCGCTTCTGGTAGAACGGGCCGTCGTAGGCGGCGTCGCTGCCCAGCGCGGCACTCACGAGCATCGGCACCTGGAACCCGAGCGCTCCGCCGACGTGCTGCAGCAGCGTGGTCAACGTGGCTTCCGGGCGGGCCTTGTTGACGGCCGGCGGCACCAGCCCCGATCCGGTGACCAGCCCGAACCACAGCGGGATGAAGCCCGCGTCGATCTGCCCGCCGGAGGCGACGACGTCACGGTAGACGTCGCCGGCCGGCACGATCGGGAACATCGCCTTCAGCCCGCGCGGGTGCTGGGCGGCGGTGAAGAACTGGTTGATCGCCATGTAGGACGGGCCCCACAGGCCGAGCTCGCCGTTGCTCCACGGACGCGCCTTCGAGGTCGCCCAGTTGGCGACCTCGAGCCCGTCCCGCTGCTCGCGGTCGCCGAATGCGTCCCACTGGCCGGCGGAGGAGCCGGTGCCACGTACGTCGGTCTGGACGAAGACGTAGCCGCGCTGCACGAAGTAGTCGCCGCCGCTGCCGCCGGAGGCGTTCTTGTTGTAGGGGTTCTGCGTCAGGATCACCGGGAACCGGCCCGCCGCCGGGGTGCCGTCCGCCTTCGCCGGGCGGTGGATGTCGGCCAGCAGCACGACCCCGTCGGACATGGTGATCGGGACGTCCTTCTCGACGACCACGCCGTACGTCGCGGGGCGGGGCTTCCATGCCCCGGCCCGTGCCTGCGGCGGCTGAGCGGCCGCAGGCACGGAAGCCGCCGCCGCTGGAGTGAGCGTCGGTGGCAGGAAGGTCGCGACGAGTGCCAGGAACGGAACGAGGAATGCCAGTCTGCCGAGTTTCACGACTCACTCCAGGGGTGTGGTGGGTATCACATCCCCAAACGAGAAGTGCAAACGGGAGTTACGGAAACCTGTTCCAGTTTTGGATAGTGAGACTAAGCGACTGCGGCTGTGGTCTTGTCGACGACGGGTGCGCCCGTGGCCGCCACGACCTCGTCGTACGTCACCTCGGGAGCGAGCTCGACGAGCTCGAACGCCTCCCCTGAGACGTCGAGGACGCCGAGGTCGGTGATGATCCGCTTCACGATCCCGCGGCCGGTCAGCGGCAGGTCGCAGGCCTCCAGCAGCTTGGGAGCGCCCTTCTTGGTGACGTGCTCCATCAGCACGATCACCCGACCGGCGCCGGAGACGAGGTCCATCGCGCCGCCCATGCCCTTGACCATCTGGCCGGGGACCATCCAGTTGGCGATGTCGCCGTTGGTCGAGACCTGCATCGCGCCCAGGACGGCGACGTCGATGTGGCCCCCGCGGATCATCGCGAACGAGGTCGCGGAGTCGAAGTAGGAGGCGCCGGCGAGCACGGTCACGGTCTGCTTGCCGGCGTTGATCAGGTCGGGGTCGACCTCGTCCTCGTAGGGGAACGGGCCGACGCCGAGGATGCCGTTCTCGGCGTGGAGCACGACCGTCGAGGTCTCCGGGATGTAGTCGGGGATCAGCGTCGGCAGGCCGATCCCGAGGTTGACGTAGTCGCCGTCCTGCAGCTCCTGCGCGGCGCGCGCGGCCATCTGGTTGCGGTCCCAAGCCATGACTCAGGCCTCCTTGTTCGCTGTGGTCTGGGCGGGGCGCTCGCCGCGCGTCGTACGCTTCTCGATGTCCTTGCGGGCCGCCTGCTCGGGCGTCAGCGCGACGATCCGCTGCACGAAGATCCCGGGAAGGTGGACGTCGGCCGGGGCGATCTCACCGACCTCGACGACCTCCTCGGCCTCGACGACGGTCACCCGTCCGGCCATCGCGGCCGGGACGTTGAAGTTGCGCGTGGAGGCGTTGAACTGGGCGTTGCCGGCTCGGTCGATACGGGTCGCCCGCACCAGCGCGAAGTCGGTGATGATGCTCTCCTCGAGCACCATCTGCTTGCCGTGGAACTCGCGCACCTCCTTCGGGGACGAGGCCTCGGCGATGGTGCCGTCGGGGTGGTAGCGGTAGGGCAGGCCGCCGTCGGAGACCATCGTGCCGACGCCGGTCGGGGTGTAGAAGGCGCCGATCCCGCTGCCGCCCGCGCGCATCCGCTCGGCGAGCGTGCCCTGCGGGGTGAGCTCGAGGGTGATCTCGCCGGCCAGGTACTGGCGGCCGAACTCCTTGTTCTCACCGATGTAGCTCGCGATCACCCGGGAGATGCGGTGGTCGTCGAGCAGCAGCCCGAGACCGGCGCCGTCGACGCCGCAGTTGTTGGAGACGACCATCAGGTCGTCCGCACCCTGCTCCCGCAGCGCCTCGATCAGGAACCACGGGATTCCCACCAGCCCGAAGCCGCCCACGGCCAGGCTGGCTCCGCTGTGAATGTCGGCAACCGCTTCCGCGGCCGACCCGACGACCTTGTCCAGACCCATGTCTTCTCTGCTCTCTCGAAGGCTCTACTGAAATGAAGGGGGCGTACGCCTCAGCGCACCGACTCGAACATCGCCGCGAGCCCCTGCCCGCCGCCGATGCACATCGTCTCCAGGACGTACCGGGCCTCGCGACGCTGCGCCTCACGGGCGGCGGTGGCGAGGATCCGGGCTCCGGTGGCGCCGATCGGGTGGCCCAGCGAGATGCCGGAGCCGTTGGGGTTGAGGCGCTCGTCGGTCGCGTCGATCTTCCACTCGCGCAGGACGGCGAGAACCTGGGCGGCGAAGGCCTCGTTGAGCTCGATCAGGTCGATCTCGTCGAGGGTGAGACCGGCGCGGGACAGTGCGGCCTGGCTGGAGAGAACCGGCCCGATGCCCATCCGCTCGGGCTCGCAGCCGGTCACGGCCCACGACTTGAGCGTCAGCAGGGGAGTCAGGCCGCGCCGCTCCGCCTCGGCCCGCGTGGTCACGATGCACATCGCGGCGCCGTCGTTCTGGCCGGAGGCGTTGCCGGCGGTGACCGTCGACTCCTCGTCGACCTTCAGGCGGATCGGACGCAGCGAGGCGAGCTTCTCCAGCGAGATGTCGGCACGCGGGTGCTCGTCGCGGTCGACGACGACGTCGGGCTTGCGGCGGCCGCCGGGTACGGTCACCGGCACCAGCTCGTCGGCGAACTTGCCGGCCTCGTGAGCAGCCACGGCACGCTGGTTGGAGCGCAGTGCGAGCTCGTCCTGCTCCTCACGGGAGATGGCGTATTCGCGACGGAGGTTCTCGGCGGTCTCGATCATGCCGCCGGGGATCGGGTGGTCCTTGCCGCCCGCGGTCTCGCGGGCTCGGTCGAGGCGGTCGAGCAACTCGATGCCGCCCTGCTTCACCCCGCCGCGCAGCCCGAGCGCGTAGTGCTCGACGTTGGACATCGACTCCGCGCCGCCGGCGATCACGAGGTTGGCGGCGCCGGTGGCGACGGAGCCCGCGGCGTACAGGATCGCCTGAAGGCCCGAACCGCAGCGACGGTCGATCTGCAGACCGGGGACGCCGTTGCCGAGCCCGGCGTCGAGCGCCGCGATCCGCCCGATCGCCGGGTTCTCGCCGCTCGCGTAGCCGTTGCCGAGGATGACGTCGTCGACGTCACCCTCCTGCAGGCCGGTGCGCTCCACGAGCTCGCGCAGGACCGTGGTGGCGAGGTCGGTCGCGGTCAGCGGCGCCAGGGCGCCGAGGAACCGGCCGACCGGGGTGCGGAGGGGCTCGCAGATGACGATGTCGGTGGCGCTGCTCATGCTGTCGACGGTACGCGGGCAGTCATGACTTGAGAAGTACTCATTTGGCGTCGATTGACACCTGTCAAGTCTTTATCTCCCTGTCCGACCGGACAGTGCGCCGACGACGCTATTGCGATAAATTCGCGTTAGCCCCCCATTCGTAGATCCAAGAGGTGACCATGCACGTCCCCGACGGCTTCCTCGACGCACCGACGTCGATCGCCACCGGCGCTGTCGCCGTCGTCGCGGTAGGAGTCGCATTGCGCGGCGCCCGCCGCGAGCTCGACGACAAGACCGCTCCGCTGGCCGGCCTGGTGGCCGCGTTCATCTTCGCCACCCAGATGATCAACTTCCCGGTCGGTGCCGGCACGAGCGGCCACCTGATGGGCGGCGCGCTCGCGGCCGTGCTGGTGGGGCCGTGGACCGGGGTGCTGTGCGTCTCTGTCGTGCTGATCGTGCAGTCCCTGCTCTTCGCCGACGGCGGCATCACCGCCCTCGGCACCAACATCCTGCTGATGGCGGTCACCACCGTCGTCGTCGGCTGGGTCGTCACCCGGGTGCTGCTCAAGGTGCTGCCGAAGCGGGTCGGCATGGTCGCCCCCGCGGCGGCCGTCGGCGCCTTCGTCTCGGTCCCCGCGGCCGCGCTGGTGTTCACCGGGCTCTACGCCATCGGCGGCACTGCCGACATCTCGCTGACCACCCTGGCCACCGCGATGCTCGGCTGGCACACGGTCATCGGTCTCGGCGAGGCCGCGATCACCTTCCTCGCGGTCGGAGCGATCCTGTCCGTACGTCCCGACCTCGTCTACGCCGCTCGCGACGTGATCGCCGAGCGTGACCTGGTCATCAAGCCCAAGGAGTCGGTGGCATGAGCACGGCATCGAAGCGCACGGTGCCGTTCACGTGGGTCGCTGTCGGCATCGCCGTCGTCGCCCTGCTCCTGGCCGGCGTGGTCTCCTACTACGCCTCCGCCCACCCCGACGGCCTCGAGTACGTCGCCGGCAAGACCGGCTTCCTCGACAGTGCCTCCGAGCACGGCGCCGCCGACGGCCCGCTGGCCGACTACGGCACCAAGGGGGTCGACAACGAGCGGCTCTCCGGCGGCCTCGCCGGCGTGATCGGCACCGTCGTCGTGCTGCTGGCCGCCGGTGGCCTCGCGATGGTCGTACGCCGCCGGTCCAGCAGTTCGTCCGACGAGGCCTGAGGTGCCGGCTCATCTGAAGATCCTGGCCCTGGTCGGGTTCATGCTCGTGGTGGTCGCCACCCCGCGGGAGTGGTTCGCTGCCTACGCCTTCTTCCTCGCCGTCCTGGTGACGGTGGGCGCGGTCGCTCGGGTGCGCCCGGGGTGGGTGCTGAAGCGGATGGTCGTGGAGACGCCGTTCGTGATCTTCGCGGTGCTGATGCCGTTCATCGCGCACGGACCGCGGGTCGAGGTGCTCGGGATGAGCCTGAGCGAGTCCGGGCTGCTCTCGGCGTGGGGACTGCTCGCCAAGGGCACGCTCGGCGTGATCGCGGGGCTGCTGCTCGCCGCGACGACCACGCCGCAGGAGCTGGTCCACGGCTTGGAGCGGCTGCGGCTGCCTCAGCAACTGGTGCAGATCATGGCGTTCATGGTCCGCTACCTGGAGGTCGTCACCGACGAGATGCGCCGGATGGCGGTCGCGCGCGCCTCCCGAGGCTTCGTCGCCCGCAACCCGCTGCACTGGCCGGTGCTCGCCCGCTCGGTCGGAGCGCTCTTCATCCGGTCCTTCGAGCGCGGTGAACGGGTGCACCTGGCGATGGTCTCGCGCGGCTACACGGGGAGAATGCCCAAGTGACCACTCCAGTCCTCGACGTACGCGGCTTGGCCTTCGCCTATCCCGACGGCCATCAGGCGCTCTTCGGTGTCGACCTGCACGTCCACCGTGGTGAGCGGGTCGCGCTGCTCGGCCCCAACGGCGCCGGCAAGACGACACTGGTCCTGCACCTCAACGGCATCCACCTCGCCGGCGCCGGATCGGTCGCGGTGAGCGGGCTCCCCGTGACCAAGGCCAACATCAAGGAGATCCGACGCCGCGTCGGCATCGTCTTCCAGGACCCCGACGACCAGCTTTTCATGGGCACCGTCCGCGAGGACGTCGCCTTCGGTCCCGCCAACCTCGGCCTGCGTGGCGATGCCTTGGACGCGAAGGTCACCGAGGCGCTCGCGAAGGTCGGCATGGAGGACTTCGCCGACCGTCCGCCCCACCACCTCTCCTTCGGTCAGCGCCGCCGGGTGGCCGTGGCGACCGTGCTGGCGATGGACCCTGAGATCCTGGTCCTCGACGAGCCGTCCTCCAACCTCGACCCCGCCTCGCGCCGCGAGCTCGCCGACATCCTCCGCTCGCTGGACGTGACCGTGCTGATGGTCACCCACGACCTGCCGTACGCACTCGAGCTCTGCGAGCGCTCCGTCATCCTCGACGGTGGCATCGTCGCCGCCGAGGGCCGCACCGTCGACGTACTCTCCAACACCGACCTCATGCGCGCCCACCGCCTCGAGCTCCCCTTCGGCTTCGACCCGGTCGCCGCGGCCGCGACCCTCCCCTAGCGGGAGACGTCAGGCAGGGGGTCAGTCGGCGAGGCGCCGGGAGCGGTAGCGAAGCTTGGCGCTGACGTAGCCACGCCAGCCGAGGAGGGTCAGGCCGAGGAAGAGGATCGAGACGACGAGGAAGGTCGGCGCGAGCCCCTCGCCGGTGAGGCCGCGCAGCACCATCCCGATGAGGTACGTCCCGAGCCACACGACCACGCCGGCCGGCCAGACACGGGCTCCCGACCAGCGGCGCCAGACCACGACGGCCCAGGCCGCGACCAGCCCGACGAGGAAGGGCCAGGCGATGCGGAGCACGACGAGCACCGGCCCGGAGTCGTGCGACCGGCTGCCGACGTAGGTGAAGAGGAGCACGAAGAAGACATCGAGGGCGAAGGCCGCGAGCGCCCACTTCGGAACGAGCCCGGCGATCAGCGTGGGGGAGGCGTCGGGCTTCGTGGAAGACATGGGCCCAGAATACGAGTCAGGCCGGCGTGGACAGCCAGGCACCACCGCGCATCACTCGGATCGGCTGCAGGGCCTCATCGGTGATCACGAGGTCGGCGCGAACGCCGGGCTCGAGTCGACCCGCGTCGAGGCCCACCACCGATGCCGGCCGCAGGCTGGCGGCCCGCATCAGCATGGCCAGGTCGACGCCGCCGGCCGCGTGGCGGCGTACCTGGTCCAGGAGCCGCGAGGTGCCACCGGCGATCGAGCCGTTGCCGGTCCCGTCGGCGATCCGGGCGACCCCGGAGCGTACCTCCACGGACAGCGGTCCGAGCTGGTAGTCCCCGTCATCCATCCCGGCCGC
This sequence comes from Nocardioides sp. CCNWLW239, assembly GCF_037137035.1. Lineage (NCBI taxonomy): Bacteria > Bacillati > Actinomycetota > Actinomycetes > Propionibacteriales > Nocardioidaceae > Nocardioides > Nocardioides sp. CCNWLW239. Next base: position 384,305 of record NZ_JBBBNW010000002.1, on the reverse strand, counting down.
GGCCATCGCGTCGGTGACCAGCACGACCGAGCCGGGCACCATCGACATCACCGCACGGACGGTCTCGTCGTCGAGGTGTACGCCGTCCGCGATCAGCTCCATACACGCCGAGCCCACCGCGGCGGCCCCCAGCGAGCCGAGCACCGGGCCGGGGTCGCGGTGGTGCGCGGGTGGCATCCCGTTGAACAGGTGGGTGACCAGGTCTCCCGGTCCGGACAGGAACTCGCGGCTCCGGGCGGCGGTGGCAGCGGTGTGCCCGAGCGCCACCACGACCCCGGCCTCGGCGAGGACGGAAGCGACCTCGTCGGCCCCGGGAAGCTCAGGCGCCAGCGTCATCACTCGCAGCTGTCCACGGGCGGCGGCGACGAGCTCGCGGGTGAGGCCGGCGTCGGGAGCGAGCAGCAGCTCGGGATCGTGCGCGCCGCGGCAGGAGTGCTCGAGGAACGGCCCCTCCATGTGGATCCCGGCGATCAGCCCGTCCTCCGCGGCGTCGGCCAGGACCGAGACGACCGACAGCAACCGCGAAGGCGCGTCGGTGACGGTCGAGGCGAGCAGCGTGGTCGTTCCGGCCGCGTGGTGGACGCCGGCCGCGACCGCGATCTCCTCCGCCGACGTGGAGTGGAACGACGCACCGCCGCCGCCGTGGTTGTGGATGTCCACGAGCCCTGGCAGCAGGATCCCGGACGACGACGGGTCGCCGTCGACGGCGGCCCGCACGTCGGAGACGACCCCTGACGACACGGTCACGACGACATCGTCGAACCCGCCTGGCCGCGGCGCTCGGCCGCGCACAACAACATCTAGATCCATCGCTTGAACCAGATCCTCGTCAGCCATTCCTGCCGGGTGAGCAGCTCGTCGGTGTAGATGGGCCAGAACCACGCGAAGTTGCAGATCACCAGCACCACGAAGATGCCGCCGACGACAGCCCCGCCGACCCGTCGCCGGCCACCGGGATCGCCCAGGGAACCGGCCCGCGGTGGCGGTCGGTCCAGCAGCTTGCCCAGGCACAGGCACAGGCCGAGCACCAGGAACGGCAGCGCGATGATCATGTAGAAGGAGAAGATCGGCCTCCCGGCGTACTGCAGCCACGGCAGCCACGTCGAGAGCACTCCGACGACCGCGACCCCGAACCGCCAGTCCCGTGCGGCGACCCACATGAACGCGGAGACGATGAGCGCGACGAAAGCGCCCCACCACAGCACCGGGGTGCCCAGGAGCAGCACCTGTCGAAGACAGGTCCCCGCCTCCTCGGGCCCGTCGCCGTCGGGGTCGGTCGACGGCGTGGCGTCACACATCTCCCCGCGTGACTTCGAGCCCGACAGGATCCCGGTGTCGGCGGCGACGCCCACCGGCCGGTTCAGGACGAGCCAGCCGATCGGATGCGATCCGTAGGTGTGCTCGGCGCACTCCAGGAAGTGGGTGTGGAAGGTGAAGACGTCACGGTGGTAGTACCACAGCGACCGTAGCGACTGGGTCACCTCGCCGAGCCCGGAAGCGTCCGGCTCGGACGCGGTCGGCCAGCGCTTGTCGTTGAGGTTCTCCGGGACGTACGACTTGTTCTCGCAGTGTCCCTCACCGGTGTAGCGCGTGTATTGCGTCGCCGAGAGGGCGTCCTCGTAGACGTCCGCATGGGTCATCCAGGGGATCCACGTCATCACGTAGACGGCGAGCGCGACGCCCACCAGATGAACGAAGGCCGTCGGTCCGTCGGCGACACAGGCCCGGAGCCAGGCGAGTCGTACGCCGAAGGAGCGCCGCATCCCCGCGGACCAGGCCACGTAGAGAAGACCGAAGGCAGCCAGCGGGTAGAGCGCCTCCCACTTGGAGCCGATCGCGAGCCCCCAGGCGATGCCCGAGCAGAGCAGCCACGGCCGGAACAGCATCCGCCGGACCGGTCCCCACGCGCCTGGCTCGGTGAGCTGGGTGGGCGTGAGCGCGGAGAACCGCCGTCGACACCAGTCGCGGTCCACCACCATCAGGTGCACCGCGAGCAGCAGGAAGAACGCGACGAAGAGGTCGAGCAGGGCCAGCCGGGAGAGCACGAACGCGAGCCCGTCGAAGGTGACCAGGATGCCGCCGACGAGACCGAGCAGCATGGAGCCGGAGACGCGGCGTACGAACCGGATCGTCAGCATCACCAGGAGCGCGCCGACCACGACCGAGGCGATCCGCCAGCCGAACGGGTTCATCCCGAAGAGCTTGATGCCGGCCGCGATGATCCACTTGCCCACGTCGGGGTGGACGATCATCGACGGCCCGTCGGCGAACTGCCCGTCGAGCTGCCCGGCCAGGATGTTGTCGTCGGCGCCCTCGACGAAGTTGCGCGCGTAGCCGAACTCCAGCAGCGCCCAGGCGTCCTTGGCGTAGTAGGTCTCGTCGAAGGCGAAGACCTTCGGGGTGCCCAGGTGCCACAGCCGCAGCAGGAACGCCAGCGCGGTGATCCCCAACGTCGCCGCCCAGCCGGCTCGGGGCGACCCGTTGATGCGATGGCGGGCGCGTTCCCACGCGGTGGGGAGGAGGTGACCCGAGGGAGTGCTTGCCAGCCCCTCCATGGGCTCATCGGCCCTGGTCACCGTCGTTGTCACGAAGGCACCTTATAGGCCTGCGACAATATCGGGGTGGTAGATCCAGAGGACGGCGTGCTCATCTTGGCAGCGACCCCGATCGGACGTGTGGAGGATGCTCCACCCCGGCTGGCCTCGGAGCTCGCCACCGCGGATGTCATCGCCGCCGAGGACACCCGCCGCCTGCGTCGGCTGACGACCGACCTCGGGGTCGAGGTCACGGGCCGCATCGTGTCCTACTTCGAGGGCAACGAGCAGGCGAAGACACCGACGCTGCTCGCCGACCTCCTCGACGGCAACCGTGTCCTCCTGGTCACCGATGCCGGGATGCCCTCGGTCTCCGACCCGGGCTATCGGCTGGTCGCGGCGGCAGTCGAGAAGGACGTACGTGTCACCGCGGTGCCCGGCCCCTCGGCCGTCCTCACCGCCCTGGCCGTCAGTGGCCTCCCCGTCGACCGGTTCTGCTTCGAGGGCTTCCTGCCCCGCAAGGCCGGTGAGCGCTCGCGTCGTCTGTCGGGCCTGGCGAAGGAGGAGCGCACCATGGTCTTCTTCGAGGCCCCCCACCGCACTCAGGCGGCGCTGGAAGCCATGCGCGACGCCTTCGGCGACACCCGCGCCGCCGCCGTCTGCCGTGAGCTGACCAAGACCCACGAAGAAGTATGCCGCGGCGGCCTCGCCGAGCTCGTCGACTGGGCCGCCGAGGGCGTGCGCGGAGAAGTCACCATCGTCGTCACCGGCGCCGACCCGTCCGCCGAGATCGGCAACGACCCCGACAGCCTCCGAGGGGCCGTAGCCGACCTGGAAGCCGAGGGCCGTACGAAGAAGGAAGCGATCGCCGAGGTGGCCAAGCGTGCCGGCGTCCCGAAACGCGAGGTCTACGACCTGGTCCACAAGCCCGCCGAGTAGGCGAAATCTGACTTCTCGGCGGGCTTCGGGGAGACAGCACCCGGGTCCGTACGATGCTGGTGTGAGTTTTCCGCCGCTTCCCGAGCCACTGCCCGCTCCTGTTGTCGACAACCACACCCATCTCGACATCGTCAGAGGCGACGAGAGCCTCCCGGTCGAGGAGGCGCTCGCGCAGGCGGCGGCGGTGGGCGTGACCAGGGTGGTGCAGATCGGGTGCGACCTGCCCGGGGCGCGCTGGGCGGTGGAGGCTGCCGAGACGTACGAGAACATGATCGCGGGTGTCGCGCTCCATCCCAACGACGCTCCGCGCCAGCCCGATCTCGAGGCTGCGCTGGACGAGATCGAGAAGCTCGCCGGGACGCACGACAAGGTGCGCGTGGTGGGGGAGACCGGGATGGACTTCTTCCGCACCGACGAGGACGGCCGCGAGACCCAGGCCTACTCGTTCCGGCGCCACATCGACATCGCCAAGCGGCTCGACAAGACCTTGATGATCCACGACCGGGACGCCCACGAGGCGGTGCTCGAGGTGATCGACAGCGTCGGTCCGCCGGAGCGCTGGGTGATGCACTGCTTCTCCGGTGATGCCGAGTTCGCTCGCCAGTGCCTGGACCGCGGCGCCTATCTCTCCTTCGCCGGCACGGTGACGTTCAAGAACGCCCAGTACCTTCGCGACGCCCTCGCGATCGCTCCCCAGGACCGCATCCTGGTCGAGACGGATGCGCCGTTCCTGACGCCCCACCCGAATCGCGGCGCGACCAACTCCAGCTACATGATCCCGGCGACGATGCGGGTCATGGCCGACGTACGCGGCGAGGACCTGGAGGCGCTCTGCATCGCCGTCAACGACAACACCGAGACCGCCTTCGGCGGATCGTGGTGATCGCCCGACGCCCATCGTGCTGACATGGGTCGGGCCCGGAGCCGACTGGCTCCGGGCCCGACCTGTATCGGTTCAGCAGGTCACTTGCGGGTGACCTCGATGTTCATCTGGCCCTTCTTCTCGTTGGAGGAGAGGACCTTGATGACCGTACCGGTGCCGCCGACCTTGGTGGAGGCCCCCGGGAGGTCCGGGCTCCAGTAGGCGTTGACGTCGCTGTCGTCGAAGACAGCGGTCGACTTGGTGGACCGGGTCTGGAGCGTCTCGCTGCTGATGTACGCGCCGGTCTTCGGGTCCATGAAGTCGAACTCGAGGTCCAGAGCGTCGGTCTTGTCGACGTCGAAGGTCGAGTCGAACGCCTGGATCCGCGGGCGGGCGAACGCGCCGTTGCTCCAGGTCAGCGGGGTTGCGCCGTTGGCGTCGACCGGCAGTGCCTGGCCGTAGCCCGGGTGCGCGGAGGTGTTGTTGTCGCCGTACAGCGTCGTGCGGTACCAGACCAGCATGCCGTCCTGGTAGGGGAAGTGCTCGACCGTGTTCGGGGCCGAGTTGAGCCAGCCGAAGTTGTACGGGCCGGTCTTCAGCACCTTGTCGTAACCCTGGTAGGTGCGGTTCTCGACCATGTAGTAGTGCGAGTACGAGACCGGGTAGGTGCCGTTGGTCGCGGCGTACATCTGGTCGATCGTCCAGGTGCCGGTGCCGTTCTCGAAGCCCTCCTGGAGCGCCGAACCGACGGCCACCTCGTCGATGGCAGCGCCCATCTCGTTGGTGTTGGCGTCGTTGTAGTTGTGGAACTGGATCTGGACGTTCTGGCCCGCGTAGGCCGACAGGTCGGCGGTCAGGTCGACCCACTGGCCCTTCGAGGAGCCGGTGATGCCGTAGCCGAGGTTCTGCCCGTTCGGGTTGGCCGTGGTCGACAGGTTGGTGTTGAGCGGGACGAAGGTCTTGCCGCCGTCGTTCGAGACCGTGACGAACAGGTAGTCCCAGTCGAGCTCGATGGCGTAGTTGACCTTCGCGGTGAGTTTGCCGTCCGCAGGGACGGTGAACGACGGCGTCGTGGCGAAGGCGTCGCGGTCGTCGCCGCGGCCGGTGTAGAGGTAGCGCGAGCCGTACGCCGGGGCTGCCCCGACCGACATCTCGGTCTGACCGTCCGGCAGGGCCACGGTCGCGGCCTGCTTGCCGAGGGTCGTGGCGTGGTAGCTCGGGCCGAGCTTGACGTCGGCGTCGTCACCCGCGTCGACGACCGCGAGGTCGTTCTCGCCGTACCAGCCGAGGAACATCTTCTCGGCGGGGCCCATGTGGTTCGGGGTGGTGCCGATGGCGCCGTCACCGTGGCCGAGCCAGGAACCCGCGCTCATCAGGGTCCAGTAGGCGGTCGAGTTCTCGCCACCGGCGGTGTCGTAGAAGTCGGGCAGGCCGAGGTCGTGGCCGAACTCGTGCGCGAAGACGCCGAGGCCGCCGTTCTCCGGCTCGGTGGTGTAGTCGCGGATCCACAGGTTCGTGTCACCGATCTGGATGCCACCCAGCGGGTAGGAAGCGTCGTAGTCGCCCGGACGGGGACCGTCGACGTTGATCCCGCCCTGGTTGACCGCCCAGCGGTGCGACCAGATCGACTGCAGCGGGGCGCCGGCCTCCTCGCCCTCACCGGAGTGGACCGCCTGGAAGTGGTCGATGTAGCCGTCGGACTCGTTCTGGTTGCCGTCACCGTCGATGTCGTAGCGGTCCCAGATGTCGAAGCTCTTCAGGTAGTCGCTGATCTCGGCCTTGGTCTTGCCGGCCGCGATCTGAGAGTCGTACCAGGCGTCGGCGGTGTCCTGGACGAAGTTGGTCATGCCCTGCGCGGTCTCGTCGCCGAGCACGCTGTCGGGGCGGCCGTCACCGTTGTGGTCGAGGCCGTCACCCTGGTAGGAGGCCGAGGTGTAGGGAACCGTGACCCAGTCGGAGACGTCGCCCTCGAGGTCGAAGCGGCCGCTGGACATCTCCTGGTAGGCGTCCTTGAAGGACTCGCCCTCACCGAAGAACATGTCCTTGAAGTGGTCGGAGGAGAAGTCGTCGACCCAGTAGGTGCTGTTGTCGTCGGCGGCCGGCTCCGGGATCGAGTTGTGCGGCAGGGCCGAGTCCTCGAGCGCGGCGTTGGTGTTCTCGTCGCCGAACTCGACCAGGAAGGTCAGCAGCTGCGAGGTCTGCGAGACCGGGTAGGAGACCAGACGGCCGTCCTTCATCTTGATCTTGCGGTCCTTGCCCTTGCCGACGGTCTTCGCCTTGCCCGTGGCGAGCTGGTCGACGGCCTTCTGCTGCAGGTTGGTCTTCGCTGCGGCGAGGGAGTCGGGCTTGTTGTCCTGGGGGGCCTTGGCGCTCCCGGCACGGGTGGGCTGAGTCTCGCCCGTCGTGCTCGGCGCGGCGCCGGCGGGGGCGACCTGCAATGCAACGGCAGCGATGCCGGCCGCAGCGGTCACCCCGAGAACGCTGGTAACGCGTCTGTTCATCGTTCCTCCGGAGTCTGGTGACATCGCGCACATCCGCCTTGCCCGAGAACCGACCGGCACGATGGGCCATCACGACACAGATGACCTCGGAGTACAACACCAAGCAACGCGGTTACCTGTAAAGGATTTGTCGCCTATTGGCCAGCGAGCACGATATTTCGTGGCGGGATTACGACATCGACCTGGATCAGCCTCCTGACCTGCGATTTCGGGGTGGTGAATCGCACACCTGTCATTCGCTACGACAGGTATTGACAACGGGCTCTGGCGCTCAGTTGATGCCAAGATTGCATGCTTGTGATTGCCTGCGGACCGGATGGGCGACTTGCATTTAACCGACCGGATTTGTTCCGCTGTCGGGCGAGAAAGCCGGGATCGGGACAGATCCGGACGGTGTTGGGGGTGGGCCTCAGCGCGTAGATCGTCAGATCTCGCAACACCGTTCGCCCGTGCCCGGGCAGAACGAACATCGGAGCATCGTGCCCGTCAGCAGCACCAACTCGTGGTTCCGCAACATCGCTTCAACCCCCCGCCGTAAGGCCATCCTGGTCGGCGGACTCGCCGCCGCTGTGGTCGCCGCAGGCGGCGCAGCCTACGGAGTCAAGACCGCTCAGACCGACGTCGTCCTCTCGGTCGACGGCAAGGCCAAGGACGTCAGCGTCAACGCCGACACCGTCGGCGAGGTCCTCGAGGCCGAGGGCATCAAGATCGGCGACCGTGACGCCGTCGCTCCCTCGGTCGACACCAAGGTCGAGGACGGCAGCGCGATCAGCGTCCGCTACGCCCGCCAGCTGAGCCTGGAGGTCGACGGCAAGTCCCAGGACCACTGGGTGACCGCGACCACCGTCGGCGGCGCGCTCGCCGAGCTCGGCCGCGACTACGACCGGGCGGAGCTCTCGACCAGCCGCGGTGCCTACATCGGTCGCGACGGGATGTCGCTCGACGTCATCACCCCCAAGAACGTCAAGGTCGAGCTGGCCGGCAAGAAGGCCAAGAAGGTGAGCGTGACCGCGCTGACCGTCGGCGACGCGCTGGAGGAGCTCAAGGTCAAGGTGGAGCCCCGGGACAAGGTCTCGCCGGCCCCCGGCAAGGCTCTGAAGTCCGGTCAGAAGATCGTCTTCACCGACTTCGCCTCCAAGGACCAGAAGGTTGCCCGCGAGACCGTCGAGGCGCCGGTCGAGGAGCGCGAGGACTCGTCGATGTACGAGGGCGAGACCGAGGTCGTCCAGGAGGGCTCCGACGGGGTCCGCTCGGTGACCTACCGCATCGTTCTCAAGAACGGCGACGCCGTCTCCCGCAAGGTGCTCGAGCAGAACGTCATCGAGAAGCCCGAGCCGCGGATCGTCAAGGTCGGCACCAAGGAGAAGGAGGCCCCCGCGGCCAACTTCGCCGGTGGCAACACCGTCTGGGACCAGCTCGCGCAGTGCGAGTCCGGTGGCAACTGGGCCATCAACACCGGCAACGGCTACTACGGCGGGCTGCAGTTCAACCTGCAGACCTGGCAGGCCTACGGCGGCTCCGGCCTCCCGAGCGAGAACAGCCGTGAGACCCAGATCGCGGTGGCGACCAAGCTCCGTGACGCCAACGGTGGCTACGGCGCCTGGCCGCACTGCTCGCAGCAGCTCGGCCTGCCGCAGTAAGGCTGTTTCGGCCTTCGGGCCATAGTCTGTACCCATGACCGACCGCACCCCGCCGCGCCTGTTGGGCCCGGCGGAGGTGCGGTCGCTCGCATCCGAGCTCGATCTGCGCCCCACCAAGCAGCGCGGACAGAACTTCGTGATCGACGCCAACACCGTGCGCCGCATCGTGCGGGAGTCCGGCGTCGACGGCTCCGACGTGGTCGTCGAGGTCGGTCCCGGCCTCGGCTCGCTCACCCTCGCCATCCTCGAGACCGGCGCGCGGGTGACGGCGATCGAGATCGACGAGGTCCTGGCGCAACGACTGCCTCGGACCATCCAGGAGTACGCCCCCCACCAGGCGGACGCGTTCAGCCTGGTCCACGCGGACGCTCTCCGGATCGAGTCGGTCCCGGGCCCGCCGCCGACGGCGTTGGTCGCCAACCTGCCCTACAACGTCTCCGTCCCGGTCCTGCTGCACCTGATGGCCCTGCTGCCCTCGCTGCGGCACGGCCTCGTGATGGTGCAGGCCGAGGTCGCCGACCGGCTGGCCGCCAAGCCCGGCTCCAAGGTCTACGGTGTCCCCTCGGTCAAGGCCGCCTGGTACGCCGACGTGCGCCGCGCCGGCGCGATCGGCCGCAACGTCTTCTGGCCGGCACCCAACGTGGACTCCGGGCTCGTCTACTGGAGCCACCGCGAGCCGCCGTCGACGGAGGTGTCCCGCGAGGAGGTCTTCGCGGTCGTCGACGCCGCTTTCGCGCAGCGTCGCAAGGCCCTCCGCGGCGTACTCAAGCCTCTGGCCGGCTCTGCCGACGCCGCCGAGAAGGCCCTGGTCGCGGCCGGGGTCGACCCGCTCGCGCGCGGTGAGTCGCTGACCGTCGAAGACTTCGTACGCATCACCGAATCGCTCCCGAGAGTTCACTCATGACGATCACCGTCCGCGCGGCTGCGAAGTTCAACCTGCACCTCGGCGTCGGGCCGGTCCGTGACGACGGGTTCCACCCGCTGGCGACCGTCTACCACGCGATCGGGCTCTACGACGATGTCACCGTGAGCGACTCCGCCCAGTGGCAGGTCGCGCTCACCGCTGAGGACCACATCGCGGTCGGGGAGGTCCCGACCGGCGACGACAACATCGTCGTACGGGCCGGCAAGGCCCTCGCTGCCCATCACGGCATCGACCGTGCGGCGAAGATCGAGATCCACAAGGGCATCCCGGTCGCCGGCGGGCTCGCCGGAGGCTCCGCCGACGCGGCTGCGACGCTGGTTGCCCTCGACCGGCTGTGGTCGCTGGAGACGTCGGACGAGGACCTGCTCGCGCTGGCAGGCGTCCTGGGTTCCGACGTACCTTTCGCGCTCGTCGGCGCCACCGCCGTCGGTGGCGGACGCGGCGAGATCGTCGAGCCGGTCACCGACAACGGTGCCTGGTGGTGGGTCGCGGTCGGCAACGCGCAGGGGTTGTCCACCCCCGCGGTCTACCGCGCGTTCGACGAGCACGCCGGCCCGGAGGTCGAAGACCCGCAGGTGCCCGAGCGCCTGCTCGTTGCGCTGGAGAAGGGCGACGCCGAGCTGCTCGCCGAGGCGCTCACCAACGACCTGCAGGCCCCCGCGCTGACCCTGCGGCCCGACCTGGCCCAGACCTTCGCCGACGGCGAGGAGGCCGGCGCGCTGGCCGTCCAGCTCTCCGGCTCCGGACCGACGGTCCTCATGCTCTGTCGCGACGCCGCCCACGCCCGCGAGGTCGCCGGAGCGATGCAGGCCAAGGCCTACGACCGGGTCTGGACTGCACCTGGCCCCGTCGCCGGTGCCCACGTGGTCACCTACTGACCCACCCCTGCCGAGGCGTCACCCAGGTCGGCCGAGACGTCACCCCGGTCGGCCGAGACGTCAGTTAGATCGGCCGAGACGTCAGCGTGTGGCGTCTCGACCGACGTAGCCGACGTCTCGACCGACGTAGGTGACGCCTCGGCAGGGTGGTTAGGCGGCGCTGGAGACGACCTCGTCGGAGATCGCTGCGGCGGCGCGACGCAGGTGGCGGGTGATGCTGGCGGCGTTGAACCCGGCAGCGCTGCCGGAGACGGAGACGGCGGCGATCGCACGGCCCTCGATCATGATCGGGACCGCGGCGCAGACGATGCCGAGCTGGGCCTCCTCGCGGTCGAAGGCGATGCGCTCGCTGTTGGCGCGGCGGAGCTCGGCGAGGAACTTCGCCGGGTCGCCGTGCGAGTGACGGGTGCGTCTCACCAGGCCTGACTCGAGCACGGCCGCGATGTGGTCGCGGTCGCTGAACGAGAGGATCGCCTTGCCGAGGGCGGAGCAGGCTGCGGGTGCTCGCCCGCCGACGTACGTGTCCGGCTGGATGCCGCCGCGTCCGGTGATCTTCTCGAGGATGACGATGTCGGTGCCCTCGAGGATGGCGAGGTGAACGGTCTTGCCGGTGGCCACGTAGAGCTCGGCCAGATGTGGCATCGCGGTCTCCCGGATGCCTTGCGGGCGGCAGATCTGCACCGCGTTGCCGAGCTCGAACAGCCGACGCCCCAGCACGTAGTGGCGGCCGGTGCGCTCGACGTACCCGCTCTGTTCGAGGTGACGCAGAAGTCGGAAGGCCGTGGACTTCGGCAGGCCCGCGGTGCGTGCGATCTCGCTGACGCCGAGCTTCGGGCCGGCTCCGAGAAATGCCTCCAGGATCTGGAGGGCCTTCGTCGCAGACGGGGTCGCCGAGGAGGTCGTCCTCGGGGCACCTTCATGGTCGTGCTGACTAGCCAGGGTGGGGATAGCAGAGACGCTCATGGGGGGATCTCCTTTACTGAGACGGAGGCTCACCACGATGGGGGGATCTGGTGGCTCCGGCTCTCTGTGACAGCAGTCACTGTAACGATCGTTCCGGAGGTTGTGGCAGGAATGTTGAATAAATCTCATTCCTGACCTGCGAAAATAGATGACACGACACACATTTCGATGCGTTTCCGACCGTTAGCGTCGTAGATCCTCTGTGGGTCTACGGTAGTAGGTCAGTGACTGATCTGTGTATGAAACGGCGTCGCCGCGACCAGTCGTGCCAGCAGGTCCGCGGTCGCTGCAGGTGGCATGTCGGGCCGTTCGAGCGCCTCGGCGAAGAGGAGTCCGTCTGCGATCACCAGCAGCAGCGCGGCCATCTCGTCAGCGTGCTCCGGCCCGTCGTCACCGAGAGCTCCTCGGAACCAGCCGGCGAAGTCGTCTCGGGACTGGCTGCGTACGGCAAGGAACCGGTCCCGGCCCGGCAGTGGCTCGGGTCGCTTCGGGAGCACCAGCATCAGCCCGATACGCAGGAACGGGGGCAGCCGGCGGAGGCTGGCCACCAGGGGTGTCAGCAGCAGCGGGAGGTCGGTGGACCAGTCGACGTCCGTGCCCGGCGGCCGCCACGAGGACTGCGCGCGGCTCCAGGCGCGGTAGGAGTCGTCGACCGCGGCCGAGAACAGGTCGCCCTTGTTCGCGAAGTGCCAGTAGAGCGAGGAGGCCGGAAGGCCTGCCGCGGCACAGATCCGGCTGATCGAGGCGCCCTCGTAGCCGCTCTCCGCAGCCACCTCCAGCGCAGCCGCCACGAGCTTCTCGCGGCTGCTGATGTCCCCCGCGTACGTCGGCGGCTGCACGTCCATGATCTCGGGGCCGGGGGTCGGGACGTGAGTGGCGAGATGGTCTGCGAGCTCGACCAGCCCGTCGGCGAGCCGCTGCCGGAGCGGGTCGATGTCGGCGTACTCCTCGGTCTGGACGAGGATGAAGAGGCCGTCATGGGCGGCGAGGGTCAGCCGCGCGAGGGTCTGGGTGTGCGCGGCTGGGAGGTCGACGGCCCCGGACCACCATCGCTCGAAGTCGGCGAGGGTCTGGGTGCGGATCTGGAGGAAGCGCTCTCGGGGGCCGTCGCCGACCGTCGGCCCGGACTCCAGGGCAAGCATCAGGCCCATCCGCCACCAGTCGGCCTTGGCACCGCGGGTGTACGACGTCGTCCGCCGCAGGTTGGCCAGCAGCCCCTCGCGCAGGTCGCGGCTCGGTGTCGGCTGCCAGCGCGGGGCGATGCGGTGCCAGCGGGAGTAGCCGTGCTCGAGCGCCTCGGCGAGAAGCTGGTCCTTGTTGGAGAAGTGCCAGTAGAGGGAGGACGGCGGGAGACCGGTCGCGCGCCGGACCAGCGCCATCGTCGTGCCGACATAGCCGCGCTCGGCTGCCAGCCGGAGCGCTGCTTCGAGGATCATCTGACGCGAGCCGTGGGGGTGCTCGCGGAGCGTCTTCTCGACCATTGCACTGAGTCTAGGCAGGTCAGGGCCGCTTCGTCCGCCGCGTGTGCCGCAGGGTGGCCGCCGCGATGGTGGCCGCCTCACCGCCCTCGGGGACAATAGGAGGCGATATGGCAAACCTCCTCAATCTCGAGCACGTCTCCAAGGCGTACGGCATCCGGCCCCTCCTCTCTGATGTCTCCCTCGGCATCAACGCCGGTGAGCGGATTGGCATCGTGGGTCGCAACGGTGACGGGAAGACGACGCTGCTGCAGGTGATGACCGGCCTGGAGGAGCCCGACTCGGGTCGCGTCTCCCGGCAGCGCGGCCTGCTGGTGGGTTTCCTGCACCAGGGCGACCAGCTCGTCGACACCCACACCGTTCGCGAAGCCGTGCTCGGCGGGCGCTCGGACCACGAGTGGGCCGGCGTACCCGCGCTGCGCGAGATCGTCGAGCAGCTGCTGGCGGGGATCGACCTCGACCGGTCGGTGATGGGCTTGTCCGGTGGCGAGCGACGCCGGTGCGCACTCGCCGAGCTGCTGCTCGGGGACCACGATCTGATCGTGCTCGACGAGCCCACCAACCACCTCGACGTCGAGGCCGTGGCTTGGCTCGCCTCCCACCTGGCCGCGCGCACCTCCGCGCTCGTCGTGGTCACCCACGACCGCTGGTTCCTCGACGCGGTGTGCCAGTTCACCTGGGAGGTCCACGACGGTCAGGTCGACGCCTACGAGGGTGGGTATGCCGCCTTCGTCCTCGCCAAGGCCGAGCGGCAGCGCCAGGCGGCCGCCTCCGAGGTGCGCCGCCAGAACCTCGTCCGCAAGGAGCTGGCCTGGCTGCGTCGCGGCGCGCCGGCGCGTACGTCGAAGCCGAAGTTCCGCATCGACGCCGCCAACCAGCTCATCGAGGACGTACCTCCGCCGCGCGACCGTTTCGAGCTGCAGAAGTTCGCCACCCAGCGACTCGGCAAGGACGTCATCGACGTCGAGGACGTCGATCTCTTCCGTGGTGAGCGACAGCTGCTGTCGCACGCCACCTGGCGGATCGGTCCGGGGGACCGGATCGGGATCGTCGGCGTCAACGGCGCCGGCAAGACCTCGGTGCTGTCGCTGCTGGACGGCTCGCTCCCGCCGGCCGTGGGGAAGGTACGCCACGGCCGCACCGTCGCTCTCCGGCACCTGACCCAGCAGCTCGACGACCTCGACCCTGACGCGCGCGTGCTGCCGACGGTGGAGTCGATCAAGCGGGTCACCAAGACGACCGACGGCCAGGAGCTCTCGGCCACCTCGATGCTGGAGCGTTTCGGCTTCACCGGCGACAAGCTGGTCACCCGGATCGGCGACCTCTCCGGTGGCGAGCGCCGCCGCTTCCAGCTGCTGCGGCTGCTCCTGACCGAGCCGAACGTCCTGCTGCTCGACGAGCCCACCAACGACCTCGACATCGAGACGCTCAACGTCCTCGAGGACTTCCTCGACGCCTGGCCCGGCACCCTGATCGTGGTCTCTCACGACCGCTACTTCCTCGAGCGTGTCACCGACTCCATCTGGGCGCTCCTGGGTGACGGTCAGATCTCCATGCTGCCGCGGGGTGTCGACGAATATCTCGAGCGGCGCCTCCCGATCCCTGCCGATGCGTCGGCCCCGCTGGTCGAGGCGTCACCCGCGTCGGCCGAGACGGCATCGGCAGGCCCGCCGAAGGCCAAGCCCGGCTCCGCTGAGGAGCGGGCCGCGAAGAAGGTCATCGCCCGGATCGACAAGCAGCTGGAGCGGATCTCCGAGCAGCAGCAGAAGCTCGAGCTCGCGATGGCCGAGGCGGTCAACGACTACACCCGCCTCGCCGAGCTCAGCGCTGAGCTGGACCGGCTCGCTGCGGAGAAGGACGATCTCGAGCTGGAGTGGCTCGAGGCCGCAGACGTGCTCGAGTAGTCGAGCGTCCCGCCGACCCGGTGGGATCAGGACGAGAACGGGACCAGCAGTCGACGAAGCAGGTCGGTGAGCTGGCTCTGCTGGTCGTCGGAGAGACCGTCGAGGAACTCGCGCTCGGCGGCGAGGAGCGCTTCGAAGGCGCTGTCGACGGTCGCCTTGCCGTCGGGGGTGAGCCGGACGAGCACGCCGCGGCGATCCGCGGGGTCAGGGAGCCGCTCGACGAGGCCGCGGCCGGCGAGCCGGTCGACGCGGTTGGTCATGGTTCCGCTGGTAACCAGGGTCTCGCGCAGGAGCCGACCGGGGGAGAGCTCATACGGATCACCCGCCCGGCGCAGCGCGGCCAGCACGTCGAACTCCCACGACTCGATCCCGGACCCGGAGAACGCGTCGCGGCGAGCGAGGTCGAGGTGACGCGAGAGCCGGGAGAGGCGCGAGAAGATCTCGACAGGGCCAAGGTCCAGGTCGGGCCGCTCGTGTGCCCAGGCCTCGCTCAGGTCGTCGACTTCGTCGCGCATGGCGTGAGCGTAGCCCAAGTTCGTCTCCTCAAGAATCTTGACATCGAGACAAGTCGGGAGGACGATCAGAAGTATCTTGACATCAAGAGAGATCGAGAGGACGTACGCATGACCGCATGGGATCCCGAGCGCTACCTGACCTACTCCGAGGAGCGGGCCCGGCCGTTCGTCGACCTCCTTCGCCGAGTCGGCGCGGACCAGCCGAGGACCGTGGTCGATCTGGGCTGCGGGCCGGGTAACCTGACGGCGCTCGCGGCCGCGCGATGGCCCGAAGCCAGGGTCGTCGGCCTCGACTCCAGTGCCGCGATGATCGACAAGGCTCGGGCGAGCGTCGACGGAGTCGAGTTCGCGGTGGCGGACCTGCGTGACTGGGCCGACTCGGCGGCGCCGGGATCCGTCGACGTACTCCTCTCCAACGCCACCCTCCAGTGGGTCCCGGGTCACCTGGACCTGTTGCCGGCGCTGGCTCGTGCCGTGAGCGACGGCGGCTGGTTCGCCTTCCAGGTTCCTGGCAACTTCGACGAGCCCAGCCATCGGCTGCGCGAGGAGTTGGCCGCCGAGGCGCCGTACGCCGATCACACCCGGCACCTCGAGGCCCCCGGTTCTCACGATCCTGCCGTCTACCTGGACGTGCTGGTGCAGGAGGGGTTCGAGGTCGACGCCTGGGAGACGACCTACCTGCACGTGCTGACCGGCGAGGACCCGGTCTTCACGTGGATCGCCGGTACGAGTCTGCGGCCCACGGCTGCGGCGCTGGAGAAGGCCGGCCTCTTCGAGTCCTTCGCTGCGGAGCTCAAGAATCGTCTGGTAGAGGCTTATCCGGTAAGAGACGATTCCGTAGGAAACAGTTTCGTTCTGCTTCCGTTCCGTCGAGTCTTCATCGTCGCCCGCAAGCTGGAGGCATGATGCGCATCCATCACGTGCAGATCGGCATGCCCGCCGGCCAGGAGGACGACGCCAGGACCTTCTACGCCGAGGGGCTCGGCCTGACCGAGGTGCCGAAGCCGAGCGAGCTGGCCAAGCGCGGAGGCGCCTGGTTCCGTTCGCCCGGCGGCGCAGAGATCCATCTCGGTGTCGAGGACCCGCACCGACCTCAGGCGAAGGCCCATCCCGCACTGGCGGTCGAGACCGAGGCCGACCTGGAAGCGACCGGGGCACGGTTGACGCGCCTGGGCTTCGACGTGGACTGGAGCCAGCGCCACAACGCCGACACCTTCCAGCGCTTCCATGTCCGCGATCCGTTCGGCAATCGCATCGAGATCGTGTGGCCGCTCGGCGGATAGCACGATCTTCGGCTCGGCGTGAGCGAAATTCGGAATCAACCAGAAAAGGACCGTAACGCTCACTGGTCTGGACCGTTGTCCCCCGGGGGATACAACAACGATGCCAGGAACGATGCCAGAAACGATGGAAGGCAAGACTTTGACTGACGACGTGACCGTCCCCCAGCCTCGGGACGCGGAGACGACGAGCGTGGTCAATCGAGTCCGCAGGGCTCAGGGCCAGCTCGGCGGCGTGCTCCGCATGATCGAAGACGGCCGGGAGCTCGCCGATGTGGTCGGCCAGCTCAAGGCAGTGACCCGCGCCCTCGACAAGGCAGCTTTCGCGCTGCTCTCCAACGAGCTGCGCCGGGCGCACGCCGACGGGGATCGCCCGGAGGAGATCGAGGAGCTCGAGAAGGTCTTCCTCTCCCTCTCCTGATCTCGGGCCAGGAGAGGGGAGGAGGTTACCCTCGGGTAACCTAGCCGGCATGAGCCAGCTCTACGACCTCTGGAAGTCCTTCAACCGAGTCCCGGTTGTCGGCAAGCGAGCATTCTCGGTCGCGTTCGCGAAGAAGGCACCGTACTTCGGGTCCATCCACCCGCTGGTCAACCAGCTGCGGCCCAACTACGCCGAGGTCATCGTGCCCCACCGCAAGGGCAACCACAACCACATCGGGACCGTGCACGCCATCGCGCTGTGCAACGGTCTCGAGATGGCGATGGGTGCCCTTGCGGAGGTCACCATCCCGCGCGACAAGCGCTGGATCCCCAAGGGGATGACCGTCTCCTACACGGCCAAGGCGACCTCCGACATCACCTGCATCGCGGAGACCGACCAGGAGGAGTGGGACCAGGCCGACGGCGACCTCGCGGTCCGCGTCAAGGGCATCCGCGAGGACGGCACGGTGGTCATCGAGGGCACGATCAACCTCTGGGTGACCCCGAAGAAGAAGTAAGAGGCTGTACGAAAACGGCCCGCTGCCTCATCGGAGGCAGCGGGCCGTTTGGCATCTGGCGGCCGTGCTCAGAGGCCGCTCGCGCCCATGGTGCTACCGCTGGCGTTGCCTCTCTGCGCGAGCTCGGCCTCGGCGGCGACTGGGTCGACGTCCCCGGCGTGCCCGACGGGTGCCGCGGTGTGGGCCACCCGCCGCGTACGGGCCTCGATCAAGCTCGCCACCAGACCGAGGATCGTGTTGAGCACGATGTAGATCAGCGCGACCACGATCGCCGCCGGGATCAGGTTGTCGAAGTTCCCGTCGATCTTGTTGATCTGGTTGAGCAGCTCGTCGTAGGCCAGGATGTAACCGAGAGCGGTGTCCTTGAGCAGCACGACCAGCTGGGCGATGATCGCGGGCAGCATCGAGCGCACCGCCTGCGGCAGCAGGATCGAGCGCATGACCTGTCCTTGGGAGAGACCGATGGCGAAGCCGGCCTCGGTCTGCCCCTTCGGGAGCGCGTGGACGCCGGCCCGGATGATCTCGGCGAGGACCGAACCGTTGTAGAGCATCAGCCCGATGACGACCGCCCAGAAGACGTCGGACTGCAGGCCGAGCATTCCGCTCTGGGCGAAGTAGATGAACATCATCAGCAGCAGCATCGGGATCGCCCGGAAGAACTCGACGACGACGGCGCTGGGGATGCTGATGAGCTTGTGCGACGACATCCGGCCGACGGCGAAGACGAAACCGAAGGCCAGGGCGAGCACGGAACCGGCGGCGAAGGCCTGGAGGGTGCCGATGATCCCTGGGATCAGGAAGTTCTCCCACACCGGCGACTCGAGGAAAGGCTGCCACTTCTCGGAGTCCCACTGCCCGGTCTCGTCGAACTTCGAGTAGACGATCCAGGCGATCCAGGCGAGGACTGCGAGGGCGATGGCCGAGTAGACCCAGTTGAGCGCCTTCGCGCGCGGGCCGGGTGCGTCATAGAGGACAGAGGCGCTCATCGGGCCACCGCGAATCGCTTGGAGGCCCAGTTGGCGATGAAGCCGATGGGCAGGGTGAGGATCATGAAGCCGACCGCGAAGATGATGAAGATCAGCAGGATCTGGTCGGAGTTCTTCTCCATGAGGGTCTTCATCTGACCGGAGGCCTCGTTGACCATCGAGGCCGTGGTGACGCCGATGGTGACGGCGACGGTGGTGTTCTTCGTCATCGCGATCATCACGCTGGCCAGCGGGTTGATCACCGATCGCAGCGCCTGGGGGAGCACCACCAGGCGGAGGTTCTGGGTGAAGGTCAGCCCGATCGCGCGGGCGGCCTCGGCCTGCCCGAGCGGGACCGTGTTGATGCCGGAGCGGAGCACCTCGCACACGAAGGTCGAGGTGTAGACGCTGAGCGCGAGCACGGCCAGCCAGAAGGCGTTGCGCCAGATCAGGTCCTTGTCGAAGTTCACGCCGAGCTGGTAGCTCAGCCCGAACAGCGCGAAGAACATCACCAGCGTCAGCGGGGTGTTGCGGATCGTGTAGACGACACCGGCCCCCACCCACCGGAGCACCGGCACGGGCGAGACCCGGAAGATCGCGAGCACGACGCCGAGCAGCAGCGAGAAGATCGCGCTGAAGAAGGCGAGTCTCACGGTCAGCCCGAATGAGGTCAGGATGACCGACCCGCTCTCGGAGATGAGGTCCATGGGTCCTTCCAATTTTCTTGCGCAGGACGAGCCGACGGGGCAGGGGAGCGGACTCCCCTGCCCCGCGGGTGGCTCAGTAGCGGTCGACCGTCGGCGGCTCGGGCAGCTGGTAGCCCGACTCGCCGAGGTTGTCGTTGAACGCCTCTTCCCAGGAGCCGTCCTCGAAGGACTTCTCGATCAGGTCGTTGATCTTGTCGCGGTCCTTGCTGCCCTTGGGCAGGCCGACGCCGTAGTTCTCCTCGGAGAACGGCGCGCCGACGATCTTGAACTTGCCCGGGTCCTGCTGGGCGTAGCCCGCCAGGATGATGTCGTCGGTGGTCATCGCGTCGAGCTGACCGCCCTCGATCGCGGTGACGCACTTGCTGTAGGTGTCGAACTCCTGCAGCTGGACGCCCTTGGCGTAGTTCTCCTTGATGTTCTCCGCCGGGGTGGAGCCGGTGACCGAGCAGAGCTTCTTGCCGTCGAGGTCCTTGGGGCCCGTGATGTCGGTGTTGTCGGCGGCGACCAGGATGTCCTGGCCGGCGACGTAGTAGGGCCCGGCGAAGTCGACCTCGGCCTTGCGCTCGTCGGTGATCGAGTAGGTTGCCAGGATCATGTCGACGGTGCCGTCCTTGAGGAAGGTCTCACGGTTGGCGGAGACGGCCTCGACCCACTCGATCTGGTCGTCGTCGTAGCCGAGACCCTCGGCGATGTACTCCGCCATGTCGACGTCGAAGCCGGAGTAGTCACCGTCGGCCTCCTTGAAGCCAAGGCCCGGCTGGTCGAACTTGATGCCGATCTTGATCTTGTCGCCGCCGGCGTCGGAGCCGGTGTCGTCGCTGCCACCACACGCAGCGAGCGAGCCGGCCAGCGCCAGGACGCTGACGGTCGCGGCGATCTTCTTGAGCTTCATCGTTTCCACCTTCTGGAATCTCTAAGGGTTGGTGCGGGTGCGGGGTTCGCGAGCCGAACGGCTCACCCGAGACGTACGTTCAGTGCTTGAGGATCTTGCCGAGGAAGTCCTTGGCCCGCTCGGACTGCGGGTTGTCGAAGAACTCAGCGGGAGTGTTGGACTCGACGATCTGGCCGTCGGCCATGAAGACGACGCGGTCGGCGGCCATCCGGGCAAACCCCATCTCGTGGGTGACCACGATCATGGTCATGCCCTCCTTGGCAAGGCTGACCATGACGTCGAGCACCTCCTTGACCATCTCCGGGTCGAGGGCGGAGGTGGGCTCGTCGAAGAGCATCACCTGCGGCCTCATCGCCAGCGCGCGGGCGATCGCGACGCGCTGCTGCTGACCGCCGGAGAGCTGCGCGGGATACTTCGCCGCCTGGGCGCCCACGCCGACGCGGTCGAGCAGCTTCTTCGCCTCGGCCTCGGCCTCCGCCTTCTTCAGCTTGCGCACCTTCATCGGGCCCAGCGTGACGTTCTGCAGGATCGTCTTGTGAGCGAAGAGGTTGAAGCTCTGGAAGACCATCCCGACCTCGGCGCGCAGCTTGGCCAGACCCTTGCCCTCCGCGGGCAGCTCCTTGCCGTCGAGCTTGATCGTGCCCGAATCGATCGTCTCCAGCCGGTTGATCGTGCGGCAGAGGGTCGACTTCCCGGAACCCGAAGGCCCGATCACCACGACGACCTCGCCACGCTTGATCTCCAGGTTGATGTCCTGGAGCACGTGCAGGTCGCCGTAGTGCTTGTCGACGTGGTCGAGCACCACCAGGGCGTCGCCCGAAGGTGCGCTGGTGGATTCTGTGTCAAGCACGGTCATGTCGCAGACCTAACCACATCCGGCATGGCACATCTACGACTTGGTCCCCGGTATCGGTTACAAGCAGATAACCAACAAGATTCAGTACGCCGGCCCGCGGTCGTCGTCCGCGCTGGATTCCGCCGCACGGCCCCTGCGGTCGTACGCTTGAAGGCGCTATGACTACGTCGATCGCCTCTGACTCCGCCGCGGCGGTGCGCACCTACGAAGTCCGCACCTACGGGTGCCAGATGAACGTCCACGACTCCGAGCGCCTCTCGGGGTTGCTGGAGGACGCGGGCTACCTCAAGGCGAACCAGGGTGAGCAGGCCGACGTGGTCGTCTTCAACACCTGCGCGGTCCGGGAGAACGCCGACAACAAGCTCTACGGCAACCTCTCCCACCTGGCCCCGATCAAGGAGGCCAACCCGGACCTCCAGATCGCCGTCGGCGGCTGCCTCGCGCAGAAGGACCGCGACACGATCACCACGAAGGCGCCCTACGTCGACGTGGTCTTCGGGACGCACAACATCGGCTCGCTCCCGGTGCTGCTCGAGCGCGCCCGGGTGCGGGAGGAGGCCCAGGTCGAGATCCTGGAGTCCCTCGAGGTCTTCCCGTCCACGCTGCCGACCAAGCGCGAGTCCGCCTACGCCGCCTGGGTCTCGGTCAGCGTGGGCTGCAACAACACCTGCACCTTCTGCATCGTCCCCTCGCTGCGGGGCAAGGAGAAGGACCGGCGGCCGGGCGAGATCCTCGCCGAGATCGAGGCACTGGTCGCCGAGGGCGTGACCGAGGTGACCCTCCTGGGGCAGAACGTCAACGCCTACGGCGTGGAGTTCGGTGACCGCCAGGCCTTCTCCAAGCTGCTGCGCGCGTGCGGCCAGATCGACGGGCTGGAGCGGGTCCGCTTCACGTCGCCGCACCCAGCGGAGTTCACCGACGACGTCATCGAGGCGATGGCCGAGACGCCCAACGTGATGCCGTCGCTGCACATGCCGCTGCAGTCCGGTTCCGACCGGGTGCTGAAGGCGATGCGGCGCTCCTACCGGTCCACCAAGTTCCTCGGCATCATCGAGCGCGTCCGCGCGGCGATCCCGCACGCGGCGATCACCACCGACATCATCGTCGGTTTCCCGGGCGAGACCGAGGAGGACTTCCAGGCCACCCTCGACGTGGTCCGCGAGTCGCGGTTCTCCTCCGCCTTCACGTTCCAGTACTCCAAGCGTCCCGGCACGCCCGCCGCCGACCTCCCCGACCAGATCTCTCCCGAGGTCGTCAAGGACCGCTACGGTCGGCTCGTCGACCTCGTCAACGAGATCGCCTTCGAGGAGAACAAGAAGAACGTCGGACGTACGCTCGAGCTGCTGGTCGCCGAGGGCGAGGGCCGCAAGGACTCCTCGACGAACCGGCTCTCCGGCCGCGCTCCCGACAACCGGCTGGTGCACTTCAGTGCGGCCGGGGCCGAGGGCGTACGTCCCGGCGACATGGTGAAGGTCGAGATCACCCGCGCGGCTCCTCACTACTTGATCGCCGACAACCCGGTGCTCGAGGTGCGTCGCACCCGTTCCGGGGACGCGTGGGAGGCGCGACAGGGCCGTCCCGAGCCCGACGCGAGGTCGGTGGGACTGGGCATGCCCACTGTCGGCGTACCTGCTCCGCTGCCGGCCGCGCCGGCGTGCGGCTGATCGTTCGGTCTGCTGTTACCCGAACAGCAAATTATCCGTAACGCCGTTCCCCCCGACGGTATTTCTGCTCTAGCCTGAGGCAACTTGTCTCAGGAAGGGATACCTCATGTCGATTCCCAAGCTGGTCAACAGAGCAGCAGCGATGGGCGCGCTCGGAGTGCTCGTGGCATCAGGTCTGGCAGCGGCAGCTCCCGCGGGTGCGATGCAGGCGACCGGAGGCGGCGACGCCTGCTTCGACCCGCACGAGGTCGGTGCGGCCCGCGTCGCCGATGGCGCCAAGCAGGTGCGCGACACCAACCATCTGACCGCCAAGCAGGCCGACGCCAAGGAGAAGGCGCTCAGCAACGCGCTGGCGGCGAAGGGTAAGGAGGAGGGCAACGCCAACCTCGGCCCGACGACCATCCCGACCTACATCCACGTCATCCAGGAGAACGCCACCACGGGCGCCGTCCCGCAGGCCAACATCGACGCCCAGATCGACGTGCTCAACGCGGCGTACGCCGGCACGCCGTTCTCGTTCGAGGTGGCCGGTCAGGACACCACGATCAACCCGGCCTGGTACCCCATCATCTCCGGCTCGGCCGGCGAGCGAGACATGAAGGCCGCCCTGCGCCAGGGCGGCGACAACGCGCTCAACATCTACATCGGCGAGATCGACGACGGCCTGCTCGGCTGGGCGACCTTCCCGACCAAGAACATCTCGTCGCAGGACGGGGTCGTGATCCTCGGGGGTTCGCTGCCCGGTGGTGACGCGGCGCCGTACGACGAGGGCGACACGGCCACGCACGAGGTCGGCCACTGGCTGCACCTCTACCACACCTTCCAGGGTGGCTGTCGCGGCAAGGGCGACCAGGTCGACGACACCCCGGCAGAGGCGGCGCCCGCCTTCGGCTGCCCGGAGGGATCCGACACCTGCACGGCTCCGGGCCTCGATCCGATCCACAACTTCATGGACTACACCGAGGACGCGTGCATGGACGAGTTCACGCCGGGTCAGGTGCAGCGCATGATCGATGGATGGGTGGCCTACCGCGCCTGATCACTGCGTGACCAGCTGTTCGTGAGATGCGCCGAGCGCCGGGTCCCTTGCGGGCCCGGCGCTCGATCTGTGTGCGGTCAGCAGAACTGAATCAGTACTGCGACTGCCCCTCGTCGCCGCCGAAGCCGCCCTCGTTGGAGCCCTGCTCCGAGCCCTCGTCGGAGCCGTAGGAGGAGCCCTCGGACTGCTCCTGGCCACCGCCGAAGCCGCCCTCGTTGGACTGCTCGCCGCCACCGAAGCCACCCTCGCTCTGGCCACCCTCGCTCTGGCCACCCTCGGACTGGCCGCCGTCACCGAAGGGCGCGCCGTAGGAGGAGCCCTCGTTGGACTCCTGGCCGGCGAAGCCGCTCTGGCTCGAGTCCTCGGACTGCTCCTGGCCGCCGCCGAAGCCGCCCTCGCTGGACTCGCCGGACTGCTCGCCGTAGGAGGAACCGCCCTCGCTCTGGCCGCCCTCGGAGCCGTAGGAGGAGCCCTCGGACTGCTCCTGGCCGCCGCCGTAGCCGCCCTCGTTGGAGGACTCCTGGCCGCCGAAGCCGCCCTCCTGGCCACCCTCCTGGCCGTAGTTCTGCTGCTCGTCGCTGTTGCCGTAGTTCTCAGACATTTTGGTCCAACTTCCGAGTAGTTGTGCGTGGACCGGAATCGGAGCATGCGGTGCACACTCCGCCCCCCGGCTGCCCCTGGATGGGGGCATGTAGGTGAAACGGTCTAGACCGTTCCATGTGACGGCACTGATGGCAACAGGTCCGTAACAGTGTTTCGCAAAAAGCCACGAAAATTGTCCGTCAGGTGTATAGCGCGGACGACGCGAGGCGGGGAGCGACCCGATGAGGGTTGCTCCCCGCCTCGCGTGATGGTCGGGCGTCAGGCGTTGTTGTTGCCCTCGTTGTTGCCGTCCAGCTGCTCTGCGTGGTTCTTGGCGGTCTCGACGCCCTGGTCGATGTGGTCGGTGTACTTGCCGCCGGTCTTCTCGTCGGCGAAGTCGCCGGCCTTGTCCAGACCCTCGCCGACCTTGTCGGCGCCGACCTTGTCGATGCCCTGCTGGGCGAGGTCCTTCGCCTTGTCCAAGAAGCTCATACTTCCCCCTCTGGATCGGTGGCTCCCCGTTTGAGCCAACTTGCGGCCAGACTAACCACATGGAGTACGACAGCAACAGGGGAACACGCGATTCAGGTAGTTCACTTGGACTACCCGAATTGGGATCTTTTACCCTAGTGGGTATCCCGGTCGTCGCCGTCGTCGGAGCCACCGCAGCGGGTAAGACATCGCTCTCCCTGGACCTCGCCGAGACCCTCGGCGGCGAGATCATCAACACCGACGCGATGCAGGTCTACCGCGGCATGGACATCGGGACGGCGAAGCTGCCGGTCGCCGAGCGACGAGGGATCCCGCACCATCTGCTCGACTTCCTCGACATCGCCGAACCGGCCTCGGTTGCCGACTTCCAGCAGCTGGCGCGGGCCGAGATCGCAGCGCTCCGCGAGGCTGGGAAGGTGCCGGTGCTGGTCGGTGGCAGCGCGCTCTACACCCGTGCGATCCTGGACCGGTTCGAGTTCCCCGGCACCTCGAACGAGGTGCGTGAGCGTCTGGAGAGGGAGCTCGAAACCGCAGGTGAGAAGGCACTTCACGACCGGTTGCGAGCCCTCGACCCGGTGGCGGCCGAACGGATCGAGGTCGACAACGGCCGTCGTGTCGTACGTGCGCTGGAGGTCATCGAGCTGACCGGTGAGCCGTTCAGTGCACGCCTGCCCGAGCAGGTCTACCACGACCCCGCCTCCATCCAGATCGGTGTCGACATCTCTCGAGAAGCCCTGGACGTACGCATCCGGCAACGCGTCTCGGAGATGTTCGAGTCCGGGTTCGTCGACGAGGTGGCTCGGCTCCTGGACGCCGGGCTGGGGCGTTCGCGGACCGCGGCCAAGGCGATCGGCTACCAGGAGGTCGCCGCGCACCTCGCCGGAGAGATGACGCTGGAGCAGGCCATGGAGCGGACCGTCATCAAGACCCGGCAGTTCGCGCGGCGTCAGGACGCCTGGTTCCGCAAGGATCCGCGGGTCGTGTGGGTCTCACATGATGACCCGGCGCGTCTCGACAAGGCCGTCGCTGCGGTTCGGGCGGTGGGACAGTGAGTGAACGCGACCGTCTGCGAGAGCTCTTGGACGTGGTGCTCGACGGTGCCGACGACGGTGAGCCGCGCACGCTGACCCAGATGGCAGGAGACGCCTACACCTCGCCATACCACTTCAGCCGGCTGCTCTCCCGGGGCGCGGGCGAGCCCCCGGTCGCGATGCGACGGCGGGTGATGCTCGAGCGGGCGGCGTGGCAGCTGAAGCACGGCGGCACGGTCACGGAGGCGGCCTGGGCGGCCGGCTACGAGTCGGTGGAGGGGTTCTCGCGGGCGTACGCGCGAGCCTTCGGCCATCCACCGAGCACGGCCGCGGCCAGCCACTGGCTGCCGGCACCGAACGGCATCCACTTCCATCCGCCGGAGTCGCTGTGGGTCGACTCGCAGGAACGGGTGCTCTCGCCGCTGACCGAGCAGCTGGTGATGCACGACGTCGATGACACCAGAGCACTGCTCGACCAGGCGACGGAACTGTCCGAGGACATCCTCACCGCGGTGCGGCTGCCAGGTCACGAGGTGCTGTCGTGGGACGGGCCGGAGGAGTCGATCCTCCAGGTCCTGGAGGCCACCGTGTGGTCCAAGGAGTGCTGGGTGGCCTCGATCGAGGGGCTCTCGATGCCGGTACGCGGCGGCCCGGCCTCGATCGGCGAGCTGGTCCGGCGCCATGAGGCGGTGGCGCCACGGTGGCTGGCGGTCGTCCACGACATCGAGCGCCGTGGGGCCTGGGAGGACCGGCTCATCGACGCCCTGTGCGAGCCGCCGGAGAGCTTCCAGATCGGGTCGGTGATCGCCCACGTCCTGACGTACGCAGCCCACCGCCGCCTGCTGGTCCGGGCGATGCTCCGGATGGCTGGTGTCGGTGTCGACCAGGGCGACCCGATCGAGTGGCTGCGGGCTCGCCGGGGTGAGGTGCTGCCTAATACCCTGGGGCGGTGACCCCTACCTGGACTGAGATCAGCACGCTCGAAGAGCTCGTCGACCTGGTCGGCACGCCGAACGAGCGGGCCGTCACCAAGGGGCGCCCGGCGCTCCTCGACATCGACCGGGCGTGGCTCGCGGCCACGCCGTTCTGCGTGCTCGCGACCGCGGATGCGGACGGCAACTGCGACGCCTCGCCCAAGGGGGACCCGGCCGGGTCGCTGGTGCACGTCATCGATGACACGACGATCGCGATCGCGGAGCGACCGGGCAACAAGCGGATCGACGGCTACCGCAACGTACTCTCCAACCCGCACGTCGGCCTCAACTTCCTGATCCCGGGCCGCGGGGACACCCTGCGGATCAACGGCCGCGCACGGCTGGTCTCCGATGCGCCGTTCTTCGACGAGATGGCGGTGAAGGGCAAGCGACCGATCCTCGCCCTGGTCGTCGACATCGACGACATCTTCTTCCACTGCGCGAAGGCGTTCCTGCGCTCGGGGCTGTGGGACCCGGAGACCTGGGACCCCGACCACCTCCCGAAGCGCGCGGTCATCGCCAAGGAGGTCGAGAACGACCCGCGCACGCTGGCGGAGATGGAGGACTACTACCGCACCGACGCCTACTCGAAGTCGCTCTACTGATGACCTACACCTACCTGAAGGGCCACGGCACGGAGAACGACTTCGTGCTGCTGCCGGACCTCGACGGGTCGGTGCACGGCGCGCTCTCCGACGAGGAGATGGCCGCGCGCGTCCGGGCGCTGTGCGACCGGCGGGCCGGCATCGGCGGCGACGGGATCCTGCGGGTGGTCCGCACCGCCGCCTACACCGGAGCCGACCGCCCGGCCAGCGACGCCGAGTGGTTCATGGACTACCGCAACGCCGACGGCACCCTGGCGGAGATGTGCGGCAACGGCACCCGGGTCTTCGCCGAATACCTGCGCTCGGCCGGTCTGGCCGGCGACGAGGTCACCTTCGCGACGCGCGCCGGTGACAAGACGCTTCGTGCCGACGGGGACGTCTGGACCGCCGACCTGGGCTCGCCGAAGCTGCTGGGGTCGACCCAGGTCACCGTCGCCCACCACTTCTGGTCGGCCTGCAACGTGGACATGGGCAATCCGCACGCCGCCGCCGAGGTCGAGTCGATCGACCCGCACGGCCCCGTCGGCGACCTCTACGACTCCCCGGTCTTCGAGGAGACCGTCTATCCGCACGGCGTCAACATCGAGTTCTTCACCCGCGTCGCGGACCGCCATGTCGCCATGCGGGTCTACGAGCGTGGTGCCGGCGAGACCCGCTCCTGCGGCACCGGTGCCTGCGCGGTGATGGTCGCGGCCGCCGAGGCCGACGGTCTCGCGGTCGCGCGCGATGCCGACGTGACCTACCGCGTCGATGTTCCGGGTGGCACCCTCCACGTCACCTGGACCACCGACGACCGTGTCCTCCTCACCGGTCCCGCCGTTCTGGTCGCCGAGGGCACCACCGCACTCTGAAGCCGCCGAGACGTCACCACGGTCGGCCGAGACGGCAGCTCGCTGCCGTCTCGGCCGACGGATCTGACGCCTCGGCGAGATAGTTAACGGGTGTTCACCGCGGTGAGGGCCGTCACGTCTATGGTGTCGCCCATGGAGTTGACTGAGAGCACAGCGATCGTGACGGGTGCGGCCAGCGGGATCGGGGCGGCGACGGCCCGGGCGCTGGCGGCCAAGGGTGCGACGGTGATCGTCGCGGACATGCAGAAGGACAAGGGCGAGGCTCTGGCGGAGGAGATCAAGGGGCTGTTCGTGCCCGTTGACGTCACCGACACCGACCAGATCACCAACGCCGTCGAGAGGGCCGTGGAGATCGCGCCGCTGAAGGCGGTGGTCAACTCGGCCGGGATCGGGTGGGCGCAGCGCACCATCGGCCGTGACGGTCAGATCGGGTCGGCGCACGATCTGGACGCCTACAAGAAGGTCATCGCGATCAACCTGATCGGCACCTTCGACATGTGCCGCCAGGCGGCCACCTACATCAGCCGCAACGAGCCCGACGCCAACGGACAGCGCGGCGCCATCGTCAACCTGGCCAGCGTCGCGGCCTTCGACGGCCAGATCGGTCAGGTGTCCTACTCCTCGTCCAAGGGCGGCGTCGTCGGCCTCACCCTGCCGCTCGCGCGCGACCTCGCCGCGGTCGGGATCCGCGTCAACACCGTCGCCCCCGGTCTGATCGACACCCCGATCTACGGCGAGGGCCCGGAGGCCGAGGCGTTCAAGGCCAAGCTCGGCGAGAGCGTGCTGTTCCCGCACCGCCTCGGCGTACCCGAGGAGCTGGCCAGCATGGTCGTCGAGTGCCTGACCAACGACTACATGAACGGTGAGACGATCCGCGTCGACGGCGGCATCCGGATGCCACCGAAGTGACCGGGCGCAATCGACGCAACCCACGCTGGTAGTACCCCGACGGCTGGCGCACCGCTAATGTGTGCGCCAGCCGCGGACAGCTCAGACCGCTCCGCGGATGTCGGAGCTAGGGAGTTCGCATGTCCGATAAGGCGTACATCAGTACGTCGAAGGCGCTCGCGATCATCGGGTCCGAGGAGCCGGCGGAACCGACAGAGCCGACCGGGCCCGAGCAGAAGCCACGGTTCAGCCGCGAGACGATCGGGGTGATCGCAGGCGCGGCCGGGCTGTTGGCGGTGTGCCTGCTCGCGACCGCGCTGGTCGCCCACGGCGAGGCGAACCCGGGCGAGAACAGAAGGTGCTCGGGCCCGCCGATGACGGTGGCGGTCGCCCCCGAGGCGGCGAACGTGGTCAGCAGCATCCTCGATGATGCCGGCTGTGACCAGTTCGAGGTGGATGTCACGAAGGCCGACGAGGTCCTGGGGCCTCTGGCGCTCGGTGGCGACCTGCCCGACGTGTGGATCCCCGACTCCTCGCAGTGGCTCGAGCGGATCGACCCGGCGACCGAGCCGGTGACGCTGCGGGCCTCGATGGCCTCCTCACCTGTCGTCATCGTCGCCGGCGACGGGCTCGTCCGGAGGTCGTACGCCGAGGCCTTTGCCGAGGAGGATCTGCTGGTCGGCGACCCGGGGCGGATGATGAGCGCCCTCGGCACGGCGATCGCCAGCCACGGCGACCCCCAGCGCGAGGCCCGGATGGAGTCGCACGCGGCTCGGATCGCCTCCGGTGACGAGGTTGCCGCACCGACCGATTCCGGACGCCTGGCCGAGCTGCAGACCGTCTTGAGCGGTGTGACGGCGACCAGCGAGCAGCAGTGGTCGGAGTACGCGCCGACGCTCAAGGCCGCCGCGCCGAAGGAGGGCACGGTGGTCCTCGACTATCCCGTCCTCATCACCGCCGACTCGTCCCGCCGCAACGCGCTCGCGTCCTCGATCACCACCTTCGCCCGGGTGATCGACAGCGGCGCCGCCGACACCGCCCTGACCGAGGCCGGTTTCCGCACCACCGGTGCCGGAAAGCCGTCCCCGAACGTCGGAGCGTTCACCAGGGTCGATCCGGCCACGGTGGCGAAGACCGCCGCCGACTGGAGCACGAGGCTGCGGCCGACGCGCGCGATCGCGGTCGTGGACGTCTCCGGGTCGATGGCCTGGCCGGCCGCGCCGGACAGCAGCACGTCCCGCCTCGAGCTCACCCAGGCGGGCGCGTCGGAGGCTGTCGAGGCCCTCCCCGGTGGCGCCGCCATCGGGCTGTGGGCCTTCTCCGAGGAGACCGAAGGCAGGCTCGGCGGTGACCATGCGGTCCTCGTCCCGACCCGCCAGCTGGCCGCCAAGGGCCAGCGCACCCAGCTGAGCGAGGAGATCGCCGGCCTCAGCGAGCGCACCGGCGGCGGCACCGCGCTGCACGACACCGCGCTCGCGGCCTATCAAGCAGCGGTCGCCTCCTACGACCCGCTCGCGGCCAACACCGTTCTGCTCATCACCGACGGCACCAACGACGACCCGGACTCGATGGACCTGGCAGAGCTCGTACGCCAGCTGGAGGCCGCCTCCGACCCACGACGGCCGGTCCGGGTGATGGGGATCGGGATCACCGCCGACGCCGACCTGGGCGCGCTGCGCGCGATCGCCGACGCGACCGGCGGGGAGGCGTACGTCGCCGAGCGGCCGGAGGATGTCGGAGCCGTTGTGCGGGAGGCGCTCAGGCACCGTTGAGGGGCCCCGGATCAAGCTCCGCCGGATAAGCATTGTCCCCCGGGTGGTGTGGCGCCGTACCCTTGTTGGTATATGACGAACAACGCACACGATTTTTCACTCGCTGACGAGCTCGAGGCCACCGAGGACTGGGACGCGCTCGACGACGGCTTCGAGAGTGGTTACGCCGACGAGGATCCCGAGGACACCGATCCGACCGTCGGTGCGATGGAGCTCGCCGAGCGACACGCGCTCAAGCGCGTCGCCAGCCTGCGCACCGAGCTCGAGGACATCACCGAGGTCGAATACCGCCAGCTGCGTCTGGAGCGAGTGGTGCTCGTGGGCGTGTGGGCCGGCGGCACCCAGGCCGACGCCGAGAACTCTCTGGCCGAGCTCGCGCTGCTCGCCGAGACGGCGGGCTCCGAGGTCCTGGAGGCGATCTACCAGCGTCGCCAGGCGCCGGACCCTGCGACGTACATCGGACGCGGGAAGGTCGAGGCGCTCAAGGAGATCGTCGCCGCGACCGGCGCCGACACCGTGATCGCCGACGGTGAGCTCGCGCCTTCGCAGCTGCGAAACCTGGAGGACCGCACCGGGGTCAAGGTCGTCGACCGGACCGCGCTGATCCTCGACATCTTCGCCCAGCACGCCAAGTCGCGTGAGGGTCAGGCGCAGGTCGAGCTCGCCCAGCTCAGCTACATGAAGCAGCGGCTT
This sequence comes from Nocardioides sp. CCNWLW239, assembly GCF_037137035.1. Taxonomy (NCBI): domain Bacteria; kingdom Bacillati; phylum Actinomycetota; class Actinomycetes; order Propionibacteriales; family Nocardioidaceae; genus Nocardioides; species Nocardioides sp. CCNWLW239. Next base: position 352,937 of record NZ_JBBBNW010000002.1, on the reverse strand, counting down.
CGTGGGTGGGGTGGCAACCTGTCCCGTCAGGCCGGTGGCCGGGTCGCGGGCGGTGCCGGTATCGGTGGTCGTGGTCCCGGTGAGACCAAGATCGAGACCGACCGCCGCCGGATCAACACCAAGATCGCCAAGCTCAACCGTGAGCTGAAGGCGATGAAGGGCACCCGCGACACCAAGCGTGCCGACCGCAAGCGCCACCAGATCCCGGCGGTCGCGATCGCCGGCTACACCAACGCCGGCAAGTCCTCCCTGCTCAACCGGCTCACCGGTGCCGGCGTGCTCGTCGAGGACGCGCTCTTCGCGACCCTGGACCCGACCACCCGCAAGACGACCACCGAGGACGGGCGGGTCTACACGATGTCCGACACCGTCGGTTTCGTACGCCACCTGCCCCACCAGCTCGTCGAGGCGTTCCGCTCGACGCTGGAGGAGGTGGCCGACGCCGACCTGGTCGTGCATGTCGTCGACGGCTCCCACCCCGACCCCGAGGGCCAGCTGGCCGCGGTGCGCGAGGTGTTCGCCGAGATCGGCGCCAGCGAGGTCCCCGAGCTGGTCGTGATCAACAAGTCCGACATCGCCGACCCGCTGGTGATCGCCAGGCTGCAGCGTGCCGAGCCCCACTCGGTCGCGGTCTCGGCCAAGACCGGCGAAGGCATCGAGGCGGCCATCAAGGCCGTCGAGACCGATCTGCCGCGGCCGGGCGTCGAGTTCTCCGCGCTGGTTCCCTACGAGCGGGGTGACCTGGTCAACCGGATCCACCAGCACGGCGAGATCGACCATCTCGAGCACACCGCCGACGGCACCGTCGTCAAGGGTCGCGCCAACGCGGACCTGGCCGGCGAGCTGGCCGCGTACACGAACTGAGCGCCCATCCCGTCTGATCCCGGGGGCGCTGATCCCGCCACGGGTTCGGCGTTTCGACGTTGGCGATGACAGGCTCGTCCCGCACACTTGGGACGACCGGTCGTTGGAGAGGTCAGGATGCGGACAGAGGTACGCCGAGCAGCGCGCGCCACGATGGTGAGCGCGCTGGCTGGTGCTGTCCTGGTGGCCACGCTCGCCGGCTGTGCCAGCGAGGACGACGGCGTACTTCCTGGGCAGGACGTGAGCCACGGGGCCCAGGTGACCCAGGACCTGTGCACGCGGCTGGCCGCCGAGTCGGTGACCCGCGCGGCGGTGGTGACCGGCGCCGGTGAGCGGGTCGTCGTGATCGGTGACTCCTGGGCATCGGGGTTCGGCCTGGAGGACCCGGCGCTGTCGTGGCCGCGGTATCTCGACGGGGAGGTGCGAGTCTCCGGTTTCGGCGGCACCGGCTACGCGCGAGGGCTGATGGAACGGTGCGGCCCGATCTCCTTCCCCGAGCGGGTCCCCGACGCGATCGCCCCGGGGGCCGACCTGGTCGTGCTCGAGGGCGGCATCAACGACTCCAAGAGCGAGCTCGACGATGTCGAGGAGGGGTTCCGAGACACGCTGGACGAGCTGAAGGGCCACGAGGTCGTCGTGCTCAGTGCGCCCAAGGTGAAGTCGCGGGCCAAGGCCATCAAGGTCGTCAACAAGATGATGCGGCGGGTATCGGCGGAGTACGGTGTGACGTACATCAACGTCTTCGACCTCGAGCTGCCCATGCTCGAGGACAACACCCATCTGACCGTCGCGGGCCACATGCAGTTCGGGGAGATCGTCGCGCAGCGGATCGCGGAGAGCCGATCGGAGACTGTCCCCGCCCACGGCTAAGGTTGCCCGAGTGACCGCAACCGACACCGCCTCCCAGACGCCCGTACGCGAAGCCCTCGCGGATGCGGTCGCGACCCTCGGCGGGGCCACCCGTGAGGGTCAGGTGTTGATGGCCGACGCGGTCGCGCAGGCCCTGGCCGACGAGGAGCACCTGCTGGTCGAGGCCGGCACCGGCACCGGGAAGTCGCTGGCCTACCTGGTCCCGTCGCTGCTCCACGACAGCCGCGTCGTGGTCGCCACCGCGACCCTGGCGCTGCAGCATCAGCTCGTCGAGCGCGACCTGCCGCGCCTGGTCAAGGCGATCGGCTCGCGTCCCGGCGTCGACGCCTCCTACGCGGTGCTCAAGGGCCGCTCCAACTACGCCTGCCTCCACCGCGTGCGCGAGGGCGCTCCCGACGACCAGGGCACCTTGGTCGACGTGCCGTTGGGCCCGATGGCCGAGAAGGTCCTCGAGCTGCGCAGCTGGGCCGAGAAGGAGGCGGAGAAGGGCGGCAGCGGCGAGCGTGACTCCGCGCCCCGTCACACCGACCGCGAGTGGCGACAGGTCTCGGTCAACCACCGCGACTGCCTCGGTGCCGCCAAGTGTCCCTTCGGCGAGGAGTGCTTCGCCGAGGTCGCCCGCGACAAGGCCCAGAAGAGCCACCTCATCGTCACCAACCACTCGCTGCTCGCGATCGACGCGATCGAGGGGGTGCCGATGATCCCGGAATACGACGCGGTGGTGATCGACGAGGCCCACGAGCTCGTCGCCCGAGTGACCCAGGCGGCGACCGACGAGCTGACCGCGGCCGAGGTGGAGCGGGCCGCCCGCCGGGCCCAGAAGCACATCGACGGCTCCGAGGCCGACGACCTGGCCGATGCCTCCGACGCGCTGCGGGCCGCGATCAACGAGACCTCTCCGGGCCGGCTGATCACGCTGCCCGAGGTCGTCTCGGACGCGCTGATCCTCGTGCGGGACGCCGCCCGGTCCGCGCTCTCGGCGCTCCCCAAGCCGAAGGACTCCGACAGCGCCGACCCCGGCTTCCAGCAGGCCAAGGGCGGCCTGCAGGAGGTCTTCACCACCGCCGAGCGGATGGCCGCCGCCGCTGAGTCCGACGTCATCTGGCTCAACGAGGGCGGCGACAGGATTCCTCCGCGCCTGTGCGTCGCGCCGCTGCAGGTCTGGGCGCAGATGCGCGACAAGCTGCTGCGGGAGAAGACCGTCGTCTTCGCCTCGGCGACCCTCAAGCTCGGCGGCGACTTCGGCCCGGTTGCCGGATCGCTCGGGCTCAAGGCGGAGGAGCGCACCGAGCTGGGCGCCGGGGCGCAGCGCACCGAGGACGTGCTGCCGTGGGTCGGGCTCGACGTCGGCAGCCCGTTCGACTACGGCCGCCAGGGGATCCTCTACGTCGCCCGCCATCTGCCCCCGCCCGGGCGCGACGGGATGGGGGCCAAGACCCTCGACGAGATCGTCGACCTGGTCGACGCCGCCGACGGACGTACGCTCGGGCTCTTCTCCTCACGCCGGGCCGCCGAGGCGGCGGCCGAGGTCGTGCGTCAGAAGCTGCCCCACCTGACCACCCTGGCGCAGGGCGACGCGCAGCTGCCCGAGCTCGCCGCGCAGTTCGTCGCCGACCCGCACACCGTGCTCTTCGGCACCCTGTCGCTGTGGCAGGGGCTCGACGTGCCTGGCGACACCTGCCAGCTCGTGATCATCGACCGGATCCCGTTCCCGCGCCCCGACGACCCGCTGATGTCGGCCCGGCAGCAGGCGGCCGACAAGGCCGGCGGCAACGGGTTCATGCAGGTCGCCGCGACCCATGCGGCGCTCCTGCTCGCCCAAGGGGCCGGCCGGCTGATCCGCACCACCACCGACCGCGGCGTCGTGGCCGTCCTCGACGCCCGTCTCGCGACCGCCCGCTACGGTGGGTTCCTCAAGGCGAGCCTGCCGCCGATGTGGGCCACGACGGATCCCGACGTCGTGCGGAAGGCCCTCAAGCGGCTCTCCGAGATGGCCTCTGCCTGACCCACGGCCGAGTCGGCTCGTACTGAGCGACAAGCACGCCGAGTCGGCTCGTTGGAACGAGCCGACTCGGCGGGGGTTGGGTCAGCGGTAGGTCTTCGCCCACCAGCGGTGGGTGGCCTTGTCCGGCGAAGCGATGCCACGGCATGAGTACGCGGTGCCCTGGCCGCACCTGAAGTTGCTGCTCGCGTTGGCGAAGGTGACCTCGACCTTGCGGATCCGCTTGGAGGAGAAGCCCTCGATGGTCTTGGTGGCGATGCCGTCCCGGTTGGGCTTGAGGTAGTAGACGCCGCGGGTGCCGTCGGTGCGGAAGACGCTGACCACGGCCGCGTTGGCGTTGGGGCGGGCGACGTCGACCTTCACGCGCAGCTTCCAGCCCTTGCCGACCTTCTTCGGGACGAGGCGCTGGGAGGCGTACGTCAGGTGCTTGAGGGTGAACTTGCCGTCGACGGTCTGTCGCTTGGCGGGGAGCGCGGTGCGTCCGTCGTAGACCGGCGCGTAGTAGGCGCGGCCCTCGCTGTAGGTCTTCCGGGGGGCCAGGTTGCCGGCGGCGAAGCGGGTGTATTGGGTCTTCAGCGTGGTGCCGCGGTCGGCGAGCGCCCGTCGGATGGCGAGCGTGGAGTAGGTCGACTCGGCTCGTCGCCAGATGTCGAGGACCACTGCCGGAAGCTGGCCGCGCTCGCGCGCGTAGCGCTCGGAGAGGAACCGGAAGAAGATCCAGTTGCCGTAGATGCCGAGGTTGGAGGCGTTGGAGTTGTCCAGCGGCTTGCGCTGGTCCTCGAGCTGGCCGTAGGCGAGATACTGCCGGTTGTCGTCGATGCTGTCGTAGACCTCGTCCTCGACCCAGGTCGCGGTCGACTCCATCATCCAGCGGTCCTCGCCGGCGTCGTAGGCGAACTGGACGGCGTGGAAGTATTCGTGAGCGGCCGTCACCCGGAGGTTCTCGGTGGGCGTGTTGTAGTAGCCGTATTCGCTGCTGGCGTAGTTGTTGTCCAGCACGCAGTAGGCGGTCGCGGCCGTCTTGGAGACCTTCGACTCCGGCGCGCAGTAGCCGTAGTAGCCCTCGTCGTAGAGGTTCTCGAGGTAGATGTCGACCTTGCCCGGCGTGACCGCCTTGTCGGCCGCCGGCTTGCGGTATCCCGCCTGCACGTAGAGGTTGTGGACCTTGGTGACGACGTCACGGACCTGGGTCGCGTACGCCACCGAGGCACGGTCGCCGCCGGAGCCCGGCGTGTAGTGGACGCAGACCGCGGTGCTGCAGGTCTGGCTCGTGGCACGCGGGCGGGCGAGCAGCTCGCGAGCGGCCGTCTTGTCCGAGCCGTCCAGGGCGTCCTTGGCGTTCCACAGGTTGGTCAGCGCGATGGTCGCGTCGGGGCGGCCGGCGACGTGCCGACCCGGCACCACCTGCCGGACGCCGCGTACGGACTGGTTGCGCTTGATCTTCTTCGCCTCGGCGAGCGCCTCACGGGCGGTCTCCTCCGTCACCGGCTGCTCGGCGCTGGCTTCACCGCCGGTCACCGCCGAGGTCGCCGGAGTCGACCCGGTTGCGGGCATGGTGGCGACGAACGTCGCGACGACCATGCCTGCGATCAGGACGAGGGAGCGTTGTTTGCGGGTGATCCGGCGGGCAATGTTTCGCATGAGATACCAGACGTTCGGGATGACAGACCACCGCAGTCTAAGCGCACGACCCCGCCGTGTCCGGGGGACACGGCCGATTGGGCGTTGCCCACGGACGAAGCAGCCGCCGACCCGATGACGGGTCGGCGGCTGGATCGCACGCAGAATGCAGGTCGTCAGAGGCTGCGGAGGACCGCGGTCACCTTGCCGAGGATCGTCGCGTGGGTGCCGTCGATCGGCTCGTAGGCAGCGTTGTGCGGCAGCAGCCAGACCTTGCCGTCCTTGCGGGAAAGGGTCTTGACGGTCGCCTCGCCGTCGATCAGCGCGGCCACGATCTCACCGTTCTCCGCGGTCGGCTGCTGGCGCACGACCACGAAGTCGCCGTCGCAGATGGCGGCGTCGACCATCGAGTCACCGGAGACCGAGAGCAGGAACAGGTCACCGTTGCCGACCAGCTGCTTGGGGAGCGGGAAGACGTCCTCGACGCTCTGCTGGCTCGAGGTCTCCTCGGCCAGGATCGGGCCACCGGCCGCGATCCGGCCGACCAGGGGAACCATCGCGGCGTCGGGGTTGGGGTTGACCCCGGCCTCGGCGGTGACCGTCGACTCGGCCGTGCTGGTCTCCTCGGGCTCGCCGGACATGGCCTTGCGGTGGGCCATCACCTCGGGGAGGAAGACCTCGAGGGCACGAGGCCGCTTGGGGTCCTTGCGGATCAGACCACGCTGCTCCAGCGCGCGGAGCTGGTGGGCGACGCTGCTGGTGCTGGTCAGCCCGACGGCGGCGCCGATCTCGCGCATGCTGGGCGGGTAGCCGCGCTGTTCGATGCTGTCGCGCAGGTGAGCGAGGATGCGCTGCTGACGCGGCGTGAGCCCGGTCGCGTCCGGCGGCCCGTCGGGCAGCTCGCGGACGCGGCTCTTCGAACCGCCTGATCCGGTGCCTGTCTTCTGCGTGGTCATGTCTTCACATTAGTCCCTCTGGCACCACGACTTCAAACATCTGTTCGATCTCGTCACCGGTGCGTGTCGGCGTTCGAAAATTCTTGGGGTCGCTACTTGCGTTGTTCGAACACGTGATCTAACTTCGAACATGTGCTCGATCGAACACGTGATCGAGAGACCGATGAACTGGAGGCCGTGATGAGTGCAACCGTCTATGTGCTGCCCGTAGCCGAACCGCCCCGTCCGGCGCGGGATGTGCGGCGTTCGACGGTGCGGCTCACCCGGCGCGGCCGAGTCGTGGTGTTCGCGTTCGCACTCGTCGTGCTCTTCGGGATCGCGCTGATCGGAGCGCGGGTGGCGTTCGCGGCGAACAGTGCCGGCGCTGATGCCGGATTTCCTGGTGGCTCCGCCCCCGCCGCCCACACGATGGTCGTCGGCGATGGTGACACGCTCTGGGACATCTCCTCGAAGGCAGTTGCCGGCACCGACGCATCGATTCGGGAGATGGAGCAGACGATCAAGGAGCTCAACAGTCTCGAGTCGTCGATGCTCGTGTCCGGTCAGACCCTGATCATCCCGACCGCGCCGTAGGCGCCACACAGATGTCCGGCCGCTCCTTCGACCCTGGCGGCCGGCTACCGGGGAAAAGTGAGAGTGCCGCAGACGATGGGAAGCGTCTGCGGCACTCTCGCTGTGGCGTCAGTGACGCCCGCGGTACGGGGTCCCCGGGTCGGTCGGCGGCCACTGCTTGTTGCGGGTGCTGTGTCGCGGCGGCCACTCGTCGTCCGGTTGGGACGGCGGGTCTTGGGGCGGACGCGGGGTGGGCAGCGCCTGGGTCGCGGCGGGATCCTGGGTCAGCCGGGCCCGCGAACCGGTCTGGCCGTATCCGGTCGGCACCTGGTAGGCGCCCGACTGATACGGCGAGGAGCCGGCTTGCTGGGTCGGGTAGCTGTCCGTGGTGTATCCCTGCGATCCGTACGCCGGGGTGCTCTGCGGTGTCGACGTCGGCGTCGGCGGGTTCGAGTAGTAGGGCTGCGGGGTGGGTGGCGGGCTGGTCGGCGGCTGGTAGGCCGAGGCGCCGTAGGCGGCCCGGCTGCCGGTGCTCCCGTAGCCCTGGTCGTCTCCCGGGTAGCCGTAAGGCGACTGGGAGCCCGTGTCGGTGTAGGCCGAGCGACTTCCGGTGCTGCCGTAGGGCGGGTGGCTCCCGGTGTCGGCGCTGTGGCGGCTGTAGGAGCCGGTGTCCTCGTAGCTGTAGGAACCGGTGCCGTAGTAGCCCTGCTCCGGGTAGGTCTGATCCGCGTAGGGCTGGTCGGCGTAGGCCTGGTCGCCGTAGGACTGGTCCGGGTAGTCCTGCTCCTCGACGTAGGCGCTGGAGTGGTTGCCGGTGTAGTCGTCGGTGGGTGGCGGGGTGGGGGCGCCGGTGAAGTCCCGCCAGGCCTTCCCGGCGAAGGTGAAGGTCAGGAAGAGGCAGGCGACTGCAGCGACCGCCGCGATGGCGAGCTTCACCCAGGCGCCGGAATCGCCTCCCCGTGCGTCGGCCCCGAAACCGACGGCGACCCACACCAGCACACCCCAGATGACGAGGAATGCCAGTGTCGCGATCGCAGGCAAGATGAATGGTGGCCGGGGACCGCTTCTGGGGCGCGTGCCTCTCCGCGACCCGACGCGATTTCCTCCGGAGATGTTTGTCACGGGGGTCATTCTTACGCATCGAGTCCAGCCCGGCGCCGCTGAACCGGAATCTTTCGGCAATTGACCGGCGACACGCCGGGCACGCGGGGAAACCCGACCCTCGCTTGCATCGGCCGGAGGGCGGGCGTACGGTTACCACTACATCTAGTAGTTACACGGCTGTAGTTATCCACATCTAGTTCACATGAACCGATGGATGACCCACAGCGATCAGGGTGTTGTTCCACAGGGATTCACGCTCGTATCCACAGGTTCCACAGGCTCGGGCCGCCGCTGAGACGGCCTGGATCCACAAGCTTCACGAGAGGGGCTCGACCGTGCACTGTCCGTTCTGCCGGCACAGCGACACCAAGGTGCTCGACTCCCGCGTGGCCGAGGAGGGTGGCCAGATCCGGCGCCGCCGGGTCTGCCAGGAGTGCGGGAAGCGGTTCACGACCGTCGAGCAGATGCAGCTGATGGTGGCCAAGCGTTCCGGCGCGGCGGAGCCGTTCAGTCGGGACAAGGCGGTGCACGGCGTACGCAAGGCGTGCAAGGGCCGCCCGGTCACCGAGGACCAGCTCGCGTGCCTCGGCCAGGAGGTCGAGCAGGCGCTGCGGAGCCAAGGACTGGCCGAGGTCCCCAGCCACGAGGTGGGGCTGGCGATCCTCGCGCCTCTGCGAGAGCTCGACGAGGTCGCCTACCTGCGCTTCGCGAGCGTCTACCGGGCCTTCGAGTCGGTGGACGACTTCGAGCGTGAGATCCAGATGCTGCGTACGGAACGGGAAGTCCAGAACTTCGAGACAGAACATCCGGTCGAGGCCCCGGTGGGCTCCGACTAGATACCCACGGCCATTCACAGCGAGATGGCACACAGACGGGCCCGGGCAGGCCGTGGGGAAGCGACCTGTCCGGGCCATCCAGCGAAACAGACCAGGCTCAGCACACGAGCAGGGCGTACGAAGCCCGAACGGGCGCAACAGGAGACTCCACCATCAGCACCGACCAGCAGTACGGCACAGCGATCGATGACAACAGGGGGAACGAAATGACAGACACGGCAGCAGAGGCACAGGCAACGGCGAAGGCGGGCTCCGGGCTGAAGATCGAGCGGATCTTCAGCACCGAAGGCGTCCACCCGTACGACGAGATCACCTGGGAGCGACGCGACGTCGTCCAGAAGAACTGGAAGACCGGTGAGACCGTCTTCGAGCAGACCGGAGTCGAGTTCCCCGACTTCTGGTCGATCAACGCCTCGACGATCGTGACCACCAAGTACTTCCGCGGCGCCCTCGGCACGGCCAAGCGCGAGCAGAGCCTGAAGCAGCTCATCGACCGGGTCGTGAACACCTACGTCGCCTCCGGCAAGGAGAACGGCTACTTCGCCTCCGACGCCGACGCCGACCTCTTCGGTCGCGAGCTCACCTGGCTGCTGGTCAACCAGCACTTCGCCTTCAACTCGCCGGTCTGGTTCAACGTCGGCACCGAGTCCCCCCAGCAGGTCTCGGCCTGCTTCATCCTCTCGGTCGACGACTCCATGGACTCGATCCTGAACTGGTACAAGGAGGAGGGCCTGATCTTCAAGGGCGGCTCCGGTGCCGGTCTCAACCTCTCCCGCATCCGCTCCTCCAAGGAGCTGCTGAAGTCCTCCGGCGGCACCGCCTCCGGTCCGGTCTCCTTCATGCGTGGCGCGGACGCGTCCGCGGGCACCATCAAGTCCGGTGGCGCCACCCGCCGCGCCGCGAAGATGGTCGTCCTCGACGTCGACCACCCCGACATCGAGGAGTTCGTCGAGACCAAGGCGCGCGAGGAGGACAAGATCCGCGCGCTGCGCGACGCCGGCTTCGACATGGACCTGGGCGGCAAGGACATCTCGTCCGTGCAGTACCAGAACGCCAACAACTCCGTGCGCGTCTCCGACGAGTTCATGCGTGCGGTCGAGGAAGGCAAGAAGTTCGGCCTCCGCGCCCGCACCACCGGTGAGGTCATCGAGGAGATCGACGCCCGCGAGCTGTTCCGCAAGATCTCGATCGCCGCGTGGGAGTGTGCCGACCCGGGTCTGCAGTACGACGACACCATCAACGACTGGCACACCAACCCGGAGACGGGCCGGATCACCGGCTCCAACCCGTGCTCGGAATACATGTCGCTGGACAACTCCTCCTGCAACCTGGCGTCGCTGAACCTGCTGAAGTTCCTCAAGGACGACGACACCTTCGACGCGGTCCGCTTCGAGCAGGCCTGTGAGGTCGTCTTCACCGCGATGGACATCTCGATCTGCTTCGCCGACTTCCCGACCGAGGCGATCGGCCAGACCACCCGCGACTACCGCCAGCTCGGCATCGGCTACGCCAACCTCGGCGCCCTGCTGATGGCGATGGGTCTCGGCTACGACTCCGAGGGTGGCCGCACCATGGCTGCCGCCATCACCTCGCTGATGACCGGTGCCGGCTACAAGCGCTCCGCCGAGCTCGCCGGTGTCGTCGGCCCCTACGCCGGCTACGCCCGCAACGCCGAGGCCCACCTGCGGGTCATGCGCAAGCACCAGGCCGCCAACGACGCGGTCCGCTCGATCAACCCGGTCGACCGCAACATCATCGACGCGGCGACCAAGGTGTGGGCCGACGTCATCGAGATCGGTCGCGTCAACGGTTTCCGCAACGCGCAGGCCTCGCTGCTCGCGCCGACCGGCACCATCGGCTTCATGATGGACTGCGACACCACCGGCATCGAGCCGGACTTCTCGCTGGTCAAGTTCAAGAAGCTCGTCGGTGGCGGCTCGATGCAGATCGTCAACCAGGTGATCCCGCGCGCGCTGAAGAAGATGGGCTACCAGCCCGAGCAGATCGAGGCGATCGTCGCCTACATCGCCGAGCACGGCCACGTCATCGACGCGCCCGGCCTGCGCCAGGAGCACTACGAGGTCTTCGACACCGCGATGGGCAAGCGTGCGCTGAAGCCGATGGGCCACGTACGCATGATGGCGGCGACCCAGCCGTTCCTCTCCGGTGCGATCTCCAAGACCGTGAATCTGCCCGAGTCGGCGACCGTCGAGGAGATCGAGCAGGTCTACATGGAGTCGTGGAAGCTCGGCCTGAAGGCCACCGCGATCTACCGCGACAACTGCAAGGTCGGCCAGCCGCTGGCCGACGGCAAGTCGGAGGGGGCCAAGAAGGACCAGGGTCTCTCCACGGGTGCCGCCGCGGCCGCCGTGGCTGCCGAGGCCGAGGTCGAGCCGGAGGTCGTGGAGAAGATCATCGAGAAGATCGTCTACGCGCCGACCCGCAAGCGCCTGCCGAAGTCGCGCGTCTCGCGCACCACCTCCTTCACGGTCGGTGGCGCCGAGGGTTACATGACCTCCGGTGCGCACGCTGACGGCGAGCTCGGTGAGGTCTTCCTCAAGCTCGGCAAGCAGGGCTCGACCCTGGCAGGTGTCATGGACGCCTTCTCCATCGCGGTCTCCGTCGGCCTTCAGTACGGCGTGCCCCTGGAGACCTACGTCTCCAAGTTCACCAACCTGAAGTTCGAGCCCGCCGGTCTGACCGACGACCCGGACGTGCGCATGGCGCAGTCGCTGATGGACTACGTCTTCCGCCGGCTGGCGCTGGACTACATGTCCTTCGAGGACCGCTCGGCCCTCGGCATCTACTCCGCCGACGAGCGTCAGCGCTACCTCGAGACCGGCTCCTACGAGCAGCTCGGCAACGGCACCACCGCCGCCGAGCTCGTCGAGAAGCCGGCTCCCGAGCGCAAGGCCGCTCCGGAGGCGAAGTCCGAGGTCATCGACGCCGACATCACCGAGGACGCCGGTGTCGAGGAGGCCCCGAAGGGTGAGGCCAAGACCGCTCACACCACCGCCGAGCTGCTCGAGTCGATCAGCGGCATGGCCATCGACAGCCCGCTCTGCTTCACCTGCGGCACCAAGATGCGCCCCGCCGGCTCCTGCTACGTCTGCGAGGGCTGCGGCTCGACCTCCGGTTGCAGCTGAGTCGTTGACTGACTGAGTCCGGTCCCGCGCCCCTCCGGGGTGCGGGACCGGTCCGTTTTCGGTCGACCTGGGCGAATAGCCTGGAGCGGTGACGAACGCGGATCTGGCAGAGGTGATGGCCCTCGAGCGTGAGCTGCAGACGGCAGCGGTGCGATCCGACCCGGCTCGTCTCGCCGAGCTGATGGCGCCGGATTTCGAGGAGATCGGCGCATCCGGACGGATGTGGGACCTCACGTCGATCCTGGAGATGCTGTCGGCGGAGGACGACGAGACACCGGAGATCGAGGTGCACGAGCTCACCGGTCGCGAGCTGTCGGACGGCGTGGTGCTCCTGCGGTGGCAGTCCCTCCGCGACGGCCGGCGGGTGCACTGTACGTCGCTCTGGCAGCGGCGCGAGGTGGGATGGCGCCTGGTTCACCACCAAGGCACTCCCGCTGCTTCTCAGGATTCCTGAATGGGGGCGATCGGCGGCGATGGGGTGTATCGCGGGACTGATTTCTACTGCGACGTCGCCATCCCGCACCCTGAGCGCCTGCACGTGGTGCACGAGGACGACCGCGTGCTCGCCTTCCATCACACGCGCCCGTTCTGGGAGGTCCACATCGTGGTGGTGCCGAAGCGCCACATCGGATCGCTCACGACCGTGAGCGCGCAGGACGAGACCGACGTACGTGAGTTACTCCGTGTCGTCCAGACGGTGGCGAGGAACGTGGAGCTCGAGCACGGTGCCGCGGCAGTGCTCACGAATCTCGGTGCCTACCAGGACTCCAAGCACCTGCACGTCCACGTCCACAGCGGTGGGCGCCGAGACCGGAGGTGACGTGGGAGCCCCGGAGTCACTGGGCGACCCTTCGGCAACCTCAGGACACCGCCTCAGGCCTCCCAGGTCGCCCAGGGGTCAGCGGGGCGAAGCGGTCTTGGGCCCAGCCGGCAGCGTCCAGGACGAACCGGAGAAGGACCGAGTCGCCTGTGCCCATGAGCTCGGTGTTCACGCCGCCCGTCCCGAGTCTGGGGGCGTACGCATCTAGGGCACGCCTGCGTCGGTCAGTTGTTCCTCGCGGCCCGGTGATCGTGATGACCGACCTGTTGATGGCAACCCCGGTGACTCGACCGGACCCTATGGGGTGACCTGTGACTGCACGCGCGGTCTCGATGGCTGACGTCACGGAACGCCGGTCCAGGACCGCGCCCAGGGCGGCCCGAGGGTGATGTGCTGCTGCAGCGAGCGCATGCGCGACGGCGTCATGGCAGGCGATGTGGTCCGGGTGGCCGGTCAGTCCATCTGGTCCGACGGTGAGAACGATGTCGGGGCGCAGTGCTTCGAGTGCTGTGATCACGGGAACGGCGAGGTCCGCCGGATCGGCTGCGCTGATCGTCCTTGCCGTCGCGTGGGGCGTGTCCGTCCAGTGTCCGGGTTCCGTGAGATAACCCCAGGTGTCGATGCCTAACAGTTCTGTTGACACCGCGAGGCGTTTCTCCTTGGCGCGGCGTGCGTTCGCGAGACCTGCTGGCGTCAACGGGCTGTTGCGGCCCTCGCCGCCGGTGAAGATGCGTAGGTGAGTGCGCGCTCCGGCGGCTCTGGTGGCGATGGTCGCGGCCCCGGTGGCGAACACTTCATCGTCAGGGTGGGCATGGACGATGAGCACGACCGCGCCGCTCAGGTCGCCGAGCCCCAGGTCGCTGAACATGTCCCACACGCTACGCACGCGGGGTGGGGGCATGGGAACGTGGGAGTCCCAGTGTCACTGGGTGACTCCAGGGCTCCCACGTCACATCCAGGTCTCCAGGGTGCAACTGTCCCCGCACCTTTTCGGGCGTTCCATCCAGCCTCGTCGGCGCAGCAGCTGAGCCATTCTGGCGGCGGTGCGGCACTGGGTCTCGAACACCTGTGGCCTACGGACGCGCGCGGTCAGCCTGCCGCCGAGGGCCAGGTCGTCGAGATCCCGGTCGGCGTCGCGCCCCTGCGCTCGCCAGGACTCGTGGTTGAGGCGGCCATCGAGCTCGACGACTAGGCCGTACGCCTCGTACTCGACATCCCTCAGTTCTCGGCCAGTCGGCGTGGTTCGCTCGCCTTGACGGGTCGCGGTGGGGAGACCGTGGGCGCGTTCGACGCGGGTGAGGTAGGCGTGCTCGAGGACCGAGCAGGTGCCGCTGTCCACGTCGGCGAGTAGATCACCGATGAACGCACGGCGGGGGAGTCTGGAGTGACGCTTCAAGGCGGTGCGTACGGCGTTCGTGGTCACTCCGCGCCGGCCGATGGTGTCGGTCAGGAGGCCGATCACTTCCATCTCGGAGGTTGCGTCGCGTGCCTGGAGAAGAGCGTTGTCCTCGAGTGTGAGGCGGGGTGGGCGCGCGCCGGGGAACATCTGGCGGGACAGGCCGACGACGCGGTGGACGACAACGTCGGGAGGTGGGGCCAGTCGGCGACGACGGTCGATGGCGATATGGATGGGTCCGACAGCGTCCTCGGTGCGACGTGGCTCGAGGATCGTCGGGCCGCACAGCGCGGCGGGCTCGGCGTAGAGCACGGCGGCCCAGGCCCGCTGGCGCCACGTCGGGGGACCGGTGTGGGCGACGTAGACGCCGCGATGCACCTGGCGTAGCTCACGGCGCCTGACCGCTCGACGGATGTCGTTCGGTGTGTAGCCGCCCCAGGTGAGCTGCGCGCGGCTGGCGACACCGTCCTGCAGTTCCAGCTCGCGCGCAGCCCAGGCTCGCCGCGCGGCCAGGTCACGTGCGTCGAGCTCGAGGTCGTTCTCGGTCTTCTCGCTCATCTGCTCCTCCGATGGAGGTCAATCTAGGTGCGACCACCGACAGCCGGGCTTTGTCGGCCGCTGCGACGTACGTGCAGAACTCTTTGCTTGGTGATCAGGGGATCAGGTGGCCTCGAGCCATGCTCGCGCGGCGGCGACCAAGGCGCTCACGCCGACCTCGAGGGTCGGGTCTTGGACCGGAGCGAACAGGGGAGAGTGGTTGGACGGCAGGTCGGCCGCGATCCGCTGGATGTCTTCGGGGCCCTGCGCCTCGGCGAAGTGGGCCGGGTCCGCGCCGCCGAGCAGCCAGAACACGAGCGGCGCGTCGGCGCCGGCAGCGAGAACCCCGACGTCCTCGCTGCCCGTCACGAGGCCAGGGTCGACGATACGGTCGGCTCCGACCACCGCACCCAACGCGTGGTGGACGCGGGCGACAGCGTCTGCGTCGTTGACCACCGCCGGGGACGATTCCAGGTCCTCTACCAACGGCTCGCGAGTCGCTCCGGATGCTTGCGCCTCGGCGTTCACGATGCGTGTGATCCCGGCGCGAACGCTGTCGCGGACGTGGGGGTCGTAGGTGCGTACGGACATCAGGAGCTGTGCTTCGTCCGGGATGATGTTGCTCTTCGTGCCGGCTTGCAGCGCGCCGACCGTCACGACGGCGACGTCGGTGGCGGCGACCTCGCGGGCGACGACCCCTTGCAGTCTCAGCACGGTGGCAGCGGCCATCACGACCGGGTCGATCGTGGTCTCCGGCCGTGAGCCGTGCCCACCGGCCCCGTACATCGTCACCCGCAGGGAGTTGGTGGCGGCGAACGACGGTCCCGAACGCAGACCGATGACGCCGGCAGGTAGCGGGGCGACATGCTGGCCGAGCACCACGTCGGGTCGCGGCACCTGCTCGAACAGGTCGTCCGCGAGCATTCTGGAGGCACCTTGCAGGACCTCCTCGGCCGGCTGGAAGACCACCACCAGCGTTCCCGACCAGTCCGCCTTCGTCGCTACGAGCGTGGCCGTGGCCCCCAGGAGGCAGGTGACGTGGACATCGTGACCGCACCCGTGAGCGACACCATCCACCTCACTGGCGTACGGCAGGCCTGTCGCCTCTTGCAGAGGCAGGGCGTCCATGTCGGCACGCAGCAGCACCGTCGCGCCCGGGCCGTTGCGCAGCACACCCACGACCCCGGTCTCGCCCAGTCCGGCCCGAACCTCGAGACCCAGGTCGTTCAACCACTCGGTGACGATGCCCGCGGTTCGATGCTCCTCGAACGAGAGCTCCGGATGGCGGTGCAGATCCTCGTAGATGCCCTTCAACCGCGTGACCAGAGCCTCGTCCATGCAAATGAGCGTAACGGGAAGGAACGGCGCGGCGAGGCATTCCGTCGAAGGTGCGGGTTCGGCATCGAGACCGGGGTCTCAGGCTCGCGTCGGCTCCGACGGGTCCGTGCGGTGTGGCGCTTCGCGCCCGGCCGTCAGTGGCCGAGGATGCGGCTCAACCAGCTGCCGTTGGGGTCCTTGGGGTCGACGGAGTGGCCGGCGCACCACTGGCCTGCGGGGACGGAGGCCTTGACGTGGGCGACGTGGCGGCCGCAACCGGCCCAGGTGGTTTTCGTGCACTTCTTGCAGCGGACGGGGCGACACATGGTTCTGTTCCTGCTTCTGTGGATCTGGTTCGGTGGTTCAGGCGGGAGGTTCGCCGGCGTCGAGAGCGTCGACGAACTCGCAGAACGCGTCGAAGGCGCGGGCACCGTGGACGGTGGCGGGGCCGCCGTGCATGAGGAATGTGACGCCGATCGCCTCGGCCGCTTCCTGAGGGCTCGCGCCGGCGCGGGCGGCGGCCTGGCCGTGGGAGGCGATGCAGCCGTCGCAGCCCTCGACCACGCCGATCGCGAGGGCGATCAGCTCCTTGGTCTTACGGTCGAGGGCGCCGTCGGCGAAGGCCGCCTTGGAGAGCTCGCCCCAGCCCTTGTAGACGTCGGGGATGGCGCGGCGCAGCTCCTTGTGGAGCGGTCCGAGCTCGCGCAGGACGCGCTTGCCGTGAGGTGAGTCGGTGTGAGGTGAGTCGGTATCGATCGTCGTGATCATGGCGGTTCCTTCGGTTCCTTGTTGCTGCCGCCTGCGGGCGGCGACTCGATCTATAACCCCCCGGGGGGTTACGATTGCGACGGTAACACAACCCCCCGGGGGGTTATAGAATCGTTGGAGAGAAGGAGACCCATGACCAGCTTCACGTTGAGTGCCACCGTTCCGGCGTCGTACGCGGAGACGGTGGCGCGTGTGCGAGACCTCCTCGGCGATGCCGGATTCGGAGTCCTGACCGAGATCGACCTGACTGCCACCCTGCGAGCCAAGCTCGGTGTCGAGGTTCCGCAGCAGGTGATCCTCGGAGCCTGCATGCCGCAGCTCGCCCATCGTGCGCTCGAGGCCGACCCGCGGGTCGCGACGATGCTGCCGTGCAATGTCGTGGTCGCTGCAGAGGGCGACATGACCAGGGTCGAGGTCTTCGATCCTGCCGCGATGACCTCCTTCAGCTCTGACGCCGGGGTCGCCGAGGTGGCGGCGGATGCGCGGCAGCGTCTCACCGGCATGCTGGACGCACTCACTGGAAAGAAGAAGGACGACGATGCAGCTCGAGCCTGACGAGATCAAGGCCATCATCACCCGACTCAAGCGCGCCAACGGTCACCTCGCGTCGGTGATCAGGATGCTCGAGGAGGGCTCGGAGTGCGAGGACGCGCTCACCCAGCTCGCGGCGGTCAACAAGGCTGTCAGCCGGGGCGGCTACGCCCTGGTCGCCACCGGCCTGGAGAAGTGCCTGGCCGAGGGAGGGCGCGACAGCGTGGACGTCAAGAAGATGGAGAAGCTCTTCCTCGCGCTTGCCTGATCGGCGGGCCGATCACTGTCCACAGGCACGCTCCGAACAGAGTTATCCACAGCTCGATGAGCGGCGCTGGCGGGACGTACGAATCCGGGGTCTTCTGGGGTCATGCCCAAACGCACGAAGCACCAGAAGAGGCCAGCCCCGAGAGCGGGAGCTGGGGATCCGCGACGGCGGTCGTTCGCCGAGAAGGTCGTCGACAGTCCTTACTGGCCGGCCCTGTTCGCCGTGAACGATGCCGAGGCCCGCGGGGACGTGAAGGCGGCGCTGGAGATCATCCACCGCACCCGAGACCAGCTCGACAAGGAGCAGTTCTGGCATCCGTCGCGTCTCGAACGCCTGGAGCAGATGTGGCTGCTCGGGGCGCTCATCCCGCGATGGGCACACTCGCGATGGATCGTCGCGCAGGCGCTGCAGGGGACCCATGCGCGCAACAAGCGGCGGATGGCGAAGGCGATCGACCTCGCCCTGGACGTCCGTGGTGGGCCTCATCCCGACCGTGACCGGGAGGACGACCGGATCCAGATCTTGGACCGCGACTGGGTCTACCGGCAGGCGTTCCTCTATGACCTCGGCGGACTCGAAGCGTTCCTGCGGCACCACGCGTCCGGCGACCTCATCGCCGGTGCCGACCGGATCTGGGAGTGGGCGCGGGCGCCGATGCGCGGTGTTCGTCTGCTGCGGCGCGAGCCGCGACACCTGTTCTGGGAGGATCCGGCGACAGGGGAGCAGCCGACCACGATCAACATCGGCGCCGGACTGATGGTCGACGACGGCGAGTGCGTGATCGGTCGGATCGTGCCGATCGACGACGGGCTGATGTTCGAGACAGCACCGCTGAGGGTGCCGGAGGAGGTGGCCTACGCCGTCTCGGACGAGCCGGATCGGTGGATCGACACGCTGCGTGATGCGAGCGGTCCGTCCGATCGTGAGCCGGGGGAGATCTGGACCCACCGCGGACTGCGCGACTACGGCATGCTCGCCGACGTTCCCTACGGGTTGGTCGACCTCGCCATGGAGGCGGGTCTGCGCGCGTTTCGACACCCCGGTGAAGAGGACGACGAGCTCGAGGAGCTGTTCGACCACCCAGCCGACTATCCGGCCTGCCTGGCTGCGTGGTTGGTGCGGCCGGCGACGGTCAAAGCGCTCCGTGGGGGAGTGCCGCTCGAGGGTCATTCCGCGCTCAGAGGATTCATCGAGTTCCTCCACGAACCGGCCGCGAGTCTCGTCCGCGATCTGACCGACAACCGCAAGGAGGCCGCCTGACATTCCGCGCGAATCTCACGCTCGACCCCAGGGTTTGCCCTAGTTTGATTCCAGTAGAGATGTGGGGGTCGCAATGGCAGCATCGATGGTGGCGTCGGACACCGAGCCTCAGCTGAGCCGTCGCAGAATCAACCTCATCTTCGGCACCGTGCTCCTCGGCATGCTGCTCGCGGCGCTCGACCAGACGATCGTGTCGACCGCGCTGCCGACGATCGTGGCCGACGTCGGAGGTGCCGGCCACCTGTCCTGGGTGGTGTCCTCCTACCTGCTGGCCGAGACCGTGGCGACCGTGCTCGCCGGCAAGTTCGGTGACCTCTTCGGCCGCAAGCTGTTGCTACAGGTCTCCGCCGGGCTCTTCATCCTCGCCTCGGCAGCGTGCGGCTTCGCCACCGACATGGTCTGGCTGATCGCCGCGCGCGCCGTGCAGGGCATCGGAGCCGGCGGCCTGATGGTGACCGCGACGGCGCTGATCGGCGACATCATCCCGCTGCGTGAGCGGGGTAAGTATCAGGGCGCGCTCGGCGCTGTCTTCGGTGCCACCACCGTCCTCGGACCCCTTCTCGGCGGACTCTTCACCGACCACCTGTCCTGGCGCTGGGCGTTCTACATCAACCTTCCGCTCGGGATCGCCGTGATCGCGATCGCCAGCCTGACCCTGCCGCAGATCGCCCGTGGCAAGCGGCCCTCGATCGACTACCTCGGCATCCTCTTCGTCGGCCTCGGCGCCTCGATGCTGACCCTGGCCGTCAGCTGGGGCGGGACGGAGTATGCGTGGGGATCAGCGACCATCATCGGCCTGTTCGTCGGCGCGGCCGTCGCCTTCGTGATCTTCGTCTGGGTCGAGTCGCGGGCGGTCTCCCCGATCCTGCCGCTGCGACTGTTCCGGGACCGGGTCTTCACGGTGAGCGTCACCCTCTCGTTCATCGTCGGCTTCGCGATGCTCGGCGCGATGACCTACCTCCCGACCTACATGCAATACGTCCATGGCGTCTCCGCGACGTCATCCGGGATCCGCACGTTGCCGATGGTCGTCGGCCTGCTGGTGACCTCGACGATGGCGGGCTCGATCGTCGGCCGGACGGGGCGCTACAAGATCTTCCCGGTCGCCGGCTCGCTGATCATGGCGTTGGGCCTGTTCCTGCTCTCCACGATGGACGCCGAGACCACCACCCTGACGATGTCGCTGTATCTGTTGATCATGGGGATGGGCGTCGGCCTGAGCATGCAGATCCTGACGATCATCGTGCAGAACACCGCGGCCTACGAGGACCTCGGTGTGGCCACCTCGGGCGTCACCTTCTTCCGGACGATGGGCAGCTCCTTCGGGGCGTCGATCATGGGAACCGTCTACGCCAACGAGCTCGCCGACCGGCTGCCCGCGGCGATCGCCACGGCCGGAGTGCCCGCCGAGGCCGTCGCGTCCCCCGCGGCACTCCATGCGCTGAGCGATGCCCAGAGCGCCCCGATCATCGACGCCTACGCGGAGACGCTTCACCTGGTCTTCCTCGCCGCGGTGCCGGTCGCCGGCCTGGCATTCCTGCTCGCACTCTTCCTCAAGGAGGTTCCTCTTCGGGGCACATCGCGGGCGGCCGCGACCGACCCGGGCGACGGGTTCGCGATGCCCAGCTCCTCCGACAGCGCGACGCGCCTCGACGTCGCCGTCGCCCAGCTGGTCCGCCGCCAGCCGCCGGAGACCTTCACCATGATCCGGGAGTCGTCGGTCGACCTCGGCGCGGCGACGGCATGGTGCGTGCGCCAGGTCGGGATCCGCGAGCGGGTCGGCGGTGAGACCTCGTTGGTCGCGATCGGCCATCGGCTCCAGATGCCGGGCGAGGTGCTGGCACCGGCGTTCACCACGGCCGTCGCGGAGGGCTACCTCGAGGGTGACGAGACGGCGTACGCACTGACGGAGGCGGGCAGCGAGCAGTTCGACAAGCTGGTCGCGGCGTTCAAGCAGTGGCTCGCAGCCGAGCTGTCCGACTGGGGCGCCGACGACGACAAGCTCGAAGAGGCGCTCGCGGCGCTCTCTCGCGAGATCGTGGAGGGCGAGGCCGCCGTATAGGGCTTTTTACCTTCCCGTGTGTTTGAAATCGACAAGAACGGGTAAGACGACGGCATGACCGCCGACATGCACGTCAACCCCGACGATCTCAGGTCCATCAAGAGCACACTGGACACCGCCGGCAGCGATCTGTTCAAGCAGGCCGAGCCGCTGCAGAAGACACCTGACGTGGGCGAGTCCTCGTCGGAGGTCGCGACCGCGCTGGCGTCGCTGGCGGCGGCGGTGGGCGGGATGTCCGAAGGTCTCGGCAAGCTCGGCGACAGCGTGCAGAACGCTCTGGACCACGCGACCGGGGCCGACCAGGCGGCCGGCGACGAAGGCCGCCGTCACGAGCAGAGGGTGAGGGGCAGCTGATGCCGGAGGCGATGGACACCAAGGTCTACGGTGACGCCGCCGCGGCGCAGACCGCGGCGGACGCGTGCACGACCGCCAAGGAAGCGGTCGGCGACGCTCTGGCCGATGTCGGCAAGGCCATCAAGACCGCAGGCTCCTGGAAGGGTCAGGCCGGGGCCGCGTTCGAGACGAAGGCGGAGAGCCGCAAGCGCGATCTGCGGCAGCTCGAGTCGCGCATCGAGGCCATGGGCAAGGGCCTCTCGACCTTCTCGGGCGACCTCAAGGCGGTCGAGACCAAGATGTCGACGATCCGCGACGAGGCCAGCGGTGCCGGGCTCACCGTCAGCGGCACGATGATCTCGCCACCGACCGATCCCGGCGAGGGCGCTTCCGAGGGCGACGTCGAGGCCCACAACACCAAGGTCGAGAAGTGGAACGACCTGGTCAGCCGGGTCGAGACGGCCCGCAAGGACGAGGACAACGCCCACGAGGATCTCGGCAAGGCGATCGCGAAGTCGACCGGTGACGGCTGGATCGAGGACCGCCTCCAGGACCTGGGCCTGCTGCCGAAGGACTTCTCCGACGGCATGCAGATCGGTGCGTACGCTTTGGGGCTGGCCGGCCTCGGCGCCGGCGCCGGCATCGACTGGATGGTGAAGAGCCGCTACGGCATGTTCCAGCCGCGGGTCAATGGTCGGTTCGCCAGCCCCGCGAGCCTGACCAAGCTCGAGCGCGCCGCGAAGGTGCTCAGCGACAAGAACTGGCACGCGAAGGCCAACAAGGCAGCCGTACGCGGCAAGTGGCTCACCGCCGGCAAGTGGGCCACCCGCGCCGGCTGGGTGGTCACCGCGGGCACCTCGGCGTGGGAGCAGTGGCAGAAGGACGCCGACGACCCGTCGCTGTCGACGACGGAACGGGTGAGCCGCACGGTGAGCACCTCGGCGATCACGACTGCGGGCGCGGCCGGGGGAGCCTGGGCAGGGGCCCAGGCAGGCGCTGCGATCGGCAGCATCTTCCCCGGCCCAGGCACCGTCATCGGCGGTGTCGTCGGTGGCCTGGTCGGTGGTGCGATCGGCTCCGGGCTGGCCGGCAAGGCTGCCGACTTCGTGGTCGACGAAGCCGGTGAGCTCGGCGAGGCCGTCGTCGAAGGGGTCAGCGACTTCGCGGAGGGCGCCGGCGAGGTAGCCTCCGATGTCGGCGACGCCATCACCTTCTGGGACTAGGACCGCAATGATCTGGGCCGTATTCATCCTGGCCGCCGGCGTCATCGGCGCCGGGGTCAGCATCTGGCAACATCTCGGGCTCTCGGACCGCGCCCGATCCTGGGCGAACTCGTGGAACCGGGGCGGTGTCGGCGAGGACGTCGTACTCATCCATCTGCCCTGCATCTCCGCACTGGCCATCACCGGGTCGACGGCCTTCGGGCTGGTTCCGGAGCAGACCGCGGCGTGGACGATCATCGGCGGGCTCTTCCTGCTCACCTGCGTGATCTACCCGCTGCTGGTCATCCTGCCGACCCCGCCGTTCATCAAGCCGAAGTGGTATCGCGAGTCGCACCCGAAGAAGAAGCGCACCGCGGGAAAGAAGTGACCGTGCCCGACCGCTCTGAACAGCAGACGAGCCTGAGTCTCCCGGACGGCTGGGAGAGCGTCGAACCGCCCGAAGGAGTACGTTTCCTGGCGCTCGCCCCGGCCGACGGCACCTTCCGCTCCAACATCACGGTGACCGCCCAGACCAACGGCGACATCGGGTTCCGTGACTGGCAGGTCGGCTCCGAGATGGCGTTCTCGCAGATGATGCCGGGCTATACCCCGATCGACCTCGAGCGGCTCACCATCGCCGGACAGGAGGCCGGTCGCCGGCTGGCGATGTACGACGGGCCCGGAGGCGCGGCACTGACCATGGAGCAGTGGTTCGTGGCGATCGACGGGGTCGGCCACACCCTGACCGCCACCGTGGTGACCAGCGACTACGCGACCTGGGCGGCCCAGATCGATGCCACCGCCGCGAGCTGGAGCCCGGCATGAGCGCCGCCGCGACGGAGGTCTCGTGGATCCTCGCCGGTCCGGGCGGACGGCTGGAGCACAGAGCCACGGTCGACCCCGGAGGCATCCACCTCCGGCTGGCGCTCGACGGCACGCGTACGCAGCACCTCGCCGTCCCGCGCGGCCAGCTGGTTCCGAGCCTGGTCCGCACCCTCAAGATCCGCCCGGTCAAGGGGGCAGCCGGATCGGTGCGCCCGTTCCCGACCGCCCGGATGACCGAGCTCCTGGGCGAGGACCAGGCCGCTCGGGACGCGATCCTGGAGGAGCTGGGCGCTCGCACCGCCTGGTCGATCACGGTCGGCCCGTGGCAGCTGATCGGCATCAACGGCCCCGACGGTCTCCATCTCGCGCTGGGGGACCAGCTCACCCCGATGACCAACACCGCGTTCTACCGGATGCTCTGCCAGCAGCTCGGCGCCTACTGATCGCGGCGTAGCGTGAGGGTCTCGAAGTCGGCGCCGAGGATGCGGAAGGCATCGACGAGGAGCCCGGCGACGCGCGAGACCTCAGCCCGGGGGACGGTGCGCCAGTAGTGCGGTGCCGCCGGCGCCGGAGCGATCGGGTCGGTCTCGTCGGGAGTCAGCCACCCGGCCGCGCGCAGCGCTTCGTGCTGCTCGGCGGGCGCCTCCCAGGCACCGCCGATGTGCTGCGTACCTGCAAACTCGGCGTAGAGCACGTCGTCCACGCACAGCACCTGTCCCCAGCGTGACGGTGCGACGGGCGACGACACCTTCGCCTTGAGCCGGCCCAGGAAGCCGGTGGGTTCCGGCGCCGGCGGCTCGGGCTCGCCGATGATCACGAACTCCTGCTGCCCGAGGGCGGCGAGCTCGGAGGTGATCCGTTCCTGCCACTGCGTCGCGTCCACCCGTCCATCCAACCAGCCCTCGGCCTCACCGACACCCCGCATCGGTGAGACCGAGACCCGAGCCCGTACGTCTCGGCGATCCGACCCCGAGGTCAGGTCGCCTGCGAGAAGTCGAAGAGGGCGATCGGGGCCGAGGTCGGTTCCTCGGACCCGCCGTCCGGCTCGACGGTGATCCCGGCGGCGCTGGCGTCCGCGGCGTCACCCTCCAGGACGAAGGTCTGGTCGCTGTCGTCGGGCATCAGGCCGGCGGGGACCATGACGTCGTCGTGCTGGAGCCAGAGCTCGTAGACCTTGCCGTCGGGTGCGGGCGGCATGTCCGAGGTGACGAGCACTGCCTTGCCTTCCGAGACCGAGCGTACGACCCGGGCCTGGGCCCCACGGGGGAGATCGACGGAGACCGTCGTCGCGTCCTCCGCGCTCAGCACCCGGTCGGCCACCGAGACGGTCTGGCTCGAATCGTCGCGGGTCAGCTCGATGGCGGCGACCGTCCCGGTACCGATGACGGCGAGGGTCGCTGCTGCGGCGGCGATCAGGCGCCAACGCGGCCGCCGGACGTACGTCTCGCGACTCTCGGTCGGTTCCGTCGTCTCGGGGGGCAGCGGGCGGATCTCCTTGATCCCCGCGAGAAGGCGGTCCCGCATCTCCGGAGGCGGCGCGACATCGGTCAGTGCGCCGAGCAGCCCGGCGCTCTCCCGCAGGCTGACCACTTCGGCGCGGCAGTCGGCGCAGACGGCGAGGTGTTGCTCGAAGCGGGCGCGTTCGATGTCATCGAGGGCGTCCACGGCGTACGCACCGGAGAGAGCGTGGATGTCTTGCGCGTTCATTGGTTCACTCCCATCGCGTCGCGAAGCCTGATCAGGCCGTCCCGGATACGCGTCTTTGCGGTGCCGACCGGTAGGTCGAGCATGGCGGCGACCTCAGTGTGGGTGTAGCCGCCGAAGTACGCCAGCTGTAATGCCTCGCGTTGAACGGGGGTCAGCGTCTCCAGCGCGGCATGGACACGCCGGGCCTCCAGCGAGGTCTCCGCCGCTTCGGCAGTGGTGTCGTGCGGCGGAGCGTGGGTGGTGCCGTGGTAGGCCGTGTCGTTGCGGCCGGCGGACTCTGCCGACCTGACCCGGTCGACGGCCCGTCGGTGGGCCAGCGTCAGCAGCCAGGAGTGGGCACTGCCCAGGTTCTCGTCGTAGCGGCTGGCCTGGCGCCACACCTGGAGGAACGTCTCCTGGGTGACCTCCTCGGCCTGAGCGGGGTCACGGACCACCCTCAGCACGAGCCCGTGGACTCGAGCGGCGGTCTGGTCGTACAGGGCCGCGAAGGCGGCTTCGTCACCTCGGGCGATGCGACGCAGGAGCCCCGCAAGCCCGGGCAACCCGGTTCCCTCCGGCGACGGGTCGCCGGAGGGAACTGAGCTGAGCGGTCTCATGTGTCGATCCTCGCGGATTTCTGGTCCGAAGTGCTGATCAGGGCATCAGCACGGTGTCGACGACGTACACCGTGGCGTTGGCGGTCGGGATGTTGCCGCAGAGGACCTTGGCGTTCTCCTTGCCGACGGTGAACTCCTCGTCGGCCCCCTCCACGGTGATCGTGTCGCCGGCCAGGGTCTCGTGCTCACCGGCGACGTCCTCCGGGCTGAGCTGTCCCGCCACGACGTGGTGGGTGAGGACCTTGGTCAGCATCTCCTTGTCGGCCAGGACGGCGTCCAGGTCGGCCTTCGGGATCTTCGCGAAGGCGTCGTCGGTCGGCGCGAAGACGGTCAGGGCGTCGGCGCTGTTGAGGGTGTCGACGAGCTCGGCCTCGCCGACCGCCGTCACCAGGGTCTTGAGCAGCGGGTTGGCGCTCGCGGCCGAGGCGACCGGCGCGGTCGCCATGCCGTTGAACGAGCCCTCGCCCTCGGCCGGGATCAGCTTGCAGCCCTCACCGAAGGTCTGCGCGCCGGCCTCGGTGGCCTCGGTCTCCTCGGGTGCGGACTCGGCGGACTCGGAGGTGCTGGAGCCGCTGTCGGAGCCGGCCGAGCTGTCGTCGGAGCCGCAGGCCGAGAGCCCGACACCGAGCAGCAGAGCCAGGGTCGCGGCGGCGCCACCGGTGCGGGTGATCGTGTTGAGCTTCATGAGAGAGCCTTTCGAAGGATGTTGGCTTGCTGTCATGAGTGCTTCGGCACCCTGGCTGGATCGGATTTCCTCTTTTTTCAGCCGACGGTCACGACGACCTCTTGGATCCCGCTGGACCCGTCGGGGAAGGGCGTGGCCCGGTCGGCGCTCTGCACGGTGCCGTCGCGGTCGGTGACGCGTACGGCCAGCTGGTGGCTCCCCGGCTCGGCGTCCCAGGGGAGATACCACTGGCGCCAGTAGTCGATCCCGGCGTCCGGGCCCAGCTCGGCGCGCTGCCACCGGCCTCGGTCGATGCGTACCTCGACCTCGGCGACCCCGTGCTGCTGAGCCCATGCGACTCCGCCGATCACGGTGCGGCCGGCAGGGATGTTGCTCAGCGGCCGTGGGGTGTCGATCCGGCTGGACAGCTTGATCGGGGCGTCGGTCGCCCAGTCACGGTCGGTCCAGTACGCGGTCGCCGCGTCGTACCTGGTCAGGGTCAGCCTGGTGACCCATTTGGTGGCACCGACGTAGCCGTAGAGGCCGGGTACGACGAGCCGGGCCGGGAAGCCGTGGCTGCGGGGAAGGACCTCGCCGTTCATGCCGAGGGCGACCATCGCGTTGCGCCCGTCCAGGACGGCCGCGAGCGGGGTGCTGATCGTGAAACCCTCGACATCGGTCGAGAGGATCTGGTCGGCGCGGTCGCCGACGCCGGCCTCCTCGAGCAGCTCCTGGAGAGGTACGCCGGTCCAGCGCGCCGCGCCGACCAGCTTGCCGCCGACCTCGTTGGAGACGCAGGTCAGGGTGATGTCGTGCTCGACGTTCTCGCGCTCGCGCAGGTCGTCATAGCTGAAGGTCAGCTCGCGCTCGACGTCGCCGTCGATCGTCAGCGTCCAGCTGTCCTGGTCGACGATCGGGACGGTCAGCTTGGTGTCGACCCGGTAGAAGTCACGGTTGCGGGTGGTGAACCGTGTGATCCCGTCGTACGTCTCCTCCAGCCCGGCTGGCAGCGCAGGCAGCGGGTCGCGGACCCGGGGGAGCGTCAGGTTGGCGAGCGCAGTCCGGCTGCGCACGATCACCTGCCCACCGACCGCGGCGGCGGCCGAGAGAACCGTCAGCGCCCCGAATCCGAGCAGGACGCTGCGACGGCTGGCGGTGCCGCCCTCGGGTGTGCCGCCGGCGGTGGCGGTGCCGTCGGTTCCGTTGGTCCCATCGGTCCCGCCGGCCTTGTCGGTGCTCAGCGCTCTGGTCAGGAACACCAGCGTCGCCGGTCCGACGACGAGTGCCACCGCCGTGGGGATGAGGTCAGCGGGCTCGAAGAGCGGCCGGCGGGCCACCGCCGCCCCGGCGAGCAGGACCAGGCCGGCGATGAGCGCGACCCCGATCCGCAGACGGCGCCGGGCGATGACCCCGATGACGGCGGTGAACGCGATCGTCACCAGCAGCACGCTGCCGATCAGGATCGGCTTGTCGGCGCTGCCGAGCTCGCGTACGGCCCACTCCTTGACCGGCGTGGGTGTCGCGTCGATGACCGCGGTGCTGACCGCGAGCGCCGGGGACGAGGCCGGCGTGAGCAGCGCGGCCGCCAGGTGCGCGACCGACATTCCGGCAGCTCCGGCGAGCACGCCGGCGAAGGCATGGGCGAGGGTAGGGCGATCCGGGCGTCTCATGGCGGGGGTTCGCGCTCGGCGGCGGAACGGATTTCTGTGTAACACGCTGTTCGTAGCACTACTCGCCCTAGTGAAACGACCGGATAGTGGTACGAACAGCGTGTTACACGAGCCCGGGGGCGCGATCCGACAGCAGCGAGCAGCGCGGCAGGGCGGGTCAGTCGGTGTCGCGCATTTTCGCGAGCCGGGCCCGCAGCCCGAGCGCGCGGTGGGCGTTGGCGCGCAGCTCGACGTAGGTGTCGCCGTAGACCCAGAGCAGAGCGTCGTCGAGCCGCCGCACGGCGCCGGGCGGATAGCGGTAGTCCATCCGCGCCATCAGGGTCTCCTCGTCGACCGAGCGCAGGGCCTCGCCGAGCTCGGTCAGCGAGGTGATGCCGAGCTCGAGGATGACGCCGGAGATCCACCCGTAGTGGTCGGTCCGCGACCAGCCGGCATCGGCGTACTGCCCGGCCAGGAACGCCGCCAGCTCACGGGGGCTGATCCGGGGATCGTCGTCGAGAGCCTCCGGGCTGGTGGCGGAAGCGCCCTCCCGGAGCCGATCCCGGATCGTGGAGAACTCTCGGTCGGCGAGCTCGAGCAGACCGGCGGCGAGGGTGAACCGGCGGTCGAAGTCGGGCACGTGCTCGCTGGGGATGGTGCCCTTGTAGCGGATGTCGTGCTCGAACTCCGCCCAGGCGTGCTGCAGCACGGTGCGGATCTGGATCTGCGCCTGACGGCCCCGGAGCAGCTCGTACGCCGCCTGGCCCTCGCGCGCGGGGTCGAGGCTGACCAGCAGGTGGCGGCTGGCGTAGCCGAACCGGCCTTCGCTCGCGGTCTCCTCGCCCATGTCACGGTCGTCGTGGACGACCACCTGGTCGTCGAGGAGGTCGGCGACGGCCTGGACGTCGCTGTGGACGTAGGTGATGACCCGCAGCCCGATCTGGTCGGTGATCTGGCGCAGCGGGTCGGTGAAGACCTGCCGTCCGTCGACCGTACGCGCCGCCTTGGCCGCGAACGACGCGACCGACTTCGCGCGGGAGGTCACGGTGAGGTAGTTGATGCCGGCGTCGTCGAGGATCGAGGTCACCAGCTGGACGTACTGGTCGGCCGCCTCCTGCAGCGTCGGCTGGATCGCGGCGTACTCACGGACCGCGGTCGCCGGATCCTGGATCTTCGCGCCGGCACGGCCGCGGGGTGTCGGGCGGAGGTCGTCGGGCAACGTCGGGGTGACGATGTAGCCGGTGGCGAAGTCGCCGTACGTCGTCGTGCGATCCGGCGCGCGGGTCGCGAACAGGCCGATGTAGGCGCTCAGCACCGCGTCGACCTGGTCCTCGACAGCGCGCAGCTCGCTCTTGCGTACGGCACTCTCGGCCGCCGTCCGCAGGGCGTGCCAGGCGGGGTGGTCGAGCAGCAGCGGCGGGTCGGCGCTGGCGAGGCCCTCGAGCAGGCCGAGCAGCATGATCAGCTCGGCCCGGAGCTGGTCGATGTCACGGCCGGACTTGTGCTTGTATTTCAGCGTCCGTCCCAGGCGGAAGAGCGCCACCGTCGCAGGGTGCGGATAGACCTCGATCGCTCGGCGCCGCCGGCCGGACCGGGGGTTCATGTCGAGCCCGAGCCGCGCCGCGATCCGGGCACCGCGAGGCTGCTCGCTGAACTCGGGCTTGCTGGTGTTGGACGGGTGCGCGCCGGCGTCGAAGCGCGCGAAGTCCTTGTTGAGCGCCGCCTCGGCGGGCCGGTTGCCGGTGGCGTTGGTGACGATCAGGGGAGCGTCGATCGCGACGAGACAGTCGCCGTCGACGTACGGCTCCAGGGCCGCGACGATCTCGTCGTCGGTCTTGGCGGCCGAGACGTGGACGAGGCGACCGGTCTCGTCCAGGACGGCGAGGCCGGTGGGCCTGCGCACGCCCCAGGCGAGATCGACTCCGATGAAGTACATGGGGCCAGACTGCCCGCCCGTGAGGCGCGGGTCTAACCCCCGGGCCGTCAGCGAGTCGCCTGAACGATCGTGATCGGCCCGAACCGGTGCTCGATGTGGTCGATCTCGCGGGCATCGGTGAAGCCGGCCTCGGTCAACAGGCTGACGATCCCGTTGTCGAGGTTGCGCTCGGTGTAGGCGTTCATCCCGCGATGCCGGTGGCCCTCATGACCGTGCCCTCCTGGGCCGTGGTCGGGGGCACCGAAGTCGACGATGGTGACCCGCCCGCCGGGCCGGAGGATCCGATGGGCCTCCCGTCCGAACCCTGCCCGGCCGGCGTCGTCGACGTGGTGCAGTGCGAGCGAGGAGACGACGTGGTCGACGCTGCCGTCCTCGGGGAGCAGCCGGTCGGCGTACCCCTGCACCAGCGAGAGACGTACGCCGCGCCGCCGCGCCTTCCGAGCGGCCATCTTCAGCGCGTCCGCGTCGGGATCGTGCCCGGTGACGACGGCCTCAGGCACGGCGCGGAGCACCGCGAAGGAGAGGTTGGCGGTGCCACAGCCGACATCGAGGACGGTCTGGCCGGGCTCGATGCTGGCGAGCTCGACGGTCCGCTCGTGGAGCGGGCGTACGCGGGCGAACCGGGTGAAGAGGTCGTAGAGGGGGAGGAGCCAGGGGCGGCCCATGCCGGGGAGGAAGTCGCGGTCCTGATCGCTCTCGGCGCGGCCGTCGATGATCGGTATGGTGGTCATGTCTCTACGATGGGACATTCTGCGGATCCATGGTGGGAGGGAAGTCGGTGGCTATGGGACGTTCTTCGGATTCGGTCGTGGCTCGCGCGCGTTCGGTGCGCACAGTGCGCTCCGACGGCACCCCGGTCTACGCGTGGGATCAGCGCCCCGGCCTACCTCCTGTCAGAGTCGTACCTCTCGATCCCGACTGCGACAGCGAGCACCTGCCGCCCCACAACCGGCACGCCCACGACTTCTGGATCCTTGCCTACGTCGAGCGTGGCGGGGGAGCAGTCGGCCTCGACGGCGAGCAGGTGGCGTTGCGTGACGGCGAGGTCCACGCGGTGGCTCCCGGCGAGGTCGTGGCCGCCGAGTCGCTCGCCGAGATCGCCGACGCGCGGGCTTGGTCGGTGGCCTTCACCCCCGATGCCATCCCGGCTCTCGCCTCCATCTCCCCGCTCACCTGGGCCCACCACCCGCTGCTCGCCCTCTTCGCCGCCGACGGCCGCCGCGCACTGGTGCCGGAGGCCGAGCGCCCACGCTGGCAGTCCTGGCTCGCCGAGCTCACCGACGAGCTACGCCACCCCGACCGCCTCGGCGCCCACGACGCCATCACCGCCACCCTCACGAACCTCCTGGTGGCGTCGGCCCGCCTGGCCCCGAGCGCCCCCATCGCCCCCGACCCCCTGGTCAGCCGGGTCTTCGATGAGATCGAGAAGACGTACGCCACCAAGGTCACCGCCGGCGACCTCGCCCGCTCCCTCGGCTACACCCCCGGCCACCTCACCACCGTCGTCCGCCAACGCACCGGCCGCACCCTCCTCGACTGGCTCACCGAGCGCCGCCTCACCGAAGCCCGCCGCCTCCTCCGCGAGACCGACCTCCCCCTCTCGGTGATCTCCACCCGCACCGGCCTCACCGACCCCGGCTACCTCGTACGCCGCTTCAAGGCCCGCTACGGCACCACCCCCGACCGCTGGCGTCGGGAGGCGTGAGCCACCGCTCTGTCGGCGGCGACACACTGGCCAGCGATCTGAAAGTGTCGGCGGCGACAGGGACAATGGTGGAGTGAGTTTCAGACCCAGCGACGGCGTCAGCCGCTACTTACGTGGCCATGTCTTCGTCGACGAGACCAAGTCGAAGGACTACGTCGTTGCTGCTGCGACACTCCCCGCCGGCCAGGTTTCTGAGGCGCGGAAGGCGCTTCGGAGCGTGCTGCTGCCGCGGCAGGATCGCGTCCATTTCGCCAAGGAGAAGGACCCCTACCGAGCACGCGTACTCCAAGTGATGTGCGGCCTCGATGTCCAAGTCACGGTCTACGTCGCAAAGACCAAGGACCAACGGGTGGGGCGAGCTGCCTGCATGAACGCCGTGATCGATGATGTGATCAAGGACCGCACTGCCCACGTCGTCATCGAGCGCGACGAGAGCCTCATGCGTGCCGATCTTGAACTCATCGCACGCAAGCTCTACCCGATGACCCACAAGCCGACATACCGACTCGAGGTTCCTCGCAGCGAGCCCCTGCTGTGGATCAGTGATGCCGTCTGCTGGTGCTATCAGCGCGGTGGAGCCTGGATCGACGCGGCGCAGCCTCTCGTCGTCGACGTACGCCACCTCGAGGTGTGAACCTGATCGAGACGGAACGTAGCGGGCCTAGAAATAGCGCGAGCCCGGCTCATCCACCGTCCGGAAGACTGCCGGGCTTACTTCGCGGGCCTATAGGGCCGTTGCGTCTATGACCTTACCCAAGAAGCTCCGAGTTATCCACATCTAGTTCACACCCGCTGGCCACCTGCGTCTTCGACAAGATCGAGAGGACGTACGCCACCAAGGTCACCGCCGGCGACCTCGCCCGCTCCCTCGGCTACACCCCCGGCCACCTCACCACCGTCCTGCGCCAACGCACCGGCCGCACCCTGCTCGACTGGCTCACCGAGCGCCGCCTCACCGAAGCCCGCCGCCTCCTCCGCGAGACCGACCTCCCCTTGTCGGTCATCTCCACCCGCACCGGCCTCACCGACCCCGGCTACCTCGTACGCCGCTTCAAGGCCCGCTACGGCACCGCCCCCGACCGCTGACGTCGGGAGGCATGAGTCGCGTAAGGCGTCTTGCGCGACTTGGTTAGACGGATGCCTCATCGAGGCGCTGGCTCAGCCATTCGGGGATGCTTTCGGCTTCGCGGGGAAAATCGCGTACGTCGATGGCGTAGTTGAACGCGCGGACCGGCATGCTCCATCGCGGCTCGTTGTCGTAGTCGAACGTCGCGCGCGCGTCGGCATGGCCGTCGCCTAGGTCGGTGATGGTCCATTGAGCTGACATCCAGGTGCCGGCACCGGGTGTGTACATGACTCGGCGGAGTTCGTTGAGGAGATCATCGACCTCGAAAGGGACGCCCTCGGACTCATCGATGGTGCCGTCGGGACGTTCGACGACGAGTTCGTGCTCGGACAGCATGGAGAGAGAGCTGCGGTTGAAGGTCAGCTTGCGCCAGGGGCCGGTGACCTCGGCGGGGATGAGCGCGGAGATCTCACTGATCAGCTCCCCCTGACGGGTCAGGTTCGGGCCCTGCGGATTCGGGGCGGACATTGGTGAACGTCCTCTCTCTGCGTTTGCCGTTCACGGTCATGACGGCGTGGATCTTTGACGGGACCTTCTGGTCCCCTTCGTATCTCGGAACGATCTTGAGGGCAATGTCGTAGGCCGGGTCGTCGCCATCGGCGTACGTGCTCACCCACTGGCGGAGCTGCTTCTCCATATCGTAAAAGTTGTCGGTCAGCTTCGCTGGGCCCGCAGCGACCGACTCGTTGAGCTCGGCCAGCATTGCGATGATGTTGATTCGATCGGGGCCGCCACCGCTCGCCCTTTGGAGCAGATGACCTCCCTGGTAGCCAGGTCCGCCGGAGCGACCGACGACGCCCTGGACGTGCTCGGATCGCGTGGCGTCCCTGAGCGCAAAGTGGGGGTCGTTCGCTTCGACCGTTCGCGCCTGTGGGTCGGTGCGAAACACGTGGATGTTGCTCACGACGAAGGTCACTGAAGGAGCAGGCGAGTTGAGGTCCGGATTGAGACTGCCCTTCTCGCCGTACTCGGTGTCGATGTGAGTCAGCTTGCCGTCATCGTCGGTGAAGAAAGTCCCTCGGCCGGCGACGTCGTAGGCGGTGTTGGGTTCGAGGGTCAGGCCTCGCGGCGGGAACTTCGTTCGGGGTCCGAGCGGCCCCACCGCGACACGACTGACCACATCGGGTGCCGGCCATCGCTGCTGGATGCGGATCGAAGACATCGATCCAGGAACAGGAATCACCGCCGCTGCTGGAGTGACCCCTGGTGCCGATGGGGATGCGCTAGCGGGGTTGAGCGCCGAAGGACTCGGTATTGCGACGTTGTGGTGAACCACTCGAGGTCCGACCACCTCGGGTGGCTGGCTCGCCGGGCCGTTGACCGCGGGTGGTGCTTGCGGCGCCGGTTCTGAGAGGGGAGTGACTTGGCGACGCCAGCCAGTGGTCATCCCCCAGGCGAATCCCGCAGCGCCCCAGATGTGACCGACCCCGTAAGCAGCAGGGCGCGTGAACCGCCAGGCGAGGTAGCTCAAGACGGCACAGATCGCGAGCTTGAGAGCGTCATGCATCTGCGTACTGGTCAGGACTTCGCTGAAGAACCGGAGGAGACACAGGGCCACGACGAAGCAGATGGGCCCCATCACCAGCGGGCCGACGAGGCGGTGCAGCCATCCCACGGCCAGGTCGCGGGTGCGGTCGAACATGAACAGGATCCCTGCCGCCGGCGCGAACGGGACGATGAGGCGGATGAGCACGAACGCGAGCAGGATCGCCAAGCCGGCGATGAGCAGGTAGCCGCAGGTGACGATGACCGCGACCAGGTTGATGAGGCCGACGGTCACGCGCTGATTCCAGTGCTCACCCTTGAAGTAGTCGTACGCGACCGAGTCTTCACGGTCGATCTGATCGGCGATCGTCATGAACGCGTCCTGCTTCTCCTCGACGAGAGCCTTCCCCTCACCTTCCGGGTCGGACCGGTAGGTCTCGTACTCGTCGAAGGTGAAGTGGGTCGCCCGGAACAGGTCCGGCCCGTGCTCGCGCGCCGTGGCGGAGTCGGCATCGCCGAAGGCGCCGTTGAGCCAGGTGCGGTACTGGGTGGAACGTACGACCTCGTCCATCTGGCCGTCGACCGCTGCTACCGCCGGGTCTTCGCCAGGCACCGGGTTGTCGTCGAACCCGGTCGCGATCAGCGTGACCGCGCCGCGTACTCCGTCATCGACCAAACGAACCGACTCGGCTGGGTAGGAGATCAGCAGCGTGGTCCCCAGCAGTACGACGCCGGCCCAGGTGGCGGCGGTTGCAGATCCGGCGATGTGCCCGGTGCGTGCGCGCCAGAGCGCGGTCGCCGCGACGAGGAGAACGGCGATCGTGATCCACGGCCGCCACACCCCTTCGGCGACGGCTCGGGTCGCATCGACGACCGGGTTGTCGAGGGCACGGATCGGAGAATCCGGGGAGATGACGGCGTCGAGCAGCGCGTGGGTCCAGTTGGGGATCGTGCCCGAGATCTGAAGAAGGATGTTCCCGATCGCCGTGCCCGCTCCGGCGACGAACTGGCCGGTGCACCCGTTGTCGTAGGTCCACAGGTGCGGAGTTGTGCCGTACGTCGACTCCAGCGTCACCCCGTCGTCCTCGAACGGGTCGCCACCCTCAGGGCTCTCGCCAAGCTGGACGATCCACGACCCCGCACCGTGCGGTGAGGCCGGGATGGGAGCTTCGTCGTTGTTGCAGGGACCGAGACCGTCCGCCCCCGCCGGGGGACCGACGACGACCGCTCCGATGATGAAAGTCAGAGTGAGCAACGCCCCGAGCAGACGCGAGCGCCTACCTGACCGGCGTATTCGAAGTGGTGCCCGACCACCCACCGTGATGCCCCCGATGCTCCCGAAACCAAACAGCAGTTTCACCCACGGTGTGGAGAGCCGCCACCGTTTACCGGCCCTTTGGCCCAGCCCCGGTCGATGGTGCGAAGTAGTCTCCGAGCATCTCGGTGACCCAGGTCGGCTGGTGAGTCTCGCCGCGCGGACCGAACTCGGCGAACCACGGCTTGACGTCGAGGACGGGGGTGCCGTCGACGGCGTCAAGGTCTTCGACGTGGAGGTCGAGTCTGTCGACCTTGATGAGTTTGCAGCGGGAGATGCCGAGCCAGTTGCGGCGACGCATATTCCGGTGGCCGAGGTTGCCGACCTCGGGCCAGGCCGGGTTCTCGCGGGCGCGACGTAGGCCGAGGTTGAGGTCGGTCTGGTCGGTGAGATGGAAGAAGAAGACAACCTCGAGATGGGAGAACTCCTCCAGCCCCTGGGTCGCCTCGACTGGGAACAGATCGGGGTCGAGGCGGATGATCGCCTGGGTGCCGCCCCAGTAGTCGTCGGTGGGCTCGGTGCGGCCGCCGACGACCTGGGCGATGGGAGTCATGCTGATCGATTCCACGATGCTCCTAATAGCTTTCAAGCTCGATGCTGACGTGCAGCCGTGACTGCTCCGGTGTAGGTCTCAGTGGTGAGGTCGGCATCGCCGATCCCGAGTCTCGCGAGGATGGTTCGGATGGTGCTCAGCCCGGTGTCGATCTCATCGGTCGGAGCCAGCGTCTCGACCTCCAGATAGGTGCCTTCGATCTCGGGTACCTCGACGAGAGTCGCGAGGACCTCTCGCCCGTCGGCGGTGAACCGGTGGTTGCGGCACAGCTTGCGAAACGAGATCAGCTCCACCGCCCCCAGAGCCTTCAGAACGGTGTCGGCGACAGCCGGGTCGTACACCTCGGTCTCGTGCTCGGGCCTCGACCCGGAGGACTCCTCGACGGGGGCAGCCTTGAACGTCAGCAGAGACCGGCTGCCAGCAGCGTTGGTCACGGTGCGGACCCGAAGCTCCTGGTCACGGGCGGTGAGGGTCTCTTCCGGGAGGTCGTAGTACGTGTCGTGGTAGGTCTCATCGACACCGGGCGCCAGGTGCTCGAGCTCGGCCCGAACGTGATCGACATCGGCGACCGTGGCCTTCAGTTCGACCTCGATGAGTCCACTCATCGCTCCGCCTTCTCGTGCTCTGCTGACCGGATCGCCGCAGCCGGTGTGGTCAAGGCCTCTATGTGCCGCACGAGCCCGTGGAAAACAGGGCCGCGTGGGGTGGCGATGATCTTGTACATCGCTGACTCGTGTCCTTCCCAGGTGCCGAAGGTGGCTACGAACATGACGGTATCGAGCCGGATCACACGCCACACCGGCATCTGGTCGTAGAGATAGACCTGCACCCCGGGCAGCCCGCCCAGCCGAGACATCGTCATCCGAATGCCTGCTGCGAACTCTTGAGGGCTTTCGCCCACCTCCGCCGCCCTGACGGCGGTTGCCTCGCAGTCGGGGTCGAGAAGCATGATGCGTACGTTGGCACCAGCTCCTCCGGTCAGATGCGAGCGCAGCAGCGAGTCGTTGAGACCGAGAAGGCCGAGCCCGCGGATGGCAAGCACGTCGATGTTCGAGGCGATCTGTAGTTGGGCTGCGATCTCCTCGCGCGCGAAGCCCTGGTCGCGGTAGACGTTGACAACCTCCGGGTAGGCCGACAGATCGGAAGGGTCGCGTTGTCCGGCCGTACGTGCTGGCGCGAGCCCGAGGATGCGTCGGCACTCGGCCGGAATCTCCAACCCGTCGGCGATCCGCTCAAACACGTCGAGCTTGGTGATCTCGCGGCGGCCGTTGATGACCTCGTTGACCCTCGACTGCGACAGACCCGTCGCGGCCGCAATGCGCGCCTGGCTCAACCCGGCGTACTGCTGCATCGCCCGGAACACGCCGCCCATGTCGCGAGCGACCAGGGCTTCACGTACCTCGGGCCGATCCCACGCCCACGAGGGCATCGCGACTGGATCCGAGCCGATGGTCATCCCGCCTCCTCTGCGCGTCCTGAGGCATCCAAGTTATCTCACGGTGAGATACACGCGAAGGGATCGAGCCGGTGTCGTCACCGCGGGCAACGTGGGATTTGCTCCGGCCGCGACACCTCTTAGGCATCGCGGCTGGGGCATTCCATCAGCCTTCAAGGAGACCTGAGGATGACATCGACCCTCCGGGCGGTCGGCCGACCGCGGCACACCGGACAGGCCCCAAGGATCTCAGCCCGTGAGGACATCCTCGACCACGCCGCTCGCCTGTTCACCAGCCGCGGCTACGCAGGCACCTCCACTCGCGAGATCGCCGAAGCCATCGGTATCCGACAGGCTTCGCTCTACTACCACTTCGCGGACAAAGCCGAGATCCTCAGCGAACTGCTCGAGCAGACGATCCGCCCGACGATCGACAAGGTCGAAGAGATCGAACGACTCGCTGCCGAACACGACTGGGCAACCGCCCTGTACGTCCTCGTACTCCTCGACGTCCACACCCTCGCCGTCGCTCCGCACAACGCAGGCATGCTCCCGAGGCTGCCCGACGTGACGAGGCAGCCCCTGTTCGAGCGCTCCAAGGTCGTCCGACGCGAGCTGATGGACGCCTACGACCGGATCGCCTCACACCTGATTGACCACAGGCGCCATCACGACCTCCGCCTGGGCAACGTCCTGCTCCAGCTCGTCGAGGTAGTTATCAGCATGCGCCGTTCGGGCGACACCCTCACGGACACCAAACGCCATGCCGTCGCCGCCTCTGCCCTCCGCATCTGCGACGTACCCGAAGAACAGATCTGGACCGCCGCTGCCGCAGCGGATCGCGTGGTCGGCCAGTTCACCTAGTCTCCCGGCCAGGCCGTTCCGGTGGCTGCCGTCGGGCCGGCAACACTTCCATCCGAACCAGGATTTACCCAGATGTGCATGTCGATGCTGCTCTCCCGCTTGCCAGGAGTCGAGACCCGCTGACGGACTGCCGACTAACGCGTTGGTTGCACGTGTTGAAACGATCGATGCGCCGGGGATTCCCCTGCATCGCGGCGTTCATCACCGTCGCCGGCGACTGTTGGCACCAACTTGCTCCGGAATACCCAGGCCCGCTGACGCTGCGATCAGACTGATGTTCAGCAATCGCCGTTGTCCGGCGGGGGCATCACGTTTCAGACCATGCGACACCAAGAACGGTGCCAATTAGATCGGCCGCGTCTGTCGGGGAATCATGCTCCCATACGCGCACTACAGTCCACCCAGCGTTACGGAGGGCGTCATCGTGGCGTCGATCCCGTTCGACGTTCTGGGCCAGCTTCGGTCCCCAGTAGTCGGCATTCCGTCTGGGGGTCTTCCCCCGGTGCTCAGGGCATGAATGCCAAAAGCATCCGTCAACGAAGACCACCACCTTGGCCCTTGTGAACACTACGTCGGGCCTGGGTTTCACAGATCCGAGATCGATCCGGTAATCCTTGCGGAAGCGGAGGCCCCGACGATGGAGTTCGGACCTGAGCCGGAGCTCCGGCTTCGTGTCGCACCGCTTGTTCGCGAGCATGCTCGCGCGGCTGCCTGGACTGGATGCCCACGACTCGTACGCCACCCTTCAAGACTAAGGGCAGTGTCAGAAAGTTTCCGACAGACGGCGCTAAGGCTTCAAAGCGTCCCGGATGGCCTTCTGGTACACGTCCTGTGCTGGCATGGTGCCCGGTCCTGCGAACGCTTGGGCGACTTGAACGACCGTCGTTGTGTGAACGTGCTGCCGGACAAGGGGAAGTGGTGCACCGGTCTGAGGAGCAGAAGTATCCACGTCGTAAGCCATGAAGGTGATGCTGCTCGACTGCAACGGATAAGGCAGTAGAACTGCATTGCCCCCGAGGCGGTCCATCACCTTGTGGTAGACGGGCGTAGGCGTCACGAAGAACAGACCCTTCATGCACATCTTCTCGCGTTGGAGAACGTTCCCCTTGTAGATCAGTTGCGGAAGGATACGTTTGTTGACGTTCTCCCAGTTGAAGCCTGCAGACGCCATTGTCACGGCCCGGGCCTGATCTAGAAGGTCAGCCCGTGCCCCTCGATAGTTGCCCGTCGTGTCGATCGATTGGACCTCGATCGCTACGAACTCGACGAGGTCGCCGGCGGCGTCGATCCTCGCCAGGATCCAATCCACAAAGTATGCGCCGACACCGCCACGCTGAGGAAGGTGAAGTTCGCCGCCCCACCGCTTGCCGAAGACGGCGACAACGTCGGCTCGGGTGTGCCGCGCTTCGCTGACTGCGGAGGCCCCCGGTTTCAATGGGAGGCCGGGGCCGAACGCGATGTCGGCAACGTCGCGCAAGATCCGGTAGTCGTCGGCGTACAACCGGATCGGGCAACAGATCACCGGTCCCCTCGTCGCAGGCTTGAGTGTGCAAACCCCAGCGACCACACCATCGTTTAGTTTCTTCTGGCACTTGTCCCCGAGGAACGGACACTCCGCAGCGGTTGCGTGGTCGGTCGCTTCCTTGGAACTGTCCGTCGCCTGGAAGCCGAAGAACTCGTAGATTGTCGTCGCCACTCATGGTCCTGTCGGTCGTACTTGGAACGCTAGTTTTGCACGTCTCCGGACGAAGAGTTGGCGGAACTGATCAAGCCGTCTGCTCGCGGTCCGATTTCTCCGCGTCCTGGGCGCGCAGCATCCCGACGACATGCCTGCCGATTGCCTCGCCAAGCTTCACGGGCACCGCATTGCCGACCTGGCGGCCCTGAGCGGTCTTGCTTCCCTTGAAGGCCCAGTCATCAGGGAACGACTGCAAACGTGCGGCCTCACGCACCGTGAGTTGACGGGGCTGCCATGGGTGGATCGGCGGGTGAAACCCGGCGAGATGATCTCCCTTTGGTCCATAGCCGCCGCCGGCGCGGATCGTCGTAGACGGCTTGTCTGGGTCGAGTCGCGCTCGGCGGTAATTCGGATCGGTTTCCCCGGGATCGAGTTCTGCCCACCGTGCCGCAACGTGAGGAGCATGCTTCGGCGGCATGTGTGAGA
Source organism: Nocardioides sp. CCNWLW239 (assembly GCF_037137035.1). Lineage (NCBI taxonomy): Bacteria > Bacillati > Actinomycetota > Actinomycetes > Propionibacteriales > Nocardioidaceae > Nocardioides > Nocardioides sp. CCNWLW239. The sequence continues at coordinate 312,469 of NZ_JBBBNW010000002.1, read as the reverse complement.
ACTCCTCGTCAAAGTTCCCGTCGAGGTCTGCCAGAGCCTGGCGGACCGTCACGTGCCGACCTGCGTGCGTCGGCTCAGGCATGGTGGGAACACCCTCGCGGAGCCCGATCACGACGAGACGGCGGCGCGCTTGGGGCACTCCGAAGTCAGCAGCGTTTAGCACGCCATAGGTGAAGTTGTAACCCTGCGCTTCCAGCGCAGTCATGATCCCGGTCAGATGGTCGCCGTTCTTCTTGTGGGTCAGCGCCGACACATTCTCGAGGACCATGGCTCGCGGTTTCACACGCTCAACCACGCGCATGTACTCGCGCCAGAGGAAGTTGCGGGGATCACTCGGATCGCCCTTCCCGGCCGACGAGAAACCCTGACATGGGGGCCCACCGATCACGATGTCGACGTCGCGCACCGCAGGGTTGTAGTCACGAATGTCGCCCTCGAAGATGTTCCACTCCGGGCGATTGTGCCGGAGCGTCTTGCACGCCTCGAAGTCGTTGTCGACCGCAACAATCGTCTCGGCGCCGGCCTCTTCAAAGCCGAGATCGAGACCGCCGCATCCGGTGAACAGCGACAGCACCCGATACGGGGATTCGTTGACCTTCAACACCTTCTCCTTCATAAGGTCGGACCGTTAGGCGACCCCGCGGACAGAACGACCGCGCCTGAGGTCGCACTCTACCGAGGTCCCGGTCGGAGGTCGGTACCCGCGCCGGGGATCGGTGAAAGACCGCCTTTGTGGTGGTTGGCAGTGGCGCCCCATGGAGAGGCTCCGACATGTTCAGGTGACCTGTGCGGCTAGACGCGCTTTCTGGCGACGTCGGCACACGTGCTCAGATGTCAAACCGTGGCGAACTGGGGCATCAGGACCTGTTCGCTGCGATCGGTCCGGCTGCTCACACTCGAAAGGGCAGGCAAGGGTTGCGTCCATCGTTCCCTATAATGGTGTCGGCGTCGGCCGGCTCAGGCCGCTGCTCCCAAGCAAGCGGGGCTGGTTCGCGCTGGCCTCTTGAGCCGGTCGATCGTCTCGACTGGTTGACTGCTGAGATGTTAGACGGCCAGCCTGCGCCCCGGATGTGGCCTCGATCATCGGGTCAGTGTCAGATCCGTCGTGACGTCGCTCTGCCTGTTCCATCGTCGTTGGCATTGCCGCGGTCCTCCGTGTCGTTTGGTGATCCTGCGGTCCTTCTTAGTGCGAGGTTGTGTCGCGCTGATGCGGTGGCCAAGCGCGTATCAAGTCCTGGACCTGTCGGCCAATTGCGCACGAGGCTCGCTCGTGCTGTGCGTGGCTGGTGCCGGAGGAGATGCATGCCAAGGAACTGGGCCTGACGAGGGTGTGGAGGGCGCTGTAGACGCATACGAGCGGACGGCCGGGCAGGGCAAGACCACGCGGTGCGAGTAGCGCCGAAGGTCGTCCGACCGCGTTCATGGCGCGGTGTTGAGGGTGGCGGCAATGGCCGACGTGTTGGAGGGCGTTCATCTACGCTGACCCCATGACCAGGGGGCCGCGCCGGGCGACGGTGAAGGATGTTGCGGCGCTTGCGGGGGTGTCGCCGAAGACGGTGTCGAACGTGATGACCGGGACGGTGTTCGTACGTCCCGACACCCGCGAGAAGGTGCTGGCGGCGGTGGAGGAGCTGCGGTTCGTGCCAAACCTGAGCGCCCGGAGCCTGCGCAACGGGCGGACCGGGGTGATCGCGGTGGCGCTGCCGGATCTGGCGACGGCGTTCTCGGCGGACATGGTGCACCGGGTGGTGCAGGTGGCGCACGAGCGGGGGATGGCGGTGCTGATCGAGGAGACGGCGGCGGAGCCGCAGCGGGAGTATGACCTCGTCTCCCGAGCCCGCGAGCACCAGATCGACGGATTGATCCTGAACCCGATCCGGCTCCAGGACAGCATCATTGTCCACGACGACCAGCTGCCGCCGGTGGTGCTGATCGGGGAGGTCGAGCAGCACAAAGTCGATCGGGTGCTGATCGACAGCCGGCAGGCCGGGTACGAGGTGACGAAGCATCTGATCGAGCGCGGTGCGCGGCGGATCGCCGCCCTCGGCGGGGCGACGGGCGCGCAGGACGCGACGGCCACCAGCATCCAGCGGCTGGACGGCTATCACCGGGCGCTGGCGGAGCACGGGATCGAGGCGGAGCCGGAGCTGGAGGTGTACGTCGAGGAGTGGTCGATGGTGGGAGGCGCCGGGGCGGCCGCCGAGCTGCTGGACCGCGCCACCGGGTTCGACGCGATCGTCGCGTTCACCGACTCGATCGCGTTCGGCGCGCTGCACGTGCTCCAAGAGCACGGGATCTCGGTGCCCGGCGACGTCATGATGACCGGGTTCGACGACGTCGAGCACGCCCGGTTCATGAATCCGTCGCTGACCACCATCGCTCTGAACCGGCACGCCTTTGCCGAGGCGGCGGTCGATCTGCTGCTGACCCGGATCGGCGACAGGACGAGCCCGCCCCGCGCGGTGGCGATCCCGCACGAGCTGGTCGTCCGGGCAAGCACTACGCGGTAGGTCGGTCGCGGCGCGATCTAGTGAGCGGCCCGGCGGCCGCGTGCGATCCACGCGCCGACCAGGATGCCCAGCAGATAGCCGATACCTGCGCCGATGAGGAGCGTCGTGCTCATCGGCGGAGCGGCTTTCGGGATCTCATGCTTCCCATTGGCTCTCGTGATCGAGGCGCGATCGCCGGACGGAGGAAGGGATCCACCGAATCGGGGAGAAACAGACCCTTGCCAGTCCCATTACATCGATGTAATAGTGTCGCATGTAACACAGGTCACACCCCACCTCTGTGGCAAGGAGACGCGATGGCACGTCGATCCACGATGCTTTCCAGGCGCGGGCTGCTCACCGGAGCCGCCGCGATCGGCGGGACGGCCGCCCTCTCCGGCGGCCTCTCCGCCTGTGGCGCCGCAAGCGCCACCGACCCCGATCAGATCCAGTTCTGGACCCTTCTCAGCGGCGGCGACGGCGGCACGATGGCCGACATGATCGCGAAAGCGACCGGGTCGGGCGCGGCGTACGACGTCAAGACCACCACCCTGGTCTGGGGCGAGCCCTACTACACCAAGCTCGCGATGGCCGCCACCGGCGGACGGCCGCCCGAGCTGGCGATCATGCATGCGTCCCGGGTCCCCGGCTACGTCCCCGGTGGGCTGCTCGACTCCTGGGACGTCTCCCGTCTCGAAGAGCTCGGCGTGAGCCAGGACGACTTTCCCGAGGACGTCTGGCGCAAGGGCATGGTCGGCGAGAACGTGTACGCCGTCGCGCTCGACGCCCACCCGACGGTGATGATGTTCAACCCCGAGATCTGCGACAAGGCCGGCGTCCTGGACAGCGACGGCAAGCTGCGCGCGACCGAGTCCCCCGAGGAGTTCGTCGACCTCGTCAGCCAAGTGGGCGGCGTGACCAAGGGGTCGCCGCCGCTGTCGTACGGCTATCTCGGTGACGGCTCGCAGATGTTCCGCCTCTTCTACACCTTCTACACCCAGCACGGCGCGGCGATGACCTTCCCGCAGGGCGGGAGGGCCGAGATCGACGACGACATCGCCGTCGCGTCGCTGCAGCTCATGCAGCGGCTGCTCGACGGCAAGCTGGCGCTCCAGCGCAACGACTACGCGGCGGCGCTCGCCGAGTTCGCGACCGGGCGGAGCGGGATGCTGTTCACCGGCGTCTGGGAGCTGAGGTCGGTGAAGGAGGCCGGCGTGCCGTTCGACATGACGACGATCCCGACCCTGTTCGGGACCCCGGCGACCTACGCCGACTCCCACGCCTTCGTCCTGCCTCACCAGAGCGAGGTCGACGAGCACCGTCGCGACCTGACCTACCAGTTCGTGGCCGACCTGCTCAAGGGTTCGTACGACTGGGCGACAGCCGGCCACATCCCCGCCTATCTTCCGGTCACCGAGAGCCCGGACTACGCGAAGCTGATGCCGCAGTCCAACTACGCGCAGGCGGTCCAGCAGGTCAACTACGACCCGGCCGCCTGGTTCACCGGCTCCGGCTCCAACTTCCACGCCGGCTTCGGCAACGCGGTCCAGCCCGCGCTGATGACGGGGAAGGACGCCGCCGGTGCGGTCGATGCGTTCCGGACCCGCATCAACGGGCTGCTGAAGACCCAGAACCCGGTCGACCCCGATGGGACGTGGACGTCATGACCGCCGCAACCGAGACCCGCGTCGCGAGAGTGGCGACCCGTCCCTCGTCGGCGACGGCCACCAGGGCCGGCCGCGAACGACTGGTGAGCTGGGCGTTCCTGGCGCCGTTCCTGGTCGCCTTCGCACTCTTCCTGGTCTGGCCGTTGGTCCACGGCCTCTACCTGAGCTTCACGAACCAGTCACTCACGGGCGCAGGGGGCTCGTGGGTCGGGCTCGAGAACTACCGGGAGGCACTGACCGACGCGACGATGTGGCGGGCGCTGCGTACGACCGTCTGGTTCACCGTCGTCTCCACGATCCCGCTGGTGCTCATCGCTCTCGTGATGGCGCTGCTGGTCCACCGCGGGCTGCCGGGGCAGTGGCTGTGGCGGCTGTCGTTCTTCATGCCGTTCCTGCTCGCCTCCACCGTCATCTCGCAGATCTGGGTGTGGATCTTCAACCCGGACATCGGCGCGGCCAACTCGGTGATCGGCGCGTTCGGGATCGAGCCGATCGCCTGGCTCCAGGACCCCGACACCAACCTCTACGCGATCGTCATCGCCACGGTCTGGTGGACCGTCGGGTTCAACTTCCTGCTCTACCTGGCCGCGCTCCAGAACATCCCCGACCAGCTGTACGAAGCGGCCGCCCTCGACGGTGCCGGACCGTGGCGCCGGCTCACCTCGATCACCTTGCCCCAGCTGTGGCCCGCCACGATCCTGATCGTGATGCTGCAGATCCTGGCCTCGCTGAAGCTGTTCGACCAGGCGTACCAGATGCTCATCGGCGTCTCGACGGACACGACCCGCCCGATCGTGCAGTACATCTACGAGGCCGGGTTCGTCGGCTATCGCTTCGGCTACTCCTCAGCCATCTCGTACGTCTTCTTCGCGCTCATCATCATCGTGGGCGTCTTCCAGATGACCGCCATGAACCGTCGTAGGAGCCTGTCATGAGATCTCCACAGACTCGATCGCCAGGGGAGAAGAGGTTCGGCGTCGGCCGGGTCGTCGCGTTCGCGGTGCTCGCGCTGATGGCGGCCGGCTGGCTGATGCCGTTCCTGTGGGCGGTGGCCACCGCGTTCAAGACCGAGCCGGACGCCGCGACCGAGTCGGGCTGGGTCGGCGACGACGGCCTGACGACGGAGGCGTTCCGGGCGATGCTGTCGAACGGAAACGTGTGGATCTGGGCACTCAACAGCCTGTGGACCTCGCTGGTCATCACGGTGCTGACGGTGACGATCTCGGCACTGGCGGCGTACGCGTTCTCGCGGTTGCGCTTCCCGGGCCGGCGCTGGCTCTTCGCCGTCATCGTGGCGGCGATCATCATCCCGCCGCAGGTGCTGATCATCCCGCTGTTCTACGAGATGCTCACGTTCAACCTGATCGACACCCCGTGGGGCCTGATCCTGCCGCAGATCGTCGCGCCGGCGATGGTGTTCATCCTCAAGCAGTTCTTCGACGGCGTGCCCGTCGAGCTCGAGGAGGCCGCCCGCGTCGACGGCGCCAACCGGCTGCGGGTGTTTTGGTCGATCGTGCTGCCGCTGTCGCGCCCGATCATGGCGGCGGTCGCGATCTTCGTGTTCATCAACGCCTGGAACAACTTCCTGTGGCCGTTCCTCGTCATCAACGACACCCACCTGATGACGCTGCCGATCGGGCTCGAGACCGTCATCGACGCCCACGGCATCCAGTACGCCCAGACGATGGCACAGGCCGTCCTCGCCTCGCTGCCGCTCATCGTCGTCTTCCTCTTCTTCCAGCGCCAGATCATCAGGGGCGTCGCCACCACCGGATTCGGTGGCCGGTAGCCACACCGCACGAGTCACACAACAAGGAGCACCATGACCCGCGCACGTATCACCATCGACCGCGACTTCACGATCGCCGACGTACCCCGACGTCTCTTCGGGTCGTTCGTCGAGCACATGGGCAGATGCGTCTACACCGGCATCTACGAGCCCGGCCACCCGACGGCCGACGAACGTGGTTACCGCAAGGACGTCCTCGAGCTCGTCCGCGAGCTCGGCCCGACGGTCGTACGCTACCCCGGCGGCAACTTCGTCTCCGGCTATCGCTGGGAGGACGGCATCGGTCCGGTGGGTGATCGACCCCGCCGCATCGACGGCGCCTGGCACACGATCGAGACCAACGCCTTCGGGCTCCACGAGTTCATGGGCTGGGCCCGCGAGGCCGACGTCGAGGTGATGGAGGCGATCAACCTCGGTACGCGTGGGGTCGAGGAGGCGCGTGCGCTGGTCGAGTACGCGAACCATCCCGGAGGGACGTACTGGTCGGATCTCCGGCGGAAGAACGGAGCCGAGGACCCGTTCGACATCAAGCTGTGGTGCCTGGGCAACGAGCTCGACGGGCCGTGGCAGATCGGCCACAAGACGGCCCATGAGTACGGTCGGCTGGCGCAGGAGACCGCCAAGGCGATGAAGCTCGTCGACGACTCGATCGAGCTGGTCGCGGTCGGCTCCTCGAACCGCTACATGGAGACGTTCGGGTCCTGGGAGCACACCGTCCTGACCCACACGTACGACGAGATCGACTTCATCTCGATGCACGAGTACTACCAGGAGCGGTCTGGCGACGCCGCCTCGTTCCTCGCCGAGGCGGTCGGGATGGACGCGTTCATCGACGGCGTCATCGCGACCATCGACGCGGTGAAGGCCGCCGGCAAGCACACCAAGCAGGTCGACATCTCCTTCGACGAGTGGAACGTCTGGTACGCCGAGGGCCTCGACACCGCGGACCAGATCCACCAGGTGAAGAAGGAGTGGCGCGAGCACCCACGGCTGATCGAGGACGAGTACTCGGTCACCGACGCCGTGGTCGTCGGCACGCTGCTCAACTCGCTCCTGCGTCACGGTGACCGGGTCCGGATCGCCAACCAGGCGCAGCTGGTCAACGTGATCGCGCCGATCCGCTCGGAGGAGGGCGGGCCGGCCTGGCGGCAGACGATCTTCTGGCCGTTCGCCCGGATGGCCGCGCTGGCGCGGGGTCAGATCCTCCGGCTGGCCGTCACCGCCGACCAGATCCCGACCGAGAAGTTCGGCGACGTGGACGTCATCGACGCCGCCGCGACCTGGTCCGAGGCGGACGGACGGGTGGCACTCTTCGTCGCGAACCGTGGGCTCAAAGAAGCCTCTGAGGTGACCGTCGATCTGCGCGGGCTCGGAGTCGCGGGGGTGGTCAACGCCGAGGTGCTCACCATCCCTGAGGGCGGCGACCGGCACACGTCGAACGTCGAGTCGGCTCCGGACGCGGTCGGGCTCGTCCCGCTTCGCGACGTCGGTGTCGAGGACGGGAGCGTGCGGCTGAAGCTTCCGCCGCTCTCGTGGGCAGTCGTCGAGCTCGAGGTGGCGGTGTCCTGACGGCTGCTTTTACTAGACGATGACACTTTGTGAACCCGTTCACTCAGTGTCATCGTCTAGTAAAAGGCCCGGATCCCGGGCGTCCCGAGTGCGGCGTGGAGGTTGACCTTGACCCTCGATGAGGACCGACTCCGCCGGCTGGGGAAGCAGATCAGCGAGAAGGCGGGCGCTAGGTTCGTTCTCGGGATCGTCGGCCCACCCGGGGCGGGCAAGTCGACGCTGGCGGAGCAGCTGCGGGACATCCTGAACGAGGCCGGACGGGTCGCGCTGGTGGCGCCGATGGACGGGTTCCATCGGAGCAACGCGGAGCTGGACGCGATGGGTGCGAGGGCGCGCAAGGGGGAGCCGGACACCTTTGACGCCGATGCGTATGTGGCCGCCTTACGACAGGTTCGCGCGGGCAACCGGGTTGAGTGGCCGACGTTCAGCCGGGTCACGGACGAGCCGGTGCCGGGCGGAGTGGTGATCGAGGACGAGCCGATCGTGATCACCGAGGGCAACTACCTGCTGCTGCACGAGGGGCCGTGGAAGGACGTACGCAGCCTGCTGGACGAGGCCTGGTTCATCGATGTCCCGGACGAGGTCCTGGTGCCGAGGCTGCTCGAGCGGTTCCTCGCCGGTGGGAGGTCGCGCGAGGAGGCGGAGGCGAAGATCGCGGCGAGCGATCTGCGCAACGCCGCGCTGGTGCGGGCGACGCGGGATCGCGCGGATCTCGTGCTGTGAGCAGTCAGGTCTCGGAGGAGATGGCGCAGTCGACCAGGAACGACATCAGCTCCGTGGCGTCGTCGAGGGTGACGAGGGTGTCGAGGGCGTGGTCGAGCTCGAGGCGACGGACTCCGGGGACGGTGATGGCGTCGAAGCCGTTCGAGATCAGGATGCCGGTCATCATCAGCAGGGCGGTGCGAACGTTGCCGGCCGTGTAGAACCGGGTGCGGGCGGCGGAGCAGAAATAGATCAGCGCCTGGAGCCGTGGGTCGCCGGACTCGGCGATGCGCTCCTGCAGACCCGCGAAGCGGGTGCGGAGCAGCTCGCTGCCACCGCGGCGCAGCGTGCCCTCGCCGCGGAACCTCCCGGCATCCGGCGTCTCGTGGCGGGCGACGATGCGGTTGAGGCGGTCGGACGTCGATTTGTCGATATGGAACCTGCCGTAGCCGACGAGGTCGCGGAGGGTGCCGTACGCCTCGCCGAGCGCCAGCACCTGACGCTCCTCGCCGGCCGGGTGGTCACCGACGGTGACGCCGGTGAGGAGGGTGCGGACCTCGGGGAGGGTGAAGCTGTTGCCCTCCAGACGTGCGGCGTTCCAGACCAGCTCGGGGAGGTGTGCGCGGAACCCACGCCAGGCCCGCTCGGTGTCGCCGGGGACCATCCGGGAGGTGTCGACCTCGGTCCACCAGACGCCGGTGTCACGCACCTGGGCCTCGCGGTCGGCGACCACCCGGAAGGTGTCGTCCGTGGCCGACTTGCGGGCGGCGTACGTCTCGGGGTCAGGTGCCCAGCGGGGCTGTTTTCTCACCATGTCCGGATCTCCTCGCGGGCGCGGTCCGCGGTGTCGCCGCCGACGGAGATGGCGTCGATGGCGATCTGGATCGGGGCGGCGTAGACGACGCGGTCGAGCTCGAAGACACCGAGGAACAGGTCGGGTTCGGCGGCGGCGACGACTACCGTGGCCTGGTCCGGAGAGGACGCGGGGCGGAGGGATCCGCCGGCGAGGAGGGGCTCGAGAGTGCTCGGGTCCTCGCACCACATCACCGAGGTCGGGGGTAGGGCGTCGTCGAAGGACGGCAGGTCCAGACCGGCCGCGCCGGAGAGCGCCCACCGCTGTCCCGACGCGTCGCCGGCGGAGGCGAGCCTGCCGACGGTGGCCTCGCCGCTCAGCAGGACGGCATGGGGGCGGTGCAGTACGCCAGAGGCCCGCGCGGCCTCCTCGACGATCTCGACCGGATCGCCGTCGGCCCAGGCGTCGATCCGGCCGGCCCAGAGCTCGATGTCGGGGCCCACATCGGCTGGATAGAGCGGATCGAGGATCGAGCGCGCACCTGCTGCGGCCTCCGGCGTCGCCAGCGGAGCAGCGCTCATCGTCAGTCCGGCGCCACAGGCCGTGGTGATCGTGTCGAGCGTGTCCACGGACGGACTCACCACGCCGTTCACGATCCGGTGGACCGTCGAGGCGGACACACCCGCCCGCGCGGCCACCTGCCGAGCGCTCAGCCCGGAGCGCTCGATGCACTCCGCGACGAGCCGCCCCACGTCCTGTTCCATATATGCAACGCTAGTCGAGGACGTTGCATATATGGAACAGGCATGCCGACGTCCGTTCTTCTAGGGTGTCCGCCATGACACGACCGATCACGCTGCTCGTCGAGGGAGAGTCGGACAGGGCTCTGGTGGAGGCGCTGGCGCCGAGGTACGGGGTGGATCTGGTCGAGCTCGGGATCGAGGTCGTCTCCATGGGCGGCGCCGGCAACGCGGGCCGCTTCATCCGGGAGAAGACGGCCGCCGGACATCGGGTCGGCGGGCTCTACGACGAGGCCGAGGAGCACTTCGTCACCAATGCCCTCGGGAGGCAGATCGGCGAGGACCTCTCCGGCCAGGGCTTCTTCGCCTGCCGCCGCGATCTCGAGGACGAGATGATCCGTGCGATCGGCGCCGCACGGATCGTCGAGATCCTCGAGGCCAACGGCGAGGGCGGCAAGTTCCGTACGCTGCAGAACCAGCCCGAGCATCGCGGCGAAGAGGTCGCCGACCAGCTGCACCGGTTCTTCGGCACCGCGTCGGGCCGCAAGATCCGCTACGGCACGATCCTGGGTGAGGCCGTCGAGATCGAGGCGATCCCGGACCCGCTCATCGGGCTGCTCACCTGGTGCTGGGGCTGAGCTAGGGCTCCATGTCGTCGTGGACGACGACGCGGGAGAGCTCGATGGTGCCGTCGGGGCACTTCCAGAAGTGCAGCCGGCGGGCGCTGGGGGTGTGGACCTGCATCGAGACCCGGTAGCAGATCGCGCCGTCGGAGCGGGACTGCGGCGCGGAGTTGCCCCCGGCAGAGGTGCGCAGCTGGTGCAGCTCGCGGCCCGTCGACTGCTCCGCGAGGCCGGTGAGCACCTCCATCACCACGTCGGCGATCTTGTCGACGGTGATCCCTTCGAGCGTGTCGACACTGTCGAGGAACCTCTCGCCGATCTTGAAGTCGGGCAGCGGGCGGGTGGGCTGCTCGCCGACCGGGATCCGACGGGCCCAGGATGCCTCGACGAGATGCCGGAAGCCGCGCTCGCGGTCGGCGAAGACGGGCGGAGCGACCTCGGGCGGCGCGCTCCGCTGCTTGGCGCGACGCAGCTGTGAACGCATCCGGGCCAGCTCGGCGTCGCGGGTCTCGACCTGGCGCGCCGCGCGGGCCAGGTCCTTGGCGAACTGGACCCGCTCGTTGCGCAGGCCGGAGACCTGGTCGCGGAGCTCGGTCAGCTCGGCCTCCAGGTGGGCCTTCTCGGCCTTGATCGCGGTCACCTGCAGCGACATCGACTGCACCGCGGCCTTCTTGGCGGGCGCGGGCTCGGGCGGAGGTGTCGGTTCTGGCGGCGGTGCCGGCCGGATCGCGCGGACCGGTTCGCCCTTGCGGCGCGGCATCATCGCCGGGGTGGGGACCGCCGGCTTGGGAGGAGCCTCAGGCAAGGTCTCAGGCAAGGTCTCAGGCACGGCCTCCGGGACCGAGGTGACCTCCGCGACCGCCTCCGGCGGGGCGGGGACGGTCTCGACATGGTCGGCCACCGCGGGCGCAGGAGCGTCCGGGTCGAGCCAGGGCGGGCCACCGGCGTACAGGGCCAGTGCCTCCCGGGCCGTGTCGTGCTCGCGGACCTCGCGCAGCGAGAGCCGCCACCGGGGTCCGGTGGCGACGACTCGCGCGAGAACGACCTCGCCGGGAGTGAGGAGGGCCTGCAGGTCGTCGTCGGGGTCACCGGTCACGTCGGAGCGGAAGACCTCGACGGTGACGTCGGGATGCAGACGCAGACCGGCGGAGCCGGCCAGGACGGAGCGGACCTCGCAGGGGACGACGTCCCCTGCGGCGTACGTCTTCAATGCCTCGTCGGGGGTGGGACGGCTCTCTCGGATGTCGAGCCAACGGGACTTCTTCTCCAGGACGCCGTCGACGTGCATCCCGGGCGCGAGGACACGCTCGATCGGCACTCCGGCCTGGGCGAGCTGCGGCGGGATCGAGGCGAGGTCGCCGGAGCCGAGGTCGACCAGGGCGCGCTCGCTCATGATCGAGCGCACCGTGCCTGACCGGCGCTCGCGGGTGGAGGCGGTGCGGGCGCTGTCGAAGAGCCCGGCCGCGGCGGCCATGTCGAGCGCGTCGTCGATGAGCTGCCCGGTGAGCTTGGGGCCTTCGGACTTGCTCCATGCGAACCGCAGCGGCGCCTGCTTGAGATCGATGTTCCAGGCCACCCCGACGGGATAGACCCGGCCGGCGCCGCCGTAGACCTGCGTCCCCGGCGTCATCTTGTTGGAGAAGGCCCAGGTGTGGCCGCCGGTCGTCACCAGGTAGAGGTCGGCGAGGTCGCCGATCTCGGCCGCGATCCGCTCCACGTCGGCGTAGGGGTCGGTGTGTCCGGACGCGACGGTCACCACCACGGTCGGCCTCGTGCGGGTGTCGCCGTTGAGCAACGCCGCAAGCGCCTCGGCTTCGGACGTGTTCGTCACGCGTTTGATCGCAGACATGCCCCTCCTTTCACCAAACGTACAGCGAACGGAATGCGGACCCAGGGCAACGACCCGGCCCGCGGGAGAGCATTCGACGGACGCCGATACCCGGGGTGGGTGTCAATGACGAGGCCGTGTCATATTTACTTCGCCGAACGGATCATTAGCGCTGGCGGCTTTACGACATTGGCAGGTATCTGCCGCGTACGAAGGCAAAGAACGCCTGCGGCTGAAACAAATTCGGAGAACGCTTCCTCGTGGCAATAATCGATCTGTCCGCATTCCCGGGAAACGCGCACGATCTGCTCACGGGTTTGCCGACGGTATCCGCAAGGAGACCACCTTGAGATATTCACGACTCGGCCGATCGGCCGTAGCAGCCACCGGCATACTCGCCATCACGGCTGCGATGTTTGCCACTCCCGCATTCGCCGGCACCCCTACAGCCGACGACAAGGCCCCCGCGGCCAAGCTCACATCCGCCCTCGAGTCCACGTTCGACAAGTCGGGCCCGACCGACTTCTGGCTCCGCTTCTCCGACAAGGCCGACCTCGGCCCCGCCACCTCCATCAAGGACTGGACCGAGCGCGGTCAGTTCGTCGTCGACGCGCTCGAGAAGACCGCGAAGGCATCTCAGGCCGACGCCGTCGCCGAGCTCGAGGCCGCCAAGGTCAGCTACAAGACGTACGCGATCTCGAACGCGATCCTGGTGAAGGACGCGCCCGAGGAGCTGGCGCTGAAGCTCGCCGCGGACCCGGAGATCAAGTCCGTCCACGAACGGGCGAAGGTCTCGCTCGTCGAGCCGGTCAAGAAGGAGGCGTCGACCCCGGCGCCGCAAGGCATCGAGTGGGGCATCGACTTCGTCAATGCCCCCGAGGCGTGGGAGCAGGGCGCGACCGGCGCCGGCATCGTGGTCTCCAGCGTCGACTCCGGGACCGACTACACCCACCCCGCCCTGGTGAACCAGTACCGCGGCAACAACGGCGACGGGACGTTCACCCACGACTACAACTGGTACGACGCCTACGACGACTGCTCCAACGGCCCCTGTGACCTCGACGGCCACGGCACCCACACCATGGGCACCATGGTCGGCGACGACGGCGCGGGCAACCAGATCGGCGTCGCCCCCGACGCCGAGTGGATCGAGACCAACGGCTGCTGTGGCTCCGACGCCGGACTGCTCGAGTCCGGTTGGTGGCTGCTGGAGCCGACGGACGCCAACGGCGAGAACCCGGACGTCTCCAAGCGCCCGCACGTCATCAACAACTCCTGGGGCTGGAACGGGGTCGGCTACATCGACTCCTTCTTCGACGACGTGAACGCCGCCTGGAACGCAGCCGGCCAGTTCTCCACGTGGTCCTCGGGCAACCCCGGATCGATGTGTCAGGGCACGTCCTCGCCGGGTGCGAACACGCTCACCTACGCCGTGGGTGCGGTCGACTCCGCCGGCCGGATCGCCTCGTTCTCGGGTCGCGGCCCGGGCCAGGACGGTCTGACCAAGCCCAACATCGCCGCACCGGGCGTGAACGTACGCTCCTCCCTCCCGGGCGGTTCGTACGGCAGCTACAACGGCACCTCGATGGCCGCCCCGCACGTGGCCGGTGCCGTCGCCGCGCTGTGGAGCTACAACCCGACCCTGGTCGGGAACGTCGAGGAGACCCGTCGCCTGCTCAACGAGGCGGCGACGAACGTCGACGACACCACCTGTGGTGGCACCGCCGAGAACAACAACGTGTACGGCGAGGGCCACCTCGACCTGGCGCGGCTGATCGCTCTGGCTCCGGCCGAGGGCGGCACCGTGGCGGGCACCGTCACCAGCGGCGGTGAGCCCATCGAGGGCGCGACCGTCGAGCTCGACGGCGCGACCCTCGACCGCACCCTCACGACCGACGCCGAGGGGCACTTCTCGGCCGACGTCTACGTCGGTGAGTACGAGCTGACGGCCTCGGCCTTCGGCTTCGTCACCGAGACCGGGGCGGTGACGGTGGCCGAGGACGCCACGGCGACGGTCGACTTCGACCTCGCCGAGGCGCCGAAGTACACCGTCAGCGGAGCCGTCACCAACGCCAACACCGGCGCTCCGGTCGCAGGAACCGTGGTCCGACTGTCGCCGGGCAACCTGTCCGCGACGTCGAAGGCTGACGGGACCTACTCGCTCGCGGGCGTTCCGCAGGGGACCTACACGATCTCCACCGACGGGTCCGGTTGTGCCGCACCGACGAGCGCCGAGGTCGTCGTGACGGGCAACAAGACCCACAACGTCAAGGTCGTCTTCTCCTACGACGGCAGCGGCTACTTCTGCTCCGAGGGATCGGGCGGCGTACGCTCCGGAACCACCGCGCTCGGGCTGGAGGGTGACGACGTCGCCGCAGCGGTGGACCTGCCGTTCAGCTTCCCGCACTACGGCAGCAGCTATGCCAAGGCGTACGTGTCCTCGAACGGTCACGTGAACTTCCTGGCGTCCAGCACCTCCTACAGCAACGTGGCGATCCCGGCCGCGGGGGTGCCGAACGCGGCGATCTACGCCTTCTGGGACGACCTCGACACGCGCGGCGCGGCTGACGTGTTCACCGGAGCGACGACGATCGACGGTGTGGACGCGTTCGTCTTCGAGTGGCGCGACGTCTACCCGCGGGGCGTCACGGACCAGCTGCTCGACTTCTCGGTCACCCTCTTCGAGGACGGCCGGGTCGAGCTGGGCTACGGCGACCTGCCGGACGCGGACCGTGCCCGGGGCAACTCGGCGACGGTCGGCATCGAGAACGCGAACGGTTCGATCGCCACGCAGTACTCCTTCAACACCGCCTCGCTCAGCGACAACAAGTCGATCACCTTCGACGTGGCCCCGATGGGCACGGTCGCCGGTGTCGTCAAGGACTACAACACCAAGGCCGGCATCGACGGCGCCGAGGTCACCCTGATCCCGTCCGCCGGCGGTGACCCCACGACGGTGACGACCGGAGCCGACGGCACCTACCGGGTCGACCGGGTGGTCGGGAAGTACGCGATCAGCTTCGCCGCGCCCGACTACGACCCGATCAACCGGAACATCACCGTCACCGAGGACACCACGCTCACCTCCAACGCCCAGCTCAAGGCCGGCCGGCTCGCCGTCACCCAGACGGCACTGAACGCCGACCTCGCGATGGGTGGCTCGGTCTCCCGCAACCTGAGGATCACCAACACGGGCTCCGCTCCCGCCGAGGTGAACCTGGGTGCCGCGGGCGAGGAGGTCGTCATTCTCGGCAACAAGACCGCTGCCGGCGGCGTCACGAAGGGCGTCACCAACAAGGCCACGGCCGTCGAGACCAAGCCGGGAGCCGGGTCCAAGGCCTCCGGTCTGACCTCCTCGAAGTCGGGAAGCAAGCTCGGTACGTCGGGACAGCCGTCGGTCACCGCGCTCGCGCCGACGCCCGCGGGTGAGACGACGCTGTCCCACTCGAGCTCGCACGAGGTCGTCCAGGCCAGCTCCGTCGCGTGCCCCTCCGGGACCACGACGATCCTGCGGACGTACTCGCCGGGTGACTTCGGGATCACCGGCAGCTTCACGCCGACCAGCGTGAGCTTCGCGGTCCAGGAGACGGCCAACGGGAACACGCCGGTGACGGCGACGCTCTACACGTTGCCGGAGGGCGCGGCGTTCACCTTCGCCAACCTGACCCCGATCGGGTCGGGCACGACGACGGTGCGCGACGAGTTCGGGTCGACCTACACGGTGCCGGTCGCGGCGTCGACGGAGATCGCTCCGGACGACATCCTGGTCGTCGCCGTCTCGGGAGGTGCGGTCTACTTCGGGGGCAACCCCGCGGCCGAGACCTCGCCGACCTACCTGGCCTCCGACGCGTGCGGTACGCCGGAGCCGACCGATGCGGCGGAGCTCGGGTTCCCCGACTCCAACATCATCCTCGACGTGACCGGTGAGGCCGGCGGAGCCGGTGGCGGTATCGCATGGCTCGACGTCCAGCCGCCGTCGTTCACCCTGGCGCCGGGCCAGTCGGTCGTCGCGGTGGCCGCGTTCACCGCTGCCGTCGACCAGCCGGGCACCTACAAGGCTGATGTCGTCATCGGGAACAACACGCCCTACACCGTGGCGCCGGTCCCGGCGACCATGACCGTGAAGGCGCCCGCAGGCTGGGGCAAGATCACGGGCACGGTGACGGGCTCGGGTGAGCCGCTCGAGGGTGCGGTCGTGGCCCTCGACGGGGTGTCCTACGACGTGACGCTTCGGACCGACGCGGACGGTGGGTACGCCTACTGGATGCAGAAGTCCAACGCGCCGCTCCAGGTCATCGTCGCGGCCGACGGGTTCGTGCCCGCGACCAAGAAGGCGCAGATCGTGGCCGGTCAGACGACCGTCTACGACTTCGACCTGAAGCCTCTGGGCTAGCTCGACAGCGAGGCCCCGGGCACCGATCGGTGTCCGGGGCCTTCGCCCGTTCGTTCGGAACCGCGCAGGCTGGGCTGGAATGTCGGTGCCGCGGTGTACGATCGCCGCGCTTGCGAGAAACAACCCCCTAATCAGCCCCTATGCCTCATTCCTCCGTGCCGGCCGTCGCCGAGATCCTGCGCCTGCGGGCTCCGTTGAGCCTGCCGGTCCTGCGCGCCGCGCTGAAGGGCAAGCGGGTGCTGCTGACCGAGGACGAGCTGCTCTCCGTGCTCGCCTCAGGCGGCTTCGTCGAGGGTCCTCCGGGACAGTGGAGCCTGGCTCCCACCGCCTCCGCGGCGCCCGCACCGGCTCGGTTCAACCAGGCCACGTTGGCTTCGCGTGCGGGGGTGGAGGGTGACGTACTCCTGAAGGTGCTGGACGCGCTGGTGACCGACCATCCCGAGGTCAACTGGGGTGCGCTGCGGGACCGGCTCGAGTCGGGCGCCGACGTCGCCGTCTCCGACCGCACCCTCGGCCTCATCGAGGAGGGCGTACGCCGCTTCGAGGTCGCCCGCCTCCGCGCCGAGAAGCAGCGGGCCGAGGAGCGTGCCCGGGAGGCCGAGCGGCGTCGTGAGCTGCAGCAGTTGGCCGAGAGCGAGGTCGCGATGCTGCGCGCCGAGCTCGACGACGAACGCCGGCGGGCGCACGACGCGGCGGTGGAACGTGACCGGCTGCGGCAGGAGGCCGAGAAGCTGGTCGCGCTCAAGGAGCAGGAGACCGCGTCGTGGGTGGCCACCGCCGCGGGCGGCTGGATGCTCGACCTCGGTGCCCCGGAGACCTTCGGCGAGGAGAAGCTCCGCCAAGCGCTCGGGCAGCTCGAGTCTGCTCTCGTCGTGCTCAACGTCCCGGTCGCGGGCCGTGAGATCGAGGCCGTCGTGGTGCACCCCGGCGGGATCGCCGTCATCGAGCAGTACGACATCCCCTCGACCGCCGGCGTCGTCTCCGTGCCCGCAGCGGGGACGGCGGAGATCGACGGGCGCTCCTTGGAGGTCAGCGACCCACGTGGCGAGGTGCTCGGTGCCGTACGTCTCCTGCAGAAGACCGCGTCGCTCGACCTCGCCTATCTGCCGGTCGTCGCGTTCCAGGGACCAGCCGACGCCGAGGGCGAGGACGTGCTCGTCTGTCTCACCGCCGAGGTCGACCTGGCCGTGGACGAGATGCTCCACTCCCAGTCCTCACGGGTCTCGGCCGACGACGCGGTCGCGTTGCTGGCCAAGCTAGGCGTCCCCGAGGTTCCCCACCCACCCTCTGGCTTCTGAACCCACGGCGGGGTTAGAGGCCGGCGGCTCGGGCGGCTTCGGCGTATGCGGCGGCCAGGGTCGGGACCGTCTCATGGGCGTTCAAGCCCGAGGGGTTGGGTACGACCCAGAGGTCGGCGCCGGCGAGGGGCTCCGGTTGGTGGCCCTGCTTGGCCTTGGGGCGGTTGAAAGCGGTGCGGTAGGCGGTGATGCCGGCGATCGCTACCACTGCCGGCTTTCGGCGTGCGACCAGGGAGAAGAGCTCGGCGCCACCCTCCTTGAGCTCGGCGTTGGTGAGCTCGGAGGCCTTGGCCGTGGCGCGACGGACGATGTTGGTGAAGCCGATGCCGCGGGCCCGGAAGTAGTCGCGGTCCTCCGCGGTCATCCCGGCCGAGGCGTCGATGGGACGCGTCGTGATCCCGGCGCGGAAGATCGCGGGATAGAACCGGTTGAGCGGGTGGGCGAAATGGGTCTGGGTCGCCGCTGTCCACAAGCCGGGGTTGATGCCGACGAAGAGGAGCCGCAGCGGTTGGTCGTCTGCCGGAAGGAGGTCGGGGACCGAGGCGCCGTAGTAGGTCTGGAGCTCGGCCTGGGTGAAGCGGGCCACGGCGCGATCCTCCCATCTGCGTAACAACGTGCCCGTCGAGGGTGCAACAGCAGGGTGCCGAGGGGAGTATGTGGAGTATGGGTTCTCAGCGTCTCCTCCCACTCGCACTCGCTGCGACGGCGCTCCTCCTCGCGGCCTGCGGCACCTCCGAGGAGGCGAGCGACCCCGCCTCGAGCCCGTCCCCGTCAGCGGCTTCCTCGTCGGTTTCCTCGTCGCCACCGCCGAGCTCGGCGACGCCCGTGCGCGGCATGGTCTCTGCCGGCGGTGCCGCCGAGGGCAACCTGGAGACGTCCGCGACGGCGCTCCCGGACGAGGGCGCGATCGAGACGTACGCAGCCACTCTCGGCACCTCGCTCCGAGCTCCCTTCACCGCCGAGGCGACCAGGCTGCTCGGCCAGGTCCCGGCAGGCCAGCAGCTCTATGCTCAGACGGTCTACGACGGCTGCGAGTCTCCGGACCCGGCCACCATCACCGCCGCCACAGCCGGGGGCGAGGTGGTCCTCGAGGTCTCGCCGCCGAAGAGCACCAAGATCCAGTGCCTCGTGGCCGAGCGATCCGTCGCGTTGCTCAGTGTCGACCAGCCTGTCGGCTAACGTTCCCCGCGTGGGAGAGCCGTGGAACACGTTCGTCGAGGGCGACAACCTCGATGTGCTCCAGGCCCTCGCGGCGGCGGGGGAGAGGTTCGACCTGATCTACATCGACCCGCCCTACAACACCGGCAGCCCGTTCGCCTACCACGACGACCGGCGCGGTGAGGACGGACGGCGGGCCGGCCGGCACGAGGCCTGGGTCGCGATGATGAGACCCCGGCTGGAGGCGGCGCGCACCGTCATGTCCGAGCGCGCGGCGATCTATGCCTCCATCGACGACAACGAGGCGGCCTACCTCAAGATCCTGATGGACGAGGTCTTCGGCGAGCGCAACCAGCTCGCGCAGATCGTCGTCAACCTCAACCCCAAGGGCCGCCAGCTCGGCAACGGCTTCGCGACCTCCCACGAATACCTCTTGGTCTACGCGAAGGATGTCCGGTCGTGCGCGCTGGAGTCGAGCATCCCCGAGGCTGTCAACGAGCAGGACTTCCCGCTGGTCACCGATGACGGGCGCCACTACCGGCGGCTGCCGCTGCGCAACACCAACAAGAAGTTCAACCCGGCGACCGCCAGGACGCTGCACTTCCCGGTGTGGGGGGACCCCGACTCCGGGCGCGTGAGCGTCGAGCCGTTCGAGGGCGGCCAGGAGATCTGGCCGGTCTTCGGTGACGGTCGCCCGGCGGTGTGGCGGTGGAGCGCCCCGCTGATCACGGCCCGCCCCGACGACCTGATGTGCCGTCGCGTACGCGGGAAGCTGGGCGAGCGGGTCGACGTCTACCAGCGCGACTGGCTCTCCCGCGACGCCTCCGGCGAGGCCCGGCGCAAGAAGCTCACCTCGATCTGGCTGGCCGAGGAGATCGGCTCGACCGACTCAGCGGTCGCCGAGCTGAAGTCCCTGGTCGGACCGCTGTTCGAGTCGCCGAAGCCGACCGGCCTGATCCGCCGGATCCTGGCCACGATGCCCGCCGACGCGCGCGTCCTCGACTTCTTCGCCGGCTCCGGGACCACCGGCCACGCGGTCGCGCTGGCCAACGTGGAGGACGGGGCGCGGCGTACGTGCTGGTCGGTCCAGATCGCCGAGACGACCCGGCCCGGATCGAACGCGGCCAAGGCCGAGATCGCGTACGTCTCCGACATCACCCGCGCGCGGCTGCAGGCCGTCGTGGCGGCGCACGGGAACGGTGACGCGGAGGGGTTGGTCGAGCGCGACCTGGGCGAGCTGCTCGAGACGTCTGATGTGACGCGCGGCGCGTAGCGGGCGTGGCAGGATCGCGGTCATGGCCCCCAGCGTCCCCCGCCTCCGCCTCGGCTCCACCGAGATCATCGCCCTCGCCGACGGTGAGGGCGCGTTCTTCTCGCCGCGCGCCGATGCCTTCCCCGACGCCACGGCCGCGCAGTGGGCCGAGGTCGACCGCTACGACCCGGGGGCGGTCGACGCCGAGGGTCGCTGGCGGCTCCAGTTCCGCGCCTACGCGATCCGCAGCGAGGAGGGCCTCACCCTCGTGGACGCCGGGATCGGCCCGGCCGACGGCCCGGCCGCCTCCTGGGCGCCGGTGCCCGGGGTGCTGCCTCGGTCGCTCGACGCCGCGGGCATCGACCCGGCCGATGTCGACACCGTGGTGCTCACGCATCTGCACACCGACCACGTCGGATGGGCGGTCGTGACCGACGCCGACGGCCACCGACCCTTCTTCCCGAACGCCGACTACCTGCTCCAGCGCGCCGAGCACGACGCCCTCGACGCGCTCAACCCCCAGCTTCGCGAGACCCTCATCGACCCGCTCGCGGCGGCCGGCCGGCTCCGGCTGCTCGACGGGGACACGACCCTGCGCGCCGGGCGCGTCGTCGCCACGCCCGGTCATACGCCGGGGCACCAGAGCGTGCTGGTCGCCGAGGGACGCGAGCAGGTGCTCGTCACCGGCGACCTTCTGGTCCACGCGCTCCAGCTGCTCCACCCCGAGATCGCCTACTCGCACGAGGTCGACCCCGTTGCGGCGAGGCACTCGCGCGAGCGCATGCTCGGCCGCGAGGCCGCGGGCACGCTTCATCTGGCGACGCTTCACCTGGCGACACCGCATCTGACGGAGCCGTTTCTCTCGGCTTGATCGCGGCAGCTGGGTGAACTTCTCGGAACATCTGGTAACCGCGTTACACGGGATGCGTAAAACGCGGCATCGTCAGGGGGCGACCGAACACCTCACCTCGGGAGCCCCCCATGAAACTCCGTGGCCTGTTCATCCTCGCCTGCGGCACCCTCGTGCCGCTCACGACTCCGGCGGCAGCACATGCCGAGTCCTACTCCCAGCCGCTCTCGACCGCCATCGAGGACCTTCCCGTCGCGGCCGAGAACCGCACCGGCTACAGCCGTGACCTCTTCCAGCACTGGATCGATGCCGACGGCGACGGGTGCAACACCCGCTAGGAGGTGCTGATCGAGGAGGCCGACGAGGCCCCCACGGTCGGCTCCGGATGCTCGCTGTCCGGCGGCCGCTGGTACTCCTACTACGACGGCCTCTCCTGGACCGCCACCATTGACATCGACATCGACCACATGGTTCCGCTCGCCGAGGCCTGGGACTCCGGAGCCCGCACCTGGACCTCGACCGAACGGCGTGACTACGCCAACGACCTCGGCTTCTACGGCTCGCTCGTCGGCGTCACCGACAACGAGAACCAGGAGAAGTCCGACGCCGACCCGGCCGAGTGGATGCCCGACCTCCAGAAGTGCCGCTACCTGAAGGAGTACGTCTCGGTGAAGATCCGCTGGCGACTCACCGTCGACACCGCCGAGCAGTCGGCGCTTGCCGACCTCACCTCCGCCCACGGCTGCGGCGGCCAAGCCGTCTCGGTGACTCTCGCCCGCTGATCCTGTCGAAGCGTCACCCGCGTCGGCCGAGTGGGCACGGCCGTGCCCACTCGACCGACGGGGCCGACGTCTCGGCCGACGCGGGCGACGTCTCGGCAGGGTTCGGACCGATAGGATCGCGGCATGGCGTTCTCTGCCCCACGGGTGACACGGGAGCAGGTGGAGTCCGACGTACGCCGCCGGCTGGCGCGGCTGAAGTCGAAGCGGTGGCACGTGCTGCAGGCCGCCGGAGCGGCCGGGGCGGCGTGGTTCATCGCGGCAGCGCTGCTGGGCCACTACCAACCCGTCTTCGCGCCGATCGCGGCCGTGGTCAGTCTGGGCACCTCCTACGGGCAGCGGCTGCGGCGGGTGACCGAGGTGACCATCGGGGTCGCGCTCGGGGTCTTCCTGGGCGACGTCGTGGTCCAGATCATCGGCGAGGGTGCCTGGCAGATGACCCTGGTGGTCGCGATGGCGATGTCGGTGGGCATCTTCATCTCCTCGGGCCAGGTCTTCCGCAACCAGGCCGCGGTGCAGTCGATCTTCGTGATGGGGCTGCTGCCGACGCCCGGAGCGGCCTTCACCCGCTGGACCGACGCGCTGATCGGCGGTGCGGTCGCCCTGGTGGCCGCCTCGATCGTCCCCGCCGCACCGCTACGCCGCCCTGGCGAGCAGGCGGCCGTGGTCGCCAGGAAGATCGCCTCGCTGCTGCGGGCTGCCGGTCAGGTGATGCTCGACGCGGACGCCGTCCACGGGCTCAAGGTGCTCGCCGACGCGCGCGCCACCGACCCGCTGATCCGCGAGCTGCAGGACGCCTCCGACGAGGGCATGTCCGTGCTCGCCGTGTCGCCGTTCCGGTTCCGACATCGCAGCCACGTGCATCGGATGGCCGAGCTCGTCGAGCCGCTCGACCGGGCGCTGCGGAGCACCCGGGTCCTCGTACGGCGGGCCGCCGTGTCGGCCTACCGCGGCGACGTGGTGCCGGAGAGCTACTACCAGCTGGCCTTCGGGCTCGCCGACGCCGTCGACGTCGTCGAGGCCGAGCTCGCCTCGGGCCTCGGCCCGGACGGGCTGAGCGAGGAGGCCAGGTCCGTGCTGCTCGCGGTCGGCGAGCACTCGGCCGAGGTGGAGCGTACGGAATCGCTCAACGCCGAGGTCATCCTCGTCCAGATCAGGTCGATCATCGTCGACCTGCTCGGGGTCACCGGGATGGGACAGTTCGAGGCGACCGACGCGCTGCCGCCGCTGCCGCCGCGCTGAATGTTGACCGAGGTAACTCGGTGAGCACTCAGAGTGACGCGCGCAGGTCACGAACGACCGAACCGACGACCGCGACCAGATCCCCCTCGGTGGAGGCCGCGATGGCGCGTTGTCGCTGGTAGGAGGCACCCTTGTGGATGATGTCGTGCACTCCGGCGAGCTCCTTCTCGCAGCCGAGGCGCGCGGCCACCGGCTCCAGCCGCACCAGCAGCTCGGCGAGGTCCTCGGTGACCAGCCGCTCGTCGGAGGCGTCGTTGAGGATCACGATCGCGTCCAGGCCGTAGCGGGCGGCGCGCCACTTGTTCTCCTGGACGTGCCACGGCGGTATCGTGGCCACCGGCTCGCCGGCCGCTACCCGCGCGTCCAGGTCGACGCAGAGACAGTGCGCCAGCGCGGCGATCGCGGCCAGCTCGTGGAGCGTGGTGACGCCGTCGCAGATCCGGTTCTCGATCGTGCCGAGACGAGGTGACGGACGGATGTCCCAGCGGATCTCGCTGATGTCCTCGATCACCCCGGTGACGGTCTGGTCCGAGACGTACGCCTCGAACTCCTCCCAGGTCGTGAACTGGAACGGGAGCCCGGCCGTCGGCAGCTGCTGGAACATCAGCGCCCGATTGGACGCGTAACCGGTGTCCACGCCCGCCCAGATCGGCGACGACGCCGACAGCGCCTGGAAGTGGGGGTAGTAGGTCAGCAGGCCGTTGAGCACCGGCAGCAGCCGGTCCCGGTCCGGCATCCCGACATGGACGTGCACGCCCCAGATCAGCATCTGCCGGCCCCACCACTGGGTGCGGTCGATCAGCTCCTGGTAGCGATGGCCGGCGGAGAGCTCCTGCGTGGTCCACGACGCGAACGGGTGGGTCCCGGCGCCGAAGAGGTCGACGCCGAGGTCGTCGCCGGCGCGTACGACACCGGCGGTCGTCTCCCGGAGCTGCTCCACCGCCTCCTCGACCGTCCCGCAGACCCCGGTGACGATCTCCACGGTGTTGCGCAGCAGCTCCTTGTGGATCCGCTCGGGGTTGGGAACCCGCGCCTTGGCCCGTGCGAAGAGGTGGTCGGCGACGTTGACCAGATCCCTCGTCTGACGGTCGACGAGCGCAAGCTCCCACTCGACGCCGAGCGTCGGCCGGGCGGAGGGGTGGAAGTCGATCCGCATGTATTGAGCGTTCCTTGAGCGTGCCCGTTTGTCGAGCACCGTGGATGCCTGTCGTTCACCGGCCGAATGGCACCCTGTGACGGTGGACGCGCGTGAGGTGAACCTGACTCTGGACTTCTGCCTCCGCGTCGGTGAGCTGCTGATCTCGACCGGCGCCGGGGCCGCTGACGTGACCGCGACGATGAGGTCTCTCTCCCAGCATCTGGGGCTCCGCGGGGCCGAGGTCGACGTCACCTACACGAGTCTCTCGATGGGCTACCAGGCCGATCCCGAGGCGATCCCGATCCACACCACCCGCCAGGTGAAGAACCGCACCATCGACTATGACCACCTGACCGCCGTCGACCACCTGGTCCGTCAGGTCGTACGCGACGAGGTGGACCTCCAGGGCGCTCGGATCGAGCTGGGCCGGATCATCTCCGGCGGCCACCGCCGGCCGCGCTGGGCGGTGACGCTCGGCATGGCGGTGATGGCGGCGGCGTTCACGGTCTACGTCGGTGGTGAGCTCCGCGTGATCATGCTCGCCTTCATCTCCGGCGCCGCGATCGACCAGCTGCAGCACTACCTCCACCGGCGCTGGCGGCTGCCGCTCTTCTACCTGCAGGTCGCCGGGGCCGGCGTCGCCACCCTGCTCGCGGTCGTTGCCGCGGCGCTGCCGCTGGAACTCGACGTCTCCACCTCGATCACCGCCAACATCACCGTGATGCTGGCGGGCATCAGCTTCATGGGTGCCCTGCAGGACGCGCTCACCGGGTTCCACGTCACCGCGAGCGCCCGGATCATGGAGGCGCTGGTCTCCACGGCAGGCATCATCGCCGGAGTCACCGGCGGACTGGTGTTCGCGGCCGCGGTCGGGGTGCCGATCCATGGGGCGGTGACGAGCAACGTGACCACGCTGCAGTCGATCACGCTGGCCACCGTCGGCGGAGCGGTCGGTGCGGCGGCCTTCGCCTACGCGGCGTACGCACCCAAGCGGACGCTGGCGCCGATCGCGGTCATCGCAGGCGTCGCAGTGGTCCTCTCGATCGTCGTGCCCGGAGACGTCGGACGTACGTGGCGGGTGGCCGTCGCCGCCCTGTTCATCGGTCTGGTCGCCTACTCGGTGGCCACCCGGCTGAAGGTGCCGCCGCTGGTCATCGTCGTCTCGTCGGTCGTGCCGTTCCTGCCCGGCTACTCGATCTACCGCGGACTCACCATGCTCGCCCAGGAGACGCCGACGACCACCTCGGTCGGCCTGGTCGCCCTCTTCACCGCCGCCTCGGTCGCGCTGGCGCTCGCCTCAGGCGTCTACCTGGGCGAGTTCATCGCCCAGCCCCTCAGCCGCCGGTCGTGGCGCATCGAGACGCGCCTGTCCGGGCCGCGTCTCGTCGGTCCGTTGCGCAAGGACCGCACCACCCCGGTGGTCCCGGCGGCCGAGACGGACTCGTAGGGCGGCAGCGGGCGCGCTCGTTCGTCTAGGTATGCAGAGAAACCGTCACATCCCGAGCGGAGTTCCGCGAGGGATGTGACCGTTCGGCTACATACCTAGACGAACAAGCGCCTCGAACCAGCGCTCGGTGGTGACATCGTCGTACGGCGCCCGGCTCTCCTTGACCGCGAGATAGACCCGCTCGGCGGAGTCCTCGGTCATCGAGATGATCTCAGGCGGATAGCCGTACTCGAGCTGGTGGTGCTCGAACTCGTCCTCGTCGTCGATGTAGACCGAGCCGTCGAACTTCTTGACCACGTCGAGGTCCAGGTCGATGCAGGTGACCGTCGAGTCCTGCCACACCGGCGGAGTGCACATGTCGACATAGATCTGTGAGCTGACCCGGGTGTTGGGCTGGTTGAACGCGGGGAAGTGGGCCGCGTCGTGGTGCGGGACCAGGCTGACCGACGCCCAGTCAGCGACCCAGCCGTGCCCCGGCCGAGCGAACTCGGTGCCGACCGGGTGGCCGATCCACTCACCGTGCTCGTCCTCGCCGAGGTAGAGGCCCGTGAAGGACCAATGAGGCCGGCCACCCCACTTCGTGAACTCGACACGAACAGGGTGACCGGCCTCGAAGCGCATGGCGCTCAGTCTAGGAGGCGTGCGGAGCCTCAGCCGTTCTTCTTCGGCATCACGTACTTGGCTCCCAGGGCGATCAGGTCCTGGTAGCGCGAGCCGGTGAACTTGCCGAAGTTGTGGATGACATGGGCGTCGAGGCCGACGAGCACGCGGGCCTGCTTCTTCTCGATGCCCTTGACGATGATCTCGGCGGCGCGCTCGGGCTCCATCTTGGCGAGCTTCTCGTCGAAGAACTTCGCGGTCGCGGCCTGGTCGTCCTTGGCCGAGACGCGAGCGGAGCGGGCCACGGCCGTCTTGATGCCGCCGGGGTGGACCGAGGTGACGCCGACCTTGTGGCCGTCGATCAGCATCTCCTCGCGCAGCGCCTCGGTGAAGCCGCGCACGGCGTACTTGGCGGCGTTGTAGAAGGCCTGGTCGGGCATCGAGACGAGCCCGAACAGGGAGGAGATGTTCACGATGTGCGCGTCGCCGGACTCGATCAGGGCCGGGAGGAAGAACTTCGTGCCGTGCACGACGCCCCACCAGTCGATGCCCATGATCCAGTCGATGTCGTCCCAGTCGAGGTCGTTGACCCGACCCGACAGCGCGACCCCGGCATTGTTGATCACCACGTTGACGGTGCCGAAGTGGGCGATGACACCCTCGGCGTACGTCTTGAAGGCCTCGCGGTCGGCGACGTCGAGCTTGTCGGCCCTGATCTCGCGGGCCCCGGCCTGCTTGGCGAGCTCGACGGTCTCGGCCAGGCCGGCCTCGTTGACGTCGGAGAGCGCGACCCGGGCGCGGCGGCCGGCGAGGTTGACCGCGAGGGCGCGGCCGATGCCGGAACCGGCTCCGGTGAGTACGACTACCTTGTCGTCGAAGGACTTCATGCGAGGACACTCTCCTTGGTGGAAGCGGGGGTGCTGGCGGCGGTGACGACGTACTTGTCGACGTCGAACGTGCTGGTCAGGTGCCGGAACAGGAACGTGAAGCTCGGCCACAGGGTGGTGTTGCGGCCGTGCTCGTCGAGATACCACGACGCGCAGCCGCCCTCCGACCAGACCGTCTTGCCCATCTTGCGCTGCAGGTCGTCGTTCCAGGCGGAGGTGGCGTCCTCGGTGGGTTCGACGGTGGCGTAGGCGTTCGTACGCATCGTGCGGATCGCGTCGCGGAGGTAGGCCACCTGGGACTCGATCATGTAGACCATCGAGGAGTGGCCCAGGCCGGTGTTGGGGCCGACGATGAAGAAGAGGTTGGGGAACTCCGGGACGGTCGTGCCCTTGTAGGCGCTCATCCCGGTCTCCGCGAACCGCTCGGCCATCGTGCGGCCCTTGCTGCCGGTGATGGAGTGAGCGATCGGGAGGTCGGTGGTGTAGAAACCGGTCGCCACGACGAGGACGTCGATCTCGCGGCTGGTGCCGTCCTGGGCGACGATCGCGTTCTCCTCCACCCGGGCGATGCCGTCGGTGATCAGGTCGACGTTGTCGGCGGCCAGCGCGGGGTAGTAGGCGTTGGAGATCAGCGTGCGCTTGCAGCCGAGGGTGTAGTCGGGGGTGACCTTGCGTCGCAGCTCGGGGTCCTTGATGCCGCGGCGGATGTTGTTCCGCGCCATCAGCTCGTGGGCCTTGGTGAGCTGGGGCTGCACGGCGAGGCCGAGGACGCGGACCTCGAGGCCCCAGTAGACCGCCGCGCGGGCCGCGCGCTGAAGGCCGGGGACGTGGCGGAAGGCGGCCTTCTCGAGCTTCGTGTAGCGGTGCTCGTTGCGGGGGAGGACCCAGGGCGCGGTGCGCTGGTAGACGTCGAGGCGGGCAGCCTTCTTCTGGATCTCCGGGACGATCTGGATCGCGCTGGCGCCGGTGCCGATCACCGCGACGCGCTTGCCGGTGAGATCGACGTCGTGGTTCCACTTTGCGGAGTGGAAGATCTCGCCCTGGAAGTCCTCGATGCCCGCGATGTCCGGGAGCTTGGGCTCGGAGAGGGCGCCGGGGCCGGCGATGAGGGTGGTCGCTGCGTACGTCTTCGTGCCGTTCTTGCCATCGGTCTCGACGAGCCAGCGCTGCTGGGTCTCGTCCCAGGTCGCGGAGGTCATCGCGGTGTCGAAGACGAAGCGGTCGAGGGTGCCGGAGCCTTCGGCGACCTTGGTGATGTACGCCTCGATCTCCGGCTGCGGCGAGAAGCTCATCGACCAGTCGGGGTTGAGCGCGAACGAGTAGCTGTAGAGCTGGCTGGGCACGTCGCAGGCGGCGCCGGGGTAGGTGTTGTCGCGCCAGGTGCCACCGACGCCGGAGCCCTTTTCGATGACGACGAAGTCGCGCTCGCCGTCCTCGTCGAGCTTGATCGCCGCGCACAGGCCTCCGAAGCCGGCACCGACGATCAGGTGGTCGACATGGGTGAGGTCAGCAGTGGTCATACTTCGAGTATGGCTTGCTTATTGAACGGGTGTCAATAGAATGGATCGCATGAGTCAACGGACGAGACTGACGCCCGAGCAGCGCCGCGAGCAGCTGCTGGATCTGGGCATCCGCCTCTTCGCGAACCACTCCCTCGACGAGATCTCGATCGACGTGGTGGCGCGTGAGGCCGGCATCTCGCGCGGGCTCCTCTATCACTACTTCGGCGACAAGATGGCCTTCCGTGAGGCCGTCGTGCGCCGCGCCGCCGACGCGCTCGTCGCCCAGACCGCTCCGCCCTCGACAGGGGAGCCGGTCGAGCGTCTGCTGGCGTCGATGAGCGCATACGTGGACTTCGTCGACGCCAACTACGAGGGCTACGTCTCGATGGTCCGCGGCGCCGCCAGCGACCCCGTCCTGCGCGAGATCTACGACGACGCGTTCGGTGCGCTCGGGACCCGGATCTTCGAGGCCGACGTCGACTTCGTCGCCGACACCCCTGCCGCGCGCCTGATCGTCCGTGGGTGGCAGGCCATGTCGGAGGAGCTGGTGCTCTCATGGAAGGCCGATCCCGCGGGTCTGACCCGCGAGGACCTGCTGGGCCTCCTGGCCGGGTCGCTCCCGGAGCTGCTGGGGTTGCTGGGCCCGGAGGGAGCTGTAACACGTCGTTCGTAGCACTATCCGGTCGTTCTGATAGAGCGAGTAGTACTACGAACGACGTGTTACCCGAGCCCGGTCAACACCCCGGCGGGTGTTCGCTATGCTCCCTCGGCCGGGCTCCGGGAGCGTCCGTGAGCCGGCTCGTCTCAAGGAGCCCCCATGTCATGGATTGCCGTCGCTCGACGTGCGCGTGTGATGCGTTTAGTCGGTGCGATCGCTCTGGTTGCGGCGGTTCTCGCCCCGGGTGCGAGCGGTGCTCCGAGCGCGTCGGCTGCGACGGCGCCGGCGATCGCCGCGACGTCGTACCCGACGTTCCTCGCACCGTCCGACATGCGGTGGCGCGATTCGTACTGGAGGGCGGTTCCCGCCTATCGCTGGAAGCCAGCCACTACCACCGGTGTCGCGAAGTATCAGGTGCAGACCTGGCACGGGGTGCGGAAGGGCTCTTACATCGCTCCCTCGAGGATGCCGGAGCTGGGGACCACGTACGGCATGGTCCGATCGGGATATCAGTCCATGATCGACACGTACCCGGCCTCACGCACATCGGTAGCGAGCGAGGTCCTCTCAGGTGACCAGGTCTGCCGCCGCGTACGGACTCTCACCGCCGCGGGTATCCCCGGTGCCTGGTCGGGATGGCGCTGCACCAACGCTCCGATGAGTACCGAGGAGTTGGAGCGTGGCTTCGACGCCACCGCGTTCGGCTACTACGTCCGCAACAACGGCAACTGCTGCAACCCGCTGACCTCTGAGCGCTACCTCACCAAGGGGGTCCGCATCAAAGTACGCACCGGTCCGACCTTCGGCAAGGCGCGGATCCTGATCGGGTCGACGGTGATCGGCACGGTCGACGGTTACGCCAAGCGGTATGGCTACAAGTACGTCACCCGTCAGCGGTCCGGCAACCTCACCGGTGCGATCAAGATCCGGTCCCTCTCCCGCTTCAGCCGGCCGTTCCGGTTCACGGCGCTGTGGGCGCTACGGGCCACCGCTCCGCTCGCTTCGGTGCGGGTTGTCGAGAAATACGATCCCGGCACCGCCGGGCCCTTCCATGACCCGGTGTCGAACGGTGATACGACACGGCCGAGGTTGACTGCATTTTCCCTGGCGCCGACGTTTCCGACCAAGCGCAACAGCAACGGCGTCTACGGAGGCACGGCGACCTGGAAGGCAACCGACAACGTCAAGGTCGTCGGATACGAGGTCAACTTCAAGTGGGTGACCACCGGGACGTCCTACATCGCTGGTGGAACCTGGACGACCACCGGGACATCCATGCCGGTGCAGGTGGATTTTTCGGGCGATACCAACTGCTACCGGGTCAGGGCTTACGACGCAGCCGTGAACTTCTCGGCGTGGTCGGGGTGGAAGTGTTCCTACTCCCCGCTCGACCCGATGGGCGAATGGACGGCTGGAGCCGGTTACTCAGCGGGTGGCAAGATCTGGACCTCGGTGCGGCTGACGGACGAGTACGGAGCTCGGGCGCGAACCACGGAGCGATACTCCGCGAAGCGGCTGAGGATCCAGTATCGGGTCGGTCCGACGTACGGTCGTGCGAAGGCGTACGTCGGTGGCGTCTACTTCGGCACGATCAACGCCTACGCCGCGCGCTATGCCACGCGTTGGATCACGTTCACCGGACCGCGTGAGGCTCACGAGCGGATCCGCTTCGAGCCGCTCACGAAGAAGGACGTCTACATCGGCAAGGTCCACGTCATCCCCGACGTCACCAAGACGGTCACGCCGGGCCCGACACGCTACTGACGCTCTGACGATGAGAGAGGCCAGAGCTGGAACCCCCTCATATCGCTGGATCTGTTCCTGCGTCCCAACCGATCGACGACTGGCTACGTCAACTGGGGGTCGGGGGTCGGAACCGGAGGAGGAGAGACGTGAGTCGGGACGAGGAGTTCACCGCCTACGTCAGGGAGAGACGCGCGCACCTGTACCGCGCGGCCTACCTGTTGTGCGGTGACGAGCATCGCGCCGAGGACATCGTGCAGCTGACGCTGTCGAAGGTGTACGCGGCGTGGCGGAAGGTGCGGAAGGCCGACAGCGTCGATGCCTACGTACGTCGGGTGCTGGTCAACAGCCATCTGGACGAGGGCCGCCGGCCGTGGCGGCGTGAGCGATCGGGTGAGATCGCCGATCGGCCGGCGACGGCCAGCCTCGGGGTCGAGGAGCTCGATGAGCTCTGGACCGCGTTGCGATCTCTTCCCGCAGGTCAGCGCCAGGTTGTGGTGCTCCGACACTACTGGGGTCTGTCGGTCGAGGAGACGGCCGCCGACCTGGGTGTCAGCAGTGGGACGGTCAAGAGCCAGACCGCGGCCGCGCTGGCCAACCTGCGTCGCACCCTTCGTCCCGACCACGCTTCCGCCGACGTTGCCCGAGGAGGCCAGCGATGAACACGTTCGACGACGACACCCTGCTGCGTGACAGTCTCTATCGCCTCGGCGCGACCGCTCCGGTCCCGCACGCGGACCCCGCCGAGGACGTACGCCGCGGCCGCCGCCGTGTGCGCCGGACCCGCCTGGTCGCGACCGTCGGGACCGTGATGGCGGTCGGGATCATCGGCATCGCCGGGGTGGCGCTCCAGCCCGTCATCACGGACCGGGCCACCGATCCGGCGGGGTCGCCGACGGTCACCTCGACCTCGACGGTGCGCCGGGCGGAGTCGGTCGCGCAGGCGCTGCCCAGCGCGTTCGACCTGGCGATCAACGTGATGTTCGAGCGTGACGGCGCCTTGGCAGGCGTCCCCGCCGTCGTGATGAGGCCGTTGCGGGCGACGACCGATGAGGCCATCACGAACTGGACGGCGAAGGCGGAGCAGATCGACGCCGGCGGTGACCAGGAGCTCGCGGATGTCCTCGGGAGGATCCAGCGGTCGTTGGACGACATGCCGAAGACCCGATCCGACATCGACAACACGGCCCAGACCCAGGTGCAGGGGGAGGCCGCCTACGGGGCGGTCGCCAACGATCTCCTCTCGCTCGCGACGTTCGTGCCGTCGGTCGGTGACGCCGAGATCGACGCCGAGATCGAAGCGCTCGGCGCCGTGCCCCCGGCGTTCGAGGCGTTCGGCGAGGAGCGGGCCATCATGACGGAGTTGCTCACCGAGTGGCGGCCCTCGCAGGCGACGGGTATGTCGGCCGAACCCATCAGCGAGGAAGACCTCGCCGAGCTCGCCTCGGCCGAGGCCACCTGGCGTCGCTCGCTCGCGGACTTCTACACGGCGACCTCGGAGCGTCGGCGCGAGGTGCTCGATCGGATCACCTACAACACTGCGACCGACGGGGCCATCGGGGTCCCGGCGCACCGGGCGGTCAACCAGGTCCTGGCCACCGGCAGCCTGGACCGGGTGACGATGACGTCTGATCAGTACACGGAGTCCTACACCGAGCTGATCCGTGGGCTGCAGGAGCTGTTCGTCGCCGCCGCGGACGAGATCATCGATGATCTCGCCGCGCTCGACGACTAGCGGGGTGTAACACGTCGTTCGACGTACTATCCGGTCGTTCTCTTGGGGCGACCAGTACGTCGAACCACGTGTTACAGAGCGGCTCGGCCCTACTCGGAGACAGCCGCCTCGAGCTGGTCGAGGGCCCAGTGGAGGTCCTCTTCGGCGATCACCAGGGGCGGGGCCAGGCGGATCGTGCTGCCGTGGGTGTCCTTGGCGAGTACGCCGCGGGCGAGGAGGCGCTCGCAGATGTCACGGCCGGTGCCGATGGCGGGGTCGATGTCGACGCCGGCCCACAGGCCGCGGGAGCGGAAGCCGACGATGCCCTTGCCGACCATCGAGGCCAGGCGGTCGTGCAGGACCTTGCCGAGCTTCTCGGCGCGGGCCTGGAACTCGCCGGTCTCGAGCAGCTCGATGACGGCGGTGCCGACGGCGCAGGCGAGCGGGTTGCCGCCGAAGGTCGAGCCGTGCTGGCCGGGGCCGATGACGCCGAGCACGTCACGGTCGGCGACGACCGCCGAGACCGGGACGATGCCGCCGCCGAGGGCCTTGCCGAGGATGTACATGTCCGGCTTCACGCCGGCGTGGTCGCAGGCGAAGGTGTAGCCGGTGCGGCCGAGGCCGGCCTGGATCTCGTCGGCGGCGAAGAGCACGTTCTCCCGGGTGCAGAGGTCGCGCAGCCCGATCAGGAAGTCGTCGCCGGGGATGACGACACCGGACTCGCCCTGGATCGGCTCGACCAGCACGGCCACCGTGTTGGGCGTGATGGCGGCCTCGATGGCGGCCAGGTCGGCGTACGGAACCATCACGAAGCCGGGGGCGAACGGACCGAAGCCGTCGCGGGCGTCGGCGTCGTCGGAGAAGCCGACGATGGTGGTGGTGCGACCGTGGAAGTTGCCGGCCATCACGATGATCTCGGCCTGGTCGGCGGGGACGCCCTTGACGTCGTAGCCCCACTTGCGGGCGACCTTGATCGCGGTCTCGACGGCCTCGGCGCCGGTGTTCATCGGCAGCACCATGTCCTTGCCGCACATCGCGGCCAGGCGGGCGGTGAACTCGGCGAACTGGTCGTGCACGAACGCACGCGAGGTCAGCGTGACCTTGTCGAGCTGCTCACGGGCCGCGGACAGCAGTGCGGGGTGGCCGTGACCGAAGTTCAGCGCGCTGTAGCCGGCCAGCATGTCGAGGCAGCGGCGACCGTCGACGTCGGTCACCCAGGCGCCCTCGGCGTGGCTGATCACGACCTCGAGCGGGTGGTAGTTGTGCGCGGAGTGCGCCTCGGCGGCTGCGAAGGCGGCGGGGGTCAGGCTGGTCGCAACGTTGTCCTGAGCTTCGTCGAGCAGGGTCATCGCACTCCTCATCTCATGGGGCGGTATCGAAACGGATCAAGATGATCTGATTGTCAGACAATCCTACGATCAGCGTACGCCAAATGCTCATCGAGAAGAAGTGCGCTGCTCGGCGCCTCCCGGCGACGTACGCAGTGATTTGTCTCTGCTGCGCGGGGGCTCGTAACCTTGTGAGGTCGTGACTCCTGCCGCGTCCTGCTGTGTTTGATCCTCCTGGTTCACACGGTCGGGGGCGCAGATCCGGATGACTGTCGCTGGGATCCCCCGGGGACAGGGCAAGCCGGGCCGTGTTCGTCAGAAGCCACGCTGCACCATCCCGCCTCCTGCAACCGCTGGGCGGGCACAACGAACTACTAAGAAGGCACACGTGCGTACTTACGCTCCTAAGCCGGGCGACATCGAGCGCGCCTGGCTCGTGATCGACGCGACCGACGTCCGTCTCGGCCGCCTCGCGGTCCAGGTCGCCGAGCTCCTCCGCGGCAAGCACAAGGCGATCTTCGCCCCCAACGCGGACACCGGCGACTTCGTCATCGTCATCAACGCCGAGAAGGTCTCCCTCTCCGGCAACAAGAAGACCACCAAGCTGGCCTACCGTCACTCCGGTTACCCGGGCGGTCTGACGGCCACCCCGATCGGTGAGGTCCTGGACAAGGACGCTCGCAAGGCGATCGAGAAGGCCGTGTGGGGCATGCTGCCGAAGAACAAGCTCGGCCGTCAGATGCTCAAGAAGCTGAAGGTCTACTCCGGCCCTGAGCACCCGCACGCCGCGCAGCAGGCCGTTCCGTTCGAGATCAAGCAGATCGCCCAGTGAGCCAGGACCAGAACATGACTGAGAACACCGTAGAGGTCGAGGAGACCTTCGAGACCGACGAGCAGGGCCTCGCTTACACCTCCGAGAGCGCCCCGTCCGCCGACACCCCCGAGCGTCCGGCGACCATCGCCCCGGCTGCTGCCACCGGTCGTCGCAAGGAGTCCGTCGCCCGCGTCCGGATCGTCCCGGGCACCGGCCAGTGGACCATCAACGGTCGTACGATCGAGGACTACTTCCCCAACAAGCTGCACCAGCAGATCGCGAACGAGCCGTTCGCCGCGCTGCAGCTCGAGGGTCGCTTCGACGTGATCGCCCGTATCGACGGCGGCGGCATCGCCGGCCAGGCCGGCGCGCTGCGCCTCGGCGTGGCCCGTTCGCTCAACAACGTTGACGAAGAGGCCAACCGCCCGACCCTGAAGAAGGCCGGTCTGCTCACCCGCGACGCTCGCGTCGTGGAGCGGAAGAAGGCTGGTCTCAAGAAGGCCCGCAAGGCCTCGCAGTTCAGCAAGCGCTGATCGCCTAGATTGTCGGGGTGCCTCGGTTCGCCGAGGCACCCCGACTCTTTTCGGGCGGGGGCCGACGTACGAAAGAAGGTCACACGGACGTGGCACGCCTTTTCGGCACTGACGGAGTTCGCGGTCTCGCGAACGGCGAGGTACTCACCGCCTCGCTCGCCCAGAACCTGGCGACATCTGCAGCACTGGTCCTGACCGAGGAGCTGCGGTTCTCCGGCAGCGGACGCAAGCCGCTGGCGGTCATCGGCAACGACTCGCGCGTCTCCGGGCAGTTCCTGCAGGCGACGGTCGCCGGTGGCCTGGCCTCGGCCGGCTGCGACGTGATCGAGGTCGGCGTCCTGCCGACGCCCGGGGTCGCCTATCTCACCGCGGCCCTCGAGGCCGATCTCGGCGTGGTCATCTCGGCCTCGCACAACCCGATGCCCGACAACGGCATCAAGTTCCTCCAACGCGGCGGGCACAAGCTCGACGACGTGCTCGAGGACCGGATCGAGGCACACCTCGACGAGCCGTGGGACCGCCCGACCGGCGCCTCGGTGGGCCGGATCTCGTCCCACGAGAACCCCGTGGAGACGTACGCCGCCCATCTGGTCACCACGCTCGAGCGGCGTCTCGACGGGCTGACCGTCGTCGTCGACTGCGCCAACGGCGCCGCTGCGGCCGCCGGGCCGTTGGCCCTGGAGCAGGCCGGCGCGACCGTCATCGCGATCAACGACGCCAACGACGGCCTCTCGATCAACGACGGGGTCGGCTCGACCCACCCGGAGATGCTGCAGAAGGCGGTCGTCGAGCATCATGCCGACGCCGGTTTCGCCTGGGACGGTGACGCCGACCGCTGCCTGGCCGTCGACGCCGAGGGCAACCTGGTCGACGGCGACCAGCTCATCGCGATCCTCGCGCTCGGGCTCCACGACGCCGGCCGGCTCCCCGACGACACCGTGGTCGTCACCGTGATGAGCAACCTCGGCTTCGTCAAGGCCATGTCGGCTGCCGGTTTGCAGGTGAAGCAGACCGCCGTGGGCGACCGTTACGTGCTCGAGGAGATGCGCCGCGGCGGCTACGCCATCGGCGGCGAGCAGTCCGGCCACATCATCATGAGCGAGCACGCCACCACCGGCGACGGCATCCTCACCGCGCTGCACGTCCTGCAGCGGATGTCCGACACCGGGCGCACCCTCGCCGACCTCGCCTCCGTCGTCACCCGCCTCCCGCAGGTGCTGCTCAACGTCAAGGGCGTCGACAAGGCCCGCTGCACGACCGACTCCGGTCTGCTGGAGGCAGTAGCCGTCGAGGAGGACGCCCTCGCCGGCTCCGGCCGGATCCTGCTGCGTCCCTCAGGCACCGAGAACCTCGTACGCGTCATGGTCGAGGCCCCCACCCACCACGAGGCCGAGGCCTGTGCCGAGCGGCTCGCGGATGTGGTGCGGGCGCGGCTGGCGCTCTGAATGTTCGTCTAGGTATGCAGCCGAACCCTCACCTCCCTGGCGGAACTCCGCACGGGAAGTGAGGGTTTCTCTGCATACCTAGAACGACCGCCTAGATCTTCCGCAACCTCACATACCGCACCGAGTGATCGCTGTCCTTGCGGAGGACGAGCGTCGCGCGGGACCGGGTGGGGAGGACGTTCTCGCGGAGGTTGGGGCCGTTGATCTCGTTCCAGATCTCGGTCGCGCGGGTGACGGCTTCGTCGTGCGACAGAGCCGCATACTTGGTGAAGTAGGACGACGGGTCGCGGAAGGCGGTCTCGCGCAGGCGCAGGAAGCGATCGACGTACCACTGCTTGATGTCGCGCGACCCGGCGTCGACGTAGACGGAGAAGTCGAAGAAGTCCGAGAGCGCCAGCGAGATGGTGCCGTCGGCGCGGACCCGCGAGGGCTGCAGGACGTTGAGCCCTTCGAGGATGACGATGTCGGGCTTCTTGACGACCACCGTCTGGTCGGTGACGTCGTAGGTCAGGTGCGAGTAGATCGGCGCGCGCACCTCGTCCTCGCCGGACTTGAGGTCGACGAGGAAACGCAGCAGGGCCTTGCGGTCGTACGACTCGGGGAACCCCTTGCGATCCATCAGGCCGCGACGCTCGAGCTCGGCGTTGGGGTAGAGGAAACCGTCGGTGGTGACGAGGGCGACGTTGGGGTGCTCGGGCCAGTGGGCGAGCATCTGCTGGAGCACGCGGGCGGTGGTCGACTTGCCGACGGCGACGGACCCGGCGACACCGATGACGAAGGGCGTACGCTCCGGCATCGTCTTGCCGAGGAACAGCTCCTGCTGGTCGTGGAGCCTGTCCGATGCACTGACGTAGAGGCTGAGCAGCCTGCTCAGCGGCAGATAGACCTCCTCGACCTCCTTGAGGTCGATCTGATCGCCCAGGCCACGCAGCGACTCGATCTCGGCCTCGGTCAGCGGGCTCTCGGTCTCGGTCGCGAGCTCCGCCCACGCGCTGCGGTCGAGCTCGACGTAGGGCGAAGAGCCGCGGTCGTCGCCGTGTGGCCCGGGGTGTGACATGGCAACGATTGTTACGTACCCAGCGCCGCCGCTTCTTGATGGGGGCCACGAGAGCCGTAGGATCATCGGCCATGTGCGGCATCGTTGGGTACGTCGGAGACCGGTCGGCGCAGGACGTCGTGATCGATGGCCTGCGGCGCTTGGAGTACCGCGGCTATGACTCGGCGGGGATCGCGCTGGTGGCCGACGGCGCGCTCGCCGTCGACAAGAAGGCGGGAAAGCTCGCCAACCTGGAGAAGTCGATCGCGGCCTCCCCGCTGCCGGCGTCGACGACCGGGATCGGACACACCCGCTGGGCGACCCACGGCGGCCCGACCGACGGCAACGCCCACCCGCACGTCGGGCGCACCGGGCGCGTCGCCGTCGTCCACAACGGGATCATCGAGAACTTCGCCGAGCTGCGGGGCACGCTGGAGGCCGACGGGCACGAGTTCACCTCGCAGACCGACACCGAGGTGGCCGCCCACCTGCTCGAGCGCGCGGTCCTCGGCGGGGCCGACCTGACCGTCGCGATGCAGGAGGTCTGCTCGATCCTCGAAGGTGCGTTCACCTTCGTCGCGGTCGACGCCGAGGACCCCGACCGGGTCGTCGCCGCCCGGCGCAACAGCCCGCTCGTGGTCGGTTTGGGCGAGGGGGAGTCGTTCCTCGGCTCCGACGTCGCCGCCTTCATCGAGCACACCCGCGAGGCGCTCGAGCTCGACCAGGACCAGGTCGTCACGATCACCCGCTCCGGCGCATCGGTGACCAACTTCGACGGCACCCCCGCCGAGGGCCGCCGCTTCCACGTCGACTGGGACCTGGCCGCCGCCGAGAAGGACGGCCACGACTGGTTCATGCGCAAGGAGATCCTCGAGCAGCCTCGTGCGGTGGCCGACTCGCTGCTCGGGCGGCGTACTCCTTCGGGGTCTCTTCACCTCGACGAGATGCGGCTCGACGACGACGAGCTGCGCGAGGTCACCAAGATCATCATCATCGCCGCGGGGACGTCGTTCTACGCGGGCATGGTCGCCAAGTACGCCATCGAGCACTGGTGCCGGATCTCGGTCGAGGTCGAGCTGGCCTCCGAGTTCCGCTACCGCGACCCGATCCTCGACAACTCGACCCTGGTGGTGGCGATCTCGCAGTCCGGCGAGACCGCCGACACCCTGCAGGCGATCCGGCACGCGCGCTCGCAGCGCTCCAAGGTGCTCGCGATCTGCAACACCAACGGCTCCACGATCCCGCGCGAGTCCGACGCGGTCATCTACACCCATGCCGGCCCGGAGATCGGGGTCGCCTCGACCAAGGGGTACGTCACCCAGCTGGTCGCCTGCTACCTGCTCGCGCTCTACCTGGCGCAGGTCAAGGGCACCATGTACGGCGACGAGATCGACGGCGTGATGACCCAGCTCGAGGCCATGCCCGCGGCGGTCGAGAAGGTGCTGGAAACGGCGCCGCAGGTCTACGACCTCGCCCGTGAGTACGCCGACCGTCGAGCCTTCCTGTTCCTGGGCCGCCACGC
Organism: Nocardioides sp. CCNWLW239; assembly: GCF_037137035.1. NCBI lineage: Bacteria > Bacillati > Actinomycetota > Actinomycetes > Propionibacteriales > Nocardioidaceae > Nocardioides > Nocardioides sp. CCNWLW239. The sequence goes on along the minus strand of NZ_JBBBNW010000002.1, from coordinate 272,930 downwards.
CGGCTACCCGGTCGCCCTCGAGGGCGCGCTCAAGCTCAAGGAGCTCGCCTACCTGCACGCCGAGGGGTTCGCCGCCGGGGAACTCAAGCACGGCCCGATCGCACTGGTCGAGGAAGGCCTGCCGATCTGGTGCATCGTGCCCCCGCGCGGCCGCGATTTCCTGCACGACAAGATGCGATCCGGGATCATGGAGGTGCGGGCGCGCGGCGCGCGGACCATCGCGCTGGTCGAGGAGGGCGACGACTCCGTCGACGCGGTCTCCGACACGATCATCCGGCTGCCCAAGGTGCCCGTGCTGCTGCAGCCCCTGGTCGCGGTCGTCCCGATGCAGCTCTTCGCCTGTCAGCTCGCCACCGAGCTCGGCTACGACGTCGACCAGCCCCGCAACCTCGCCAAGTCCGTCACGGTCGAGTGATGGCGGTCCGCTGATGGCTGTTCTCGGAGTCGGGATCGACGTCTGCGACCTCGAGCGGTTCGAGGAGTCGCTGGAGCGTACGCCGCGGCTGCGTGAGCGCCTGTTCACTCCCGCTGAGGCGACGAAGCCGATGGCGTCGCTGGCCGCCCGGTTCGCCGCGAAGGAAGCGCTCGCCAAGGCGCTCGGTGCCCCGCAGGGGATGGAGTGGCACGACGCCGAGGTGATCTCGGAGTCGTCCGGGCAGCCGCGGTTCGAGCTCCGGGGCACGGTGCTGGCGCAGGCCACGAAGCTCGGGGTCGTCACCGTCCATCTCTCGCTCTCCCACGATGCCGGGATCGCCTCGGCGATGGTGGTCCTGGAGGACTGATCCGGCTTTGTCCGGACCTTCGGCCCGATCCCGTCAGAGCCTCGACGCGTAGGCTGATCCCATGCGGCGTGCGCACTCGGTCGATCAGGTCAGGGCGGCAGAGAAGGCCCTGATGGCGAGCCTGCCGGACGGTGCTCTGATGCAGCGTGCGGCTGCCGGGCTGGCCTACGCGGTCATCGATCATCTCGGTGGTGCCTACGGTCGCCGGGTCGTCCTGCTCGTCGGGAGCGGCGACAACGGCGGAGACGCGTTGTATGCCGGGGCGCTGCTCGCGCGTCGCGGTGCGCGGGTCGAGGCCTGGTTGCTGTCGGAGCGGGCCCATGCGAGCGGGCTGGCGGCGCTGCAGCGAGCCCGCGGCCGGGTTGTGAAGCTCAGCGAGGGCTATCGGTCACTCTCAGGTTCACGACCCTCGGTCGTCGTCGACGGGATCGTCGGGATCGGTGGGAAGCCGGGGCTGCGGCCGGACGCGGAAGCAGCGCTGGAGACGCTCGCCGGGATCCCGGTGGTGGCCGTCGACACGCCGAGCGGGGTCTGTGTGGACACCGGGGAGGTCGACGGGCCCCACGTGAGCGCCGACCTGACGGTCAGCTTCGGGACCTACAAGCCGTGTCATCTGCTCGACCCGGCGGCCTCCGCGTGCGGCAAGGTGCGGCTGATCGACATCGGGCTCGACCTGCCGACGCCGATCGTCGAGAGCCTGGAGGCAGCCGACGTGGCCGCCCTGGTGCCGCGACCGGCGCCGGACGGGCACAAATACACTCGCGGAGTCGTCGGCCTGCGGGTCGGCAGCGCCACCTACCCCGGCGCCGCGCTGCTGGCCGTCGCCGGCGCCAACACCGGGCTCGCCGGGATGGTCCGTTACGTCGGGACCGCCTCGGAGTGGGTGAAACGCCAGCACCCCGAGGTCGTCGGCGACGGTCAGGCCCAGGCCTGGGTGGTCGGCTCCGGCAGCGCCGACGGCGCCAACAGCGCGCTCGCGTTCGCCCGGGCCAGCGGCGTACCTCTGGTCATCGACGCCGACAGCCTCCGCCCGCTGACCGGGCCGCTCGGGGTGCCCGCGATCCTGACCCCGCACGCAGGGGAGCTGGCGGCGCTGGTCCGGGAGGACCGCGGCGAGATCGAGGCCCGTCCGCTGCACTACGCCCGGCTCGCTGCCCAGCGGTTCGACGCGGTGGTGCTGCTCAAGGGGCGGCGCACCACGATCGCCTCGCCGGACCCCGACACGCCGGTACGGGTCAACACGACCGGCACCTCCTGGCTGGCCACCGCCGGCTCGGGTGACGTGCTCGGTGGGCTGATCGGGTCGCTGCTCGCCGCGGGTCTCGCCCCCATCGACGCCGCCTCCGCGGGCGCCTGGCTGCACGGCGCGGCCGCGACGCTGGCGAGCGCGGGCGGGCCGGTCACCGCGAGCGGGGTCGCCGCGGCCATCCCTGCCGTCATCCGATCCCTTCCTGCTGTCTCGCCCGCTTCTCGATAAGCACTGCGCGCCAACTACCCTGGACACATGTCACGGGCAGAGATCGTCATCGACCTCGCTGCGATCCGGCACAACGTCGCGCGGCTGAGAGAGCACCTGCGTACGCCGATGATGACGGTGGTCAAGGCCGACGGCTACGGACACGGTCTGGTCGAGGTCGCACGGGCGGCTCGTGAGGGCGGCGCGGACTGGCTCGGTGTGGCGTCCGCCGACGAGGCGCTCGCGCTCCGCGCGGCCGGCGACGAGGGCCGGCTGCTGGCGTGGCTGATCATGCCGAGCGAGCCCGCCGAGGAGCTCGTGGCAGCCGACATCGACGTCACCGCCTACACCGCCGCCGACCTGGAGAAGTTCGCCGCGGCCGGCGATGCCCTGGGACGTACGCCGCGGGTGCAGCTCAAGGTCGACACCGGGCTCTCCCGGGGCGGCGCGGCGTTCGCCGACTGGTCCAACCTGGTCGCGCTGGCGCGCATCCTGGAGGCCGAGGGGGCGATCCGGGTGACCGGGATCTGGTCCCACTTCAGCGCCAGCGAGGATCCCACCGATCCGATCAGCGCGCTGCAGGAGAAGGTCTTCGGCGAGGCGGTCGCGATCGCCGAGGAAGCCGGCCTCCGGCCCGAGGTACGCCACCTCGCCAACTCCGCTGGAGCGCTGCTGCGCCCCAGCGCCCGGCTCGACCTGGTCCGGGTCGGGATCGCGACGTACGGCATCGACCCGGCGCCCGGAGTCGAGGGCTCGCCGTGGGCCGACCTAGGCCTGATCCCGGCGATGACGGTGCGGGCCGAGCTGGCGCTGGTGAAGCAGATCGAGGCCGGCGCCGGCGTCTCCTACAACCACACCTGGGTGGCCGAGGAGCCGACGACGGTGGGGCTGATCCCGGTCGGCTATGCCGAGGGCATCCAGCGGCGCGGCGGGAATCGCACCGAGGTGTGGATCGACGGTGCCCGCCACCCCGTGCGCGGCACCGTCTGCATGGACCAGATGGTGGTCGAGCTCGGCGATGCCTCGATCGAGCCCGGCGCCGAGGTGATCCTGTGGGGCACCGGCGCTGACGGGGAGCCGACCGCTCAGGACTGGGCGGAGGCGAGCGAGACCATCGCCTACGAGGTCGTCACCAGGATCGGAGGACGGATGAAGCGCCGTTACGTTGACACAGACGTCGACACCGAGCAGGGGGACGACAGATGAGCAGCATCGCAGCACGCATCGGTCAGATCGCGGCCGGGACGTTGGGTGCGGCCGCGGTCGCTGCCGCCGCGCGCGGCGCGGTCGTGGTGAGGAAACGGCGCCGCGCGATCGAGGAACGCCCCGAGGACCGGACCCCGCTCGGTACGCTGCGCTCGTGCCCGGTCACCGTGGTGACGGCCGACGGCGTACCTCTTCATGTCGAGGTCGACGAGGTCGACCCGGCCCACAACGGTGGGTCGAGCGAGGTGACGCTCGTCTTCGTGCACGGCTACTGCCTCAACCTCGACTGCTGGCACTTCCAGCGTGCCGCCTACCGGGGCCTGGTGCGGTCGGTCTTCTACGACCAGCGCAGCCACGGGCGCAGCGGCCGGTCCTCGCTCGGCAACGCCACCATCGAACAGCTCGGTGACGACCTGCTCCGGGTGCTCGACGCGGTGGTGCCGGAGGGGCCGGTGATCCTGGTCGGCCACTCGATGGGTGGGATGACCATCGCCGCGTTCGCCGAGGACCACCCCGAGCTGTTCGCGCCCTACGACGAGGGTGGCCGGGTCATCGGCGTTGCCCTCATCTCGACGACCGCCGGTGGTCTGGACCCGAGCCGGCTGCTGATCCCGGTGCTCCCGGCCAAGCTGTCCGGCGGGATCGCCAACGGCACCATCAGGACGCTTGCGAAGGGGCACGGGATCGTCGACCGGTTCCGTGCCATGGGAGCGTCGGTGGCGACCGTGTTCACCGATGTGTTCGCCTTCGGCGACGAGGTGCCCGAGGCGTACGTCGAGTTCGTCGACGGGCTGCTCTCGCAGACGCCGTTCGAGGTGGTCGCGGAGTTCTTCCCGAGCTTCCGCTCGCTGGACAAGTTCTCGAGCGTCGCCGCGATGGGGCGGGTGCCGACCACGATCATCTGCGGCACCGCCGACCGGCTCACCGCGATCGGCCACAGCCGCAAGCTGCACTCCTACATCCCCGGCTCGAGGCTGGTCGAGTGTGAGAAGGCCGGGCACATGGTCATCCTCGAGCGGCACGGTCAGGTCAACGCCGAGCTCGACCAGCTGCTCGCCGCAGCCACCCGGGATGCGGCTTCGGCATGACGCTCGACTTCGAGCGGGTCGGGCCGGAGGCCGCGGCCGAGATGCTCGGTATCGTCCGGACGGCCTTCTCCGCCCGTCCTCCGTTGGATCCCCCCGCTGATGCGCTCGGCGAGACCGAGGGGTCGCTGAAGGAGCGCCTCTCCGGCTTCGGCGGTGTGCTGGCGCGGTTGGACGGAGTCGCCGTCGGGGCGGTGGTGATGGACCCCGCGGACTCGACCATGTGGTTGCGTCGCTTCGCTGTTCTGCCTGATCAGCAGGGGCATGGGGTCGCGCACAAGATGGTGACGTACGCCGCCGGGATCGCGCGCTCGCAGGGCTTCGACGACCTTGCGGTGATCGCTCGCCCGGAGCTTCCGGAGACGTTGCGGTTCTGGGAGCGGCAAGGCTTTAGAAATCAGCACAGCAGAAGGCAGCACGGTCGCGAAGTCTCGCGTGAGGCGCCTGCGGTGCGGCTGCATCGCCCGCTGAACGAGCATGTCGTCGAGGCGCTCGACGCCGACGCGATGTCCGAGCTGGGCCGGCGGGTCGCCGGCCTGCTCGCCGCGGGGGACGTGCTCGTTCTCTCCGGCGGTCTCGGCGCCGGCAAGACCACTTTCACCAAGGGGCTCGGCGCCGGGCTCGGCGTACGCGGCGAGGTCACCTCGCCGACCTTCGTGATCGCCCGGGTGCATCCGTCGACGGTCGGCGGTCCCGAGCTCGTCCACGTCGATGCGTACCGGCTCGGTGGGATCGACGAGCTCGACGACCTCGACCTGGACACCGACCTCGACGATGCGGTCACCGTCGTCGAATGGGGTGAGGGCCTGGCCGAAGGGCTCTCGGAGTCGCGGCTGGAGATCCGGATCGTGCGCGCCGAAGCGGACGAAGGGCCTTTGGATCGGGTCGAGTCGCCCGCCGGCGCGGACCCGCGACGGGTGGAGATCGTGCCGGTCGGGACCCGTTGGCGCGGCGTCGATCTCAGTGCGCTCTAGGGTGTGAGTGTGCTTCTCGCCCTTGACACCGCCACGCCTCAGGTGACCGTGGCGCTCCACGATGGTGACGACGTCGTCGCCGAGATGGTCTCCGACCGCACCATGAAGCATGGTGAGCAGCTCGCGCCGCTGATCTCCGAGATCATGGCGGGAGCCGGGGTCGTACGCCAGGACCTGACCGCCATCGCCGTCGGTGCCGGACCCGGGCCGTTCACCGGACTTCGGGTCGGCCTGGTCACCGCGCGGACGCTGGGTTTCGCACTGGGAATCCCGGTCCATGCGGCCTGCACGCTCGACGTGCTGGCGGTGGAGGCCGTTGCCTCCGGGGTGGTCTCGATCACCGAAGGTTTCTTCGTGGCGACGGACGCACGGCGCAAGGAGGTCTATCTGGCCTCCTACGATGCCGAGGGCGTACGTCTCGAGGGCCCCGTCGTCGCCCGGCCTGCCGAGGTCGCCACGTCGCGGCCGGTGGTCGGAGAGGGGGCGCTGCTCTATCCCGACGCGTTCCCGTCGGCGGTCGGTCCGCAGCGACCGTCCGCCGGCTGGCTGGCACGGGCAGTGGCCGAGGAGCTGGTCGAGCTGATGGATCCCGAGCCGCTCTATCTGCGTCGGCCGGATGCGCTCGAGCAGGCTGCCCAGAAGAAGGGCCAGAAAGAGGGCCAGAAGAAGGTCTCACCGTGACCGTCCGGTCGGCCGCCCAGGAGGACATCGACGCGATCGCAGCCCTCGAGCTCGAGGCGTTCCCTGAGGATGCCTGGACGCCTGAATACCTGCAGGTCGCGATCGAGGGGAAGATGCCGACCGTCCGGATCCTGGTCGCTGAGGATGATTCCGGGACGGTCGTCGGTCATGCGCTGGTGAGTGTCGTCTACGAGATCGCCGAGCTCCAGCGGATCGCGACCGCCGCGGAGCGGCGCCGCCGTGGGATCGGTGGGGAGCTCCTCGTCGCGTCCATCGACATCGCTCGAAGCGAGGGAGCCGAACGCCTTCTGCTCGAGGTCCGCGAGGACAACGCGTCGGCGATCGCGTTCTACGACCGAGCCGGGTTCGTGGAGATCGACCGCCGGGAGCGCTACTACCGTGACGGGGCTACGGGGATCGTGCTGGCGATGGAGTTCGCCGGATCGTCAGGGTCCCCGGACTGAAATGTCGGTGGTCTGTGGTGCGATCGATGCCATGGCCCTCTACCGCAACACATTCGAATCCCAGGCGGCCGGTGTCGCGATGGCACGGACGATCGGCCGCGACGGTCTGCGTCCGCCGACGCTCAAGGTGGTGGCGGACGCAGCGAACATGGGCCCATCGACCCTGCACGCCTGGTTCAACGGCTACGAGAACATGCTGCCCCACGCGGCGTCGGGGTTCGCCGGCATCTACTGGGAGCAGGTCGCCCAGCGAGTGAACGACCGAGGTTGGGACGGGTATCTGCCCTCGACCGCCGACGAGAAGTTCTTCGCGCGAGCGTGGTTGGGGATCGAGGAGCTCGCGAGATCGAACGACCACATCGGCGAGGTCGTTCGAGAGCTCTGGCACGACATCAGCGTCTTCTTCCGTAGTTCGATCGGCCGGGAGCTCACCGATGTCGAGTCGAGCGGGCTGGTGATCATGCTTCGTGGGTTGTGGGACTCGCTCTGCTCCGCACACCCGATCGACATCGAGGTCGCGCACGATCTCTGGGCCGCGGCCCGCGTCGCGCTGAGCGATGTTCAAGATGGTGGTTCCGAGGATCGCGACCGCGCGGCCTGACCGGTGCTGACATATCCCGTCCTGAAAGATCGCATCCTGAAGATCGCGTGGCGGGCGGAGGTGTGCTCGCCGGCGAGGAGGGCCGTGCCGGCGCCGAACGAATGTTCATTCGGGCAGATGCGGCGAATGAACATTCATTCGGTCATCGGAGCCGAATGAACATTCGTTCGGCGCGCACAAGGCACCACAGATCGCCGGGGCGGAGGATGAGCCGGGGTGGAGGATGAGCCGGGGTGGAGGATGAGGCAGTGGCAGCGCGAAGGCACAATGGGGCCATGACTTCTGGTGCCCATGTCGACGAGCCCCTGGTACTCGGCATCGAGACGTCGTGCGACGAGACCGGGATCGGGGTCGTGCGCGGCCACACGCTCCTGGCGGATGCGGTGGCGAGCAGCGTCGAGGAGCATGCCCGGTTCGGCGGGGTCGTGCCCGAGGTGGCCAGTCGGGCGCACCTGGAGGCGATGGTGCCGACGATCGAGCGTGCGTGTGCGGAGTCGGGCATCAAGCTGAACGATGTCGACGCGATCGCTGTCACCTCGGGGCCGGGGCTCGCGGGAGCACTGCTGGTCGGGGTCGCGGCGGCCAAGGCGCTGGCGCTCGGGCTCGACAAGCCGATCTACGGGGTCAACCACCTGGCCTCGCACGTCGCAGTCGACCAGCTGCAGCACGGACCGCTGCCCGAGCCCTGCGTGGCGATGCTGGTCTCCGGTGGACATTCCAGCCTGCTCAAGGTCACCGACATCACCGAAGGTGTCGACCCGATGGGGGCGACCATCGACGACGCCGCGGGCGAGGCCTTCGACAAGGTCGCCCGCCTGCTCGGCCTCGGGTTCCCGGGCGGTCCCGTGATCGATCGGCAAGCCACCTCGGGCAGCTCGATCGCGATCGACTTCCCCCGCGGTCTCACCAGCAAACGAGACCTGGAGCGACACCGCTTCGACTTCTCCTTCTCCGGCCTCAAGACCGCGGTCGCCCGCTGGGTCGAGGCCAAGGAGCGCAGCGGCGAACCGGTCCCGGTCGCCGACGTGGCCGCCAGCTTCCAGGAGGCCGTGGTCGACGTCCTGGTGCGCAAGGCCCTCGACGCCGCCTCGTCCGAAGGCATCGAGGACATCATCATCGGCGGTGGGGTCGCTGCCAACAGCCGCCTCCGAGTGCTCGCCGAGGAGCGCGCCGACAAGCTCGGCATCCGGGTGCGGGTCCCGCGTCCCGGTCTGTGTACGGACAACGGCGCGATGGTGGCGGCGCTGGGGGCCGAGATGGTGGCCAGGGGGCGTACGCCTTCGGCTCTGGACCTTCCGGCCGACTCCTCCCAGCCGATCACGTCTGTCCTCGTCTAGATTCACCTCGTCTAGATTCGCACCTCGCCTAGAACGGTCTCACCAACAAGCACGTGCCTTCCCCGGCTACGCGGGTGAGCACGATGGTGGCCTCCGCGGAGCCCGAGAGCGCGAGCCGTTTGCGGAGCTGTTCGGGAACGACCTGGACGCCGCGCTTCTTGATCGTCAGCTTCCCGATCCCGCGCGCACGCAGTGCCGCCTTGAGCTGCTTCTCCCGGTAGGGGAGCTCTTCGAGCACCTGATATCCACGGGCGAAGGGCGTCTCGAAGGAGGCGGACGAGGTGACGTACGCGATGTGCTCGTCGATCAGATGACCCTGCACGCCGGCGGCGACGGCGGTGACCAGCCCGGCGCGGATCACCGCCCCGTCGGGCTCGTAGAGGAACTCGGCGACCTCGCCGACCTCGCCGCCCGGATCGTCCTCGGAGGTGAGCGTCGCCAGACCTCGCTCGCCGATCACGGTGGCCCGGCGATGCGTGCTCGCCAGCGCGCCCGACCACAGCGCGGCCTCCTTGACCTCGCCGCGGTCGCTGACCCATTCGGCCTCGACCTTCTCGGGTACGAGGTCGTGCGGGATCCCGGGAGCGACCTTCACGCAGGCATCGCGCGCGAAGAGCGTCTCGACCCACGACCACGGCGGCGTCCACCCCTCCGCGGAGAAGACCCGGCCCTTGGCGCCGCGGCGTGCTGGATCTGCGTACGCCACGTCGAACGGTGAATGGTCGACACCGGTCGCGTCGGCGACGGTGACGGCGCCGGGCAGCTCCAGGGCATCGAGGTTCGCCTGGGCGACCGCGACCCGCTCCGGATCGTGATCGACCCCGGCAGCGGTGAGGCCCGCGCGTGCGGAGGCGATCAGGTCGCCGCCGATCCCGCAGCCCAGGTCGATGACGCTGGTCGCGTCGAAGGCACGCAGGCGCGCCGCCCGGTGGTGGGCGACGGCGAGGCGGGTGGCCTGCTCGAGACCGTCGGGGGTGAAGTACATCCGCGGTGCGAGGTCGCCGAACTTGGCCGCCGCCTTCCGGCGCAGGTCGACCTGCGTCATCGCCGCAGCCACGCGCTCGGCCGTCTCCTCCTTGCGCAGGGCGGTCTGCACCGCCAGGACAGAACCCTGGCCGTCCGGAGAGGTCATCTCGGTGGCCCGCGCCAGCAGCCGCTGCCCGTTGTCGGTCAGCAACCAGGCGAACGCGTCGAGATCCATGGCTCCGATCCTCTCAGGCCGGTTTCCGGACTTGGCAAACTCCATTACCCGGCGGGGTGTTTCTGCTCTAGGATCCGCCGGGTGCGCAGACCCTCACGCCGAGTCCCGGTGAGCCGCTGGGTGCTCGTCGCGACTCTGTCTCTGATGTCCATGGCTCTGCTGTCCGTGACACTGCTGCCGATGCTGTTCGCCGCGCCCGCTTCGGCCGACTCGGTGACGCCGGTTCGTCACTGTTCGCACGGGGACGGTTACCGCGAGGTGGACGGTGACTCCTCCGTGTCGGTGACTGCGCCCGACGGATACCTGATCGTGGCGTACTGCGTGGACAGCCGTGGTCGTCGAGGCACCTCGGAGGTCCATGTCCTGTCCGCCCCGCAACGCACGGTGCTCATCCGGCACAGCGACGGGCGGTCGCTCGAGGGCTACTCGGTGGCGTACTCCAGGGTCGACGCCCCGGACGAGCCCGAGGACGGCCCCGACGGCGACGACGAGGACGACCAGAACGAGCCAGGCGAGCAGAACGAGCAGGGCGATAACGGCGGCCGGGACGACAACGACGATCGGGGCGGCCGTGACGAGGCGAGCCAGACCCCCGAGGCCGAGCCCGGGCAGGGCGCCCCGGCGAAGAACGAGCACAAGAACGGGGCCGGGAAGGCGGAGAAGCGCGAGAAGGCGGAAGGTACGCCGTCGGCCAGCGCTTCCGCAGCGCAGCCCGAGCCGAGCCGTCAGCCCTCCGCCACCGTCTCCGCGCAGCCCGACGGCTCGTTGCAGATGTCGGCCCTGAGCGATGGTGAAGAGCTCCGGACCACCGCGCTCGCGGAGAAGGACGACGACGATGAGGAGGGGCTGCGGTCGCTCGTGGTCGCCGGCGGCATCATCATCCTCGGGCTCCTGGCCGGCATGATCGCGCTGCTGGTGAGGCTCCCCGGCCAGCGGTGACCCGGTCTGCGGGGGACTCATCACTGGCACTCATTACGGCCGAGTGCTAACGTCTGCGTTGGCACTCTCCCCCTGAGTGTGCCAGCGCTTGCGAGCCGGGTGCGACCCCCGCGACGGCGTACGTGGCATATCGCAAGCACAGACGTAGCAACACCCACCAGTCTGACTCCGTAGAAAAGAAATGGGGAGGTCGACACAGTGTCGGTCAACATCAAGCCTCTTGAGGACCGGATCGTCGTCAAGGCCGTCGAGGCCGAGCAGACCACCGCCTCCGGTCTGGTCATCCCGGACACCGCCAAGGAGAAGCCCCAGGAGGGCGAGGTCCTGGCGCTCGGCCCGGGTCGTATCGACGACAAGGGCAACCGCGTCCCGCTCGACGTCGCCGTGGGCGACAAGGTCATCTACAGCAAGTACGGCGGCACCGAGGTCAAGTACGCCGGCGAGGAGTACCTGATCCTCTCCGCCCGCGACATCCTCGCAGTCATCGCCTGACGTCATCCGTCTCGCATCAACGCGGCCGGGCCGACGGGGTTTATCAAGTCCTGGGCCCCGGCCGCGTTCTGCGTACTAGGGAGTAAATACCAATGCCGAAGATCCTGGAGTTCGACGAGAACGCCCGCCGCGCCCTCGAGCGTGGCGTCGACGCCCTCGCCAACGCCGTCAAGGTGACGCTGGGCCCCAAGGGCCGCTACGTCGTCCTCGACAAGAAGTGGGGCGCCCCGACGATCACCAACGACGGTGTCACCGTCGCTCGTGAGATCGAGCTGGACGACCCGTTCGAGAACCTTGGTGCTCAGCTCACCAAGGAGGTCGCGACCAAGACCAACGACATCGCTGGTGACGGCACGACCACCGCGACCGTCCTCGCCCAGGCGATGGTCCACGAGGGTCTGCGCGCGGTTGCCGCCGGCGCGAACCCGATGAGCCTCAAGCGCGGTATGGACGCCGCTGCGTCCGCCGTCGGCGACGCCCTGCGTGCCGCCGCTCGTGAGGTCGTCGACGAGTCCGACATGGCCTCGGTCGCCACCATCTCCTCCCGCGACGCGAAGATCGGCGAGATCCTCGCCGAGGCCTTCGCCAAGGTCGGCAAGGACGGCGTGATCACCGTCGAGGAGTCCAACACCACCGGTACCGAGCTCGAGTTCACCGAGGGTATGCAGTTCGACAAGGGCTACATCTCTCAGTACTTCGTGACCGACCAGGAGCGGATGGAGGCCGTCATCGACGACCCGCTGATCCTGCTCGTCCAGGGCAAGATCAGCTCTGTCCAGGAGCTCCTGCCGCTGCTGGAGAAGGTCATCGCCGCCGGCAAGCCGCTGTTCATCATCGCCGAGGACGTCGAGGGCGAAGCCCTCTCGACCCTGGTCGTGAACAAGATCAAGGGCACCTTCAACGCGACCGCCGTCAAGGCGCCCGCGTTCGGTGACCGCCGCAAGGCCATGCTGCAGGACATCGCGATCCTCACCGGCGCGCAGGTCGTCGCCGAGGAGGTCGGCCTCAAGCTCGACCAGGTCGGTCTCGAGGTGCTCGGCACCGCCCGCCGCATCACGGTCTCGAAGGACAACACGACCATCGTCGAGGGTGGCGGCGACGCTGCCACCGTCGAGGCTCGTGTCAACGAGATCAAGGCCGAGATCGAGCGCACCGACTCCGACTGGGACCGCGAGAAGCTCCAGGAGCGCCTCGCCAAGCTCGCCGGTGGCGTCTGCGTGATCAAGGTCGGCGCTCATACCGAGGTGGAGCTCAAGGAGAAGAAGCACCGCATCGAGGACGCTGTCTCCGCGACCCGCGCCGCCATCGAGGAGGGCATCGTCCCCGGCGGTGGCTCCGCGCTGATCCACGCCGTCTCCGTCCTGGAGAAGGACCTCGGTCTCGAGGGCGACGAGGCGGTCGGCGTACGTGTCGTCCGCAAGGCCGCCGACGAGCCGCTGCGCTGGATCGCCGAGAACGGTGGCGATAACGGCTACGTCATCACCACCAAGGTCCGTGAGCTCGGCGTCGGCCAGGGCTTCAACGCGGCCACCGGTGAGTACGGCGACCTGATCGCCCAGGGCGTCATCGACCCGGTCAAGGTCACCCGCTCCGCGCTGACCAACGCCACCTCGATCGCGAGCATGCTGCTCACGACCGAGACCCTGGTCGTCGACAAGCCGGAAGAGGACGAGGCGCCCGCGGCCGGTCACGGCCACGGTCACGGCCACTGATCCACAGCCGGGCAGAGCCGAGTCGGCCCATCTTGACCGCCATGTTGCGACGCGAAGCGAGCAACCAGGTCACGATGGGCCGACTCGGCGATTTCACGGGACACGGGTCTCCCGTGTCGACACCTGACGCGTTGGCAGGTAAGTATCGCTCATGAGCTTTCGGGGGCTATGGGTTCTGGTGCTGCTGGTGCCGTTGATCGTCGGATGCGGCGCAGACGACGATCCCCACGGAGATGATCGGCCGGCCCAGATCGGGCAGCTCATCCCGGCCGGTTCGGAGCACGTGAGCTTCCAGGGTCGCCCGGTCGAGATCACCCGCCCGGGGCTGCGCTACACCGTGCTGGTGAGCTCGCCGTTCAAGCGGCTCGACGAGTATCGGGCCGAGGATCTCGGCGTCGCGCCCGAGGCGCCGGACGGCGCCGCGTTCATCACGGTGACCTGGACCATCCACGGTATGCCGGGCGACGTCTTCGCGATGGAGCTGGACGAGACGCCGGACGAGTCCCTGGCCCTGGTGATCGACGGTGAGCCGACGACGATCGCCGACCTGGCGGTCTGGCACAAGGCCCTGGGGCCCGGAGGGGAGGACGTTCCCGGCGGCTACTACCTGGTCGTGCCGGAGGACACCGGACTCCAGGACATCGGGGTCAGCCTGGAGTTCGACGGGCACACCGAGTCGGTCGACGACCTGATCCTGGGGGTCGGCACCGACGGGCCGAACATGACCCTGGAGACAGTCGTCCCGCGGGTTTCCTCCCAGGAGTGCCCGGAGCAGAAGGACAGCACGGTGGGCGGCGCCAAGGCGCGCACCTGGCTCAACTGCGCTCTCAAGGTGAGCTCGGGACTGCCGTACCACCGTGAGCTCGGTTGGCCGGGCGAGAACCGTGCCTGGCTGGTCGTCGAGGTCAGCCTGCAGACCAGCAGCAGGACCTGGGGATCCGGTAGGTCGATCACCAGCTATGCGACGGAGCCCGGGGCCGCGGTGATCACCCTGAACGGGGCCAAGCCCACCAAGACGCTGGAGGTCGAGAAGAAGTCGGCTTCCTGGGACGACGTGACCACGGCGAAGGTCGCCTTCGAGGTGGATTGGAGCTTCAAAGGTGGCGACCTGCGGATCAGGCGGGTCTACGACGGCGCCAAGGAGGATTCGAGCGACCCGGGACCGCGGTCCCTGCGTACGGTCTACGACCAGACCGTGACGATCAGCTGAGGTCAGCGGATGGTGAGGTCGGCGAGGTCGTCGTCGTCCGAGAGCACGTTCATGTCGACGTACGCCTCGTCGTCGCTGCCGACGCCGTCGAGCCGGTCACGACTGGAGTATTGCCAGATGGTCCACGATCTTCCGTCCGGCACCCGAGGCGGCCAGGCGACCGATCGGAACCAGATCGGGTTGTCGGGATAGCGGTCGACCAGGAAGGCGCGGTAGGCCGTCGGCGTGGTGTAGATGATCGGCGCGATGCCGTAGTGGTCCTCGAGCGCATCCAGCAGCGGATCGAGGATGGCCCGCACCTCGGTCGCGGGCGGCAGGTTGCCCTTGAAGGATCCGTAGGGCTCCAGGTCGACGACGGGAGCGAGCGTGCCGGCGACACGAGGGACGTGGGCGATCATGTTGCGGGCCTGGTCGGCGCCCGGGCTCTCGAAGCTCATGAAGTGGTAGGCGCCGGTCGCGATCCCGGCCTCCCGGGCCCCGGCCCAGTTGGCCGCGAAGCGCGTGTCGACGTGGGCCGACCCCTCGGTCGCCTTGAGCCAGGCGAAGTCGATGTCCTGCTCGGCGACCTGCGCCCAGTCGACGGTGCCGTTGTGGTGGGAGACATCGATGCCGCGTACGTCGTATCTCGCGGCGAACAGCCGGGTGGGCATGAGCACGCCGGTGTAGACCAGCAGCACGAGAACCACGATGGCGGCGGCGACAATCCCGGCCGCGACGGGGAGGCGCCTCACCGCGATTCCAGCAGCTTCTGCATGATCCCGATCTCGGTCTTCTGAGAGGCCTCGACGTCCTGCGCCATCTCCGTGGCGAGCGTGTCGCTGCCCTTGCTGAGCACGGGTGCGGCCATCTCCAGGGCACCCTCGTGGTGGGCGATCATCCGGGTCAGGAAGAGCCGGTCGAACTCCTCGCCCCGAGCCGCTCCGAGCTCGTCCATCTGCTCGGGGGTGAGCATGCCCGGCATGCCTGCGTGGTCCGGCAGGTCGTCGGCGGCGGGCACCTCGAGGCCGCGGGCCTGGAGCCATCCGCTCATCGAGACGATCTCCGGCCCCTGAGCCGCGGAGATGCTCCTGGCCAGCGACTTCACCTCGTCGCTGGCCGCGCGGGAGCCGGCCAGCTCGGTCAGCTCCAACGCCTGGGCGTGGTGCGGGATCATCATCGTGACGAAGGTGGCGTCGGTCTGGTTCCACTCCGCGTCGGCAGGTGCATCCGAAGGCCCGATCGTTGCCGCGGACTCACCCGGAGCCCCCGGTTGCAGGACGGGCGCCGACTGGGTCGATCCCGCGGCGCTCGGCTCGTGGCCGGCGTGGGTGGGCTGGTCGTCGGCACAGCCGGTGAGCAGCAGAGCGAGTGCAGCGGTGAGGACACCGAGTTTCCGCATGGACCTGCCTTCCGAGGCGTACGCAGGGAGTCAACATATTCAATTTCGCCGACCATGGAACAGAATTTCCCTAGAATCGACGAGCCCGTGGTTTGTCCTCACGGCAGTCGACTCGGAAGGCGACCCCGCATGAGACGTCCTATCCACATCCTGGCCGGAGTCGCATCGGCCATGATCGTCGCCGGAGGGCTGGCCGTCGCGGCCCCGTCCTCGGCCGACGAGTCCCACTCGCACGGCTCCCAGAAAGCCGCCCCTCAGCCGAGCTGCACCGAGGCTGAGAAGAAGGTCCTGGCTGCGGCCGGCGACAACTTCGCCTCGGCCTGCGCGCCGGGCAACGACATCGCGAAGCTCGGCGTCAACAACCCGGTCGTGGAGGCCGGCGAGGCCGAGGGCACGCCCAACCTGAACCTGATCGCGAACATCCCCAAGTCCGGGGCGTTCGCGCCGACGAGCGCGCTCAACAGCGACCTGGCCTTCCAGGGGCACTACGCCTTCGCCGGCAACTACAACGGCTTCAACGTCATCGACATCAAGAAGCCCCACAAGCCCAAGCTGGTCACCCAGGTCGTGTGCCCGGGCTCGCAGAACGACATCTCGGTCTACGGCGACCTGCTCGTCCTCTCCGTCGACTCCAGCCGCAGCAACAACACCTGCGACAACGTCGCCCAGTCGGCGGCGATCAAGGAGTCCTGGGAGGGCATCCGGGTCTTCGACATCAGCAACCCGGCGCAGCCGGCCTATGTCGCTGCGGTCGAGACCAAGTGCGGCTCCCACACCCACTCGCTGGCGCCGAGCAAGGACGGCAAGACCGTCTATGCGTACGTCTCGTCCTACGGTCCCCGCGACGAGTTCCCCGACTGCCAGCGACCGCACGACAAGATCAGCATCGTGAAGATCCCGACGAAGACGCCGGAGACCGCCGCGGTGGTCAACGAGCCGGTGCTCTTCCCCGACGGTGGCTACACCAACACCGCCGGCTGCCACGACATCACCACCTACCCGAGCAAGGACATCGCGGCGGGTGCGTGCATGGGCGACGGCATCCTGATGGACATCTCCGACCGCGAGCACCCGGTCGTGACCGAGCGGGTCCGGGACACCGAGAACTTCGCGTTCTGGCACTCGGCGACGTTCAACAACACCGGCACCAAGGTGGTCTTCACCGACGAGCTCGGTGGTGGCGGTGGGCCCGAGTGCAACCCGGAGGTCGGTCCCGAGAAGGGCGCCAACGGCATCTACGACATCGAGGGCTCCGACCTGGTCTTCAAGTCCTATTACAAGATCCCGCGCACCCAGTCCAACACCGAGAACTGCGTCGCCCACAACGGCTCGCTGATCCCGGTCAAGGGCAAGGACATCATGGTCCAGGCCTGGTACCAGGGCGGCATCTCCGTCTACGACTTCACCGACTCGGCCAACCCGAAGGAGATCGCCTGGTTCGACCGCGGTCCCTTCGAGGACACGACGACCATCGCCGGTGCGTGGTCGACCTACTACTACAACGGCTACATCTACTCCAACGAGATCCAGCGCGGCTTCGACGTCTTCGACCTGCGGGACCCGCGGGTCGCCTCGGCGAAGAAGGTCAGGTTCGACGAGCTGAACGTCCAGGCCCAGCCTTCCTACTGAGAGTTAGCCGAGTCGGCGCATCTTGCCCCGTACCTTGCGAAGCGAAGCGAGCAAGAGGGGCGGGATGCGCCGACTCGGCGATTTCAGTGAATGACCAGCTGGCCGCAACCTCCCGGTCACCAGGTGACGCCAGGGTTCACCCCGATGACCGAGACCGCTGCCGACGAGAAGCGTGTCGAGACCAACATTGTCGAGTGGGCGATCGCTGCCCTCGTCGGCCTCGCTCTGCTCAGGCTCCTGTGGAGCCTGGTGACCAACGAGAACCTGCTCCCGCGCGAGGTCGTCGACCACCTCCTCCACCCGGACGTCCTCGCCGGGGTCTGGCTCACGGTCCGACTGACCACGCTGGTCTTCGCGCTGGCGGTGGTGATCGGAGTCGCCGTGGTCAGGATGACGCGATCGGGCAACCCGCTGCTGTGCGGGTTCGCCGCGGCGTACGTCTGGGTCTTCGGCAGCATCCCGGTGCTCGTCCAGCTGCTGCTGTGGAGCAACATCGCGCTGGTCTTCCCCGACATCACCTTCGGGATCCCGGGGGTGCACATCGACGCGATGCGGCAGGTCACGCCGGCCCTCGCGGCGATCGCGGGGCTGGCACCGGCGATGGGAGCGTACGCGGCCAGGGCCCTCCCCGGTGGCGACCGGCTCACCGCGCTGGGTGACGTGCTCGTGACGACGCTCCGGGCGACCAGCCTGGTCTCGGTGCTCGCGATCACCGACCTGCTCGGGGTCGTCCGGGCGCTCGAGGAGCGCAACCACCTGATCGTCCCGCTGCTGGTCGTGGCCGCGATCTGGTACCTCCTCCTGGCCACCGCGGCTCGCGGCGCGATCCGCCTGATCGGGCTGGCGCGCGGACGGGTGACCGCGGGCTGACGGCGGGCTGACGGTGACGCCCAGGGTAAAAGTCGGCGACTATTGCAAGACCTGGCATCGCAGATCTTTGTAGAGTGCGGCGCGTGACTTTCGAGCAGGCCTGGCAGCGTTGGCGCGACGAGCGGGAGGCCGAGCTGAGAAGTCCCGAGGGTTTTCTGGCGATCACCGGGCTGCACTGGCTGGGGTCCAGGCCGCAGCGGTTCCCCGGGATCCCGGGGGTGTGGTCCAACGGTCCCGAGGGTGCGGTCGTCGAGCTGGGAGCGGGTGAGTGGCTCGAGCTCGGGGGCACGACCATTGCCGGACGGTACGTCTTCGGTCACGTCGATCCGGTCGGGGTGATCGCCACCTTCGACTCCGGGACGGTCGAGGTCGCCGACCGGTTCGGTACGCCGGTGCTCCGGCCACGGCAGCCGGACGGCCCGTTCCTGCGCGACTACACCGGCACGCCGACGTACGATCCGGACCCGTCGTGGCAGATCACCGCGGCTTTCACGGCCTACGAGACGAGCCGCCCGATCTCGGTCGGCTCGGTCGTCGAAGGCCGCTCGAGCATCATCGACGCCGTGGGGGAGGTGGCGTTCGAGGTGGGCGGACGCCCGCAGCGGCTGATCGCCTTCGACGGCGGCGACGACGAGCTGTGGCTGCTGTTCACCGACGAGACCAGCGGAGTGACGACGTACGCCGCCTGCCGCCAGCTCGCCGTCGAGCCGCCCGTCGACGGGGTGGCGATCCTCGACTTCAACCGCGCGGCCAACATGCCCTGCGCCTACACGATCCACGCCACCTGCCCGCTCCCGCCCGCGAGCAACCACATCGACGTGCTCGTCGAGGCGGGCGAGATGACTCCGCCGCGTCCGCCCGCGGACTGATCGCCGCACCGCGTCGAAGGTTTAACCGTGAGAAACGGACCAGAAACAACCGAACAGGCAGACTAGGCGCATGGCGGGGACGATGTTGTGGAGAGTGCGTACGACGCTGCCGGACCGACCGGGCACGCTGGCGGCGCTGGCTCAGCGCTGCGGTGAGGCCGGGGTCAACATCCTGGGGATGCAGATCTTCCCCGGGCTGGACGAGGTGACCGACGAGTTCGTGCTGCGTACGCCACCGGGATGGAGCGACCTGCGGGTGGCCGAGCTGCTGGCCTCGGCGGGTGGGTGCGACATGGTGATCCAGCCCGCCAACGAGGCTGCCCTCGCCGACCAGCCGACGCGCTACGTCCAGGCCGCACGCCATGTGCTGGAGCGGCCGATGTCGTTCCCGGAGGTGGTCGCCCAGCTCTTCGACGCCGAGGCAGAGGCGCCGCCCGGGGTCGTCCACGACACCATGGAGCTGCGGGTCGCCGATGTCGACGTCCAGCTCCACCGCACCGCCCCCTTCACCGCGACCGAGCACGCCCGCGGCGCCGCGATGGCCGACCTGGTCAACGACGTCCTCGACCGCAGCCGTGAGTCGGCGGCGATCGGCACCACCCCGCCCGTACGCCGTCTCGGCACCGGAAGCACCCCCGACCTCGTCGTCACCGGCGAGACCGTGACCGCGCTCATCGACGGGGTCGCCGTCGGCATCGGCGAGGTCCTGGCCCCGACCGAGGACGACGAGCACGTGCGGGTGATCAACCTGCGCGTCGACCCGGCCTGGCAGCGTCGCGGCATCGGCACCCGGCTGCTCGTCGACACCGCCAAGCTCGCGCACATGCTCGGGGCGGACGAGATCCTGCTCACCACCCAGTCCGACAACCAGGCGGTCCTGCCCATGGTCCTCGCCGCCGGGATGCGCGGGCGCATCCGGATGGCGGGAGATCTGCTGACCGTCAAGGTTCCGGTGCGGGATCTGAAGCCGCTGCAGACGTGACTTCGCCGGGATGACGCCTGGCGTTTTCGGTCACGCCGGAGCCTGAACGTAGAATCTCTTCATGGAGATCCCGGAGAAGTTCGCGACGCTCGGCCTCACCTACGACGACGTACTCCTGATGCCTGGGTACTCGGATCTGGCGCCGTCGGACATCGATACGACCTCCCGGCTGACCCGTGAGATCAACCTCCGGGTCCCGCTCATCTCCGCGGCGATGGACACCGTGACCGAGTCGCGGATGGCGATCGCGATGGCCCGTCAGGGCGGCATCGGCGTGCTCCACCGCAACCTGTCGATCGAGGACCAGGCCTACCAGGTCGACCTGGTCAAGCGCACCCAGACCGGGATCATCTCCAACCCGGTGACCATCGGCCCCGACGCGACGCTGGAGCAGCTCGACAAGCTCGCCGGCGAATACCGGATCTCCGGGTTCCCCGTGGTCGACGTCGACCAGAAGCTGATCGGCATCATCACCAACCGCGACCTGCGGTTCACCCCGGTCGCGGAGTGGGCGACCACCAAGGTCAACGAGGTGATGACCTCGAAGGATCTCATCACCGGCCCCGCGGACATCGCCCGCGAGGAGGCCACCAAGCTGCTGCGCCAGCACAAGCTCGAGCGGCTTCCGCTGGTCGACACCGACGGCCGCATCACCGGCCTGATCACCGTCAAGGACTTCGTGAAGTCCGAGCAGTTCCCCGACGCTTCCAAGGACGCCCAGGGCCGTCTGCTCGTCGGTGCCGCGATCGGCTACTTCGGCGACGCCTGGGACCGGGCCACCACGCTCATCGAGGCCGGTGTCGACGTGCTCGTCGCGGACACGGCCCACGGCAACGTACGCATGCTCATCGACATGGTTCGCCGCCTCAAGACCGACCCGGCCACCAAGCATGTCCAGGTCATCGGCGGCAACGTCGCCACGCGCGAGGGTGCCCAGTCCTTCGTCGACGCGGGCGCCGACGCGGTCAAGGTCGGCGTCGGCCCCGGCTCGATCTGCACCACCCGCGTCGTCACCGGTGTCGGCGTGCCGCAGATCTCGGCCGTCTACGAGGCCTCCCTGGCCTGCAAGCCGGCCGGCGTCCCGGTCATCGCCGACGGCGGCCTGCGCTACTCCGGCGAGATCGGCAAGGCCATCGTCGCCGGCGCCGACACGGTGATGCTCGGCTCGATGCTCGCCGGCACCGAGGAGACCCCCGGCGACCTCGTCCTCATGAACGGCAAGCAGTTCAAGGCCTACCGCGGCATGGGCTCCATGGGCGCGATGTCGTCGCGCGGCAAGAAGTCGTTCTCCAAGGACCGCTACTTCCAGGCCGAGGTCACCGACGACGACATGATCGTCCCCGAGGGCGTCGAGGGTCAGGTCGCCTACAAGGGCGCGCTGGCCACCGTCGCCCACCAGCTCACCGGTGGTCTCCACCAGACGATGTTCTACGTGGGCGCGCGCACCATCCCCGAGCTGCAGGAGAAGGGCCGCTTCATGCGGATCACCTCCGCCTCGCTCAAGGAGTCGCACCCCCACGACGTCCAGGTCACCGCCGAGGCACCCAACTACCACGTCTGAGGCCGCTGTCTGTGAGGCGAGATCCGCGTCTCACATGACGGCTTCATCACGAAGTGGTCTTTTCGGGCACGAAGCCGCTCCGGTCGGAGTTCAATCCGACGTCGGCACGAGTCGGCATTCTGAACCTTCCGGGAGGACCCATGACCGTCATCGACACCGAGAGCTTCGCGCAGGAATGGGCGACGTGGCACGAGGAGCACGAGCAGAGGCGGGCGTCGGCCCACGGCTTCCTCGCGATCACCTCGATCCGCTGGCTGGCCGAGGAGCCGGAGACGTACGACGACGTGCCCGGCGCCTGGTCCACCGGCCCCGACGGTGTCGTCGTGTCGCTGGGTGAGGGCGAGACGCTCCTCGTCGACGGCACGCCGCTCACCGGTCGACACTCCTTCGGCATCATCGAGGAGGGCGGCGGGATCACCGCCAGGTTCGGCGACGCGGCGGTGGAGATCGCCAAGCGCGGCGGCAGCGACATCATCCGCCCGCGCCACCCCGACAACCCGGTCCTGACCGGCTACCGCGGCACCGAGGCCTACGCACCGGACCCGCGATGGGCGATCCGCGGCCGCTTCGTCGCCTACGACGCGCCGGTGCCGACCACCGTGGGATCGGTCGTCGACGGCCTGGAGTTCGTCTACGGCGCGGTCGGCGAGATCGAGCTCGAGATCGACGGTGCGGTGCATCGCCTGACCGCCTTCCCGGGTTCCGCTCCGGGCTCGCTGCACGTGCTCTTCCGCGACGAGACCTCCGGCAGGACGACGTACGGGGCCAACCGCTCCTTGTCCGTCGACGCACCCGACGAGGGAGGAGACGTGGTCGTCGACTTCAACCGCGCGACCAACCTCCCATGCGCCTACACGGCCCACGCCACCTGCCCGCTCCCTCCTCCGGGCAACCACCTCCCGGTCGCGGTCGAGGCAGGGGAGAAGAAGCCCTCCTGACGGCAGGTTGTGAAGCCGAGAGTGGCCCATGGACCACTCTCGGCTTCACAACCCCTCAGAGGACAGCGGCCGGGCGCCGCGAGGGGAGCCCGCCGGCCACCAACAGTGCGGCGATCAGGACGAGCACGGCATTGACGCCGATCGCCACCTGCAGTCCCCCGAGCGATGCGATGCCGCCCGCGGCGGTGGCGACAGTGGACATGATCGGGATGCCGAGCGCGATGGCGACCTGCTGGGTCATCATCGCCAGCCCGGTGGCCAGACCCTGCTCGTGATCGGGCAGCCCGGAGGTGGCGGCGACCATGAATCCGACGATCGCGGCGACGTGGCCGATGGCGCCGACGAAGTTCATCAGGCCGAGGAACCACAGCCAGCCGACCGAGGGCCCGAGCAGGACGAGTACGCCGGTGGTGACCGCCTGCAGGGCGAGCCCGCCCGCCACGGTGTTGCGCACCCCGAAGGCCTCGATGAACCGAGGTCCGACCGAGCCGCCGACGATCGCGCCCAGCCCCATCGCGACGAGCATCAGACCGGTCTGCAGGGCGTCGAGCCCGAGGATGTGCTGGAGGTACATCGTCAGCACGAAGACCAGCGAGGACTCGAAGGCGAAGGTCGCGAAACCGGCGATGTTGCCGAAGCCGATGGTGCGGCGGGTGAGGATCTGCAGCGGCACCAGCGGGTGCGGGTGGGTGGACTCGGCCTTCCAGAAGGCGACCAGCAGGACCGCCGCGACGCCGATCGAGCCCAGCCCCCATGCATCGGTGATGCCGGCCTCGCCCAGGCGGGTCGCGCCGTAGACGAGCGCCAGCAGCCCCGAGGTCACCAGCACGGCGCCGGGAAGGTCGAGCCGCGAGCGCTCCCGGTCACCGGAGTCGCGCAGCACGAACGGAGCGACGGCGACCACCAGCAGGGCGATCGGCACGTTGACCAGGAAGGCCCAGCGCCACGACAACAGGTCGGTGAGCACGCCTCCCAGCACCGCTCCAGCGGTGAACCCGGTCGACATCACGACGCTGTTCAGGCCCAGGGCGCGCTGTCGGAGCGGTCCCTCGGGGAAGGAGACGGTGAGCAACGAGAGCGCGGCCGGGGTGACGGCAGCGGTTGCCAGACCTTGCGCGACCCGGGCGGTGAGCAGCAGTTCGGGTGACGTCGCGATCCCGCCCAGCAGCGAGGCGGCGCCGAGCGCGACCATGCCGATCATGAAGACCCGGCGTCGGCCGACATAGTCGCCGATCCGACCGAAGAGCAGGGTGAACCCGGCCGCGCACAGCGCGAACGCGGTGGCGATCCACTGGACGTCGGCCTCGGCGAAGCCGAGGCTTGCGCCGACGGTCGGCAGTGCCACGTTCAGGATCGAGAAGTCGACGGTGAGGGTGAACTGGGAGGCGAGCAGCAGCAGGAGCACCAGCAGCTGCCCGCGGGTCATGCCGGCCTCGCGTACGGGCTCGGCGTGGAGTGTCGTGGTCATGGCCACAACGGTCGTCTGATCGGCGTACGTCAACCAGACACCTGTCCTGCCACCCATCCGTCTGCCTAGCACTGACAGGGTCAGGAAGAAATCCCGGCGCGGCGGCACTATAGGGACCATGACGACCGAGCTCGGAGAGTTCCTGCGCAGCCGCCGGGCGGCGATCAGCCCCGAAGATGCCGGACTGGTGTCCTACGGCGCCCGCCGCGTCCCAGGACTGCGACGGGAGGAGCTGGCGATGCTGGCCGGCGTCTCGCCGACCTACTACACCCGGCTGGAGCAGGCCGACCATCACAACGCCTCCGACGCCGTGATCGACTCGCTCGCCCGGGCGCTGCGGCTGAGCGCCGAGGAGCACGACCATCTGCGTCGACTCGCTCGCCCGGAGACGGCGGCGCCGGCCCGCTACCGCGTCGAGCGGCCCCGGCCGAGCACGGTGCGCCTGATCCGCGCCGCGCCCGGTCCTGCGCTGCTGATCGACCACCGCAACGATGTGCTCGCCTGGAACCGGCTCGGCCACCTCCTCGTCGCCCCCGAGCTGCCCTTCGAGCAGCCCGACGACGTCGAGAACCGGCCCAATCTGACCAGGCGTTTCTTCCTGGAACCAGGAGGGCGTGACCTGTGGGTCGAGCAGGCCGCCACCGCCTACTCCCATGTCGGTTTCCTCCGCTACTCCTCCGGGCTCCACCCCGCCGACCACCAGCTCAGCTGCCTGGTCGGCGAGCTCACCCAGAAGAGCGACGAGTTCGCCGAGCTGTGGGCGCAGCACCCCGTCAACGACTGCGGCTACGGCGTCAAGAAGTTCCAGCACCCGCTCGTCGGCCGGTTCGATCTCGAGTACGAGGCGCCGGTGATGCCCGAGACCAGCCACCGGATGTGCCTCTATCACGCTGAGCCCGGCAGCCCCGCCGCCGACGCCCTCGAGCTCCTCGCGCGCGGGTTGTGATCGCGGGTTGTGAAGCTGAGAGTGGTCCATGGGTCACTCTCGGCTTCACAACCTCTACAGGTCCTTCGCGTACGTCGCCGGGGGAGCACCCACGACGTCGCGGAAGGTGCGCACCAGATGGGCCTGGTCGCTGAAGTCCAGCTCGGCGGCGACCGCGGCCCAGTCGACGTCGCCGGAGTGGGCGCGTGCGGCGACCTCCAGCACGCGGAACCGCTGCACGACCCACTTCGGGCCGATCCCGACGTAGTCGCTGAACAGACGCTGCAGCGACCGCAGGCTCAGGCCGGCGCGGTCGGCGAGCTGCTCGGCACGGGTGATCGAGCGGTCGTCCTCGGCGAGGGCCGTCCAGCTGCGTACGTCCTCCGCGACGGGGTCGTGGGGAAGGCCGACCTCCAGGAGGTAGGACTCCATCGCGGCGGCCATCTCGGCGGGATCCGTCGCGGAGAGGATCCGGGCTGCGGCCGGCCGGTCGTCGACCCCGAGCAGCTCCTCCGCCGGGACCACCTGGTCGGTGATCGCGCTGACCCGGCTGCCGAGCACCGGGCGGAACAGGCCGGGGAGGAAGGAGACGCCGAGCGTGTGGCCGCGGCCGGTCAGGTGCCGGACGAAGGGGCGGCGGCCGATGCCGTGGACCAGCAGCCGGCCGTCCTCGGCGGCGAGGTGGATCCGCGGCTGCGGGATGACCTGCTGGTCGTGCGGCTGCTCGAGGTCCCAGCCGACGTACCAGTGGTAGTCGACGTGTCCCGACAACGCCGCCGAGACCGCGAACCGCTCTGTCGTGATCGTCCGCGCCGCGGTCACCGGGCGCACGATCGCATCCGGGTAGCCCTTGCTCTCCACCTGGCCAGCCATGCCGCCAACGATATGGCGCGTTCCTTCAATCCCGCGCCGCTCCTCCCAGAGGAGGCTGGTGCCATGACCGAACAGAACACTGACACGACCTACGGGAACAAGGCGAGCACCACGATGAGCGTCGCGCGCTGGCACGAGGAGGCCTACGTCGACATCGACGGCGAGGGCACCCGGATGGGCGACGACGTCTACATCCCCACGCGCGGCCTGACCACGGCCGAGACCGACTACACCTACGCCGGGGAGATCGAGGGCAAGGGCACAGCAAGGATGATCGGTGCCTACGGCAACCCCGCCGGTGGCGCGGTCTTCGAGGCGTACGAGCAGTTCACCGGCTCCATCGCCGGCCAGGAGGGCTCCTGCGTGTGGCGGATCAGCGGGACGTACGCGGACAAGACCGTCCGCTCGCACCTCACGATCATCCCCGGCCTCGGCACCGGCGGCCTCGAGGGCCTCGTCGGCGAGGCGGACATGGTGCTCTCCGAGGAGGGTGGCGGGGAGGCGTACGGCCTCGTGCTCTCCTACGACTGGAGCTGAGCGCGCGGGCGGGGGACCCGGGCGGCGGAGGACTGACCGAGCCAGGCTGGCAGGGCGCTGCGCACGTCCTCGGTGGCGCTGATGGTGACCATCTCGGCGCGCAGCGCCATCGGCCAGGCGAGGTCGCCGCGCCAGATCTCGGTGAGGGTACGCAGGCCGCAGGTGAGCCGGGCGTCGACCTCGAAGCCGGGGTCGAAGTCGCAGACCTCGGCCTGGTCGCCGGTGACCACGAGCCACCAGCGGGCGACCTTCGGGTCGACGTCGGTGAGGCGGAACTCGACCACCGTGCGCTGCCGCGGCCACACCTCGATCGGGATCGTGCGGCGCATGTCCCAGAAGAGCAGGTGGGGGTCGAGGTCTGCCTGACCCAGCGAGCCGACCCAGCGGGCACCCCACTCGTTGAGCGCGGTCACCACCGTGGCGAGCTCCTGGCCGCTGTCGGTGAGGTGGTAGGACGTACGCTGCCCCTCGCCGCGCCGCTGGATGATGCCCGCGCGCTCCAGGGTGCGCAGGCGCTTGGAGAGCAGGGCCGGAGACATCTTCGGCACGCCGCGGCGCAGCTCGTTGAAGTGGGTGCTGCCGAGCAGCAGCTCGCGGACGACGAGCAGCGTCCACCGCTCGTCGAGCACCTCCATGGCCTTCGCCATCGGACAGAACTGGCCGTATCCCGCCACCGGACCGCCTCCTCGCGCAGCCCGAGATCCCTGCGTTCAGTAGACCGCTGATGGGGGCGGGTGGCAAGGGCGGGGGACTGGTACAGATTCAGAAGCGGTGGGGGTTCAGATCCGGCACTATCCGGGCGGCGGCCGGGCCGGTGAGGCTGGAGTCTCCAGATCACCTCTCGGGTCGACGTCTTGGAGGACGACATGACCGCAGCACCCGCTTCACCTGACCTGAAGGCCCGGCACCGCGCGATGTGGGGCCTGGGCAACTATGCCCGGGTCGCCGACGAGCTGATCCCCGAGCTCGGGCAGGTGATCGTCGAGGCCTGTGAGATCGGGCCGGGCGACCACGTACTCGACATCGCCGCCGGCACCGGGAACGCGGCCATCCCTGCCGCCCTGGCCGGGGCGGAGGTGACCGCGAGCGACCTGACGCCGGAGCTGCTCGAGATCGGGCAGTCCCAGGCCGAGGCGGCCGGTGCCGACTCGATCACCTGGCGCGTCGCCGATGCCGAGGCGCTGGCGTTCGACGACGGCGCGTTCGACGTCGCCATGTCCTGTGTCGGCATCATGTTCGCGCCGTTCCACGAGAAGGCTGCCGGGGAGCTGCTCCGGGTGGTGCGGCCGGGCGGCCGGATCGGGCTGGTCAGCTGGACCCCGGAGGGCTTCATCGGCCAGATGTTCGCGACGATGAAGCCGTTCATGGCGCCCCCGCCCGAGGGGGCGCAGCCGCCGCCTCGGTGGGGCGACGAGACCCACGTACGCGGTCTGCTCGGGGACGCGGTGACCTCCGTCCAGGCGGAGAAGCGTGTGGTCGACATCGACTCGTTCGCCACCGGGGCGGAGTTCCGGGACTTCTTCAAGGCTTGCTACGGACCGACGATCGTCGCCTACCGCGGGATCGCCGACGACGCGTCCCGGACTGCGGAGCTCGACGCCGCGCTCGCCGAGCTGGGGGACCGCTACCTCTCCGCGGGGACGATGAGCTGGGAGTACCTGCTGCTGACCGCGGTACGCAGCTAGCCTCGTCATCGGTCCAGGTCGGGCGTGCTTTCCGATCTCGATCCGGTCCCGTGGAACAATCCGTCGTGTGACTGAGATCGAGATCGGCCGGGCCAAGCGAGCACGACGGGCGTACGCCTTCGACGACGTGGCGATCGTGCCGTCGCGGCGCACCCGTGACACCACCGAGGTCAGCACCGACTGGCAGATCGACGCCTACCGCTTCGACATCCCGCTGATCGCGGCGCCGATGGACTCGGTGATGTCGCCGTCGACCGCGATCGCGATGGGCAAGCTCGGCGGGCTGGGTGTGCTCAACCTCGAGGGCGTGTGGACCCGTTACGACGACCCGCAGCCGCTGCTCGACGAGCTCGCCTCGCTGAGCGGAGTGGACGCGACCCGGCGACTGCAGGAGATCTACGAGGCCCCGATCCGGGCCGAGCTGATCACCGAGCGGCTGCGCGAGGTGCGCGCCTCCGGTGTCACCGTCGCCGGCGCGCTCTCCCCGCAGCGCACCAAGGAGTTCGCCAAGGCGGTCGTCGACGCCGGCGTCGACCTCTTCGTCATCCGCGGCACCACCGTCTCCGCCGAGCACGTCTCCTCGCAGGCCGAGCCGCTCAACCTCAAGGAGTTCATCTACGAGCTCGACGTGCCGGTCATCGTCGGCGGCTGCGCGACCTACCAGGCCGCGCTCCACCTGATGCGCACCGGCGCGGCCGGTGTCCTCGTCGGCTTCGGCGGCGGCGCGGCCCACACCACCCGGACCGTGCTCGGTGTCGCGGTGCCGATGGCCTCCGCCGTCGCCGACGTCGCCGCCGCGCGCCGCGACTACCTCGACGAGTCCGGCGGCCGCTACGTGCACGTCATCGCCGACGGCGCCGTCGGCCGCTCCGGTGACATCGCCAAGGCGATCGCCTGCGGTGCCGACGCGGTCATGGTGGGTAGCCCGTTCGCGCGTGCGACGGACGCTCCCGGCAAGGGCTTCCACTGGGGCAACGAGGCCCACCACGCCGACCTGCCCCGCGGTGAGCGCGTCGCCTTCTCGCCCGTCGGCACCTTCGAGGAGGTCCTCTTCGGGCCGTCCCACGTCGCCGACGGCACCATGAACCTCGTCGGCGCCCTCAAGCGCGCGATGGCCACCACCGGCTACACCGATCTCAAGGAGTTCCAGCGGATCGAGGTCGTCGTCGGCTGACCCGCCGGCGCCGAGAGGTCACCTACGCAGGCCGAGAGGTCACCTACGCAGGCCGAGAGGTCGCTCCCGCAGGCCGAGACGTCACCCTGGTGACGTCTCGGCCTGTTTGCGTGACGGTTCGCGGTGCGGCTTTGGGGGCGGCTGCCGAGAAGTCGCTCCGGTCGGCCGAGGCGTCACCGTCGTGACCACTCGGCCGACCGGAGTGACGCCTCGTCATACGTACGTGACGGCTCGCCCGACGTACGCGACGGTTCGCCGGACGTACGTGACGCCTCGCCCGACGTACGTGACGGCTCGCCCGACGTACGTGACGGCTCGGCCGACGCGCCTGACGCCTCGCCCGACCTACGCGACGCCTCGGCCGGCGCGGGTGACTTCTCGGCATTGCTTGGACATCGACCTTCCATGTTCTTGGGCTACCCCGTAGAGTGACGGTCACCACCACCTAAGCGAGCGCTTAGATTAGCCGAGCACAGACGAGGGATTGAGCATGTCGAGGTTCGAGGGACGTACGGCGATCATCACCGGGGCCAGTCGGGGGATCGGGTTGGGCATCGCCCAGCGCCTGGTGGACGAGGGGGCGAGGGTCGTCATCACCGCACGCAAGCCCGAGGCGCTGGCGGAGGCGGTCGAGTCCCTCGGGGGCAAGACGAAGGCCCTCGGCATCGCCGGGAAGGCCGACGACCCCGCGCACCAGGAGGAGGTCGTCAAGGCGGCCATCGACACCTTCGGCAGCGCCGACTTCATGGTCAACAACGCGGGCATCAACCCGAAGGCGGGCGGCCTGATCGACATGGACCGCGAGTCGGCCCGCAAGACGGTCGAGGTCAACTGCCTCTCGCCGATCGGCTGGACCCAGCAGGTCTGGCGGCAGTGGATGTCCGAGCACGGCGGTGCGGTCGTCAACATCTCCTCCGTGGCCGGCCTGGCCCCGACGCCGCTGATCGCCACCTACGGCGCGAGCAAGGCGATGCTCAGCTACATCACCCAGGAGCTCTCGGTCGAGCTCGGCCCGAAGGTACGCGTCAACGCGATCCTCCCGGCGGTCGTGAAGACCAAGTTTGCCGAGCTCCTCTACGAGGGCCGCGAGGACGAGGTCTCGGCCGCTTACCCGCTCAAGCGCCTCGGGACTCCCGAGGACATCGCCGGGGCCGCCGCGTTCCTCCTCTCCGAGGACGCCGGCTGGATGACCGGCCAGCTCGTCACCGTCGACGGCGGCCTCACCCTCGCCGGCGGACGCGTCTGATGCCGATCGCTCCCGACAGCACCGCCGTCGTCACCGGCGCCGCGGGCGGGATCGGCCGCGCGCTGGCCGCCCGCCTCGTCGCCGAGGGCGTCCGCGTCGTGGTCAACGACATCGACGACGTACGCCTCGCCGAGACCGCCAAGGAGATCGGCGCCCACCCGGTGGCCGGCGACGCGGCTTCCGTGGAGGGCGTCGCCCGCCTGGTCGAGGCGGCGAAGGACCACCTCGGCCAGATCGACGCGTGGTACGGAAACGCCGGCATCGACCGCGGCATCGGCCTGGACTGTTCCGAGGAGGACTGGCAGGCGTCGCACGAGGTCAACGTCATGGCCCACGTCAGGGCGGCGAGGCTCCTCGTCCCCGACTGGGTCGAGCGGAAGGCGGGCCGTTACGTGGTGACCGCGAGCGCGGCGGGGCTGCTGATGATGATCGGCGCTCCTACCTACACCGTGACCAAGCACGGCGCGGTCGCCTTCGCGGAGTGGCTCTCGGCGACCTACCGCCATCACGGGATCGTCGTCCAGGCGATCTGCCCGCAGGGCGTGCAGACCGGGATGCTCGAGCGGTCGGGCCAGATGGCGGGCCTGCTCGGCCGTGACGGAACGCTGTCGCCCGAGCAGGTCGCCGACGCGGCCTGGGAGGCGACCAAGGACGACCGCTTCCTGGTGCTCCCGCACCCGGAGGTGGGTGACTACTACGCCGCGCGAGCCACACAGACCGACAAGTGGCTCGGCGGCATGAACCGACTCTGGCAGCACGTGGAGGGACAGGTATGAAGGCGTGGCGGATCAACGAGCTCGGTGAGCCCAAGGACGTGATGCGTCTCGAGGAGGTGCCTGACCCGACACCCGGCTCCGGG
Source organism: Nocardioides sp. CCNWLW239 (assembly GCF_037137035.1). Taxonomy (NCBI): domain Bacteria; kingdom Bacillati; phylum Actinomycetota; class Actinomycetes; order Propionibacteriales; family Nocardioidaceae; genus Nocardioides; species Nocardioides sp. CCNWLW239. The sequence goes on along the minus strand of NZ_JBBBNW010000002.1, from coordinate 241,796 downwards.
CAGCTGGTCGTGAAGGTGCTGGCCAGCCCGGCCAACTTCCCCGACGTACTGATGGCTCGTGGCCTCTACCAGGTCAAGCCCGAGCTGCCGTTCACCGCGGGTGTCGAGCTGTGCGGCGAGATCGTCGCGCTCGGTGAGAACGTGGCCGGGTTCCAGATCGGTGATCGCGTCATCGGCGGCGCAGCCCTGCCGTACGGCGGCTTCGGCGAGCTCGCGCTGATGGACGCCGCGACCACGTTCCCGGCCCCCGAGGCGCTCACCGACGCCGAGGCGTCGAGCCTCTACATCGGCTACCAGACCGGCTGGTTCGGACTGCATCGCCGAGCACACATCCAGCCCGGCGAGACGCTGCTCGTGCACGCCGCCGCAGGCGGGGTCGGCAGCGCCGCGATCCAGCTCGGCAAGGCCGCCGGCGCGACCGTGATCGGCGTCGTCGGCGGGCCCGAGAAGGCCGCGGTGGCCAAGCAGCTCGGCGCCGATGTCGTCATCGACCGCCACACCGAGGACTTCGTGAAGGTGGTCAAGGAGGTCACCGGCGGCAAGGGCGCCGACGTGATCTACGACCCGGTCGGCGGCGACACCTACGACCGTTCGACCAAGTGCATCGCCTTCGAGGGCCGGATCCTGATCATCGGCTTCGCCGGTGGCCGCATCCAGGAGGCCGCGCTCAACCACGCCCTGATCAAGAACTACTCGATCGTCGGGCTCCACTGGGGCCTCTACAACATGCTCGGCCCCCAGCTCGTCCAGGAGTGCCACGCCGAGCTCACCCGGATGGCGGCCGAGGGCTCGATCAAGCCGCTGGTCAGCGAGGAGCTGTCCCTGGACGAGGTGGCCGACGGCGTGCAGCGTCTTGCCGACGGCACCACGGTCGGACGGGTCGTGTACGTCGCATGAAGGCCGTCATCTTCGACTACGGCGGGGTGCTGACCACGCCGATCGGTGACTCGATCCGGACCTGGCTGGAGGCCGACGGCATCAAGCCGGAGAGCTTCACGGTGGTGCTCAAGGAGTGGCTGGGTCGCTACGCGGACGCCGGCACCCCGATCCACCGCCTCGAGCTCGGTGAGCTGTCGGTCAAGGAGTTCGACAGGCTCCTGGCCGCCCGCCTGGAGACGTACGACGGCAGTCCGGTCGATCCCGAAGGCGTCCTGAACCGGCTCTTCGCCGGGATGCGGCCCAACCCGGAGATGTTCGCGCTGGCCGAGGAGCTCCGCGACGCCGGCATCCGGCTGGCCCTGCTCTCCAACAGCTGGGGCAACTTCTACCCGCGCAAGCAGGTCGACGCGCTGTTCGAGGTCGTGGTGATCTCCGAGGAGGTCGCGATGCGCAAGCCGGAGGCACCGATCTTCGAACGCACCCTGAGCCGGCTCGGGCTCCGGGCCGAGGAGTGTCTCTTCATCGACGACGCCGAGCCCAACGTCCTCGGAGCCCGCGCGGTCGGTCTCGACGCCCTGCTCCACACCGACGCGGCGAGCACCCGCGCAGCGCTCGCCCGGATGATCCCCGCACTCGGAGGTGCCGCGTGAGTAACACCCCACGACGTCCTCGCTCCGCTCCGGGCGCCGCGGGGACCCCGAAAACCACGACCGAATCCCTGCCCGGACTCGACCTGGACCGCCTGGGCCCATGGCTCGCCGAGAACGTGGCTGGCGCGGGCACCGAGCTGAGCGCCACCCACATCTCCGGGGGCAAGTCCAACCTGACGTACGCCGTCTCCGACGGCACCCACGAGTGGATCGTCCGCCGCCCGCCGCTGGGGCACGTGCTCGCCACCGCCCACGACATGAAGCGTGAGCACACCGTGATCACGGCGCTGCGCGACACCGACGTGCCGGTGCCGCACACGTTCGCGTTCTGCGCCGACGAGGAGGTGCTCGGCGCGCCGTTCTACGTGATGGAGAAGGTCGACGGCCGGCCCTACCGCTACGCCCGCGAGCTCGAGCCGCTCGGTGCGGACCGCACGAGGGCGATCTCGGAGCAGCTCATCGACGTGATGGCGGCGCTGCACGCGGTCGACCCGGCGAAGGTCGGACTGAGCGAGTTCGGCCGTCCGGAGGGGTTCCTGTCCCGGCAGGTCCGGCGCTGGAAGAAGCAGCTGGACGCGTCGTACTCCCGCGATCTTCCGGCCGCCGACGAGCTGTACGCGCTGCTGGAGCGCAGGGTGGATGCCGCCGAGGCCGCCTCGACCGGTCCCGGGATCGTGCACGGCGACTACCGGCTCGACAACGTACTCACCGACGAGGCCGACCAGATCAAGGCGGTCGTCGACTGGGAGATGGCCACGCTCGGCGACCCGGTGACCGATCTGGCGATCCTGCTCACCTACCAGCGGATGGCGGAGGTCTCCGGCGACGGCACCGTGACCGACGTCAGCAACGCGCCCGGCTGGCTCACCGAGGACGAGATCATCGCCCGCTACGACGCGGCCAGCCCGCGCGACCTGAGCGAGTTCGGCTTCTACCGCGGGCTGGCCGCCTACAAGCTCGCCGCGATCCTCGAGGGGATCCACTACCGCTACCTCAAGGGCCAGACCGTGGGGCCCGGTTTCGACAAGATCGGGGACGGGATCCACCCGCTCCTGGACATGGGACTGTCTGCAATGAAGGAGAAGTGACGCATGGATTTCGCACCCGATGCCCGGACCGAGGAGCTCGTCGCCGCGGTCTGGGACTTCCAGAAGACGTACGTCGAGCCGAACGAGTCGGTCTTCCACGAGCAGCTCGCTGCCCAGGACGACCCATGGGCCTGGGACTCGGTCCCGGTCCTCGGTGAGATCCGCGCCGAGGCTCGCAAGCGCGGCCTGTGGAACCTCTTCCTGCCGGGTGAGGGCGGAGCCGGCCTGACGAACCTGCAGTACGCCCCGCTGGCCGAGATCACCGGCCGCAGCCACCTCGCGCCGGCCGCGTTCAACTGCGCCGCGCCCGACACCGGCAACATGGAGGTGCTGCACGACTTCGGCGACGAGGCACAGAAGAAGGAGTGGCTCGAGCCGCTCCTGGACGGGCAGATCCGCAGCGCGTTCGCGATGACCGAGCCGGCCGTGGCCTCCTCCGACGCGACCAACATCGAGACCTCGATCGTGCTCGACGGCGACGAGTACGTCCTCAACGGCCGCAAGTGGTGGATCACGGGCGCGATGAACCCCAACGCCAAGATCTTCATCGTGATGGGCAAGACCGACCCGACCGCCGAGCGCCACAAGCAGCAGTCGATGATCCTGGTCCCGCGCGACACCCCGGGCCTCACGATCAAGCGCGGCATGGAGGTCTTCGGCTACGACGACCACGACCACGGCGGTCACGCCGAGCTGGTCTTCGAGGACGTACGCGTCCCGGCGGCGAACCTCATCGGCGCCGAGGGCATGGGGTTCGCGATCGCCCAGGCCCGTCTGGGTCCCGGCCGCATCCACCACTGCATGCGCTCCATCGGCCTCGCCGAGCGGGCGATCGAGCTGATGTGCGCCCGCGTCGAGGACCGGGTCGCCTTCGGCAAGCCGCTCTCCGAGCAGGGCGTGATCCGGGACTGGATCGCCGAGTCGCGGGTGCGGATCGAGCAGCTGCGCCTCCTCGTCCTCAAGACCGCCTGGCTGATGGACACGGTCGGCAACAAGGGCGCCCACACCGAGATCCAGGCGATCAAGATCGCCACCCCGGCCACCGTCCAGTGGATCCTCGACAAGGCGATCCAGGCGCACGGCGCCGGCGGTCTCTCCCAGGACTTCCCGCTGGCCAAGGCCTACGCCGGCATCCGTACGCTCCGGTTCGCCGACGGCCCGGACGAGGTGCACAAGAACGCGCTGGCCAAGGCCGAGCTGCGCAAGCAGGCGGCACGACGGGAGGGACGCCAGTGAGCGGGCCCATGACCTCGGAGGAGCTGAAGGGCCGCGTCGAGGACTTCCTCGCCGAGCACCCGGTCGCGACGACCGAGCCGAGCGCCTTCCTGCATGCTCGCTATCAGGCGGGACTGGCCTGGGTCGCCTTCCCCGAGGGCCACGGCGGGCTGGGGCTGTCCCGGGCGATGCAGCCGCAGGTCGACAAGCTCTTCGCCGCGGCCGGTGCCCCCGACAACAACCCGCGACGCAACGGGATCGGGCTCGGCATGGCCGCGCCGACGATCCTCGCCTACGGCACGCCGGAGCAGAAGTCGCGGTTCCTGGAACCGCTGTGGTGCGGCGACGAGATCTGGTGCCAGCTCTTCTCCGAGCCCGGCGCCGGTTCCGACCTCGCCGGGCTGGCGACCCGGGCGGTGCTCGACGGCGACGAGTGGGTCGTCAACGGACAGAAGGTGTGGACCTCGGGCGCCCACAACGCCGACTACGCGATCCTGGTCGCCCGGACCGACCCGGACGTCCCGAAGCACCGCGGTCTCACCTACTTCTTGTGCAACATGCACGATCCGGGTGTCGAGGTGCGGCCGCTGCGGCAGATCACCGGCGAGGCCGAGTTCAACGAGGTCTTCCTGACCGACGTACGGATCCCCGACGCCCACCGGCTCGGTGCGGTCGGTCAGGGCTGGGAGGTCGCCAACGCCACCCTCAACAACGAGCGTGTCGCCATCGGCGGCGCCGCCATGCCCCGCGAGGGCGGGATGCTCGGTGTGGTCGCCGAGTCGTGGCGGGAGCATCCGGAGAACCACACCCCGGAGCTGCGCGACCGGCTGCTCAAGCTCTGGGTCGAGTCCGAGGTGGCCCGGCTGACCGGGACCCGGTTGCGACAGAAGCTGGCCGTCGGTCAGCCCGGTCCCGAGGGGTCGGCGATGAAGCTGACCTTCGCCAAGATCAACCAGCAGCTCACCGGTCTCGACCTCGAGCTCCGCGGTGACGAGGGTCTTCGCTACGAGGACGGCGACGGCTGGGCCATGGTCCGGCCCGAGCACGTCGACTTCGTCGGCCGCGACGCCGTCTATCGCTACCTGCGCGCCAAGGGCAACTCCATCGAGGGCGGCACCTCGGAGATCCTGCGCAACATCGTGGCCGAGCGCGTCCTCGGCCTCCCCGGGGAGCACCGGGTCGACAAGGACGTTGCCTGGAAGGCCATCCCCCGATGAAGGAGTCCGCGATGAGCACAGCCGAAGTCGAACTGCTCGACAACGAGCTCGACGCCGACCTACGTGCCACGGTCAGATCGTTCCTGTCCGAGCGCTGCGACCCTGCTGAGGTCGTCAAGGCCTACGACGGTGACAGCTCGCTCACCCCGGTCCTGTGGAAGGGGCTCGCCGGCGAGCTCGGGCTTGCGGGGCTGCTGGTCCCGGAGTCCCACGGTGGCGCCGGCGCGACCACCCGTGAGGCCGCCGTGGTGCTGGAGGAGCTGGGCCGGGCAGTCGCTCCGGTGCCCTTCCTGACCAGCGCCGTCGTGGCGACCTCGGTGCTGCTGGCCGGGCCGACCGAGGCGGGTGCCGACCTGCTCGCCGGGCTGGCATCCGGGGAACGGACCGCCGCCCTGGCCGCACCCTTGTCGGCCTCGGTCATGTCGGGGGTGGGGACGGGCTCGAGCACCGTACGCTCTGTCGCGGGCGCGCTGGAGGCGGACACGTTCCTGGTGCCGGTCTGGACGCCGGACGGCGTCGAGGTACGAGCGGTCCCGGCGGCGCAGGCGAAGGTCACGCCGGTCTCCTCGCTCGACATGACCCGCCAGCTCGCCGACGTACTCGTCGACCCGTCCGCGGGGGAGCTGGTGGTGACGACCGATCGCGGTGCCGACGGCGTACGTTCCGGTCTGCTCGCCGGGGCCGCGCTGATGGCCTCCGAGCAGGTCGGGGTGGCGCAGTGGTGCCTGACCACGACGGTGGACTACCTCAAGGTCCGGCGCCAGTTCGGCCGGATCGTGGGTGGCTACCAGGCACTCAAGCACCGGCTCGCGGATCTCTACACCAACGTCGAGGGGGCCGGTGCGGCTGCACGCTACGCCGCCGGAGCGCTGGCCGTCGGGAGCGCCGAGGAGGCCGAGATCGCGACTCACGTCGCGGCGGCGTACTGCGGCGACCTCGCCGTCACCGCGGCCGAGGAGGCGGTGCAGCTGCACGGTGGCATCGGGATGACGTGGGAGCACCCCGCCCACCTCTACCTCAAGCGGGCCAAGGCCGACCAGATCGCGTACGGCCTCCCCGGCGCCCACCGAGACCGCCTGGGGACCCTGGTCGACATCTGATGCCGAGGCGTCACACCGGTCGGCCGAGCCGGCACCTCGGTGCCGGCTCGGCCGACGCGGGTGACGTCTCGACTACTTCTCCAGGGCCATCAGGGCCAGGGCCAGGAGGAGACGGTCGCCGGGGGCGGCGATGCTCTTGCCGGTGAGGTCCTGGATCTGCTTGATGCGGTAAATGACCGTGTTGCGGTGGCAGATCAGGTCCTGGGCGGCGTGGGTGGGGGAGCCGCCGTGGGCGATGAGGGCACGGAGCGTCGCCAGCAGCACGTCGGACTGGTGCGGCGGCTGGGCGAGGATCGGGCCGAGGGTGCGGCGGACGAGCAGGTGGGAGACCGCGGGGGACGCGGTCAGGAGCACCTGCGGGAGCCGGTCGTCGACGACCGCGATGTCCGTACGTCCTCGGGGCACCGTCTCGACCGTGTGCGTCGCGAGCTGGAAGGCGGTGCCGAACCCGCTCAGGTCGTCGGCGGTGGCGATCCCGACTCGGCCGGAGTTGCAGCCGACGAGCTGGTCGACCAGGTCGGCGACCGCGTCGGCAACAGGGCGCGTCCCCAGCGGCACCAGCCCGAAATGGTGGTCACCGCGGACGTGCCAGAACGACATCAGGTTGGCCTTCTCCAACCGGTCGTCGGGGTTGCGCAGCGGTGAGTCGCGGCTGCCGTCGAAGGCGGCGACGACGCAGGCCATCTGCTCGTTCGCGGCGATCCCGAGGATGTCCTGGACCTCGGCGGCGAAGGCCGGGTCACCACCGCGGCCCTCCGCGAGCCCGTCGAGCAGGCGGCCCTGGAGCTGCAGGTCGCGACGCTGCAGCAGCGCCGACTCTCTTCGGTAGGCCGCCGACATCACCGAGTTCTGCACGTCCAGGTCGGTCCAGACCTGACGGCCGGCGAGCACCATGACCCGGTCGTCGATCCCCAGCGTCGCCTGCTGGTGGACCATCGCCTCCCACAGCATCCGGGTGCCGACGGTGTAGGCGTTGAGACAGAACTCCAGAGGCACGCCCTGACGTGCCCGCCGCCGGCCGGTCTCGCGCCACAGGTCCACCGGATTGGCGCCCGGGGTGAGCCCCGCCATGGCGCGGATGCCGCGGCGTACGTGCTCGCGGGTGCTCGAACGAAGGTCCGCCCGGATCGAGGGGTCGGCGTTGCGGTGCCACTCCGGCTGGATGGCGATCAGGGTGAGGGTGATGTCGTCGGCGATGGCGTCGGCCTGGCTCACCAAGGAGGCCCAGGCACGCTCCACCAACGGACGAAGCTCCGAGTCGGGAGATGTGTCACGCATCACATCCATGTGCGGAGCGTCCCATGCGGATCACCGTATCCGCCAGCAAACGAGGGAATCTCAGACGCTGCGCCTGAAAGATTTTGGGCGCAGTGCCCATATCCCCGGTTGTGCGGAGAGTCCAAAGTGATAGCCGTCACAGAAGGTGAAGGGAGCACCATGCAGATGCCTGGCGAAGGCGATCCGACCTCGCCGCTGTTCGCGGTCGACGGAGTCTCGGTCCGGTTCGGCGGCGTACGCGCCCTCGAAGACGTCTCCTTGGAGGTCGCACCCCATGAGGTGCTCGGCGTCATCGGCCCCAACGGCGCCGGTAAGACGACGCTGTTCAACGTGGTGTGCGGTTTCGTCAGCCCCGCCGAGGGCGAGCTCCGACTGCGCGGCACGACGATCCACGGTCTTCGGCCGCACCAGCTCGCCGGCCACGGCATCGCCCGGACCCTGCAGGGCCTCGGGCTCTTCGAGCGGATGACGGTGCTCGAGAACGTGATGGTCGGGGCCGACCGGCTGGCACGCGCCGGCTTCGTACGCGGTCTGCTCGGGCTCGGCCACCGCGACGACGCCCGCCTCGCCGCCAAGGCGCGCGAGGTCCTCGGTGAGCTCGGGATCGAGTCGTACGCCGCCCGTTACCCCGGCAGCCTGCCCTACCCGATCCGGAAGAAGGTCGCGCTCGCCCGCGCCCTGGTCGCCGAGCCGGAGCTGCTGCTCCTCGACGAGCCCGCCAGCGGGCTCAGCGCGGAGGAGATGAGCGAGCTCGGCGAGATCATCACCGGGCTGACCGAGCGCACCGCCGTGATGCTCGTCGAGCACCACATGGACCTGGTGATGTCGGTCTGCCACCGGATCACCGTGCTCGACTTCGGCCGCGTCATCGCGGCCGGCACACCCGACGAGATCCGCAACGACCCGGCCGTCCTCGCCGCCTACCTGGGTGACCAGGTCGAGCACGACGACGAGGACGCCGAGGTCCACGCGGTGGTCACGACGGGCTCGACCAACGACGAGGTGGAGGCCTGATGTTCGCCGTCGAAGACCTGAGCGCCGCGTACGGGCCCGTCAAGGCGCTCAACGGGGTCAGCTTCACCGCGTCGAGAGGGCAGGTCACCGCGGTCCTGGGTGCCAACGGCGCCGGGAAGACCACGCTGCTGCGCACGGTCTCCGGGCTGGTCAGGTCCACCGGGGGCAGCGTGACGCTCAACGGCAAGGACATCACCCGCACCGCGACCGAGAAGCTGACGTCCTACGGCCTGTCCCACGTCCCGGAGGGGCGCGGCGTCATCGCCGAGCTGACCGTCGTCGAGAACCTGCGTCTCGGCGGTCTGCACCGCGCGACGGGGTCCGAGCCGATGCCGATCGAGCGGATCTTCGAGCTCTTCCCACGTCTGGGCGAGCGCCGCGAGGCCACCGCCCACATGCTCTCGGGCGGTGAGCGGCAGATGCTCGTCATCGGCCGTGCGCTGATGGCGCGGCCCACCGTCCTCCTGCTCGACGAGCCCTCCCTGGGGCTCGCCCCTCGGGTCGTCGCGCAGATCTTCGACCTGCTCCGCGGGCTGGTGCAGACCGAGGAGCTCACCGTCGTGCTCGTCGAGCAGAACGCCCGAAGTGCCCTGTCCATCGCTGACCACGGCGTCGTGCTCAACCTCGGCAAGGTCGTCGCCTCGGCGCCGGCCGCCGAGCTGGCCGCCGACGAGCAGCTCCGCCACGCCTATCTCGGGTTCTAGGAGAACAGGACGATGCAACAGTTTCTCGACACCACCCTCGGCGGGCTGGTCCTGGGCGCGGTCTACGCCGCGTTCGCGCTGGCCCTGTGCCTGATCTGGCGCTCGACCCGGATCGTCAACTTCGCCCAGGCCGCGATGGCGATGGTGACCACCTACATCGCGCTCTCGCTCATCAACGTGGACGTGCCCTACTGGGTGGCCTTCCTCGCCGCGATCGCCGCCGGGTTCGTGCTCGGCGCGGTGATCGAGCGGGTGATCATCCGCCCGGTCGAGGGCAAGGCCGAGCTCAACGCGGTGATCCTGACCCTCGGGCTGTTCATGGTGCTCCACGGGCTGACCGCGATCACCTTCGGAGTCCAGCACCGCGGCTTCCCGGCCCCGGTCAGCACCAGCGCGATCTCGGTCGGGGACACCTCGATCGGGATCACCCCGTTCGGCATCCTCACCATCGTCGTGGTCGCCGTGGTGATGGCTGGGCTCGTCGTCCTCTTCCGCTTCACCGACCTCGGGTTGCGGATGAGGGCCTCGGCCTTCAACGGTGAGGTCTCCCGGCTCCTGGGCGTACGCGTCGGCCGCATGCTCACCCTCGGCTGGGCGCTCGCCGCGGCCGTGGGAGCGGTGGCCGGGATGCTCATCGCGGGCGGTGACCTGGTGAACCCGGCGTTCATGGACCCGTTCGTGATCTACGGCTTCGTCGCCGCCGTCCTCGGCGGGCTCGACTCGCCGATCGGATCGGTGATCGGCGGGCTGATCCTCGGGCTCTCGCTCTCCTACGTGACCGGCTACGTCGGTGAGCACCTGGCGCCGCTGGTGGCGCTGGGGATCTTGATGCTGGTGCTGCTGGTACGTCCCAGCGGCCTGTTCGCGGCGGCTGCGGCCAGGAGGGTCTGACCCATGGAGCGTCTGAGTTCTTTCATCGGCCCGCTGGTCCGTCCGGTCCGGAGCGTGCCGCTGGCCTGGCACCTCCTCGTCGGGCTCCTCGCGTTCCTGGTGGTGGCGACGGTTATCGGCTCCTCCAGCCAGTACCTGCAGACCCGCTACGCCGAGATGGCCTTCTTCGCCATCGCCGCCGGCGGTCTCACGCTGCTGACCGGGCTCTCCGGCCAGCTCTCGCTCGGCCACGGCGCCCTGATGGCCGTCGGTGCGTACGCGGCCACCCTGGTGCTCGAGCGCACCGGCGGCGAGACGCTGGCCGACGTCTTCGTCGCCCTGCTGGTGGCGATCGCCGTGTGTGCTGTGGTGGGGGTGATCGTCGGGGTCCCGGCAGCACGGTTGCACGGTCCCTACATCGCCGGCGCGACGCTGACGTTGGCGGTCGCGGTCCCGCGCCTGGCCAACCAGTGGGAGTTCCTCGGTGGCGAGCAGGGGCTCCAGGTGCCGGTGCCGCGCGCTGCCGAGCTGCCGGCGTGGATCCAGGACCTGGTGTGGTTCTTCACCGCCGCCGAGATCGACCAGTACTCCTTCCTCGCCTACCTCGGCTGGCTCCTCCTGATCCTCGCGTTCGTGGCGCTCGCCAACCTGAGCCGGTCCCGGGTGGGGAGGAGATGGCGGGCCGTGCGGGACGACGACGTCTCCGCCGAGCTCGCCGGGATCCACCTCGGCCGGGCCCGGGTGGTCGCCTTCACCGTGAGCGCGATGTGCGCCGGGCTCGCGGGCGGGCTGATGGCCATGAACGTACGTCTCACGGCGCCGGGCGCGTTCACGATCACCCTCTCGCTGACCCTGCTGGCAGCGGTCGTCCTGGGTGGGCTGGGGAGCCTGACCGGGGCGCTCATCGGGGCCGGTGTCCTGGCCTTCCTTCCTCATTTCGCCACCGATCTCGGGGAGTCGGCCGGGCTCAGCGCGACCCAGGCCGCAGAGGTCACCCCGGTGGTCTACGGGCTGGTGCTGATGCTCGTCATCCTCCTCGCCCCAGCGGGGATCGTCGGCAGCCTTCGCTTGTTCCTAGCGCGCTCATCTCTCGGGTCATCAACCAAGGAGAAGACAACATGAGAAGCACCGCACGCAGAGCCGCACAGGTCGTCTGCGTCCTCACCACCGCCTCACTTCTCGCGGCCTGTGGCGCGGGGAAGGAGCGGCCCTCCGAGGACGGGACGGCGGTCGGCGTCACCGACACCACGATCAAGATCGGCGCGCACTTCCCGCTGACCGGTCCGGCCGCGCCCGGCTACTCCGAGATCCCATCGGGCCATGAGGCGTTCTATGAGTACGTCAACGACGCCGGAGGCGTCCACGGTCGCGAGATCGAGATGATCGTCAAGGACGACGCGTACAACCCGACCAACACCAGCGCCGTCACCAACGACATGATCCTGCAGGACGAGATCTTCGCGATGGTTGCGGGCCTCGGCACCCCCACGCACCGCGCGGTCGTGCAGCGGCTCAACGACGACGGCATCCCGGACCTGTTCGTCTCCAGCGGCTCGCTGCAGTGGGGCGACGATCCCGAGACGAGCCCGATGACGTTCGGCTGGCAGCCGGACTACGAGATCGAGGGCAAGATCATCGGGCAGTACGTCAAGGAGAACATGCCCGACGCCAAGGTCGGCCTCTTCCTGCAGGACGACGACTTCGGCGAGGACGGCGAGAAGGGCGCGCGACAGTTCCTCGACTCCCAGATCGTCGACGTACAGAAGTACACGCCCGGTGGGTCGACCGACTTCTCCCCGCAGATGTCCTCGTTCAAGTCCAAGGGCGTCGACCTGGTCCTCGGTTTCAACACGCCGTCCTACACGGCGCTGAGCCAGATCGCCGCGCAGGGTGTCGGCTTCAAGGCGAAGTGGTTCTACTCGAACGTCGGTGCTGACCCGGCGCTCGTCGGTGGTCTGCTGGCGTCGATGACCAAGGGCAAGATCCCTGCCGAGCAGGGCGTGAAGCTGATGGACGGGATGATGACGACCGAGTACATCCCCGGCGTCGACGCTCCCGACGACGAGTGGGTCAAGCTCTGGCAGAAGGTCTGGGACTCCTACTCCAAGAAGGGATCCGAGAAGCTGACGAACTACCGGATCTACGGCATGTCGCAGGCCTACACGTTCGTCCAGGCGCTGCAGGCCAACGGCAAGGACCTGACCCGGGAGTCGATCGTGGAGACGATCGAGAAGGAAGGCGCGTCCTTCGAGGGGCCGGGCCTCGCGCCGTTCCGGTTCTCCGAGGACTCGCACCTGGGCATCTCCGGGGTGAGCGTGGTCGAGCTCAAGAACGGTGCTTCCGAGCCGCTCACGCCGGTGCTCGTCACCGACATCGGCGACGCGCCCATCAAGGAGGACGACAGCGCCGCCTCGGACGCCCCGCCCTCGTCCGGCATCCCGGAGTGACGTGGGACTCACTCGATACTGATCAGTAGGTTGCTGCACGTTCACGGACCGGCCTCGGTTACAGTGGTTGACCCTCACCAACGCCACTGGAGGTGGTCGGTCCGTGAACGTACTCGCACCCGGTAGCGGCGTGGTTGTGACCGGTGCAGCCCGGGGGATCGGGAAGGCCATGGCCACCCGGTTCGCCGACGAGGGATGCCGTGTCGTCGTGGCGGACATCGACGCCGCCGAGCTCGGCTCGGTCGCTGACTCGATCGGCGCCCTCGCGGTCCCCGGCGACGCCGCCTCGGCCGCCGGCACCGCGGCGCTCGTGGACGCTGCCCGGGAGGAGCTCGGCAAGATCGACGCCTGGTACGGCAACGCCGGAGTCGAGCGCGGCCGCGGCCTCGAGGCCTCCGACCACGCCTGGCTGACCTCCTACGAGGTCAACGTGCTCGCCCACGTACGCGCCGCGCGGCTGCTGCTGCCGGAGTGGGTCGCCCGCGGTGCCGGTCGGTTCGTGGTCACCTCCTCCTCCGCGGGTCTCCTCACGCTCCTCGGCTCGCCCTCCTACGCGGCCACGGAGCACGCCGAGATCGCCTTCGCCGAGTGGCTCGCCGCCACCTACCGGCATCAGGGCGTCGTCGCCCAGGCGATCGTCGCGCGCAGCGTGAAGACGGCGATGCTCGAGCGCTCCTCCGGACTCCCGGGCTTCCGCACGGCCGAAGGCGCGCTCACCGCCGAGGAGGTCGCCGACGCCGCCTGGGACGCCGGGCAGGGCTCGCAGTTCTGGATCTCGCTCGAGCCCGACGTGGCCGAGGAGTACGCCACCCGTGCCGCAGATGTCGATGCCTGGCTGGATGGTGTGAACCGGATCCGGCAGGAGCTCGACGGCGAGTCCGACCAGCAGTGAGGGGGCGAGCGCTCCTGGCGCTCGCCCCCTGCTGCTGTCAGCGAGCGGTCAGCCCGCGAGCTCGACCGTGACCGCGTTGGAGCAGCGGTCGGTCCCGGCGTCGCAGAGCCGGTATTCCGGCGCAGGTGCCGAGCGGTCCACCGTCTTGTCGGTGTAGTGACCGGTGTTCGGCACCGTTGCGACGACCGTGCCGTCGCGGACGACATCGACCTGTGCGGCGGTCGCGCCGTGCCAGGCCAGGTCCACGGCGATGCCCGAGCGGGTCTCGTGGGCCTCAGCGCTCAGCCGGTAGGCCGCGCCGACCCGGACCTTGACCACCTTGCCGGGGCCGGTCCTGGTGCCGAAGTAGACGTACTCGCCCTTGGGGTCGACCGCCGCCGCGACGAGACCGTCCTCGCCCTTGTCCAGCGTGGTCGAGCCAGCCTTCTCGAAGGTGTCGAGATCGATGTTGAACACCTGGCCGGCCAGGGTTCCGAACGTCGCGAACCGGCCGCTGGGGTCGATGACACCGGAGGTCAGTCCCACGGCCACGTCGATGGCCGTATCGCGCTCGAACTCGGCCAGGTCGATCCGCACCAGCTTGCCGGCGCTGGCCTCACCGCTGCCGAAGTAGGCATAGCGTCCGTCCGGGTCCATCACCGACGAGCGCAGGTAGCGCTCACCCGAACCCAGTGTGATCGAGCCGACCTGCTCCATGGTGTCGAGATCGACCTTGATCACGCGTCCCTGCGGATAGTTCAACGTGCCGAAGTAGCCGAACCTGCCATCGGGATCGATGACCCCGGTCGTCAGGTGCTCACCGGCGACCGTCGCGGCGCCCACTCTGGTGAACGTCGTGAGGTCGACCTTGATCACCTTGCCCGGGTTCGTCCCGGTGCCGAAGTAGGCGTAGCGACCAGCGGGGTCGATGACCGACGAGCGGAGGTTGTGCTCGTCGGCCGCCAGCAGCAGGATCTTGTCGAGCTTGAAGGTGTCCAGATCGATCCGTACGACGCGCGCCGGCGAGGTCGCGATCCCGAAGTAGGCGTACTTGCCCTGAGGGTCCATGACTGCGGTCTGGAGCATCTTCTGGGCGACGCCGACGCCGAGGGTCCCGACCCGCTTGAACGTCTTCAGGTCGTACTTGACGATGACGCCCGGCAGCGGCTCCGACTGGTTGGCGGTGCCGAAGTAGGCGAACCGCCCGGCCGGGTCGATCACCGCGGACTGCAGGTACTTCTGCAGGCTCGCGGTCTGCTGGCTGCCGACCCGTGCCGGGATCGGGGTGCCGGCGCCTGCGAGGGCGACCCGCTGGCCGGGGCCGGCGCTGCTCGCGACCGCGAAGCTCGCCTGCGCCGCACCCTGCTCGGTCGGCCGGAAGGTGATCTCCAGCGTGCAGGTCTCGAGCCTGGCCAGCTGGAACGGAACACCCGAGCAGGTGCCGCTCTCGTGGACGAAACCGTTGGCGTGGTCGGTCACGTCGAACACCGTGACCGGGACGCCGCCGGTGTTGGACAGGGTGATCGTCTTCGCCTCGGCGGTGGTGCCGATGGGGACCGAGCCGAAGTCGAGCGCGTCGTCGGACAGCGCAATGGCCTTACCGGTCGGTGCCTCCAGCGCCAGGTCGACGGTGGTGGTCTCGTCGGTGCTGATGGCCGCCGGCTGAGAGCCGGTGACGTAGGCGGTGGCCGAGGCGGTGACGGTGTAGCTCCCGGTGGAGACGAGGGCCGAGAAGTGGCCCTCGGCGTCGGTCGTCGCCGGCAGGCCGACCGGGCCGGACTCGGCCTTCACCGAGACGGTGGCGTTCGCCACCGGTGCCCCGGTATCGGCGTCGGTGACGGTCCCGGACACGGTCCCGGTCTCGCCACGCGGCGCAGCCGCTGCCGCTGCGTACGTGTCGAGCCGGCCCTGGCCCCACACGTTGTTGTCTCCTGCGGTGCCGCCACAGCTGAGGTCCTCGACGTCGATCGCGGTCTCGTCCAGAAGCCGCCTGGTCAGGTCGATGTCACGCCTGACGGCCGGCGCGGCCGACCACAGCAGTGCGATCGAGCCGGCAACGTGGGGTGCGGCCATCGAGGTGCCGCTGCCGACGGCGTACTTGCTGCCCGGGTAGGCGGAGCGGATGGCGACGCCGGGGGCGGAGACGTCGGGCTTGATCAGGTCGTCGTCCCACTGGGAGGGGCCGCGGCTGGAGAACGGGGCGATGTTGCCGTCGGCGTCGAACGCGCCGACGCCGTAGCTCGCCTCCATGTTTCCGGGGTTGCCGTCGCTACCGCAGGTGGGGCCCTCGTTGCCGTTGGAGAACACCGGGAAGATGCCGGCCGCGACCCAGGCGTCGACCGTCTGCTTGAACCACGGGTCCTCGCCTGCGGCGGCGCTGCCCCAGGAGTTGTTGACGACGTCGGGACGCAGGTCCGGGCGCGGGTTGCGTCCGCCACGGGCGGTCGGCGCCAGCATGAACTGTCCGCTGGAGAGCAGCATGCTCTGGTTGCAGGTCGATCCCGAGCATCCCTTGGCCGCGATCCACTTCGCGCCGGGAGCGACACCGATGTGGTTCTCGGCACCGTCGTCGCCGACCATGGTGCCGGTGGTGTGGGTGCCGTGACCGACGTTGTCGCAGGGCACGGTGTTGATGATCCCGCACGAGACGCCCGGGTCCCACCAGCTGTAGTCGTGGTTGAAGGTGCCGTCGCCGTTGTTGCCTCGATACTGCTTGACCAGCGCCGGGTGGTTGTACTGGACGCCGGAGTCGATGCTGCCGACCACGATGCCCTCGCCGGTGGCGTCGAACTCGTCCCAGACCTTGGGTGCGCCGATGCGGTCGATGCCCCACTCGACGTCGTCGGTGGCGGCGATCTCGCCCGCAGGTGTCGGCTCGGGCAGCGTGTAGGTCCGGTCGGCCGTGACCTGGGCGACCTCCGGGAGCGAGGTGATCCGGTCGAGCAGGTCGGCGTCGCCGGTCACCTCGACGGCGTTGGCGATCCAGAACGACTGGTAGTCGGCCCCGGCCTCGTCGAGGACGTCGATCAGGTCGGCCTGGCTGGTCTCGGCCGTCTCCTGCAGCTCGTCGCGTACGACCTCACCCTGCCGGGCACGGTCGGTGATCCGGGCCGCGTCGTCCAGGTCGGCCTGGTCCTTCAGATAGACCCAGAACGTCGTGGTGGTGTCGTCGTCGCCGGCGAGCTCGGTGAGGACCCGGGGCTCGACCTCGACCTCGTGCCCAGCGGCGTCGGCTCCTGAGGCCGCGGACAGGGTCGCGCCGGCGGGCAGCGCGAGTGCCGCCAAGGCGGTGGCCAGTGCGATGCTCGCCGTACGCGGCGCGGCTGGGATCAACCAGCCGGGCTTCCATCTGGATCTGGTCATGATTTCCTCTCGCAGTGGGGTAGGGCAGGTGCCGTGATCACAGGGGCTCGAACCCCGCGCCGGCCTCGTCCGGCTCGGGGTCCTCGTCCGCGTCTCGGTCGCTCACGGCCTCGGTCTCGTCGGGGCAGTCTTGGCAGCCGCTCATGATCGATCAGCGTGGCCGGGGCAGGTGCTGCGGTGCGAGTGGGCAGATGACCCAATCAATGGGTCACCTCGACGGTGGTCAGCGGTGGGGCTCGTCGAGGAGCCCTGCCTCGGCGGCGGTCATCGCGGCGGCGGTGCGGGTCGAGACCTGCAGCTTGCGCATGGCCGATTCGAGGTGGCGACCGACGGTCCGAGGCGAGAGGAACAGCGCCGTGCCGATCTCCCGGTTCGTCATCCCCTTGGCGACGAGGGCCAGCACCTCGCGTTCTCGCGGCGACAGCTCCTCGCCGTAGCCGTGTCGGCCACGGCGCCACGTCCGGGCGACGTCGGCGCCCAGCGCGCGCAGCTGTCGGGCGACCCGGTCGGCGTCCCGTCGGGCGCCGAGCGCGGCGAAGCCTGCTTGGGCGCGCTCGAGGGCGGCCATCGCCTCTTCGGTCCGGTCCGACCCCGTCGCCAGCAGGCAGCGGCCGCGTCCTTCGACGGCGACGAGCTCGTCGTACGGCCGAGGGATCGACGCCCACGACGCCGCGCTCTCGGCGTAGTGCTCGGCGGCCCTGCCGACCTCACCCTCGGCCTCGGCGAGGACGGCCCGACAGCCGGCGACCGCTGCCGCGGCCGCCGGAGCCGCGGCGAGATCCAGAGCGTCGGCGATGGTCGAGACGAGCTCGACGGCCTGATCACGTCGCCCGGTTCGGACCAGTGCCTCGACGTGGACGACGACGAGGTCTGTCGCCCACAGCCACACGCCCTTGGTGGCGACGAGGTCCATCGCCGGGGAGGTGAGTGCGTACGCGCGCTCCGGATCTCCCTCGACCAGGGCCGTGCGGCCCAGCGACGCGGCCGGCACCACGGTCATCGGCTCGGCGATGCCGAGCTCTCGCAGCGTGCCCGCGACCTCGGTCAACGCGAGCGCGCCGGCATGGCCGTCCTGGCCGGTGACGTGGCGGACCAGGCCGGACAGCACGGTGGCCAGCAGCCGGTCATGGACCTCGGTCGTCTCGCGGCGGGCGAGGCCGGACATCGTCTCGGCGAGACCGTCCCAGGCGCCGGTGTACCAGGACAGGATCGCGGTCGTGATCTGTGAACCCTCGGCGACCCGATGATGCTCGGGGTCGGGGAGGTGGGCCTCCGCGGCGGCGATCAGCCGCCGGGTCTCCTCGAACCGGCCCCACGGGAGCGAGGCCGCGGCCACGTTGAGCAGGCCCGCCGCGTACAGGCTGACGTCCCGAGGCCGATCCGATCGCGGCTGCTCGATGCGATGCACGGCGTCCCAGGCGGCGTCGTCTCCCAGCAGGAGCAGGGCGGAGGGGCGAGCCGTGCCGACCGCCACGTCGAGCTGCGAGGCATCGATGGTCTCGGCCAGCTCCGTCGCGCGGTCGAGCCATGCGGCGTGACGGGCGGCGGGCCAGTCGGGCACGAGCGGCATCGCGAGGTTGCACATCATCATGCCGGCGAGGTCCGGACGGTGGCTCAGGTCGGGGATCGCCGCCTCGAACTCGCCGAACGCGGCCTGTTGCCGACCGATGCGCCACAACGAGCGTCCCAGCAGCAGCCGGAGCTCGCCCCGGTCGGGCGCCGCCAACCTGGTGTCGGCGATGACGCCGTGGATGGTGCCGACGACCCGGTCGAGCACGTCGCCGAGGGCGGCGCCGCCGTAGTAGACGGCCTCGCCGAGCTTCGCAGCGAGCCGCAGCCGCCGGTCGACGGGATGCTCGAGGTCGAGCAGCTGGAGGAGCAGGGTCACGGCGTTGCGGTCGTCGCCCGACTGCAGCGCCACGTCCGCGCCGGCCTCGGCGTAACGGCACCAGGACGCGGTGTCACCGGACTCGCGCGCATGGCGGATCAGCCGGTCGAGCGCATCCGGGTCGAGTCGAGCGACCGCTGTGGTCGCGCGGGCGTGCAGGTGGCGTCGCCGCGAGGCGGGCATCGCCTCGTCGACCGCCTGGGCGTCGAGAGCGTGCCGGAAGGCGAACCGGCCGGTGCCGGCCTCCTGCATCAGGCCGGACGACAGTGCTGCTGCGACGCCGTCGCGGGCGTCGTCCTCGGACAGGTCGGCGACCTCGGCCACCAGGTCCGCACCGACCGGGGCCGCCAGCACCGCCGCGGCCTCGAGCGCGCCCCGAGCCGCCGGCGGCAGCCGCACCAGACGCTCCAGCACCGAGTCGCGCACCGTCGCCGGCACCGCCAGCTGATCGAGTACGCGGCGAACCCACTGGCCCTCGCGGCGCACGATGTCGCGGCGGTCGGCGAGCAGGCGTACGCACTCCTCGACCGCCAGCGGCACGCCGTCGGTGCGCTCGTGGAGGAAGGCCGCGAAGCCTGTCGAGACCTGGTCGGAGCCGAACATCGACCCCACCAGCCGTCCGGTCTCCTCGACCGAGAGGGGCGTCAGGGCGATGCGTACCCGGGCCGTCCCGGCCGGGGCGCGCGAGGTGAGCCGGAGGAGCGGTGCTGACTCAGCGACCTCGGCCGGCCGGTAGGTCACCACCAGCGAGCGATCGGCGGCACCCGAGGCGACGAGGGTGAGGAGCAGCTCCAGGGTCGCGGTGTCCGCCCAGTGCGCGTCCTCCAGGACCAGCACCGCGACCTCGAGCCGGTCGAGGAGCTCCGTCAGGGCGCGGAAGAGGCGGTGCCGGGTCGCGCCGGCCGTGTCCAACGGGTCCAGCGCCGCCGGCAGCACGTCGGTCCACTCCGGGAAGAGCGGCCGGAGCGCGCCCGCGATCGGCGTCAACCCGGTCGGTGGGCCATCCGGGCTCAGGCGCCGGATGCCGTCGACGATCGGACCCAGGGGGAACGGCTCCGCGAGCGGTGGAGCCGTGCACGTCAGCACCCGGGCGTCGCTGAGGGCGTCGACGGCCTGCCCGACCAACCGGGTCTTGCCGATCCCCGGCTCACCCTCGACGACCACCAGCGCGGGCCCGTCCCGCAGTGCGTCGACGATCGAGGCGAGGTCGCCGTCGCGTCCCACGAAGGCTGGTGGCGCGCCCGCAGGATCCGCCGACTCCCGGATCAAGTCGTTCACCTCGCTGTCCTCGCCCCAGGTGGGCGGGGACAGGCTAGCGGGTGGCTCCGGCCGGGGTAACACGTCGTTCGTGGTCCCTCGGTTCGCCGAGGAGACCAGCGCGAACGGGACTCTTCAACTAGGGCATGTCTGACAAATCCACGCCCGCTACGCGATGTTTCGCATCCGATCTGGCTGCGTTGCCGCCACTCGAAAGCCGTCAGGATGTCTTCGCGACGGACGCCTTGCCAGATCGGCCCGAAACACCGCTCGCGGCCGCCGTGTCTTTACCAGACATGCCCTAGTCTCGCGGGCGTGGAACCTTTGGTCTCGACCTGGCTCAGTGGCCTCGACGGCATCCCGACGCAGGCCCAGAACGTCAACCAGCAGCACTATGCGGCCAGCCTGATGAAGCTGCCGGTCGCGATCGCGGCCTATCGGCTCCGCGACCGCGGGCTGCTGTCGCTCGACGAGCCGATCTCGGTCCATCCCGACTTCGACTCCGCTGTCGAGGGATCGCGCTTCGAGATGGACCCGGCCGAGGACCAGGATCCCGAGACCTGGGAGGCGGTCGGCTCCGCGCTGCCGCTGGGTGATCTCGTACGCCGCTCCCTGACCGTCTCCGGCAACCTGGCCGTCAACCTCGTGCTGGAGCGCGTCGGCCTCGAGGAGGTCGCTGCGGTGCTCGCCGACGCCGGCGTGACGCCGATGACGACCGTCTCGCGGGGGATCGAGGACGCACCCGCGCGCGAGGCCGGGCTGCAGAACCTGGTGACCGCCAACGACATGGGCAAGCTGCTCAGCAAGCTCGCCTCCGGCCGGCTGCTGTCGCCCGAGTCGACCGCGGAGGTCGAGGGGATCCTGGTGGCCCAGGAATACCGCGACGCGATCCCGCTCGGCGTGCCCGAGGACGCCGTGGTGGGCAACAAGACCGGCTGGGTCGACGGCGTACGCCACGACATGGCGATCATCCGGCCTGCCGAGGGCCCCGCTCAGGTCATGGTCGTCCTCACGACCGGCCTGGACGACGACGAGTCGGAGTTCCGGATCAGCGAGGTCGCGCGCTATCTGTGGTCGACCCTGTGACGGTGCCGTCGGTCGTCGCGGTGCGCACCCAGCGTGTCCGGGTGCCGCTGCACACCCCGTTCGTGACCGCGCTGCGGCGTACGGAGTTCGCGGAGACGGTCGTGGTCACCGTCGAGGACTCCGACGGGTGCCTCGGGTGGGGCGAGGCGCCGCAAGTATGGCAGGTCACCGGGGACTCGCTCGCCGGATCGGCTGCTGCTCTCGAAGGGCCCATCACGGATGTGCTGGTCGGGGCCGCCGCTGATCTGTCGTCGGCCGGACTGATCCAGCGTGCGGTCGTCGGCAACCGATCGGCCAAGATGGCCGCCGACATCGCGCTCCACGACCTCGTCGCCCGGCGTGCCAGGGTGTCCATGGTCGAGCACCTGGCCGGTGGACCGGGCATCCCGACGCACCTCACCACCGACATGACCCTCTCCGTAGGCACCCCTGCCGAGCTGGCGGAGGCGGCGGCCGCACGAGCCCGAGACGGCTTCACGACGCTGAAGATCAAGGTGGGCACCGATGCCGCCGGAGACGCCGAGCGCGTGCTCGCGGTCCGCGAGGCCGCCCCGGGCTGCGTACTCCGCCTGGACGCCAACACCGGCTGGCGCGCGGACGAGGCGGTGGCGGTGCTGACCACCCTGGCCGACCAGGACGTCGAGCTGGAGTTCGTCGAGCAGCCGGTGGCCCGGCGGGACCTGGAGGCGATGGCGTACGTCCGTCGTCATCAGCCCTACCGGATCCTGGCCGACGAGTCGGTCTTCGACCTCGAGGACCTCGTCGACGTCATCCGGGCGGGCGCGGCGGACGCGATCAACGTCAAGCTGGCCAAGTGCGGCGGGATCACGCCCGCCATCGAGCTCCTGCGGGTCGCCGAGAGCCACGGTCTGGGCCGTCTGGTCGGCTGCATGATGGAGTCCCACCTCGGCATCGGTGCGGCGGCGGCGCTGGTCGCGGCGACCGGTATCCCCGGCGAGCAGGACCTCGACGCGGGCTGGTGGGCGAGGACCAGTCCGTACGCCGGTGGCATCACCTACGACGGCCCCCGCATCGTCTTCCCCCACGCCCACGGTCTCGGCATCGAAGGAGTCCTCCCATGACCACCGTCAACCAGCCCACCTTCGTCGTCGCCGAGCCCGCCGCCGACGCCGAGCACGAGACCGAGATCGTTCCCGGTGAGGAGGTCGTCGTCCTGAAGTCGCAGGGCGAGTGGACCTACGTCGTCGTCCCCGCGCACGCGTCCTCGAAGGACGAGCGTGGCTACCCCGGCTGGCTGCCGACGGACGCCCTCGCCGGCGATGTGGACACCGTGCTCGCCAAGGCCCGCACCTATCTCGGCGTCCCCTACGTCTGGGGAGGCACCACTGAGGCCGGCATCGACTGCTCCGGCCTGGTCTTCCGAGCCGCAGAGGCCATCGGCGTACGTGTCCCGCGGGACGCCCGCGACCAGGCCGCCGCGCTCCCGGCGATCGAGCTCGACGAGGTCACCGCCGGCGACCTCTACTTCTTCGCCCTGGAGCCGGGCGACCGGATCACCCACGTCGCCATCGCCACCGCGCCACCCGAGCCGGGCGGCGTACGTCCGATGATCCACGCCGACGGCGACAAGATGCTCGTGGTCGAGGAGCCCATGCCCGCAGACCGCCTCGCCACCCTCGTCGGCGCCGCTCGTCTATGACGCCGAGGCGTCAGCTACGTCGGCCGAGACGTCACAGTCCTGCCATCTCGGTCAACATAGCTGACGTCTCGCGCGGCAGAAGTGACATTTCGGCCCGGTGAGTTAACTTCGAACGTATGACTCGCACAGGGGCACTGAGTCCGCAGAGCCGCGATCTCGCGATCGGCACGATGGTCGGTGCGGCGGGGGAGACCGAGCTCGACGTACTCGTCGTCGGCGGAGGTGTGACTGGCGCCGGAGTGGCGCTGGACGCCGTCACCAGAGGCCTGAGCACGGGCCTGGTGGAGCAGCGCGACCTGGCCTCGGGAACGAGCTCGCGGAGCTCGAAGCTGGTCCACGGAGGTTTGAGATACCTGGAGATGCTCGACTTCGAGCTGGTCCGCGAGGCGCTCCAGGAACGCGGGCTGCTGCTCAACACCCTGGCCCCGCACCTGGTCCGGCCGGTGCCGTTCCTCTACCCGCTGACCAACCCGGTCTGGGAGCGCGCCTACATCGGCGCCGGCCTCGCGCTCTACGACGGGATGGCGAGCTTCGGCCCGCTCTCCGGACTCGGCAACTCCGGCCTGCCGCGCCACCGCCACCTGACCCGCCGGGGCGTCGCCAGGATCGCCCCCGACTTCAACACCGACGCGATCACCGGCGCGATCCAGTACTACGACGCCCAGGTCGACGACGCCCGTCTGGTGATGACGATCGCGCGCACGGCCGCCTCCCACGGCGCCCACATCGCGACCCGGGTCCAGGTGACCGGGTTCCTGCGCGAGGGCGAGCGGGTCGTCGGCGTCCGGGCCCGCGACCTCGAGCACGACCAGGACTTGGTCATCCGCGCCAAGACCGTCGTCAACGCTGCCGGGGTCTGGACCGACGACATCCAGGCCATGGTCGGCGGTCGCGGGGCCCTGCACGTGAAGGCGTCCAAGGGCATCCACCTCGTCGTCCCGCGCGACCGGATCCGCTCCGAGTCGGGCTTCATCGTGCGCACGGAGAAGTCGGTCCTCTTCGTCATCCCGTGGGGCCGCCACTGGATCATCGGCACCACCGACACCCCCTGGACCTACGACCTGGCCCACCCGGCGGCCTCGAAGACGGACATCGAGTACGTCCTCGAGCACGTCAACGCGATCCTGCGAGTGCCGCTCGATCTCGAGGACGTCGAAGGCGTCTACGCCGGGCTCCGCCCGCTCCTCACCGGCGAGTCCGACCAGACGGCTGCCCTCAGCCGCGAGCACACCGTGGTCACGCCCCTGCCGGGCCTGGTGCTGATCGCCGGCGGCAAGCTGACGACCTACCGGGTGATGGCCAAGGACGCCGTCGACGCGGCGGCCCACTCGCTCGGGACGACCACCAACATGACCCTGCGCGACTCGATCACCGACAAGGTACGCCTGGTCGGGGCCGAGGGCTTCGAGACCCGGTCCAACCAGCGGGTCCTCCTCGCCCGCCGCTCCGGTCTGCACGTCGCCCGGATCGACCACCTCCTCGGCCGCCACGGCGGGCTGATCGACGACATCCTCGACCTCATCTCCCAGCGCCGCCCACTCGCGCTCCCGCTCGAGGGTGCCGAGGACTACCTCGCCGCCGAGGTCGTCTATGCGGTCACCAACGAGGGCGCCCGTCACCTCGACGACGTGCTCGAACGCCGCACCCGGATCTCGATGGAGACCTTCGACCGCGGCGTACGCGCTGCTCCAGCCGTTGCCAAGATCATGGCCGAGGAGCTCGGCTGGGACGAGCAGCGTGCCAAGGAGGAGGTCGACCACTACCTGCGCCGCATCGAGGCAGAACGCCGCTCCCAGCTCATGGTCACCGACGAGGAGGCCGACCGCGCGCGACTGGAGGTCGAGGATCTCGTCTGAGTTCGTCCGACCCCGGCGGAATTGCCGTGGCGTGCCAAGCGGTTGACGTAGCACTCTGTTCGCATGTTCCCATCGGCAGGCTTCCACCGCCTGGTCGCAGATCCCCCCGAGCCGCTGGCTACGGATGACTTCTACCTCGCACCGCTCCGGCCGGAGCTGCTCGACCTGGACACCGAGGCCTATCTGGCCAGCCCTGACGTGATCCGCGATCACAGCTGGGGCAGGTGGCCGGTCGAGGGTTTCGGCAGCGAGGACAACCTGCCGCTGGTGATCCGGCACTGGTCCGACCATCAGGCGGGACGTGCCTTCACCTACCTCTTCCTCGACCCCGAGAGCACCTGCTCGCTCGGCTGCCTCTACGTCCAGCCGCTGTTCCCCTACCTGGAGGCGATGGGCGCCGACGCCCAGACCCTGCTCAGGTACGCAGGTGGCGCCACCGCCCGGGTCAGCTACTGGCTCCGCCAGGACCGTGAGCCCGGGCTCAGCGCATCGGTCGCCGAACGGTTGGACGAGTGGCTGCGTACGAAATGGCCGTTGGACGGCTATCTCTACCGCGCCGCCCCGGCGGAGGAGTGCACCGTGCACGCCCTCGACCGGTTGCCGCTGGACCGTGTCGTGATCGACCTTCCTGCGGAGCGCTACGACTACCTGTGGTGGTCCGCAGTATGAGTTAGTGGGACGCGTGTCTGGCGTCCGAGACGCCGGTCACATACTCTCGGTACATGAGCGCATCGAACCCGACCCCGTCCGGCGGCCCGATCGTCGAGGGCCCGCTCGATCCCGAGCACGACGCCACGGCGTCCCTGGCCCTCGAGCCCGACTATGTCGCCCGGCTGACCGGTCGCATCGTGGCGACGACGGGGGAGAGTCGAGAGGTCATCAGTCCGCTCAACGGGGCGCCGCTGGCGCACATCCCGCAGTCGAGCGACGACGATGTCGCCGCGGCCTTCGCCAAAGCCCGGGTCGCGCAGGAGAAGTGGGCCGCGACCCCGGTCGCCGAGCGCGAGCGCATCCTGATGAGGCTGCACGACCTGGTCCTCGACCGGCAGGACGAGATCCTCGACCTGATCGTGCTGGAGTCGGGCAAGGCCCGCAAGCACGCCTTCGACGAGCCGCTGCACATCGCGCTGACCGCGCGCTACTACGGGCGGCGGAGCAGCAAGATCCTCGACACCGAGCGCAAGCTCGGCGTCATCCCGGTGCTCACCCGGGTCGAGCTCAACCACGTGCCGAAGGGCGTCGTCGGCATCATCAGCCCGTGGAACTACCCGTTCACGATGGCGCTGTGCGACGGCATCGCCGCGATCGCCGCGGGCAACGCGGTGGTCATCAAGCCCGACTCGCAGACGATGCTCAGCGCGCTGCTCGGCGCCGAGCTGCTCGCGGAGGCCGGGCTCCCGGAGAACCTGTGGACGGTCGTGGCCGGTCCGGGCTCGAAGGTCGGCACCAGCATCATCCAGCGCGCCGACTACGTCTGCTTCACCGGCTCGACCAGCACCGGCAAGCTGGTCGCCAAGCAGGCGGCTGAGCGCCTCATCGGCGCGTCCCTCGAGCTCGGGGGCAAGAACCCGATGCTCGTCCTCAGGGACGCGGACATCGAGAAGGCAGCCGAGGGTGCCACCCGCGCGGTCTTCTCCAACTCCGGCCAGCTCTGTGTGAGCGTCGAGCGGCTCTTCGTCGACGACAAGGTCTACGACCGCTTCGTGGAGCGCTTCGTGGCCCGCACCCAGGCGATGACCCTCGGTGCCACCCTGGGCTGGGAGAACGACATGGGCACCCTGATCTCGCAGGCCCAGGTCGACACCGCGACCGCCCACGTCGAGGACGCCGTCTCCAAGGGCGCTCGCGTGCTCACCGGCGGCAAGGCCCGCCCCGACCTGGCGCCCTACTTCTTCGAGCCGACCATCCTCGAGGGCGTCACCCCCGAGATGACCTGCTTCGGCAACGAGACCTTCGGTC
Source organism: Nocardioides sp. CCNWLW239 (assembly GCF_037137035.1). Classification (NCBI taxonomy): domain Bacteria; kingdom Bacillati; phylum Actinomycetota; class Actinomycetes; order Propionibacteriales; family Nocardioidaceae; genus Nocardioides; species Nocardioides sp. CCNWLW239. The sequence continues at coordinate 215,394 of NZ_JBBBNW010000002.1, read as the reverse complement.
CGGTCGTCTCGATCTACCGCTTCCACAGCGAGGAGGAGGCGATCGAGCGCGCCAACGACGGCGAGTACGGACTCAACGGCTCGATCTACAGCCGCGACACCGCCCGCGCCCGGCGCATCGCCCGCCAGATCAAGTGCGGCACGATCAACATCAACGAGGCTTTCGGTGCCACCTTCGCCAGCATCGACGCCCCGATGGGCGGCATGCGCGAGTCCGGCCAGGGCCGTCGTCAGGGAGTCGAGGGCATCCTGCGCTACACCGAGACCCAGTCGGTCGCTTCGCAGGCCGTCCTGCGCTTCGCCCCGCAGTTCGGGATGAGCGAGCAGGCGTACGCCAAGTTCATGACCGCCTCGCTGCGGGTGCTGAAGTCGCTGGGCCGCGCATGAGTCACTACGACGTTCTCGTCATCGGCTCGGGGTTCGGCGGGTCGGTCAGTGCGCTGCGCCTGACCGAGAAGGGCTACAAGGTCGGGGTGGTCGAGGCCGGTCGCCGGTTCAGCGACGACGAACTGCCCAACACCTCCTTCGACCTGCGCAAATACCTCTGGGCGCCGGCGATCGGCTGCTACGGCATCCAGCGCATCGACATGGTCAAGGACGCCGTCATCATGGCCGGCGCCGGGGTCGGTGGTGGCTCGCTGGTCTACGCCAACACGCTCTACGAGCCGCTCGACCCGTTCTACGAGGACCCTTCCTGGAGCCACATCACCGACTGGAAGGACGAGCTCGCGCCCTACTACGAGCAGGCCAAGCGGATGCTCGGCGTCACCCTCTACCCGCACCTGACCCCCGCCGACGAGGTCATGCAGAAGGTCGCGGCCGAGGCCGGACGCGGTGACACCTTCCACAAGGCGCCGGTCGGCGTCTTCTTCGGAGGCCCTGGCCACGTGGAAGGGCAGGAGGTCGCGGACCCCTACTTCGGAGGGGAGGGCCCCGACCGGCGTACGTGCACGAACTGCGGCGAGTGCATGACCGGCTGCCGCCACAACGCGAAGAACACCCTGGTCAAGAACTACCTCTACCTGGCCGAGAAGAACGGCGCCGAGGTGCACCCGCTGACCACGGTTACCCGCGTCTACCCGGCCAGGACCGGAACCGGGTACGTCGTCGAGACCCGCTCCACGAAAGCCAAGCTGGGCATCGGCCGGACGACGCGGTTCACCGCCGACCAGGTGATCTTCTCGGCGGCCTCGCTCGGCACCCAGAAGCTGCTCCACAAGCTCAAGCGCACCGGCGACCTGCCGCAGATCTCCGACCGTCTCGGCGAGCTGACCCGCACCAACTCGGAGTCGATCCTCGGCGCGATCGCGCCGGACACGGCCATCGACTACACCGAGGGCGTGGCGATCACCTCCTCGTGGCATCCCGACGAGCACACCCACATCGAGCCGGTCCGCTACGGCCACGGCAGCAACGCGATCGCGGCGATGCAGACGGTGCTCACCGAGGGCGGTCCCCGGCGGTTCCGCCGTTGGCTCAAGGAGATGTGGCTGCAGCGGCGGTCGCTGCGTACGTTCTACGACTTCAAGCACTGGTCCGAGCGCACCGTCATCGCGCTGGTCATGCAGGCGCTCGACAACTCGATCACGACCTTCCCGAAGCGGACGATCTTCGGGTGGCGGATGTCGTCGAAGCAAGGTCACGGCAAGCCGAACCCGACCTGGATCCCGGCGGGTCTGGACGCCGTGCGGAAGATGGCCGGAGTGATGAGCTCGGGGGAGAAGCCGGGATACGCCGGCGGCACCATCGGCGAGCCGTTCAACAAGCCGATGACCGCCCACTTCATCGGCGGCTGCACCATCGGCGACTCGGTGGAGACCGGTGTCATCGATCCCTATCAGCGGCTCTACGGCCACGAAGGCCTGCACGTCGTCGACGGTTCCGCGATCTCTGCCAACCTGGGCGTGAACCCGTCGTTGACGATCACCGCACAGGCCGAGCGGGCCATGGCGTACTGGCCCAACAAGGACCAGGCCGACCCCCGTCCCGAGCTGGGTGCGGGCTACGCGCGGATCCAGCCGGTGCCCCCGGCCTCGCCGGCGGTGCCCGCGACCGCTCCGGCTGCGCTGCAGCTGCCGATCGTCGATGTCCGCTGACCGATCTGCCGCCGCCGCGGCAGGGTCCCTGGCAGGGGTCGTTCCGGAAGATTCTGGCAGGAAGTTCGCAGATGCCCCGTAACCGAGGTTAAGAGGGATCGTTGGAGTGATCAGACCCGGGATTGCTCCCTCCCTAATACATCGCCGGGTCTCCAGTCCGGACATCTTTGTCTCGGGCAATCAGGGCCCGACCACCTCCCTCCCCGGTCGGGCCCTGGTGCATTTCCTGGCATTTCGCGGGCGACGTGCGTCCTCGTTACGATTCGTGCATGACGCAGGCTGCTGGGGCGGAAGAGCACGATCTGGTTCTCGTGGTGGACTTCGGCGCGCAGTATGCGCAGCTGATCGCCCGCCGCGTGCGTGAGGCGAAGGTCTACTCCGAGATCGTGCCTCACTCGATGCCGGTCGAGGAGATGCTCGCCAAGAACCCGAAGGCGATCATCCTCTCCGGCGGCCCCTCGAGCGTGTACGCAGAGGGTGCCCCGGCCATCGACAACGGACTGTTCACCGCGGGCACCCCGGTGTTCGGAATGTGCTACGGCTTCCAGCTGATGGCCCAGGGCCTGGGCGGGACCGTCGACGACAACGGGGCGCGGGAGTACGGCCGCACGCCAGTCACCGTCGGCGTCCCCGGCACGCTGCTCCGGGACATCCCGCCGGCCCACAACGTGTGGATGTCGCACGGCGACTCGGTCTCCGAGGCGCCCGAGGGCTTCACCGTGCTCGCGAGCACCGCGGACACCCCGGTGGCTGCCTTCGAGAACGTCGACAAGCAGCTCGCCGGCGTCCAGTGGCACCCGGAGGTGCTCCACTCCGAGCACGGCCAGCAGGTGCTCGAGCACTTCCTGTGGGACATCGCGCAGTGCCGTCAGACGTGGACCATCGGCAACATCGCCGAGGACCAGATCGAGCGGGTCCGCCAGCAGATCGGCGACCACCGCGCGATCTGCGCGCTCTCCGGCGGTGTCGACTCCGCGGTCGCCGCGGCCATCGTCGCCAAGGCGATCGGTGACCGGCTGACCTGCGTCTACGTCGACCACGGCCTGATGCGCAAGAACGAGTCGGTCGCGATCGAGAAGGCCTTCCGGGAGTCCACCGGTGCCGAGCTGAAGATCGTCGACGCCGAGAAGGAGTTCCTCGACGCGCTCGCCGGGGTCACCGACCCGGAGGAGAAGCGCAAGATCATCGGGCGCGAGTTCATCCGCTGCTTCGAGCGTGCCGAGGTCGAGATCCTCGGTGACTCGGACGAGAAGGTCGCCTTCCTCGTCCAGGGCACCCTCTACCCCGACGTCGTCGAGTCCGGCGGCGGTGCCGGCACCTCCAACATCAAGTCCCACCACAACGTCGGCGGCCTCCCCGAGGACCTCGAGTTCGAGCTGGTCGAGCCGCTGCGTGAGCTCTTCAAGGACGAGGTGCGCGCGGTCGGCTCCCAGCTCGGCCTGCCCGACGAGATCGTCCAGCGCCAGCCCTTCCCGGGCCCCGGTCTGGGCATCCGCATCATCGGCGAGGTCACCAAGGAGCGGCTCGACATCCTCCGCGAGGCCGACGCGATCGCCCGCGAGGAGATGACCAAGGCCGGCCTCGACCGCGACATCTGGCAGATGCCGGTCGTGCTGCTCGCCGACGTCCGCTCGGTCGGCGTCCAGGGCGACGGCCGCACCTACGGCCACCCCGTCGTGCTCCGCCCGGTCACCTCCGAGGACGCCATGACCGCCGACTGGGCCCGGCTTCCCTACGAGGTCATGGAGCGCATCTCCACCCGGATCACCAACGAGGTGAGCGAGATCAACCGGGTCACCGTCGACATCACCTCGAAGCCTCCGGGCACCATCGAGTGGGAATGATTCGTCGGGCGGTCCCGGCCGTGGACAATGTCGTCCATGACTGAGCCGGACCTCGCTCGACGACTTCTCGACGCCCATGTCGCCCACGAGGTGGCGGCGATGCGTGGCGTACGCTTCCTCGATCTCGCCACCGGCGAGATCGACTTCGCGCTGCGTGCCGCCGGTGACCTGACGCTCGACCAGGTGATGCCGCGCGACCTGATCAAGGAGGTCGCGCTGAAGTACGTCAGCACCTTCCGGCTCCCCGGTGCGATCCCGGAGGTCGCCGGCGCGCTCGCGACGAGGCTGAAGGCGCATCCTGCCAACGACACGCCGCTGGGCGCCGTGGTCAGCCGCCCGCGGATCGCGGAGCTGGTCGAGGCCCTCGTCGAGATGCGTACGTTGCGCCGGCAGGTCCTGCGGACCCTCGCCGACAACTCGGGGATCCAGGCCGGCGTCGGCACCGTGGTGCGGGGCACGGCGAGGGGCGCCGTCGACACCGGTCGCCGGCTCGCCGACAGCCTCCCGGGTGGTGCCTTCGGATTCTCGATCGCCGAACGCGTCGCCGGCCGGATGGCGGACACGGTGAAGAGCACCCCGGTCGGCGCCGCCGTCGACCAGAGCGCACGTGAGCTCGCCGAGCGTGGTGCCGGCGCGCTGCTCGCCTACCTGTCCGACACGGCCGCGAGCTCGGTCACCGACGAGGAGGTGCACGACGCGCTGCTGGAGATCTGGGACGCGCTCGCGACCCGGCCGGTGCGCGAGATCGCCGATCTGGTCGACGACGAGCAGCTGGTCGCACTCTTCGTCGGGCTCTACCAGGTCTGGCTCGACGTCCGTGACTCGGACTACCTGCAGGCCTTGGTCGACACGGGTGTCGACTTCTTCTTCGACACCTACGGGGCGTTCACCCTCGACCGGCTTCTGGAGGAGTGGGGCCTCGGCCGCGACGACCTGGTCGAGGAGGCGCTCCGCTTCGGGCCGCCGGTCATCGAGGCGCTCGCCGAGGCAGGAGTCCTCGAGCAGCTGGTCCGTCGCCGGCTCTCGAGCTTCTACGAGTCATCGGAGGCTCGGGCACTTCTGGGCTGACGCCGTGTGCCGGGCCGCCGGGGTGGGTACCGGACTCCGAGCAGTCGATCAGGCAGGAGGCACGAGATGGCCGAGACGATCGTCGACGACAGGCTCTGGGAGAACTTCCACCGCGCGGTGAACATGACCTCGCGTGACCTGCGGAAGTGGCTCGCCGTGCAGGGTGCGGGGGAGACGGCCGAGACCGAGCCGGACCGGGCCGGCAGTGAGCTCGGGCACCGGGTCGCCGACATTCTGGGCAAGCGCCGCGCCGACCTCACCCCCGACGACGTCGAGGTGATGCACCGGGTCGTCGACAAGGTCACCGACCTGCGTGGTGGTGACACCGGCCAGTGGGAGCCGACCGCGGGCGATGCCCAGTGGCGCCGCCGGCTGATGAACATCGGCCACGACCCGCTCGCGCCGTGAGCGCGCCCCACGTGCGATGAATGCCATGAGCACCGTGGGCGCCGCGGAGTGGGTGCCGGAGTCGCCGACGCTCGCCGACCTGCGCAGCGCCGTCCAGGACTGCCGCGGCTGCGAGCTCTACCGCGACGCCACCCAAGGGGTGATGGGCGAGGGACCCACGCCGGCTCCGCTGATGCTGCTCGGCGAGCAGCCGGGTGACCGCGAGGACCGCGAGGGCGAGCCGTTCGTCGGCCCGGCCGGCGGCATCCTCCACGAGGCCCTTGCCGATGCCGGGATCGACCCGGAGCAGACGTACACGACCAACGTGGTCAAGCACTTCCGCCACCGTCTCTCCGGCAAGCGCCGCATCCACCAGTCACCGACGAGCAAACAGGTCGGCGCCTGCGCTCCGTGGCTGGCGGCGGAGCTGGATCTGGTACGTCCCACCGGCGTCGTCCTGCTCGGCGGCACGGCGGGCAAGGCGCTGTTCGGTTCCTCGTTCCGCGTCGGTGTGGCTCGAGGGCATCTCCTCGAATGGCCCGACGCCATCGCCACGGAGACCCTCGACCCCTGGGTGCTCGCCACGACCCACCCCTCGGCCGTCCTCCGGGCGGAGGACGAGCGGCAGGCGACGTACGACGGTCTGGTGGCCGATCTGAAGGTCGCTGCGGGTGCGCTGAAGAAAAGATCGAAGAAGTGACGGAGGCGATGTCGAGATCCCTGGTGCGCACTCGACGCGTGGGTGAGAGCAACCCCACCCACCTCTGAGGAGATCGAGATGAGCACCAACGCACAACGAGCCGGCTGGATCATCACCGTCCTGGTCACCCTGTTCCTCGGCTTCGACATCGTCACCCACCTGCTCCGGGTCGAGGCCGTCATGGACTTCAACGACAAGATCGGCGCGCCGGGCTGGTTCCCGGTTGTCTGCGGCGCCGTTCTCGGCCTGTCGCTGGTCGCCTACCACCTGCCCGCCACCCGGGCGATGGGGACGATCCTGATCACCGCCTACCTGGGCGGCGCGGTCACCGTCAACCTGATCTTCGGGCAGCCGGCCTTCAACACCGTCTTCGCCATCGCCACCGCCGTCCTCGTCTGGGCCGGCGCCTGGCCCCGCGACCAGCGCCTGCGCGGGTTGGTCGCGGTCTGAGGTAGGCGGCATCGTCGGGGTAGTCCGGGAGCGAACTGCCTATTACTCGCCAGTAAATAGGCAGTTCGCTCCCGGACTACCCCCTCAACACGAGCCGTCAGCCCTGACGCAGGCGGGTGAAGGCGCCGAGGACAGTACGTTCGGAGAGCACCAGGTAGTCCTGCAGCTCGGTCGCGGCGGCGGGGCCACCGTGCTCGAGGAAGGTCTCGAGGAGGGCGCGGTTGCGGGTGACGAACGGGGCGTGCAGGGCTTCGGGGTTGTCGATCTCGAGGAACGCGAGCCGCAGCTCGGCGGCGATGTCGCGGAAGAGGCGCTCGAGCCGGGGGCTGTCGGCGAGGGCGACGATGGCGTCGTGGAAGGCCATGTTGGCCGTGCCGACCGTACGCCAGTCGCGCGCCTCGAGGCTGGCCTCGCCCAGTTCCACGGCCTCGCGCATCGCGGCCACCGCGGGGTGCAGCGGGGAGCCCGCGGCCAGGGCGGCTGGTTCGACGTAGCGGCGTGCGCGGTAGATGTCGACGACGTCGGCCACGCCGGGGGAGGCGACCGAGACTCCGCGATGGGGAACGTGCTCGATGAGTCCTTGCTCGGCGAGCACCCGGAACGCCTCCCGCAGCGTGTTGCGGGAGACCCCGAGCTTTTCGGCCAGGGAGATCTCCGAGAGCCGGGTGCCCGGCGCGAACTCGCCGTCGATGATCCGCCGGCGCAGAGCGTTCGTCAGGGTGTCCTCGACATCGGCCATGACGGCATCCTAGGGGAATCGCATCCGCGAACAATCGAAACATGATTTTAACGGACTCGACTATCATTGTTGAACAATCGATGTCATCCTGTACTACACACAGAATGTGGCCCCGACCACATGGCCCCGCGGATGGCAGGAGTCCCCCCATGACTGACACGACCAGCGCCGAGCGCGCGAAGAGCTTCGCGCGCTCGCGCCGAGGACCGATCCTCGGCGCCATCTTCCTGATGGCCACCTCGGCCATCGGCCCCGGCTTCATCACCCAGACCGCGACGTTCACCGCTCAGCTCGGCGCGGCGTTCGCGTTCGCGATCCTGGCTTCGATCCTGATCGACTTCGCGCTGCAGATGAACGTGTGGCGGATGATCACCGTCGCCGGCAAACGGGCCGGTGACCTGGCCAACGAGGCCGTGCCCTACTCCGGTCACCTTCTCGCGACCCTCATCGTGATCGGCGGCCTGGCGTTCAACATCGGCAACATCGCGGGCGCGGGCCTCGGCCTGAACGCCCTGCTCGGCATCGAACCGAAGATCGGTGGCCTGCTCTCGGCCCTGCTGGCCATCGGCATCTTCATGTACAAGCGGGCCGGCCGCGTCGTGGACATGGTCGTGCTCGGGCTCGGCCTGCTGATGATCGGCCTCACCCTCTTCGTCGCGATCGCGTCCCAGCCCCCGGTCGGCGACGCGCTGCGTCAGACCTTCGTGCCCGACACGCTCAACTTCGCGACGATCACCACGATCGTCGGCGGCACCGTCGGCGGCTACATCACCTACGCCGGCGCCCACCGCTACCTCGACTCCGGCCTGGTGGGTCCCGAGCACGTGCCGGCCGTCCACCGGGCATCGATGAGCGGGATCCTCGTCACCGGGATCATGCGTTACGTACTCTTCCTGGCGATCCTCGGTGTGGTGGCCTCGGGCGTCACCCTCGACTTCTCGAGCCAGGCCGCCAACCCGGCCGGCCAGGCGTTCGGGGCGGTGCTCGGTGACGCCGGCATCCGCATCTTCGGGGCGATCTTCTGGGCCGCCGCGATCACCTCGGTCATCGGTGCCGCCTACACCTCGGCGACCTTCATCTCGACGTTCTCGAAGAAGCTGGGGACGGGATGGCGGCTGCAGGTCGCGACGGTCGCCTTCATCGTGGTCTCCCTGGTCCTCTACCTGCTGATCGGCGCCGCGCCCGCGTCGATCCTGGTCTTCGTCGGTGGTTTCAACGGCCTGATCCTGCCGATCGGCATGACGATCTTCATGTACATCGGCTGGTTCCGTCAGCGCGACGTCCTGAACGGCTACCGCTACCCGGTGTGGCTGTTGACCCTCGGCACCCTCGCGACCCTGCTCAGCTGGTACATGGGCATCGTCTCGATCCGCCCGATCTTCGCCTTCATCGGCATTGGAGCATGAGAACTGTGACAACGAACCCTGTGGCAACCATCGATCTGAACTCCGACCTCGGCGAGAACGCCCCCGACCGGGTGGTCGCCGACGACGCGGCCATGCTCGGCATCGTCTCGAGCGCCAACGTCGCCTGCGGGTTCCACGCCGGCACCCCCGAAGGGATCCGTACGACGCTCGCCGACGCCGTGGCCAACGGCGTCACGATCGGCGCTCACCCCGGTTATCGCGACTACGAGGGCTTCGGCCGCCGGGCGATGGACATCGACTCGGCGACCCTGCAGGCGCACGTCGAGTACCAGCTCGGTGCGCTGCTCGGCCTGGCCTCGACGGTCGGCGGCGAGGTCCGGTACGTCAAGCCGCACGGCGCCCTCTACAACACGATCGCGCGTGACGAGCGTCAGGCGCGCGACGTGGTCGCCGCGGTCAAGGCGATCGACCCGTCCCTCGTGCTGCTCGGGCTGGCCGGCGGCGTCGTGCTCGACGTGGCTGAGAAGTCCGGGCTGGCGACGGCCGCGGAGGCCTTCGCGGATCGTGCCTACACGCCCGGCGGCGAGCTGGTCTCGCGCACCGAGCCCGGTGCGGTCCTCCACGACGCCGACGCCGTCGCGGCCCGCATGCTGCGGCTCGCGCGCGAAGGTGTCGTCGAGGCGATCGACGGCACCGACGTGGCCGTACGCGCTGAGTCGATCTGCGTGCACGGCGACAGCGACGGGGCGATCCGGATGGCCGCGGCCATCCGGGAGCTGTTCGAGGCCGAGGGCATGGTCATCGCGCCCTTCGCCGGAGCGGCTGCATGATCGCGAGCACCAGCCAGCTGGCGGAGGCGCGCGCTGCGCGCGCCTCCTACCGGGCCGGCGAGGTCGTCCCGACCAGTGGGGTCGCCCATGGTCTGGTGCAGGCCAACCTGATCTCGGTGCCGGCCGACTGGGCCTTCGAGGTGCTGCTCTTCGCGCAGCGCAACCCGAAGCCGTGCCCGGTGCTCGAGGTGCTCGACCCGGGCGCCCACGAGTCGTCCCTGGCGCCCGGATCCGACCTGCGCACCGACATCCCGGCGTACCGGGTCTGGCGCGACGGCGTGCTGGCCGAGGAGGTCACGGACGCGAGCGCGGCCTGGGAGGAGCACCCCGACCTGGTCTCGTTCCTGATCGGCTGCAGCTTCACCTTCGAGGCGGGTCTGGCCGACGCCGGGATCCCGATCCGTCACCAGGAGCTCGGCCGCAACGTGCCGATGTACCGCACCTCGCGCGCGTGCGCGCCCGCCGGTCGCCTGCGCGGCGACATGGTGGTCTCGATGCGCCCGATCCCCGCGGACCGCGTCGCGGATGCCGTACGCATCTCCGGGCGCTATCCGGCGGTGCACGGCGCGCCCGTGCACGTCGGTGACCCGGCCTCGCTCGGCATCGCCGACCTCGGCGCACCCGAGTTCGGAGACGCGCCCGAGGTGCGGGACGGCGAGGTGCCGGTGTTCTGGGCCTGCGGGGTCACGCCGCAGGCGGCGATCATGGCCTCGCGTCCGCCGTTCGCGCTGACCCATGCTCCGGGCCACATGTTCATCACCGACGTACCGGATGCGGAGTATCTGGCGTGAGGCGCGTGCTCATCGCATCGGACCAGGCGCTGCTGGTCGAGGAGGACGACCTCGAGGGCGCGATGCGGCTGCATGCAGCACTCGCGGCCGTGCCCCCGACCGGGGTCGTCGAGCTGGTGCCGGCGGCGCGGACGGTGCTCGTCCGGTTCGATCCGACCCTGGTCGACGAGGAGGCGCTCGCCAAGGAGCTGGTCCGTATCGAGCCCGTCCACGGCGGCCTTCCGACGGCAGGTGAGGTCAGGATCGGCGTGCGCTACGACGGCCAGGACCTCGACGAGGTCGCCGAGCTGCTCGGGGTCAGCGCCGAGGAGGTCGTGGCGCGCCATACGGCCGCGACCTGGCGGGTGGCCTTCACCGGCTATGCGCCCGGGTTCGGCTACCTCGTCGGTGACGACCCGCTCTTCGACGTACCGCGTCGCTCCTCACCGCGCACCCGGATCCCGGCCGGCTCGGTCGGGCTGGCCGGGACGTTCTCCGGCGTCTACCCACGGGAGAGCCCCGGCGGCTGGCAGCTCATCGGACGTACGGACGCACCGATGTGGGACCTGCACCGAGAGCCGCCCGCGCTGCTCGCGCCCGGGATGACCGTGCGGTTCGAGCGGCTCGAGCGTGAGTCGGTCAACTCGACAAGCTCGATACAACGCTCCGTGACCCAGGCCTCGCCGGCGGCCGAGGCCGTGGAACACCCCTTCGCCGTCGAGGTCGTACGTCCCGGCCTGCAGCTCGTGCTCGAGGACCTCGGCCGCCCGGGCAACGCCGCGCTCGGCGTCTCCGCGTCGGGCACCGCCGACCGCCGCGCCCTGCGGGCCGCGAACCGTGCCGTCGGCAACGCTCCCGGCACAGCCGGCTTCGAGCTCGCCGGTGGTGGCGCGGTGCTGCGTTTCACCGGCCCCACGGTCGTCGCGGTCACGGGCGCCGCCGCCGATACCGAGATCGTACGCAGCGACGGCCCGTCGCTCCCGGTGGAGCACGGCACAGCGACCGCGATCGAGGACGGTGAGGAGCTGCACCTCGGCTGGGTCGGCGAAGGCTTGCGCACGGTCGTCGCCGTGCGCGGCGGCCTGGACCTGGAGCCTGCGCTCGACAGCCTCGCCAGCGACACGCTCGCGGGTCTGGGCCCGGGTGACGTCGGCGGTCGGCCGCTGCGCGAGGGCGATGTCGTGCCGCTGCACGGCCCCTCAGCGGCGCCCTACGCGGTCGATCCCTGCCCGGCCCCCAGCGATCAGTTGCCCGCGCCCGGCGACACGGTCGAGCTGCGCATCGTGCTCGGCCCGCGCGACGACTGGTTCACCGACGCCGGGGTCCGCACCCTGGTGGAGCAGGAGTGGACTGTCACGCCTCGCTCCGACCGCGTCGGCGTACGCCTCGAAGGGGCCGTCCCGTTGGAGCGTGCCGTCCCCGGCGAGCTGCCGAGCGAGGGCGCGGTGACCGGTGCCATCCAGGTGCCGCCCGACGGTCAGCCCGTGCTGTTCCTTCCGGATCACCCGCTCACCGGCGGCTATCCGATCATCGGCGCGGTCATCGACCGCGACCTGGACCTGGCCGGGCAGCTGCCGCCCGGGGTCCGCATCCGCTTCCGACCCGTCGCCGAGATCCGAGGAGACTGACATGCGCAGGGTGCTCATCGCCAACAGGGGAGAGATCGCCGTCCGCGTCGTGCGGGCGGTCGCCGAGGCCGGCCTGGTGTCGGTCGCCGTCTACGCCGACCAGGACGCCGACGCGTTGCATGTGCGGCTCGCCGACGAGGCGTACGTCCTGGGCGGCTCCACCGCCGCCGACTCCTATCTCAGCATCGAGTGGCTGATGGCCGCGGCCCAGGCGTCCGGTGCCGACGCGGTGCATCCGGGCTACGGGTTCCTGTCGGAGAGCGCCGAGTTCGCGCGCGCCGTCGAGGCGGCCGGCCTGATCTGGATCGGTCCCAGCCCGGAGAGCATCGACCAGCTCGGCGACAAGATCACCGCCCGCCGGATCGCGCAGAGCGTGGGTGCACCGCTGGTGGCGGGCACCGACCGGCCGCTGGAGTCCGCCGACGAGGCGGTGGCGTTCGCGCGCGAGCACGGGCTCCCCATCGCGATCAAGGCCGCTTTCGGCGGCGGCGGTCGCGGCCTGAAGGTGGCCCGCGAGCTCGAGGATGTCGCCGACGCCTTCGAGTCGGCGTCGCGCGAGGCGCTGGCGGCCTTCGGTCGGGGTGAGTGCTTCGTGGAGCGGTTCCTGGAGCGTCCGCGGCACATCGAGGCGCAGGTGCTGGGCGACGGCACGGGGAACGTCGTGGTCGTCGGGGACCGGGACTGCTCGCTGCAGCGGCGCAACCAGAAGCTCGTCGAGGAGGCACCCGCTCCGGGCCTGACCGACGAGCAGCGCCGCCGGATCCACGACGCCGCCCGCGACATCTGCGCCGCCGTCTCCTACCGCGGCGCCGGGACCGTCGAGTTCCTGATGGGGGCCGACGGAGTGATCTCGTTCCTCGAGGTCAACACCCGGCTCCAGGTCGAGCACCCGATCACCGAGGCGGTCACCGGCGTCGACCTCGTCGCCGAGCAGCTCCGGATCGCCGCGGGAGAGGGCCTCTCCTTCACCGAGACGCCGGCGCCGAACGGTCACGCGATCGAGCTCCGGATCAACGCCGAGGACCCGGGTCGTGGCTTCCTGCCGAGCCCGGGCGTCGTGACCGGCCTGCGGGTCCCGGCCGGGCCCGGTGTCCGCTGGGACGCCGGGATCGAGGCCGGCGACACGGTGCAGAGCGCCTTCGACTCGCTGATCGCCAAGCTGATCGTGCATGCGCCGGACCGGGACACCGCCCTCGTCCGTGCCCGTCGGGCGCTCCGCGAGCTCTCCGTCGAAGGCGTCGCGACCGTCGTCCCCTTCGCTCGTACGCTGCTCGACGACCCGGCGTTCTCGACCGACGGGTTCGGGGTGCACACGCAGTGGATCGAGACGGAGCTGATGCCGCGCCTCGAGGTGCAGCGTCGCCCCGAGCCGGCACCGGAGAGGCCGTTGCGGCGGGTGCCGATCGAGATCGACGGTCGGCGGGTGATGCTCGGACTCCCCGACGACCTGCTGAGCGGTCTCGCCGCGGGCGGGACCGCGCACGCGGAGCCCGGACCGGCCGCCGCCGTCGCCGACCCGAACGCGCTCGAAGCCCCCGTCCCCGGCGTACTCGTCGACTGGCTCGTCCCCGACGGCGAACAGGTCAGCGAAGGTCAGGACGTCGCGGTCATCGACGCCATGAAGATGGAGACCCGGGTCGCCGCGCATCGTGCGGGCGTGCTCTCCCGAGGCGCCGACGTGGGTGGCACGGTCGCGATCGGGGACGTGCTCGGGAAGATCGAGTAGCTCGGGCCCCCGGGTGGCTCCCGGCAGGGCGCACTGCGCCCTGCCGGGAGCGGCAAGGGTTCCTGGGGGACCGATCGCCCGTCAGCGGTCGATCACGCCGGTCCAGTGCGCTCGCCCGTGATCGCACCAGGTCGGCGCGGCCACCAGAACGTCGGGCCAAGCCACAACGACAGGGCGGGCACCAGCACGGTGCGCACGAGCAGCGTGTCGAGCAGCACGCCCACGAAGATGACGATGCCGAGCTGGGCAAGCACCACCAACGGGAGCACGCCGAGCACGGCGAAGACCGACGCCAGCAGGATGCCCGCGCTGGTGATCACCCCGCCGGTCGCGGTGAGACCGCGGAGCATGCCGTCGCGGAGTCCGTGCGCCCGCGACTCTTCCAGAGCCCGGGTGATGAGGAAGATGTTGTAGTCCACGCCGAGCGCGACCAGGAACAGGAACGCCAGCAGCGGCACGCCGACGTCGATCGCAGAGAACCCGAAGACACCGGTGTAGATCCACCACGAGGTGCCGAGGGCGGCGAAGAAGGTGCCGACCACCGTGGCCACCAGCAGCAGCGGAGCGACGATCGATCGCAGCAGCAGCACCAGGCCGATGATGACCAAGCCGAGGATCAGCGGGATCAGCAGCGCCCGATCGCGCTCCGCGGCGTCGCGCTCGTCGACCGACTGCGCCTCGGTGCCGCCGACCCAGGTGTCGTCGAAGCCGTCGAGCCGGTCGCGAAGGTCGACGACGGCAGTCTCGGCGGCTGTGGTGTTGCTCGCGGCGTCGAAGACCACGGCGAGCCGGGTGAGGTCGTCGTTCTGCCCTGTGATGCGCACGGATACCACGTCGTCGCCCTGCTCGATCGCGGCCGTCACCTGTCCGGGATCGCTGCGGGTGATGACCGTGGCGGGGTCGACGGTGCCGGCGGGGAAGGACTCGCCGAGGCGGGTGGCGGCGCTGATCGACTCCGGCGTGTCGAGGAACTGCTCGGAAGTCGGCAGTCCCTGCTCGATCTGGGTGACGGAGAGGCCCAGCAGTGCGACCACGCCGATCGCGCCCAGGGCGAAGCCGCGGGGACGTCGGGAGACGGTGGTGCCCAGCCGGTGCCACGCAGACGTGCGCGAGTCGACCAGTGGCTCCTGGCCGACTCGCGGGACCAGCGGCCAGAACACCCACCGTCCGAACAGCACAAGAGCGCAGGGCAGCACGATCAATGCGTACGATGCCGCGATCACCACGCCGACTGCGCACGCCAGTCCGAGGCCGCGGGTGGTCGGTACCACCGACAGCAGCAGGGTCAGCAGGCCGAGCGTCACCGTCGTGGCACTGGCCAGCACCGCTTCGAACGTACCGCGCACGGCGGTGGCCATCGCGACGTATCGGTCCTGTTGAACTCGCAGCTCGTCGCGGTAGCGGCTGATCAGCAGCAGCGCGTAGTCCGTGCCGGCGCCGAAGACGAGGACGCTCAGGATCCCGATGGTCGACTCGTCCCAGGCGACACCGAACGTCGCGAGAACATGGGTGGCCGATACGGCGGCGACCTGGTCGGCGAGCCCGACCACCAACAGCGGAACGATCCAGAGCAACGGGCTGCGGTAGGTGATGATCAGCAGCAGCGCGACGATCACGGCGGTGGCGGCGAGCAGGGTGACGTCGGCGCCTTCGAAGACCCCGGCGAGGTCGGCCTGGACCGCAGCCGGACCGGTGACCTGAGCGTTGACGCCGTCGGGCGTCTGGTCGTCGAGGAGTGTGCGGATCTGCTCGACCGCGTCGGCGGTCTCGCTCGCGCCCTCGGTCCCGATGGGCACCACGCCCAGGGCAGCTGTGGCGTCCTCGCTGACTTGAAGCGGTTGCTGCTGCGCGGGTTGACCGCTGTCACCTTGTTGCGAAGTCTCCGACGCCACGACCTGGCCGTACAGTGCCGTGAGCTCGCCTTCGACCATCTCGGTGGACAGCGTGCCGTCGTCGGCGGTGAACAGCACGATGGCCACCGCAGAGTCGTCGGCCCCGAACTCGTCAGCGAGTTCCGCAACGGTGCTGGAGTCGTAGCCGTCGGGGAGGCTGTCGGTCGCCGACGGTGTGCGTTCCGCCTCGCCGACGGCGCCTATCAAGAGGCCGGAGAGAACGAGTGCGACGAGCGAGACCGCAGCGGCCAGGGATGGTCGCAGCAGCCGGCGGGTGGCCGGTGCTCGGTGCGAGGAACGAGGCGGCACGAGCGTCCTCCTAGGTAGACTTGAATCGAAACTATGAAAGAAACTTAGTAAGTTGGTGAGAGAAATCCAAGGGGACGACCCGAACGAGGCTCCGGTGATGCCCTCGCCTGGGCAGGTAGCCGAGGCGATGAGCACATCCACGCTGCAGTTGCTTCGGCGACTGCTCGACGCCGCGCAGGAGTCGGCGCCGGCGGTGGCTCGTCGCGCCGACTTGAATCACCACGAGCTCTCTGCGATGAAGCTGATCACCCGCGCGCCGATCGGGCCGAGCGACCTGGCCCGTCACTTGGGTGTGAGCTCGGCAGCAGCCTCCGGGATCGTCGACCGGCTCGCCTCGCGCGGCCACGTCCGGCGTGAACCGGACCCGGACGATCGCCGTCGGACCCAGGTCGTGGTGACCGACTCCGGTCGCGCGGACATCCTCGGTCAGCTGATGCCGATGTTTGTGGCCCTGGACGATCTCGATCGCCGGCTTTCACCTGAAGATCGTGCGGTCATCGACGCCTATCTCACTGCGGCGATCGCGGCGGTCGAGCGGCTCCTCTAAGTCGCGTCGGTCGGACTCGTGTGGTCGAGGATCGCGGGGATGGCCGTCTCCCAGGTGTAGGGAGGCGGCGGCTCGTGGCCGACGTCCTCGAGCGTCAGCAGGGTGGCGTCCGGGATCTCGCGGGCGAGGACCTCGCCGTGCCCGACGGGCATCAGCGGGTCGGCGGTGCCGTGGATGACCAGGGTGGGAGCGGTGATGTCGGCGAGCGAGGCCTCGATGCGCTCGCCCTCCGGAGCGGCATCGTGGTTCTCGAAGCTCGGTCGCAGGTCCGGTGTACGTCGCACGGACCGCTCGCACACCGCGCGCATCCGCTGCTCGTCGAAGCGCCGCGGGATGAAGGCCCGCTGGTCCTCGACCAGCATGGTCACCAGTGCGTCGTGGTCGTCCACGTCGGGCATCGGCCGGTCGGCCGCCGCTGCGAAGAACTCGGCCATCGCCTCGCCGATCGGCGGCAGCTCCACCCCCTCGAACGCGGACGTGGTCTGGTCGAGGATCAGGGTGATGACCCGCTCGGGATAGAGGACGGCAGCGCACTCGGCCACCGCGCCACCCATCGAGATCCCGAAGAGGTGCGCCCGGTCGAGGCCTAGGGCGTCGAGGATGCCTGGGACGTCCGCGACCATGTCACGCCAGGTGTAACCAGGCGCTCCCGCCGGCCAGGTCGTCGAGCGGCCGGTGTCGCGGTGGTCGTAGCGGATGACGTACCTGCCCCCGGCGGCCAGCGCCTCGCAGAAGTCGTCCTCCCAGTAGTCCATCGAGGCGGACTTGCCGCCGATCAGCAGGATCGGCGGATCGCTGGGTGAACCGAACGTCTCCGTGCACAGCTCGATCCCGTTGACGGCCAGCATCTGCTCCATGCCGACCAGCAGATCGCCGTCGGCAGATCGCGTCAAGCGTTATTCGGCAGCGGAGGCGTACGCGCCGATCTCGCTGCGCAGTCGCGCCTTGACGTCGTCGGGGGCGTAGGAGACGTCGACCGCGGTCCGGGCGAGGTCGGCGATGCCGGCGACGTCGAGGCCGAGAAGGTCGGTCGCGATCTCGTACTCCTGGTTGAGCGTGGTGGCGAACATCGGCGGGTCGTCGGAGTTGATCGTGACCGGCACGCCCGCGTCGACGAACGTCTTCAGCGGGTGCTCCTCGAGCGACGCGACCGCACCGGTGGCGACGTTGGACGAGGGGCAGACCTCGAGCGGGATCCGGTGCTCTGCCAGGTGGGCGAGGAGCGCGGGATCCTGGGCGGCGGAGGTGCCGTGGCCGATCCGCTCGGCCTTCAGCACCCTCAGCGCGTCCCAGATCGTCTGCGGCCCGGTGGTCTCCCCGGCGTGCGGCAGCGAGCGGAGTCCGGCGGCGCGGGCGGCGTCGAAGTGACGCTCGAACTGCGGCCGGGGGACGCCGACCTCGGGCCCACCGAGCCCGAAGCCGATGAGCGCTTCGGGCCCGTGGTCGACGGCGTACGCCAACGTCGCGTCGGCCGCCGGGATCCCCGCCTCTCCCGGGATGTCGTAGATCCAGCGCAGCGTGATCCCGAAGTCGCGCTCGGCGCCCACCCGGGCGTCCTCGAGTGCCTCGGTGTAGGCCTCGATCGGCATGCCGGCGTGCCCCGTCCCGGCCGGCCGCTCGGCCAGGTCGGGACGTACGGAGGTGTAGGGGGTGCAGGTCAGCTCGGCATAGCGGACCTGCTGGGTCTGTGCCAGGTCCCGCGCGATCTCGTAGGTGAGATAGCGGATGTCCTCCGGCGTCCGCACCAGGTCGACCACCGAGAGGTAGACCTCGATGAAGTGCGCGAAGTCGCTGAACGTGAAGTACTCCTTGAGGAGCTCGACGTCCGCCGGCACCGCTCCCGGGTGCCGCGCGGCCAGCTCCGCGACGATCCGCGGCGACGCCGACCCGACGTGGTGGACGTGCAATTCTGCCTTCGGCAGCCCGGCGATGAAGCTCTTCAGGTCACTCACCCCCCGATCCTCACACGCAGGCCGCCGCTCCCGCGACTCGGTTTGTGGGCTGCCCCAGAGGTACGCCGTGCGGGTCAGAACGAGGCTAGGGTGATGGCATGCGGGCGATCCATCACTGGGACCTCTGGGTCGACGACTTCGAGACAGCCTCGGGTGAGTGGGGCTGGCTCTTCGGTGAGCTCGGCTGGGAAGCCGGCGAGGACGGTCACTTCTGGGAGGCGTCGGACGGGACGTACGTCTTCATGGAGCACTCCACGGACCAGCACGGCGCTCAGGACCGCCTCCGGCCCGGCGTCAACCACATCGCGTTCATGATCGACGACCGCGATCAGCTCGACCGGATCCGCGCGGCGTCGACGGAGCACGGCTGGCACGAGCTGTACGCCGACCGCTATCCCCACGCCGGCGGCGAGGAGCACACCGCGCTCTACCTGGAGAGCTCCGAAGGGTTCGAGGTCGAGATCGTGCTGGAGGTCGAGGACCTCACCGCGTAGGGCTCGGACCGCTCAGCGGTAGTCGTCGCCGTCCTCGTCGCTGTCGTCGATGATGTGCATGGCGGCTTCCTCCGCTGAGGCACCGGCTCCGTCGATGCCCGCGTCGACGCCGTAGACCTCGGACTCGGTGTCCTCGCCGCCGCCCTGGTCGGGATCGACCAGCCGGCCCGCTCGCTTGTTGCCGACCTCGCGGCCGTCGGGGTCGTCGCACTCCTCCGCGTCGTCGTACTCGACCGCGTAGGGGTCCGGCTCGGGGATCTCCTGGCGCTGTCGCTGGTCGATGCTCTCCCGGTGCTCCTCCTCCCACGGCGTGTTGCCGTAGTCGGTCGAATAACGGTCGGCGGTGACGATGCCGTGGTCGAGCTCGTCGCGCACCTCACCCTCGAGGACGTCTCCGGAGAGCGCGTCCTCACCGGTGATCTGGTCCTCGTCATCGACGCTGTAGTCCCCATAGATCTCGCGCGATTCGCTCACCTGAGTCTCCTCATCGGCCGGCATTGGGGTCATCGAGGTCCCCTTCGGTAACGTTAACCCGGTCCGGTATGGAGTGGAACCGGACGGAAACAGACGACGCGGGGATCGAACGAGGGAGCAGACTCAGATGGTGCCTCGCGCCCGGCTGGCAGTGGCGGCGGTTGCGGTGCTCGCGGGCTCGTCGATCGCGCTCGGTGTGATGCCCGACGTGGGCGGTCCGCTGGGCTCGTTGGGGTCGCTGGCCGGGAACGCCTTCGCGCGTGTCGGGAACGCGTCTGCCGACGGTGTGGTGCCGTCGACCCCCACTCCGACGCCCGACTGGGCGCCCTACTCGACCCGGCCCAACATCCTCATGATCACGGCGGACGACCTCGCCTACGAGGACCTCGACTACATGCCCCACGTCCGCAGCCTCCTGGCCGAGCAGGGCACCTCGATGACCGAGGCGATCGCGCCCACGCCGATCTGCGTGCCGGCCCGGGCGTCGCTGCTGACCGGTCAGTACTCCCACAACCACGAGACCGTGACCGTCAACGGCGAACGCGGCGGCTACGCGTCGATGGACCACACCGGGACCCTGCCCGAGGCGATGCAGAAGGCCGGCTACGACACCCTCTTCACCGGGAAGTACCTCAACGGCTACGGCATCGGCAAGACCGCCAAGGACGTCCCGCCCGGGTGGACCGACTGGCGCGCGACGACCGACATGTCGACCTACAACTTCGTGCAGCCGCGGATCAACCACAACGGCAAGCTCACGACGCACCACCGCTACACGACGTACGTCATGCGCGACCAGGCGAACCAGATGATCTCGGCGCCGGAGCGCGCCGAGAAGCCGTGGTACATGTGGGTCAACTACGTCGCGCCGCACCATGGCGGCCCGGGGGAGAAGGACGACCCGAAGGGCATCAGCACCACGCGGCCGTCCGACGAGGACAAGCACTCCTTCGACGGTCTGGAGCTGCCCGACACCCCGAACATGTTCCGTACGCCGACCGACGCGCCGCCGATCTCGCCTTCCCAGACGTTCGTCGACCCGCAGCGACGGGCTGAGCTGCGGATGGCTCACGAGCAGCGCGTCGAGGCGGTCCAGGCCGTCGACCGCGCGGTCGCCAGCCACCTGCTCGAGCTCCGGGAGACCGGGCAGCTGGACAACACGATCGTCATCTTCTCCTCGGACAACGGCTACACCACCGGCGGCCACAACATCAACGGCAAGCTGATGCACTACCGCGAGACGCAGCGGATCCCGCTGATCCTGCGCGGACCGCGGATCCCGGCCGGACGGAGCCTGTCCACGGGGGTCGGCAACCCCGACATCGCCACCACGATCATGGCGATCGCCGGCGCCGAGCCCGGACGTCCCCAGGACGGCGTCAACTTCATGCCCTGGCTCACCGCCCCCGCGCAGGACCGGGTGATCCCGCTCTCCGCCTGGCGGGTCAGCAACGGTCACAAGCAGATCTACTCCGGGATCCGCTTCGGTGACTGGACCTACGCCCGTTTCGCCGACGGCAGCGAAGAGCTCTACGACATGGCCGACGACCCCTATCAGGTCCGCTCGCTCGCGCTGCTCCCCGGCTACGCCGACGAGCTGGCCGAGCTGCGCTCGCTGAGCGAGAAGTACGCCGACTGTGCCGGCGACACCTGCCCGAAGGAGTTCTACCCGGCCGACTGATCAGCCGGCCTGCTGATCCGCTGCGTCGGCCGCGCAGCGGAACCCCAGGTTGCCCGCGGTCGAGTCGGGCGGGCTGCTGGAGCGCGCCGAGAGCCGGTAGCGGTGGCAGTAGGAGTCGTGGCACAGGTAGGAGCCGCCGCGCATCACCCTGGTCAGTCCCTCGGTCGGACCGCGCGGGTCGGTGGCGAGGCCGTCGACGAGATCGGCGTAGTAGGTCGGCGAGAACCAGTCGGCACACCACTCCCAGACGTTGCCGATCATCTGGAACAGCCCGAAACCGTTCGGTTCGTACGTCCGCACCGGCGCGGTCGTGACGAATCCGTCGTCGGCGGTGTTGGTGTCCGGGAAGTCGCCCTGCCAGACGTTGGCGTGGTGGGTGCCGTCCTGCTCCAGGTCGTCACCCCAGGGGAACCTGGAGCCGTCACGACCCCCACGCGCGGCGTACTCCCACTCCGCCTCGGTCGGCAGCCGTGTCCCGGCCCACGCGCAGTAGGCCAGCGCGTCGTCGTGGGAGACGTGCACGACAGGGTGGTTGCCTCGGCGGCCGACGTTGGAGCCGGGCCCCTCGGGTGCCCGCCAGGAGGCGCCGCGTACGCCGAGCCACCAGGGCGCCTCCGGGGAGCGGCCGAGGATGTCACGTGCGGAGCCCTCGAAGGCGAGGTGGAAGACGGCCGAGAAGCCTTCCCGCTCGGCGGTGGTGACATGACCCGTCGCCTTCACGAACCGGGCGAACTCCTCGTTGGTCACCGCGGTCGCGTCGAGTCGGAAGCCGGGCAGGTCGACCGGGTGCACCGGACCTTCGCCGTCGGCCTGGTAGCCCTCGCCGAAGGAATCTCCGGCGGCGTACGTCCCGGCCGGCAGGTCGACGAGCGTCCGGCGGCGCTTGCGGGGCAGGGCCGGCGGGCGCTGCGCCGGGTCGGGGCTGGGTCCGCGGGTCGCGCCGAAGGTGAGGTCTGAGGGCACGGCTCCAGCCTACGAGCCGGTATAAGTGGCCTTCAGACTGCCCGCGCTGGCCACGACCTTTCCCTTCTTCCCGGTGACCATGAGGCCGGGCGTGCGGGCCTTGCCGTTGGTGTCGGCCTTGATCCTGACGGTGCACGTCGGCTTCTTGCCGGCGCACCTGAAGTCACCCGAGGGCCGGTAGGTGACCGTCACCGTCTGGTTGTCGGCGAGGCCCTCGACGTACGCGGCCATATAGGTGCACTTCGGCTTGCCCTTCGGGCACGAGCGCTCGACCGTGTGCCACTCCATCCGGGCCGGGGCTGCCTTGCCGCAGAGCCTGGCCGGCTCGCCGGTGCGGACCGTGCCCCAGGCGTACGTCACCTCGGTCGTCGCCTCGACGCAGGCCTCCGCGCCGCCTTGGGCGACGGGCAGGGTGTAGGTGAGCTCGGGGGCCTTGCCGGCGGTGGGCTCGGCGCTGCCGTCGTCGATGGAGACGGTGCCGGCCGGGACCGCCGGGGCGGTGACCTTCAGGGTCACCTCGCGGTAGCCCGCCGTCGCGGCGCCGGTCGGTGCCTCCGGCGTACGCGCGTAGCAGCTGTCCAGGTCGGTGATCGCATCGACGTTCTTGGCGCTGATGTCGTCGTCGCCGAGTCGCAGATCGGTGGCCGCGAGGACACCGGCGATCGCGTGACGGCCGATCTTCCGCAGGCACTGGGGACTGTCGAGGGTCCAGGCGGCGGCGACCTGCCGACTCCAGCTGTTCGGTCCGCCACCGGCGCAGCCGAGCAGCTCCGCGTACCACTCTGCGCCCAGCGCCGAGGGCCATGCGCCGGTGTAGCTGTGGCCGCTGCCGGTCCGGGCGATCACGCCGGCCTTGGTGAGCCCGGTGCTGCCCTTGTCCCTGACGACGGCCTCCGCTGCGCAGCGGATCTGCTCCGGGTCGGCCCACGCCGGGGTGTCGCCGGCGAGGCTGAGGGTGCGTGCGACGGCCTTCTCCTCGCCGCGCAGCGGGCCGATCACGCCGCTGAAATACGCCCACGCCGACGTGCCGAGGAAGGCGATCGCCACGAGCACGCCGACGATCACGAGCCAGCGCAGCACCCGGCGTACGGGCCGCGTCCGGTCGCGTCGCCGCCGCGGCAACGGTGGCAGCCCGAGCCGTCGGCGTCGGGCCTCCTCGGCCGCCGCGTTGGCGATCTCGGTCGGTTTCGGTTGTTGTTGAGCGGTGCTTCCGGTGGGGTCGGACATCTCACTCCCTCGAGAACAGGTCAGCGAGGATCGTAGAGGGTGGTCGTTTTCGGATACCCCCTGCCACTCCCTCAGGAGCTCCACATCAGGCTGTGACTGAAAATATGGTCATGTGACCGACAGTTTGTTCATGTGGCCTTCAACGACGCCTGACCTGGAGCGATACAGCCCGGCCGCGGGTGACGCCATCCACGCATGCATCAGTGCCAAGGACGCGATCATCGCGTCGTTGTCGGGTGCGGCCGGTAAAGCCAAGGATCACGCCCGCGCGCCAAGGAGCTCTCCGAGGCGCTCGGAGCTCGCGCCGAAGGGAAGCCGGCGGAGAAGGCCCTACGTGAGCTCGTCTCCGCCAAGGGCGATGTCGAGTACGGGGTCGAACTCATCACCGGGGTGAAAGCCGAAATCTGGTGCGTCGAGCACGCATGCTCGTCGACCTTGCGATCTCGATCGTTCGGCTCGGACGCTGACCGGTTCTATCGCAGGATGTCGTGTCGAAGGCGTAGGCCGAACTCGACCAACTGCTGGAAGTGCGCCTTCATCCCTTCGTCGACCGGATTCACCGGGATCTCGTCGAGGTGTTCCAGCGCAGCGTCGAGAAACATCACTGAGTCCGCCTCATACTCATCCGCTCGAAGGCGATGTGACCTGAGCGGCTCAACTGCCGCGTCGCCGGCGAGCAGGACAGCTGCCGTGCACAGCGGAGCGGCCGTCAGGTCGCCGTCGCATCGGGCAAGTGAGAACAGGAGGTCGTCGGTGATCTCATCGGGGGTGCAGGCAAGGCTGAGCCAGGCGCCCATCACGACTGGTCGCCAGTGCAGATGATCTGGACCAACGCCGGTGACATGGGCCAGCAGGGCGGCCCGATCCGGCGACTCAGCCGCAGCCTCGTGCCACGCATCGACCGTCAGCGAGCCGCCCCGCAGCAACGCCCTCACTTCCGTGTGCGTCGCCTTCCGTCCGACGCGGACCAGCTTTCGGTACCGCCTCGTGTCCAGGAAGGTCACGTTCGAATCCATCATCTTCAGGTAGAACGGCGCGACGAGCCGCCGCTCCACCTGCCGCAGGTTCACCGCGTCCCGTACAGCGTGGTCCGTTCGGCGACCGGGCGGCCGATGCCGGCGCCGATCTCCTCGAGCTCGGCGACGGTCTTGGCCGACCCGTGCTCGGAGCCGGCCATCCGGGAGATGGTCTCCTCCATCAGGGTGCCGCCGAGGTCGTTGGCGCCGGCCTGGAGCATCGCCCTGGTGCCGTCGACGCCGAGCTTGACCCAGCTCGTCTGGATGTTGTCGATGCGGCCGTGGAGCATGATCCGGGCGAGCGCGTGGACGGCGAGGTTGTCGCGCAGCGTCGGACCCGGGCGGGCCGCGCCGGCGAGGTAGATCGGGGCGCTGGTGTGGACGAACGGGAGCGGCACGAACTCGGAGAATCCGGCGTTTCCGTGCTCGCGGGCCTGGTCCTGGATGCCGGCGAGGACGCGGAGGTGGCCGACCCAGTGCCGCGGGTTGTCGACGTGGCCGTACATCATCGTCGACGTCGTCGGGATGCCCACGCGGTGAGCGGTGGAGACGATCTCGATCCAGGTCTTGGCGGGCAGCTTGCCCTTGGTCAGCACCCAACGGACCTCGTCGTCGAGGATCTCCGCGGCCGTGCCCGGGAGCGAGCCCAGCCCGGCCTCGCGGACCTTGATCAGGAAGTCCTCGATCGACAGCCCGGTGCGGGCGGTGCCGTTGACGATCTCCATCGGGCTGAACGCGTGCACGTGCATCTCCGGTACGCGCTGCTTCACGGCCTGGACGAGGTCGAAGTAGGCCGTGCTCGGAAGCTCCGGGTCGATGCCGCCCTGCATGCAGACCTCGGTGGCGCCGAGGTTCCACGCCTCCTCGGCACGGTCGGCGACCTGGTCCAGGTCGAGGGAGTACGCATCCGCGTCGGTCCGTCGCTGGGCAAAGGCGCAGAACCGGCAGCCGACGTAGCAGACGTTGGTGAAGTTGATGTTGCGGTTGACGACGTACGTCACGGTGTCGCCGTTGACCTCCTTGCGCAGGTCGTCGGCGAGCCTGGTGACCTGGCGCAACAGGTCGCCCTCGGCGGTCATCAGGGTCAGCGCGTGCTCGTCGGAGAGGTTGCCGGGGTCCTTCTCGGCGGCGGCGAGAGCGGCGTTCCCCTCCGCGTGGAGGATCGCCGGAGCGCCGGTCGAGCTGGCCGCCTCCCGGACGGCGTCCCAGTCGCCGTAGACCGTCTCGAAGTCGTCACGGCGGTCGTTGGTGCGCCCGGTGGTGTCGACAGAGGCGTGCAGGTCGACCCGCCCGGCCGACTGGAACCCGCCGTCCGGCTCCTGCCACGGGCGACCCTCGGGCCGGACACCGTCACGGGCCAGACCGTCCTCGTCGGCGAGCGCCTCGACGTGGGAGAGGACGCGGGGGTCGATCCAGGACTGGCCGTCGCGCAGGGTGCCGGCGACGTATTCCGGGTGGACGGTGAGCCGCGGCCGCAGGGTGAAGCCGGCCTCGGCGGTGACCCGGCGCAGCGCGTCCAGAGACGGCCAGGGGCGCTCGGGGTTGACGTGGTCGGGGGTCAGCGGCGAGACCCCGCCCCAGTCGTCGATCCCGGCACCGAGCAGCGCCCGGCACTCATCGAGATCGACCAGGTTGGGCGGGGCCTGGACCCGCGCCTTGGGCCCGAGGACGATGCGGGTGACCGCGATCGCGGCCAGGTATTCGTCGAGTCCGAGGTCGTCGACATGACGCATCGCGGTCGACGGCTTGGCCCGGAAGTTCTGGACGATGATCTCCTGCAGCCCGGCGTACGCCTTGTGCACCTTCCGCAGGGCGAAGATCGTCTCCGCGCGCTCGGTGAGCGTCTCGCCGATGCCGACCAGCAGCCCGGAGGTGAACGGGATCGAGAGCCGTCCGGCATCCTCGAGGACGCGGAGCCGCACCGCCGGGTCCTTGTCAGGGGAGCCGTAGTGGGCCTCGCCCTTGGTCTCGAACAGCCTGCGGCTCGTGGTCTCGAGCATCATCCCCATCGACGGGGAGACCGGCTTGAGCCGGTTCATCTCCTCCCACGACATCACGCCGGGGTTGAGGTGGGGGAGCAGCCCGGTCTCCTCGAGCACTCGGACCGCCATCGCCCGTACGTAGTCGAGGGTCGAGTCGTAGCCGCGACTCTCCAGCCACTCCCGAGCCTCCGGCCACCGGTCCTCGGGCCGGTCGCCGAGGGTGAACAGCGCCTCCAGACAGCCCAGCTTCGCGCCCTCGGAGGCGATCTCGAGGATCTCGTCGGGGCTCAGGTAGGGCTCGCGCCCCTCACGCTCGGCCTGCCCCGGCGTCTCCACGAACGTGCAGTAGTGGCATCGGTCCCGGCACAGCTTGGTGACCGGGATGAAGACCTTGGGGGAGTACGTCACCGTCTCCGGTCGTCCCGCCGCGACCAGGCCGGCGTCGCGTACCTTCGCCGCGGCCGCGGTCAGCCGGTCGAGGTCGTCGCCACCGGCCGCGAGGAGAGCCGAAGCCTCCGCCACGTCCAGGGCTGCGCCGCGTTCGACCCGGGCCAGCGCCCGGCGGATCTGCTGGGGTGTCGGCTGTTCACTCATCACTGGGCAGCCTAATGGGCGCCGCCCAGTTGTCGAACTAGTTGTCGATCTGAGCGCTCGCGCCGGGTGCCTTCGCGACGAACTTGTCGTTCCAGACCTTCGGACCGGACCAGTCGACGACCGCACCCTTGCCCTCGCCGTCGGGCATGCCCGGCCAGTCGCACTTCGCGCCCTTGCCCTCGGAGCACTTGCCGCCGTTGCGGGTGAGCTTCACGTTGAACTCCTTGCCCGGCTGGAAGCCCTCGAACGTGAGCCGCCAGGTGTTGCACTCGACCTTCTGCTTCGTATAGATCGGGTCGGTGCACTTGTCCAGCTTGACCCACGAGAGCTTCTTCGGCTCGGCGTTGCCGCAGACATCGGCGTCGGTCGCCTTCTCGGTGCCCCAGGCGAAGTTGACGGTGGTCTTGACCGCGATGCAGCCTTCGACGCCACCCTCGGTGACGGGGAGCTCGTAGGTGGAGCCCTTGAGCTCCTCGTAGCTGGTGCTGCCCTCCTTGGCGATCCCGATCTCCGACTGTCCGCCGGGAGCGGTGGGCTCCTGCACGTCGAAGTCGACCTGCATGTAGGCAGGCTTGGGAGTGACCTTGGCGCCGAGCGCGTCGGCCTTCACGTAGCACGCGTCGAGGGCCTCGACGGCCTTCTCCTTGGCGGGGCCGGCGGCGCCGGGGTCCCCGTCCTTGAGGAGGTCGTCGACCGCGATCAGGCCGGCCATGGAGGTCTTGTCGACCTCCTTCTCCATGCAGCGGGTGTCCCCGACCTTCCAGTTGTCCCCGATCTCGGTCGACCAGGACTCGGTGCAGTCGAGCAGGCCGCGGGCGAAGTTCATCGCGTCGTCGGCGGGCCACTCGCCGGTGTAGGTCCAGTCGTCGCCCGCGTCCACGACACCGTGGGAGCGCAGCTCCGCGGCGGGAACCTTCTCGACCAGGCTCTCGGCCGCGCAGGTCATCTGGTCCTCGGTGGCCCACCCGGGCTTGGGTACGCCGCTGGCGATCGCCTCTGCGGCCTTGGCGTCGTCGCCGTGGAGGCCGAAGATGCCGAAGCCCTGGGTGAAGATGCCGGCTCCGATGAGAAGGACTGCGGCGACTCCGCCGCCGATGAGAGCGTAGCGCTTCTTCTTGTCGCCGCCGTCGCCCTGGCCGGCGCTGGAGTGGTGGGACGGCAGCCACTCGGGCTGGCCGGCACCGGTCCCGCCGCCGGCACCTGTCGCCCCCGCGGCGGCAGCGGCATGGGGGAGGCCCTTGCCGCTGTGCACGACCGTGGAGTCGGTCTCGTTGGCGAGCGGAGCGGGGGTCGGGGTGCCGTCTCCCGGACGCTTGACGACCGTCGGCTGGGCCTCGGCCTCGGGTGCGTCGGCGCCGGCACCGGAGGTGCCGTCCGCGGTGGTGTCCCAGGTGACCCCGGGTCGCGAGCCCAGATCGGCGGCAGCGGCTCCGGCAGCGCCGCCGACGACGCCACCACCGAGCCCGCTCTCCTCGAGCCGGTCGGCGGCCTTGTCGAGCGCCTTGGCGAGCTCGGCGGCGGTGCGGAAGCGGTTCTCCGGCTTCTTGGCCAGCGCCCGCTGGATGATCGGGTTGAGCAGGTCGGCGCCAGGAGTCGAGGCGGGCAGCCGCGGCACCGGGCTGTTGATGTGGGCACTCATCAGCTCGAAGTCGGAGCCGGTGTAGGGGGCCTTGCCCGTCAGACAGGCCCACAGCAGACAGCCGGCGGCGTAGATGTCGCCCGACGCGGTCGCCTGCTCGCCCATGTGACGCTCGGGCGACATGTAGGGCAGCGAGCCCACGACGGACCCGGCCCGGGTCACGTTGGAGTCGCCCTCGGTCGCGATGCCGAAGTCGGTCAGGTAGGGGACGAGCTCACCCTCCTGGCGCTCCCACAGGAGCACGTTGGACGGCTTCACGTCGCGGTGGACGACGCCGGCGCGGTGGGCGTCGAAGAGTGCGTCGCTGACGTCGCCGACCAGGCGGAGCGCCTGGACGGTCTCGAGCGGACCCTTGGTCTTCAGCCAGCCGTGCAGGTCACCGTCGGGGACGTATTCGGTGACGAGGTAGACGGTGCCCTCGACCTCGCCGTACTCGATGATCTGCACGATGTTGCGAGAGCGCAGCTTGGCCAGGATGTTGGCTTCCCGCTCGAAGCGGGTGATGAAGTCCTTGTCGACGGTGAGCGAGGGCAGCACCAGCTTCAGCGCCACCTTGCGTCGCAGCGCCGGGTCCTTCGCCTGGTAGACGACACCCATGCCACCTTGACCCAGGACCCGCTCGATCACGTAGCGACCGAACTGCTCGCCTTCCTGGGGGAACGCCACCATCTTGAGAACCTCGCCCTGATTTTTTTAACTGATTCCGACCTCTGTCGAAACCCTAGCGTCCCGTCAACGATCGTCGTGCGGCAACGCCACGGGCGAGACCGATTGTTAAGACGCCAGGGTTCATTTCGACATGTGGGTCAGTTCGGAAGGACGGCGGTGAGCCCGTCGACCTCGGCGGTGAACCGGTCCTTCCAGCCCTTGGGGGCGGTCCAGTTGGTCCAGGTGCCGCTCGGCTTGGTGACGAAGGCCCTGTCCGAGCACGATCCCGAGGCCGACCGGCAGTTGCCGCCGTTGAGCTTCAGCTTGATCGTGACGGTGGAGAGGAGCTCGTAGCCCTCGTAGTGG
Source organism: Nocardioides sp. CCNWLW239 (assembly GCF_037137035.1). NCBI lineage: Bacteria > Bacillati > Actinomycetota > Actinomycetes > Propionibacteriales > Nocardioidaceae > Nocardioides > Nocardioides sp. CCNWLW239. Next base: position 186,006 of record NZ_JBBBNW010000002.1, on the reverse strand, counting down.
AGCGTCCAGGAGCTGCACGGGGCGTACCTGGGCTGGGCGCAGGACTTGTCCTTCGTCCACCACAGTCGCCGGTCCTTCGCCTTGCCGCAGGCTTCGGTCTCGCTGGTCTTGGTGGTGCCCCACGGATAGTTGATCGCCGCCTCGATGGTGGCGCAACCCTCCTGGCCGCCTTCGCGGACGGGGATGTTGACCTTCCCGTCGGTCACCGGGGTCCACTCCGAGGAGTCGGCGGACTTCGCCCGCAGGACGACGTCGCTGCCCTCGACGGCAGGGGCCTCGACGGCGAAGTCGACGCCGAGCACCGCAGGAGTCGCGGTCGCGGTCGGTGCGCTGAGCTCGTCGCTCACGTAGCACTCGTCCAGCGCCGAGACCGCCTTGTCGGCCTGCTTCGTGACGCCGGCATCCTCGACCTCCATGATCTGGGTGGTGATCAGGCCGGCCATCGCCTTCTGGTCGATGTCGCCGAGACAGTCGGTGTCGGCCAGCGCCCACTCCTTGCCGATCGCGGCGCTCCAGTCACCCGAGCAGGAGAGCAGGCCTTCGGAGTACGCCGTCGCCTGAGGCCCTCGCCAGGTGCCGGTGAAGGTCACGCTCTCGCCGCTGACCTTGATCAGCCCGGCCTCGCGCAGGGCATCGCTGCGCTCGTCCTTGACCAGCTGATCCGCGGCACACTTCGCGTCGCTGTCCGAGGCCCAGGCCGGTGTGGGCGCGTCGGCGGCGATCGCGGTCACCGCCTTCTTGTCCTCCGCACTCAGCGGGCCGAAGCCGAGACGCCCGGTGAAGAACGCCCACGCCCCGGTCCCGAGCAGCGCGACGAGCACCAACGCACCGGCCGCGCCCAGCCCGATCAGCAGCCCCTTCCGGCTCTTCTTCGGCTGGTGGTGCGGCGGCAGCCCATAGCCCGAGCCGTAGGCGCCCGGCGGCTGCCCAGGAGGCGGGCCGTAGCCGCTGGGCGGCGCCGCAGGCATCGCCATCGTGGGCGGTGGCGGCGGGGGCGGTGCCGACGGCTGCTGGGCCGTCGGTGGTGCGGCCGGCGGCGGCGTGGCCGGCGGCGGAGACGACGGAGGAGGCGGAGGGAACGACGGCGGGGGCGGCGGAGGAGGCGGCGGAGTAGCGCTGGTGCCGGGGATCCGGGTCGCGTCCGGGTCGACCGGGTTCGCCGGTGCGGGCGTCGCCGGAGGCGGCGTGGGCCGCGGCGTACCGGGTCTCGTCTTGTCCTGGTCGTCTGGCCCCATGTCGCACGCCCCGCATGTCAGTGAAGTGGAGCGACCGGGCCGAGCGACCCGAGTCGTTGGGCACATCGTAAAGTCACTTCGCCGAATTCGCAGCCGAGCGGTCAGTACCGGCGCGGATCTCGGGGTCGCGGGCCTGGCATCGGCGGCGGCTGATGAGACGAGTGGCGGAACTGCTCGCGCATCGGCGCAGGTCACACCGGACTCGGACCAGCGGTGTTTGCTGGTGAATGAACGTTCGTTCGCGGGTGTGCTCGTGAATGAACGTTCATTCGAGGATCTACCCCTGAACGAATGTTCGTTCGCCCCGGGCGAGCCCGCTCGGCCACCAGATCACGCTGGTGATGACCCCGCCGGTCGCCGAGAGTGCGACGAGGGAGGCGCGCCGGGTGTCGCCGTGCCCACTGGTCTTTCCGGCAACGGCTCCTCGCGGACGCCGTGCATCAGGAGGATGTTGCGAGTTCACAGCCGACCGGAGGATCAGGCCAGCCACTCCTTGACCTGGGCGATCGACGCGAGTGCGTCGGTGCCGAAGGCGGGCGTGACCTGGAGGCTGGTGACGCCGGCCTCCTTGAAGGCGGCGATCCGCTCCTTCACGAACGACTCCGGTCCGACCAGGTTGCCGGCCTCGAGCCAGGCTTCGGGGACCTCGGCCTCGGCATCGCGCTTGTGCCCGTCGAGGTAGAGGTCCTGGATCTTCTTGGCCGCGTCGCCGAAGCCGTACTTGACGGCCATGTCGTTGTAGAAGTTCTTGCCGCGCGCGCCCATGCCTCCGACGTACAGCGCGATCAGGCCGCGCATCGAGTCACGATGGCGCGTGATCTCCTCCGGGTCCTCCGTGATCGCGAGGAGCCCGCCGGCGGAGATCTCCAGCGGCTTCAGGTCGGCGGAGCGCTTGGCCAGACCCTTGTCGATGGCCTCGCCCCACACGTCGCGGGCCTTGTCCGGGAGGAACTGGAACGGCAGCCAGCCGTCGGCGACCTCGGCGGTCATGGCGACGTTCTTGTCGCCGAGCGCGGCGACCCACAGCGGGGTGTCGGCACGCTCGGGCTTGTTGAGCAGCTTGAGCGGCTTGCCGAGCCCGGTGCCCTGGTCGGCAGGCAGCGGCAGCTTGTAGAGGCCGTCGCTCTGCAGCCGCTCACCACGCAGCCCGGCGCGCAGCAGCGCGATGATCTCGCGGGTGCGCGTCAACGGCTTGTCGTACGCCACCCCGTGGAAGCCCTCGATGACCTGGGGCCCGCTCGCGCCGAGGCCGAGGATCGCGCGGCCGCCGGAGACGTTGTCGAGGCCGGCCGCGGTCTGGAGCAGCGCTCCGGGCGTACGGCTGTAGATGTTGAGGATGCCCGCGCCGAGCTCGACGGTCTCGGTCTTGGCGGCCAGGTAGCCGAGCAGAGAGACCGCGTCGAAGCCGTAGGGCTCTGCGACCCAGAGCTGGTCGAGCCCGGCCTTCTCCAGGCCGACGACCTGGTCTGCGGTCTCGCGCGGGTTGCCGAAGTAGGTCAGGGGCATCGCAAGCTTCATGCCGAGGAGGCTACCGTGACCGTGTGACGGAGATCAGGTTCGGATACAAGGCGTCCAACGAGCAGTTCGCACCCACGGAGCTGCTGAACTACGGCGTGATGGCGGAGGAGCAGGGTTTCGACTCGGTCTTCATCTCCGACCATCTCCAGCCGTGGCGGCACGACGGTGGGCACGCGCCGTTCGCGATGACCTGGCTGGGCGCGCTCGGCGCGCGCACGGAGCGGATCACGATGGGCACCTCGGTGCTCACCCCGACGTTCCGCTACCACCCGGCGATCGTGGCGCAGTCCTTCGCGACCCTCGGCTCGCTCTTCCCCGGCCGGGTCGTGCTCGGGATGGGCACCGGCGAGGCGATGAACGAGGCGCCGCTGGGCGTGGAGTGGCCCGAGGGCAAGGTGCGCTTCGCCCGGTTCCGCGAGGCCGTGCGTGTGATCAAGAAGCTCTGGACCGAGGACCGGGTCACCTTCGAGGGCGACTACTACCAGCTCGACCGGGCGACCATCTACGACAAGCCCGAGATCCCGGTCCCGATCTACCTGGCCGGCTCCGGCCCGGCCGCCACGAAGTACGCCGGCCGCGCCGGCGACGGCTACATCACCACCTCCGGCAAGGGCGCCGAGCTCTACACCGAGACGCTGCTCCCGGCCGTTCGCACCGGCATCGAGCTCTCCGAGCGCAAGCCGGAGGACGTCGACATGATGATCGAGGTCAAGGTCTCCTTCGACCACTCGCTGGAGGACGCCATGGAGGCCACCCGCTTCTGGGGCGCCCTCGGTCTGACCCCCGAGCAGAAGCACTCCGTCGAGGACCCGGTCGAGATGCAGCGTCTCGCCGACGCGCTGCCGACCGAGGCGACCGCCAAGCGGTTCATCGTCTCCACCGACCCCGACGAGCATGTCGCCCGGATCAAGGAATACCTCGACATGGGCTTCACCCACCTGGTCTTCCACGCACCGGGCCCGGACCAGGCGAAGTTCCTCAAGCTGTACGGCGAGGAGATCCTGCCCAAGCTGCGCGCCCTGGTCTGAGCAGTCCGGGAGACCCAGGGCCCCGGCCGGGAGATCATTTCACTCGACAGCGGCCGGGACCCTGGGAGGACCGTCCCACATACGCGATACGTCGTGCTGGCGGGTTGTGTTGCACCCCGCCTCCGGTGGTCGAGCTTGTCGGGACCCCGCCTGAGGAGCAGCCACTACGCTCACCCGCTATGAGCGTGATTGCCGACCTGTTCGTCGAGGCCGCCGAGAAGCACCGGCGTGAGCTGAGAGTGCACTGCTACCGGATGGTGGCGAGCTTCGACGAGGCCGAGGATCTCGTGCAGGAGACCCTGATCAAGGCGTGGGAGCGGCGCGACCAGTTGACCGACCCCGAGGCGATGCGCGCGTGGCTCTACCGGATCGCGACCAACACCTGCCTCGACTTCCTGCGCCGCAACGAGCGGCGCCCGAGGACGTACGCACCGCTGCCGGGCTTCGACCACGGCACCGGTGAGCCTCCGGAGCTGCTGGAGTGGCTCCAGCCGTTCCCGGACGCCCTGCTCGAGCCGGAGCGCCCGGAGGAGGAGGCGGTCGCGCGCGAGACGATCGAGCTGGTCTTCCTCACCGCGATCCAGCACCTGACCCCGCAGCAGCGTGCGGTGTTCGTCTTCCGCGAGGTGCTCGGCTGGTCGGCTGCCGACACCGCGGCCGCGCTCTCGGTCAGTGTCGCCACGGTCAACTCGCTGCTCCAGCGGGCTAAGCCCGCCCTGCGCCGTCATCTGCCGGAGGACCGGTCGGCCTGGCGCACCGAGGGGCCGACCGAGGAGGAGCGCAAGGTCGTCGACGCCTACATCGCGGCCGGGGCGAGCAACTGGCGCGAGGGCATCGCCGAGCTCCTGACCAGCGACGCCGTGCTGACCATGCCGCCGAACCCGTTCTGGTTCACCACCCGCCAGTCGCTGATGGACTTCGTGATGCCCAGTCTGGACCCGTCCTCACCGACCTACTTCGGCGAATGGCGCTTCCTTCCCGCGAGTGCGAACCGGATGCCCGCCGTCGCCGGCTACGTACGCCGCCCGGGGACCACGATCTACCGGCCGCAGGTGCTCGACGTGCTCCGGGTGGTCGACGGCCGGGTCGCCCAGATCACCACGTTCGAGCCGCATCTCTTCCCGGCCTTCGGCCTCCCGCAGGCACTCACCTGAAAAAAGTTTCGCCTCACCCGATGAGTGGATGAGGCGGCGTACGTCCTACGGGCAGATCACGCACACCAGGTGCGTGAGAACAGCTCAGGAGACACCATGAATGCACAGCTTCAGGACCGCACCGCCATCGTCTGGGGCGGCGCGGGCGACATCGGTTCGACCACCGCGAAGGCCTTCGCCGACGCGGGCGCCACGGTCTACCTGGCCGGTCGCACCGAGGCCACGCTCGCGGCCAAGGCCGCAGAGGTCGGCGCCGCTGGCTACGGGGTGGTCGACATCCTCGACGAGGACGCCGTGGTCGCCTTCGTGGAGCGGGTCGTCGCCGAGACCGGCTCGCTCGACATCTCGTTCAACGTCGCCGACCGGGGTGACATCCAGGGGCAGACGCTGCTGGAGATCTCGGCCGCCGACTACACCCAGCCGGTCGTACGTGGCATCACCGGCTCCTTCCACACCGCCCGGGCGTCCGCCCGGCAGATGGTCGCGCAGGGTCGTGGGGTGGTCCTCGCTCTCGACTCGGGCTCCGCCCGCGGCTCGGCGCCGGGCATGGGCGGCACCAGCGCCGCCGACGGTGCCCTCGACGCCCTGGTCCGGGATCTGGCTGCGGAGGTCGGGCCCTCCGGCGTACGCGTCGTGGGGATCTGGACCGCCGGGATCACCGAGACCTTCACCCCGGAGAAGTTCGAGCGGGTCGTCGGGACGCGGCTCCCGGAGGAGGCGCTCGACGGGATCCGGGCGAACCTCGACGACATGCGGATGACCAAGCGCTCGCCGCGGCTGAAGGAGGTCGCCGACACCGCGACCTTCCTCGCCTCCGACGGCGCCGGCGCGATCACCGGCACCTGGCTCAACGTGAGCAGCGGGATGTTTCCCGGCTGAGCCGGGGTAGTCCGGGAGCGAGCTGCCTATTACTGGCCGGTAAATGGGCAGTTCGCTCCCGGACTACCCTGACCTGACCGTCCAACCGGTCAGGTGCGCCAGGAGTCCCAGAGCTTCGCGTAGGACCCGCCGGCGGCGACGAGCTCGTCGTGGGGCCCGAACTCGCTGATCCGGCCGTCCTCGACCACGGCGACGCGGTCGGCGTCGTGCGCGGAGAAGAGTCGGTGGGCGATCGCGATGACCGTACGTCCCTCCAGCACCGCGGCCAGGGACCGCTCCAGGTGCCGGGCCGCGCGCGGGTCGATCAGGGACGTGGCCTCGTCCAGCACCAGGGTGTGCGGATCGGCGAGGACGAGCCTGGCCAGGGCGATCTGCTGGGCCTGGGGCGCGGTCAGGGCACGACCTCCGGAGCCGACCTCGGTGTCCAGGCCGTCCGGGAGCGCGACGACCCACTCGCGGGCGTCCACCGCGGCGAGTGCCTCGAGCACCTCCGCGTCGGCGGCTCCGGGGCGTGCCAGGACCAGGTTGTCGCGCACGGTACCCGCGAAGACGTGGTGCTCCTGGGTGACCAGCGCGACGTGGCCGCGCAGCTCGTCGAGCGGAAGGTCGACCAGCGGCACGTCGCCGACCGTCACGGCTCCCGAGCCCGGCGGATGGATGCCCGCGAGCAGCCGGCCGAGCGTCGACTTGCCGGCGCCGGAGGGCCCGACCATGGCCACCCGCTCACCGACGCCGATGTCCATCGAGATCCCGTGGAGGACGTCGCGGCCCTCGACGTACGAGAACCTCACCTCGGTGGCCTCGATCTTCTCGTCGGCGGGTTCGGCACCGGTCGCGACGCGGTCGTCGGGGACGTGCGCGACACCGAGCAGCCGAGCCAGCGAGGTGTTGCCCATCTGCAGCTCGTCGAGGATGGAGACGATCCGGTTGACCGGGTCGATCAGCATCTGGACGTACAAGGTCGCGGCGGTGACGTCGCCGAGGGAGCACACCCCCTGGGTGTAGAGCCAGCCGCCGAACAGCAGCGTGGCGACCGTGGGGACGAGGTAGGAGATCTCCATCGCCGGGAAGAAGACCGTACGGAGGAACAGCGTGTAGCGCTCGGCACGGAACGAGGTCGCGATGTCGGCGTCGGCCGCCTCGATCCGAGCGCGCTGGAGACCGAGCGCCTCGACCGTACGCGACCCCTCGGCGGTCTCGGTGAGGGTCGAGTTGATCTGCGAGTAGGTCGCCGACTCGCGGAGGTAGCCGCCCTTGGCGCGGCGCAGGTACCAGCGCAGGCCGATCACGAGCGCCGGCACACCGAGCAGGCACGGGAGCGCGACCCACCAGCCGACGGTGAGGGCCGCGGCGAGCGTCGCGATCGCGGTCAGGCAGGCGATCGTCCATTCCGGCAGCGCGTAGCGGATCGACCAGTTGAGCTGGTCGACGTCGCGGCCGGTGCGGGTCAGCAGGTCGCCGGAGCCGGCGTCCTCGACGGTGCCCAGCGGCAGCGCCAGGGTGTTGTCGACGAACTCCTCGCGCAGCTCGGCCAGCACCTGCTCGCCCAGGACCTGAGAGAGGAACCGGGCGTAGCGGGTGAGCAGCACCTGGACCACGAGGAACCCGGCCAGCAGTGCGAGCAACAGATCGACGTGTCCGGTCGTCGTGCCGGTCTCGACCGACTCGACCAGGTCGCCGATCAGCCGTGGCGGGGCCAGCGCGGCGCCCGCGGCGAGCAGGTGCAGGCCCAGCGCGCCCCAGAGCATCCGCGGATGGCGGCGGGCGAGGGTGGCGACGTAGGCGCGGACGTCCTTGTCGGTCGCCACCGGGAGCGCGGTCGTCACGTCGTGACCTCTTCCTGTACGTATTCCTGTACGTCTCGGACGACCACCCGGCGGTAGCCGGGGAAACTGGTCATCAGCTCGTGGTGGCTGCCGGTGGCGGCGACCTTCCCGTCCTCGATGAAGACGACGACGTCGGCAGCGTCGAGCAGCAGCGGGCTGGTGGTGGTGACCACGGTCGTACGCCCGGCGCGGTGCGCCCGCAGCCGGGAGGCGATCCGGGCCTCGGTGTGCGCGTCGACCGCCGAGGTCGGCTCGACCAGGATCAGGATCTCGGGGTCGACGGTGAGCACCCGGGCCAGCGTCAGCCGCTGGCGCTGACCGCCGGAGAAGCTCCGTCCGCGCTCGCTCACCTGGGACCGGTAGCGGTCGGGAAGTGCCTCCAGGATGTCCTCGGCCGAGGCTGTGCGGACGGCTGCCTCGGTGATCGTGCTGCCGGCCAGGCCGGTGACGTCGAGGACCTCGCCCAACGGGCCCGAGAAGAGCTGGGTGCTGGTGTCGGAGACGATGATCCGGCGGCGTACGTCCTCCAGGGGGAGGTCGTGCAGAGCGACGCCGCCGAGCGTGACCGAGCGGTCCGTCGGGTCGTCGGGCGTCATCCGGCCGAGCCGGTCGGCGAGGCGCGAGGTGTCGTCGGGCTGCTCGGAGACCAGCGCGGTCAGCCGCCCGGGTTCGATGCGCAGTCCCGAGACGTCGTCGCGCAGCTCGGACCCGCCCGGAGGCATCGGGATCGGGGAGTCGATCGAGGCGTTGTCGGGGTCGAGCGCGAGCACCTTGATGATCCGCTTCGCCGAGACTCGCGCGCGGATGAGCTTGTTGGCGTACTCCACCACGGTCCGCAGCGGCAGCATCAGGAACGCCGCGTAGCCGTAGAACGCGACCAGCTGTCCCGCGGTGATCTCGCCGGCGACCGCCATCCGCGCGCCGAGCCAGACGACGGCGACGACGAACAGCCCCGGCAGCAGGATCTGCATCGCGTCGAGCACGGACTGCAACCTCGCGACGCGGACCCCGGCGTGGCGTACGTCCTGCGACTGCCTCCGGTAGCGCGCCCCGAATACCTCCTCGCCGCCGATCCCACGCAGCACCCGCAGCCCGCCCACGATGTCGGAGGCGGTGTTGGACAGCTCGCCCATCAGGTGTCGCTGGTCGGCCGAGACCTTCTGCAGCGGCGAGAGCAGCGGACCGACCATGAGGACGACAAGAGGTACGCCGACCAGCACCACCAGACCGAGCGTGACCGAGGTCTGCAGCAGGACGACGGCGACGACGACGAAGGAGACCACCGCGCCGGCGAAGCGAGCGGAGACGTCCATGACCTGACCGATGTGGGACAGGTCGGAGGTGCCGATCGCGGCGACCTCGCCGGTCGAGACCTTGCGGGGGAGCGATGCGCCGAGGCGTACGGACTGGCGGGTCACCAACTGCACGACCCGGTAGGCCGCGGTCAGCCAGTTGGTCACCGCGAACCGGTGGCGCACGATGCCGGCGACCGCCTGCACGAGCCCGACGCCGAGCAGCGCGGCTGCGTAGGCGGCGAGCGTGGGGACGTCCTTGGTCGCCACGCCCTCGTCGATCGCCCGCCCGATGACCAGCGGCATCACGGCCTGGGCGCTCATCCAGACGACGCCGAAGAACATCCCGCCGAGCAGGGTGTGCCACTGCCCTCGTGCCATCCACCACAGGAAGCTGCCCGCAGACCGGTGGTCGGCGACCCCGGGATGATCGAGAGGGAGTCGGCGCACCTGGTCGATTATCAGCATCGATCGGCATGGTTGCGAATGGTTTTTCCGGTCGCCGGATCTGCGCGGGTTATGGTTCGCGGCATGTCTTGGACCAGGGGTGAGCCGCTCACCGACGTACATCGGGAGCGGCTCATCGCCGCGGGGCTCGAGCCGGAGGTGCTCACCGGGCTCGAGCTGAGCGAGATCACCGGTCCGCTCCCGGAGTGGTGGCACGAGGGCGGCAACGCGCTCTACCTCCGCGACGGCTTCCCGCTCGATCCACGGCTGATCGAGCTGCTCGGCTTCTACCCGTTCTCGGACGCGCTGATCGTGGTCGCCACCGACATCACCTCGATGCAGGCGCTGCTGGTCGGCGGTGACTCGCCGACCATCTTCATCGGCCCGGACACGAGCATGGTCTGGGGCGAGATCTACTGCGGCGGCGGCTCCTCGGTGGTCCTCACCGGCGGACTCGTCGCCACCTCGCGCGTCCAGATCGACGCCCGCAACGGCGGCTCCATCGTCGCTGCCCGCGACCAGCTCTGGGCCGCCAACGTCTACGTCGCCACCGACGACATGCACCGGCTCGAGGACGCCTCGACAGGGCAACGGATCAACCCCTACGGCGCGCACATCCGGTTCGGCGAGCACGTCTGGCTCGGTCGCGACGCCATCGTCACCGGCCACGCCGAGATCGGCGACGGCGCGGTCGTCGGCATGCGCGCGATGGTCCGCAACCAGAAGGTCGAGCCGGGTACGGCGGTGGCCGGTGTGCCGGCTCGGCTGATCCGGGAGAACGTCGTCTGGTCCGGGGACGACACGCCGTAGGTCGCGCCGGGGCGGAGGCGGATGCTCGTCTAGGTATGTAGCCGAGCATCCACATCCCACGTGGAGTTCCGCGAGGGAAGCGACGGTTCGTCTGCATACCTAGACGAACATCCACCCGGCCGCCACCCGAACCGCCCGCCGCTCGTCACCTCCCATTCACGCCGCACCCACCGCGGTGTCGCCGCTGCCACGCACGCTGGCGTCATGGCACCGGCCCACCGTCCTCTTGTGATCGGCCATCGTGGAGCGCCCGGTTATCTTCCGGAGCACTCTTTGGAGTCCTATCGCCTGGCGTTGCGCCAAGGCGTCGACGCGCTCGAGACCGACGTCGTGATGACCAAGGACGGGGTGATGGTGCTCCGGCACGAGAACGAGCTCAGCCGCACCACGGACGTGGCCTCGCACGAGGAGTTCGCGGACCGGCGTACGACCAAGGTCGTCAGCGGCAAGAAGTGGACCGGCTGGTTCACGGAGGACTTCACCTTTCCCGAACTGTTGACCCTCGGGGCTCCGACGACGAGCCAGCCGATCATCACCCTCGACACCCTGCTGCTGCTCGTCGCCGACGAGTCGCAGCGTCGCGGGCGGCGGGTGGGCCTGCACGTGGAGGTCAAGCACCCGACGTACTTCGCCTCGATCGGCCTCCCCGTCACGGAGACCCTCCTGCGGACCCTGGCCGACCACGGCGTCGACGCCTGGAACAGACTGCCGGGGCTGCCCACGCAACGGGTGTGGCTGCAGAGCTTCGACGAGGCCTGGGTGCGCGAGTTGAGCACCCGCACCGACCTGGCGCTGGTGCAGCTCGTCGACAAGAAGTGGGGCGCGGTCGACTGCGCCGAGATCGCGACGTATGCCCAGGCCATCGGCCCCAAGAAGTCGATGGTCCGCAAGAAGGGGCAGCCGCCGACCGGCCTGGCGGACGAGGCCCACCGGCACGGCTTGAAGGTCTTCGTCTGGACCCTGAAAGCGGGTCGTGACCAGGCGAATCGCCTCTTCGAGGCGGGCGTCGACGGGGTGTTCGCGGACTACCCGAACCGGCCGATCGCGGCGTTGGCCGAGATCACACCGGCACGTACGGCCTGAGGCGGGCGCCCCGACGTAGGGTGTGGGGCATGCCGCCCCTCAACGCAGACCGCGCGGTCCTGATGGCCGCTCGCGACGTGCTGCTCAGGGATCCGCGCGCGACCATGGCCGCGGTCGCCGAGGAGGCCGGGATGGGCGTGGCGGGGCTCTACCGGCGCTATGCCAACAAGCAGGCGCTGCTGCGGGCGGTCGCTGCCGACAACTACCGCCGCTACATCGCATTCGCGGAGGCGGCGCTGAGTGACACCGAGGACCCCTGGCACGCGTTCACGGACTTTCTGCGCCAGGTGCTCGACGACGGGCTCCCGCGGCTCACCCTCGCGCTGCGCGGCGAGGTCGACGTCGATCAGGGCCTACGTGACCTGGACAGACTGGCGATCGACACCACCAACCGGCTCCTGCGGGGCGCACGCGGCAGCGGCATCCTCCGCCCCGACGTGACCCGTGCCGACATCACTCTTCTCCTCGAGCAGATCGGTCGCATCGACGTAGGAGACGACGTACGCAGCGCCGCCCTGCGCCGGCGCTACCTGGCCCTCTTCTGCGACGGGCTGCGCGCCGAGGCGGCCCGCCGACGACTGCCCGGACCGCCGCCCCAGGAAGGCGAGCTGCTCGGGCGGTGGAGCGTGACGACGTCCTAGGGGGCGCGTCAGCTCTTTCGGAGCAGCGCGGCGAGCAGGCCGATGGAGCCGCCGACGATCCAGGGGAGCGGGAGGAGCCAGCGGAGGTCCTCGACGCTGTGGATGGCCACGGTGTCCGTCTCGATCAGAGCCCAGACGACGACGAAGACGAGGAAGGCGAGCCCCATGACGAGGTGGCCGATGTTGACCGGGTGCTTGCCGGTGCGCTGGGGCGGCTGAGCCTGGTCCTCGAAGCGTGGCGGGCCGTAGTCATAGCTCACGGGGTGCTCCTCTCGGGTGTCTCGACGAAGCGTGCGGCTCGGGGGTCGCTCTCCTGGTAGACGTTGATCGCACCGAGATCGGCCGATGCGGTCAGCTCGAGGTCGGCGTCGTCGGCGATGCCCGGCTTGCTGCCGGTCTCACCGGCGACGTGGGTGCGCTCCAGGCTGAACCCGCCGGCCTCGCTGCGGGTCTCGTCGAAGACCTGCGCCTCGCCCAGGGCGTCGATCGTGGCCTCCACCGTCACGGTGGCGTCGTCGGGGACGATCACGGTGATCTCGCCGAACGAGCTGCTGATGTCGAGATCGCGGCCGGCGAACGTCTTCGGGTCGATGGCGCTCAGATCCAGGACGATCGCGCCGGCGTCGATCTCGTAGGAGCTCTCCAGGTCCGCGACGCTCTGCGGGCGGGACTCGATGCTGCTGCCGGTATCGATGTCCGCGAGGTCGATCATGGTGAGCGGCAGCGCGGCCAGGGCCAGCAGCCCGAGGAAGATCAGCCCGCCGGCCCGTCCCCAGAAGGCACCGAGCACCAGGAAGCCACCGAAGACGGCCAGCAGCGCGGCCGGATAGGCACTGGTCGGAACGGGCGCCCAGTCCGCGACATCGACGAGACCGAGGACTCCCATCACCAGGGCGGCGACCGCGACGGCACGACCGAACAGCAGCGGCGGTCGCCGGCGGGCGGCCTGCGGCACCGGCATCGTGGGGTCGTACGAGCCAGGTGGCCACGGAGCCGGGAGGTAGCTCGTCCGTGCGGGAGGAGCGTCCAGGCGAGCGGTCGCCGGAGCTGTGGTCGAAGTGGTCGATGCGGTCGATGCGGTCGAGGTGGTCGACGGGCCCGACGTGGATGTCATCGGCGATGGCTGCCCGCTGCGCCTGCCGCTGAGCTTGCCGCGGTTGGCGTACCAGATCGCGACGACCGCGAGCACCGCAAGCCAGAACCAGGGCACGCTGGTGTCGCCGAACGCGTCACCGAGCAGGGAGATCGACGCGATGCCACCGGCGATCCAGAGGAGGAGGTTACGCGCCGGCGGCCCGACGGGGATCATCCCGTCCTCGGCGCCCTCCTCGGGCGCGAGCACCCAGGCCGCGACGTACACGATCCCACCGGCTCCCCCGAAGAACACCGCGACCACCAGCAGCACCCGCACCAGGAGCGGATCGATGTCGAGATGGCGCGCGATCCCACCCGCGACACCGGCGATGTGCCGTCCCTCCGGGGAGGCATGGGTCGTACGCCGCAGGTTGCTGAGATTGCGCAGCTGCTCGCCATTCGGGCGGGTGCGCGGCTCGGAAACAGGCGGTGGCGGCTCCGGGGTGGGAGGCAGCGGCGCCTCGGGCGGGATCGTCACACCCCTACTCTGACCCCTCGTGACCCTGCACACCATCAGGGACGGCCCTGAGTTCTCGTCGAGCCAGGATCAGGGTGAATCCTCATGGTCAGCGCCCGTGGGAGGTGTGACGATGGTGTCATCATGACGACTACCCCTGCGACAGCGGAGCTGCCGCCACCGCCCCCGGAGCCGACGGGGCCCGTTGCTGCGGGCTCCGCTTCAGCAGTACGCCGCGCCTACCGCGACACCGACGCGTCGGTGATCGGCGGTGTGGCCGCCGGTCTGGCCGACCACCTCGGTCTGCCGGTGCTGGCCGTGCGCGCGTTCTTCGTGGTGACCGCCGTGTTCAGCGGCTTCGGCGTGGTGCTCTACGCCGCGCTGTGGATCTTCATCCCCGCCGCGCCCCTCCTCGAGCAGTCCACCCCGGGCGGCGAGAGCGCCACCCGCGGGGGCCGCCGCCCGTCGGCCCGGCCGGCCGGGGTCGACAAGGGGCCGGCGATCGCGCTGCTCGCCCTCGGCTTCGGCGCGGTGGTCATCTTCGACACGATGCTCGGTGCCGGTGCGCTGATCTGGCCGGCGATGCTCGGCGTCGCCGGGGTCGCGCTGCTGTGGCGCCAGGCCGACGCCGCCCAGCGGGAGCGCTGGATCGACGGCACCGGGCGCCTCGACCTGGTGCGGATGGTCTTCGGCAAGGGCGGCTGGCAGGCGTACGTCCGGGTCGGTGTCGGCGTCGGGCTGATGCTCTTCGCGGTGATCCTGGCCGGCGGCCAGCTCGACCTCGGCAACGCCACCGCGCTGATCATCGCCGGGCTGATCGTGCTCGGCGCGGGCTTCCTCGTCGCCGGTCCGTGGGTACGCCAGCTCGCCAGCGACCTCGGCAGCGAGCGCGAGGAGCGGATCCGGTCCCAGGAGCGTGCCGACATGGCTGCCCACCTGCACGACTCCGTCCTGCAGACCCTCGCCCTGATCCAGCGCAACTCCGGCGATCCGGCGATGGTGCAGAAGCTCGCCCGCGCCCAGGAGCGCGACCTGCGGGAGTGGCTCTTCTCGACCCCGACCGATGCCGACGAGACGTTCGCCGCCGCGCTGAAGGCGGCCGCCGCGGAGGTCGAGGACGCCCACGGTGTGACCGTCGACGTGGTGGTGGTCGGCGACGGTCCCTTCGACGAGACCGTACGTCCCATCGTCGCGGCCACCCGCGAGGCCGTCACCAACGCCGCCAAGCACGCGGGCACCGGCCGGGTCGATGTCTACGCGGAGGCGACCGAGGAGGCCTTCGAGGTCTTCGTCCGTGACCGCGGCGCCGGCTTCGTCCTCGACGAGGTCTCCGCGGACCGGCACGGCGTACGCGACAGCATCATCGACCGGATGTCGCGCCACGGCGGCAGCGCTGTGGTGAGATCGTCTCCTGGTGAGGGCACGGAGGTGCGGCTGAAGCAGCCGCGGACTCCCGAGAACGGAAAGAGGAACGATGAGTGAGGTCAAGGTCGTCATCGTCGACGACCACGCGATGTTCCGCACCGGCGTACGCGCCGAGCTGAGCCGGTCGCCGGTCATCCGGATCGTCGGGGAGGCCGAGGACGTCGACACCGCGGTCAAGGCGATCGCCGAGGGCAAGCCCGACGTGGTGCTCCTCGACGTGCACCTCCCCGGCGGGGGCGGTGTCGAGGTGATGCGCAAGGCACCGGCTGTCGACGGGTCCCCGCGCTACCTCGCGCTCTCGGTCTCCGACGCCGCCGAGGACGTCATCGGCACCATCCGTGGCGGCGCCCGCGGTTACGTCACCAAGACCATCACTGGCTCCGAGCTGGTCGCCGCGATCCAGCGGGTCTCCGGGGGAGACGCGGTCTTCTCGCCACGCCTGGCGGGTTTCGTGCTCGACGCCTTCGCGGGCACGATCGCGATCGCCGACATCGACGAGGACCTCGACCGTCTGACCGAACGAGAGCGCGAGGTGATGCGCCTCATCGCCCGCGGCTACTCCTACAAGGAGGTCGCCGGCGAGCTGTTCATCTCGATCAAGACGGTCGAGACCCACATGTCCAACGTGCTGCGCAAGCTGCAGCTGTCGAGCCGTCACGAGCTCACCCGCTGGGCCAACGACCGCCGCCTGCTCTAGCTCAGGCGGGCTCCGGCGGGCGGGCCTCCATCAGGTGGGCCAGCTCGTCGGTCTCCGCGTCGGTCAGCGTCGCGAACCCGTCGGCACGCAGGATCTGCAGCGTGCCGTCGGAGATGTCCAGGAACAGCCCGACCAGACGTACGTCCCGGCCGGCCAGGAGCTCGCCGAGCCGGTCGATCATCACCGCCACGTTGACCTGCGACACCTGGTCGACCTCGCTCCGGCCGGCAGCGGCAGCGGCGAGCCCGACCGGATGGCCGGTCTGCCACTCCTGGATCGCCGGCGCGGCATGGCGCAGCCAGTCGCCGACCGGCCCGGCGGGGATCTCGCCGGCGCGGGTGCTCTCCAGTGCGGAGGTGATCGCACCACAGCGCGAGTGCCCGCAGACCACGACGGTGTCGATGCCGAGGTCGTCCACCCCGAACAGCATGGCGGCCGCGACCGAGGTGTCGGGGCTGTCGGGCTCGGGCACGAGGTTGCCCATCGTGCGGACGGTCAGCAGGTCGCCCGGCCCGCTGGCCGTGATCAGGTTGGGCACGACCCGCGAGTCGACGCAGGTCAGGAAGACCGCGTGCGGCTCCTGGCCCTCCGCGAGCCCTTCGTAGACCGTACGCAGCGGAGCCGCGTGACGGCGGTGGTATTCACGGACGCCGAGCGCCAGCGGGTGGTGCCGGTCGGAGCGTACGTCCTGCCAGGCGCCCCACGGCAGCAGCCCGCGGGGACTGATCGGCGCAGCCTTGAGCGCCCGTTCCCGCCGAGGCGCCTCGACACCGTGCGGGCCGGAGTGCTCCACGTGCACCGTGCCACCGGCGGTCTCATAGCGAGCCCGCCAGTGGTCGAGCTGGTCGCGTCCGGCCGGATCGAGGTAGTCGACCAGGAGATCGAGCTCGACCAGCTGTCCGTCCGGGATCGCGTAGAGGCGGCTCACCAGGGTGGGCGTCGCCAGGAAGGAGAGGCTGCCGTGCACCTCGACCAGCCACTTCTCGCGGCCGTCGGCGGCGTGGCCGACCTGGCGTACATCGATCCGCACGTGGACCAGGCGCCACAGCACCAGGACGAGTGCGGCGACCAGGCCGATCAGGACGCCCTCGATGAGGTTGAGCGCGAGCACACCGGTGATGGTGAGGGCGTAGATCCACAGCTCGCCGCGAGCGTGCGCCTGGGTGATGTCGGCGGGGCGGACGAGGCCGGTGCCCATCATGATCAGCAGCCCGGCCAGCGCCGCGAGCGGGATCTGCTCGACGAGACCGACCAGGACCAGAGCGAACAGCAGCACCCAGAAACCGTGCAGGATCGCGGAGGCGCGGGTGCGCGCTCCGGCGGCGACGTTCGTGGAGCTCCGCACGATGACGCCGGTGACGGGGAGGCCGCCGAGCGCGCCGGAGGCGCTGTTGGCGAGCCCCTGACCGACGAGCTCGCGGTCGAGGTTGCTGCGCGGACCGTCGTGCAGCTTGTCCACGGCGACCGCGCAGAGCAGGCTCTCGACGCTCGCGATCAGGGCGAAGGTGAGCACCGCGCCGGCGATCGCGAGCGGGGTCCCTTCCGGCAGGGCCACCGAGCCGATCTCCTCGAGCAGGTCGGGGCCGAGCTCGACCCGCGCCGCCCCCGGCAGCCAGGCGGCGGCGAGCAGGGTCATGGCAACGATCGCGACCAGCTGGCCGGGGACCGCGCGGACCCGCTGCGGCAGCCGCGGCCAGAGGATCAGGATGACGATCACGCCGAGCCCGGCCAGCACGGCGTGGATGTTCGGTTCCTGCAGGTTGAGGAAGATGTGCTTGACGTTCTCGATCGCACTGGGCTGTGACGTCCCGCCCAGCGCCACGTTGAGCTGGCCGAGGACGATCGAGATCCCGATCGCGGCGAGCATCGCGCTGACGACGGTGGGCGAGATCGCCAGTGCATACCGCCCCAGCCGGGTGGCCCCGAGCACGATCTGCAGGAGTCCGGCCATCACGGTGATCGCGCAGGTCGCCTCCCAGCCGAACTCGGCGACGGTCTCGGCCACCACGACGGTCATGCCAGCGGCCGGTCCACTGACCTGCAGCGGTGAGCCGCCGAAGATGCCGGCGACGATGCCGCCTGCTGCGGCTGCGATCAGGCCCGCGGCGACCGGCGCCCCTGAGGCGACGGCGATGCCGAGCGAGAGCGGCACGGCGACGAGGAAGACGACCAGCGAGGCGGGTACGTCGAAACGGGCGGTCTGGCGAAGCTGGTCGAGCGGTCGGGATCTGCCCGAGGGCAGGGTCGGGTCAGGTGATGACACGTCAGAATCCTCCGTAAGGAGCCGAGATCGAAAATGGCGGTCGTCACTAGGCTAGACAGGTGTCCAAAACCCGCCGGAGGTCTCCGTGCGGGAGCCGCCTGCCGAGGCCGAGGGATCGGGCTCTAGTCTGTGCCCATGGAGATCGTGCGGCACATTCTGCTCGTCATTCACCTGCTCGGCTTCGCCGCGCTCTTCGGCGGCCTGCTGGTGCAGATCAAGGCCCCTGACAAGGTCGCCAACGGCCTCATGCGAGACGGCTCCGGCACCGCGTTCCTGGCCGGTCTGCTGCTCGTCGGCGTCCTCGAGATGGGCGACGGTCCGGTCGACCACGCCAAGGTCGGCGTGAAGCTCGTGATCGGCCTGGTCATCCTCGGTCTGGTGATGTCCCAGCTCCGCAAGCCCAAGATCTCCGACGCCCTCTACTGGACGATCTTCGGCCTGACGATCGTCAACGTCTGCGTGGCGGTCTTCTGGTCCTCCGCGCACGTCGCTTCCTGACCCACACCCAGGGCCCGCCGACCCGCGACTTGTCGGTGGCGCACTCTAGGCTGGAGCCAGCATGAGTACGCCTGACCAGACCCCTGTTGCGACCATTCCCGGCCTCGAGGCCTTCGCCTCGGCGCAGCCGGCCGACGAGCCGCGTACGAAACGACGTGGCCCGAGCGCCGAGGAGCTCCTCGACGGGCTCAACGAGCCCCAGAAGGCCGCGGTGCAGCACCAGGGTGCGCCGCTGCTGGTCGTCGCGGGCGCAGGGTCGGGCAAGACCCGGGTGCTGACCCGGCGGATCGCGTGGCTGATCTCCCAGCGCGGCGCTCATCCAGGCAGCATCCTGGCGATCACCTTCACCAACAAGGCCGCGGCCGAGATGAAGGAGCGCGTCGAGGCCCTGGTCGGCAAGCGTGCCCGGATCATGTGGGTCTCCACGTTCCACAGCGCCTGCGTCCGGATCCTCCGCAAGGAGATCGACAAGGTCGGGCTCAAGTCCAACTTCTCGATCTACGACGCCCAGGACCAGAAGCGGCTGATGCAGCTGGTGCTCACCGATCTCGACCTGGACCCGCGCCACTACCAGCCGGGCCAGGTGCTCAGCTGGGTCAGCGACCAGAAGAACGAGCTGCGCGACGTCGAGGCGGCCGAGAAGGACGCCCGCAACCACCTCGAGCAGACCTACGTCGCGGCCTACAAGGAGTATCAGAAGCGGCTGCGCCAGGCGAACGCCCTCGACTTCGACGACCTGATCATGTCGACGGTCGAGCTCTTCCGGGCCTACCCGGAGGTGCGCGAGGTCTACCGGCGCCGGTTCCGCCACGTCCTGGTCGACGAATACCAGGACACCAACCATGCTCAGTACGCCCTGGTGCACGAGCTCTGTGCCGACCGGATGGACGACACCGCGCTGACCGACTCCTACACGGAGGACACCCCGCGGGCCGAACCGGCCGAGCTGATGGTGGTCGGTGACGCCGACCAGTCGATCTACGCCTTCCGCGGCGCCAACATCCGCAACATCCTCGACTTCGAGCAGGACTTCCCCGACGCGACCACGATCCTGCTGGAGCAGAACTACCGCTCCACCCAGACGATCCTCACCGCCGCCAACGCGGTCATCAAGCACAACAAGGGCCGTAAGGAGAAGGCGCTGTGGAGCGACGCCGGCAACGGTGAGCGCATCGTCGGCTACGTCGCCGACGACGAGCGCGACGAGGCCCGGTTCGTCTCCGACGAGATCGACAAGCTCGTCGACGGTGGGCTCAAGGCCGCCGACGTCGCCGTCTTCTACCGCACCAACGCCCAGTCGCGGGTCTTCGAGGAGGTGTTCATCCGCACCGGCCAGCCCTACAAGGTCGTCGGCGGCGTGCGCTTCTACGAGCGCAAGGAGGTGCGCGACGCCCTGGCCTATCTCCGCACCCTGGCCAACCCCGACGACCAGGTCTCGCTCCGGCGGATCCTCAACACTCCCAAGCGAGGCATCGGTGACCGCGCCGTGGCCTGCGTCAACGCGCTCGCCGAGCGCGACGGGATGACCTTCTGGGAGGCACTGCAGAAGGCCGAGGACGCTCCCGGCATGGCGACCCGCAGCCTGACCAACATCAAGGCCTTCGTCGCGATGGTCGAGGAGCTGCTGCAGATGGTCGACGCCGGCGAGCGCGCCGACGTCATCCTGGAGACCGTGCTCGACAGGTCGGGCTACCTCGCTGCGCTCGAGGCGTCCGACGACCCGCAGGACGAGACCCGCGTGGAGAATCTCGCCGAGCTCGTCGCGGTGGCCCGTGAGTTCTCCGACGACCCCGTCGCCGCCCCGAGCGCCGACCCGGCCGACGTCGACGCCGGCACAGTAGAACCGGGCCTCGCCGACTTCCTGGAGCGGGTCGCGCTGGTCGCCGACACCGATCAGATCCCCGACGACGAAGACGGCGTGGTCACCCTGATGACGCTCCACACCGCCAAGGGCCTGGAGTTCCCCGCGGTCTTCCTCACCGGCATGGAGGACGGCGTCTTCCCGCACTCCCGGGCCCTCGGCGACGGCACCGAGCTCGAGGAAGAGCGCCGGCTGGCCTACGTCGGGATCACCCGCGCCGAGCAGCGGCTCTTCATCTCACGTGCCGTCGTCCGGTCCGCGTGGGGCGCGCCCTCGCACAATCCCGGCAGCCGTTTCCTCGACGAGCTCCCGGTCGACCTGGTCGACTGGCGCCGCACGGAGAAGGAGATGTCCTCCTGGGGCCGGCCCAACTTCGCCGGCGACAGTTGGGGCGGTGGCCAGCGGCTCGGTCAGCCCACGGCGGCCGGGCGCCGCAACTTCTCCTCGGCAGCGCTGCGTGCGGATGCCGCCTCGAAGTCGAAGCCGGCCCGTGCGGTGCCGTCGCTCGACCCGGGCGACCGGGTCACCCACGACTCCTTCGGGCTCGGCACCGTCGTCACCATCGAGGGCTCGGGTGACAAGCAGGTCGCGAGCATCGACTTCGGCGACACCGGGGTCAAGCGCCTGCTGCTGCGCTACGCGCCGGTCGAGAAGCTCTAGTCACGCCGAGTCGGCCCGTCATGACGTGAAATCGCGCCGAGTCGGCCCGTCTTGACGGGCCGACTCGGCGGAATTTTCGGTCAAGATGAGCCGACTCGGCGTCAGCTGGGATCCACGCCGTGCTCGTTGAGGGCGGCGTCGGGGTCGACGGCGTCACCACCACCGGGGCGGACCTCGACATGGAGGTGGTTGCCGGTGGAGTTTCCGGTGGAGCCGACGTAGCCGATGACGTCTCCGGGGGAGACGGTGTCGCCGACGGAGACGCCGTAGTCGCTCTGGTGGCAGTACCAGATCTCGGTGCCGTCCTCGAGGGTGATGATCGTCCGCTCGCCGTAGGCACCGCCCCAACCGGTCTCGGTGACCGTGCCGCGGGCGATGGCGTGGATCGGGGTGCCGTAGGGAGCCGCGAAGTCCAGACCGGTGTGGGTGCTGGACCAGTTGGAGCCCGAGGATCCGAAGGTGCCGGTGATGCGGTAGACGCCTGCCGGGATCGGCAGCTCCCACATGTTGGACTTGAGGAACTTGTCCTGCTTGTCGGCCTGGACGTCGACGCCTTGGAGCGCCTTCTCACGGTCGCTCGCCGCGGTGTCGGCCTCGGTGCGCTCGTCGCTGCGGCTGACGGTCGCGGAGCGATCACCGACGACGACCATGTCGCTGTCGCCGCCGAGCGCGGTGGCCCCGACGAGGCGTACGTCGTCGGCGGCAACCATCGTCGGACCGCCGGTCAGCGCGATGCCACCGATGGCGGCAGCGAGGGCGGCAGCGCCGGCGGTCATCGGGACCGTCGGACGGCCGCCTGCGGCCGCGGCCGCAGCGCGCCGGGTGCGGGGGCGGGTGGGCCCGCCGATGCCGACCATGGTGCCGGTGGTCTCGACCGCCGGGAGGTCGAGCTCGGGCCGGTAGGTCGCGATCTCGCTGATGCTCGGCAGGTCGATGCTGCCCGTGTCGGCACGGAAGTAGGACTCGGGCTGGTGCGGGTCGCGACCGTAGCCGTCGGTGTAGTCGTCCTGGTAGAACGCCTGGTCGGCCTGCGGTGCCTCGTAGTAGGGCGCGTCAGCCGTGTAGGTCTCGGCCGGGAGGTCGATCGCCATCGAGTCGAAGTCGATCTGCTGCGGCAGCGCCACCGGCGGGGCCGGGAACGACGTCGTGTCGATCTTGAAGGAGGTCGGCGGCGCATCGAACGCCTCCTCGAACCCGCGGGGCTCCTTGACCTCAGGCTGGTGGGCCGGAGCAGGCGGCGGAGTCACCGGAGCCGCCGGGGCCTGGCGGGCCTCGCGGACAGCGCGGATCTTGCCGGTCAACGGGGCGAACGTGTTGGCCATCCGCAGCGGCTTCGGGGTGTGCGCCTCGGCAGGCTCAGAACGCCACGTCGGCTCGGGGACCTCGAAGCTCGGCTCCGGGACGACGGGGGCGATCGGAGCGACAGGGGCGACCGGGGCAGGCGGAGCCACCGGAGCAGCCGGGATGCCACGCGGCGGGGTCTTGGTCGAGACCGCCTTGCTCGCCGCGGCCTTCGCCGGCGCAGCCTTGGTCGGCTGGGTCAGGAACATGGTGAGCTCGGAGGTGGTCATCCCCCCGACGCCGAGGTCCTCGAGCACCTCGGGGGTCACCTTGTCCGGGTCGATGCCCATCGAGGAGAGCAGGTCGGCCAGGACCGGGTCGATCTGGGCTGCCCGTCGCTGCACCGGCACGATCGGCCGGGACGCGGGGGCAGCAGGAGGCGTCGTCGGGAACGAGGCCGGGAAGGAGGAGCCGCCGTCGCCCTCGACGAGAGCGCGCAGCTCACCGGTCGAGATACGGCCGTCGGTGCTGTCTCTGTCGAGGGAAGCGTCGTCGCGGGGGGACCCGACGACCGGCAGCATGCCGGTCTGCTCGAGGACCACGCGGTTGGGCCGGGCCTTGGCGACCGGCTCCTCTGGAGTCTCTGGGGCGGGGGATGGTGTCGCGGTCCCGACGGCGGGGGACGGCGCGGCGCGCCGCTTCCCGACGTAGGAGGTCGATCCGGTCGCTCGCGGGGCAGGCCTGGAGGCAGGGCTGTCGGTCGCCGGCGCTGCGCGCCGCTTCCCGACGTAGCTGCTGCTGCTCGTGGTTGCTCCGGGGGAAGGGGTGACCGAACGCTGAGCGTCACTGGTGACCTCGGCTCGGTGGTTGCCCATCAGTTCATATCTCCGCTGTTCGGGGTTCAGACGGCGAGCCATGACTGTAACGGACCGGAGGGCGCGGTCAAGAAATGTGGCACGCCCGTGTCGCTGATTTCACCTTCGGCGGCTGCGGATTCCGTCGCTGATCTGCACAAATCCGCCAGATTCGGAACTCGATTGCGATTTCACACGTACCGGCGAAATGCGTGTCTTCGGGTCATTTGAGCCTCGATGGGATGTCGATATCCCCGCGTCTCGGGACGGCGGGGCGCCGCGTACGCCTCACAGGCGCCCGGCCGAGGAGGATCAGGCGGTGTTACTCGATGTTGCCGATTTGTGGGCGTCCGTGCGGTGTTTTCGGCGTGGTGGGCCGCTAGTGGCGTACGTCACGTCGTGGGCCCTGGGCTCGTAACCCGGCAACTTCGGGGTCTAAGGTGCTGAACGGACACATCTGAAGACGAGGACGTCGACCGCCGATCCCTGCGGTACGCCGTCCCGTACCGCAACACACAGACCAGGTGGATCAGTGGATCTCATGGAGTACCAGGCGAAGAAGCTCTTCGCCAAGCACGGCGTCGCCGTGACCGAAGGTGTCGTCGTCGAGACGGCTGAGGAAGCCAGGAAGGCCGCTGAGGAGATCGGCTTCTGCGTCGTCAAGGCGCAGGTCAAGGCCGGTGGCCGCGGCAAGGCCGGCGGCGTGAAGCTGGCCAAGACCGCGGACGAGGCGTTCGAGCACGCCTCGAACATCCTCGGCATGGAGATCAAGGGCCTCAAGGTCAACCGGGTGCTGATCACCCCGGCGACCCCGCCGGTGGAGGAATACTACTTCTCCTTCCTGCTGGACCGTTCGAACCGGCAATACCTCTGCATCGCGTCCGTCGAGGGTGGTGTGGAGATCGAGGAGGTCGCCAAGACCAACCCCGACGCCGTGAAGAAGATCGGCATCGACCCCGGCAAGGGCGTCGACGAGGCCAAGGCGCGCGAGATCGCGACCGAGTGCGGCTTCCCGGAGCCCGTCTTCGAGCAGGCCGTCTCGATGATCCAGAGCCTCTACACGGTGTTCACCGAGGAGGACGCGACCCTCGTCGAGGTCAACCCGCTGGCTCGCCTCGAGGGCGACAAGCTGGAGGCCCTCGACGGCAAGGTCTCGCTGGACGAGAACGCCTCCGAGGTGCGCCACGAGGACCACGAGTCCTTCGTCATCCGTGACGAGGAGGACCCGCTCGAGGCCAAGGCCAAGGACAAGGGCCTCAACTACGTCAAGCTCGACGGTCAGGTCGGCATCATCGGCAACGGCGCGGGCCTGGTCATGTCGACCCTCGACGTCGTCGCCTACGCCGGTGAGGCTCACGGCGGCGTGAAGCCCGCCAACTTCCTCGACATCGGTGGCGGCGCCAACGCGCAGGTCATGGCCGACGGTCTCGACGTCATCCTGAACGACGAGCAGGTCAAGTCCGTGTTCGTGAACGTCTTCGGTGGCATCACCGCGTGTGACGAGGTCGCCAAGGGCATCGTCGGCGCGCTGGACATCCTCGGCAACGAGGCCACCAAGCCGCTCGTCGTGCGTCTGGACGGCAACAACGTGGACCTGGGCCGCCAGATCCTCAGCGAGGCCAACCACCCGCTGGTCACCATCGTCGACACCATGGACGGCGGCGCCGACAAGGCCGCCGAGCTGGCCAACGCCTGAGGTCAGGAGAGAGAAACATGAGCATCTACCTCAACAAGGACAGCAAGATCATCGTCCAGGGCATCACCGGCGGCATGGGTGCGAAGCACACCGCGCTGATGCTCGACTCGGGCGCTCAGATCGTCGGTGGCGTCAACGCCCGCAAGGCCGGCACCACGGTGAGCCACAAGGACCACGAGGGCAAGGACGTCACCCTCCCCGTCTTCGGCACGGTCGCGGAGGCGATGAAGGAGACCGGCGCCAACGTGTCGGTGCTCTTCGTCCCGCCGGCGTTCACCAAGGACGCCGCGATCGAGGCCATCGACGCCGAGATGCCGCTGATCGTGGTCATCACCGAGGGCGTCCCGGTCCAGGACACCGCCGAGGTGTGGTCCTACCTGCAGGGCAAGGCGACCCGGATGATCGGCCCGAACTGCCCCGGCATCATCACGCCGGGCGAGTCGCTGGCCGGCATCACGCCGCACACCATCACCGGCAAGGGCCCGGTCGGTCTGGTCTCGAAGTCGGGGACGCTGACCTACCAGATGATGTACGAGCTGAAGGACTTCGGCTTCTCCACCGCCATCGGCATCGGCGGTGACCCGATCATCGGCACCACCCACATCGACGCCCTCGAGGCGTTCGAGAAGGACGACGAGACCAAGGTCATCGTCATGATCGGTGAGATCGGTGGCGACGCCGAGGAGCGTGCCGCGGCCTACATCAAGGAGAACATCTCCAAGCCTGTCGTCGGCTACGTCGCCGGCTTCACCGCTCCGGAGGGCAAGACCATGGGTCACGCCGGTGCGATCGTGTCCGGCTCCGCCGGCACCGCGCAGGCGAAGAAGGAGGCCCTCGAGGCCGCCGGCGTGAAGGTCGGCAAGACCCCGTCGGAGACGGCTGCTCTCGCTCGCGAGATCCTGCAGTCCCTCTGACCTACGTCAGCAGCTGAGTGCCCCGCGACCGGGTTCGGTCGCGGGGCACTTCGCGTCTCTAGACCGCGCGCAGGGCGCCGGAGCGGCGGCGCCGCAGTGCGTCGAGGGACTCGGCGGTGGCGTCGTCGGCCGGCATCAGCACCAGGATCTGCTGGTTGTCGGCGGCCGGGAGTTCGAGCTCCTCGACGTCGAGCCGAAGCTCACCGGCCTCCGGGTGGCGCCAGCGCCATACGCCGCCGTGGGGCTGCTCGTGTCGGTTCAGCCGCTCCGTGAACTCCGGCCCCGCCTGCTCCGAGATGGCGTCGATGAGCCGGCGCGAGGCGCCTGCGGTGGGTCCGCGGTAGAGGTTGGTGACCCGGTCGTCGGCCACGCGGTCCCAGTCGGGGAACGCCTCGCGGGCCCGGGGGTCGAGGAAGACGTAGGTGGTCAGGTTCGGCTCCGCTTCGTCGAGCACGCCGAGCGGGCGCGCCAGCGCCTCGAACCCGGAGGTGTGCGCGAGCACGTCACCGAGCCGGTTGGTGAGCACGGCCAGCCCCGGCTCGAACTGCTCCACGACGGCGCGGGCGCCCGGACGTACCTCACGACCGGAGGAGTAGGCCCCGACGCACTGCCCGCTGGAGGCCATCGCCAGCGCGCGCATGTGCTCGCGGCCCGCGGTGTCGAGGCGCAGCGCGTCCCCGATCGCCCGCAGGACCGGGGGTGAAGGATGGCGGTCGCGACCCTGCTCGATACGGACGAGGTATTCCACGCTGATCCCGGCCAGCGTGGCCAGCTCGGAGCGCCGCAGGCCGGGCGCGCGGCGGCGTACGCCGACCGGGAGACCGACGCTCTCCGGCGTGGTCTGGTCCCGGCGGTCCCTGATGAACGAGCCGAGGGCTCCCGGGTTGGCAGGCATGGCCCAAGCCTACGGGCAGCCGGTGTGCTGAGGGTGGCCCTGCGGGGGCCAGCCTCGGCTCGGTCTCCCGCCGCCCGCCGAGCCGCACGAGGCTGGATGACATGAACGAATCACTACGTATCGCAGTCATCACCGCCAGCGTCCGAGAAGGTCGCGGCGGCCCGATCTTCGGCACCTGGATGGCCGAGCAGACCGAGGCGTACGGCGGTCTCGACGTCGATCTGATCGACCTGGCAGACCATGAGATCCCGTTGTCCCTACCCGCCGAGTCGCCCAAGATGGCCGGCGCCGACTACCCGCGGCCCGAGGGCCAGGGTGACCTGACCGCCGCTCTCGAGGCGGCCGACGGCTTCGTCATCGTCACGCCGGAGTACAACCACAGCTTCCCCGCGTCGTTGAAGTCGGCGCTGGACTGGCACTTCACCCAGTGGCAGGCCAAACCGGTCGCGCTGGTCTCCTACGGCGGCGACAGCGGCGGACGCCACGCCGCCCTGCACCTCGAGAACGTGCTCACCGAGCTGCACGCGCATCCTCTCCAGGCCCGCCTCGCCTTCCCCCGCTACTGGGAGCGCCTCGACGAGGAGGGCCGTCCCGGTGACCCGGAATCGGCCGTGTACGCCAAGGGCATGCTCGCCCAGCTCGCTTGGTGGGCCGAGGCCCTGCGGACCGCCCGCGCCAGGGCTTCCTACCCCGGGTGAGACGACAGCGCCCCGGCAGCCGGATGGCTGCCGGGGCGCTGAATCCCGAGGGCTCAGGCGGCGACGGTCTCCTTGGCGGGCTCGTCGTCGGTCAGCAGGCCCTCCGCGGAGGCGGAGCGGTAGCGGTCGATGTCGAGGATGCCTTCGCGCTTGGCCACGATGGTCGGCACCAGCGCCTGTCCGGCGACGTTGACCGCGGTGCGTCCCATGTCGAGGATCGGGTCGATCGCGAGCAGCAGTCCGACGCCGGCCAGCGGCAGGCCGAGGGTCGACAGTGTGAGGGTCAGCATGACGACCGCGCCGGTGAGGCCGGCGGTTGCTGCCGAGCCGACGACCGAGACGAAGGCGATCAGCAGGTAGTCGGTGATGCTGAGGTCGATGCCGAAGATCTGGGCGACGAAGATCGCCGAGATAGCGGGGTAGATCGAGGCGCAGCCATCCATCTTGGTGGTCGAGCCGAGCGGGACGGCGAACGAGGCGTACTCCTGGGGGACGCCGAGGTTCTTGACCGTCACCTGCTCCGTCACCGGCATGGTGCCCACCGAGGAGCGGGACACGAAGGCGAGCTGGATCGCCGGCCAGGCGCCGCGGAAGTAGGAGATCGGGTTGAGGCCGTTGATCCGCAGCAGCACCGGGTAGACGACGAACAGGACCAGGGCCAGGCCGACGTAGACCGCCACCGCGAACCAGGCCAGCGAGCTCAACGAGTCCCAGCCGTAGGACGCGACCGCGTTGCCGATCAGGCCGAGCGTGCCGATCGGAGCCAGCCGGATGATCCACCACAGCACCTTCTGCACGATCGCGAGGAAGGAGCGGTTGAAGGCGAGGAACGGCTCGGCCTTGTCGCCGGTCTTGAGCGCCGCGATACCGATGGCGAGGGCCACCACGAGCACCTGGAGCACGTTGAAGCTCAGCGCGGTCTCCGCCAGCGGGCTCCCGCCGACCTGCTCGACACTCGTCGATGCCTCGAGGCCGAGGAAATTGCCCGGGATCAGACCCTGCAGGAAGTCGAGCCACGACGCGGACGCGCCGGTCTCCGCCGCATCGGCGGCGCTGACCGCGGTGTTGCTGCCCGGGCGGAAGAGCAGCCCGAGCCCGATGCCGATGGTGACCGAGATCGCCGCGGTGATCGCGAACCACAGCAGCGTCTGCCCGGCGAGCCGGGCCGCGTTGCTCACCGTACGCAGGTTGGCGATCGAAGCGATGATGGCGGTGAAGATCAGGGGTACGACGACGGCCTTGAGCAGCGAGACGAAAGAGCTGCCGATCGTGGCCAGCGTCGTCGTCAGCCAGTTGGCCTCGTCGCCGGCCCCGGGGCCCATCGCCCGGGCGACCGCGCCGAGCGCGACGCCGAGGACGAGACCCAGGATGATCTGGACCGAGAAGGACGGGAGCGGCAGCCGCCGTCGGGCGGTGGAGGTGGTGGACACGAGAGGGCTTCTCCCAGGGTTGGCGCGGGTCAGGGCTCTGCAGTGCCCGAACGCCGTGATGGTGAGATGTCTTCCCCGGATACGTCCGCTGTGATCGGAGTCACCGTCATGAGGCTCAGGTCAGCGCGAGGACGTCGACGCGTGGAAATCCTGAGGCGTCGAGCAGGTGCTCGATGTCGTCCGCGTCGCTGGTGGCGATGACCGCACCACTGACAGAGCTGCGCACGGCGGTCGCCACGACCGTCGCGTCGACGTGGTCGGCGGATCCGCGCCGTGCGCGGGACAGAACTCGACCGACGACTGGCGCCAGCTTCTCGTCGGTTGCGACGACCTTGATGTGCCGGTTGCGGCCGAGGAACGAGCTCACTGCTGCCGCATGGCTGGTCCGAGCGTTCTCGGAGAGCACCGCCGCAGTCGTCGCGCGCGGGTCTTCCTAGATCGTTGCAATCAACTCAGAGTCAGGGTGTTTCCGCGGTTGCTAGAAGTGCTCGTCGCCCGTGCCAACATGGCTGCGCCTGCGCCTAT
Source organism: Nocardioides sp. CCNWLW239 (assembly GCF_037137035.1). NCBI lineage: Bacteria > Bacillati > Actinomycetota > Actinomycetes > Propionibacteriales > Nocardioidaceae > Nocardioides > Nocardioides sp. CCNWLW239. Next base: position 156,805 of record NZ_JBBBNW010000002.1, on the reverse strand, counting down.
GAGTCGCGAGACCGCATCCGAGTCGAGGACCAGGATCACTCTGACATCCGGCTGTAGTCGCCGCTCGCGTCGTCGGCGCGGACCGAGCCGAAGACTGCGGCCACGCCGCAAGAGTCTCCAGATGGGGCTCGTCAAATGTGTTCGCCAGTTCAGCAACGTAGGTCGTGAGTGCGGCCTGGTCGTCGCGCCGCCGTTTCTCGGCCCGGACCACAGCGTTTACTGTCGCAGAGTGTTCGGCCGGACCACCCTCGAACTCAGCGACAAGATCAGAGTCCAGTGCAATCGCCTTCCGCACCTTCGGAGCCCTCATACCATCATCATATTTTGCTGGGCGATCGGCCTTTCGAAAGACTCAGCGCAGGTCGCCGATGCCGGCTGCGACTCTCGTTCGCGAGAATCTGCGATCCTTCTGATGTAGGCCAGCATCTGAGTGCCCCGCGACCGAACTTGGTCGCGGGGCGCTAAAGCAGCCGCAGCGTCTTAGAGGTAACGATGCGAAGCGTTTTGCTTGTAGAGAGTGCTGTTCAGGTCAGGGCTAGCGCCAGCCGCGATCGTCTGGTAGGCCCCGCCATAGCCAGAGTTGTAGTGGACGCGGACGCTGCGACCAGTGCGATTCCAGACTGATGCGGCCCTGTTTTTGACGCACAAGCCCTGACCCGTGCCACTTCCCTTGAACTCGTAGCAGGTCGGCTGGCTCGTCCCATAGTCAGACACCGAACCAGCGAAGTCGGAAACCGATCCACCCTGGTTGTTGCTGTAGTAAAGGCAGAACTCGCCGACTTCGCAATGCCCGTTCCTCGCTACTGCGGCAGAGGCCGGGCTGATTGCAATGAGGGAGGTGCTGAGTGCAGCCAGGAAAGCGACGATGAGTCCGGCAAGACGATGTGATGACCTACGTGACATCTGTACTCCGATCCGATGGGAACTGTTCTGGCCGAGTATGGCGACATCGGCGATGTCCCGGAGGTATTTCTTCTACTCGTAGGAAAGGCGCTCGGCCGCCGTGGGAAGCATCTGCCGTACCGGCGTACCGCCATCCTCCGCGAGCCAGTTGTAGTCCTGACCACTGACCAGCTGGCTGAGGATGGCGACCCGGTTGCCGCTGAGCACGACGCCCATCTCGAGGAACCAGCCGTCGTTCTCGCGGTCGGCAGGGTCGTACTGCGTCCCGGGCGCTGCCGTGATCGGACCGTAGATCGCGAGCCCGGTGGCGCCCTCTGCCTTGGCTGCCATCGGCACGTTCTCGAACGGGTTGGACTTGAAGCTGTCCGAGCCCTTGGGGTTGCAGCTGTCGAACCAGGTCTGTGCGTCCTCGTACGCCGCTTGGGCCTCCTCGTTGGAGGGGAACTCGGCGATCGTCGCGTTGAGGTACGCGTCGGCGTCGGAGTCGCCGCCCTCGGCGGTCTCGAGGACGAAGTCTCGCTGCATCGATGTGGTGGCGCCGCGCGCTTTCATCGATCCCTGCCAGCAGACGTTACCGAACGGAGCGGCGTCGCCGGCTCGGGTCGACCCGGAGGACTCCACCCAGTCCATGGCGCCGCCGTTGGGGTAGATCGCGTCCTCGCCGGTGAGGAGGTTGCTCGCCGAGAGCGTCGGTTCGGGCGCGTTGCTGGACACCGGCGCCGTGGCGCTGGGATCGGACGACGGCTCGACGGGGCTCTTCACTCCCACCATCCGATGGGCGGCGTTGATAGCCGAGGTCTGCACATCGGTCGGCGGGACGTAGTCCTGTACGCCGCGCTTCCGGGTCATCACCAGCACCCGGTCCTCCGCAGAGACGACGGCCGTGACGATCTCCCAGCGTGCGTTCATGTCGGGGTCGTCGGGCAGGTAGGTGACGACGTCGACGTTGCCGCCCGTGATGACGCCACCTTGGATGGGAAGGTACCCCGCGATCTCCGCGTCGACCGACGAGCATGCGGTGGCCGCCTCGGAGAGCTTCTCGCGTGCCTTCTCGGCCTCGGCCGGCGACGAGAACTCCGCAACTACGGCGCGCAACGTTCCGGCCGAGTCGCTGAGCTCGGCCCCGGGCTCGGGGACGAAGTCACGCCGCACTGTCGCCAGAGCACCCATGTCGGCCAGCGGAGTGGTCAGGCATTCGTTGTGGTCCGACCTCCCCTCCCCGTCGTAGGTCTGCTCCACCATCCACGGCGGGAAGGGGGCGTCGGCGACCACGTCGTCCTCGGTCGGCAGGTGGGCACGGGTGAGATCAGAGGGCGGGGTCGACGCGGGTCCCGAGGGGCTGGGGATGACGTTGCTCGGGGTCTCGCTCGGTGCTGGTGCGGGATCGATGGCCTTGTCGCCGAACCCGGTGGAGAAGAAGATGATCGGCCCAGCGACAGCAGCCGCCACCACGGCAGCGCCGGCGGCAACCGCCGTACGGCGTCTCCGACGGATCTGGTCGCCCCGGCGGCGTACGTCGCTTGCGGACTTCATCGGTACTCCGGGGGTATCGGCGCGGAACTGGTCCAGGCGGGAGATCGGGTCACTCATCGCACGCCTCCTTCCAGTGCTGTGCCAGGTGCTTCGTCCGTGAGCAGGGCGGCCAGGGCGGCACGCCCGCGGGAGAGCCGCGCCTTGATGGTTCCGGTGGGTACGCCCACCTCGGCCGCGACCTGATGGACCGGCAGGTCGGCGATGTGGTGCAGGACGATGGCCTGGCGCTGGGCTTCGGGGAGTTGCTTGAGCGCGGCGACGAGAGCGACGTGACTCTCGTCGATCGCGGGCATCTCCGTCTTCACCCCGACGGCTCTGTCGGCTGCGCGACCGGCGTACTTCTTGCGACGCCAGCGACCCACCGCGAGGCGATAGGCGGTGGTGCGGATCCACGCTTCGGGGTAGTCGACCGAGGACATCTTGCGGCGGTGCGCCCAGGCGCGGGCGAAGGCCTCTTGGACGCACTCGGCGGCCTCGTCGAAGTCGCCGATCATGGCGTAAACCTGAGCGCACACGCGGCGGTAGGACGCGTTGTACAACGCGTCGAACTCATCCTCGTCCATCGCATGCCTCCCCGGGCGGGCGTCGCCGATCCTGGCCCTGTGCCAGTCTCGACGGTTCAGACGCGTGAGGGGAGACTCCGGTTGCATCCGGCGAGGGAAAACTTAGAGATAGTCGAGCCGGTATGCCGCACGCTTGGCGAGCGCGACGAAGTCGGCGTCGCTCATGTCGGCGGCGCCGTCCGGGTTGAAGCTCATCTGGGCGACGTTGGCGCCTCGGCGGATCGCAGCCATCCGGTAGAAGACGGAGGAGTTCTCGAGCTCGACCCGGATGTACCACACCGTGAGCACGCCGTCCTTGATCGGCTCGGTCGCGACCTGGGTGACGTGGCTGCCGAGCTGCTTGTCGCTGCACTTGTCCAGCCGCTTCTTGATCGCGACGTTGAACGCCTGCGCCTCCTGGGCGGAGCCGAACTTGCCGACGGTCTCGGTGAGGCCGAAGGTCTTGGCGAGCTTCTTCTTCGTCTCCGGGATCACGAAGTCGCGCGTCTGCGCCTCGGAGATGCCCTTGACGTTGAACTCGGTGTTGTCGCAGCGGGTCTGGGCCGGGTTGGACTTCGCCGGCTTCGGCTCCGTGCCCTCCCAGGGATCGCCGATGGTGGCCACCGGGGGCAGGTCGGTCTCGTTGATCAGCGCGGGCACCTTGCCGGTGGCGATCGGGACCAGTGTCGTACGCGGTCGCTTGGTCTCCACGCACGCGCCCGCCCCGGGCATCGAGCAGAGCTTGTGGACGGCGGTGCCGAGCATGGTCGAGGTCTTGGCCGCGGTCGTGCTGGACTTGCCGTCGATCTTCACGGTCACGGCGGCGGTGTGCCGGCCGGTCCGCGCGACGCCGTAGGCCACCGCCCGGTTGTTCTCCCAGTCGCGGTAGGTGAACAGCGTGGCCTCGTCGCCGATGCCGGCGACCGACTCGGTGGTCATCAGCTGGTAGCGGGGCTCGGCACATGCGGCGTACCACCCCTGCATCGTCTTGTAGGCCGCAGCCGCCGCCTTCGCGTCGACGGACGACTCGATCGTGGTGCCGGCAGTGGTCACGTTGGCCTTGGCGGCGAACGTGCGGGCCATGCTCGCCACCGGCCGCTTGTCGGCGGAGGTGTCCATCTGGCAGGGGATGGTGAGGCCGGTGCCCTCGAGGTTGTCGGAGGAGATGTCGACGGCCCAGGAGCCGCCGTAGATCTTCGCCACCTCGTCCTCGGTCATCAGGTCCTTGGCGGTCAGCTTCTTGCCGGGGATCTGGCTCGGCTCGATCTCGAACTCCTCGGCCGCCGACTTCATCGAGAGCGTGTTGAGCCGGGGCTCGGTCTCGGCGTCCTGGGTGACGAAGAAGCCGGTGCCGACCAGGGCGGCGATGGCCGCGACCGCGCCGATCGCGGTGTGCACCCGTCGGCGCACCGCGCCGGCGGAGGTGATCGTCGACGCGGTCGGCCAGGGCTGCTCGGTGAGTACGTCGACGAGCGGGTCGAAGATGGACTGCAGCTGCTCCGGGGCGATCCCGAGCTCGTCGCAGATGGCGGCGTTGGCGCCCTGCAGGTCGGTCTCGGTGCGGCTGATCGGGGTGCCGACCTCGCGGGCCAGCTGGGCCAGGTCGACGCTGGTGAGGTGGCCGAGCAGGAAGACCTTGCGGTCGTGGAGCGGCAGGCTGCGCAGCGCGGCGAGGGTGGTGCGGGCCTCCGGAGCGATCGTCTGGTCGCGGTGGAGCAACGGCACCGAGTGGTTGCGGATCGCCTTGGACCAGGCGATCGGGCGGACCCAGTCCTCGCGCTCGAAGTCGTCCATCGGCTTCACCTTGCGCCAGTGGTGCCAGGTGATGACGAGCGCTCCGCGCACGGCGGCCTTGGCGGCCTCCAGGTCCCCGGTCAGGGACCAGGTTTGGAGCAGGAGTCGTCCGCGGACGTCCTGGTAGAACGCCTCGAAGGTCTCGTGATCTGCCGTGGTCATGCCCATGTCAGCGGTCAACTGTAGGTGATTCGATCGAATGAACGGCAATGCCCGCAGATGCACAGACGGGTATCAACAGCTGTGACCAACCCGGGGACCGGACGTGGCGGCGAGTCGCCGAGATCGAGGCGACCGGGCTTGGGAGGATGGGTCGCGATGTCGTCCTTGCTGCCTCCACGCACCCCTGACCGCGGGCGAGTCGCGGACGATCTCCACGATCTCCGCCACCGCCGGCCGCTGGTCGCGGTCGCCCTGCTGGGCGGCATCGGCACCGCGGCCGCCACGCTGGTGGTGTGCCTGGCGATCGGCATCCTCGGCTGGTTCATCAGCGACATGGGAGCCCACGGCGAGCCGTCGGACGCCCTGCGTGTCGCTGCGCTCGGGTGGCTGATGGGCCACGGTTCGGGTGTGTTCGTCTCCGGAGTCGCGATCACGGTCATCCCGCTCGGGCTGACCCTTGTCCTCGCCTGGGCCATGTGGCAGGTCGCGATCCGGGTCGGCGACTCGGTCTCGCTGCACGGTCCCGACGCCAACGCCCTCGCCGACGGCGAGCGGGACCTGACGGTGCCGGCCGTGGCCGGGCTCTTCGCGCTCGGCTACACCGCCACCGCGGTGGCGACCGCCGTGATCGCCGGCACGCCGGAGACCTCGCCGAGCATCATCGGCGTCTTCGCCTGGTCGGTCGGGCTCTGCGTGGTCGTGGCTCTGCCCGCGATCGCGGTCGGATCCGGCCGGGCGGCACTGTGGATCACCCTGCTGCCGCGCGCCGCCGTCGACGTACTCGTGATGGTCCGGTCGATCCTGTTGTGGTGGATCGCGGTCAGCACCCTGGTGTTCTTCGCGGCCCTCTTCACCGACTTCACGACCTCGGTCAACGTCGTCTCCCAGCTCCACCTCGACGTCGGCGGGATCATCCTCTACTCCCTGCTCGCCGTCCTCGTGCTACCCAACGCGGTGCTCTGCGCCAGCGCGTACGCCCTCGGGCCGGGTTTCTCCGTCGGCATCGGCACCACCGTGACGCCCACCGCGGTCACCCTCGGCCCGCTGCCGATGTTCCCGATGCTCGCCGCGCTCCCCGACAACGGCGCCCCGCCCGCCTGGGTCGCCGCGGTGATGGCGCTCGGTCCGCTGACCGCCTTCTGGGCCGTGTGCCGGGTGAGCCGGGTCCGGCCCACCCTGCGCTGGTCCGAGGGTGCGCTCCGCGGCGTCAGCGCCGGCGTGGTCGCCGGGCTGCTCGTCGCCATCGCCTCCGGCATCGCCGGCGGTGCCGTCGGCCCCGGCCGGATGCTCGACGTCGGGCCCTACGCCGGCCAGGTGCTCGTCAACGCCATCGCCTTCTTCGGTCTCGCCGGTCTCCTCGCCGGGCTCACGATGACCTGGTGGCACCGGCGTTCCCTTCCGGCAGACCCGGGAGCCTAGAGTTCGCAGCATGTCGCTCAACCGATCGTCTCGAGCTCCGCTTCGACTGCGGATCGTGGTCCTCGTGTCCGGCTCGGGCACCAACCTCCAGGCCCTTCTCGATGCTTGTGCCGACCCGGAGTACGGGGCCGAGGTCGTCGCGGTCGGGGCCGACCGCGACGGGATCCAGGGGCTGACCCGGGCGACCGACGCGGGGATCCCGACCTTCGTGCACCGGGTCAAGGACTTCGGGTCGCGCGAGGAGTGGGATGCGGCGCTGGCGGAGTCGGTGGCGGCGTACGAGCCTGATCTGGTGGTCTCCGCCGGCTTCATGAAGCTCGTCGGAGCTGCCTTCCTCGACCGGTTCGGGGGGAAGACGCTCAACACCCACCCGGCGCTGCTGCCGAGCTTCCCGGGGATGCACGGGGCTCGGGACGCGCTCGAGTATGGCGTGAAGGTCACCGGGGCGACGCTGTTCATCGTCGACGCCGGGGTCGACACCGGGATGATCATGGCCCAGGGGACGGTGCCGGTGGAGGACGACGACACCGAGGAGACGCTGCACGAGCGGATCAAGGTCGTCGAGCGCTCGATGCTCGTCGAGTCCGTCGGAAGGATCGCTCGCGAGGGCTACACCGTGGACGGCCGGCGGGTTCGATTCGGGCGCGCCTGAACGGTTAGACTGACGAGCACACGACTGGCGCAGGTGGGGGACCACCGGGGAGTGTAAAGAGACGGCATCGACCGCCTGGGTGCCCCTCATCGAATTCATCGACCGATGGGGAGTGTGGCTGTGCAGGACCAGGCAGTGCAGGACAAGATTGGCATCAAGCGGGCCCTGGTGTCCGTCTACGACAAGACCGGTCTCGAAGACCTGGTCCGCGGGCTCCACGACGCCGGTGTGGAGCTCGTGTCGACCGGCGGCTCGGCCGCGCTGATCGAGAAGCTCGGCCTGCCGGTGACCAAGGTCGAGGAGCTGACCGGATTCCCGGAGTGCCTCGACGGCCGCGTGAAGACGCTGCACCCGCGCGTGCACGCCGGCATCCTCGCCGACCGCCGTCTTCCGGAGCATGTCGCCCAGCTCGAGCAGCTCGAGGTGGAGCCGTTCGACCTGGTGGTCGTCAACCTCTACCCGTTCGCCGACACCGTCGCGTCCGGCGCCGGCGAGCAGGACTGCATCGAGAAGATCGACATCGGTGGCCCCTCCATGGTCCGCGCCGCCGCCAAGAACCACGCCTCGGTCGCCATCGTCACCGACGGCGCCGACTACGCCCGCGCGCTCGAGGCCGCCCAGGCCGGTGGCTTCACGCTCGCCGAGCGCCAGCAGCTCGCCGCCAAGGCGTTCGTGCACACCGCGACGTACGACGTGCAGGTCGCCTCGTGGATGGGCAACGTGCTCACCGACACCTCCGACGGCTCGGGTTTCCCGGCGTGGGCGGGCGCGACCTGGGACCGCCAGGCGGTGCTGCGCTACGGCGAGAACCCGCACCAGCCGGCCGCGCTCTACCGTTCGGGCTTCGGTCCGGGTGGGCTGGCCGCCGCCGAGCAGCTGCACGGCAAGGAGATGTCCTACAACAACTACGTCGACACCGACGCCGCTCGCCGCGCCGCCTACGACCAGGGTGACCAGCCGACCGTCGCGATCATCAAGCACGCCAACCCGTGCGGCGTCGCGGTCGGCGCGGACGTCGCCGAGGCCCACCGCCGCGCCCACGAGTGCGACCCGGTCTCCGCGTTCGGCGGCGTGATCGCCACCAACGTACCCGTCTCGAAGCAGATGGCCGAGCAGGTCGCCGAGGTCTTCACCGAGGTGATCGTCGCGCCCGGTTACGAGGACGGCGCCGTCGAGATCCTGCAGGGTAAGAAGAACATCCGCATCCTCGTCGCCGAGCCGCTCGCGACCTCCGGTGTCGAGACCCGACCGATCAGCGGCGGCCTGCTGATGCAGCACACCGACACGTTCCAGGCCGAGGGCGACGACCCGGCCAACTGGACCCTGGCCACCGGTGAGGCCGCCGACGAGGCGACCCTGGCCGACCTGGCGTTCGCCTGGAAGGCCGTACGCGCCGCGAAGTCCAACGCGATCCTGCTCGCCCGCGACGGTGCTGCGGTCGGCATCGGGATGGGCCAGGTCAACCGCGTCGACTCCTGCCGCCTGGCCGTCGAGCGGGCCAACACCCTCGCCGAGGGCGCCGAGCGTGCCCGTGGCTCCGTCGCCGCCTCCGACGCCTTCTTCCCCTTCGAGGACGGCCCGCAGATCCTGATCGACGCCGGCGTCAAGGCGATCGTCCAGCCCGGCGGCTCCATCCGCGACGAGCTCACCATCAAGGCCTGCGAGGCTGCCGGCGTGACGATGTACTTCACCGGCACGCGTCACTTCGCGCACTGACAGCACCACGGGTGAGGGTCCGACCTTGTGAAGCGTTCACAAGGTCGGACCCTCTGTCGTAGTCCCCGCAGGCACCTCTGTCAGTGATCGCTTGGGCCGATCATCATCACAGCGCAGACGAACCTGGAAACGACGGGTAACACCGCAGACGTACGCCGGACCGAAACGGGTCGACGGCCCTATGTTCAGCCCTCCATCCCTTCAGCTTGAAAGAGGCCGGGCATGATCCGCCGTACTGCCGTTGTCGTCACCGTCGTAGCCGCGATCGCGCTCCCCGCGGGACTCGCCCTGAATTCGGCGAACGCGGCCCCGTCCTGCGACGGGAGGGCTGCCACCATCGTTGGCACGGCGGGCGCGGACAGGCTCGTCGGCACCGCTGGCGACGACGTGATCTTCGGCGCGGGCGGTAACGACGTGATCTTCGGCAAGGCGGGGAACGACCTCATCTGTGGCGGTGCCGGGGACGACACGATCAGCGGTAACCGCGGTGAGGACCGGGTCTTCGGAGGGCTCGGCGCTGACCAGATCGACCACGGTTCCAGCGGCTATGAAGGCGCCGACAGGCTCTTCGGTGGTGAGGGAAACGACACCGTCTTCGGACAGTCGGCCGGTGACGTCGTCTACGGCGGCGACGGACGCGACTGGATCCACCTGTGGGGCGGCGTAGGCCACGGTGGTCCTGGCGCCGACGGGATCGGTGTCGCCAAGGGCAAGGCCTATGGAGACTCCGGCAACGACAAGGTCGAACCTTACGGAAACGGCGCTCGACTCGTTGGTGGTACGGGTGCGGACACTCTCATCTTCGGCGGGGTGGACAGTGGTGGCGCCCGCGTCGACCTCGCAGCCGGCACCGGCCGTTCCTTGACGCTGCCCGGCGCGACTTCGGGGGCGTTCGACTTCACCTTCACCGGGGTAGAGAACTTCGATGGCACCGGCTACCGCGACATCGTCTACGGAACGGCCGGAGCCAACGTGCTCGATGGCGACGGTGGCCGGGACACCGTCTACGGGCGGGCCGGAAGCGACGCCTGTCGGGCTGAGGTCAAGTACGGCTGCGAGCGGCTGATTCCCTGACGCCCGTGGGCCTCCGCAGACGACACATCGGTGGACCCTAGGATGGTCACCGTGACTGCACAGAAGCTGGACGGCACCGCCACCCTCAAGACGATCAAGGCCGAGCTGGCCGACAGGGTGCAGAAGTTGAAGGCCGCGGGCATCACGCCGGGCCTCGGGACCGTACTGGTGGGCGACGATCCGGGCAGTCGGTGGTACGTCAACGCCAAGCACAAGGACTGCGCCGAGATCGGCATCGAGTCGATCCGGGTGGATCTGCCTGCGACCGCGACGCAGGCGGAGGTGGAGGCGGAGATCGACCGCCTCAACGCAGACCCCGCATGCACCGGCTTCCTCATCCAGCAGCCGACCGGCCTGGACGAGTTCGCGCTGCTCTCCCGGGTCGCTCCGGAGAAGGACGTCGACGGTCTGCACCCGCACAACCTCGGCAAGCTGGTCCTCGGTGAGGACGGTCCGCTGCCGTGCACCCCGGTGGGCTGCATCGAGCTGCTGCGTCGTCACGGCGTCGAGATCAACGGCGCCGAGGTGGTCGTGGTCGGTCGTGGGCTGACCGTCGGCCGACCGCTGGGCCTGCTGCTGACCCGCCGTAGCGAGAATGCCACCGTCACGCTGTGCCACACCGGCACCCGTGACCTGGCCGCTCACACCCGCAACGCCGACATCGTGGTCGCGGCCGCGGGCGTTCCGGGCATCATCACGAAAAACATGGTCAAGCCCGGCGCGGCCCTGTTGGACGTCGGAGTCTCCCGAGTCGACGGTAAGATCGCAGGAGACCTGGCCGAGGACGTGTGGGACGTGGCTGGTTGGGTGTCGCCGAACCCGGGTGGGGTGGGTCCGATGACACGGGCCATGCTGCTCTCCAATATCGTCCTCAGCGCCGAGAAGGCTCTCGAAAGGCTCTGACACCGTGTCCGTCCACCCCCCGCTGACCCCCACACCGGAGGCTTCCGCACCGGTGGCGGTGACACCTGAGAAGACGGACCACGAAGCCGTACGCAGCTTCCCCTCGACCATCGGCGGCATCGTCTATCTCGGAGTCCTGGCGGCAGCGCTCGTCGGTCTCGGGCTCGTCGGCTTCGGCCAATGGCGGGTGGGGATCATCGTCCTCGCCGCGGGGGTGGGCGCGGCGTCGCTCGGACGTGCGGTGCTGCGTACGAAGGATGCGGGAATGCTGGCCGTGCGCAGCCGCTGGTTCGACGTGATCCTGCTGGCGTGCAGCGCGGGTGCGCTGTGGATCCTCGCGGTGACCGTCCCCGGCGAGTAGGACTCAGACAGCCCCAGGACCCACCCACCGGTACGTACACAAGAAGGAAGGCCGCCCCGACCGGGACGGCCTTCCTTCGTGTCGTGGGTCACTGCTCGATCGGGACCCACTCCTGCTTGGCGTAGTCCCAGCGCCAGCCGTCCTGCTCGTAGACAGGCAGGTCGCCTTCGGCGTTCTGGGTGGGCTGCTGCCAGGCCTGCTGGCCGCCACCGGCCTGGCCGCCACCGGAGACGATGGTCCGGTCGCCGGTCTCGGGGGCAGCCGGCGGAGCCGGGTCGGCGGCCGGTGCGGCCGGGGCGGCAGGTGCCGCCGGGGCAGCCGGAGCGGCCGCAGCAGCGGGCGCCGCCGGGGCAGCGGCCTGGGAGTCCCAGGACTGGAAGCTGGGGGCCGGGGACAGGTTGTCTCCGCCGAAGGCGAGGCCCGCTCCCGCGATCTCGGAGCCGTCCTTGTTGAAGAGCAGCGGGTAGACGAACCCGGCGAGGGCACCACCGAGAGCGGGGACGATCAGGAAGACCGGGAGGTCGACCAGCGCGTCGGTGCCCGAGAAGAGCGCCGGCCCGAACGAACGCGCGGGGTTGACCGAGGTGCCGGTCAGCGGGATGCCGACGAAGTGGATCGCGGCCAGCGCGAGGCCGATGGCCAGCGGTGCTGCGGTGGCGTTGGTCCCCGCGCGCTTGTCGGTGACGCCGAGGATGACGAAGACGAAGATGAAGGTGAGCACGAGCTCGACCAGGATCGCGCCGATGAGCCCGGTGCCGGCACCGTCACCGAAGCCGTTGGCGCCGAGGCCGCCGTCGTTCCACGAGTTGTAGCCGGAGGAGAGCGCGACGAGGAACAGCACGATCGCGCCGACGGTGGCGCCGACGAACTGAGCGCCGATGTAGGCGCCCGCGTCCTTCCAGCTGATCCGGCCGGCCGAGGCGACGCCGAGAGTCACGGCCGGGTTGAAGTGGCCACCGGAGATACGGCCGAAGGTGTAGGCGCCGATGACGACGGCGATACCGAAGGCCAGGCCGACCGCCGCGACCTCGAGACGCCAGGGCGAGTTGCGCAGTCCGGCGTGGGTGACTCCCGCGAAGACCGCGACGACTGAACCGCAGCCGAGGAACACGAGAATGAATGTCCCGATGACCTCGGCCGCGAGTTTCTGGATGAAGGTCGGCTCAGCTGCCGACAGTGATTCCTCGGTCATGTCCCCTTAAGCCCTTCAATGTCGGTTGACGTCGGTCAGACCCTTCGACACCCGAGAAGCCGGTCCGGTGGGGCGGACAAACCTCTCAGGTATCAGCAGTCACCTGAACAACATGGAGGTGTTGTCACACAGTAACTCTTTTGTGACGGCACATCGTGGTGCTTAGGTAGGGCGGGGCGGTGTCGCATCGGCTATCAGGTATCTTGACGTCAAGGCACTTACCCGTTTGTCCGGGTCCCCGGCCGAAGTGACCAGCACCGCAGATCGCAACTGTCAGGAGTAGCCACCGCAATGGCCGCACGAATCATCTACACCCACACCGACGAGGCACCGCTCCTCGCGACGTACTCCTTCCTTCCCATCGTCTCGGCCTACGCGGCCAAGGCCGGCGTCGAGATCGAGACGCGTGACATCTCCGTGGCCGCGCGCATCCTGGCGCAGTTCGGCCTCGCCGACGACGCGCTCAGCGAGCTCGGTGACCTGGCGAAGACGCCGGAAGCCAACATCGTCAAGCTGCCCAACATCTCCGCCTCCATCCCGCAGCTCAAGGCCGCGATCAAGGAGCTGCAGTCGCAGGGCCACCAGATCCCGGACTACCCCGAGGCGCCCAGCACGCCCGAGGAGGAGGAGATCCGGGCCAAGTACGACAAGGTCAAGGGCTCCGCGGTGAACCCGGTCCTGCGTGAGGGCAACTCCGACCGCCGCGCGCCGGGCTCGGTCAAGGCGTACGCCAAGGCCCACCCGCACACGAACAAGCCGTTCGCCGACGGCTCCAAGACCACCGTCGCGACGATGGGCGCGCACGACTTCAAGTCCAACGAGAAGTCGGTGACCATCCCGGCCGACGACACCCTCTCCATCGTGCTCGAGAAGGCCGACGGCGAGACGGTGACGCTGCTCGCCGAGCTGCCGGTGCTCGCGGGCGAGATCGTCGACGCGACCTACATGTCCGCGGCCAACCTGCACGCCTTCCTCGAGAACGCGCTCGCCAAGGCCAAGGCCGACGACGTGCTCTTCTCGCTGCACCTCAAGGCCACGATGATGAAGGTCTCGGACCCGATCATCTTCGGCCACGTCGTGAAGGCCTACTTCAAGGACGTCTTCGAGAAGTACGGCGCCGACCTCGACGCTGCCGGCCTGTCCGCCAACGACGGCCTGGGCGCGATCCTGTCGGGCCTCTCCGGCCTGGAGAAGGGCGCCGAGATCGAGGCCGCCTTCAAGGCCGCCATCGAGAGCGGTCCGCGCCTGTCCTACGTCAACTCTGACAAGGGCATCACCAACCTGCACGTCCCCTCCGACGTCATCATCGACGCCTCGATCCCGGCGCTGGTCCGCAACGGCGGCAAGCTCTGGGGCGCCGACGGCGGCGAGGACGACACCCTCGCGGTGATCCCGGACTCCTCCTACGCCGGCGTCTACCAGACCGTCATCGACGACGTGAAGAAGAACGGCCCGCTCGACCCGGCCACCATCGGCACCGTCCCCAACGTCGGTCTGATGGCGCAGAAGGCCGAGGAGTACGGCTCCCACGACAAGACCTTCCAGATCGAGGCCGCCGGCACCGTCCGCGTGCTCAACAAGGCGGGCGACGTGCTGATCGAGCACGACGTCGAGGCCGGCGACATCTGGCGCGCCTGCCAGACCAAGGACATCCCGGTACGCGACTGGGTCAAGCTCGCTGTCAGCCGCGCGCGTGACTCCAAGACCCCGGCGATCTTCTGGCTCGACGAGTCGCGCGCCCACGACGCCGAGCTGATCAAGAAGGTCACGACCTACCTGACCGAGCACGACACCGAAGGTCTCGAGATCAAGATCCTCTCGCCCGAGCTCGCCACCGCGTACTCCCTCGAGCGCCTGCGCAACGGTGAGGACACCATCTCGGTCACCGGCAACGTGCTGCGCGACTACAACACCGACCTGTTCCCGATCCTCGAGGTCGGTACGTCGGCGAAGATGCTCTCCATCGTCCCGCTGATCGCCGGCGGCGGTCTGTTCGAGACGGGTGCGGGCGGCTCGGCGCCGAAGCACGTGCAGCAGCTGGTCGAGGAGGACTACCTGCGCTGGGACTCGCTGGGTGAGTTCTTCGCGCTGGTGCCCGCCTTCGAGAAGTACGCCGAGCAGGCCTCTGCTCCTTCCGCGAAGGTGCTCGCGGCCGCGCTGGACCGGGCGACCGCGACGTTCCTCGAGAACGACCGCTCCCCGGGCCGCAAGCTCGGCACCACCGACAACCGCGGCTCGCACTTCTACCTCGGCCTCTACTGGGCCCAGGAGCTGGCCGCGCAGACCGAGGACACCGAGCTCGCGGCGGCGTTCAAGGGTCTCGCCGAGACCCTCGCCGCCAACGAGGCCACGATCGTCGAGGAGCTCCTCGCGGTCCAGGGCAAGCCGGCCGACATCGGCGGCTACTACCGCCCCGACGCCGAGAAGGTCACCGCCGTGATGCGTCCCTCCGCGACGCTCAACGAGGCGATCGACGCTTTCTGAGACGAGCGCCCTCAACCCTGCGACGGCCCGGCACGGATGTGCCGGGCCGTCGTGCCGTCCCGGACGCTTTCCCGGCGTACGTGACCTTGGTCTCCAAAACTTTCTTCTGATTCCTATAAGTCCAGGTCAGCATCATGTTTGCGATGGGCGTGAGGCGGAAAACCTTTAGGTAGGTGTCGGTGGTCACGCCTACCGTGATGTCCTGATGACTGCGACGCTCTCGACTCCGCCCGCGCCCACTTCCGGCACGTCCCACGGAGTCCCCGCCATGCCTGTCGACCCGAGCCGACAGGTCGACTGGCGACGCCTGAAAGGCCCCGTGACGGTCGCGGCGCTGGTCGCCCTGGCGGTCGCCATGGTGTCCCAGTCGATCGGCACCGTCGTGGCCGGCCGGCTCGCCGAGAACCCGACCGCGAGCCTGGTCGGATGGCTGGCGCTGTGCGTGATCGGTGCGTCGCTGGTCGACTCGACAGCGAAGATCGGCTGGGTCGGAGTCTCCGACCGGGTCGAGGGCAAGCTGCGCGAGGACGTCCTCCAGGCGGCCATGCGACAGCCGCTCTCCGAGCTGAGCGAACAGGCCGTGGGGGAGATCCTCGACCGGGTCGACGACGACTCCCACGAGGTCGGCAACCTGCTGCGCTGGCAGCTGTGGATGCTGTTCCGATCGGTCTTCGCGGCGCTCCCGATGTGGATCGTGGCCAGCTTCACCTGGTGGCCGGCGACCTTCCTGTTCCCGTTGCTGGCCGTGGTGACCTGGTTCGTGATCCGCCGGCTGCTGGGCGAGATCTCGCGGCTGAAGGTCATCGAGGAGGCTGCCTGGACCGACCACGCCGCCGTGCTCGAGGAGGGCATCGCGGGACGTGACGACCTGCGTACGAGCCTCGGGCAGGACCACGTGGTCGCCCGGGTGGCGCGACTCTCGGCGATCGTCCACGAGAAGTTCCGCGCCGTGGTCACGGTCGAGGCGAAGGTCGGCCGCCGCGCCGGTCTGCTGCTGCACTCGCTGCTGGCCGGCATCGGTCTCGCCGGGATCGCGCTCGCCGCGAACGATCGGCTCGGGATCAGCGCGCTGGTGACGTTGTTCCTGGTCACGAGCACGTTCGTGGGCCAGATCGCGATGCTCGCCAGCCACCTGCCCGACATCCAGGCCGGCATGGGTGCCGTCATCCGACTGCGCCAGATGATGGCCACCGAGCCGGAGCCCGAAGGCGGCGCCCCGGTGCCCGCCGGGGGAGCGCTCGAGGTCGACCTGCGCGACCTGACCTTCTCCTACGCCGAGGGCACCTTCGCCCTCCAGGGCATCTCGCTCACGGTGCCGGCGGGCGACACGATCGCCCTGGTCGGCCGCACCGGCTCGGGCAAGTCGACGCTCGCCTCGCTGCTCTCCCGGGCCGTCGAGCCGCCGCGCGGCTCGGTCTTCCTGGGCGGCGTGGACGTGCGCGACCTCGACCTGCAGCAGCTGCGCGCCTCCGTGGGCGTGGTGACGCAGCGTACGGAGATCCTGGCCGGCACGCTCGCGGAGAACATCGCGCTCTTCGACGACCTGCGTCCGCGCGAGGACATCGAGCGCGCCGTCGCCCGGCTCGGGCTCTCCGAGTGGGTCGCCGGCCTGCCTGACGGGCTCGACACCCTGCTCGGTCCCGGCGGCACCTCGTTGTCGGCGGGGGAGGAGCAGCTGGTCGCCTTCGCCAGGCTGCTGGTGCGTGACGTACGCGTGGTCGTGCTCGACGAGGCGACTGCGCGGATGGACCCGCTCACCGAGCGCCGGGTGGTCGCGGCCGCCGACCGGCTGCTGACCGGGCGCACGGGCATCCTGATCGCCCACCGGCTCTCCACGATCGAGCGGGCGCCGCACGTGGCCGTGCTCGACCACGGGCGAGTGATCCAGCACGGTCTGCGGGCCTCGCTGGCGACCGCGCCCGGGCCGTTCCGTGATCTGCTCGAGGCCAGCCGCACCGACCACCACGACTCACCGGCGCCGGACGTCAAGGCTGTCGACCACTCCACCCTCGACCATGTCGCGGACGGCAACGTCGGCGGGAAGCGTCGCTCCGGCGAGCCGCCGAAGGTCGCCGAGGTCGGCACCGGGCCGTCCCTCGCCCGCGGGATGCTGCACGTGCTGTTCCTGCGCCCCGAGTGGGGCGTCGCCGGCGCGCTGCTCTTCCTGTTCGCGTCGATGACGGGTGCGCAGGGTGCGTTCACCGGTCTCCTGTGGGGCCGGATCGTCGAGTCGCTGCAGGACGGCGGCCGGCCGACGGTGCTCTCGGCGCTGCTGGTGATCAGCCTGCTGGCCGCGCCGCTGATGCTCGCCGACGCCTTCTACCGCTACCCGCGCTGGTGGATCGAGGTCATGCTGCGTGCCCGGATGTCGGTGCTCTACGGCCAGACCCGCCAGCACCGCCTGCCGCGTACGCCGCCCGGCGAGGTCGTCGCGCGGTCGATGGACGCGGACCGCTACGCCCGTTACGCCGACCGCTGGGTCGACTTCGTCAACGGCCTGGTGATCGCGACGATCACCGCCCTGCTGGCCGGCACCGCGCTCGCCGGCGCCGTGCTCCTGGTCGTGATGGTCGCCTCGGCGCTGGCCTCCGCGGTCGGCCGGCCGATCGCCGGCCGCTCGGCCGCGGCCTCCTCCGCTGCCCGCGCCCGGTTCGGACGCGCGGTCGTCTCGGCGCTGGAGTCCGTACGCACGGTGAAGCTCGCCGCAGCCACCCCGCAGGTCCACGCCCACCTGCAGCACGTGGACTCGGGCCGCGTCGAGGCAGCGGTGAAGGAGCACCGGGTGCAGGCGTTCCTCGACGGGGTTCCCGCGCTGATGGTGCAGTGCGGCGTCGTCGCGGCCTGGGGCATCTACTTCGGTGGCGGCTGGGGGCTGGCCACCGCGCTGCTGGTGGCCAACGCGGTCTCGGGCTTCGACTGGTTCGGCCGGGTGGCCGGCATGGTCGTCACCGAGGCTCCTGGCACGCGTGCCTGGCAGAAGGAGACCAGCCGGTTCGCCGGCGGTCGTGACCTGATGGACCTACCGCCCGGCGTCGACCTCGTCTCCGGTGACGCACCGGACCCGGGACCGGTGGAGCAGGTGCGGCTGGAGTCGTTGGAGCTCTCGGCGCTGTCCGCGGTCCACGACGACGGCACGATCGGAGTCTCCGACGTCTCGCTGACCGTCGAGCGCGGCGAGCTGGTCCTGCTCGTCGGGCAGGTCGGTTCCGGCAAGTCGTCCCTGCTGGCGTCGCTGGCCGGGCTCATCGAGCACACCGGAACGATCCGGTGGAACGACGAGCTGGTGCAGGACCCGCAGTCCTTCCTGAGGCCCGGCCAGGTGGCCTACGTCGCCCAGGTGCCGCGGGTGCTCTCCGGCACCTTCTCCGACAACATCCGCCTGGGCCACGACCGGCCGTTCGACAGCCCGGTCGCCGACGCGCGGCTCGAGCTCGACGTCAAGGAGGCGGGCGGTCCGGACGCGATCGTCGGACACCGTGGCGTACGCCTCTCCGGGGGGCAGGTCCAGCGCCTCGCCCTCGCGCGAGCACTGGCCGCCGACACCGAGCTGCTCCTGGCCGACGACGTCTCCAGCGCGCTCGACGCGGCCACCGAGATCGAGCTCTGGCGGGCGCTCCGCGAACGGCACACGACGGTCATCGGAGCCACCTCCAAGCGGGCCGCGCTCGCTCAGGCAGACCGTGTCGTCGTCATGGTCGACGGCGAGGTCGCCGCGGTCGGTCCCTGGGCCGAGCTCGCGCCGGCCTGGTCTCACCTCGCCGGCTGATCCCACCCAGCCGAGGCGGGGCGACCCCGGGGGGGGGGGGGGGCCCCCGGGGGCCCCCCGCCCGGCGGGGGGGGTGCCACGCCTCGGCCTGCGGGGGTGACGGCTCGGCCTCAGGCGGCTTCGCCGTGCTCGAGTACGCGGCGCAGCGCAGCAGCATCCACGCCGAGGGCCCGAAGTGCAGCATGTCCTTGCCCCTCTGTCCGGAGGAGGCCGAGCAGGATGTGCTCGGTGCCGATCGAGCGGTCACCCAGCCGGATCGCCTCGCGCAGGGAGAGCTCGAGGGTCTTCTTCGCGTCCTTGGTGAACGGGATGTGGCCACCGAAGCGGCGGCGCGGCTTTCCGCTGCCCAGGGCGCCGGCGCCGAAGGTCTCCTCGACCTTCGAGCGCACCGCGTCCAGGTCGATCCCGAGCGTGGACAGCGCATCGGCGTCGTCGTTGCCGAGCCGCCCGTGGGCACGCTCGATCTCTGCCCGTAGCCCAGCCGCATCGACCCCGGCATCGGCGAGCGCCCGAGCGGCGGACGAGCCGGTGCTGGATCCGACCGCCAGCAGCAGGTGGTCGTCGCCGATGCGGTCGTGGCCGAGCTCGGCGGCGTACGTCTGTGCTGCGGTCACCGCATCGCGGGCCGGCTTGGTGAATCTCTCGAACATCACATCTCCTTCGAGTACTTCTTGTGGACCGCCTGCCGGCTGACCTCCAGCGCGTCGGCGATCTCCTGCCAGGCCCACCCCTGTCGGCGGGCGTTCACCACCTGCAGCCGCTCCAGCGAGTCGGCGAGGCGACGTAGAGCGAGCGCGGCTCGCAGCCCTGTGCGCGGGTCGGCGCTCGCGGCCGACTCGGCAAGATCCTTGGCATCCGTCATGGTGTCAATATAGGTTGACAGACAAGTGATGTCAACTGAAGTTGACGATGCGGCGAGAGGCGGGACCGGCGTCACACCGATTGGCGGAATAGCCCGCAAATCGCCGAAGGTTAGGCAGTAGTGATCGACACCGCCAGCCCCGAGACCGCCGTCAGGCCGGTCAGCCCCGTCCGGTTCGTGATCGCCATGCTCGCCTTGGCGATGGGCGGGTTCGCGATCGGGACGACCGAGTTCGTCACCATGGGCGTGCTGCCCGAGATCGCCGAGGGCGTCGGTGTCAGCACCTCCACGGCGGGTCACCTGATC
Organism: Nocardioides sp. CCNWLW239; assembly: GCF_037137035.1. Taxonomy (NCBI): domain Bacteria; kingdom Bacillati; phylum Actinomycetota; class Actinomycetes; order Propionibacteriales; family Nocardioidaceae; genus Nocardioides; species Nocardioides sp. CCNWLW239. Next base: position 137,136 of record NZ_JBBBNW010000002.1, on the reverse strand, counting down.
AGCGCGTACGCGGTCGGGGTGGTGATCGGCGTACCGATCCTGTCGTTCTTCGTCGCCCACCTTCCGCGCAAGGGGCTGCTGCTGTCGCTGATGGCGGCGTATGCGTTCTTCAACGTGCTCAGCGCCGTTGCCGTCGACTACCAGATGCTCCTGGTCGCGCGGTTCCTCGACGGCCTGCCGCACGGCGCCTACTTCGGGGTCGCGACCATCGTCGCGACGTCGATGGCCGCACCGAAGCACCGCGGCCGGGCGGTCGCCCTGGTGATGCTCGGACTCTCGGTCGCCAACGTGATCGGCGTCCCGTTCGCCACCTGGCTCGGCCAGACCGCCGGCTGGCGGGCACCGTACGCCGCCGCAGCGGGCCTCGCCCTGCTGACCGTGGTCCTGGTGCAGCTCTCGGTGCCCCACTTCCCGGGCGACCCGAACGCGACCGGCCGCAGCGAGGCCGGTCGGTTCTTCACCAACAAGCAGGTCTGGCTGACCATGCTCGCGGGTGCGATCGGGTTCGGCGGGATGTTCGCGGCCTACTCCTACATCGCCCCGATCGTCACCGGCACCGCCGGTCTGCCCGAGGGGGCGGTGCCGTGGTTCGTCTTCGCCTTCGGTGCCGGGATGGTCGCCGGCACCTGGGTCGCGGGGGAGCTGGCACGCTGGTCGGTGATGGGGTCCCTGCTCGCCAGCAGCCTCGGCATGGTGGCGGTGCTGACCCTCTTCTGGCTGGTCGCCCCGGCCGGATGGTGGCTCGCGCCGGTCGCCTTCCTCACCACCGCGGTGGCGTCGGTGCTGGTCATCAACCTGCAGGTGCGGCTGATGGACGTCGCCGACGACGCGGTGACCCTCGGCGCAGCGATGAACCACGCCAGCCTCAACATCGCCAACGCGCTCGGTGCTTTCGCCGGCGGTCTGGCGCTGGACGTCTGGAGCGCCCGCGAAGCGCCGTTGGTCGGCGCCGGCCTGGCCGTCGCCGGACTGCTGGTGCTGCTGTGGAGCACCAGCGTCCACCGGCGCCGGGCCTAGGGGTGCGGCCGAGCCGGCGCCGTCCTGACGCGCCGACCCGGCCTAGGGTCTAGAGGTCGGCTTCGTCGGAAGGGTCCGCGGCGGTGGCCGCCTCGACGGCTGCGAGGAACCCGTCGGCCCAGGCCTTGGAGTCGTGGTGGCGGACGGTGTCCCACAGCCCCCGCATCCGGTCCTTGGCCTCGGCCTCGTCCATGTCGACGGCCTGCAGGAAGACCCGGACCATGTCGGAGACGTCGTGGGGGTTGGTCAGGACCGCACCGCGCAGCTCGGCCGCCGCTCCGGCGAACTCGGAGAGCACCAGCGTGCCGCTGGTCCCGAGGAGGCCGTGGACGGCGACGTACTCCTTCGCGACCAGGTTGAGGCCGTCGCGCAGCGGCGTGATCCACATGACGTCGGCGTTGGCGTAATAGGCCAGCAGCTCCTCGAAGGGGATCGGCCGGAAGTAGAAGTGGACCGGCATCCAGCCCATCCGCGAGAACCGTCCGTTGATCCGCCCGACCGCCTGCTCGATCTGGTTCTGCAGCGTCTTGTAGACGGTCATCTCGCCGGCCGCGGGCACGCACACCAGCACCAGGGACAGCTCACCCAGCAGGGACGGGTCCTCGAGCAGCGCCCGCTCGAAGGCCTCGAGCTGCTGCAGCACGCCCTTGGTGTAGTCGAGCCGCGAGACGGCCAGCGCGATCCGCTGCCCCTCGAACTCGTCCTTCACCCGGGCGATCGACTCCTGCACCGCGGGCGAGGAGAGGGTCTGCTCGATCCGCGCGGTGTCGACGCTGACCGGGTTGGCGCCCAGGTGCACGCGGCGCCCGCCGACGTCGATCACCGACGGCATCGTGTCCAGGCCCAGGGCGAAGCCGTAGGTCCGGAACCGAGGCGCGGAGTCCTCCGTCTCGATCACCTCGACCGGTGCGACGCCGCGGGCGACGTCGACGAAGTTCTCGACCTGGCGGGGGATGTGGAAGGAGATGTAGTCGCACTGCAGCAGCGAGCCGATGATCTCGCGGCGCCACGGCACCACGTTGAACACGTCCGCACCGGGGAAGTGGGTGTGGTGCAGGAACGCGATCTTCACGTCCGGCCGCAGCTCGCGCAGATAGGCCGGCACCATCCACAGGTTGTAGTCGTGGATCCAGACGATGCCTCCGTACGCCACCTCGGCCGCCGCCTGCTCGGCGAAGGCCTTGTTCACCCGGCAGTAGACCTGCCAGTCCTCCTCCTTGAACTTCGCGCGCTCCCAGAAGGTGTGCAGCAGCGGCCAGAACGCCTCCTTGGAGAAGCGCTTGTAGAAGACGTCGACGTCGCGTTTCGACAGCGGCAGCCGGGAGGCCACCAGACCGGGGTAGAGCTTGGGGTCGACCACGGTGTGGGTGGCGAAGTTGCCGCGCTTGGGGTCGTCGATCGACCACGCGACCCACGATCCGGTGCGCTCGGTGAAGAAGGACAGCAGCGTCGGGATGATCCCGTTGGGCGACTTCGGTCGCCGGCGCTTGACCTCGCCCTCCTCGATCACCTCGTCGTAGGGGAGGCGGTGGTAGACCATGACGAGGTCGGACTTGCCGGGGTCGTCGGCGTCGTTCTCCGGGTCGTAGATGTGCTCGTCGTCGAGCAGGTTGAAGTGCCGGATCGCCTGCAGGATCCCGCCGGTGCCGGGGGCGGTCGCATGGAACGTACGCTCCTGGTCGCGGGTCGCGTCGAGGAGTTTGTCCTCGGCCTCGCCGACGCAGACGCCCTGGAACCCGATGTCGTACATCGCCAGGTCGTTGAGGGTGTCGCCGGCGACCAGCACGCGGTCCTGGGGGATGCCGAGGTGCTCGACGAGCTTGGTGACCGTGTGGCCCTTGTTGATCCCGCCGGGCAGCACGTCGAGGTAGTGGCTGAGGGAGTAGAGCAGGTCGCAGCCGATCTCCGCGACCAGCGGTGCGAGGTCGTCGGTGACCGCCTCGGGGTCGCAGAAGTAGGACACCCGGCGGTCCTGGGGCACGTTCTGGCGCACCAGACCGGGGCGGTCGCCGATCTTCTCCAGCACCGTGAGCTCGCCCGGCCACTTGGCCGAGATCTCCTGCTGGATGGGCTCGACCGCGAGCAGGTCGTGTCCGGTCACGATGGTGGCCCCGACGTCACAGATGATGAAGTCGGGTGTCGGGATGGTCGGGTCGGCCAGCAGTGGCAGCACCGACTCCAGTCCACGACCGGTGACGAACGAGAGCAGGACGTCCTCGCGGCGGCTCAGTGTCTGGTAGAGCTTGACCTTCGCCTCGGGGTCGCCGGCCAGGAAGGTTCCGTCCAGATCGGTAGCGAGCAGCATGCGTGCATTGGCAGCGGACGTGGGGTTCACAGATCTCCTCGAGGGTCGCCTGGCCTCGAGGCCGAAACGGCTGCTGGCCCCGAGGCTGCGGACCCCTGGGAGGATCCGCGGGTCAGCCAACCACGTTAACAGGGGCGGTTGTCCCGCTGGAAACGGGGAACTGGCCGGTCAGCGAATCCACGCCGAGCAGAGACTCTCAAGACGTCCACAAACTCGTAAGAAATTGGATGCACTTCGTCGGTAACCCCGTTGAGGGTCTGTCGTTGATGGGTCATGCGGATCCTGCCCGTGGCCTTCACGACTGCGGGCGACCATGGTCCTCGACGTTGATCACGGGGGGCGCCGAGGCCCATGGCCGGCACGCAGATCAGGTGCCGCGGGCAGGATCCACTGTCGTTTCGAGCCTTTCGGCGACTGGCTGACAGAATGCGCACCATGACCGGAAGCACCGCTCCCACGACTCGGCCCAGGGTCCTCTCCGGCATCCAGCCGACCGCGGACTCCTACCACCTCGGCAACTACCTCGGCGCGGTCCGACAGTGGGTGAGCCTGCAGGACGAGCACGAGCCGTTCTTCTTCATCGCCGACCTGCACGCGATCACGATCGAGCAGGACCCGAAGGTTCTCCGAGAGCGTACGCGGCGGGCCGCCGCCCAGCTCCTGGCGGCCGGTGTCGATCCGGAGCGGTCGGCGATCTTCGTCCAGTCCCACGTCCCCGAGCACGCCCAGCTCGGCTGGGTGATGCAGTGCATCACCTCCTTCGGCGAGGCCCGGCGGATGACCCAGTTCAAGGACAAGTCCGCCAAGGGCGGTGAGGGTGCCGCCTCCGTCGGCCTCTTCTCCTACCCGATGCTGATGGCCGCCGACATCCTGCTCTACCGCCCGGCGTACGTCCCGGTCGGCGAGGACCAGCGGCAGCACCTCGAGCTGACCCGCGACCTGGCGCAGCGGTTCAACAGCCGCTACAAGAAGACCTTCCGCCTCCCCGAGCCCTACATCCTCAAGGAGGTCGCGAAGATCTACGACCTCCAGGACCCGACGATCAAGATGTCCAAGTCGGCCTCGAGCCCGAACGGCCTGATCGACATGCTCGACGACCCGAAGGTCTCGGCGAAGAAGATCCGCTCCGCGGTCACCGACTCGGAGATGGAGATCCGCTTCGACGAGGACGCCAAGCCGGGCGTCTCCAATCTGCTCCGGATCTACTCCGCGCTGACCGGCTCCGACATCGACACCCTGGTCGGCAAGTACGCCGGCAAGGGCTACGGCGACCTCAAGAAGGATCTCGCCGACGTCGTCGTCGACTTCGTCACGCCGTTCCGGGACAAGACCTTCGAGATCCTCGAGGACCGGGCCTATCTCGACGGCATCCTCGAGCAGGGTGCGGAGAAGGCAGGCGTGGTCGCTCGCAAGACTCTGGCCGATGTCTACGAGCGGGTTGGCCTGGTGGCCCCCACTCTGTCCCCCGACCGGCCCCTCGGCTAGTAAGGTCGGCGCATGCGCACCATCGGTGTTGCCATCGCTATCCCGGAGCCATGGGCACGTCAGCTCCAGGACTACCGGACGTCTCTCGGGGACGCGACGGCGACCATGATCCCGACGCACATCACTCTTGTGCCACCGACGGAGATCCACGACGATCTCCTGCCGGATGTCGAGAGCCACCTCGAGGCCGCGGCCTCGAGGGTCGCTCCGTTCAGCGTGCATCTACGTGGCACGGGCACGTTCCGGCCGGTCTCGCCGGTGGTGTTCGTGGCCGTCGTGCAGGGCATCTCGGGCTGTGAGCAGCTGGCCAACGCCGTCCGGCAGGGTCCGCTCGACCAAAAGCTCACGTTCCCGTATCACCCGCATGTCACGATCGCTCACGACCTTCCCGACGCTAGCCTCGACAAGGCTTTCGGTGAGCTGGCCGACTTCGAGTGCGAGTGGTCGGTCGAGGAGTTCCACCTCTACGTCCACGACGACACGGAGGGGTGGCGCCCGACCAGGGAGTTCGCACTGAGAGCTGCACTGACCGGCTGAGGCGTGCTCGCGTCCCGGCCACGTTCGACGGATGGGGGATCTCGGGATGGAGAAGATCAAGGCGAAGGTAGCCGAGCTGCGGGCTCGTTTCCCGGCGCTGGACCGGGTGCTGCGTACGCAGGAGCACTATGGCGAGGTCGGCGCGGCCCAGCAGGCCGGGGCGATGACCTACTTCGGGTTCCTGTCCACGTTCCCGATCCTCGCGCTGGCCTTCTTCGCCGTGGGCGAGATCGCCAAGGTGTACGCCGGTGCCGAGAGCGACCTGGTCGAGGCGATCGATCAGGTGCTGCCCGGTCTCGTCGGCGACGGCCCCGGGCAGCTGAAGATCGCCGACATCGAGAGTGCTGCCGGCACCGTCGGGATCATCGGTGTCTTCGGTCTGCTCTACGCCGGCCTCGGTTTCGTCGACGGCCTGCGCAAGGCGCTCCAGATCGTCTTCGTGGTGCCCGAGGACGCCCAGCCGGGCTTCCTGGCGGCGAAGGCCCGCGACCTGGTCGCTCTGGTCGTGCTGGGCGTGATCCTGCTGGTCGCGGTCGCCTTCACGGGTCTCGTACGCACCTTCTCGGTCAACGTCCTCGACTGGATCGGGCTCGACGAAGGCTTCGGCTGGCTGATCGTCCTCCTCACGCTCGCGCTCGGCCTGGCCGCCAACACCGTGCTCTTCTTCGCGATGTTCCACCTGGCACCCCAGAAGGACACCCCGAAACGTCCGCTGCTGGCCGGAGCGCTGATCGGCGCGATCGGCTTCGAGATCCTCAAGCAGGCCTCGACCATCCTGCTGAAGGCGACCCAGGGCCAGCCGGCGTTCCAGGCCTTCGGCATCGCCCTCATCCTGGTCGTCTGGATCCATTACACCTCCATGGTGATCCTGTACGCCGCGTCCTATGCCTACGTCGGGGCGAACCCGGCGGAGCAGGACGAGCAGAGCGACCCCGTGTGAGCTGAACGGTGGCCACGCCTCGCCCGCTCGTCGCCTCGGTCCTCAGGTCGGTCTGTGGACGCGACCTCGAGCAGCTCGTACCTCTCACCGGCGGCGGGATGAACGAGACCTACCGTGCCGAGCTCGGCGGAGACGTGGCCGTGGTCGTACGCATCGCGCGACACCCGACGCCATGGTTCGTCGACGAGGCCCACATGATGACCCAGGCGCGAGCGATCGGTGTGCCGACGCCGGAGATTCTCGGGCTGGAGCATCTCGAGCGCGACGGCGAGGTGCTCTCCTTCTCGGTGCAGCAGCACCTGCCGGGCCGGTCGCTCGACACGCTCGTCGGCGATCTGTCCGAGGCGGATCTCCACCGCTGCATCGTCGACGCCGGCGAGCTGATGGCGCTGGTCCACAGCGTCGAGCCCGACCTCGACCGAGGCGTCCGGCATGAGCTGCGCTGGCCGGAGGATCGAGATGTCGAGACGGTCACGCGCACCGTCACGCGGACGCTCGGCCCGGCCGCGGCTGCGGTTCTCGAGCGTGGTGTCGCCTTTCTGCGCCAGCAGATCACGGCCCGTCCGGCCGTCCCGTACGTGCTCGCCCAGGGCGACTTCATGCCGGCCAACCTGCTGGTCCACGAGGGCCGGATCGTCGGCGTGATCGACTGGGAGTTCGCCGGAGCGGCCGCGCCGGCGTTCGATGTCGGTCGCTGGCTGGTGTCGGCGCGTGACCCGTTCGCAGATCGCCTGGACCTGCTTCGCGAGGGCTATGCCCGGGTCGCCGACCCGGTCGCCGCCGAGGCCGGACTGACCCCTGCGTACGCCGTCGACTGGATTCTCGAGATGCTCGCCTGGCGGAACCCGGCCTCGGTCAGCCAGTTCCGACGATGCATCGACGTGATCACCCGCATCACTGCGGATTGACCTCGGATGAGAGAGTCGTGTCCATGAAGCTCGAGAAGACTGACGGCGCGCTCCTCCTGGTCATCGGGATCTGGACGATCGCGATCTGGACCAACTTCGGCCGCAACCTCGTCAAGACCGCCAAGGACCCGGAGCAGACCCGGCCCAAGCCCTACTACATCGCCCACGCGGTGCTCGTGGTCGTCGATGTGCTCCTCGGGGGCCTGCTGATCAAGTTGGGCGTCCAGCGGCTGCTGACCCGGGGATAGATCTATCCCTCAGGCGGAGTCGGCCGTGTCGAGGTGGTCGACCAGCTCGGTGAGCTGGTCGCGCAGGGCGAGCGCCTCGTCACGGGTGATCCCCATCGACGCCCCGAGCTGCTGAGGTACGCCGGCGACCTGCTCCTCCAGCGCCCGGCCCTGATCGGTCAGGCTGACCAGCACCCGGCGCTCGTCGCCGGGATCACGGTCGCGCCGCAGGTGGCCGGCGGCCTCGAGTCGTTTGAGCAGCGGAGTCAGGGTGCCGGAGTCGAGCCGCAGGCGCTGGCCGAGCGCGGTCACGGTCAACGCCTCGTCGGCCTCCCAGAGCACCAGCATCACCAGATACTGCGGATAGGTCAGGCCCGTCCCCTCCAGCAGCCTCACGTAGCGCTTCGTGACGGCGCGGGTCGCTGCGTACAGGGGGAAACAGAGCTGTAGGTCGAGCGCGAGCTGCGGATAGGTACGTCCGGACACATCGACCAGTCTACTCCCTTGCGCGATTAAGTTGTGCGCAATATAGTTGTGCACATGACACCGATCTACACAGCTTCCGCAGTCAGCACCGGCGACGCCCGCAACGGCCACGTACAGTCCACCGACGGTCTCATCGACGCCGACGTCCGCATCCCCAAGGAGATGGGCGGTGCCGGTGGCGCCACCAACCCCGAGCAGCTCTTCGCCGCCGGGTACGCCGCCTGCTTCCACTCCGCGCTCAAGCTCGTCGCCGGCAAGGCGAAGGTCGACATGACCGACTCCGAGGTCGTCGCCGACGTGAGCATCGGTGACAACGGCCAGGGCGGTTTCGGTCTCGCCGTGCAGCTCGAGGTGACCATCCCCGGCACCGACGCCGCGACCGCCCAGCAGCTCGCCGACCAGGCCCACCAGGTCTGCCCCTACTCCAACGCCACCCGCGGCAACATCGAGGTCAAGCTGACCGTCGCGTGAGCGGTCCGTTCGTCAAGGTATGCAGGTGAACGAACACATCCCGTGCGGAACTCCGCACGGGATGTGTTCCTTGTGCTGCATACCTAGACGAACGCACAGGGCCGCCCTCCCTCACGGGAGGACGGCCCTGGAGAGTGAACCTGTCGTCAGCCGAGGATCATCGACTTGCGAAGGTCCTTGTTGAGCTGGGAGATCACGTCGAGCGGGATCTCCTTGGGGCAGGCGGCGGCGCACTCACCGATGTTGGTGCAACCGCCGAAGCCCTCGGCGTCGTGCTGGGCGAGCATGGTCTGCACGCGCGAGTAGCGCTCCGGCTGGCCCTGCGGCAGCTCACCGAGGTGGGTGATCTTCGCGCCGAGGAACAGCGAGGCGGAGCCGTTGGGGCAGGCGGCGACGCAGGCGCCGCAGCCGATGCAGGTGGCCGTGTTGAACGCCCGCATGGCCTTGTCGCGCGGAGCCGGCACCGAGTTGGCCTCGGGGGCCGAGCCGGTGTTGGCCGAGATGTAGCCGCCGTTCTGGATGATCCGGTCGAACGCGGAGCGGTCGACGATCAGGTCCTTGACGATCGGGAACGACGCGGCGCGCCACGGCTCGATGGTGATCGTGTCGCCGTCCTTGAACGAGCGCATGTGCAGCTGGCAGGTCGTGGTGACCTCCGGGCCGTGCGCCTCGCCGTTGATCATCAGCGAGCACATGCCGCAGATGCCCTCGCGACAGTCCGAGTCGAACGCGACCGGCTCCTCGTTGTTCTGCAGGAGCTGCTCGTTGAGCAGGTCGAGCATCTCGAGGAACGACATGTCCGAGGAGACACCGTCCAGCTCGTACGTCTTGAGCGCACCCTTGTCGGACGCGTTGGCCTGCCGCCAGATCTTGAGGGTGAGCTTCACTTGTACGACCTCTGCTTCATCTCGATGGCGGTGTAGATCAGGTCCTCCTTGTGGAGGATCGGGGCGCCGTCCTCGCCGCCGAACTCCCAGGCCGCGACGTAGGCGAACTCGTCGTCGTGACGCAGCGCCTCGCCGTCCTCGGTCTGCGACTCGGACCGGAAGTGGCCGCCGCAGGACTCGCGCCGGTTGAGCGCGTCGATGCACATGAGCTCACCGAGCTCGATGAAGTCGGCCACGCGGCCGGCCTTCTCGAGGTCCTGGTTGAGGGAGTCGGCCGAGCCGAGGACCTTGACGTTGGTCCAGAACTCCTTCTTGAGCTCGCGGATCAGGCCGATGGCCTTCTTGAGACCCTCGGCGTTGCGGTCCATGCCGCAGTACTCCCACATGATCTGGCCGAGCTCCTTGTGGATCGACTCGACCGAGCGGGTGCCGTTGATCGACATGAACTTGTCGATCCGCTCCTGGACCGACTGCTTGGCCTCGACGACCGCCGGGTGGTCCTCGGAGATGGCCTCGAACGGGCCGTCGGCGAGGTATTCGCGGATGGTGTTCGGCAGCACGAAGTAGCCGTCGGCGAGGCCCTGCATCAGCGCCGAGGCGCCGAGGCGGTTCGCGCCGTGGTCGGAGAAGTTGGCCTCGCCGGTGCAGTAGAGACCCTCGATGTTGGTCGAGAGCTCGTAGTCGACCCACAGGCCGCCCATCACGTAGTGGACGGCGGGGTAGATCCGCATCGGAACCTCGTAGGGGTTCTCGCCGGTGATCCGCTCGTACATGTCGAGGAGGTTGTCGTACTTCTCCTCGATCGCGTCCTTGCCGAGGCGCTCGATCGCGGCACCCAGGTCGAGGTAGACGCCGCGACGGAACTTCTTCACCGAGCCGTCGGCCTGGGTCTCGTCGACCTCCGGCCCGACACCGCGGCCCTCGTCGCACATGTATTTCGCGGCACGCGAGGCGATGTCGCGGGGGACCAGGTTTCCGAAGGAGGGGTAGATCCGCTCCAGGAAGTAGTCGCGGTCCTCCTCGGGGATGTCGCGCGGGTCCTTGGCGCAGTCCTCGGCCTTCTTGGGCACCCAGATGCGGCCGTCGTTACGCAGCGACTCCGACATCAGGGTCAGCTTCGACTGGTGGGCGCCGGTCACCGGGATGCAGGTCGGGTGGATCTGCGTGTAGCAGGGGTTGGCCATGTAGGCGCCCTTGCGGTGCGCACGCCACGTGGCGGTGACGTTGGACCCCATCGCGTTGGTCGAGAGGTAGAAGACGTTGCCGTAGCCGCCGGTGGCGAGCACGACCACGTCGGCCAGGTGGGTCTCGATCTCGCCGGTGACCATGTCGCGGGCGATGATGCCGCGGGCCTTGCCGTCGGCGACGATCAGCTCGAGCATCTCGTGACGCGTGAACTGCTCGACCGTGCCGGCCGCGACCTGGCGCTCCATGGCCTGGTAGGCGCCGATGAGCAGCTGCTGCCCCGTCTGGCCGCGGGCGTAGAACGTACGCGACACCTGCACGCCACCGAAGGAGCGGTTGTCGAGCAGGCCGCCGTATTCGCGGGCGAAGGGGACGCCCTGGGCCACGCACTGGTCGATGATGTTCACCGACTCCTCGGCGAGGCGGTAGACGTTGGACTCGCGGGCGCGGTAGTCGCCGCCCTTGACCGTGTCGTAGAAGAGCCGGTAGGCCGAGTCGCCGTCGCCCTTGTAGTTCTTGGCGGCGTTGATGCCGCCCTGGGCGGCGATCGAGTGGGCCCGACGCGGGGAGTCCTGGTAGCAGAACGACTTCACGTTGTAGCCGGCCTCGCCGAGCGTCGCGGCAGCAGCGCCACCGGCCAGGCCGGTGCCGACGATGATGACCGACAGCTTGCGGCGGTTGGCCGGGTTGACCAGGCGGTTCTCGAACTTGCGGGTCGTCCAGCGCTCCGCGATCGGACCGGTGGGGGCCTTCGGGTCGACGAGCTTGTCGCCGAGCACGTAGTAGCCGGCGGCGTCGTCGGATTTCTGGACCGGGGCCTCGTTGGTCGGGGTGAGGCCGGGCAGGTAGTGGGTTCCAGCAGCCATGTGTGTCAGATGTCCTTACGAGATGACGCCGAAGACGGTGAACAGGGGAACCAGCGAGAAGCCGCCGGCGACCACGATCGCGACGACCCAGCCGGCGATGCGGGCCCTGGCACGCGACTCAGCGGTGTTGGTGAACCCGAGCGTCTGGATGGCGCTGAAGGTGCCGTGGTGCAGGTGGAAGGCGAGCGCGAGCATCGAGGCCAGGTAGATGAGGACCATCCACCACTGCTCCGGCTGGAACGCGTTGATCAGCAGCTGGTAGGGGTTCTCGGTGACGTTCGGAGTCTGCCCGCCCTCACCCACGTTGATCTTCACGATGGTGAACTGGAGCAGGTGCCACACGACGAACAGGAGCAGGGCCACGCCGCCCCAGCGCATGGTGCGCGAGGAGAGCGACGAAGCCTTGTTCTTCTTCACCGCGTACTTCACCGGTCGCTGCGCGTGGGCACGCATGGAGAGCGCCACCGCCGAGCTGACGTGCGCCACCAACGAGGCCAGGAGCACCACGCGAATGATCCAGAGAAGGCCGCCGTACGGCAGCATCGGCTCCCCGAACGTACGCAGGTGCTCGGCATACTCATTGAAGGCAAGCTCGCCGCTGAAGGCTTTGAGGTTGCCGTACATGTGCACGAGCACAAACAGGATGAAGACGATGCCGCTGGCCGCCATAAGGAGCTTCAGGGCGATCGTCGAGCGCGTCGACCGCGCGCCTTTGATCAGAGTCGTGGTTGCCACGGCACGCACGCTACTACTCCCGCTACCCGAACTTGTACGCAGGGAGTATGTGACATTTCAGTCTCTGCTGGGGCGCGCGGGGTTACTGACGAGTATCTTCGTGGGGAGTTAGGCAAGCCTAACAGCAGGGTGTGCGTCGTCGTCCAGCGCGACCAGACGGGCCAGCAGCTCGTCGACGGCACCGGTCCACGGACGTGTGGCGGCCAGCTCGCGACCACGGCTCCCGAGCAGGTGTCGACGAGGATCGGAGACGACCGAGGCGACCGCGTCGGCGAGCTCTCGGCTGCGGGCCGGGTCGTAGAGCACGCCGGTCTCCAGATGCCGGACGATCTCGGCCGCCGCGCCGGCGCGCGGTGCGACCACCGGGACGGCGCTGGCCGCGGCCTCGCGCAGGATGTGGCCGCATCCCTCCTCGTCACCCGGGTGGACGAGTACGTCGAGCGAGGCCAGGGCGATGGCCAGGTCGCCGGTGCCCAGCGGACCGGTCAGCTTCGCCTGCGGGATCCGCTGCTTGAGCCACCCGCGCTGCGGCCCGTCGCCGATGATGACCAGGCGGATGCCGGGCACCGAGGTGAGCTCGGCGAGGCGGCGTACGCCGTTGCTCTTGGTCAGGCCGCCCGCAAAGCCGACCACGACGAGCGGGGTGGGACGGGACTTGGCCTTGGACCAGCGCCGGTGGAGCCAGTCGTCCCGCAGGCTGGGCGAGAAGGCGGCGGTGTCGACGCCGGGGGTCCAGACCTCGGCGGGAACGTCGATCGCAGCGAGGGTACGTCGCAGCCACTCGCTCGTGACGAAGATCTCATCGGCATACGCGGCGATCGAGGTGTTCCAGGTCAGTGCCGCCTTGGGGGAGAGGGGAGACTGCTGGACGACCAGCGTGGTCGCGCCGGCCGCCGTCGGTGACGACAGCGCCCGGCGGCCGAGGCGACCGGGGTCGAAGGCGACCACGACGTCCGGCTCGAAGGACTCCAGGGCGCCGCGTACCTGGCGGCCGGTCTTGGCGATCGGTGAGATCCGGGCGACCCGGCTGTTGCGATAGACGGACAGGCCGGGGCCGGGTGCGACCAGCAGCACGTCGTGGCCGGACTCGATCATGCGGTCGGCGATGGCCTTCACCGTGGTTGTGACACCATCGACGGTAGGAAAGAAGCTCTCGGTGACCAGCGCCATCTTCATGGAGCAAGCGTCCTGCCCGGGGATGGCGAGAGCGCGACACGTGCGTTGATCTGGGATGAACCATCGGCGCAGTGGCAGGCTTTCCGTGCTTCGGCGGACCCAGCAGCAATCGATCAGTGTGATGAGGACATTCAGTGGCGGTATCCAGACGGATCCGGGCGCTCTCGGCGGCCCTCGCGGTCGCGGGGGTCGTGGGTATGACGGGCTGTGGCCAGGCGCCGAGGCAGGAGCCGTCGGCCGGCCGTGGCTCCGATCAGGCCTCGACCCGGACGCCCGCCTTCGAGATGCCCGTCGAGAAGCCCAACCTGCTGATGATCACGGTCGACGACCTCTCCTCCCTCGACATGGACTACCTGCCGAGCGTCAAGAAGCTGATCGGTGAGAGCGGTGTGACCTTCACCGACGCGGTCGCGCCGACCCCGATCTGTGTGCCTGCACGGGCCTCGCTCCTCTCGGGGCAGTACGCCCACAACCACGGCGCTCACACCATCCATGGTCCCGAGGGTGGCTACCCGTCCTTCGACGACTCCGCAACCCTGGCCACCTCGCTGCAGGATGCGGGCTACACGACGGTGTTCACCGGGAAGTACCTCAACGAGTACGGCGAGAAGAAGAGCAAGCGGGACGTACCTCCGGGGTGGGACGAGTGGCGCGCGACCATCGACCCGTCGACCTACAACTACCTCGGCGCGAAGTTCAACGTCAACGGCCGCGTCGTGAAGCCGAAGGGCTACTCGACCACCGTCATCACCCAGCAGGCGCAGGCGGCGCTGCGGGACGCGAAGAAGAAGGTGACTCCCCGGGCCGAGGCCGATGCCGAGGCCGACGCGAAGCCGTGGTTCCAATGGGTCAACTACGTCGCGCCGCACGTCGGCGGGCCGACCCAGAAGGGCGACCCCAAGCAGCGCTTCCGCGGCACCAAGGGCGCGATCGGGGTGCCGGTCCCGGACGCGCAGGACCGGGACGTCTATGCCGACAAGCCGATCCCGCAGCAGCCCAACCTGTTCCCGGAGAACCGCAAGGACTTCCCCAAGGGCTCGCCCTCGCGGAAGAACCCGACCCAGATCGAGAAGGACGCCTACCGGATCTCGCATCAGCGGCGGATCGAGTCGGCGCGCAGCCTGGACCGCAACATCGCCTCGATGCTCGAGGGGCTGAGGGCCAGTGGTGAGCTGGAGCGGACGCTGGTCGTCTTCACCTCCGACAACGGGTTCTCGACCGGCTACCACAACTTCAACGGCAAGCTCTGGTACTACCACGAGACCCTCGCCATCCCGGTGCTGATGAGCGGCCCGGGAGTGCCCGAGGGCCGCGAGGTGACGACTCCGGTCACGAACCCCGACATCGCCACGACCCTGCTCGCAGTGGCCGGCGCCGAGGACCCGCACGAGCCCGACGGCATCGACATCATGCCGTGGCTGCGTGCGCCCGAGCAGGCGCGGGTCATCCCGATCGAGGCGTGGCCACCTTCCGACGGCACCTCGCGGCTCTGGTCCGGCGTGCAGGTGGGGCGATGGACCTATGTCGAGCTCACCACCGGCGGCGTCGAGCTCTACGACCGCACGACCGACCCCTATGAGATGAACAACCTCGCCGACGATCCCGACCAGGCGGAGACGGTCTCGCGCCTCGCGAAGCTGACCGAGAAATATCGCGACTGCAGCGGCGACGGCTGCCCCAAGAAGATGTACGCGGCGGACCGCCCCCTTGATCTGACGGGATTCTGACGCGCTAAAGTAGACTAAATAACTCTAATTACTTGGGAGTGTTTGGTCATGCCGTTCCGCCGCAGACGGGCAGTTGCCGCGACCGCCGCGATGAGCGTGCTCGCGGTGACGGGGCTGGTGCACGAGCCTGCCGCGGTGGCGGCGACCCCGACGCGTACGCCTGCTCTGGAGCGTCCGGCGGGAAAGCCCAATCTGCTGCTGGTCACGGTCGACGACCTCTCCTACCTCGACATGGATCACCTGCCGCAGGTGCGCAAGCTGGTCGAGCGGACCGGGGTCTCCTTCGCCGAGGGGATCGCGCCGACGCCGATCTGCGTGCCGGCACGGGCCTCGCTGCTGACTGGCCAGTACGCCCACAACCACGGTGCGCGCACGATCGAGGGGCCCCACGGCGGATATCAGGCCTTCGACGACACCTCGACGCTCGCCACCTCGCTCCAGGAGGCGGGCTACTCGACGATCCTGGCGGGGAAGTACCTCAACGGCTACGGCGAGGGCTCGACCCGCGGCGACGTACCGCCCGGCTGGGACCAGTGGCGCGCGACCGTCGACCCGTCGACGTACAACTTCCGCTCACCCAAGTTCAACGTCAACGGCGAGATCATCAAGTCGAAGGGCTACTCCTCGACCGTCATCACCGAGCACGCGAAGGCCGGGATCGCGGCCGAGCGCGGGTCGGGGAAGCCGTGGTTCACCTGGGTCAACTATGTGGCGCCGCACCACGGCGGGCCGTCGGGGCCCGACGACCCGAAGAAGATCTACCCCGGCACCGATGCCGCGCTGTCGGTGACCGTGCCCGATGCCCAGGACCGTGGGTATTACGACAACATCCGGATCCCGGCGCGACCCAACCTCTTTCCCGAGGACACCTCGGGCTATGCGAAGGGGTCGCCCGCGCGGGCGAGGTTCGACCCGCGGAAGAAGGAGGCGCTCCGGATCGCCTACCAGCGCCGCCTCGAGGCGATCCGTAGCCTGGACCGCAACATCGCCTCGCTTCTGGGTGGGTTGAGGAAGAGCGGCGAGCTGAAGCGCACGCTGGTCGTCTTCACCTCCGACAACGGCTTCTCGAACGGCTACCACAACCTCAACGGCAAGCTGTGGCACTACGACGAGTCGCTGCGGATCCCGGTGCTGATGAGCGGACCCGGCGTGCCGCGCGGCCTGACGGTGCGGACTCCGGTCACCAACCCCGATCTCGCAGCCACGCTGCTGGCTGCCGCCGGTGCCCGCCCGCCGCGCGCTCCCGACGGGATCGACATCATGCCGTGGCTGCGCGCCCCCGAGCAGGTGCGTGCGATCCCGGTCGCCGGCTGGCGGGTCACCGACGGGAGCCGGCAGCTGTGGTCCGGCATCCGGGTCGGCTCCTGGACCTACGCCCGCCTGCACACCGGCCAGGTCGAGGTCTACGACCGCTCCTCGGACCCCTATGAGCAGCACAACCTTGCCGCCGACCCTGCTTCCGCCGAGACCGTCGAGGCGCTCTCCCGGCTGGCTTCTCGCTACCAGGACTGCGCCGCCTCGACCTGCCCGAAGGACCTGTACGCCGCGGGGCGGCCCCTCGATCTCGAGGGCCTGTGATGAGAGTCGGTGACCTGGAGCGCGAGGTCGCGCGGACGCGGCTCGTCGATGCGTACGTCGCGGGGCGGATCGACGTGCCCGAGCTCGAGTCGCGCGCGGAGCGCGTGTGGAGCGCGACCTGGTCCACCGATCTCGCCGCGGTGGTCGACGACCTGGGCGAGGATCCTGCCCCGCCCGGCGGGACGGACACCCGCCTCGTACGAGACCTGCTGGTGTTCCTGATCTGCAGCGCGATCGCCGTGGTGGCCTGGCGCCTCACCGGCCGCGGGTTCTTCTGGCCGGTCTGGGTGCTGGTCTACACCGGCCTGCCGCTGCTGCGGTTCCTCACCCCAAGGAACACCGTGCACACTCGGTGTGCGCCACGCTCCTAGGGTCCTCACCGGGAAAGGGAGTCGGCCGGGACGTTGCCTGCCTGGATCTGCTCGGCGATCTCGTGGATGCGTACGCCGCTGGCTCGCCAGTCACCGGTGCGCTCCTCGTGGATCGGGGTGAAGCCGCGGCGGACTTCCACGGTCCAGTGACGGCCGAAGACGACCCGGGCGCCGACGGCGAAGGGGAGGATCGCGAGCAGGAGGAGGAGCTCGATGCCGGTCAGCAGCATGACCGCGACGATCGCGACGATGATCGGCACCGCGATGACGAGCCAGAGCACCAGGAGGATCGCGCTGATCGGGTCGTCGCCGGAGGGTGGGCTGATCGGGACCTCGAATCCGTCGAGACTCAGCCGGCGTGACTTCCGCTGCCACGGGACCCAACGGCGGGTGACTCGATAGACCTGCCCGCCGGGAGTGCGTACCTTCACGGCGGTCAACGTAGTGCCGCGTCTCAGTTAGCGGTTGTAAACCTCACACTTTGTGGCCACCGCCACGTCGTCGGCCTAAGGTTCGACCCATGAACGACGCCGCTCGCGCCGACTCGTTGCGCCTTGCCCAGCCGGCGGATGCCCATTCCCAGGCAGAGTGGGAGGCGGCGACGGCTGCCGTCCTCCGCAAGTCCGGCCGCCTCACCTCCGAGGACGCCGACTCCCTCGTCTGGGACAAGCTGACGCGCACCTCTCTCGACGGACTCCGGATCGCCCCGCTCGGGCTACCGGACACGTCCTTTGCAGACACAGTCTTCGCCGACACGGTCCGCCCCACGCGCGCGGGCGCCTGGGACATCCGCTCGCTCGTCTCCGGGCTCCCCGGCGTCGACGCCAAGGCGGCCAACGAGGCCGCGCTGGTCGACCTCGACGGCGGGGTCTCCTCGCTGTGGGTGGCCGCCGACGAGACCACCGACCTCCACGTACTCCTCGACAAGGTGCTCCTCGACCTGGCGCCCGTCGTGCTGGACGCGCCGATCGGGGCGGTGAAGGTCGCTCAGAACCTGCTCGCGCTGATCGCCGAGCGGGGCACCGGGCTGCACGCCGCGACCAACCTGGGCGCCGACCCGATGGGTGCGCTCGTGCGCGACCTGCCGCTGGCGCCTGACGAGGCGTTCGCCGAGCTGGTCGACCTGGCGCGCCTGGCCCAGGGGATCGGCGTGCGCGCGATCGTGGTCGACGCCACCGCCGCCCACGACCTCGGTGCCTCCGACGTCCAGGAGCTCGGCTGGTCGATCGCGGTCGGCGTCGCCTACCTGCGGGCCTTGACCGAGGCGGGTTTCTCGCCTGCGGTGGCTGCTGCGCAGATCGAGTTCCGCTACGCGGCGACCGACGAGCAGTTCCCGACGATCGCGAAGCTCCGGGCCGCGCGGCAGCTGTGGTCCCGGGTGCTCGAGCTGTCCGGCGCCGACGGCGTGGAGATGCGTATCCACGCGGTGAGCTCGCGGCCGATGCTGTCG
This sequence comes from Nocardioides sp. CCNWLW239, assembly GCF_037137035.1. Lineage (NCBI taxonomy): Bacteria > Bacillati > Actinomycetota > Actinomycetes > Propionibacteriales > Nocardioidaceae > Nocardioides > Nocardioides sp. CCNWLW239. The sequence continues at coordinate 118,785 of NZ_JBBBNW010000002.1, read as the reverse complement.
AAGTACGACCCCTACGTGAACATGCTGCGCGGCACCGTCGCCGCCTTTGCCGCGGGTGTGGGCGGGGCGGACGCGGTCACCGTGCTGCCCTTCGACTCCGCCAACGGCGTCCCGGACGGGTTCGGGCGCCGGATCGCCCGCAACGTGTCCCACCTGCTGATCGACGAGTCCCACGTCGCCGCCGTCGCCGACCCCGCCGGTGGTTCCTACGCCGTCGAGCGGCTGACCGCCGACATGGCCGCGGCCGGCTGGGACGCGTTCGTCCAGCTCGAGGACGAGTGGGAGCAGGGCCGGGACTTCTCGCCCTTCCGCGATCGGATCGCCGCGGTCTCCGCGGCCCGGGAGAAGGCGATCGCACGCCGCAAGCGCCCGATCACCGGTCTCACCGAGTTCCCCAACCTCGCCGAGACGCTCCCCGAGCGACCGGTCGACCCGCTCAACGAGCGGGTGGCGCGCTACGGGGCGTCCTTCGAGGCCCTGCGTGACAACCCCGCCACCGCCCGGGTCTTCCTGGCTACCCTCGGGACCGTCGCCCAGCACACCGCTCGGGCGACCTTCGCGACCAACCTGTTCGCCGCCGGCGGCATCGGCGTCGAGGTCGCGGGTGCCACCGCGGACGCCGAGGAGCTGGCCGCGAGCTACCGGGCAGCGGGCGCGCCGCCGGTCGTCTGCCTGGCCGGGTCCGACAAGACGTACGGCGCCTGGGGAGCGGCCGCGATCGCGGCCCTTCGCGAAGCCGGCGCCACGCACGTGATCATCGCCGGGAAGCCCGACGCGGTCGACGCCGAGGTGGACGACGCCGCCTCGATGGGCGTCGACGCGCTCGCCTTCCTGACCGCTACGAGGGAGAAGCTCGCATGACCATCCCCAGCTCCTTCAAGGGCCTTTCACTTCAGGGCGACACCCCGCCGTACGCTGCCGCCGCTCCCTCGGGGGAGGGCTGGCTGAGCCCGGAAGGCATCGAGATCCAGCCGGGCTACGGCCCTGCTGACCTCGAGGGCCTGGACGCGCTCGACACCTTCCCCGGCCTGAGCCCGTTCCTGCGCGGGCCCTACCCGACGATGTACACGACCCAGCCGTGGACGATCCGGCAGTACGCCGGGTTCTCGACCGCGGAGGAGTCCAACGCGTTCTACCGCCGCAATCTGGCCGCCGGCCAGAAGGGACTGAGCGTCGCCTTCGACCTGGCCACCCACCGCGGCTACGACTCCGACCACCCGCGCGTGCGCGGCGACGTCGGCATGGCGGGCGTCGCGATCGACTCGATCTACGACACCCGGACGCTGTTCGACGGCATCCCGCTCGACGAGATGTCGGTCTCGATGACGATGAACGGCGCGGTGCTGCCGGTGCTGGCGCTCTACATCGCCGCCGCCGAGGAGCAGGGGGTGAAGCCGGAACAGCTCGCGGGGACCATCCAGAACGACATCCTCAAGGAGTTCATGGTCCGCAACACCTACATCTACCCGCCGGCGGCGTCGATGCGGATCATCGGCGACATCTTCTCCTACACCGCCGCGAAGATGCCCCGGTTCAACTCGATCTCGATCTCCGGCTATCACATGCAGGAGGCCGGGGCGACGGCTGACCTCGAGCTCGCCTACACGCTGGCCGACGGGGTGGAATACCTCCGCACCGGTCTCGCCGCCGGGCTCGACGTCGACGCGTTCGCGCCGCGGCTGTCGTTCTTCTGGGCGATCGGGATGAACTTCTTCATGGAGGTCGCCAAGATGCGCGCGGCCCGGGCACTCTGGTCCCGGCTGGTGAGCCAGTTCGACCCGAAGAACCCCAAGTCGCTCTCGCTGCGGACCCACTCCCAGACGAGTGGCTGGTCGCTGACCGCGCAGGACGTCTTCAACAACGTCGGCCGCACCGCCATCGAGGCGATGGCCGCGACCCAGGGCCACACCCAGTCGCTGCACACCAACGCCCTCGACGAGGCGATCGCGCTGCCGACCGACTTCTCTGCCCGCATCGCCCGCAACACCCAGCTGCTCCTGCAGCAGGAGAGCGGCACCACCGAGATCATCGACCCGTGGGGCGGCTCCTACTACGTCGAGCGTCTGACGCACGATCTCGCCGAGCGCGCCTGGGCCCACATCCAGGAGGCCGAGGCGGCCGGCGGGATGGCCAAGGCGATCGAGCAGGGCATCCCGAAGATGCGCATCGAGGAGGCCGCGGCCCGCACCCAGGCGCGCCTCGACTCCGGCGCCCAGAAGCTGATCGGCGTCAACACCTTCCGGCTCCCCTCCGAGGACCCGCTCGACGTGCTCAAGGTCGACAACGACCAGGTCTACAAGCAGCAGGTCGCCAAGCTGGAGCGGCTGCGCGCGGAGCGCGACGACGAGGACGTACGCCGGGCCCTGGAGGCCATCACGAACGCCGCAGGCGCCGAGAAGTCCGCAGCGAACCTCGACGGCAACCTGCTCGCGCTGGCCGTCGACGCGGCCCGCGCCAAGGCGACCGTCGGGGAGATCTCCGACGCGATGGAGAAGGCCTGGGGCCGGCACCAGGCGGTCATCCGTACCATCTCCGGTGTGTATCGGGACGAGGCGACGACGTCGGGTGACTCGAAGGTCACCGAGGTGCTGAAGGCGACCAAGGAGTTCGAGGAGGCCGAGGGCCGCCGCCCGCGCATCCTCGTCGCCAAGATGGGCCAGGACGGCCACGACCGCGGCCAGAAGGTCGTCGTCTCGGCCTTCGCCGACCTCGGCTTCGACGTCGACGTAGGCCCGCTGTTCTCCACGCCCGAGGAGGTCGCGCAGCAGGCGGTCGACGCCGACGTACACATCGTCGGGGTCTCGTCGCTGGCTGCCGGCCACCTCACGCTGCTCCCCGCGCTGAAGGCAGCGCTGGAGGAGCAGGGGCGCCCGGACATCATGATCGTCATCGGCGGCGTGATCCCGCCCGACGACGTGGCCACCCTCGAGCAGATGGGCGCGGCCGCGGTCTTCCTTCCCGGGACCGTCATCGCCGACTCCGCCCTCGACCTGCTCGGTCGCCTGCGGGAGCAGCTCGACCACTGAACGTCGTGCGAATGTCCTCGCCGGAGGCGTAGCGCTCGTCTAGCCTCACAGGTGTGACGGACCTACGCCCCGGGCGGGCATCCGCGGACGGGCTGGTGAGAGTCGGGGCCTACGAGCTCCTCACCAAGCTCGGTGAGGGCGGCATGGGTGTCGTCCATCTGGCCCGCCACGAGGAGACCGGCGAGCGGGTGGCGCTGAAGGTGCTGCGTACCCACGTCGTGGGGGACGAGGAGACCCGGGCGCGGCTGGAGCGCGAGGTGCGGTCGCTGCGGCAGGTGCGCAGCCCGTGGATCGCGGAGGTCCTCGACGCCGACCCTTACGCGGACCTTCCCTACGTCGCGACCCGCTACGTGCCGGGGCCGACCCTGCACGACCGGATCAAGGCCGACGGTCCGGTCCTCGGCGAAGACCGGTTCTGGCTGGCCCGCTGCCTGGCCGACGGTGTCGCCGCCTGCCACGACGCCGGCGTGCTGCACCGCGACGTGAAGCCCTCCAACGTGGTGATGGAGGGACGTACGCCGGTGCTGATCGACTTCGGGCTGGCCCGGGTCGCCGACGATCCCAAGATCACCCTGACCGGGTGGCTGGTCGGTACGCCGGGCTACCTGGCGCCGGAGATCCTCGAGGGGACGCCCGCGTCCCCGGCCAGCGACGTGCACTCGTGGGCGGCCACCACCGCCTACGCGCTGCTGGGCCGGCCGCCGTTCGGGACCGGGCCGTCGATGGCCGTCCTGGATCGCGTACGCCGTGGCCAGCACGATCTCGGCGGCATCGACGGTGCGATGCGAGAGGTCATCGCGGCGGCGCTGGCGACGGACCCCGCGGACCGGCCCGGGCTCGAGGAGCTGCGGGAATGGCTGATGGAGCCCGAGGCGCCGTGGTCCGGGGGCGATGCCGCGGCGGTGACGAAGGTGCTGCCGCTGACGATGCCACTGGCCGCCGCACCCGCGGCCGCAGAGCTGAAGCCGACGCTGGTCGACCCGGACGCTGCCGGCGACGCGGCGACGGAGGTCGTGCCTCCGGAGGTGGAGGAGGTGCCTCCGACCGCGGTGACGGTCGCTGACGCGCCGGCCGAGCCGCTGGTGGTGCGTCGGTTCGATCCGCACGCACCGCCGCCACCTGCACCGCAGCCTGAGCCCGGCTGGAGCCCGCCCAGTGCTCACTCCAAGCTCAAGCGCTGGCCTGGTCCGATGCACTTCCTGATCCTGGTCGCGCTCGCCGCGATCCTGGCCGGGGTCGTGGCCGCCTACCCGTTCCTGGGCGTCGCCCTCCTCTGCCTCGGGGTCTGGCTGCTGCGCGCCGCGTCGCTCGCCTCCGAACACCTGACGAAACGGCGCGAGGCGCGCGGGCGGAAGTGGTACGACGGGCCGTGGGTGCTCATCCGCTCGCCGTGGGACCTGGTGCGCGCCATCCCCGGCACCGCAGCGCTGACCGTGCTGACCGGTGTGATCGCGGCCGCTGTCGGCATGGGGTTCCTGGCGCTGGGGGTGCCGCCGGCCGCCGTGCTCTACGCCGCCGCGATGACGTTCATGTCCGCCGCCTGGCTCGCCTCGCAGCGGGTCCGCGACACCGTCGGTCCGGTCGCCCGCGCCGCCTCGTCGCCGTCCCAGCGATGGGTCGTCTCCGTCGTCGGCCTGGCGATCATCGCCGCTGCCGTCGCCTGGTATGTGCTGCAGGTGGGTGTCACGTGGATGCCCTTGGACGACGCCCGATCGAGCCGGCTCCCCGACGTCCTCCGCGACCTCCTGCCGTGACTCAGCAGCGCGGCGACGGGGTTGTGAAGCTGAGCGCGGTCTAGGGGTCACTCTCAGCTTCACAACCATCGGGAGATGGCCGGGTCAGAGCCGGGCCAGGACCGCTCCGCCGTGGATGCCGACGACCTGGCCGGTGGTGAAACCGGCGTCCGGTGAGGTCAGGTGAGCGACCAGTGCGGCCACCTCGTGCGGTGTGCCGGGGCGGCCCACCGGGATCCGGGAGGTGCGTTCCTCGATCAGCTCGGGACTGCGACGGGAGTCCCAGAACTCGGTGTCCGGGACGAAGCCGGGGGCGACGGCGTTGGCGGTGATCCCGTCTGCCGCGACCTCGGCAGCGAGGCCGGTGATCCAGGTGTTGATGGCGCCCTTGGTGGCTCCGTACGACCCGTTCCCGCGCAGCGCCGCGACGGAGCTCATCGCGACGATCCGGCCGCCCGGCCTGGCCAGCCGGGGGAGCAGCGCCTCGACCGGGAGCACCGCGGTGAGCACGTTGAGCCGGTAGTCGGCCGCCCAGTCGCGCGCCAGTGCCTCCAGGTCGTCGCCGCTCGCGGGCGTGTTGCCGCCGGCGTTGAGCACGAGCACGTCCAAGCGGTCCGGGCAGGCACTCGCCAGGGCACGGACGTCGCCCGGGTCGGCGCAGTCCGCGACGACGTACGTCACCTGGTCGGCGCCGACGGTGGCGTTGATCTCCGTGGCCGCCGTCTCCAGGGTCTCCGCTCGACGTCCGACGATGGTCACCGCGAGCCCGTCGGCCGCCAGCCGCTCGGCGATCGCACGTCCGAGTCCGGTTCCGCCGCCGGTCACCACTGCTGTTCTCGTCATCTCGGTCACGGTGGTCGAGCGTACTGGCGCCCGCCAGGCTCGCTGGTCGAGTCGGAACGCTTGGGGCTCGACGAGTTGGCTAAGGTGCTGGCCATGCCAGGGCCCGACGTACAAGACCTTCTCGACGGCATCCGCGACGGCAAGCGGGCGGCGGTGTCACGGGCGATCACCGTGGTGGAGTCGACCAAGCCCCAGCACCGCGAGATCGCGCGCGAGCTGCTCACCAAGCTCCCCGCGGGCGACACCGTGCGGGTCGGGATCTCCGGCGTCCCCGGCGTCGGCAAGTCGACCTTCATCGAGGCGCTCGGCAGCCGGCTGACCGCCAACGGCCTCAAGGTGGGGGTGCTGGCCGTCGACCCGTCCTCCGTACGCACCGGCGGCTCCGTCCTCGGTGACAAGACCCGCATGGCCCGGCTCTCCGTGGACCCCCACGCCTTCATCCGGCCCTCTCCGAGCGCCGGCACCCTCGGCGGAGTCGCCCGGGCGACCGTGCAGGCGATGGCGGTGCTGGAGGCCGCCGGCTACGACGTGGTGCTGGTCGAGACGGTCGGCGTCGGGCAGTCCGAGGTGACCGTGGCGGGGATGGTGGACACCTTCCTGTTCCTCACCATCGCGCGCACCGGCGACCAGCTGCAGGGGATCAAGAAGGGCATCCTGGAGATCTCCGACGTGATCGCGGTCAACAAGGCCGACCCCGACGACCCGGCTCGCGCCCAGGAGGCGCGGGCGGCCGCGCGGGAGCTCGCCGGCGCGCTCCGACTGGTGCGCTCGCGTGAGGAGTGGGCCCCGCCGGTGATCACCGCGTCGGCGCTCCACGACGAGGGGGTGGACGCGGTCTGGGAGCAGGTGATGGCCCATCGCGCCCATCTCGGCCAGGACGGGCTCCGTACGAAGCGCGCCGAGCAGCAGCTCGACTTCACCTGGGCACTCGTCCGTGACGAGCTCGACCAGCGGCTCAAGCACTCTGCGGGCGTGAAAGCGATCCGTGACGAGGTGCGTGCCGAGGTGCTCTCGGGCGAGCTTCCGGCGACCGTGGCCGCGGACCGGATCCTGGCCGCCTACGACAGGGATTAGTCTGGCCAGACCATGGATCCTGCTGCCTTCCTCGCCGAGCGAGTCGATGCCTACGACGCCGAGCTGACCGACCTGCGCCGGGACATCCACGCGCACCCGGAGCTCTCCTGGCAGGAGCATCGCACCACCGAGCTGATCGCCGAGCGGCTGGAGAAGGCGGGCTGGCAGGTCGACCGCCCGTCCGCGACCGGCCTGATCGCCGACCTGGGCGGCGCCGGGAAGGGCTCGACGGTCGTCGCGCTCCGCGGTGACATGGATGCGCTTCCCGTCGAGGACGTCACCACCGACATCTGGGCGAGCACCGTCCCCGGTGTCGCCCACGCCTGCGGCCACGACGTGCACACCACGGCCCTGCTCGGTGCCGGTCTCGCCCTGGCCGATCTGTATCGGGAGTCACCGCTGCCGGGCGGCGTACGCCTGCTCTTCCAGCCAGCCGAAGAGGTCATGCCCGGCGGGGCGCTGCACCTGATGAGCCTGGGCGCGCTCGACGACGTGGAGCGGATCTTCGCGCTGCACTGCGACCCAACCGTGGACGTCGGACGGGTCGGGCTCCGTTCCGGCTCGCTGACCAGCGCCTCCGACGTGATCGACGTGCATCTGAGCGGCACCGGCGGCCACACCTCGCGCCCGCACCTGACCGGCGACCTGGTCTTCGCGCTCGCGAAGGTGACCACCGAGCTGCCGGTGATCCTGAGCCGGCGGATGGACCCCCGAGCCGGCATCAGCGTGGTGTGGGGCAAGGTCTCGGCCGGCCTCGCCCACAACGTGATCCCTGCCCACGGCTCGGTCGGTGGGACCGTACGCATCCTCGACAGCGACGCCTGGAGCGAGGTCGAGCACGTGGTGCGCGAGGTCGTCGCCGAGATCATCGCGCCCTACGGCGTGACGGCTGCCGTCGACTACACCCGCGGCGTACCGCCGGTGAGCAACGACGAGACCTCCCACCAGATCCTCGTGGACACGGTCCGGGACGTACTCGGCGAGCGGGGCGCGGTCGTCTCCGCGCAGAGCCTCGGGGGCGAGGACTTCGGGTGGTATCAGGAGCAGGTCCCGGGGTCGATGTTCCGTCTCGGCGTACGCACTCCCGGCGGTCCGACCTATGACCTTCACCAGGGCGACCTGCGCATCGACGAGCGTGCGGTGGGCGTCGGCGCCAAGGTCCTGGCCGCCGCCGCCCACCGCACGTTGAGCACGCCGAGCTAGTCGAGCTAGCCCTTTCGGTAGGGCACGCCGTCGGCGGCCGGGGCGCGTGAGTGACCGACGAGGCCGGCGACGGCGAAGATCGTCACGACGTACGGCAGCATCAGCATGAACTGGCTCGGCACCGGCGAGCCGATGACCGAGAGCACCGACTCGACGTTGGTGGCGAAGCCGAACAGCAGCGCCGCCAAGGTCGCCTTGATCGGGTCCCACTTGCCGAAGATGACCGCTGCCAGGGCGATGTAGCCGGCACCGCCGGTCATCTCGCGTCCGAAGGACGGCACCGAGACCAGCGTGTACGTCGCCCCGCCGATGCCCACGATCGCGCCCGCCAGCAGCACCGTGCGGTAGCGGGTGGCGATGACGTCGATGCCGACCGTGTCGGCGGCCTTCGGGTGCTCGCCGACGGCACGCACGCGCAGGCCCCACTTCGAGCGGTAGAGCGCCCAGGCGACGAGGAAGACCGCCGCGTACATCACGTAGACCAGGATGGTCTGGCGGAAGAAGATCGGGCCGAGGACCGGGATGCCGGACAGCAGCGGGATCTCCAGGCGCGGGAAGTGCGGAGGGTTGTTGAGCGAGGCGGCGTTCTCCGAGAGGACCTGGGAGAACATGAAGCTGGTGAACCCGATGACCAGCACGTTGAGCACGACGCCGACGATGACCTGCTCCACCCAGTAGGTGATCGCGAACAGGCCGAGCAGCAGCGCGACGAGCATCCCGGCGACCATCGCCGCGACCAGCCCTGCCCACGGCGAACCGGTGATCGAGGCGGTGATCGCGGCACCGAAGGCGCCGAAGAGCAGCTGCCCGTCGATCGCGATGTTGACCACGCCGGCTCGCTCACCGAGCACGCCGCCCAGAGCACCGAACACCAGCGGCACCGCCAGCGCGAGCGCGCCGGCGAGCAGGCCCACCACGGGGAGGGTCTTGCCCGCGACCGCCCACGCCAGGAAGCCGCTCACCGCGAACACGGCGAAGGCGGCGATCACGACCAGGGGCGTCTTCTGCCGGGAGTAGGACCGCCAGGCCGAGTAGGCCGTGCAGAGCAGGCACAGCGCCACGGCCGTCCACACGACGCCGTTGGCGGGAAGGCTGATGTCCGGGATGGTGAACCAGTCGCTGTCCCGGCTCCAGCGGAAGGTGGAGTCTCCCTCGCGCGGCCCGAGCACGACCAGCAGCGCGACCAGGACGGTAAAGACACCCATCACGATCGGGGCCTTCCACAGGCCGGGGACCCGCTCTGCGACACCCTGGGCGTCGGCCTTGACCGGAAGGTCTACGGCACTCATCTCAGGCCTCCTTCGTAGGGAGTCGGAAGATCGCCTTCACCAGTGGCGGCGCGGCGAGGAACAGGACGATCAGGGACTGCACCACCAGGACGATGTCGACGGGGATGCCTTCGGAGGCCTGCATGAAGAAGCCGCCGGACTTGAACGCGCCGAACAGGATCCCGGCGGCCAGGATGCCGAACGGCCGCGACCGTCCCAGCAGGGCGACGGTGATCGCGTCGAACCCGATCGCGGCGTCGAGTCCGCTGGTCGCGCCGTCGGTCACCGAGCCGAGCACCTGGTTGACACCGGCCAGGCCGACCAGAGCACCCGAGATCATGAAAGCGCTGACGTAGGCGACCCCGACGTTGATGCCGGCCGCCTTCGCCGCCGCGGGGTTCTCACCCACGGCACGGAACCGGTAGCCGAGGGAGGAACGGTTGAGGATCCACCAGACCAGGAACGTTGCCAGCACGGCGAGCAGGAACCCGGCGTGCAGGTTGAACTGCGGCCCGAGCAGGTCAGGCAGGATCGCCGACTCCGGCATCGGTGCGGACTTCGGGTTGGCCGAGCCGGGTGCCTGGAGCAGCGACTCGCGGGTCAGCGCGTAGAAGACCAGGTAGTAACCGACGTAGTTGAGCATGATCGTGACGATCACCTCGTGGGCGCCCGTGAGCGCCTTCAGGACCCCGGCGATCCCGCCCCACAGGGCGGCGACCAGCGCGCCGACGAGGATCGCCAGCGGCAGGTGCACGATCATCGGCAGGTCGAGCTTGACCGCAACGAACGCGGCCGCGGCTCCGCCGAGCAGCATCTGGCCGCGGCCACCGATGTTGAACAGTCCGGCACGGAAGGTCAGGCCGATGCCGAGCCCGGCCAGGGTCAGCGGCGCCGCGAACTTCAGCGTCTCGGTGATCGGCTTGATCTGCTGGGTGAACGTGCCGCCCAGATCGTTGAAGACCGCACCCCGCCACAGCGAGACGTACGCCCCCGAGATGGCCTCCCACGCGTAGTAGAACGTGTCGGAGGGGCGGGCGAAGAAGTAGGAGAGCCCGTAGCGGACGTCCTCGTCGGTGAAGAGGATCATCAGCGATCCGAAGAACATCGCCAGCAGCACCGAGAGCACCGCGACGAGCGCGTTGCCCGTGGTGATCTCCCGCAGCGCGACGTGCCAGCGGCTCGCCTCCGGCACCCGGTCGGCGTCCGAGGCCGAGTCCTTGATGCCCTCACCGACGCGGTCGTCCGTCGTCACCTCTGTCGTCTCGGCCGGCTCGTTCTCCGGCCCCTTCTCACTCACGAGTCGATCCCTTCAGGAGATTCGCCGGCCATCATCAGGCCGAGGGTGTCGCGGGAGGTGTCGGCGGGGACGATGCCGACGACCCGTCCGCGGTAGAGGACCATGATCCGGTCGGCGAGAGCGGCGATCTCGTCGAGCTCGGAGGAAACGACGAGCACGGGGACACCCGAGTCCCGTGCCGCCACGATCTGCTTGTGGATGAACTCGATCGAGCCGACGTCGACGCCGCGGGTCGGCTGCGAGGCGACGAGAAGTCGCAGGTCACGGGAGAGCTCCCGGGCGACGACGACCTTCTGCTGGTTGCCGCCCGACAGCTGCCCAGCCAGGGTCGAGACCCCGGGGGCGCGGACGTCGTACTCGGCCAGCTTCTCCTTGGCGAAGGTGTCGAGCTTCTTGAGGTTCAGCGATCCGCCGGAGACGAACGGCTTGTCATAGCTGCGGTTGAGCATGAGGTTCTCGGCGATGGTGAAGTTGCTGACCAAGCCGTCGACCTGGCGGTCCTCGGGGATGAACCCGATGCCCGCCTCGAGCGCCTTGCGCACCGAGCGACCCACGATCTCGCGGCCGTCGAGCTCGATCGAACCCTCGACGTGCGGGGCCAGCCCGACCATCGCCTCGGTGAGCTCGGTCTGGCCGTTGCCCTGGACGCCGGCCACAGCCAGGATCTCGCCGGCGTCGATGTGGAAGCTGACGCCGTTGACGTGGACGTGACCGTCCTCGTCGGCGACGACGAGGTCGGAGACGACCAGCGCACGCTCGCCCGGCTGCGCGGGTTCCTTGTGCACCTTGAGCTCGACCGGGCGGCCGACCATCAGGGCCGCGAGCTCGGCGTTGGAGGCCTCCGGGGAGGCCTCGCCGACCACGGTGCCGCGGCGGATGACCGTGATCCGGTCGGCCACCTCGCGCACCTCGCGGAGCTTGTGGGTGATGAACACGATGCCGGTGCCGGACTCCTTGAGCTGGCGCATGATCGCCATCAGCTCGTCGGTCTCCTGCGGGGTCAGCACTGCGGTCGGCTCGTCGAAGACGAGGACCTCGGCTTCGCGGGAGAGCGCCTTGATGATCTCGACGCGCTGCTGCACACCGACCGGGAGGTCCTCGACCAGCGCGTCGGGGTCCACGTGGAACCCGAAGCGCTCGGAGATCTCCCGGACCTGCTTGCGGGCGGCGTCGAGGTCGAGCTTGCCGGCGAAGCCGGTCGCCTCGTGGCCAAGCATGACGTTCTCGGCGACGGTGAAGACCGGGATGAGCATGAAGTGCTGGTGCACCATGCCGATGCCGGCGGCCATCGCGTCGCCGGGTCCCTTGAATCGCTGCGGCACGTCGTCGATGACGATCTCGCCCTCATCGGCCTGGTAGAGCCCGTAGAGCACGTTCATCAGCGTGGACTTGCCCGCGCCGTTCTCACCGAGGAGACAGTGGATCTCACCTGGCTCGACGGTCAGGGAGATGTGGTCGTTGGCGACCAGGGAGCCGAAGCGCTTGGTGATGTCGCGAAGCGCGAGTCTCATGGCACGGATCATTCCTTGCAGGGGTGGAGAAATTCCAGAAGGTACGTGGCGAGGGGGCCGGGTTCTCCGGCCCCCTCGTCGTGCGGTCCCGACGAGCGGAACCCGGGTGGCTTACTTAGCCAGGTAGGAGTTGACCTTGATCGAGCCGTCCTTGATGCCCGCGGTCACTTCCTCGATCTCGGCCGGAAGGGTGTCGGAGACCTTCGACTCGAAGTTGTGGAACGGCGCCAGGCCGACCCCGTCGTTCTCGAGGGTGCCGACGTACGGCGTCGCGTCGAACTCGCCCTCACCCGCAGCCAGGACGACGTCCTTGGTGGAGGTCTTCATGTTCTTGAGGATCGAGGTGAGCACGACGTCCTGGGTCTTCGGGTCGGTCTCGTAGAAGTCGGCGTCGACACCGATGAGCGCGACGTCCTTGCCGGAGTCCTCGATCGCGGTGAGCGCGCCCTGGTAGATCGGGCCGCCGACCGGCAGGATCACGTCGGCGTTCTGGTCGATGATCTGGCGGGCGGTGTTGGTGGCCTTCTCGTTGGCGACGAACTCGCCGGTGAAGGAGCCCTTCTCGCCGCCCTCGTAGCCGACGACCTTGACGTCCTTCTTCTTCGTCTTCGCGTAGTACTCCACGCCCTGCTTGAAGCCGTCCATGAAGATCGTCACGGTCGGGAAGGGCTGGCCACCGTAGGTGCCGACGACGCCGGTCTTGGTGTAGTCGGCGGCGACGTAGCCGGCCAGGAACGCGGCCTGCGCGGTGTCGTAGAGGATCGGCTTGATGTTTTCGGCGTCGGTCTTGCCGTCGAAGTCGGCGTCAGCCGCGTCGTCGATCAGGACGTACTCGGTCTCCGGGTTGGCCTTGGCGGACTCGATGGTCGCGGCGGAGAGCGCGAAGCCGACGGTCACGATCGTGTCGCAGCCCTGGCCGACGAGGCTCTCCAGGTTGGAGGTGTAGTCGTTGGGGCTGTTGGACTCGACGGGCTTGGCCTTGGTGCCGAGCTCGTCGGCCGCCTCCTCGATGCCCTCGAAGCTGAGCTGGTTGAACGACTTGTCGTCGAACCCGCCCTCGTCGGAGACGATGCAGGGAAGGTAGTCGCTGTTCCCCTCCCCGGCGCGCTCGGCCGGCGCCTCTCCGCACGATGCGAGGGCGGCAGCGGACAGGACCGCGGCGACGCCGCCGGCAGCGGCCTTCTTGATGTTCTTCTTCACTGGTGCCTCCAGGTCGTTGCTCCGCGAATCGCGGTGCAAAGGACGTTCATGTCCGAACGCTCTCCCTATTGACCGAGCAACGCCAGGGATTCCGCGAACGGTTACCAACTTTTGATCTCGACGAAGCCTAAGCCTCCAGGCGCGTAATCCAGATGTCCGGACAGGCTTTAAGGTCGAACCATGACCGAGAAGCAGACGTACGCCGTAGACGGCTTTGACTGGGAAGGCCTGCGTGCGCATGCCCTCGAGGCCGCAAAACGTGCGTACGCGCCCTACTCCAACTACCCCGTCGGAGCCGCCGGCTATGCGGACGACGGGCGCCTGCTGCAGGGGTGCAACGTGGAGAACGCGGCCTATGGCGTGACGCTGTGTGCCGAGTGCGGGCTGGTCTCCGCCCTGCACATGACCGGCGGCGGCCGGCTCACCCACTTCGTCTGTGTCAACGGCTCCGGCGAGGTCATCATGCCCTGCGGCCGCTGCCGCCAGCTCCTGTGGGAGAACGGCGGCCCCGAGCTCCTGCTGATGACGGTCTCGGGTGTGAAGCCGATGACCGAGGTCCTTCCCGACGCCTTCGGGCCGGAGGATCTCGCCTGATCTCTGGCCGAGAAGCGCTCCAGTAGGGACCTGGGAGGGTCGCACCTTACGCTGTCCGCATGGCGGAACATGATGCGGTCGAGGTGATCCTCGCCAAGCGCGACGGTGGCGAGCTGAGCGACTCGCAGATCGACTGGATGATCAGGTCCTACACGGCCGGGACGGTTGCCGAGGAGCAGATGTCGGCGCTCAACATGGCGATCCTGCTCAACGGGATGTCGCGGCGCGAGATCGCGCGGTGGACGGCGGCGATGATCGCGTCCGGGGAGCGGATGTCGTTCGATTCTCTGGACCGGCCGACGGCCGACAAGCACTCGACCGGCGGTGTCGGCGACAAGATCACGCTGCCGCTGGCGCCGCTGGTCGCCGCGTGCGGGGTGGCGGTCCCGCAGCTGTCCGGACGCGGTCTCGGCCACACCGGCGGCACGCTCGACAAGCTCGAGTCGATCCCCGGTTGGCGCGCCTCGCTGACCAACGAGGAGATGCTGGCGCAGCTCGGGTCGGTCGGCGCCGTGATCTGTGCGGCGGGTGAGGGGCTGGCCCCGGCCGACCGCAAGCTCTACGCGCTGCGCGACGTCACCGGCACCGTCGAGTCGATCCCGCTGATCGCCTCCTCGATCATGTCCAAGAAGATCGCCGAGGGCACCGGGGCGCTCGTGCTCGACGTCAAGGTCGGCGCCGGAGCCTTCATGAAGACGCTTCCCTCCGCGCAGGAGCTGGCGCGCACCATGGTCGACCTCGGCACCGACGCCGGCGTCAACACCGTCGCGCTGGTCACCGACATGTCCACCCCGCTCGGCCTGACCGCCGGCAACGCGATCGAGGTCGCCGAGTCCGTCGAGGTCCTCGCGGGCGGCGGCCCTGCCGACGTCGTCGAGCTCACCGTGGCGCTCGCCCGGGAGATGCTGGCGGCCGCTGGCGTGTCCGGGCCGGACCCCGCCGACGTACTCTCCTCCGGCAAGGCCATGGACGCCTGGCGGGCGATGATCTCCGCCCAGGGCGGCGATCCGTCGGCGCCGCTGCCGGTCGCGAGGGAGACCCAGATCGTCACCGCGCCGACCTCAGGTGTGCTGACCCGGCTCGACGCGATGGCCGTCGGTCTCGCCGCCTGGCGTCTCGGCGCCGGGCGTGAGCGCAAGGAGGACGCCGTCCAGGCCGGTGCCGGGGTCACCTGGCACGCCCGCCCGGGCGACTCGGTCGCTGCTGGCGCACCGCTGTTCACGCTCCACACCGACACGCCGGAGCGCTTCGACCGTGCCTTGGCCGCGTTGGAGGGTGGCTACGAGATCGGCGACGGGGCTGCGTACGAGGCGACGCCGCTGATCCTCGACCGGATCAGCTGAGGGGTGGCGGGTCGGCCTGCTCGTGGCCGCCCCGCGAGCTGTAACACGTCGTTCGTGGTACTACTCGCCCGTTGTAACGACCGGAAAGAGGGTGTAACAGCGTGTTACACCTCGGTCGCCGGGCGGGATCCGGCTCCATCGGCGACTCCGGGGGCGGCGATAACTGTTCGCTTCTCCCGTCCGTCAACCGTCAGACTTCGGCAATGGAGATCGTCACACCACCCAAGGCCGTCGCCGGCGACAAGGTCGCCGTGCTCTCACCGTCGTTCGCTGCGCCCGGGGTCGGGGCGGCGGTCCACGAGCAGGCGATGAGGCGGCTGACCGAGGTGACCGGGCTGGTGCCGGTGGAATACCCGACGACCAGGAAGCTGGGCGCCACGGCGCAGGAGCGCGCGGCGGACGTGAACGCTGCGTTCGCCGATCCGGAGATCCGGGCGGTGCTGGCGACGATCGGCGGCGAGGATCAGATCACCGTGATCCCGCACCTCGACGCGGATCTCGTCCGGAAGGACCCGAAGCCGTTCCTCGGCTACAGCGACAACACCAACCTGCTCAACTGGCTGTGGACCAACGGCGTCGCCGCGTTCCACGGCGGGTCGACGCAGGTCCACCTCGGTCCGGGGCCGGGGCTCGACGAGGTCCACGAGGCCTCGCTCAAGGCCGCTCTCCTCACCGGTGAGACCCTCGAGATCACCGAGCCGGGGGAGTCCGAGGACATCGGGCGCGACTGGCAGGACCCGCGTGCGCTGACCGAGTACGGCGAGCGCGAGGCGACCGAGCCGTGGACCTGGGCGGGTCCCGAACGGAAGGTCACCGGCCGCACCTGGGGTGGTTGCATCGAGATCCTGCAGTGGGTGCTGACCGCCGGTCGCTTCCCGGTCGACCCGGGGGTGCTGGCCGGCGGCGTACTCCTGCTGGAGACCTCCGAGGAGCTCATCCCGGCGCAAGAGTTCGGCTGGATCGCACGGGCCCTGGGCGAGCGGGGGCTGCTGGAGGCGGTCGACGCGGTCGTCGTCGCGCGCCCGCCGACCTCCGACTTCGAGCGACAGCCCAGCGCCGAGGAGCGTGCCGCCAAGCGCGCCGAACAGCGCGACGTGGCGATCGAGACCGTCGCCCGCTACAACCCGGACGCGGTGGTCGTCGTCGGTCCGCCGTTCGGGCACACCCGACCGCAGTGGATCCTGCCGTACGGCGGTGAGATGACCGTCGACGGCACGACCCGGCGACTCTGGGCCGACTACTCCTGAGGTCAGCCCGGACGCCTTCGGCGTCAGCCCTCGAGGAGCAGGACGACGGACTCCGCGACGCAGGCAGGCTTGGCGGAACCCTCGATCTCGATGGTGGTCTTCACGACGAGCTGCAGCCCGGTGGGCAGCTCGGTGACGTCACCGAAGGAGATGACCGGCCGGATCCGGGAGCCGACCAGGACGGGCGTGGGGAAGCGGACCTTGTTGAGACCGTAGTTGAGCTTCGCCCCCGGGGTCTCCAGCGAGTAGACGCTCACGCCGAGGTAGGGGATCAGCGACAGCGTCAGATAACCGTGGGCGATGGTCCCGCCGAACGGCCCCTCCTTCGCCCGCTCCTCGTCGACGTGGATCCACTGGTGGTCGCCGGTCGCGTCGGCGAACGCGTTGACGCGGTCCTGGTCGACCTGGAGCCATTCGCCGGTGCCGATCTCGGTGCCTGCGGCGGCGGAGACTTCTTCGAGAGTGGTGAAAGTGCGCACGCCCGGAATCTAGTCCCATAAGGAACAATAAGCCCATGGAACCGTCCGACATGCAGATCAAGGCCGCGCCGAAGGTGCTGCTCCACGACCACCTCGACGGTGGCGTACGTCCTTCGACGATCGTCGAGCTCGCCGCCGAGGTGGGCCACCAGCTCCCGGAGGGGACCCAGGACGACCCGGTCGCGCTGGAGGAGTGGTTCGTGACCAGTGCCGACTCGGGATCGCTGGAGCGCTACCTCGACACCTTCGCGCACACCCTCGCGGTCATGCAGACGCTGCCCGCGCTGACCCGGGTGGCGCGTGAGTGCGTCGAGGACCTGGCCGAGGACGGCGTCGTCTACGCCGAGGTCCGCTGGGCGCCGGAGCTCCACGTGGCCAACGGCCACGAGCTGGACGAGGTCGTCGCAGCCGTCCAGACCGGGTTCGACGAGGGGATGGCGGCGGTCGCGGCGAACGGTCGGAAGATCGTCGTACGCCAGCTGCTCACCGCCATGCGCCAGGCCGCGCGCGCCGCCGAGATCGCCGAGCTCGCGGTGGCCTGGCGCGACCGTGGCGTCGCCGGGTTCGACATCGCCGGGCCGGAGAAGGGCTTCCCGCCGAGCAGGTTCCTGGCTGCGTTCGAGCAGCTCGCCGCCGACAACATGCGCTTCACCATCCACGCGGGCGAGGGTTTCGGCCTGCCCTCGATCTGGGAGGCCGTGCACCCGTGCGGCTGCGACCGGCTCGGTCACGGCGTGCGCATCGTCGACGACATCACCCTCGAGGAGGGCGAGGCGCCGCGGCTCGGCCGGCTGGCCGCGTACGTCCGGGACCGGCGGATCCCGCTCGAGCTCTGCCCGCGCTCCAACGTGCAGACCGGTGCCGCGAAGTCGATCGCCGAGCACCCGATCGGGCTCCTCTACGACCTCGGCTTCCGGGTCACGATCAACACCGACAACCGGCTGATGTCACGGACCTCGATGTCGGCGGAGATGGCCGGCATCGTGGAGGCCTTCGGCTGGGGGCTGCCCGAGCTGCAGCGGCTGACGACCAACGCGATGAAGTCCGCGTTCCTGCCCTACGACGAGCGGGTCGACCTGATCCACGAGATCAAGGACGCGTACGCGGCCCTATGAGGCGCCGGATCGCGATGTAGCCGTGCTTCGGGTAGACCGCGGTGCACCCCTTGGCGACCGCGTCGGCGACGACCTGCGGCTGCGCGCGCATCAGTGCCAGGCCCCGCTTGACCAGCACGAACGGGGGCTTGCGGTGCTCGCGGAGGTCGCGGGTGAGACGACGCCAGAAGGTCACCGTCGGTGACTGGGTGACACAGTACGCAGCGGCGAGCAGCCCCGCGGCGCGGCAGTCGGCCACGATGTCCTGGGCGAAGATCCCCTCGGCGACGAAGAACGCCTCGTCGCCGAGGGTCAGCTCGTGCCAGCCGGTGCGGCCGTCGTGGGCGATGTCGTAGACGGGTACGTCGACGGTGCCCGTCTCGCAGAGCGCGGCGATCGCCTTCATCGCGTCGTCGGGAAGCCAGGAGTCGGGGTGGTCCCAGTCGACCAGACCCGCGTTGGGACCTTCGGTGATCCGCGGGAGCGTGGGGTCGGAGCCGTCCTTGTAGAAGTCGTCCAGCCGGAGGACCGGCAGGCCCAGCCGCTCGGCTAGGCGGGACTTGCCGGCACCCGAGGGACCGGCGAGGACGATGACCTGAGCGCGCACCGGAGCATTCTCCCCGAGAGTGGCCGAAACCCCGTAGCCGGCGGCCGGGGCCCTCAGTAGCCGGCGCCGGGGGTCGTCCCGGCCAGCAGCGCGCGCGAGCCGGAGACGCCGAGCCGGGTCGCACCGGCGGCGATCATCTGCTCGGCCTGCTCCAGGGTGCGTACGCCGCCCGAGGCCTTGACGCCGACATCGGGGCCGACGGTCTGGCGCATCAGCTCCACCGCGTGGACGGTGGCGCCGCCGGCGGGGTGGAAGCCGGTGGAGGTCTTCACGAAGTCGGCGCCGGCACGGACCGCAGCCTGGCAGACGCCGATGATCTCGTCGTCCTCGAGCGCGGCGGACTCGATGATCACCTTCAGCACGGTGGGATCGGGGACGGCAGCCCGGACGGCCGCGATGTCGGCCTCCACGTCGGCGTACCGCTTCTCCTTCGCGGCCCCGACGTCGATGACCATGTCGACCTCGTCGGCGCCGGCCTCGACCGCGGCGGCCGCCTCGGCTGCCTTCACGGAGGAGATGTGCTTGCCGCTCGGGAAGCCGCACACGACGGCGATCTTCAGCTCGGCGGGCGCGTTGACCGGCAGCATGGAGGGCGAGACGCACACCGAGTAGGTGCCGAGCTCGGCAGCTTCCACGATCAGCGCCTCGACGTCGGCGTGGGTCGCTTCGGGCTTGAGGAGGGTGTGGTCGATCAGCTTGGCGATCTCGGACGAAGTAGGCACGGCCTCAGCATAGGCATCTCCATGCCCGGGCCTCACGCCCCCATGGCTCACTCGCTGACGCTTGCTCGCTGTCGAGGGCTAAGGTGTGCGCCGTGAATGACGATCAGCCCGAGGAGTGGTTCCGCAACTCCAGCAGCACCGTTTGGGGCGTCCTCTCGATAGGCGCCGCCGTCGCGGTCATCGTGGTCGATGCCGCCACCGGGTGGCACCCCGAGACGACGGCAGGCGGGCTGCTCTTCGCGCTGGTGGCGTACGCGGCGTTCATCCGCACCAAGGTCGGGGTCAGCGAGGGCGACTTCGTGCTCCACCACCTCTACTCGACGGTGCGCTTCCCGATGGCCGCGCTGGAGAGCGTCTCTGTCGGCCGCACCCTGGGCGCCTACGCCGGCGGCCGGACCTTCGTCAGCGGTGCCGTCGGTCGTCCGATGCGCGAGGCGGTCAAGGGGAAGCGGGAGCACAAGCCGCTGAGCAACCACGCCGACTTCGTCGAGGAACGGCTCAACTCGCTGGCTCAGGACGCCCGTGACCGCCGCCGCATCAAGCGCGACTCCGACGAGCAGTTCGCTCTCGCCGAGGACATCCGCCGCAGCTGGGACTGGCCGCTGATCGCTGTCACCGTCGCGGTTGCCGTCCTCTTCGCCGTCCTGCTCGTTCTCTAGCCGACTCGGCGGGTCAGACGCCGAGGGCGGCGCGGATGTCGACCTTGAGGGCGCCGAGGGCGATCTCGGCGTCGGCACGGGCGTCCGCCAGCGCCGTCACGTCGGCGACCGGCTGGACGACCTCGAGATAGCACTTGATCTTCGGCTCGGTGCCGCTGGGCCGCACGATCACCCGTGACCCGCCGGCCAGCTGATAGCGGATCCCGTCGGTCGGCGGCAGCCCGCCCTCGCCGGCCGCCAGGTCGTCCATCTGCTGCACGGTGGCTCCGGCCAGGGCAGTCACCGGACGGTCGCGCAGCCGCTGCATCGCGCCCGCGATCTGGGCCGGGTCCTCGAGCCGGACGGAGAGCTGGGAGGTGGCGTGCAGACCGTGTGCGACCGCGATCTCGTCGAGCAGGTCGGCCAAGGTCCGCCCCTCCGACTTCAGCGACGCCGCCAGCTCACACAGGAGCAGCAGCGCGGAGATGCCGTCCTTGTCGCGTACGTGGCCGGGGTCGACGCAGTAACCAAGCGCCTCCTCGTAGCCGAAGGCGAGACCGGGTGCCCGCGAGATCCACTTGAACCCGGTGAGCGTCTCGGCATAGGGCTGTCCGGCGGCCGCGGCGATCTTGCCGAGCAGCGAGGAGGAGACGATCGAGGCGGCGTACGTCCCGGTCACGCCCTTGCGGATCAGGTGGGTCGCCAGCAGGGCGCCGACCTCGTCACCGGTCAGCATCCGCCACTTCTTGCCGACGGGGATCGCCGCGGCGCACCGGTCGGCGTCAGGGTCGTTGGCGATGACCAGGTCGACGTTCTTCTTGCTGGCCAGGGCCATCGCCCGGTCCATCGCGCCCGGCTCTTCGGGGTTGGGGAAGGCGACCGTCGGGAAGTCGGGGTCGGGCCGCTCCTGCTCCTTGACCACGACAGGCGCGGGGAAGCCGGCGAACTTCATCGCCAGCTGCACCAGGTCGCCGCCGACACCGTGCAGCGGGGTGTAGACCGTCTCGAGGTCGCGCGCGCCGCCCTCGGCGAGCAGGCCGACGACCGTGTCGAGGTAGCTGTCGACCAGGTCCTCACTGATCGTCTGGCCGACCGGGCCACGCGGGACCGAGCTCACCGAGGCCACGGCCGCGATCCGGTTCGCGATCTCGGCGTCGGCCGGCGGCACGATCTGCGACCCGTCACCGAGGTAGACCTTGTAGCCGTTGTCCTGCGGCGGGTTGTGGCTTGCCGTCACCATCACGCCGGCGCTCGCGCCCAGGGCCTTGACCGCGTACGCCAGGACCGGCGTCGGCAGCGAACGAGGCATCACCAAGGCGGGCAGCCCTGCTCCGGTCATCACTTCGGCGGTGTCCTGTGCGAAGACGTCGGAGTTGTGCCGGGCGTCGTAGCCGATCACGACCGGACCCTGTGCACCGGTGGCGAGCAGGTAGCGGGCCAGCCCCGCGGCGGCCTTGATCACGACCGCCCGGTTCATCCGGTTGGGCCCGGCCCCGAGCGCGCCCCGGAGCCCGGCGGTGCCGAACTGGAGCGTGCCCGAGAACCGGTCGGCCAGGTCCTCCGCGGCACCGGGGGCCGTGGAGGTGAGAAGACTCTCGAGCTCTGCTCGGGTTTGCGCGTCCGGGTCATCGGCAAGCCATTCCCGGGCCTGCACGAGAAGCGCCGATCGATCGGTGGGGACCATGGTTCAGACCCTAGGTCATCACGTGCCCGGAGGCTCAGATCTTGGGGATCAGGTCGCCGAGGAGCGCGCCCATCCGGGTGGCTGCGTTGCGGCCGGCCTCGAGGACCTCGGCGTGGTCGAGGGGCTGGTCGGAGATCCCGGCGGCGAGGTTGGTGACCAGCGAGATGCCGAGGATCTCCATGCCGGCCTCGCGCGCCGCGATCGCCTCGAGAGTGGTCGACATGCCGACCAGGTCGCCGCCGAGGATCCCGGCCATCTTCACCTCGGCAGGGGTCTCGTAGTGGGGGCCGGTGAACTGGACGTAGACGCCCTCGTCGAGCGAGGAGTCGACCTCCTTGGCGAGGCCGCGCAGACGCGGCGAGTAGAGGTCGGTGAGGTCGACGAAGTTCGCTCCGACCAGGGGAGATGCCGCGGTCAGGTTGATGTGGTCGCGGATCAGGACCGGGGTCCCCGGCGACCAGGACGGGTTGAGACCGCCGCAGCCATTGGTGAGCACCATCGTCGAGCAGCCCGCGGCCGCAGCGGTGCGGACCGGGTGCACGACCGCGGCCACGCCCTTGCCCTCGTAGAAGTGCGTACGGCTCAGGAACAGCAGCAGGTTGCGACCGTCGCCGGCACGGATCGAGCGGATCTTGCCGCTGTGACCGGCGACCGCGGCGGCGCTGAAGCCGGGCAGGTCGGTGGTGTCGATCTCGGTGTAGTCCTCGCCGAGAGCGTCGGCGGCGGGCAGCCAGCCCGAGCCCAGCACCAGGGCGATGTCGTGCTTCTCGACACCGGTCTTCTCCGCGAGAGCGGCAGCGGCATCCTTGGCGAGTTCGTAAGGCGTGGTCACTCGCTGAGTCTAGACGGGGCTCCGGATCGGGTCAGTCGTTGGACCGGCACGGCCGCGTACGCAGCGCATGCACGTAGTCGTCGGGTGCGCCGGCCGCCTCGGCGGCATCGGCCACAGCGCCCAGGTAGCGGGCGTCCGGGATCCCACCCTCGTACGTGTCGAGCACGTAGGCCTCGCAGAGCAGGTCCTCGGCGAGAGCGGAGATCCGCACCTTGGTCTTGAAGTAGAGGCCGATGTCGGCCAGTTCCCACTTCTCCAGCGCGTCCATGTCCTGGTCCACGACGTCGTAGACAGCGACGAAGACCTGCTCGAAGGGGTCCTGGACGATGGTGACCATCGGTCCCTCGCTCAGCGCGTTGTCCTCGCCACCGAAGGTGAGTCGCCAGCCGCTGAGCCAGCCGGTGGTGCGCAGCGGTGAGTGCGGGCAGCGTTCGCTCATCAGCGCCGGGTCGAGATTGACGCCATAGGCCGCGTAGAGAGTCACGGGTCACGAGGTTACCGCCCAGTCCTCACCCGCTTGGGATCTATCTGGTATTGCCGGTCTACCCTTGGAGGCGTGACCCACTTTGATGTTCTCGTCCTCGGCGCTGGCCCCGGTGGCTACGTCGCCGCCATCCGTGCCGCTCAGCTCGGCAAGTCCGTCGCCGTCGTCGAAGACAAGTACTGGGGCGGCGTCTGCCTCAACGTCGGGTGCATCCCGTCCAAGGCGCTGCTGAAGAACGCGGAGCTGGCCCACACCCTCAACGACCCGAAGGAGAAGCAGAAGTTCGGGATCGTCGGTGACGCCCACCTCGAGTTCTCCACGACCCACGCGCGCTCCCGCCAGGTGAGCGCCGGGATCGTCAAGGGCGTCCACTTCCTGATGAAGAAGAACAAGATCACCGAGATCGACGGCTGGGGCACGCTGACCGGCCCGAAGTCGATCTCGGTCGCCAAGGACGGGGCGTCGACGGACTACACCTTCGACAACCTGATCATCGCGACCGGCGCCACCGTCCGGTCGGTCCCGGGTGTCGTGCCGAACGGCAAGAACATCGTCACCTACGAGGAGCAGATCCTCGACGCGGAGCTGCCGAAGTCCATCGTGATCGGCGGCTCGGGCGCGATCGGTGTGGAGTTCGCCTACGTCATGAAGAACTTCGGTGTCGACGTCACCATCGTCGAGTTCCTCGACCGGATGGTGCCCACCGAGGACGCCGACGTGTCCAAGGAGCTCGCGAAGCACTACAAGAAGCTGGGCGTCAAGGTCCTGACCTCGACCGCCGTCAAGGGCGTCGAGGACACCGGCTCGGGCGTCAAGGTCACCGTCGCGCCGGCAGCCGGTGGCGAGGAGACCGTCATCGAGGCCGACAAGTTCCTGGCCGCCTTCGGTTTCGCGCCGCGGGTGGAGGGCTACGGCCTGGAGAACGTCGGCATCGAGCTCACCGACCGCAAGGCCATCGCGATCGACGGCCGCGGCCGCACGAACGTCGAGAACGTGTACGCCATCGGTGACTGCACCGGGAAGTTCATGCTCGCCCACGTGGCCGAGGCCATGGGCATCGTCGCCGCCGAGACCATCGCCGGCGCCGAGACCATGGAGATCAACTTCGACATGGTCCCGCGGGCGACCTACTGCCAGCCGCAGATCGGCTCCTTCGGCTACACCGAGGCGCAGGCCAAGGAGAAGGGCTACGACGTCAAGACCGCGTCCTTCCCGTTCTCGGCCAACGGCAAGGCCCAGGGCCTGGGCGACGCGGTCGGCTTCGTGAAGATCGTCGCCGACGCCGAGCACAACGAGATCCTCGGTGCTCACATGATCGGCCCCGACGTGACCGAGCAGCTCCCGGCGCTGACCCTCGCGCAGCAGTGGGACCTCACCGCCGACGAGATCGGGCGCAACATCTTCGCTCACCCGACCCTCTCCGAGGCCGTCAAGGAGGCCATCCACGGCATCGCGGGGCACATGATCAACCTCTGATCCGACGTACGAGGCCCGGATCGCGCAACGGCGCGGTCCGGGCTTCGTCGCAATCTGGACGCCGGATCTATTGCGGACAGAAACTGACCTGATGGGCTCCTAACGTTGGTGGTGTCAGAGGGAAACATCACCAAGGAGTCCAAGACATGACCACAACCGCCGTGAAGACCAGCGCCACCGCCACCCTGAGCCGCGAGCGTGCCGACCTGCTGGAGACGCTGGCGAAGCACCGTGGCTTCCTGCGCTTCGCCGTCCGCGACCTGACCGACGAGCAGGCGCGGCTCACCCCGACCGCCTCGGCGCTGAGTCTCGGCGGCCTGATCAAGCACGTCGCTGCCGGCGAGCGAGGCTGGGCCGACTTCATCGTCCGCGGCGCGGTGGCCCAGGAGCTCACGCCGGAGAGGTACGCCGAGTTCGCTGCCGACTTCGTGCTCGCCGAGGACGAGACGCTGGAAGGGGTGCTCGCGGCGTACGAGAAGGTGGCCGCAGCCACCGACGAGCTGATCCGCACCGTCGACCTCGACGCGGACCACGCCCTTCCCGAGGCGCCGTGGTTCGAGGCCGGCGCCACCTGGTCCAACCGACGCGTCCTCGCCCACATCCTGGCCGAGACCGCACAGCACGCCGGCCACGCCGACATCATCCGGGAGACCATCGACGGCCAGAAGACGATGGGCTGACTCTGGCCCGCGAGGGGCGTGGAAGAATGCGGCCCATGGCGCGGGTGACGATCATTGGTGGGGGTCCAGGCGGATACGAGGCGGCGCTGGTCGCGCAGCAACTCGGCGCGGAGGTGACCGTCGTCGACCGTGACGGCCTCGGCGGCAGCGCGGTGCTCACCGACTGCGTACCCAGCAAGACCCTGATCGCCACCGCCGAGCTCATGTCGGACATGTCGCTCGCCCGCGACCTGGGCATCCACTTCCGCGACCACCAGGGCGACCCGGCCACCGAGCTGTACGCCGACCTCGGCGTGGTCAACAAGCGGGTCAAGTCGCTTGCGCTGGCCCAGTCGAGCGACATCGAGAGCCGGCTGGCCCGCCGAGGGATCCGGATCGTCAAGGGCACCGGCCGCATCGACGCCGACAAGCGTCAGGTGATCGCGACCCGGGCCGACGACGGCAGCGAGGAGGCCATCGAGAACGATGCCGTCCTGATCTCCACCGGCGCCCGGCCGCGGGTGCTGCCCACCGCACAGCCCGACGGCGAGCGGATCCTGACCTGGGAGCAGGTCTACGACCTCGACGAGCTGCCCTCCCACATGATCGTGGTCGGCTCGGGTGTCACCGGCGCGGAGTTCGCCAGCGCCTACCTCAACCTCGGCTCCCAGGTCACCCTGGTCTCCTCGCGCGACCGTGTCCTCCCCGGTGAGGACGCGGATGCGGCGACGGTGCTCCAGGACGTACTCGAGCGTCAGGGCATGAACATCCTCAGCAAGTCGCGGATGGAGTCGGTGACCCGCTCGGGCGATGTCGTCACCGTGAAGCTGACCGACGGCCGCGAGGTCACCGGCAGCCACTGCATCCTGGCGCTCGGCTCGATCCCCAACACCGAGGGCCTCGGTCTGGAGGAGGCCGGCATCGAGCTCGACGAGGGCGGGTTCATCCGCACCGACAAGGTCTCGCGCACCTCCGCCTACGGTGTGTACGCAGCCGGCGACTGCACCGGCGGCTTCATGCTCGCCTCGACGGCCGCCATGGCCGGCCGGATCGCGATGCGCCACTTCCTCGGCGACGCGGTCATCCCGATGGACCTCAAGGAGGTCGCGGCCAACGTCTTCACCTCGCCCGAGATCGCCACCGTGGGCTACTCCCAGGCTCAGGTCGACTCCGGCGAGGTCGTCGCCGACACCCTGCGCCTCGACCTCAAGGGCAACCCGCGGGCCAAGATGCAGGGCATCTCGGACGGCTTCGTGAAGCTCATCTCGCGCCCCGGCACCGGCGTCGTCATCGGCGGTGTCGTCGTCGGCCCGCGCGCCTCCGAGCTCATCCACCCGATCACCCTCGCCGTCTCCACCGGGCTGACCGTGGACCAGATCGCCAACACCTTCACCGTCTACCCGTCGATCTCCGGCTCCACCGCCGAGGCCGCCCGCCGCCTCCACCACGTCGAGTAGTCGCCTAGGTCGGCCGAGGCGTCACGTACGTCGGGCGAGGCGTCACGCGCGTCGGGTGAGATGGCGCGGCGTACGTGGCGGCCTGTTTCTCCATCAAGGTATGCAGAGAAGTGCCCACATCCCGTGCGGAGCTCCACTAGGGATGTGAGCCTTCGGCTGCGTACCTTGATGGAGAAACCCCGCCCGCCGAGACGTCACTCCCGTCGGACGAGTTGGCACCGCGGTGCCAACTCGCCCGACGTAGCTGACGCCTCGGTCGGCGTAACTGACGGCTCGGCTCAGCCGAGAACCAGGACCAGGTCGCCGCCGTCGACCGCCTGGGTGCCCTCGAACGCCAACCGGGAGACGGTGCCGTCGACGGGGGCGGTGATGGCGGCCTCCATCTTCATCGCCTCGATGGTGGCG
Organism: Nocardioides sp. CCNWLW239; assembly: GCF_037137035.1. Taxonomy (NCBI): domain Bacteria; kingdom Bacillati; phylum Actinomycetota; class Actinomycetes; order Propionibacteriales; family Nocardioidaceae; genus Nocardioides; species Nocardioides sp. CCNWLW239. The sequence goes on along the minus strand of NZ_JBBBNW010000002.1, from coordinate 91,909 downwards.
ACGGTGTCGCCGGCCTTGACCGACTCGCCGGCTGCGACGGTGAGGGTGACGACGCCCTGGAACGGCGCCGCGACCTGGCCGGGTACGGCTGGATCGGCCTTCTCGGCGGCCGCGACCTCGGCGGCGACGGAGCGGTCGCGTACAGCGATCGGGCGCAGGTGGCCGTTGATCGTCGCCATGACGGTGCGGATGCCGCGCTCGTCGGGCTCGGAGACGGCGGTGAGCCCGAAGATGACGGTCTTGCCCTCGGCGATCTCCACGACGTGCTCCTCGCCCTCGCGCAGACCGTAGAGGTAGTCGAGCGTCGAGATCACCGACACGTCGCCCCACTTCGAGCGGGCCTCGGTGAAGTCCTTCGTCGGGCCGGGGAAGAGCAGCCGGTTGAGCGTGCCGCGACGGTCCGACTTCAGGCCGGCGGCGTCCTCCTCCGACAGGGTCGGCGACGGCGACTTCCAGGTGCGTCCCGCGATCGCCTTGCTGCGGAACGGCTCGGGCCAGCCGCCCGGCGGGTCGCCGAGCTCGCCGTTGAGGAAGCCGATGACCGAGGCCGGGATGTCGTACGCAGCAGGGTCGGCCTCGAACGCCGCCGGGTCGGCACCGGCCGCCACCAGCGACAGCGCCAGGTCACCGATCACCTTCGACGACGGGGTGACCTTCGGGACCCGGCCGAGGATGGAGTTCGCGGCGGCGTACATGTCCTCGATCTGCTCGAACTTCTCACCCAGCCCGAGCGCGATCGCCTGCTGGCGCAGGTTGGAGAGCTGGCCGCCCGGGATCTCGTGGCGATAGACCCGCCCGGTCGGCGCGGGCAGCCCGGACTCGAAGGGCGCGTAGACGCGGCGTACGGCCTCCCAGTAGGGCTCCAACGAGTTGACCGCCGCCAGCGAGAGGCCGGTGGCGCGCGGAGTCTGGTCGGTCGCCGCTACCAGGGACGACAACGGAGGCTGCGAGGTGGTGCCGGCCATCGACGCGGCCGCGGCGTCGACGGCGTCCACACCGGCCTCGATCGCTGCCGTCAGTGTGGCCAGCTGGCCACCGGCGGTGTCGTGGGTGTGCAGGTGGACCGGCAGGTCGAACCGCTCCCGGAGCGCGGTCACCAGGGTGCGCGCGGCCGGGGCGCGCAGCAGCCCGGCCATGTCCTTGATCGCCAGCACGTGCGCCCCGGCCGAGACGATCTCCTCGGCCAGTCGCAGGTAGTAGTCGAGCGTGTAGAGCTTCTCGTCGGGCGAAGAGAGGTCACCGGTGTAGCACAGCGCCACCTCGGCGACGGCGGTCCCGGCCGAACGCACCGCGTCGATCGCCGGCCGCATCTGGGAGACGTCGTTCAAGGCATCGAAGATCCGGAAGACGTCGATACCCGTCGAGGCTGCCTCCGAGACGAACGCATCGGTGACCTCGGTCGGGTAGGGGGTGTAGCCCACCGTGTTGCGGCCGCGCAGCAGCATCTGCAGGTTGATGTTCGGGATCGCCTCGCGCAGCTGGGCGAGCCGCTCCCACGGGTCCTCGGAGAGGAAGCGGAGGGCCACGTCGTACGTTGCCCCACCCCACGCCTCCAGCGACCACAGCTGCGGCGTCAGCCGGGCGACATGGCCGGCGACGCCGAGCAGGTCGGTCGTGCGGACCCGGGTCGCCAGCAGCGACTGGTGGGCGTCGCGGAAGGTGGTGTCGGTGACCGCCACCGCCTCCTGGGCGCGCAGCGCCGCGGCAAAGCCCGAGGGCCCGAGCTCGCGCAGGAGATCGCGTGACCCGGCCGGGGGAGCCACCGAGAGGTCGATCTTCGGCAGCTTCTCGACCGGGTGGAGCGAGACCGGTGCGGCACCGTGCGGCTGGTTGACCGTCACGTCGGCAAGATAGGTGAGCAACTTGGTGCCGCGGTCGCCGGAGGCCCGTGCGGTCAGCAGCTGCGGGTGGGTCTCGATGAACGACGTCGTGATCGAGCCCGCGATGAAGTCGGGGTCGTCGAGCAGCGCCTGCAGGAACGGGATGTTGGTCGCGACCCCGCGGATGCGGAACTCCGCCACGGCCCGGCGGGCCCGGGTGACGGCGTCCTCGAAGGTGCGCCCGCGGCAGGTGAGCTTGGCGAGCATCGAGTCGAAGTGGGGCGAGACCTCGGCCCCGGCGTACGTGGTGCCGCCGTCGACCCGGATCCCGGCGCCGCCGGGGGAGCGGTAGGTGGTGATCATGCCCGTGTCGGGGCGGAAGTTGTTGGCGGGGTCCTCGGTGGTGATCCGGCACTGCATGGCCGCGCCGCGCAGCTGCACGGAGTCCTGGGTCAGCCCGAGGTCGGCCAGGGTCTCGCCGGCCGCGATCCGCATCTGCGAGCGGACGAGGTCGACGTCGGTGACCTCCTCGGTCACGGTGTGCTCGACCTGGATGCGCGGGTTCATCTCGATGAACACGTAGTTGCCCGCGGGGTCGAGCAGGAACTCGACGGTGCCGGCGCAGGAGTAGCCGATCTCCTTCGCGAACCGCACGGCGTCGGCGCAGATGCGCTCGCGCAGCTCAGGGTCGAGGTTCGGCGCGGGCGCGATCTCGACGACCTTCTGGTGGCGGCGCTGCACAGAGCAGTCGCGCTCGAAGAGGTGGATGACCTCACCGGTGCCGTCGGCGAGGATCTGCACCTCGATGTGCCGCGGCTCGACCACGGCCTGCTCGATGAAGACGGTCGGGTCGCCGAAGGCGGCCTCGCCCTCGCGCATACATGTCTCGACGGCCTCGCGGAGCTTCTCGGGGTCGTCGACCCGGCGCATGCCGCGCCCGCCGCCACCGGCAACCGCCTTCACGAACAGCGGGTAGGGCAGCGCGGAGGCGGCCGAGACGAGCGCGTCGACGTCGGTGGAGGGCTCGACCGACTGCAAGGTCGGTACGCCGGCAGCCTTCGCCGCCGCGATGGCGGTGGCCTTGTTGCCGGTGAGCGTGAGGACCTCCGCCGACGGCCCGATGAACGTGATCCCCGCCCGGGCGCACGCCTCGGCCAGCGCCGGGTTCTCGGAGAGGAACCCGTAGCCGGGGTAGATGGCGTCCGCGCCGCACTGCTTGGCGACCTCGACGATCGCGTCGGGATCGAGATAGGCCCGGATCGGATGACCGAGCTCCCCGATCTGGTAGGCCTCGTCGGCCTTCAGCCGGTGCTCGGAGCCCCGGTCCTCGTAGGGAAAGACAGCAACTGTCTTGGCACCGAGCTCGAAACCAGCACGGAAAGCTCGGATCGCGATCTCGCCGCGGTTGGCAACCAACACCTTCTTGAACATGGCGGTCACGGTACCCATCTGGAGGGCCTCGTCCAGGGTATGGGACGTTACCGACCAGTGGATGGACGCACCGAGCGCGAGAAGTGTGCGGATTCGTTGGTCCCGCCGCGAGGGTGGAGATCCCTACCCTCGGCGGCATGAAGCTCATGACTCGACAGCGCCGTTCCGCCATGGTTGCCCTCGCGGGCGCGGCCCTGCTGGCCGGATCCGTCACCGCACTCGGAGCGGCCGGCTCACCGGCCGCTGCGGCTGGCACCGTCAACTGCTACGGCTCGATCAACGGCAAGGCAGGCGGCTACATCCAGAAGCGCGGCATCCAGAACAGCACGGTCACCGGGAGCTACCGCAGCGCGAGCACCGTCAGCTGGACCCCGCGTGCCTGGATCGAGATCGGTGGTGCCGGGGACGACACCACGTGGAAGACCAGCTACATCGTGCCCGGCACCGACGGCACCGGCCGCACCGTGACCATCGGTGGGACCACCGGCAAGGCGGTGCTGACCGAGACGAAGGTCGCCCCGTTCTACCGCACCGACGGCACCGCGGTGACCGGCTGGAACCCGAAGAAGGTCGTCAACGGCCCGACGCGGGAGCTCTACAGCGTGACGAGCACCGGCGTCGTACAGCAGAAGAAGCTGTCCTTCTCCAGCACGGGCACCCGCCTCGGCACGACCACGAACCTGCCGGTCTCGCTGCCGAGCACCACGACCGTCGCGGGCGTGTGGACGACCCACAACGGGGTGAAGTACGACCTGCTCTACTCGATCAACCCGAGCACCAGCAAGCTCGAGCAGATCGTCGTGCCCACCGACAACCCGGCGGGGGCGAAGAAGTACGTCGTACGCAGCATCGGGACGGGGTGGCGCTACATGTCGGTGCACAACTGCTTCGACGCCGACGGCGCGGTCGCGGCCAAGGACATCGTGCTGATCAACCCGACGACCGGGAAGGCCGTACGCATCCGGCAGAGCAGCGGCATCGGCCACAGCACGACATTCTCGGCCGCGACCCGGGTCGGCACCGACGGCACCTGGAAGTGGAGCGGGATCAGCAACTAGCGGCTCACCCGGGCCAGAGGTCGAGCAGGTCTCCCGGGCGGAGCCCGAGGGCGTGCTCGATGTCGCCGGGTGAGGTCTCCCGTAGATACTCGGAGACCAGCTGCGCCAGCTCCATCCAGTAGCCGCGCAACGTCGACTCGGACAGGTACATCGTCCGGCTCATCTCCGCGTACGTCAGGCCGCGGGCACGATGGGCGAGGACCTCGCGCTGCCGCGGGGTGAGGACGGTGATGCTGCGGCGGCGTACGAGCACCTCGATGAGACCGGTGATGCCCGGGGGGATCACCGGTTCCCCGTCGGCGACCGCTCGGAACGCCGCCTCGGCCTCGGCCAGCGAGGCCGCCTTCGAGACGACACCGGTCGCTCCGGCGGCGAGGCAGGCGGCGAGCACGAACCGGCGCTCCTCCTGGGAGTAGACACAGACCCGGTAGCCGGCCTCGACGACACGTCGGATGGCGTTGGTGCCCTGGGAGGCGTCGGGCTGACCGGTGTTGGCGAGGTGGAGGTCGAGGATCACCACGTCGGCTTCCGGCCGCGCGGTCAGCAGGTCCTCCACGGACTCGTGGCTGGACACGAAGGTCAGATCGGGCAGGAGCAGGCTCAGCGAGGCCCGCATCGCGGTCGCGTCGTCCACGTGGCTGAAGCGCGGCTCGGGGGTCACCTCGGACATCACGGCGCCTCCACGGCTGTCGTCTGCGCGAGCGTGACCGTCGTGCCGAGGTCGCGGATGCTGTTGATCCTGACCTCGACACCCGAGCGTGCGAGCTGCTCGACGACGACCTCCCGCAGACCCACGCCGTACGCCGTCGTGGTGGTGTCGAAGCCGATGCCGTCGTCGTGCAGGGTGACCTCCCAGCCCGAGCCGTCCTCGTCCTCGGCGGCGTGCAGGACCACCCGGGTCGCCTGTGCGTGCTGACGTACGTTGAGGAGCAGGCTGCGCAGTGCCGCCGCCAGGTCGTCGGCGAGGTCCCGAGGCAGCGTGACGTCCTGGGCGAGGTCGGCGACCACCGTGATCGGAAGGTCGTCGAACTCCGCGCCGAGAGCCGTGGCCACCGCGGCGAGGCTGGTCGCCTCGTCCAGCGGCGGTGGGGTCTGGCCGCTGAGGTAGGCGCGCATCCGGTTGAGCTCGACCTCGGCCTGCGAGCGCAGCGCGCCGTTGCCGTCGACGACGTCCGTCTCCACCAGGAGCCGCATCATCGCGGTCCCGTTGTGGATGGCCAGCCGTGCCCGGCGTTCCTCCTCGGCCTTGGCAGCTGCCGCGGCGAAGCGTCGCGCCTCATCGGCCTCGGTGCCGATCCGCACGATCGTCCGGCAGCCGAACCAGGCCAGCGGTCCGAGGATCAGCAGGGTCAGGCACGTGCCCAGGGCGTCGGTGAGGTCGGCCAGGTCGTCCACCGTCGGTGCGATGTAGACGGCCTCGGCGACCGCCAACGAGCCGAGCAGGCACGCCCACAGCCACCGCGAGCGAATCATCGACAGTGAGCACGACACGCACAGCGCATAGCCCAGCTGGAACCCCACCCAGCTGCCGGTACGCAGCTCCACCGGCACCGTCCACAGGCCCAGGAGCAGCAGGGCCACCGCCACCGCGACGTCGAGCACCGCGAGGGTCGCCCCCGGTGGTCGCTGCGTCACGAGCGTGACCACCGCCATCATGACGAGCATGACGGTCGCCAGCACCCAGGTCGCCCCGGTCAGCCAGGGATGCTCGGTCTGGGGCAGGGCCGGCATCGCGGCCAGCATCGACGGCGCCATCTGGGCCAGGGTCGCCAAGCGCATCCCGGCCACGAAGAAGGCCACCAGACGCACGGCGGCTGCTCTGGTCGAATGCGGCACCACCTGCGCATTCTCGCTGATGGTCGGGGGCGTCACGCAGCACGGGTCAAGAATGGGGGAGTCGGCGCCTGCCCGGTACCAACGAATCCGCAGGCGTCACCGGCCGATCAGGGCGTCTCGCTGACGGGCCATCTGGTCCCGGAGGCCGTCGACGACGGCGGCCACGGCGGGCCGGCGCCAGGACTCGGGGTGCACGACCGCCCAGTAGGGCAGCCGCTGGTGGATCTCGTCGTGGAGCATCCGGACGAGATCCGGGTGACGGTCGGCCATGAAGCAGGGCAGCAGACCGAGCCCGGCTCCCGCCCGGGTCGCCTCGACGTGCACGAACACGTTCGTCGAGGTGACCGCGTCCCGGATGCCTGGCAGCAGCCGCCGGGGGATGTCGAGGTCGTCGACCTGGAGCATCGAGTCGACGAAGTAGACCAACCGGTGGCGTACGGCCTCCTCGATCGTGGCGGGCGCACCGTGGCGCTCCAGATAGCCGGGGGAGGCGTAGAGACCGAGCTCGTATTCGCCCAGGTGGAGCGCACGACCACGCATGACCGCCGGCTCGCCGACCACCACCTCGATGTCGACGCCGGAGCGGTGCTGGGCCGCTTGCCGGGTCACGGTGACGATCTCGACCGCGAGCTCGGGATGGTTCTGTCGGAGCGCGGCGACCGCGGGTGAGGCGATGTAGGCGGCGAATCCGTCGGTCGTCGACATCCTGACCACTCCGGCGACCGGGTCGACAGGCTCGTCGGCGGCCAGGCGGGCCAGCGACTCGGCGACACCCTCGGCGGCCCGTGCTGCGCGCTCGCCCAGCGCGGTCAGCGCCCATCCGTCGGAGCCGCGCACCAGTACGCGGCCACCGAGGGCGCGCTCGAGGGCGGAGATGTTGCGACTGACCGTCGTGTGAGTCAGGCCCAGCGTGCGGGCGGCGGCGGTGAACCGGCCGCTGCGGGCCACCTCGAGCAGGACCAGCAGCTGGTCGGCGGACGGCATCGGCAACGGTGAAGAGGGCACAGATGATGTTAACGGGTGATGTGCATTTCCGTTCACGCCGTGTGCCAACATGCGCGTTGCAAGCACATTATGATCGCTGTCACACTCCCAGCCATGTCTACGACACAGCCGGGCGCCACCGCCGCCCCCGATGACCAGAGCCTGCTCCGCAGGACCGTGGCGGCCTCCATGGCCGGGACGGTCGTGGAGTGGTACGACTTCTTCCTCTACGCCACCGCCTCGGCGCTCGTCTTCGCCAAGGTGATCATGCCGGCCACCGGCAACGCCTACGACGCGATCATCGCCGCCTTCGTCACCTACGCGATCGGGTTCGTCGCCCGGCCACTGGGTGGCGTCGTCTTCGGCCACATCGGCGACCGCCTCGGCCGCAAGTACACGCTGCAGCTGACCATCATGCTGATCGGCGTCGCCACCGTGCTGATGGGCTGCCTGCCGACGTACGACCAGATCGGCCTCGCCGCCCCGATCGCTCTCGTCCTGCTCCGGTTCGTGCAGGGGCTCGCGCTGGGTGGTGAGTGGGGCGGCGCCGTGCTGCTGGTCGCCGAGCACGCTCCCGACGAGCGCCGGGCGACCTGGGCCGCCTGGCCGCAGGCCGCGGTGCCGGTGGGCAACCTGCTGGCCACGCTGGTGCTCACCCTGATGACCCTCACGCTCTCCGACGCCGCGTTCCTGTCCTGGGGCTGGCGGGTCGCGTTCTGGCTCTCGGCCGTCGTCGTCCTCGTCGGCTACTTCATCCGCCGCTCGGTGACCGACTCGCCGATCTTCGAGGAGGCGAAGGCGGAGCAGGGTCAGGCCGCCGAGGCCGGTTACGGCGTCTTCGAGGTGCTGCGCCGCTACCCGCTCGGCGTCCTCAAGGGGATGGGCCTGCGGTTCGCGGAGAACATCATGTACTACCTGGTGGTCTCGTTCTCGATCGTCTACCTCGTCGAGGACCAGAAGATGGACCAGGGTGCCCTGCTCGGCCTGATCGCGATCGCGCACGCTTGCCACTTCTTCTTCATCCTCGCCGTCGGCAGGCTCGCCGATGGCGTCGGCCGCAAGCCGGTCTACCTCGTCGGTGCCGTGCTCGGCGCGACCTGGGGCTTCTGGGCCTTCCCGATGCTCGACACCAAGAACAACGTCGCGATCGTGGCAGCGCTGATCGCCGGTCTGGCGATCCACGCCCTGATGTACTCCACCCAGCCCGCGATCATGGCCGAGATGTTCCCGACCCGGATGCGCTACTCCGGCATCTCGATCTCCTACCAGGTGACCTCGATCTTCGCCGGCTCGCTCGCGCCGCTGCTGGCCATCGCCTGGCTCAAGGACACCGGCACCTGGACCAACACCGCGATCTACCTCGCGGTGGCCGGCATCATCACCGCGCTCGTCGTGCTCACCCTCAAGGAGACCAAAGGCACGTCGCTGCGTGCGCTGGACCGTGCCGACGCCGACCGTGAGGCCGCACGCGAGGTGAGCCCGGCGTGAACCACGCTACGGCTGTCTCGGGCGCCGTCGATCCCGGACGTACGCTCCAGGGCCGGCGGGCCCTGGTCACCGGCGGAGCGTCGGGGATCGGCGCGGCGGTGGCCCGTGAGCTCGCCTCCCGGGGCGCGCGGGTCGTCGTCGCCGACCTGGCCGGGGACGCCGCCCACGCTCTCGCCGACGAGATCGGTGGCGAGGCGTGGGTGGTCGACCTGACCGCCACCGAGGAGCTCGACGACCTTCGTCTGGAGGTCGACGTGCTGGTCAACAACGCCGGCATCCAGCGGGTCAGCCCGATCGAGGAGTTCGACCCGGACGACTTCCGCCGGATCCACGGAATCATGCTCGTCGCGCCGTTCCTGCTGGTCAGGGCTGCCCTGCCGCACATGTATGCCAACGGCTGGGGCCGCATCGTCAACATCTCCTCCGTGCACGGCCTGGTCGCCTCCCCGTTCAAGAGCGCCTATGTCTCGGCCAAGCACGGCCTGGAGGGCCTCTCCAAGGTGACTGCCCTCGAGGGTGGCCCGCGCGGAGTGACCAGCGTCTGCGTCAACCCCGGCTACGTGCGTACGCCGTTGGTGGAGAAGCAGATCGCCGACCAGGCCGCTGCCCATGGCATCCCGGAGAGCGAGGTCCTCGAGAAGATCATGCTCAAGGAGTCGGCGGTCAAGCGCCTGGTCGAGCCCGCCGAGGTCGCCTCGCTGGTCTCCTGGCTGACTGGACCCGACGCGGCCATGGTCTCCGGGGCGTCGTGGACGATGGACGGTGGCTGGAGCGCCAAGTAGCCGGCCGGTCGAGTGGCTACTCGCCGAGATGCAGCCGCCCGAGCAGATCCGGGTCGAGCGCGCCGAACCCGGTGGCGCCCCAGACGCCGAGATCCAGGGTGAACCAGGGCCGGAGGGTGTTGTCGACCGTCAGGTCGAGGATTCCGCGGGGCTGTCGTCCCCGCGAGACGGACTTCGCGCATGCCGGACAGGTCGGGACCGGCACCGCCTTCCGGCCCCCTGCCACCATGACCAGCGAGGAGGCGAGGGGGTGGAAGGGGTTGAAGAAGCACGTACGCTGCGGCGTCCAACCCCGTCCGCGACGCGCCGACTTGAGCGCCTGCTCCCCTCGTTCGGCCAGCAGGACGACCCCGACCGCATCGGCGGGACCGTGGTCGCGGTCGAGGATCCGCTGGGCCATCTCGTAGTGGTCCAGCGCTGCCTGCCAGGCGCTCTGGGCGGCAGGCACGGACGGGTCGAGGTGGGCGCCTGCGATCGCCTTTCCGAGTGTCAGAGCAGCTGCGCGTGCTCGGGTCTCGAACCGGTCCTCCTGCGCTGACAGCACGTTCGTGACCACCGACACGGGTGGGGTGTAGGTCGGTCGACCAGGGCTGGCCGTGCGGACGGCCTCGGTCATGTCGGTGAGCTTCCGGGCGGTCAGAAAGGATGCCGCGCCGAGAGTCCCGAGCGCGACGACCACGACGGCGGAGTCGAGGAAGAGCGCCACCTACCGGCTCCCCATCCGGTCGGCCATCACCTGTGCGGCGAGATCGTCGACCAGAGCGCCGAACCCGGTCCGCGCCCAGATGTCGTCACGCTCGTAGTACGCCTGACGACGGCGACCGAGCCGAAGCACCTCCGGTTCGCGTCCGGCACGGATGGCCGTCAGGCACGTCGAGCACGCCGGGAGCGATACGGTCGCGTGGCCGACCCTCCAGGTCGCCCGGTCGTAGGCCGGCTGATGAACCGGGTTGAAGAAACACGGTCGGTAGGCCTTCAGCGTGCGTTTGGTGCGGAGCTGCTCGAGGTCTCGTAGCCCCGTGCGGGCGACCACGACGGCTCCGATGAGATCGGCGACGTTGTCGGAGCGCAGCAGCGTCTCGGCCACGGTCCGCGCGAGCAGCACCGACTCGATCCCGTCGGGTGACTCGGTGTCTCGTGAGTGCCCACGAGCCAGCGCTCCGGTCAGCGTCGTGAGGTGGGTCGACGCGTCGCTACGCAGCGTCTCCACGTCGGGCTGCCTCAGATCCCGTGCACGCCGCCGCTCTCGTCCCCAGTGTCGACCCAGCAACCGCCCTCCTCGCTCTCGGGGAACGTAGTATGCCGACCGCGTTGCGGGTCTGCGGGGTCAGCCCTGCGTACGCCACCAGTCGACGGTCGCCTTGGTGCCGATCTCGATCGGGGTGGGGGACAGGCCCAGGCGCTCCTCGCTCGCCGAGGAGTCCATCACGAACGGCCGGTCGAACTGGTAGGCCAGCTCGGCCAGCTCCCGTGTGCCGGCGTGCACGGTGCCGATCGCCTTCATCGTCCAGGTCGGGATGCCGCTGACCCGGGGCGCGGCCACGCCGGCCGCGTCGGCGTACGCCTGCACGAGCCGGCGCTGGGAGAGCGGCGGCGCGGTGGGGGCGTGCAGGAAGGAGTTCCACAGGGTCTCGTCGTCGGCCGCTCGGATCATCGCGGCGGCCAGGTCTGGGACGTACGTCCAGGAGTGGGCCGCGTCCGGGTCGCCGATGACCCGCATCGTACGGCCGGCGAGGACGGTCGGGACCATGCGCTCGCCGGCATGAGCGGTGCGCACCAGCGGGCCGTAGAAGTCCGAGGCGGCGACGCTCACGGTCGGCGTCGGGGAGGCGTCGCGGGCGCGGAGCAGCTCGACACGGACCGCTGGCTTGCCGAAGTCGGCGGTCCGCGGCGTCTGCTCGGTCATCGGCCCGCTGACCCGGCCGTAGGCGTAGAGGCTCTCGGGGAAGACGACGACGGCGCCGGCCCGGCCGGCGGCCTCCAGCACGACCTTCTCGGCCTGCGGGAGCTCGGCCCGCCAGGTGTCGGCGGCATAGGCGCTGCCGTGCATGCAGTGGAAGACGGCCTGGGCCCCGGAGGCGGCCCGGACGATGGTCTCGGCGTCCGTGGCGTCGCCGCGAAGCCGCTCGATGGACGCGTGCGCCGGGCCGCTGCCGGAGCGGGTGAGAAGGCGTACGCGGTCGCCGCGGTCGGCGAGCTGCTGAGCGATGGTCGCGCCGACGGGGCCGGCGCCGATGACGAGGTGCGTGCTGTTCATGGGGGTCTCCTGTTTCTTCGGTGATCGAGCCCATCGGCGAGCTCGGGAACCCTCTGTCGAGGTTCCGAGAGCAGTGCTCTCGGAATGAGTCTGACGCGTGTCGCCGACAAAAGCAAGAGCACTGCTCTCTTTTGTTGACGGCGCTCTCTTTTTCGAGGCACGATGACGGCATGGCAGGAACGACTCCCCGCGAACGGGCGCGGGCACAGACCATGGACGAGATCGTTCGGATCGGCCGCGAGCACCTGGCGGTCGACGGTGCCGCCGCGCTCTCGCTGCGCGCCGTCGCCCGGGACCTCGGCGTGGTCTCCTCGGCGGTCTACCGCTACGTGAAGAACCGCGACGAGCTGCTGACCCTGCTCCTGGTCTCGGGCTACGACGAGCTCGGGGATGCGGTCGACGCTGCCGTCGCCACCGCTGCGGAGGACGACCACCGTGCCCAGTTCCTGGCGCTCGGCCGCGCGGTCCGGACCTGGGCGCTCGCCGAGCGGGCGACGTACGCGCTGCTCTTCGGGTCACCCGTGCCCGGTTACGCCGCCCCGGACGAGCGGACCAGCGTGCCCGGCACCCGCGTCCCGACAGCGATGCTGCGGATCTGCGCCGGTGCGCTCGCCGCCGGCCGGCTGGTCGTGCCGGCGGAGCCGCTGGAGATCTCGCCGGACCTGGCGACCGGGCTGCAAGGCATCCGCGACCAGCTCGGCCTCGACCTCCCCGACGCCCTGCTCACCCGCGGCGTACTCGTCTGGACCAGCCTCTTCGGCCGCATCAGCTTCGAGGTCTTCGGCCAGTTCGGCCCGGATGCCTTCGGTGACCCCGCCACCCTCTTCGAGATCCACCTGGCCGTGCTGGCCGACGAGCTCGGGTTGTAATGCTCGTCAAGGTATGCAGGAAAAGGCGCACATCCCTAGCGGAACTCCGCTAGGGATGTGCGCCTTCGGCTGCATACCTTGATGAAGGAGCAGCCCTCAGTCAGCTACTTGATCTCGGCGATGACCGCCCCGTTGGTGACCGTCTCGCCGACCGTGGCGTTCAGGCCGGTGATGGTGCCGGCCTTGTGAGCCTTGAGCGGCTGCTCCATCTTCATCGCCTCGATGACCACGACGACGTCGCCCTCGGCGACCTCCTGGCCCTCCTCGACGGCGATCTTGACGATGGTGCCCTGCATCGGGGAGGTGACGGAGTCGCCGGAGGCGGCTGCGCCGGCCTTCTTGGCGGAGCGCTTCGGCTTCTTCGCGGCGCCGGCGCCACCGCCGACGGCGAGGCCGCCGAGCCCGGCGGGCAGGGAGACCGAGAGGCGCTTGCCACCGACCTCGACCACGACGGTCTGGCGCTCGCCGGCCTCTTCGGCCTCGCCGACAGCACCGGCGTACGGCGTGATCTGGTTGTCGAAGTCGGTCTCGATCCAGGTCGTGTAGACGTCGAAGGAGCCGTTCTCGGCGGTGTAGGCGGGGTCGGTGACGACGGCCTGGTGGAACGGGATGACGGTGGGCATGCCGTCGACCTTGAACTCGTCGAGCGCGCGCCGCGAGCGCTCGAGCGCCTGGGTGCGGTCGCGGCCGGAGACGATCAGCTTGGCGATCAGCGAGTCGAACGAGCCCGGGATGGTCTCGCCCTTCTCGTAGCCGCCGTCGAGGCGCACGCCGGGGCCGGCGGGCGGCGCCCACTCGGTCAGGGTGCCGGGGGCCGGCATGAAGTTGTTGCCGCCGTCCTCGGCGTTGATGCGGAACTCGATGGAGTGGCCGCGGACCTCGGGGTCGTCGTAACCCAGCTCCTCACCTGCGGCGATGCGGAACATCTCGCGGACGAGGTCGATGCCGGTGACCTCCTCGGAGACGCAGTGCTCGACCTGGAGGCGGGTGTTGACCTCGAGGAAGGAGATGGTGCCGTCGGCGGCGACGAGGAACTCACAGGTGCCCGCGCCGACGTAGCCGGCCTCGCGCAGGATCGCCTTGGAGGACTCGTAGAGACGCTTGTTCTGCTCGTCGGTCAGGAACGGCGCGGGGGCCTCCTCGACCAGCTTCTGGTGGCGACGCTGCAGCGAGCAGTCGCGGGTGGAGACGACGACCACGTTGCCGTGCTTGTCGGCCAGACACTGGGTCTCGACGTGGCGCGGCTTGTCGAGGAACTTCTCGACGAGGCACTCGCCGCGACCGAAGGCGCCGATGGCCTCACGAACGGCCGACTCGTAGAGCTCGGGGATCTCCTCCAGCGTCCGCGCGACCTTCAGGCCGCGACCGCCACCACCGAAGACCGCCTTGATCGCGACCGGGAGGCCGTGCTCCTGCGCGAAGGTGACGATCTCGGAGGCGTCCTTGACCGGGTCCTTGAGGCCGGGAGCCAGCGGGGCGCCGGCCTTCAGTGCGATCTGCTTGGCCTTCGCCTTGTCGCCGAGGGCGTCGATCGCCTCGGGCGAGGGACCGATCCAGGTCAGGCCGGCGTCGATCACGGCCTGGGCGAAGTCGGCGTTCTCGGCGAGGAAGCCGTAGCCCGGGTGGACCGAGTCCGCGCCGGACTGACGTGCCACATCGATGATCTTCTCGATGGACAGGTAGGACTCCGCCGGCGTGGCTCCGCCGAGTGAGTAGGACTCATCGGCCAGGCGCACGAAGAGCGCGTCACGGTCGGGGTCCGCGTAGATCGCTACGGAGCCGATTCCGGCGTCCTTGCACGCGCGGATCACTCGGACGGCGATCTCACCGCGGTTGGCGATCAGGACCTTGGTCAGTGGCTTGCTCAACGAGAACTCCTCCGTCGTGGATGCAAGGACATGCTAGGGGAGCCCTTCCGGCCTGGCTCCAGGCATCCGTAGTAACGATTGTCACACTCCGGTGAGCTGGGCGAGCGACGAGGTTACCCGTGCGTAGACCGCGTCGTCGACGTGGACGCCCGCATGCCGCAGCGCCAGCACCGCCGCGCCCGCCAGCCCGTCGTGGGCGACGACGGCCCCAGGGGCGACCCGGGCGGCGAAGTCGGGCTGTCGGGCCAGGACGCTTCCGGCAGCGACCAGCGGCCCCTCGACATCAGGCGTACGCACCGCCGCCAGCGTCTCCGCCAGCCCGGCCGCCGCCCGGTCGAGGATCTCCGCGGCGACCCCGTCGCCACCGGCTGCCGCGGTGAACACGAGCGAGGCGAAGTCGGCCAGCCGCAGCGGCGGCATCGCGTAGAGAGCCGCTGTGGCTGCGACGAGGGTCCCGGTCCGTCCGCCTTCGCGGTGGTCGACCGGCGAGATCCCGAGCCGGTCCAGCAGCAGACCGGTCAGCGGGGTCGTGGCGCCGCGCCCGTCGAGCGGGGCGAGCCCGGCGCGGACCGCCTCCCGGCCCAGCCAGAAGCCCGAGCCGACGTCCCCGAGCAGCCAGCCCAGACCGTCCGAGATGGCCGCGAGTTGGCCGTCCTCGACGCGTACGGCCGAGGCGCCTGTGCCGGAGAGCAGCACATATCCGTTCGGGGACGCCGTCCCCGAGAAGTACGCAGCCAGCACGTCGAAGTCGAAGACCGGCTCGCTCGCGACCAGGTCGGAGAGGGTGGCCACGATCGTCGCCCGGTGGCCGGCCCCGCCCGCACCGGCCACCGCCAGCGCAGCGCCGGCGACAGCCCCGGTCCCTGCGGAGGCGAGGGCCTGGGTGACCGCAGCCCTGATTGCCGTGGTGGCAGCGTCGATTCCGGCGGAGGTCGGGTTGCCGCTGCCGGCCTTCCCGATGCCTCCGCATCGTCCGTCGGAGGAGACGACGACGGCGCGAGTGCTGGTGCCTCCCGCGTCGAGTCCCAGATAGTTGTGAGTCATTGACACCGTTTCGTAACAGAAAACCATTGCCAGGCGTACTCTCTCCAAATAGTTTTCGTGCGCAGGGCTCGTCATACGGTCGCGGCCCGAGTTTGCAAAGTGGGTGGACTAATTGATCAGTGACGTGTTCGGAGCCTTCGACGAGCAGGTTCGCACACGCCTGTCCGAGCTGCAGGCCATTGCGCAGTCCGGTGGCCTCGACGAGGCGATCGAGCTGATGGTCCACAGCATCCGCAACGGCGGTGTCCTGCAGGCATTCGGCACCGGTCACTCGCAGGCGTTCGCGATGGAGGTCGCCGGTCGTGCCGGTGGCCTGATCCCCACCCACGCCATCGCGCTGCGTGACACCGTCCTCATCGGGGAGCGTCCGGCCAGCGATCTCGCGGGCGGCCTCCTCGAGCGCGACACGAACATCGCGAACGAGCTCTGGGAGCTCCACGAGTTCCACCCCGAGGACGTCTTCCTGATCGCGTCCAACTCAGGTGTCAACGGCTCGATCGTCGGCATCGCGCTGCGTGCGAAGGAGGAAGGCCACAAGGTGATCGCGGTGACCAGCCTCGAGCACACCAACGCGGTCACCCCCAAGCACCCGAGCGGAAAGCGCCTGGCCGACATCGCCGACGTGGTGATCGACAACCTGGCTCCGTTCGGCGACGCGACGGTGCCCGTCGGTGCCGTGGGCCCTGAGGGCGACGCGGGTGTGATGGGTGGAGCCGTCTCCTCCATCACCGCGGCCTACATCGCTCAGCTCCTGACGATCGGCGCCGCCGCCACGCTTCAGGCCGCAGGCGAGACCCCGCCCCTGTATCTCTCCGCCAATATCCCGGGTGGCGATGAGCACAACGATGCGTTGAAGGCTCGCTACGGCGAGCGCATCGGAAGCATGGCCTGAAAACCGTAAGAAGAAGTAACGAGGAATCCCACCCGAAAGAAGGCAGCACGATGTCCCAGCAGCTTCACGGCCGGCTCGATCGCCGGACCCTCCTGCGCGGCAGCCTCGCCGGCGCGGCGCTCCTGTCGTTCTCCGGAGCGCTCGCCGCCTGTGGCGCGCCCGGTAGCGACTCCGACAGCTCCGGCGGTGGCACCAAGTCCGACTCCAACCCGTTCGGCATGGCCAAGGACGGCACCGTCGACGTGGTGATCTTCGACGGTGGCTACGGCTACGACTACGTCGAGTTCGCCGCCGGCGTGGTCGGCAAGGAGTTCGCCGACGCCGACCTCAAGGTGAGCGCGACCACCAAGATCGCCACCGAGCTCCAGCCGCGGTTCGTCGGCGGCACGCCGCCGGACCTGATCGACAACTCCGGCGCCGACCTGATCGGCTTCAACACGATCGCCGACCAGCTGGAGGAGCTCGACGACGTCTTCGAGGCCGACAGCTACGAGGGCGTCAAGATCGCCGACACCCTCTACCCCAACGTCAAGGCACCGGGCACCTACAGCGACCGGTTCGTGGCGATCAACTACGTCATGACCCTCTACGGCGTGTGGTACTCCGCCTCGCTCTTCGCGGAGAACGGCTGGACCGCGCCGAAGACCTGGGACGAGGCGCTCGAGCTCGGCGCCCAGGCCAAGGCCAAGAAGAAGTACCTCTGGGTCTGGGGCAAGGAGGCGGCGACCTACTACCGCACCCTGGTGATCGACTCGGCGGCGAAGGAGGGCGGCGACGAGGTGCGCCTCGCGCTGGAGAACCTCGAGAAGGGCGCCTGGTCGCACCCGGTCATCCAGGGAATCCTGGAGAAGCTCGGCGAGATGGTGAAGCAGGACATGTTCGTCCCCGGCGGCGCCGGCACCCAGTTCACCGCTGCGCAGGCCAAGTGGTCCAACGACCAGCAGGCGCTCCTCTACCCGAGCGGTGGCTGGATCGAGAACGAGATGAAGGACGCCACCAAGGAGGGCTTCGAGATGACCGGCATCCCGGAGTTCGTGCTCAGCGACAGCCCGGCGCTGCCGTACGAGACGATCCGCGCGGCGGCCGGCGAGTCGTTCATCGTTCCCAGCAAGGCGAAGAACCCGGCCGGCGGCAAGGAGATCCTCCGCGCCATGCTGTCCAAGGAGGCCGCCACCAACTTCTCCAAGACGAAGCTGGCGCCGACCATCGTCAAGGGCACCGTCCCGGCCGACGGCTTCGGCTCCGCGGCGCTGAAGTCGCAGAGCGCGATGCTCGACGCCGCCGGCGAGAACACGTTCAACTACCAGTTCTACGACTACTACGGCACCAACGCCGACGAGCTCGTGGTCTGGAACTCGTTCCTCTCCGGTGACCTGGACGTCAAGGGTCTGACGAAGGCCGTCCAGGGCATCTTCGACAAGGTCGCCGACGACTCCTCGATCGAGAAGCTCAAGATCACCTGATCCCTCTCACAGATCGCGAACCACCATGTCTGCATCAGTCACTGATGCGACGACGGCGGGCGGGCTCCCCGAGGAGAACCCCTGGGGAGCCCCACCGCGCCGTCGCCGCTCCAAGCTCACCCTCGACAGGGCCGTGTTCATGGCCGTCTTCCTCGGCCTCCCTGTCGCGGTCTTCGTCATCTTCGTCGTCATCCCGATCGCCCAGGCCCTCTTCTACTCGCTGACCGACTGGACGGGGTTCTCCCCGGTCATGAACGTCATCGGGCTGGACAACTACACCAAGCTGCTCCAGGACGAGACCTTCCTCAAGGCGCTGCGCAACAACCTGCTGCTCACGCTCGTGGTGCCGCTGGTGACGCTGGTCGCGGCGCTGGCGATCGCGGTCGTCGTGACCACGGCCGGACCCAGCACGGGTCAGGTACGCGGCCTCAACGGCTCCGGCTTCTACCGGGTCGTCTCGTTCTTCCCCTACGCCGTCCCGGCCATCGTCATCGGCCTGCTCTGGGCGCAGGTCTACGACCCCGCCGCGGGCCTGTTCAACGGTGTCCTCACCGGCATCGGCCTCGACGGTTTCGAGAACTACGCCTGGCTCGGGGAGGTGCGTGCGGCCATGCCGGCCTCGATGTTCGTGATGATCTGGGCGAGCATCGGCTTCTACACCGTGCTCTTCGTGGCCGCGATCAAGGGCATCCCTGCGGAGATCTACGAGGCCGCCCGCATCGACGGCGCCGGCCGGTTCCGCACGGCGATCTCCATCACGCTCCCGTCGATCCGTGACAACGTCCAGACCGCCTACATCTACCTCGGGATCCTCACCCTCGATGCGTACGTCTTCATGGCAGCGCTCAACCCGGGCGGCGGACCCGCGAACTCGACGCTGACGATGAGCCAGCACCTGATGAACACCGCCTTCAAGAAGGGCCAGTTCGGCTACGCCACCTCGATGGGGGTCGTGCTCGCCCTGGTCACGCTGCTCTTCGCGGCGCTGATCTTCGCGATCTTCTACTTCGCCGGTGGACGGGACAAGAAGGCAGAGGTGGCCCGATGAGTGCTGTGACTCTCGACGAACAGGTCGCTCCGGCGCGCACCGACGGCGGTCGACGTACGCCGGGTGACGCCCTGGTCGCGGGCACCTCGCACACGTTGCTGATCCTGTGGTCGGTCATCGTGATCGTGCCGTTCTGCTGGGTGCTGCTCTCCTCGTTCAAGACGTCGAAGGAGATCCTGTCCTCGCCGTTCTCGCTGCCCGCGGAGTGGAGCTTCGAGAACTACACGAGCGCCTGGACGA
Source organism: Nocardioides sp. CCNWLW239 (assembly GCF_037137035.1). Lineage (NCBI taxonomy): Bacteria > Bacillati > Actinomycetota > Actinomycetes > Propionibacteriales > Nocardioidaceae > Nocardioides > Nocardioides sp. CCNWLW239. Next base: position 72,829 of record NZ_JBBBNW010000002.1, on the reverse strand, counting down.
AGGCCGGCATCGGGACGTACTTCTTCAACACCGTCATCGTCGTCGGCGCCGCGCTGGTGCTGGTGATGCTGCTGGGGGCGATGTGCGCCTACGTGCTGGCGCGGTTCGAGTTCTTCGGCCGCAACTTCATCTACTACTCGATGCTCGGCGGGCTGACCTTCCCGGTCTTCCTGGTCATCGTGCCGCTGTTCTTCGTGCTCCAGGGCTTCGGGCTGCTCAACACGCTGCCCGGCCTGATCCTGACGTACGTCGCCTACGCGCTGCCGTTCACCGTCTTCTTCCTCTACGCCTTCTTCAAGACGCTGCCCGACGACGTCTACGAGGCCGCGATGATGGACGGTGCGGGAGAGTGGCGCACGTTCTTCCAGATCATGCTGCCGATGGCGGCGCCCGGGATGGCCGGCGTGGCGATCTTCAACTTCCTCGGTCTGTGGAACCAGTTCCTGCTCCCGGTGGCGCTCAACACCGACCGGAACAACTACGTGCTCACCCAGGGCATGGCGTCGTTCTCCTCGCAGGCGGGCTACAACGTCGACTTCGGCGCGCTCTTCGCCGGCGTGGTGATGACCGTGCTGCCGGTGCTGGTCGTCTACCTGATCTTCCAGCGGAGGATCGCCGGGACGGTCTCGACGGGTACGTTCCGCTGAGGCTGCGCCAGCTGTAACACGCTGTTACATGCACTATCCGGTCGTCACAAACGACCGGATAGTGCTACGAACAGCGTGTTACAGGTCTCGCGCCTGAGGTTAATAAGCGCTAACCTTGGGCGGCATGACCGCCTTTCTCCAGCCCGAGCACGAAGAGCTGCGTGCCGTCGTCCGTGACTTCGCCCAGAAGGAGATCGCGCCCCACGCCTCGCAGTGGGACCGCGACCACCACTTCCCCGTCGACGTGGTGCACAAGATGGGTGAGCTGGGCCTGTTCGGCCTGACCGCCCCCGAGGCGTACGGCGGGGGTGACGGCGACCTCGTCGCGCTCTGCGTCGCGATCGAGGAGCTCGGCCGCGTCGACCAGTCGATCGGGATCACGCTCGAGGCCGCGGTCGGCCTGGGCATCAACCCGATCCTCACCTACGGCACCGACGAGCAGAAGGAGCGGTGGCTCCCCGACCTCGTCGCGGGCAAGAAGCTGGCCGGGTTCGGTCTCACCGAGCCGGGTGCCGGCTCCGACGCCGGCGCGACCGCCACCAAGGCCGTTCTCGACGGCGACGAGTGGGTCGTCGACGGCGCCAAGCAGTTCATCACCAACTCCGGCTCCTCGATCACCTCGGTCGTCACCGTCACCGCGCGCACCGGCACCCGCGAGAACGGCAAGCCCGAGATCAGCACGATCATGATCCCCTCGGGCACGCCCGGGTTCACCGCCGAGAAGGGCTACGACAAGCTCGGCTGGCACGCCTCCGACACCCACCCGCTCTCCTTCGACGGCGCCCGGGTGCCGGCCGACCACCTTCTCGGTGAGCGCGGCCGCGGCTATGCCCAGTTCCTGGCCACCCTCGACGACGGCCGGGTCGCGATCGCCGCGCTCGCGGTCGGCTGCATCCAGGCCTGCCTCGACATGGCGCTCGAGTACGCGGGGGAGCGCCAGACCTTCGGTGGACCGATCGGGCGCAAGCAGGGCGTCGCCTTCCAGATCGCCGACCTCGAGGTCATGCTGCGCGCCTCGCGCCTGCTGACGTACGAGGCCGCGGCGATGAAGTCCGGCCTCGACTCGGGTGCTGTGACGATGAAGGAGTTCAAGCAGGCGGCTGCCGCCGCCAAGCTCTACGCCACCGAGTCGGCCGTCACCGCGACCCGGATCGCCACCCAGATCTTCGGCGGCTACGGGTTCATGGAGGAGTACCCGGTGGCCCGGTTCTACCGTGACGCGAAGATCCTGGAGATCGGTGAAGGCACCTCGGAGGTGCAGCGCATGCTGATCGCCAGAGGTCTCGGTCTGCCGGTCGAATGAGCGTGAATCTTCCGGGGGACTGAACAAACCTCGCGAAGTAATCAAGGGCCATCTCACCATTGACCGTTTACTGTGGCTCCATGGTGTTCGGGGGACAGCTGCTGGGACGGCTGCGTCGCACACGCCTCCTCGGGGAGGTGGTCCGCTTCATGATGGTCGGCGGAATCGCGACCGCAGTCGCCTTCGTGCTGTTCAACGGGCTCGTGCACGGCTTCTTCATGGGTGCGGGTCCGATGAACGGGCAGCCGATCCCGGCCTACGTCATCGCCAACACCGTCGGCATGCTGATCAGCTACGAGCTGAGCCGGCGCTGGACCTTCCGCCACCGGGTCTCCGACCATGCTGACGGCGGTTTCACCGCCTACGTCATCATCAACGCGGTCACGATGCTGCTGCCGATCGGTTGTCTCTACGTCACCCGCAGCATGCTCGACTGGGACAGCGCGATCGCCGACAATCTCTCGGCCAACGTCGTCGGGGTGCTCCTGGGGCAGATCGCCCGGTTCTTCCTGTTCCGGAAGTTCGTCTTCGGCCGGCCGATCCGCTACACGGAGGTCTACGGCAGCGTCGAGGAGGAGGCAGCCGCGCTCCGCGCCGCCTCCGACGGCGGGACGATCCTGGTGGTCCCGGACAGCGGTGAGCAGCTCACCGGTTCCACAGATCCGGCCACGCGTGACCAAGCCGTCTGAGCAGGTCACGCAGCAGCGGCAGGCTCAGCCCGACCACGTTGTGGTGGTCTCCCTCGATCCCGGTCACGAACGCTCCGCCGAGCCCGTCGATCGTGAACGCACCGGCGACGTACAGCGGCTCGCCGGTGGCCACGTACGCAGCGATCTCCTCATCGCTCACCTCGGCGAAATGCACAGTCGTGGCGGCGGTCTGCGACACCTGCCGACCCGTCGCCGTGTCTGTCAGCGCATGCCCTGAGACGAGTACGCCGCTGCGTCCCCGCATCTCCCGCCACCGCTGAGTCGCCTCCTCGGCGTCGTGCGGCTTGCCCAGGGGTTTCCCGTCCAGCTCGAGCACGCTGTCGCACCCCAGCACGAGCGCCCCGTCAGGGACCTCCGGACGCCCGGCGACCGCGTCCCGTTTGAGCTCGGCCAACCCCAGCGCGAGCTCGGTCGGAGGCAGCCCGTCGAGCTTGCTCTCGTCGACACCGGAGACGATCACGACCGGCTCCACGCCTGCGCTGCGCAGCGTCTGCAGCCGGGCGGGGGACTGGGAAGCGAGGACGAGCGTGGTCATGGCTCAACCCTAGGGGCCCCGGTCCTTTACGTGGATGCCGGTGCCGACTAGGTTTCGCACATCCAACCCCATCTCTATGAGGAGAATTCCGACGTGGCTGATTACTCGCCGCCCCCGCCCCCGCAGCAGCCGTACGGCGCTGGTCCCGTGGGTGAACTTCCGCTGAGCCAGCCGCTCCGCGGCGCGTCGCCCCGCGACGCCATCGTGCGCTTCTTCAAGAAGTACGCCACCTTCGAGGGCCGCGCCAGCCGGTCCGAGTTCTGGTGGCCTTGGCTGTTCGCCGTGGTCGTCAACATGGCGATCAACCTGATCCTCGGTGCCGACTCGACGGCCGGATCCATCATCGGCGGCATCTTCGCGCTCGCCATCCTGGTCCCGCAGCTCTCCGTCGGCGCTCGTCGCCTGCACGACACCGGCCGCTCCGGCTGGTGGCAGCTGCTCTACCTGACCTGCGTCGGCATCATCGTGCTGATCATCTTCTGGGCCCTCCCGGAGAAGGCCGAAGGCGACAAGTACAACGTCGCCTGACCGGCGGCTAACCACGAGCGGCGATCAGTCTCTAGACTGATCGCCGCTCGGCCGAAGTGGCGGAATTGGCAGACGCGCAGGATTTAGGTTCCTGTGTCTTAGGACGTGCGGGTTCAAGTCCCGCCTTCGGCACGCAGAATCCGGGTCTCACCCGGGACGTCCCAGGGTCGATCCTGATGGACTTTGGGCACCCGACCCTCAAGGATGGAAGAACAACACCCCATCCATGAAGGGATGAACCCATGTCGTTCAAGGACAACGCGTCCACCTGGCGCGATGGCGTCCAGAAGGGCGTCGAAGGCGCCAAGCCTGCTGTCGAGGACGCCAAGGTGAAGTCAGCACCTCACCTTGTCACCGGCGGCGAGAAGACCATCGAGAAGGCCGGCGAGTTCAAGGCGCAGATCGAGGCCAAGCGGGCCCAGATGGCGTCCGCGCCCGACGCCGACACTCCGCGCAACCAGGCGATCTCCGGCCTGCTCCAGGTCGGCGCTGCCGCTACCGAGGCCGCTGCCCACGCGGGCGAGTGGCTCAAGGAGACGGGCGCCAAGTGGGGCGCCGGCCCCGTGGTCGTCGAGCCTCCGAAGGAGATCCCGGGGGACGTACCTCCTCCGCCGGACTTCCAGAAGCCCGACGACCAGCAGTAGGACTACACCGCCAGGTTGAGGTCGCGGCGGAGCTTGGCGACGTGACCGGTCGCCTTGACGTTGTACTGCGCGACCTCGATCTTGCCTTCCTCGTCGACCACGAACGTCGAGCGGATCACGCCCTCGACGACCTTGCCGTAGAGCTTCTTCTCGCCGTATGCGCCATAGGCCTGGTGCACCGAGAGGTCCTCGTCGGAGGCCAAGGTGATGGTGAGCCCGTCACGCTCGCGGAACTTCGCGAGCTTGGCGGGCTTGTCCTTCGAGACGCCGACGACCTCGTAGCCGGCGGCCTTCAGTGAGTCGATCGAGTCGGTGAAGTCGCAGGCCTGCTTGGTGCAGCCCGGGGTCATCGCGGCGGGGTAGAAGTAGACGATCACCTTGCGGCCTCGGAAGCTGCTGAGCGAGACCTCCGCTCCGGTGTCGTCGGGAAGGGTGAAGTCAGGGGCCACATCGCCCGGCTCGAGACGCGTCATGTCGACAACCTACCCAAGAGATCGAGCGAACCGCAGCGGTGGAGCACGCAGTGGACGTACGCCGGTTGCTAAGGTCTGCGCATGTCCAAGGACCAGACTTCCTCGCTCGAGTCCGAGATCGAAGAGATCCGCGAACGACTCGCAGGCACCATCGATGAGCTGATCTACCGGGGCAGCCCGAAGACGATCGCCCAGCGCCAGATGGCGGCCTTCAAGGCGGTCTACGTCGACCCCGTCTCCGGTGAGCCGAAGATGGGCAACATCGCCAAGACCGTCGGCGGGGTGGTGGGCACGCTCGTGCTCATGGCGACGCTGCGTAAGATCACCAAGGTCAACTGACCATCCCCCACCGGCAAGGCAGCAGGACGTGACCGACAAGACCCCCATCAAGATGCTCCATGACCGGGTGCTGGTCGAGGTCGGGGCCGACGCCGGTGAGCGCCGCTCGTCCGGCGGCATCGTGATCCCGGCGACGGCCGCCATGGGGGCGGCCCGGCGACTCACCTGGTCGCGTGTGGTTGCCGTCGGCCCGCACGCGCGTGCGGTCGAGATCGGTGACCGGGTGCTCTTCGACGCCGACGACAAGCCCGAGGTCGAGGTCGCTGGTGAGGTCTACGTGCTGATGCGCGAGCGCGACGTGCACGCTGTCGCAGCGGAGCGGATCGCCGACGAGTCGACGGGACTCTATCTCTAGCTCTTCGGGACCTTGGGCAGCGCGTTGAAACGATGCGCGAACACGACGATGTTGCTGTCGTAGCTCGACCCGTTCCAGTCGGTGCAGGTGATGACCACCAGCCTGCCGTCGCCGTGGTCCTGCCCGAAGATGCGCTGAGCCTGCTGGGCGAGCTCCTTGCGGCTGAGCACCTCGACGGAGTCGACCTGGTGCTGGAAGGTCCCGTCCTTGGTGACGATGTCGACCTCCTGCCCCTTCTCGATGTGATCGAGCTTGTTGAGGCTGCCGCCGCCGGTGTGCACGGTGTGGCCGGTGACCACGGTCTGACCCTGCGCCGAGCCCGGCTTGGCGCTGCCGACCCACCAGCCGATCTCACGCGGGTTGCGCGGCGGGTCGAGCACCTCGCCGTCGAGCCGGATCGGGACGACCCTGGCCTTCGTCTTCAGCCCGGGCAGCTCCAGGCGCTGCGGGGCGCCGGGAGGCACCTCCACCGCGGCGCTCCCGCTCGGCCAGAGCAGCCCTGCCGCGACGAGCGCGACTGCGAGGACGACCAGTGCCGTCCACAGGCCACCCGCCGCCGCGGTGATCCGCGACGGCGAGTGGGTCTGAGGGGATTCAGCCACGGCGCAGCATGCGGACGTACGTCGCCGCGCCGGCGCCCGCGGCCGCGAGGAGCAGCAGCGTGACGAGAGCGATACGCCCGGCGCTGCCGTCGTCATAGCTCTCCATGCCGGCGGTCACCACGGTCGGGACCGAGGCCGGCGGGTTGGCTGCCTTGGGCGGCTTGTTGGCCACCGTCTTGGTGACCGGGCTGTTCGGGCCGCAGCTGCTGGTGCCGATGGTGAGGTGAGTCAGCGGGCCCCCGACGAACGACTCGGCCGCAGGCAGGATCTTCGCGTCGAGTGCGGTCACGGTGATCGCGCCGGGAGAGGTCTCCTGAGCGTTCAGGGTGATGTCGAGGAGGTTGTCCTCCAACGGCGCGAGCTGACCCTCGATCGAGGTCAGCAGCGTGTTGAGCACCTGCTTCTGCAGCTCGACGACGACGGGATCGATGGGCTGGAGCGCACCGCCGAGACCGTTGGCCAGCTGCGTGCGCAGGCCCTTGATGACGACGTCGACCACGCCGGAGAGATCGGTGACGACCTTCTGGTTCACCGCGGGGTCGACCGGGAGGTCGACGATGGTCTCGCGCTTGCCGCCGGGCAGGACCACGTAGACGGACGAGCTGGCGATGGTGCTGTCGCCTCGCGCGGTGTCGTCGTCGGCGGTGCAGTGGCTCTGCACGGCGCCGAGGTCTACGTAGAGACCAGCGCCGTCCAAGCCCTCGACCACGGGGGCGAGGAGCTGGTCCAGCGCAGTGGTGATCTGTGTCTGGAACGGCTTCAGCGCTTCCTGGACCTTGACGTCCATGCCCTGGAAGAGATCGGACTGGATCACCCGCAGGTTGCTGAAGTCGAGGCTGGCCGCGTCGAGCTTGATGTTGTCGCCGCCGCTGAGGCAGTCGCCCGAACCGGCGGCGACCAGCGTCGCGCCATCGCCGGCGACGCCGGCACATGCCGCTGAGGTGGCGTTGCGGTTGGCGACCGCGTCCTGGGCCAACGTGCCCACGTGGATCGCGTCCTGGCCTGCGAGCAGGTTGACGACTGGCTCGTTGGTGCCCTCGGAGGACTCGGTGGAGCCGTCGTTGGTGACGCGGTAAGTGCCTGAGTCGGTCGCCGCGCTGCCGGCCGGCGTGAAGCTCAGCGCAGTTGCGGACGCCTGCGACACCGTGGCGGCGCTCGCGGGTGCGGCCGACAAGGCGACCATGGCGGCCGCGGCTGCCACCGCGGTCCCTCGCGCAATGAGATGTGTGCGCACGTAAATCTCCCCTCCCTTTGACCTTCGTCACACTCAACGGACGAGTGACCCCGCACGTTACGGCCTGGGGTATGCCTTGACCTGCGGAATCCCAGTATCTGGGTCAACTGTCGCAGACAGTTCCGTCTTTGTCGCCGTCGCGATACCAGGCGTACTCCAGGTCACGACCCTTTCGGTACGGCCCGTACCCCTCCGAGACGGCCTTGGCGCAGGTGTCGAAACGCGGGTCCTCGCTGCTCGGCTCACTGCTGGGCTCGCCGCCAGCGGGCGGGTTCACCTCGGCCAGCCGCACGGTGACCTCGGGGTCGCCGCAACCGGAGGCGACGCCTTCGAGCGCGGCCTTCTCCGCACGGTCGGCGACGAGACTCCACCGGATCTTCACGGCGACCCAGTCGGCGACGTACGTGCAGTGGTAGCTCGTCGCGTCGGGCATCCAGTCCGCCGGGTCCTGGTCTGCTTTGCTGCGGTTGGTCGCGGCGGTGACGGCGATGAGGGCACGGGGATCACCGAGGTCGTTGGCGTACGCCTCCCGCTCCTCGTCGCTCCATGCGTCGGCGCCGGACTCCCAGGCCTCCTTGAGCGGGACCATGTGGTCGATGTCGAGGCCGCCGGGGCGCTTGAGGGTGACATCGTCATAGGCGGAGAACCACTCGCCCCGGGTCGCCTCGCAGCGGCCGCGCACCTTCTTCTTCGCTTCCTCGAAAAGCACCTCGTCGCGAGCGTCCTGGCAGTCGCCGTCGGCGTCGACCCAGTGGTTGAACTTCTCCCGGTCGTAACCGGAGGTGACCTCCTCGGCGACCGGCAGCCGGTCGACTGCCTCGGTCAGTGGGAGGCTGACCTCTTCACCGTGGTCGGCGCCGTATCCGGCCTGGGCGGCGGTGTCGGGCTCGGGGATCTCGGCGCAGCCGGCGCAGAGGAGTACGGCGGCGAGCAGGGTCGCCAGCGGGCGCAGCATGGGGGGACTCCAGAGAGATGGGGGAAGAGCTCTGGGGAGCATCGGGGGCGGCTCAACCTTGTCGGATCCCTCAGCGGCCGGCACGCAGGCGCGCCGCCGGGACGTCCGGGGTTCGTCGTCCCGACGAGAAGGATCCCGGACCGAGGCGTGGAGCCTCGGCCCGGGACCCCGGGTGCTGCAGGTTCTAGAACGTTCCTAGAGGTGAGTCCTGATCAGCGGATCAGGCCTGTGCGCGGCGCAGCAGGAACCACCGGGTGGCGGCAGCGGCGGCGACGAGCAGCGCGAGCGCGCCGGCGGCGAACCCGCCCTTGGCGGCCGGGGACGAGAGCAGGTTCAGCTCAGCGTTGGCCGCGGCGTTGTCGGGCTTCGCCTGGATGCTGGTGTCCGGATCGGACTTGTCGCCGGAGACCACCACGTCGACGTTCTTCTTGTCACCGCTGGCCGCGGCCTTCTCCTCGGAGACGGTGAGGCCGTTGGTGCCGCAGGTGCTGGTGCCGATGGCGACGTCGGCAGCGGTCGGGGCGCCGACCTTCTTCACGGCGTCGAGGACCTTGATGTCCAGGGCGGACACCTCGAGCGACTTCGCGGTCCCGGCCTGCTTGTTCAGAGTCTGCTTGTTCAGGGTGAGCTTGACCAGATCGGTCTCGAGACCCTTGAGAAGCACGGCGAGCTGCTCCTTGATGTGCTCGATGAGGTCGACGCGGATGGAGACGTCCAGGACGCCCGGCGCGATCTTGCTCTTCAGGCCCGACTGGAGCAGCGTGTCGACGCGACCGAGAACGGCGTCGGTGACCGGGGAGAGGTCGGGGACGACGGTGGTGTTCTTCTTCGGGTTGGTCGGCAGGTCGGCTACCTTGATGTCGCCCTTGCCGGGGACGTTCACGGTGACGGCGGCGTTCTTGAGCTGGGTCTTGCCGTCGAACGTGGTGCCCTGCGCCATGCAGGTGCTCTCCGCGGCGTCGAGGTCGACGCCGACCGAGAGGCCACCGACCTTCGTGAGCACGCCGGAGACGATGGCCTGGACCAGGTCGTTGACCGGTCCGAGCTTCACGTGGACCGACTTGCTCTGGTCGGTGAGCAGGTAGTCGGTGGTCGCGCCCAGCTTCTGGAGGTCGAGCTCGGCGAGGTTCACCGTGACGGCCTCGCCAGGCTTGACGCAGCTGGAGCCGTCGCCGATCGCGACCAGGGTCGCGCCCTTGCCGGCGAGGGCCGAGCAGGCGCCGGAGTAGGCAGTGCCCTTCCGGAGGGCAGCTGCCGCGTCCTGGGCGAAGACGCCGACCGAGAGCAGCTTCTGGTCGCTCTTGAGCAGCGGCAGGGCCGGCTTGTTGGTGCCGGAGTTGACGGTCTTCTTGCCGTTGTAGGTGGCGGTGTAGCGACCGGTGTCCACCTTGACCTTGTCGGACACGTTGACGGTCAGCGCGACCGAGGATGCCTTGGCCTGGGGCTTCTCCGCCGACGCAGTCGCCGGGGCCGCGGTCACGGTGAGACCGATCATCGCGGTCGCCGCAACAAGGGCGGCTCCGCGGACCGAGAATGGGGAGCGCAAGTGACTTCTCCAATGGTGTTGATATCTGTCGATGACAGGGCACGACGAGTAGAAGTCAGCCTCTGCAGCCCCCCGGTTGCTGTGACTCGCCGTGACGAAGCGGGGAGTCTAGCCACGTCGATTCGCCCTCGCCTAGCACCGACTTCATGCCCGAGGTCACACAATCGGCCCGTAACTTCGCCGGTAACAGGTCGTGTCCGACGTCGATCTCCGCGCGAAAATGGCGAAGGTCCCCGACGACGTCCTGGCTATGGGTCTGACGTGTGAAACCTGTGCCCGGATTGTGTCCACGGCGCCTGTTGGCAAAAACTCGGCCTCAATCGTGATGTCGTGGTTAGGTTGACCTAACTTCAGGGTTGAACGCTTCCTGACAACGTGTCAGTATCCTGGCTTGGAACAACGCCCGCCTGCTGCCGACCTCACTGGAGCGCCCCCATGTCTGCCCTTCTCGTCGACGAGACCTCCGGCGGTCCGCTCTCCGCGCTGATGCGCGAGGGGTCGCGGGTCCAGCACACCGCAGCCGAGAGCTCGTCCTTCATGGAGGAGCTGCTGGCCGGGCGGGTCAACGAGCAGGGTTACGCCGACTATCTGCTGCGCCTGCGCAGGGTCTATCTCGCGCTCGAGACCGTGGGTCATGACCTGGCTGCCACGGACCCCGTCGCCGCCGCCGTCCACGACGTGGCCCTGGACCGTCTGGCCGCGATCGACGCCGACCTGGACGTGTGGGCGCCGGACGTCGACGGCGATGCCGTGGAGTCGGCGGCCGCCGATGCGTACGTCGCTCGGATCGAGGCCACCCGAGCCTGGGGCGGCCTCTACGCCGCCCACCACTACACCCGCTACCTCGGGGATCTCTCCGGCGGCCAGGCGATCGGCCGGCTGCTCGAGCGATACTTCGACCTCGAGGGCGAGGGGGTGGCGTTCTACGAGTTCACCGAGATCCCCAAGCCGAAGCCCTACAAGGACGGCTACCGCGCCCGCCTCGACGCGCTGGACCTCGATCTCGCGGAGAAGACCCGTATCGTCGAGGAGGTCCAGGTCGCCTTCGGTCTCAACCAGGCCCTCTTCGAGGAGCTCGGAGCTCGCCTCGACCTCTATCGCCGTTGATCTGAGAGTCCCTCGTGCCCCGTATCGCTGCCGAGAACGTCGCCGAGCACCGCAGGCTGGTCCGCGAGCGGATCTACGCGGCGTTCGCGGAGCTGATGGCCGAAGGCAGCTATGACGCCATCACCATGTCGAGGCTCGCGCAGCGCGCCGACATCGGCCGCACCGCGATCTACCACCACTTCAAGGACCGCGACGCGGTGATGGTCGCGTTCGCGACCCACGAGACCGCTGCCTACGTGGCGTCCCTGCGGGCCCAGCTCGCTGCGAGCGACCAGCCGGCGGAGCGGCTGCGGATCTACGTACGGAACCATCTCGCCCGGGGCGAGAAGTTCCACATGGGCTTCGGGCCTCAGGTATACGGCGCGCTCCCCGAGGAGTCCCGCCGGGAGATCCGGGAGCACGTCGTCGCTGTCGAGCAGGTCCTCGCCGAGATCCTCGAACAGGGCGCCGACCAGGGAGTTTTCGTCGTCACCGACATCGATGCCACCCTGGCTCTGGTCCACTCCGCCCTCGGCACCCGCCATCTCCCCGCCGAACGGATCGAGGAGTTCGTGCTGAGGGGCGTCGGGGTGTCGGTGGGCTGAAGGCGTCGGCCTTCCGCGCGAAAGATTTCGCCGTCGGGTGCATACCTGGCTCCTGGTGGTTACCGTGGTGCGCACCGATGGGACAAAGTCAGGGTGACTTCGGGACATGATCTTCCGGGCCTACGGGGCGGACGAGCGTGCAGGATGACACCACGAATGTGTGCTATCGGTGCCGCGGCCTCGAGCATCGACTCGGGGTCGCGGTCTAGTCTGCGGCGCCCAGCACCCAGCGCCGACAGGCCGGCGGGGCTATCCCCGGCGTAGGAGCATGGTGAGCGTCGCGGCGACCCCGATGGCGGCTGCGGCGATCGCGGCCGTACTCAGCCAGCCGAACCATTCCACCGTCGCGGCCCCGGCGGCAGTCCCCAGGCTGCCGCCCACGAAGTAGACCAGCATGTACGCACTGTTGAAGCGCGCCGGTGCCGACGGGTCGATCGCCAGGACGGTGCTCTGGTTGGCCACCTGTGCCGCGAACAGCCCGGCATCGAAGATCGCCAGGCAGATCAGCGCCACGGCCACGTTCTCGAGACTGAAGCCCAACGTGACCGCGGCCGAACCTGCCAGGGCAAGACCGACAAGGATCACCGGGCGGGCGCCGACACGGTCCGTGGCGTGCCCGGCGGCCTGGGTGGCAAGGATGCCCGAGAGGCCGGCCAGCGAGTACAAGCCGATGCGCTCAGCCGAGAATGAGAAGGGCGGCTCCGAGAGCGCGACCGCGATCCCTGCCCACACGACGCAGAACGCGAAGAACCACAGTGAGCCGCACACGGATGCGAGGCGAAGCGCCGGGTGACGTACGAACAGGCCAGGCAGCGATCGCAACGTGGCGAGATAACCCCGCTCCGCCGTCCCGCGCGTGGACGGGAGAGCCAGCAGACAGCACACTGCGACCACGCCGCAGGCGGCCGCGAATGTCAGCAGCATCTCGCGCCAGCCGATCTCGTCCGCAAGCCATCCGCCCACCGTCCGGCCGGCAAGCACCCCGGCTGAGATCCCGGCGGTCACCAACCCCAGCGCCGCCCCTCGCTGCTGAGGAGGCGCCAAGCGGCCGGTGACGGAGCTCAGACTGGCGCCGACCGCTGAGCACGCTCCGACCAGGCCGACCGCTGCCCCCAGCAGCATCGCGCCGGGTACGACCGCGCTCGCCCCCAGCGCACACGCGAGCACCCCGAACTGAACGGCCAGCACCCGTGCCGGGCTGAACCGGTCGACGAGCGGCACGAGCAGTCCCAGCCCGATCAGGTAGCCGACCGGTCCGAACGCGAGGGCGATCCCGATCGCCGGGATCTGCGTGTCCAACGACCTCGCAACATCCGCGATCGCGGGTTGCATCGGGTAGATGGTCGAGGTTCCGAGAGCAGCAGCAACCGACATGAACAGGACGGCGGGGGCACTCAGCGCGGTACGGGTGGGAGTCAGGGAAGCGGTATCTGTGGACACCTGATCGACCGTAGGGAAGCGCGGATCGCGCTGCTGGCGGGAATGCGACCTCACCGATTCCTCGGCTCGGCGCCGAAAGCAGCCGAAATGCAAGAAACTCCCGACCGTTTGTGCTGGTCGGGAGCCTTGTTTGGTACGCCATGTAGGACTTGAACCTACAACCCGCTGATAAATCCGAGTCGCCGTGTACGAGCAGACGTTGAGCGGGGGAGCGAGTATGAGTTGGTCCGGTTCTTTGTGGTTGATCGTGGGGTGCTGCGGGGCACTCCTTACGCAATTCCTTACGCATTTCGTCCCTGCCCGTGCGCTGGTCTGCATCGCGGGGGCGGAGCGCAACCCTGTCCGGCATCTGGCCCCCTTGGCGGGGGTCTGGGGGCTTGCCCCCACGCTGCCCAACACCATCAAACATAGAGGCGTCGCGGGGAGTGTCCCTTCCGGCAGCAGCGCCTACCTCCCCCTCGTCATCGGCCGAGGTCCTGGAGCGGGCTGGTTCGTGTTGACGACGACGCTAGGACTTCCGCTGTTTGCGCCGTTCGATGAACTTGCGTCCGTTGTCGCGGAGACGGTCGTAGCGGGTGCCGACGTACAGGAGGGCGAACCCGAGGGCGACGACGCCGGCCAGGCCGAGGGGGTCGGACATGAGGTCGACGAGTGGGTTGTACATGACCGAGGAGGTTAGCGGTCGGTAGGGCTCGAGACGGCGGGTATGGCTGATCCGGCATCGCGAGCTGGGTCGTCTGGAGAGTGAGCGCTTGGTCTACGGACTGGGCGCTCTTCTTCATTTGCGCGGCGCGTAGGGGGACCGGCCGCCAGGCCGCACGCCCCCGGAGGCCGCGCTCGCGGCCGGAGGCCGCCTTGAGCCAGTAGAGAAAGTTCTCACGGGACTCCCGCTCGACAGGTGTGCTCCGTCGATAGATGTGCGACACGCGTCCATCAGCTGATCTGCGACGCCTAGATCGCTCTCAAAGCGGCAGTTGAGGGTGCACAGGGCGTGCCCGAGTTCAGCCGCTTCCCTTCGCCCGGAATAGCTCTGGAGCTCGTGGCCTCGCGGGCAACCAGTTGATCCGGTCAAGCGCCGCCAGATCCCGCAGAACCACAACCGATTCGTCTAGGCGGTGCCACTCATCAGGCCCGTACGCCTCGCCAGCGAGCAGCGGAACCAGCTGGCCATCGACCGTGAGGAACACCTCGGCAACCACGGCGTCTGTGCCTGGGTCATCCATGACCGTCGTATCCAGAGTGACAGTCACTGATTCGATGAGGCCGGTCGGTAGGTCGGCGCGCTCGTGAATCCTGAAATAGGCGGGGTCGTAGTCAGACAAGACCCCCTTCGATGCTTGAGCAATATGCAGCCCAAAGTACGCGTCGTCTTGGTAAACACCGACCTCTGCTTCACCGACGTCGAGGGCCAATGCCAGCCATGCAAACGGCACAGCGGCCGCCGCCTCCTCGGCATACAAGTCAGCGGTACCGTCGGCTCGTTCGGACAGGGGCCATTCAGGGCCCGACCATCGCGACACCCGGCGCCCCGAAAGCGAGAGGAAGGCGGCGACGTTAGTCGGGAGCCAATCAGTCCCGTCGTCCAGCACGACGCCCTCGAGCAGATCGAGGACCGCAGCCTTGACGAAGCGCTCGATGAGACTGACCGGAACCGGCTCAAAGGAGCTGGCGCTGACCGTCGGAACCTCGCCGGAGTCCTCTCTGAACACTTCGAAGACCTGCCCCCGTCCTTGAGTCGGGGCGACGTCAGCCAACTCCCAACCGAGTCCGTCCCGCGCAGCGACGTCACTGAAGATCGTGACGTCGAAGAACCTGCCTTCCGCTATCCACTCTCCGGTTCCGGGCACACACTGATCCTCTCGCAGTGCGAGCGGAACCGCGCTCAATTCGGCAGGAGAGTGCAGTTGGTGTGGCACATCAACTGACGGACGAATGGCGCACATCTCTTGACGGGACACACGGTTCGGCATAGCACGCGAACCGATCGGCGCGCGGGCTGTCGCGGATCGCTCCTGAGGGTCTACGCTCGTTATGCAGGAATGAATGAAGGAGTGAGGGTGACAGACGCAGCGCTCGTACGGATCGGCGGCGAACTCCGCCGTTATCGCGAGGACGCCGGGCTCTCGGGCTCTGCGGTGGCACGCGAGCTCGGGTGGTCTCAGCCGAAGGTGTCCAGGGTGGAGACTGGTCGCTTTGCCGCCTCGCTCGAAGAGATCGCGACGATGCTCGACTACTACGGTGCTCCTGAAGAGGTCAGGGCGGAACTTCTAGCGACCGTGGCGCGACGGGAAGGACTGGCCGGGGCCTGGGTAGTGCGTGCTGGAGGGGCTCGCCGTCGTCACGGTGAGCTGCGCGCCATCGAGCAACGCGTCACCCGACTACGCCAGCACCAAGGCCTGATGGTCCCTGGCCTCCTTCAGACCCGAAGGTATGCGCGCGGTGTGGCCGATGCCCTCGGTCTCGCTGACAGTGACGCCATCGCGACGCGTCGTGTTGCTCGTCAAGATGCGTTCATCTCCGAGGGATCAGCACGCTACGAAGTGGTGCTTGATGCCCGCGCACTGATGCGTTGGCCGGGTGAGCCCGCCGTCATGGCGGAGCAACTGCAGCACCTGTCCGCCGTTGACCCTGAACGGGTGGACCTGAGGATTCTCCCGCCTGGCGGCGAGGCGGCAGCGTTCGCCGTTGCCGGGTTTCTCATCTACGACTTCACCGATGACAGGCCGTCGGTGGTGATGCTCGAATCGTTGACGGCGGACACGTACCTCTCTGATGAGGTCGACGTGTCGGCGTACGCCTCAACCTTCGAGCGGTTGCAGAAAGACGCCCTCGATGTCGAGGCGTCTCGGCAGTATCTGGAGACCACGCTTCGCAACCTGCGAGGCACAAAGGGATGAGGAGTGCTCGATGAATGACAAGTGGCAGAACGCGCGTTGGCGGAAGAGCACCGGCAGCGACTCGGGCGCGTGCGTCGAGGTGGCCGAGGTCGACGGCATCGTCGGCGTACGCGACACCAAGGCGAACGGCGCTGGCCCTGTCCTGGAGTTCAATCGCAAGGAGTGGGAGGCGTTCTTGCTGGGCGTCGGAAACGGTGAGTTCACGATGGAGGCACTGAGCAAGTGAGCGCACCAGTGGAGGTCAGACAGCCAGGAACCAGCCCGCGCGGGCTACGGCGTCTGCTGGCCTCCACTGGCGTCTCCATGATCGGGCAGGGGGCAGCGACGGCGGCCGTGCCACTGCTCGCCGCCTCTCTCACTCGGGACCCCCTTCTCGTGTCGCTCGTCGCGGCGGCGTCATACGCTGCATGGCTCGTCGTCGGTCTCCCGGCCGGCGCTCTGGTCGATCGGTGGCCACGGCGGCAGACGATGATCATCGCGGACCTGGTGCGCGTGGTTCTCCTGGCGCTCGTCGCGGTGGGTGTCCTCGTAGAATGGCTCCCGATCTGGGGCCTGATTGCCGTTGTCTTCACGATCGCGTGCGCCAGCTGCTTCTTCGATCCGGCCGCACAGGCCGCGATCCCGGTTCTCGCGACCCGTGAGCCTGCGGCACTTGCCAAGGCCAACGGGCATCTCTGGACGCTCGATATCTTCGGTCGCTCGCTGGTTGGTCCGCCACTGGGTGCGGCGCTCTTTGCATCGGCTGCGGTGCTTCCCTTCGCTCTGAACTCGGTGACGTTCCTCGTCTCCGCGCTCCTGTTGGTCGGCCTCTCGGGGCTCGGCCGCGCTGAACATCCTGATGGAGCCCAACCGGTCCATCACGCGGTGCGAGACGGCGTTCTCTACCTCGTGCGGCACCCGGGCCTGCGCTTGCTCACATTCGGAATAGGGACGTACAACTTCGGCTACAACATCGCCTTCGCAATCCTGGTGCTCTTTGCCCAAGACACTCTCGGCCTTCATGACCAAGGCTTCGGAATCTTGCTCGCGATGCTCGCGGTTGGCGGCGCGGTGGGTGGCTGGCTCGGACCCCGTGTGCATCGGGTCCTGTCGGCAGCCTCGACGTACTCGCTCGCCCTCGCGCTGCAAGGCATCGCCTGGCTGGTGATCGTCACCGCGCAGAACGTGTATGCATCGGGCGCTGCCCTGGTCGTTGTCGGCCTGGCGTCAACGGTAGTCAGCGTGGTCGGCGGGACGGCTCGTCAGACCCTGACCCCCGATCATCTGCTCGGTCGGATCACGGCAGGTACGCGAGTTGTGGGTGTCGGAGTTGCCGCACTTGGCGCGGTGGTCGGGGGAGCAGTGGCATCCGCTGTGAGCCTCGATGCCGCCCTCTTCCTGGCTTGCGCGGTCCTCGTAGCTGGTGCCGTGGCGTTCCTTCCCGCGGCACTCGCCCGCCGCGTCTGAGTCCCCTTCGAGCAAGTTCGGCGGAGCCGCTTGAGCTCATGCTATTCACTCGTGCATAGTCTTTGTTATGCAGTAGTGAATAGGTCGCTACGCAGAACCAAGGAGAACGAACAATGGCGATGAAGCAGCGTTTCGCAGTCCAGCACGGCGACGTGTTCCCGCAGGGAGCGTTCCTCAAGGGCGAGGTCGAGCCGGTCCTCGACTTCCAGGCCGGTAAGCGGGCCGATGGTTCGATGCCCCAGCAGACCGACAAGGAGACCGGCCTCCCGATCTGGCAGGTCATGGTCCTCGATGCTGACGACACGGCGGGGAAGAAGGACACCGCGATCACGGTCAAGTTCCTGGCCAAGCACCAGCCGGTGCCGCCGGCCAACGACACCCCGTTCCCGTGGACCCCTGTCGAGTTCGTCGGGCTCACCGCGCTTCCGTACGTGGAGTACACGAACGGCAAGAACCGTGAGGGTCAGGACCGGACCCGGATCACCTGGTCCTACCGCGCTGAGTCGATGGTGAAGCCCGGCGAGAACCCCGCTCGTAAGCCTGCTGCCGGTGGTGCTGCTGCTAGCTCGAAGGCGGCTGCGTGATGGAGGCCCCGGCGCTCCAGCGGGTCAAGGACGAGGCCGAGATGTGGGTCGACCTGATGACCTCGGAGCTGCACGCGAGGTCGGCGCAGCACAAGGTGACCAAGCGGGCTGACATGTACGTCCGGCTGGCTGGTCTTCCGGTCGAACGGGTCCTCGACGCGTTGAAGATCGACGCCGAGACCTGGGCCGCTCGTCTGGTCGACCTGGAGGCCTGGCACGACGAGAACCGACAGGCATACGACGAGACCCGAAGCGTCGCGTCGTGAGTCTCTATCTGGTGTGGATCGGCGATGGGTCCGACCCTGCGCACTTCGCCGGGCTCAACGCCGATCTCACCCTGTGCGGACAACCCAACGCCGGGTCTGCCTGGACGTGGGATTACCCCGACCTCTCCACCCCGGTGTGCTCGATCTGTCGCGGCAAGGCGGCGGGTCTGTGAGCACACCCCACATTCGCCCGCCGGTCGTCGCGGAAGGGAAGCCGTGGCGGTTGGCGGGTCTCCAACACTTCGGAACGGAGCACGTCATGAATGAAACTCTCGTCTACGCCGTGGGCGGCATCCTCGCCCTGGCGGTGGCGGTCCTGGTCGTGATCAAGCCGACCCGCCCCGCCACCTTGGCCGCCCTGGGATGGCTGGTCTCCCTCGGCCGCCGTGTCTGGTGGTGGCTGGTATTCCGGATCACCTGGAAGTCCATGGCCCGTGAGGCTGGTCTGTCGAAGCGCCGCACGAAGCGCGTCAAGAAGATGGGCGTAGGCGAAGAGTCCATCGAGAAGTGGCGCGACCCCCGCCTCAAGAGGGTCAAGACCTCCGCGCACTCGGTGACGCTGCGGGTCAAGACTCGCCGGGGGCAAGCCCTGGCCGACCTGGAGGCGTTCGCGCCGAAACTGGCCGCGACCTACTCCGCCGACGCCTACCGGGTCTACCCGCCAAAGCGCCGCACCGGCTCGACGGTGATGTTCGAGCTCGTGATGCGGGACCTGATCAACACACCTTCGGTCGCTGCGATGCCTGAGCCTCGGATGCAGACCGAATCGGTCCGGCTCGGCCGTCGCCAGTCCGGCAAGCCGTTCGACCTCCAGATCGAGCAGCGCCACACCCTCGTGGTGGGTGCTTCCGGGGCCGGTAAGGGCTCGTTCCTGTGGGGCATGGTCGGCTCCTTGGCTCCGGCTATCGCGGTCGATGCGGTGCGGGCTTACGGGATCGACCTCAAGGGCGGCATGGAGCTGACGATGGGCGCCCCGCTGTTCACCAAGATTGCCGTCAAGGGCGAGCAGGCCGTAGCGATGCTGGAGGAGTTCGTCTCCATCGCGGATGCACGCACCGAGGAAATGCGGGGCGTCTCACGCAACCACAAGCCCGGCCCGGGAGAACCGCTCTACCTGCTCGTCATCGATGAACTGGCCTCGCTCACGGCCTACGCCGATCAGAACGTGAAGAAGGAGGCCGAACGGCTGCTCAAGCGGCTTCTCTCCATCGGTCGCGCGGTCGGCGTCGTCGTCGTGGCCTTCGTGCAGGACCCCCGTAAGGAGGTCATCGACATGCGCGGTCTCTTCACCCAAACCATCGCGCTGCGGCTGCGCTCTGCGATGGAGACCAACATGGTCCTGGGTGACGGCATGGCCCCGTTCGCCCCGGCACACCGCATCCTCAAGGGAGCGCAGGGCACGGCCTGGATCATCGATGAGGACGGCTCCACCGATCGCGTCCGCGCTGACTACTGGCCCGATGAACTGATCCGCCGGATCGCCTCGCTCTACCCGGCGACCCCGGATCTGGTCACGATCTCGGATGCCGCACCTGGCGATCTGCCCGGGATGCAGCTCTCCCTGACCGATGGCGGTGCGCGATGACCCCGGCCTGGATGAATCACGCTGCGTGCACCCGCCCGGACGCTCGGGGGCTGCCCTGGACAACCGACGCGGTCGAGACCCCCACCGTCCTGGTTGACCTGATGCGGGAGACCTGCAACGGCTGCCCGGTCCGGCTCGCCTGCGAGTCCTACGCCCGTTCCTCCAAGGCCACGGGTGGATGGTGGGCTGGAGTCGACCGTGCTCCTGAGCCTGCTGACCTGCTCGACCTGATCGACACCCGCCCCGCGGTTTCCCTGCTGGACGGTGCGGCATGAAGACCACGGCCGGTGACCGCGTCGTCCTCGTACCTGGCCCCTACGACGAGGTTTGCAGCGCACGCTGTGAGGGTTGCGGCTGGATCGACCCGCCCGCTGGCTGGGTCGCGCTGGTGAGCGATGTTCGACGGGCCGCGCGACTGCACGCTGAGAGCTGCACGGGCAGCCAAGGAGCCCTGTGGTGACCACCTCGACCATGGATGCACCGGGCATCCACAGTGACGCATCGTCTCCGGCTCGGGGCTCGTTCCCTGGATTCGGGGAGGATGCGCCGCTGGATCTGTCCGGACTCACTTACGCCGGGTTCCAGGCTGTCACTGCTCGTCTGATCGACAAGACCTTCGACGCCTTCGCCGAGACTGCGGCAGCGGTGAAGAACTGCGCCCACCCCGTACGCCTGGTGGGCCGCTCCGAGACCTACGAGCTCGACCCCGCCACGGGTGAGGTTGGCGGGCTGCTGTCCTCGTTCGACTCCGGTGACGCACCGCTGGGGCTGCTGTACCGGGCCTGTGGCAACCGTCGCGCCGACGTCTGCCCCTCCTGCTCCCGGACCTACGCCCGGGACACGTTCGCGATGATCAACGCCGGTCTGGTCGGGGGAAAGACGGTGCCTGACACGGTGGTGGAGAACCCGCTGCTGTTCGCCACGTTCACGGCACCCTCGTTCGGCTACGTCCATGGATTCCGTGGAGGGAAGCCTTGTCGGCCACGGGCTCGTGACAAAGGCGAGCGCTGCCCCCATGGTCGACCGACGGCCTGTCACCAGCGCCACGACGAAGACGACGCGATGAACGGCGCACCGCTGTGCTTCGAGTGCTACGACTGGCAAAGCGCCATCATCTGGCAGTACTGCCTCCCAGAGCTGTGGCGCTACACCACCCAGGCGCTACGTCGTGCCCTTGCTCGACGCCTCGGAGTTCCGGACTCGCGCCTCGGCAAGACGGCGTCGCTGCAGTTCGTCAAGGTCGCCGAATACCAAGTGCGGGGTCTGGTCCACTTTCACGCCCTGATCCGGCTCGACGGCCCTGACGGCCCGGGATCTGCTGCGCCCCTGGATGGTCTCGACCTGGCCCAGATCCTCCAAGCCGCTGCCACTGAGATCTTCGTGGACGCTCTGCCGGCATACGCGGGTGATCCCTCGAGGCGGCTTCGCTGGGGCAAGCAACTCGATATCCGAGTCGTGCGTGAGGGTGACCGCCTCGAGGACCCGGACAGCGACCTAACCCCCGGCCAAGTCGCCGGATACCTGGCGAAGTACGCGACCAAAGACGCCAACTCGGTTCGAGGTGACGAGCCTCGGCCACACCTGGCCCGTATGGCTGCTGAATGTCGGGACCTGGGCGAGTCTGCTGCCGGTCACTATGGCTACGGGGTCGATGAGAAGGGCAAGCCCATCAACCCGTACCGCTACCTCGGCAAGTGGGCTCACATGCTCGGGTTCCGTGGCCACTTCTCGACCAAGTCCCGGCGCTACTCGATCACCCTGGGTCGCCTGCGTCGGGCTCGGGCGCGCTACCAAGCCCTGGTCGCTGCTTCTCACACCGACGAAGAAGCGCGTACGCAGCTCCTCGATCTCGGCCAACTGGAATCGCTCCTGCTGGCCGACGAAGAGGAAACAACCCTCGTGATCGGCGAATGGGCCTATCAGGGGTCCGGCTGGACGAACCCCGGCGACGAAGCCCTCGCCCTGGCGGCTGCTGCCCGTGCCCGGGAGTACGACCAGTGGAAGGCCCAGACCAAGAACACCAACCGATGAGAGGAACCGATGATGGTTGAGATCAAGGCCATTGAACCCCTGTGGTCCGTACACGACCTGAGTGACTACCTCGGGATTCCAGTGCACACGCTGTACGCCTGGCGGAGTGCTGGCACCGGTCCTCCAGGTCGTCGGCTGGGGAAGCGTCTCCGCTACCGGCCTGAGGATGTGCGTGCCTGGGTCGAGTCTCTTCCCACCGAGGTCGTGGCATGAAGCCGCTCGGCCTGGGGGAGCACGGCAAGGTGACCTATGGCACGGAACGGGGCAAGAAGTACGCCTATGTCCTCGTTCGGCTCTGGTCGGGTAAGACCGTTCAGCGGAAACGCTCCGGTGAGACCTACTCGAAGGCATCGCGCCGAGTTCTTGACGCGGTTGCTGAGGAACTGGAGCAGGGTTCTTCTGCCGTGATTACTAAGGCGGCGAGGTTCCGCGTCGCCTATGACGGGTGGCTGGAGTCCTTCAAGGCTCAAGTCGAGGCGGGCAAGCGTGCGGAGTCTTCGTTCGAGCTCTACACCGGCGAGGCCGAGCGGCTGGTCATTCCTCGGCTCGGTGACCTTCGGCTGGGTGAGATCAACACGCCTGTAGTCGAGCGCTTCGTCCAAGGTGTGCAGGCCGATAAGGGTCCGTCGACGGCGAAGGTGTGTAAGACGCTGGTTTCCAACGTCTGCTCCTGGGCGGTTCGACAGGGCGGGATGACGGCCAACCCGGTTCGTGAGCTGACGCCCATCGAGGCCAAACCTAAGCGGCAGCCTCGGGCGCTCGATGGTCACGAGATTCGTGCCTGGCTGGACGCGCTCGACGAGAGTGACTACGCCCGACGTCATGATCTGCCGGATCTGGCGCGCTTCATGCTGGCCACCGGAGTCCGGATCGGTGAAGCGCTCGGAGTGACTTGGGCAGATGTAGATCTGTCGGCGGGAGTGGTGAAGTTCGAGCGGACTGTCTACCGAGTCAAAGGCAAGGGCATGGTGGCTCGAAAGGTGAAGTCGGCAGCCTCAGATCGTCCGCTGCTGTTGCCGAGCTGGGCCGTCTCGCTGCTCAAGGATCGACGCGCGAAACTGCGGGCCTTCGATGGTCCGGTGTTTCCGAATGCTCGTGGTGGGTGGCGTGACCGGAACCTGGTGCAGCGCTCCATCCGTAAGGTTCGGGGTGGAACTGACTTCGAGTTCCTTTCGACCCACACCTACCGTAAGACGGTGGCAACGCTGCTCGATGAGAGCGGGATGACTGGACGTCAGATCGCGGACCAGCTCGGGCACTCGCGGGTGTCGATGACGCAGGACAAGTACCTGGGCCGTGGGGCCGTCAACACCGGGAACGTGCGGGCCCTGGAGGCGGTCAACCCGGACCGTGACCCGAACGCTGAGAACCCTGAAAGCGGCCAGATTGACGAGAACGAGGAGACGGGCTCGTGAACCGCATTCCTTACGCAATTCCTTACGCGCTCGGTATCGCGGGCTTGAAATGCAAGAAACTCCCGACCGTTTGTGCTGGTCAGGAGCCTTGTTTGGTACGCCATGTAGGACTTGAACCTACAACCCGCTGATTAAGAGTCAGCTGCTCTACCAATTGAGCTAATGGCGCATGTCCTCCGGCGCGTCAGGCGCGCTCGGCGACGAGAAGAACATTAGCAGCGGGCGCGGAGAGCGCCCAAATCGAGGATGAGGTCAGCGGAGCTCCAGGACGGCTTGGGCGGCGTTGTGGCCGCCGAGGCCGGATACGGCGCCGCCGCGCACGGCACCCGAGCCGCACAGCAGGACGCTGCCGACGTCGGTGGCGACGCCCCAGCGGGCGGCAGGGGTGGTCAGGTCGGCGGCGTCGGGGGCCCAGGGCCAGGCCAGGTCGCCGTGGAAGATGTGGCCGCCGGGCATGGCCAGGTCGGCCTCGATCTCCTGGGGGATCTTGGCCTCGATGCACGGCTCTCCGTCCGCCGACCGGGCGACGACGGAGGCGATCGGGTCGAGCAGGTGGCGGTCCAGGGAGGCGATCGCCCGCTCGACTGCCTGCGCCTTGCGTTCCTCCCGGGTTATCGGGTCCTCGAAGAGGGTGGCCGGGGTGTGCAGGCCGAAGTAGGTGAGGGTCTGGGTGCCCGGCGGTACGTCGCCGAGGATCGACGGGTCGGTGAGCGAGTGGCAGTAGACCTCGCCTGGCATCTCGGTCGGCACCGAACCGGCGGCTGCCTCGGCGTACGCCCTCTCGAGCTCGGAGTAGGACTCGCCGAGGTGGAGGGTGCCGGCGAAGGCGACCGTCGGGTCCTCGCCGGAGCGCAGCCGGGGAAGGCGTTGGAGGAGCATGTTGATCTTGAGCTGGGCACCCACCGGCTTGGCTGCGGTCGAGGGGGTGCGGCCGAGGAGGTCGTCGAGGACGTACGGGGCCAGGCCGGAGAGCACGTAGTCGGCGGCCACCGTGTGGGACCCGGAGGCGTCCGTCCAAGCGACCTCGGCTCCCTCGCCGACGGCGCCGCCACGGATCGAGGTGACGGTCGCACCGGTGAGGACTTCGGCCCCGCCTGCGTACGCGGCCTTGGCGATCGCCCCGGTGACGGCGCCCATGCCACCGACCGGGACCCGCCACTCGCCGGTCCCGTTGCCGATCAGGTGGTAGAGGAAGCAGCGGTTCTGGATCAAGCTCTCCTCGCCGAGGCCGGCGAAGGTGCCGATCAGGGCATCGGTGGCGACCACGCCGCGCACCAGGTCGTTGCTGAACCGGCGCTCGATCGCTTCGCCCAGAGGGCGCTCGACGATGTCGCGCCAGATCGGGGCGCCGACCTGCGAGCGGATCGCATCGGCGATCGGCAGCGGCGACGTGAGGGTGGGCGCGACGACCCTGGCGAGGTCGCCGACCTCCTCGTAGAACGACTGCCACGCGGCGTACTCCTCGTCCGATCCGGTCACCGCACGGAAGCTCGCCGCGGTGGCCTCGCCCTCGGGCGTCTCCACGAGGAGGCCGGTGGCGCGGGGGCCGTCGAGGAAGGGGGAGTACGACGCGGTCTGCCGAGACGCGAGCTCGATGTCGAGGCCGAGGTCGGTGCGGATCTGCTCGGGAAGCAGCGAGACCAGATAGGAGTAGCGCGACAGCCGGGTCGGGAAGCCCTCGAACGCTTGCGCCGAGATCGCCGCGCCCCCGACGTGGTCGAGCCGTTCCAGCACCAGCACCGAGAGACCGGCCCTGCTCAGATAGGCCGCGGCGGTGAGGCCGTTGTGCCCGCCACCGGCCACCACCACGTCGTACGTGTCCTGCGTCATGGCCGGAAGCCTAGGACCTGTCGGGTCATCGTTCCCACCAGTCAGAGATAGTCCCAGACGTTCCGGCCCCTTACCGGTGGGTAGAGGGGCGCGTACGTCTGGGACTATCGGTCAGGCCGAGAGGGCGGCGTTGGCGCGGTCGGTGAGGGTGGCCAGGACTCGTGCGGTGACGGCCAGATCCTCGGCCGGGATGTCGGCGAAGAACGCCTTGGTCAGCGGCTGGACGCGCTCGGTGATCTCCTGCTGGACCCGGACTCCCTCTGCGGTCAGGGTCAGGCCGTCCGCGATCAGGCCGCGGGTGATGGCCGCGTCGAGGTGGGACTCGACCTCGGCCGCGGAGACCTTGATGTTGTCGGCGGTCGCGGCGACCAGATCGGCCCTCGCCACCGAGCCCTGCCGCAGATAGTTGAGCAGGAGCGACTGCTCGAAGGTGAGGTCGTAGTCGGCGAGAACGTCGAGGAGATTCTTGCGGATGGCGAAGTAGGCGACGCCGAGGTTGGCGCCGGTCAGCGGGGGAATGGCGGTGGTCATGATGGTTCTCCAGGTATGGGATCGGTGTCGAGAGGGGCCGCGAGCATCGCCTCGAGCGCGGCCTGCGCCTCGGCGGCACCGCGGCTGTCGCGGCCACCGAGGGGTTCGGTGAGCTGGTCGAGCAGCCTGCTGGTCACCGCGATGGCTTCGCGCGTGACCTCGGTGCCCTCGGGCGTGATGGCGAGGCGTACGGCCCGGGTGTCCTGGGTGTCGCGGACGCGCTCGACCCAGCCCTTGGCCTCGAGCTGGCGGGCGAGCTTGGAGACGTACATCGGCTCCAGTCCGGTGAGGTCGGCCAGCTGCTTCTGGGTCGGGGCCTCCGAGGCGCGGAGACCGTAGAGGGAGGCGATGAGCGAGTACTGCGCGTGGGTGAGGCCCAGGGGCGCGAGCGCTCGATCCATCGACACCCGCAGACGCATGGCGAGGCGCCATACGACGTGTCCGATCGTCTGCTTCTTCATGCAGGAAAGGCTACATGTTGATCATAAACATGTATAGCAATTAACCCTTGTCGGTGGTCCCTGGCAGGATCGAGGCATGGCTGAGCGTCCTGAGGTTCCCGAGGCGATGGTGGTGCGGCTGAGGGAGATCCTGGCCGCCTTCCCGGAGTGCCTCGAGGACGATGCCTGGGTCGGGCTCCGCTGGCGGGTCGGTCAGGCGACGGTCGCGCACGTCTTCGGTGGCGAGGATCAGCTCTTCCGGATCATGTTCCGCGCCGAGCCCGACGAGGTGGTGGCTTTCGAGCACCTCGGCCATCCTTACTTCAAGGCCGGCTGGGGTGGCAACGTCGTCGGCGTGATCCTCGACGACGACACCGACTGGGGCGAGATCGCCGAGCTCCTGACCGACTCCTACTGCATCCAGGCGCCCGCGAAGCTGGCCGCCCTGGTCGAGCGTCCGACCGTGGGGTCGGAGTGAGCCCGGTCGAAGAGTTACGCCGCGATTGGGACCTTGGCCCCTAGGCCAGTCGCGTGGACTCGGGCATGTTGCCATGGTAAATCAGTGGGAACAATTTCCTTTCCGTGGCAACAAATTTCATAAGGAGTGCGTGTGCGTCGCTTGGCCATGCTGGTCCTCGGGGGAGCCGTCGCGGCGGCCGGGGTCGGTTGCGGTTCGGACAGTTCCATCGACAACGGGTTCTACAGCAACAACCACGATGAGAATCCCGCGATGGAGAAGAAGGTGATCACCGTCGACAGCACCGAGAGGATCGAGCAGAACCAGCAGCTCGGGTTGACGGGTGAGGGAACCATCAAGGGCAAGGCGCCCGGCATCCTGCTGAGGGTGGTCGTGCACGACGTCTTCGAGACGTCGTTCACCGACGGCACCGAGACCCCGCCGGGGTCGCGGGTGATGGCCGTCGAGATGCAGATCGTCAACGCCGGACCACGAGTCCTCAACGACTCTCCGGCTGCCGGTACGACGGTCATCGATGACTCGGGCAAGAAGTACCGGAGCACACCGGGCCCGGTGGAGGTCGACGGCGGAGAGGTGTTCCCGAATCCGTTCGGGCTGCAGCCGCGGGACCAGCGGACCGCCTTGGTGCCGTTCATCGTCCCGGCCGGGGTGGACATCGAGCAGGTCGGGTTCCAGATCGACAAGGGCGGCGAGAGCGGCCTGTGGCGGGTCCCGTAGGCCGCAGACCCGCGATCTGAACTCCGCGCCAACCTCTCGGCAACCTTCTGGCGGCATTACGCGTCACCATCTGTGTGGTGATGAGACGATGGAGAACGTCTCGGACGTAATGCTGCGTGGTCAACAGGAGGTGTGGTGCGGGTCCGGGTCCTGGGTGCCGTCGAGCTGATCTGTGACGACGGCACGGTGCAGAGGCTGTCGCGTACGCGGCGGACGCTGCTTGCGCTCCTCGCCTCTGCGCGTGGAGCGCCGGTCTCCTCCGACCTGCTGGTCGACGAGCTGTGGCACGGTTCACCCCCGGTGACGGGGGTGAACCTGCTTCACCAACGAGTCCGCGATCTGCGCCGGGCGCTCGGTGAGCACCGCCACCGTCTGGAGAGCCGCGCGAACGGCTATGCGCTGGTCGGTGCGGACATCGACCAGGCCCGCTTCGAGGACCTGGTCGAGCAGGGACAGGCCGCGGTCGAGGCCGGCAACCACGAGCGGGCCAGCATGCTCTTCGACGCCGCCCTCGGACTCTGGACCGGGAACGCGTACGACGCGGTCACCGAGTCGCCGATGATCGCGACCGAGGCTGCCCGCCTGGAGGAGCTGCGCCTGGTCGCGGTCGAGTCCCGGGCCGCCGCTGACCTCGCGCTGGGCCGACAGGCCGCGGTCGTGGGTGACCTGCAGACCGCCGTCGAGGCCAATCCGCTCCGGGAGGGCCTGTGGCTGCTGCTGATGACGGCCTTGTGGCACTCCGGCCGCACGGCCGAGGCCCTGGAGGCCTACCAGCGACTCTTCCGCACCCTCCAGGACGAGCTCGGGGTCGAGCCGTCCAAGGACGTACGCGACCTGCAGCTGCGGATCCTCGACGGAGACGGTCCAGCGCCCCCGCCGACGCGGGCTCACGAGCAGGTCGTGCCGCGCCAGCTGCCGCCGGTGGTCGCGGCTTTCGCCGGCCGTGAGGACCATCTGACGACGCTGGACCAGCTGGTCGACGAGCAGATGGTCGAGGGCGGCCGCCGGGCGGTCGTGATCTCGGCGATCGCGGGCACCGCGGGGATCGGCAAGACGACGTTGGCGCTCTACTGGGCTCACCGGACCGCTCCCCGGTTTCCGGACGGGCAGGTGTTCGTGAACCTGCGCGGTTTCGACCCCGGCGCCGCGCTGGACCCGCTGGACGCGCTCGGCGTGGTGCTGGAGGCGTTCGGGGTGGAGCGCTCGCGCCAGCCGCAGGACATCGACGGCCGTGCCGGGCTGCTGCGCAGCAGGCTCGCCGGCAAGCGGGTGCTGCTGGTGCTCGACAACGCTCGTGACAGCGAGCAGGTCCGCAGCCTGCTCCCCGGCAGCCCCGGGTGCGTGACCCTGGTGACCAGCCGCAACAGACTCTCCGGTCTGGTCGCCGAGGCCGGGGCGCGCCCGATGGAGCTGGGCCTGCTCGACCACACCGAGGCCTATGAGCTGCTTGCCGGACGGCTCGGCGAGGACCGTCTTCTGGCCGAGCCGGAGGCCGTGGACCGGATCATCGCGCTGTGTGCCTCCCTGCCGCTGACGCTGTCCGTCGTCGCCGCTCGTGCGGCGACCCGGCCCGCCTATGCCCTGACCGACCTCGCCGACGAGCTCGGTGAGTCCCGTCTGGACGGGTTCGGCGCCGGTCGTGGTGACCTCCGGGCGACCTTCTCATGGTCCGTACGACATCTGCCCGAGCCGGCTGCACGCCTCTTCCGGTTGATCGGCCTGCATCCCGGTCCGACGCTCACGGTCCCGGCTGCCGCCAGCCTGGCGGGGATCCCGCGCGTGCGTGCCCGCCACCTGCTCGACGAGCTCACCGAGGCCAACCTGCTGACCGAGGTCGCTCCCGGCCGGTTCGTGCTGCACGACCTCCTCCGGGAGTACGCCGCCGACCTCGCCACCCACGAACCGGACCCGGTGCGGGCCGCGGCCCAGCTGCGGATGATCGACCACTACGTGTTCAGTGCGCGGTCGGTGCACAGCGTCTACGACCCCCACCAGAGCCACCTCGACACCACCGAGCCGATGCGCGACGGCGTCACGATCGAGATCGTCGGAGACGGCGGCGAGGCCCTGGCCTGGATCGCCGGCCAGCTGCCGGTGATCTCGCGGGTGATCGATACCGCGGTCGCCCAGGGCCTGGCGCCCGATCGGATCGTCCTGCTCGTCGGCGCCCTCGAGCGCCTGCTCGACCTCCAGGGTCGTTGGATCGAGCTCGCCGCGTTGGCCGAGGCAGCGCTCCCGGGCGTACGTCGCCGCGTCTCCCAAGGCGGCGCCCCGGCGGGGCTCGGCGTCATGCACCGCGCGGCCGGGGCGGCCTGCGGGCGTCTCGGCCGGGTCGAGGACGCGCTCGAGCACCTCGGCCGGGCGCTCGAGCTGGCGACGGAGTCGGGCGACCTGGTGGCGGAGGGGAAGACCCTGCACCGGCTGGCCACCGTGGCCACGGCGTCGGGCGATCACGCCGGGGCGGCGGCGTACGCGGCGCGGGCGGCGGATGTCTTCGCGCGCGGGGGAGACCTCATCCGGGCGGCCTGGACGACCGGGCGGCTGGGCCTCTACGAGGCGCTCGACGGGTCCTACGAGTCCGGGCTGCGTCACTGCGAGGCGGCTCTCGCGGAGCTGCGCCGGGTGGCACCCGGCTATCGCAGCGAGGGCAACGTCGTCGCCACCATCGGCTGGATCCACCAGCAGCGCGGCGACGTCGACGAGGCGGCCGGCCACTTCGAGGAAGCGGTGACCAAGCTGCGTGCCGCGGGTGACCTCCCCGGTCTCGCCGACGCGCTCGGGCATCTTGCCGAGACCCGCGCGGCCCTGGGCAAGCACGAGGACGCCCGCTGCGCGAGGGACGAGTGCGACTCGATCCTCGCGCAGCTGGGCTGAGGCGCGGTCTCGCCTACGCCGTGGGCAGCTTGTAGTCGGCGTACTCCTCGCGCAGGGTCTTCTTCGAGAACTTTCCGACCGAGGTCTTCGGCACCTCGTCGATGAAGACCACGTCGTCGGGCACCTGCCACTTGCCCAGGTTGTCGGCGAGGTAGCCGAGCAGCTCCTCCTTGGTCACCGACTCACCGTCCTTGACCACGGCGAACGCCAGCGGCCGCTCACCCCACTTGGGGTGCGGCACCGCGACGACGGCGGCCTCGGCGATGCTCGGGTGGCCCATGATGAGGTTCTCGATCGCGACGGTCGAGATCCACTCGCCACCGGACTTCACCAGGTCCTTGGTGCGGTCCACGATGCGTACGTAACCCAGCGGGTCGATCGCGGCGATGTCGCCGGTGCGCAGCCAGCCGTCCGGCGAGAAGGAGCTGGGGGCGTCCACCTTGTAGTAGCCCGACGCGATCCACGGGCCGCGGCACTCGAGCTCGCCGGTCGTCTCGCCGTCCCAGGGGAGCTCGTCGGTCGTGCCGGGTTCCACGATGCGGAGCTCGACGCCGACGGCGGGGATGCCTGGCGACGTACGGTAGTCGGCCTTCTCCTCCTCGGAGAGGTCGGCGATCTCGGCGCGCTCGTTGAAGACACTGCCGAGCGGCGACATCTCGGTCATGCCCCAGGCCTGGGTGATCGGCAGGCCGATCGCCTCGCGCCAGGCCTCCGAGAGCGACTTCGGCACCGCCGAGCCACCGCAGATGACCACCCGCAGAGAGGAGAGGTCGGCGTCCTTCAGGAGCGGGACCATGCCCATCCAGATGGTGGGTACGCCGGCAGCGATCGTCACCTTCTCGGCCTCGAGGAGCTTGATGATGCCGCCGGGCGAGAGGTCGGGGCCGGGCAGGATCAGGTTGGCGCCGGCCAGCAGCGAGGAGTGGGCGAAACCCCAGCCGTTGGCGTGGAAGAACGGCACCACGGGCAGCACCCGGTCCCGGTCGTTGGTGCCGAAGAGGGTGCCGGCCAGCGAGGCCAGCGCGTGCAGGTACTGAGAGCGGTGGGAGTAGACGACCCCCTTCGGGTTGCCGGTGGTGCCGGAGGTGTAGCAGATGCCTGCGGCGGCGCGCTCGTCGGTGACCCGCCCCTCGATCGTCGCCTCCTCGGCGTCGGCCATCAGCTCCTCGTAGGAGACGACCCGCGGGTCCTCGGGCAGCGGTGTCGGAGCCCCGTCGTCCATCACGATGACGTGCTTGAGCGTGGTCAGCTGGGGCAGGAGCGGAGCCAGCAGGCCGAGCAGCGACCGGTCCACGAAGACCGCCTCGTCCTCGGCGTGGTTGAACGTGTAGACGAGCTGCTCGGGGAAGTAGCGGATGTTGCCCGTGTGCAGCACCCGGCCGGTGCACGGGACGGAGTAGTAGAGCGCCAGGTGGCGCAGAGTGTTCCACGCGAAGCTCGCCACTCGGCCGTCCTCGGAGATGCCGAGCCGGTCGAGCACGGCGGCCTGCTTGCGTACCTCCACCGCCAGGTCCTTGAACGTGTTGCGTTCCAGCCCGGTGGCGGTCTTGGTGACGATCTCCCGCGTCGGGAAGACGCGCTCGGCGCGCCGGATGATCGTCTCGATGGTCAGCGGTGCGTCCTGGATCAGTCCTTGCATGCTGCACATCGTGACCCAACGTGGCGCAGGTCACAACGAGTTCGGGCGAACTTCTTGAGGCTCAGACGACCGCTTCCGAGGTGGTGAGTGCCAGGGCGGGGGTGGAGGCGGCGTGGGGCCAGACCTCGGCGAGGATCTCGACACCACGGCGGACGAGCTCGGGGCGGGGCGTGATCGCCAACCTCAGATGACGCTCGTACGCCCCGTCGACCCCGAACCGCGGTCCGGCGGTGACGAGCAGGCCGAGAGGCCTGGCGGCGAGGGTGAGCTGCGAGCTCACCGGGGCGGGCAGCCCGACCCAGGCGGAGAGGCCGCCGTCGATCCGCGGCGGCAGCTCCCAGTCGGGGAGGTGCTCGCGCATCGCGTGGTAGAGCGCGGCGCGACCGGCGGCGAGCTGCGCGGCGCGCTCGCCGAGGATCTCGGGGAGGTGCTGGAACAGGATCGAGGTGACCAGCTGCTCCCAGATCGGGGTGCCGAGATCGGTCGCAGAGCGCCCGCTGGCGATCTGGGTCAGCAGCACCGGGTCCGCCCGGATCCAGCCGACCCGCAGCCCGCCCCACAGCATCTTGCTCGCCGAGCCGATGTGGACGACCCGGGCCTGGTGCTCGTCGGCCATCGCGGCCAGCGGCGGGAAGGTGCGGCTGCGGTCGATGTCCAGCTCGGCGGTGGTGTCGTCGACGACCACGAGGGTGTCGACCTTGGCCGCCGCGTGCAGCAGACGGAGCCGGTCCTCGGTCGACATCGAGCGGGACGTCGGGTTGTGGAAGTCGGGCATGACGTACGCCATCACCGGCGTCGTCCGGGCGATGGCCGCCTCCATCGCGGGCATGTCCCAGCCGGCGTCGGTGGTGACCGGGCTGGTGATGATCCGTGCTCCGGCAAGACTCAGGGCGTCGTAGGCGTTGGGGTAGGACGGACTCTCGGCGTAGGCACGGTCGCCGCGGCTGATCACGGTGCGGGCGAGCAGGGCGATCGCGCTCTGCCCGCCGGTGGTCACCATGATCTGGTCGGGGTCGGTCGGCAGGCCACGGGCGGTGTAGCGCGCCGCGATCTGGGAGCGGAGCTCCTCGATGCCCCACAGCGTGTAGCCGGGGCCGGTCATGTGGTCGGCCAGGCGTCGGGTCGCCTCGACGGCTGCCTCGGGGAGCCGTCGGGTGGCCGGCAGCGTGGCCCGGACCAGGTCGATCTCCCCGCCTTCGGTGAACGAGTCGGGCGCCGTGGGCGGAAGCTTCGTCGTTGTGCCCGACCCCTGGATGCTCTGGGCGTAGCCGCGCTCGCGGAGCCGGCGGTAGGCGGCGGTGATGGTGGTCCGGCTCAGCATCAGCCGCTCGGAGAGCTCACGCTCGGAGGGGAGACGTACGTCGGCGGAGAGCCGTCCGTCGATCAGCAGCAGCTGGATCCGTTCGGCGAGGTTCTCGTAGGCAGGGCCCTCCCCGTGCCATTGACCGAGCAGGCCAGCGAGCGCAGTGGCTCCGATTCTTCCGCGAGGCATGAGTCCACCTTACGCTGATTGGCTTCTTTACCTTGGATTGGACCTGTGATTGGCTTTGTCATCGTGAAGGATCTCTCCGTAAAGTCGCTCTCCTGGTTGATAACTGGACTCTTCCTCTATGGCATCGCAGTGGCCATGCTCGTGCAGGGATCGCTCGGCCTGGCTCCCTGGAACGCACTGACCTCCGGTCTCGTCGCGATCACCGGGGTCTCGTTCGGGATGATGACCAACCTGATCGGTGTCGTCGTCCTGCTGCTCTGGATCCCGCTGCGACAGCGCCCGGGTGTCGGCACGGTGCTGAACGTCCTGCTCGTCGGCACCTCCGCGGAGATCGGTCTTCGGGTGCTCCCGCAGCCGTCGGACCTGCTGGCCCAGGTCGCGCTGTTCAGTGCGGGGCTGGTCCTGCTCGCCGTGGCGACGGGTATCTACATCGCCCCGGGCCTCGGGCCGGGGCCTCGTGACGGGCTGATGACCGGTCTGCACGAGCGGACCGGCGCGCCGGTCTGGCTCTGCCGCGCCGGGGTCGAGATCACGGTGCTTGCGATCGGGTGGCTCCTCGGCGGGCTCGTCGGGATCGGCACCGTCGCCGAGGCGCTCCTCATCGGTCCGATGGTGCATCGGACCCTGACGTACTTCCGGAGCTTGTACGCCGGAAGGCCGGCCGCGGCTGCCGTCGCCGCCGAAACACGCGCGGGCGCATGATTTAACCCACACAGATTCCTGTGGCGCCCCCGACAGGATTCGAACCTGTGACCGTCGGATTAGAAGGCCGATGCTCTATCCAGCTGAGCTACGGAGGCGTGACCCGCTCGAGCATCCCGCCGGAAGGGGGTTTGCGCAGGCCGCGCCCGATCTTACCGGTGCCCGTATCCCTTGTGTGCATCGGAATCCGAAACGCTGGCCGGAGTGTTACCAAGGTGTGGGGGGTATTTGGGTGCACTGTCCCCACACTGTCGACCTAGGTGTCCAGTTGTCGGACCACGAGGGTTCGAGACTGGACCGGATCATCGGTAAGGTCCCCGGACATGACTATGGAGTCCATGTGCACCTCGTGCGGTGCAGCCGTCACCGGTATGCGCTTCTGCACAGGTTGTGGGACCCCCGTCAGAAGCGCTCATCAGCCGCCGTCGCAGGGTGCACCGGAGCCGGTCGCACCCCCGCGTCTGCCGCAGCGGGGTGCCGATCCTGAGCAGGGTGGTCTGTCGTTGCCGAGGCGTGGGCAGGAAGCCGCCACGCCCGAGGCCGACGTCGAGCCGGAGCCGTTGCCGCTCGAGCAGGTCCGGCGTACGCCGGGGGCGTCGATGGCGCCCCAGCTGAGCATGACCGCGCCGAGCGGCGAGCAGCCGGCCTTCGGTGGTGGCGTCGCCCCGCCGCCGGCAGGGTCCGACGGTGGCGGCCTGTTCGGGCTGGCGGCGCGTACGCCGAAGTTCGAGCCGGAGCTCGCCTCCGAGTCGCAGTCGCTCTTCCTGCCGAAGCGCAAGCGCGTCGCGGAACAGCCCGAGCCTGCTCCGGAGGAGCCTGAGGCACCGGCAGCCGCACCGGAAGCCGCACAGGCGGCGGCGCCGGCCGCCGCGTCCGCACCGGTCCACGAGATGCCGCCGGCGGACGGGCGCCTTCCGCAGCGGCCTGCACCCGAGCCGACGCCGATGCCCGAGCGATCCGCGCCGGAGCCGGCGGCGCCCGCGCCGGCGCTCCCCGTCCGGCCGGCCGCCGCGCACCACCAGAGCGCCGAGCACCCGACCTTCGTCGAGCCCGCGCCGCAGATGCACGACCGGGCCCCCGACGCGACCCACGAGGCGATGCCGCCGGTCGAGCGCCGCGAGCCCGAGACGATCCGCCCTGACGAGACCCTTCGACAGGCTCAGGACAACGCCCACGTCGCGATGAGCCCTCGTTTCGACGCCGGCGACGAGGCTCCTGGAGGCACCCGTCCGCGCGACGAGCTCGAGCAGTTCGCACCGCCGCAGCAGGAGTTCGACGCTCCGGAGCCCCACGGACGCTACGACGATGCTCAGTCCGACCAGGGCCAGCAGCCTCAGACCTACGGTGACCCGGCCTACGCCCCGCTCGCGCCGCAGCTCGAGCCGGACCAGGGCCAGTGGTCCCAGCCCTCCCAGGGCTACGACCAGCCTTACGACCAGGCTTACGAGCAGCCATACGACCAGGGCTACGAGCAGGGATTCGGACAACCGCAGGACCGGTCCGAGGACCAGTTCGGCCAGGCGTACGCGGACCCCTACGGCCAGAACGCCTACGCCGACGCCACCTTGGTCGGGCAGCCGCCGGTCGGCGGCGGGCCCACCACTCCGGCGCCGCCTCCGATGGCGCCGCAGGGCTACGACCCCTACGGGAACGCCTTCGATGCCCGTTACGAGCCGCAGCGCGGTCAGGGCGGTCCCGGCAAGGGTCTGGGTGGACTTGGCCGTAAGCGCTGGATCCTGATCGCGGTGGCGATCGCCGTGGTGGTCGCGATCATCGCGTTCGTCATCGGGCTGAACAACAGCGGTGACGCCAACGCGGAGACCGGCGACACCCAGGGCGCCACCACGACCGAGGGTGGCGCGGCGGCCGAGGCGAAGAAGATCAACGACCTCATCCAGACCTCCGCCAAGGACAAGGCGGCCATCGGCGCCGCGCAGGCAGACCTCGAGGCGTGCGAGAACATCGACGAGGCGATCAAGACCTTCGAGGACGCAGCGGCGTCCCGCAAGGAGCTGGCGTCGAAGGTCGCCACGATCGACACCGCGGTCCTCCCGGGGTCGCGCAAGCTCGTCAAGAACCTCGAGTCGGCGTGGCTGACCGCCCAGAACGCAGACCTCGCCTTCGCCGCCTGGGGCGAGAAGCGCAAGGTCAACGCCGAGGGCAAGTGCGTCGGCGGCAAGGGCAAGCTGGCGAAGGCGACCACGCTCAGCCTGGCCAGCCACGACCCGAAGAAGGCGGCCGCGAAGGCGTGGGGGCCGATCGCGGAGGAGTACGGCTTCGAGTCGATCGAGTGGCGAAAGCTCTGACGCGAAGCCGGGACCTGAGCCCGAGCGGAGGAGTGACCGCGCGACGCGCGGAGATCAACGTGAACGGAGGTACGCCGCCATCGCCTGTTTGATGGCGGCGGCCGTCCGTTCCTGGAACCGTTCGGACTTCAGCAGGCGCGCGTCCCGCGGATTGCGCATGTTGCCCGTCTCGAGCAGCACCTGCGGGACCGTGGTGAGGTTGAGGCCGGCCAGGTCGTCGCGCGGGACGAAGCCGCCCTTTCCCAGGTAGGAGGCCAGCGGCATCCCGGTCTTCCGCATCTCGGTACGCAGCATCGCGGCGTAGCGGCGCGAGGGCTGGACGACCTCGTCGTTGACGCCCGAGGGCACCGGGATCAGCAGCGAGAAGCCGCGCTCGGCCGGGGCGGCGCCGTCGGCGTGGATGTCGATCGCGACATCGGCCTTCGCGTCGTTGATGATCGTCGCCCGCTCGTCGATGCACGGCCCGACGCCGTCGTTGCTGTCCCGCGTCATCACGACCTTCGCGCCGTCCTCGCGCAGATCGGCGGCCAGCCTGGTCGCCACGGCCCAGGTGAAGTCGGTCTCCGGGTAGCCGTCGTCGGTCGCGGTGCCGGTCGTGTTGCACGGGCTCTGCGAGCGTCCGTTCCAGACCGGCTTGTTGATCACCTCGGGCGCGCCCGCATTGCCGCCGTTGTGGCCCGGGTCGATCCCGACCACGGCTCCCTCGAACACGCCGTCCGTCCCGCTCGACGCAGAGGCGGACGGGGAGACAGAGGGGGAGGTGGACGGGGAGGCGGCTGCTGACGTGGCGGGCTGCTGCCGCGGCGTACTTCCGGGGCTGCAGGCCGCCAGCGCGGATGCCAGGGCGAGGCAGCCGGCCAGAGCGGTTGCCGACCGAGTCACCTCGGTGAGCGGTCGCTGCCTTCGTGGAGTTCCACGAAGGAAGTGCGGCTCGACTGAGGTGACTCGGTCAGCGTTCACGGTCAGATGTACTGGCCCATCCACGCCTCGACGTCGTCGGCCGTACGCGGCAGGCCCTTGGACAGGTTCACCGAGCCGTCCTTGGTGACGACGATGTCGTCCTCGATGCGGATGCCGATGCCGCGCAGCTCCTCGGGGACGAGCTTGTCCTCCTTCTGGAAGTAGAGGCCCGGCTCGACGGTGAGGACCATGCCCTCCTGCAGCGGACCCTCGATGTAGGTCTCCTTCGACGCGGAGGCGCAGTCGTGGACGTCGAGGCCGAGCATGTGGGACACGCCGTGGAGGGTCCAGCGGGAGTAGGTCTTGTTGTCCTCGGAGAGTGCCTCGTCGACGGAGACGGGGAGCAGGCCCAGGTCGTCCAGCCCGTGCGCGAGGATCTCCATCGCCGCGAAGTGTCCGGCCCGGAAGGTGACGCCGGGGCGGATCGCCTCGATGCCGGCCTGCTGCGCCTTGTAGACGAGCTCGTAGAGGTTGCGCTGCAGCGGCGTGAACTTCCCGGAGATCGGGAGTGTGCGGGTGATGTCGGCGGTGTAGAGGTTGCGGCCCTCGACGCCCATGTCGAGCAGGACGAGCTCGCCGGGGACGATCGGGCCGTCGTTGTCGATCCAGTGCAGCGTGGTGGCGTGGGACCCCCCGCCGACGATCGAGTCGTAGCCGAGGTCGTTGCCCTCCGCGCGGGCGCGGCGGAAGAACGTGCCCTCGATCCAGCGCTCGCCGTGCTTCAGCACCTGGTCCCACTCGCTGACCGCGTCGGTGAAGCCGCGTACGGTGATGTCGCAGGCCTCCTGCAGCTCGCCGAGCTCCCACTCGTCCTTGATCAGACGCAGCTCGGAGAGGGCCTTGGTGAGCTCCTCGTCGCGGCCACCCTCGGCCGGGGCGACCAGCTTGTCGACGTCGGCGGCGATGCCGCGGTGGACGCGGGTCGGGGTGCTTCCGGAGAGTGCGGACTCGAGCTGGTCGACGTGGCGTACCTCGATCCCCAGCGAGTCGGAGAGCTCGCGGGCCGAGGGGCGCGCGCCGGCCCAGAGGGCACCGTACTGACGGTCGCGGAAGAACTCGTCGGTGTCGCGGCCGCTGCGCGGGCGGGCGTACAGGACCGAGGAGCCGTCGGGCTCGATCACCACGACGGCGTCGGAGGTCTGGTTGCCGGTCAGGTGGACGTGCGCGGTGTCGGCGCGGAATCGGTAGTCGGTGTCGTTCGCGCGGACCTTGTAGGTGCCGGCCGGGACGACCAGGCGCTCGCCCGGGAAGATGCCCGCGAGCCGCTCCCGACGCGCCGCCGCCCACGGGGTGATCGGGTGCTCGGGAACCTCGACCTCGCGGTCGTCCCAGCCCTCCCTCATGAAGTTGGACCACGCCTCCGGAACCGTCTGGTCGTGGCTCTCGGTGTGGTCGTCTGCAGGAGCGGGGGCGCCATTTTCGGTCATACCGGAATCGTACGCCGCGCCATCGCGCAGACGCGCATGAGTTCCCAGGCCACAGGGGTTGTGGGGTGTCTCGATCGGTGTCTGGTCGCACGTCCGGTCTGCTCGCCCGATAGTCTGGCGCGCATGGGGGCGATCCCGAAGGATCCGACGCGAAGCAACCGCACGTTCACCATCGCGGTGGGCGTGCTGGTTCTGCTGACCTCGCTGCCCGTGCTCGCCATCGTCCTGCTGAGCACCAGCGTCGTCGACGACCATCTTGCTCCCACCGGAGCGATCCTGGGCGTCCTGTTCGCGGCCATCCCGGTGGTCCCGCTGGTCTATGCGTTCCTGTGGCTCGACCGCTACGAGCCCGAGCCGAAGTCGCTGCTGGCCCTCGGTCTGGGGTGGGGAGCCTTCGTCGCCGTCGCTGCCGCGCTGATCGTGCAGAGCGTCGGGGCCCTGCTCGCCGGGTGGAGCGAGCCGA
Source organism: Nocardioides sp. CCNWLW239 (assembly GCF_037137035.1). Lineage (NCBI taxonomy): Bacteria > Bacillati > Actinomycetota > Actinomycetes > Propionibacteriales > Nocardioidaceae > Nocardioides > Nocardioides sp. CCNWLW239. The sequence continues at coordinate 33,744 of NZ_JBBBNW010000002.1, read as the reverse complement.
CGCAGCTCGCGATCGTGGCGCCGGTCACCGAGGAGGCGGCCAAGGGGCTGTTCCTGCTCGTGCTGCTGGTCTGGCGCCGCCATCTGCTCGACGGCGTACTCGACGGGATCGTCTACGCCGGCATGGTCGGCATCGGCTTCGCCTTCACCGAGAACATCCTCTATCTCGGCGGCACCTACAACGGCACGCCCGGCATGGGCGACGGCTCCGAGGGACACCTCGGTGAGTTCACCGCCGTCTTCGTGATGCGCTGCCTGTTCAGCCCCTTCGCCCACCCGCTCTTCACCGCGTTCACCGGCATCGGCATCGGCATCGCGGTGGTGACCCGCAAGCGCTGGCTGAAGGTCGTGGCGCCGCTGCTGGGCTTCGCCGTCGGGGTGCTCGCCCACGGCACCTGGAACGGTTCCACACTGCTCTATGACGGTGCCGGCTTCCTGCTGGCCTACGTCGTGGTGATGGTGCCCGCGTTCGTCGCGATGGTGGTCTTCTCGGTCTGGCGGCGGAAGTCGGAGCGGATCGTGCTGACGCGGTCGCTGACCGACGCCGCCCAGCGGGGGCTGATTCCCTACACCGACATCGACTGGGTGGTCGATCTACGTCGTCGGGAGCAGGCGCGGAAGTTCGCGGCCGCTCATGGAGGCGCTCAGGGGGTTGCGGTCATGCGGGAATACCAGCAGGCTGCGATCGAGCTCGGATACTTGCACTGGCGATTTCTGCGCGGCAACCCGCCGCCGGACTTCGCCGCCCGGGGGAGGGCATACGTTGATCGAATCAGTGAGGTACGTCCACACATCGCGTTTCCGAGCGGGAGGGTGATGACCGGATGACCGAGGAACAGGCACACGACGAGCTGGGGCCGGAGAACGGCCCGGAGAAGGGTCCGGAGAACGGTCCGGACGCGGGGCCGAAGGCCTTCGAGGCGCAGACGGCGGGGATGCTCGCCGAGCGTCCGACGACCGAGTTCGAGGTCGCCAAGGCCGAGGTGCTGACCTCCGGTGGCGAGAGCAACCGGATGGTGACCGCGCTCGTCCAGCTCCACCAGGCGTTGACCGAGGTCACCCTGCCGCTGGACCTGCCCGGCGCCGACGAGCAGCGCGCCGCCCGACAGAACATGGTCGAGCAGCTCGAGAACTACGTGATCCCGCGGATGATGACCATCGACGCGCCGCTGCTCGCGGTCGTCGGCGGTTCGACTGGTGCCGGCAAGTCGACGCTGGTGAACTCCCTGGTCGGCACCAAGGTGACCACGCCCGGGCTGCTGCGGCCGACGACCCGTTCGCCCGTCCTGGTGCACCACCCCGACGATGCCCGCTGGTTCGGGCAGGACCGGCTGCTGCCCGAGCTGGAGCGGGTCGACCACCCGACCAACGACCCCGGCGCGCTGCAGCTGGTCGCCAGCGACCGGCTCCACCCGGGCCTGGCGGTCCTGGACGCGCCCGACGTCGACTCCGTCGAAGAGGCCAACCGGGTGCTTGCGGCCGAGCTCCTCGCCGCAGCCGATCTCTGGGTGTTCGTCACCTCGGCTGCGCGCTACGCCGACCAGGTGCCGTGGGAGTTCCTGCAGCTCGCCGCCAACCGCTCCACCGCGGTGGCCGTGGTGCTCGACCGCACCCCGACGGATGCGGTGCAGACCGTTGCCGGCCATCTGGCCCGGATGCTCGCCTCCCGCGGGCTCAAGGACTCTCCGCTCTTCATCGTCCACGAGGGCGAGGTCTCCGATGACGGGCTGCTGCCGGCCGAGCACGTCGCCGAGGTGCGCGCCTGGCTCGACATGCTCGCCGACGACGCCAGCGCCCGCCACCAGGTCGTCACCCAGACCCTCGACGGTGCGGTGCGGGCGCTGACCCTCGAGGTCCACCCGATCGCCGACACCGCGGACGGTCAGGGAGAGGCCGCTCAGCGGCTGCGTACGGACGCCGACATGGCCTACGACAACGCGCTCGCCTCGATCATGGAGGCGACCGCCGACGGGACCCTGCTGCGCGGCGAGGTGCTCGCGCGCTGGCAGGAGTTCGTCGGCACCGGCGAGATCCTCAAGGCGCTGGAGACCCGGGTCGGGATGATTCGCGACAAGATCCTCGGCTCGATCAAGGGCAAGCCACAGCAGGCCGAGCGGGTGACCGCGGCTGTGCAGGGCGGCCTGGAGATGCTGATCCTGGAGCAGTGCGAGGCGGCCGCCGAGAAGGCCGAGGCGGCCTGGCAGATGAGCCCCGCCGGGCGAGGGCTGCTCGCGACGGGTCCTGCCGATCTCGGCAGAGCCTCGCGTGCGCTGAGGCCCAAGGCCGAGCGTGCGGTGCGCGACTGGCAGCAGGACGTGCTCGACATGGTGCGGAGCGAGGGACAGGACAAGCGTACGACCGCGAAGTTCCTCTCCTACGGCGTCAACGGCCTCGGGGTCGCGCTGATGGTGGTCGTCTTCGCCTCCACCGGAGGGGCGCTCGTCGGTGCCGAGGTGGGCATCGCCGGCGGCACCCTCGTGATCGGCCAGAAGCTGCTGGAAGCGGTCTTCGGCGACCAGGCCGTGCGCGGGCTGGCGTCCAGAGCGCGCAAGGCGCTGGAGGTACGCATCGTGGGCCTCGTCGACGAGGAACGCGCCCGCTACACGGGCCAGGTCGACGCGCTGCAGATCGACCAGAGTGCGCCGGAGCGGCTGCGGCACGCCGCGCGGAAGGTCGGCGATGCGCGGTTCGCCAGCCAGCGTGGCGTTGACTGAGACTTGTCAGACTTGTCGGACTGAGATTCTTCAGGGATGGAAGGGGGATCATTGAGCGGCCTGCTCGAAGGTGCAAAGAACCTGGTCGGCCGGGGTGGAGACCTCGGCGATCGGCTGGACGGACTGACTGCTGCGACCAATGCCGCCACGGGGCGTCTCGACGATGGGATCGTCGAGGACGCACGCACCGTGGTCAACAAGGCGCAGGGGCGGCTCAAGCTCTCCGCCGACCACACCGTCGTCGGGGTCGCCGGGGCGACCGGGTCCGGCAAGTCGTCCACGTTCAACGCCCTGACCGGGCTGGAGCTCTCCGCCGTCGGCGTCCGCCGGCCGACCACGTCGTGGGCCACCGCCTGCGTGTGGGGCTCCGAGGGCGCCCAGGAGCTGCTCGAGTGGCTGGGCATCCCCGAGCGGCACCAGACGACCCGCGACTCGATGCTCGACACCCGCCGTGAGGGGCACGAGCTCGACGGCGTGGTGCTCCTGGACCTGCCCGACCACGACTCCACCGAGGTCTCCCACCATCTCGAGGTCGACCGGCTGGTCGAGCTCGCCGACATGCTGGTGTGGGTGCTCGACCCGCAGAAGTACGCCGACGCGGCCATCCACGACCGCTACCTGCAGCCGCTCCGGACCCACTCCGAGATCATGGTCGTGGTGCTCAACCACATCGACCGCGTGCCGGAGGACCGTCGCGAGGCGATGCTGGGTGACGTACGCCGACTGCTCGACCAGGACGGTCTGCGCAACGTCCCGGTGATCCCGGTCTCGGCCAAGCTCGGCTGGGGGATCCCGCAGCTCAAGACCGAGATCGCTCAGCGGGCGGCGGCGAAGCGGGCCAACAAGTCGCGGCTCTCGGCCGACATCAAGACCGCTGCCGTCAAGCTCGCCAAGGCGTCCGGCGACGCCAAGCCGCGCTCGCTGGCCAAGCCGCGCGTGGAGGCGCTCGAGGACGCCATCGCCGAGGCCGCCGGCGTGCCGACGGTGGTGGACGCGGTCGAACGATCCGTACGCACCCGGGCCCGGGCGGCGACCGGCTGGCCGTTGGTCTCCTGGGTCTCGCGGCTGAAGCCGGACCCGTTGAAGCGGCTCCATCTGGCCCTGGGTGAGGAGGCGACCCAGCTGGCCGGACGTGCTCGGACGTCGCTGCCGCAGACCACCGCCGTCGAGCGGGCACGGGTCGACACCGAGGTGCGCCAGCTGGCCGACGAGGCCGGCGCCGGGCTCGCCTCGCCGTGGCGCGACGCGATCCGGCGTGCTTCGGTCTCGCGGATGGACGATCTCGCCGACAGTCTCGACGCCTCGGTCGGCGGTGTCGACCTGAACGCGGAGCGGCTGCCGATGTGGACCGGGCTGGTGAAGGTGCTCCAGTGGCTTCTGATCATCGTCGCGGCCGTCGGGCTGGTGTGGTCGGTGGCGCTGCTTCTCTCCGGAGCCGCCCAGGTCGGTGAGGTGACGCCGTCGGTCGGTGGCGTCGAGCTGCCCTACGTACTGCTCCTCGGAGGTGTCGGACTCGGCCTGGTGCTGTGGGGTGTGTGCCACCTGCTGGTGATCAGCACCGCCCGGCGGCGGGCTCGGGCGGCCGATGCGCGGCTGCGCGCGGCGGTCGGCGATGTCTCACGTGAGCTCGTCGTCGATCCGATCGAGACCGAGCTCGCGGCCTACACCGCGCTCCGGCACGGGGTGGCCAAGGCGCTGCGCTGATCGCTCGTCGGGCCGATCACTGTCCACAGGGACGGTTCGATCCGGGGTTGTCCACAGGCAGGCGTACGTCGCCGGAAACTGTCGGTGGTCGAGCGCAGGGTTGTCTCCGAGGCCCGCACCGAGCGGGCGCGAACAGCTGAGGAGACAACGATGAACGAATCGACCATCACCCTGCGCGGCAACGTCGGTGCCGATCCTGTCGTGCGGACCGTCGGTGACGCGTCGGTGGTGAACTTCCGGATGGCGTGCACGCCGCGCAAGCTCAACCGGTCGACCGGGGAGTGGAGCGACGGCGTGACGCAGTGGTTCTCGGTGAGCGCCTGGCGCCAGCTGGGCGAGAATGTCGGGCGCTCGTTGCGCAAGGGCGATCCCGTGGTCGTCCACGGGCGGCTGACCGCCCGGAGCTACGTCAACAAGGACGGGCTCGAGGTGAACACGTTCGAGGTCGAGGCGAACGCCGTCGGCCATGACCTCAGCCGCGGCATGAGCAGCTTCTCGCGCAGCCCGCGGTCGCTGGCCGCGGCCGCCGCTCCGGCGCGCGAGCCTCTCGACGGCGACGCCGAGCGCGACCCGCTCGCCGACTGGCGGGCTCCCGGGGCAGATCCGTGGGACCAGAAGCCCACGACGCCGGACGATGGCGAATCGGCCGAGGAGGTGGACGCCTCCGTGGCGGCGTGAGGTGAGCCGGGGTGCGCCGGTTGTACCGGCGTGCCTCTCCCTCATTAGGGTGGGCCCCATGGCCGACTACATCCTCTCCCTGCGCAATGTGCGCAAGGCCCACGGCGACAAGGTCGTCCTCGACAATGTCACCCTCTCGTTCCTGCACGGTGCCAAGATCGGCGTCGTCGGCCCGAACGGCATGGGTAAGTCCTCGCTGCTCAAGCTGATGGCCGGGCTCGACCACCCCAACAACGGCGACATCGTCCGCGACCAGGACGCGACGGTCGGGATGCTCCAGCAGGAGCCGCCGCTGACCGAGGGCAAGACCGTCCTCGAGAACGTCGAGGAGGCGGTCGGCGAGATCAAGTCGAAGATGAAGCGCCTCGAGGACGCCTACATGGAGATGGGCGACCCCGACGCCGACCAGGACGCCCTGATGGCCGAGACGGGTGAGCTGCAGACCTACCTGGACAACATCAACGCCTGGGACATCGACTCCAAGCTGGAGCAGGCGATGGACGCGCTGCGCTGCCCTCCGGGCGACGCGATCGTCGACAACCTCTCCGGTGGTGAGCGTCGCCGGGTCGCGCTGTGCAAACTACTCCTGCAGGAGCCCGACCTGCTGCTGCTCGACGAGCCCACCAACCACCTCGACGCCGAGTCGGTGCAGTGGCTGGAGGGTCACCTCAAGTCCTACAAGGGTGCCGTCCTGGCCGTCACCCACGACCGCTACTTCCTCGACAACGTTGCCGAGTGGATCGCCGAGGTCGACCGCGGCTCGATCCACGGCTACGAGGGCAACTACTCCACCTACCTCGAGACCAAGAAGGACCGTCTCAAGGTCGAGGGCCTCAAGGACGCCAAGCGCGCCAAGATGCTCGAGAAGGAGCTGGAGTGGGTCCGCTCCAACGCCAAGGCCCGCCAGACCAAGTCGAAGTCGCGTCTGGCCCGCTACGAGGAGCTCGCCGCCGAGGCCGACAAGGCCCGCAAGATCGACACCGCCGACATCAACATCCCGCCGGGCCCGCGCCTGGGCGACGTGGTGATGGAGGCCAAGGGTCTGACCAAGGGCTTCGAGGGCCGCACGCTGTGGGACGACATCTCCTTCTCGCTCCCGCGCGCCGGCATCGTCGGCATCGTCGGCCCCAACGGTGTCGGCAAGACCACGCTGTTCCGGATGATCACCGGCTCGGAGCAGCCCGACGCGGGTGAGCTCAACGTCGGCCAGACGGTGAAGATCTCCTACGTCGACCAGAGCCGTGGCGGCATCGACCCCAACAAGAACGTCTGGGAGGTCGTCTCCGACGGCCTCGACTTCATCAAGGTCGCCAACTTCGAGATGAACTCGCGGGCCTACGTCGCCTCCTTCGGCTTCAAGGGTCCCGACCAGCAGAAGAAGGCCGGCGTGCTGTCCGGCGGTGAGCGCAACCGCCTCAACCTCGCGCTCACGCTCAAGCAGGGCGGCAACATGCTGCTCCTCGACGAGCCGACCAACGACCTCGACGTCGAGACGCTGTCCTCGCTGGAGGACGCGCTGCTCGACTTCCCGGGCTGCGCCGTGGTCACCTCCCACGACCGCTGGTTCCTCGACCGCATCGCCACTCACATCCTCGCGTGGGAAGGCACCGAGGAGAAGGAGGGCGAGTGGTTCTGGTTCGAGGGCAACTTCGAGTCCTACGAGGCCAACAAGATCGAGCGACTCGGCCAGGAGGCTGCTCGCCCCCACCGCGTCACCCACCGTCGCCTCACCCGCGACTGACCACTTCGCGCCGAGTCGGCGCGTCTTGACCAGATCTCTCGCCGAGTCGGCCCGTCATGACGGGCCGACTCGGCGAGGTTTTACGCCAAGACGAGCCGACTCGGCGCGGGTCAGGCGTTGGTCTGGGCCGACTCGGGGAGCAGCGGGGGTCGCTGGCCGTTCACGGCCGGGGTGACGCGGCGCTCGAGCTGGATCGAGCCGGCGGCGATCCCGATGCAGCCGAACACCATCAACGCGATGAACAGCGTCGAGTGGCCGTGCTCGAGCAGGAACCCGGCCAGAACAGGGCCGATGATGGCGCCGGTCTGGAACGAGGCCGAGTTGATCGCGTTGTAGCGACCGCGCAGGTGGTCCGGGGCCATGTCGTTGGTCAGGGCGGGGTAGGCGGTCTGCATCAGGGTCTCGCCGAGCGCGAAGAAGACGCCCTGGAAGGCGACCACGCCGACGATGGCGGCGACGGAGCCCGGCACCAGCCCGGTGGCTCCGAAGACCACCCAGGCCAGGGCCCAGATCACGGCGGTGGCGATCAGCACCCGTGTGCGTCGGCGCCCGCTGACCTTGTTCATCACCCAGAACTGGGCGAGCACGATCACCGCGCAGTTCAGCACGAACGCGAACCCGACGACCCGAGTGGAGACCTCGGCGATCTGACGCGAGTAGGCCGGGAAGCCGCTCTCGATCTGGCCGTAGCCGAGGGTCGAGAGCAGGACCCCGACCACCACCAGCCAGATCACCTCGGGGCGCCGCAGGATCGTGGCGTACGAGGCGGAGGCGTGGGGCTCGTCAGCCGTGGGTCGCGCCGCGCGGCCGTGCAGATGACGCAGCGGGCCGAGCATGACGAGGGCCGGGATCGTGAAGGTGGCGGCGTTGCCGAGGAAGGCGTAGGTGAAGGTCTCGGGGCGGCTCACGTCGACGAAGAGGCCGCCGATGACGCCGCCGACGCCGATGCCGAGGTTGATCAGAGCGAAGTTCACCCCGTAGTAGCGCTGCCGGAGCTCGCCCTCGACCACGGTCGCGACCAGGGCGTTGGCGGCCGGCCAGGACACCCCGGCCTGGACGCCCAGCAGGCACAGCGCAGCGCCGGCGAGGACCGGGGTGTCGGCGAAGGCGAGCATGATGTTGCCGGCGATCGCGCAGACCAGCCCGCCGAGGATCACCGGGCGGGCTCCGTACCTGTCGATCAGGCTGCCCGCCGGGCCGGTGACCACGAAGCCGACGATGGCGATCAGACCCATCAAGGTGCCGGCGAGGCCCAGGTCGAAGCCGCGTACCTCATGCAGGTAGATGATCGTGAAGGGCAGCGTCATGCCGCGACCGAGGAGCTGGATCGCGACCGTCGACAGGAGCCAGCGGCCCTCGCGTGGGAGTGCGGCTATGAAGTCACGGAGGCCGAGGGCGGGGGGAGTCGACACGGCACAATCTTCGCTCTTTACCCAGGAAGGTGGCGAATTGTTTCTCCGTCGGTGGCCGCCGAATCGCGGGCTAAGGTCCCGCCCGCCCTCATTCGATGGTCCCGGGTGTTTCAGGACTGTCGTCCCGGGCGCAGATCGAGCCCCCGCTGGCGAATTCGTCGTCGTTTATGGGTGCCAGTGCGTGGAACTGCCCGTGGACAGGACTAACGTAATGCCCCGTGGGTGATGATCAGACGCGGTGGTTGGACGAAGATCAGCAGCGCTCGTGGCGTGCGCTGATGATGGGGATGACCCTTCTCGAGGACCGCCTGGACGCCGATCTGCGCGCGCGTTTCGACATCTCGCTCCCTGAGTACGAGATCCTCGTACGTCTCTCCGAGAACGACGGCGCCATGCGGATGGCGCAGCTCGCCGACTCGCTGGCGCACTCGCGCTCCCGGGTCACCCACACGATCACCCGGATGCAGCGGGCCGGGCTCGTCGATCGCCGCAACTCGGCCGAGGACGGCCGCGGTGTCGTCGCCGCGCTCAGCGACCGTGGTCTCGAGCTGCTGCGGGAAGCCGCGGTCGTTCACGTGAACGGCGTACGCGACTATCTCGTCGACCTGGTCAGCCCGGAGGACTTCGCTGCCCTGGGACGGGTGATGAACGCCGTCTCCGACCACCTCATCAGCGACCGCCCCGGCATCGAGATGCGCTGAACCCGCCGAGTCGGCCCGTCAAGACGGGCCGACTCGGCGGGTTCTGAGGTCGGTTCGCGCCGACTCGGCGGGTGTGTCAGATGCGCTCGAGGATCATCGCCATGCCCTGGCCGCCGCCGACGCACATGGTGATCAGACCGGTGGTCTTGTCGTGCCAGTCGAGGCTGTTGAGCATGGTGTTCTGCAGACGGGCGCCGGTCATGCCGAAGGGGTGGCCGACGGCGATGGCGCCACCGTTGATGTTGAGGCGGTCGATGTCGATGCCGAGGTCCTGGTAGGACGGGATCACCTGGGCCGCGAAGGCCTCGTTGATCTCGACCAGGTCGATGTCGCCGATCGACATGCCGGCGTACTTGAGGGCGTTGCGGGTCGCCTCGACCGGGCCGAGACCCATGATCTCGGGAGAGAGGCCGGAGACGCCGGTGGACACGATCCGCGCCAGCGGCGTGACGCCGAGCTCAGCGGCCTTGGTGTCGGACATGACCACGACGGCAGCGGCGCCGTCGTTGAGGGCGCAGCAGTTGCCGGCGGTGACGGTGCCGTCCTCGCGGAAGACCGGCTTGAGGCCGGAGATGGCCTCCAGGGTCACGCCCGCGCGGGGGCCGTCGTCGGCCGAGACGACCGTGCCGTCCGGGGTCGTGACGGGGGTGATCTCGCGGGCCCAGAAGCCGTCGGCGATGGCCTTCTCGGCGAGGTTCTGGGAGCGTACGCCGAACTCGTCCATCTCCTGGCGGGAGATGCCGCGCGAGGTGGCGAGGTTCTCCGCGGTCTGGCCCATCGCGATGTAGACGTCGGGCAGCAGGCCGTCCTCGCGCGGGTCGTGCCACTTCTCGTTGGAGGCGGCGGTCGCGGCGGTGCGCGACTGGGCGTCGTCGAAGAGGTGGTTGACGGTGTCGGGGAGGTGGTCGGAGGTGCCCTTGACGAAGCGCGAGACGGTCTCGACGCCGGCCGAGACGATGATGTCGGCCTCGCCGGCCTTGATCGCGTGCAGCGCCATCCGCGAGGTCTGCACCGAGGAGGAGCAGTAGCGGGTGATGGTCGCGCCGGGCACCTTGTCCCAGCCGTTCAGCACGGAGACCACGCGGCCCATGTTGTTGCCGGACTCGCCGCCGGGCAGGCCACAGCCCAGGAGCAGGTCGTCGATGTCGTTGGGGTCCAGACCCTCGACCTTACCGACGGCTTCCTTGGTGATGAGCGCGGCAAGGTCGTCGGGACGGAAGTCCTTCAGAGATCCCTTGTTGGCTCGCCCGATCGGAGTGCGGGCGGCGGCGACGATGACTGCCTCAGGCATGAAGACTCCCGGTTACTGATGAGTAATTAGAACTGTGGTCGACACCATACTCGCCCGGACAGCCTCTGGTCGCCAGGCCCAGTGCCCAAGATGATCTGGAAGGATCGGCCATGTGCGCCACCTCTACGAATGTCCTATGCGTTGGGCCGACCTCGACATGCTCGGCCACGTCAACAACGTCGTCTACGTCGACTACCTCCAAGAGGCGCGCGTGGACATGCTGCGCACGCACGCCCGGAGCCCGCAGACCCAGGGGCTGGCCGAGGGTGTCGTGGTGGTCAGCCACCAGGTCACGTACGTCGCGCCGCTGCTCTTCGACTTCACGCCGGTCTACGTCGAGTCGTGGGTGACCGACATCCGGGCGGCGAGCTTCACGATGGCCTACGAGATCTTCCGCGACCGGCCCGACGGCACCCGCAAGGTCTTCCTGCGGGCGACCACGGTCCTGGCACCGTACGTCTTCACCACCGAGTCGCCGCGCCGGCTCAGGCCGGAGGAGAAGGCCAACCTCGAGCCCTACCTCGAGAAGACTCCCTCGAAGCCGCTCGCGCTGGGCGAGCCGAAGCGGCTCGAGGACGGCCACTTCCCGCTCTTCGTCCGCTTCTCCGACGTCGATGCCTACGGTCACGTGAACAACGTGAAGTACTTCGAGTACTTCCAGGAGTCGCGCCTGGCGCTGATGAAGCGGCTCCGGTCCCACAACGACCTCCAGGACTGGCCCTCCGTCGTGGTCGCCCAGACCGACGTCACCTACCACGCGCCGGTGCTCGCCCGAGCGGAGCCGTACGACGTGTGGAGCTATGTCTCCCGGCTGGGCACCAAGTCGATGACGATCGAGTCCGAGATCGCCGACGGCGACGTCCGGCTCGCCCGTGGGCAGGTCACCCTGGTCTTCTACGACCTGGAGTCCGGTACGTCAGTCGAGCCCAGCCCGCAGGTCCGCGCGGCTGTCGAGAGCGTGCTGTAGGGCTCGGCTCAGTCGCGCCGGTCGCAGCTGTCGCGACGGTCGTAGCGGTAGTCGTAGCGATCGTCGCGGTGCTCGCGCCGGCAGTCGTCGCCGTCGCGGTCGAACTCGCTGTCGCCGTAGTGGTCGCCTTCGTCCCCGGCGATCCACTCCCAGCCGTCGCGGGTCATCGTGAAGCCCGGCATGGTCGGAACCTGACCGGAGTCGGCGGGCTTCTTGGCGTTGCGGGTCTTCCGGGCGCTCAGCGTCGCGCCGTCGGCCGGCTTCCCGGCCCGCGGCTTCCCCTGGGCTGAGGTGGGCGGCGCGAGCAGGTCGCTGGAGATGAGCTGGGTGGCGTCCGAGGCGTCCGAGGCATCCGGGGGCGGCGGCAGGGTGCCGACCGAGGTGTCCTCGGCTGCGTCGATGGGCTGGGGCGGTCCGGTCGGCCCGTCTCCAAGCCGGCTCGATGGCCCTGCCGCCTGCTGCGCCGACCGGTCAGCCGAGTCGGGTCCCAGCCACGATGAGCCGGCGATGAGCAGTGCCACCGCGACGACAGCGCCGAGAGCGATCCCCGATCCGGCGATGACCCGCTGAAATGCCCGCATGCGTCCTCCGAGAGCGCTCTGGTGCACAAATTGTTCTGCTTGAGCCCAGTAGCCTCCCAGTGCGTACGTCGGTTGTCGAGAAACGGGACCTTTGTCAGCGTTTCTCGACCCGCTCTCAGATCCAGTTGCGGCGGCGGAAGAGGATGTAGAGCACGACGTTGACGGTCAGCATGAGCCCGAGCGCCATGAAGTAGCCGTAGCGCCACTGCAGCTCGGGCATGAAGTCGAAGTTCATCCCGTAGACGGTGCCGACCAGGGTGGGCGCGAACAGGATCGCGGCCCAGCCGGAGATCTTCTTGACCTCGTCGTTCTGCTGCACGCTGAGCTCGCTGAGCGCCTTCATCTCCTCGTTCTGCTGCTGGGCGACGAGGGTGGCGTTGACGGTGAGGATGTCGCGCAGCAGGTTGCGGAACTCGTCGATCTGCTCGACCGTGCCGATCACGTGGTCCTCGACGTCGCGCAGGTAGCGCTGGAGCTCCTCGTCGGTGCGGTACTTGTCGAAGCCGGCGGCCAGGGAGCGTACGACGCCCAGCAGCGGGCGGGTCGCCCGCTGGAACTCCACCACCTCGCGGGAGAGCTCGTAGATGCGGCGCGAGACCTGGGTGTCGCCGCGGAACATCTCGGTCTCGATCTCGTCGATGTCGTTGGCGAGTCCGGCCACGACCGGCGCGTAGCCGTCGACGACGCGGTCGAGGATGGCGTACAGCACCGCCTCCGGGCCGAGGCGGAGCAGGTCGGGGTTGCTCTCCATCCGGCGGCGTACGGGGGAGAGGTCGGGCTGCGCGCCGTGGCGCACCGTGAGCACGAAGTCCGGGCCGACGAAGAGGTGCAGCTCGCCGAAGTCGATGTTCTCGGTCTCGTCGACGTACCAGGCCGCCCGCAGCACCACGAACAGGGTGTCGTCGTAGCGCTCGATCTTCGGCCGCTGGTGGGCGAGGATGGCGTCCTCCACGGCCAGCTCGTGCAGGCCGAACTCGTCGGCCAGCGAGGCCAGCTCGTGCTGGTTGGGCTGGTAGAGGCCGATCCAGGCCATCGCGTCGTCGTGCTCGTGGAGCGAGCGGTAGGTCTCGGCCAGCGTCGTGGGCGAGTCGACGCGGTCGCCGCCGACGTAGACGGCGCTGTCGATCATGCTGCCGCGCGTCAACGGTGTCGGCATCGAGGACCGACCGCCTCCGCCGTGCGACGAGGTCGTCGGCGGGATCTTCGGCGGGTCGGAGCGGCGCTGCCTGGTGAGGGCGCGCAGGGACTTGAACGGGCGCTCGGACATGGGTGGCCTCCTGGATGCTGCGAGCGAGCGGGACGGCGACGCGCAGACGCGTCGCGCCGGCCCGGGCACGTTCTCCAGATGGCCGGACCGGTCAGGGCGAGGTGGTACTCGGAGGTTGACCGTCCATTCCGGCCACCTCCTCTCGTCCTCGCTCGCGGGGCTTCAGCCCGGATGCTGTTCCTGCGGAGCCACCTCCGCACCAGGACAGGTTATGCCGTGCGGACGCGGCGTGAGAACTTTCCGAGGCATCAAGAAAACGTCAAGGTCGACCGGTGCCGCCGGCGTCGGCATCAGGGATCCGTCAAGGCCGGCAGAACCCGCCGGATCCGGGTCTGGAATGGAGGCGTGCCAGACCTCATCTACCTCCTCCTCACGCTCGCATGCTTCGCCGGGCTCGCCCTGCTGGTCGGTCTGATCGACCGCCGGCTGGGCGCAGCCGAGGCCACCGCGGACGTGCATGTCCCCCACGACGACAGGGTCTCCGGAGCCGCGCGATGAGCGCCACGCTCGCGGCGGTGCTGCAGATCCTGGCCCTGGTCGCGGCGCTGGCGCTCAGCGTTCCGCTCCTGGGCCGCCACCTCGCCCACATCTACACCAGCCCTCGGCACCTGCGCGCCGAGACCGCGGCCTACCGAGCGCTCCGGGTCGATCCCGATGCCGACCAGCACTGGCGGTCCTACGCGATGTCGGCGCTGGGCTTCTCGTTGGCCGGGATCCTGTTCCTCTTCGCCTTCGGCCGGCTGCAGCACCTGCTGCCGCTCGACGGCGGGTTCGACCCGCTGCCCAGCGACGGGGCGTGGAACACCGCGGTCTCGTTCGTGACCAACACCAACTGGCAGTGGTATTCCGGCGAGGCGGCCACCGGCCACCTCCTCCAGATGGCCGGTCTGGCGGTGCAGAACTTCGTCTCCGCCGCGGTCGGCCTCTCCGTCGCGGCCGCCTTCGCCCGCGGGCTGGCCCGCACACGCCGCCAGGGACGGATCGGAAACTTCTGGGTCGACCTGGTGCGTACGACGCTCCGGGTGCTCCTGCCGGTCGCGTTCGTCGTGGCGATCGTGCTGGTCGCGGCCGGGGCGGTGCAGAACCTGCACCCGGTGCACGAGATGACCACGCTGACCGGCGGCGGCCAGGCCCTCACCGGTGGCCCGGTCGCCAGCCAGGAGGCCATCAAGGAGCTCGGCACCAACGGTGGCGGGTTCTACAACGTCAACTCGGCCCACCCCTTCGAGAACCCCAACCCGTTCACCAACCTGCTCGAGATCTGGGCGATCCTCGTGCTGCCGTTCTCGATGGCCTGGGCCTTCGGGCTGATCGTCGATGACAAGCGCCAGGGCGGCGCGGTCCTGGCCACGATGGGCACGCTCCTCACCGTCGGCGTGACCCTGCTGACCTGGGCGGAGATGGCCGGACCCGGCACCGCCCCGCAGTTGGCCGGAGCCGCGATGGAGGGCAAGGAGACCCGCTTCGGCGAGGCCGCCACCGCGCTCTTCGCTGCGGCCACCACGGGCACCTCGACGGGTGCCGTCAACGGCATGCACGAGAGCCTGACCGCCCCCGGCGGCGGTGTCGCGCTGTTCGGGATGATGCTCGGCGAGATCGCGCCGGGCGGTGTCGGGTCCGGTCTCTACGGCATGCTCATGCTCGCCGTGGTCACGGTCTTCCTGTGCGGCCTGATGGTGGGACGTACGCCTGAATACCTGGGCAAGAAGATCAGCCGCGACGAGATGGTCCTGGTGGCCGGTTACATCCTGACCACCCCGATCCTGGTGCTCATCGGCGCGGCGATCGCGCTGAGCGTCCCGGCGGGGCTGGCGGGTCTCTCGACGGACGGTCCGCACGGCCTCTCCGAGGCGTTGTACGCGGTGACGAGCGCCGCCAACAACAACGGTTCTGCCTTCGCCGGGATCACCTCCGGCACCCCGTTCTGGAACACCCTGCTCGGGCTGCTGATGCTG
The DNA here is from genome assembly GCF_037137035.1 of Nocardioides sp. CCNWLW239. Classification (NCBI taxonomy): domain Bacteria; kingdom Bacillati; phylum Actinomycetota; class Actinomycetes; order Propionibacteriales; family Nocardioidaceae; genus Nocardioides; species Nocardioides sp. CCNWLW239. Next base: position 18,734 of record NZ_JBBBNW010000002.1, on the reverse strand, counting down.
CTGGGCCGGTTCGTGCCGATGGTCGTCGTGCTCGCCCTGGCGGGCCGGTTCGCCGCCGCCGGCCGGCTGCAGGACAACGCCGGCACCCTGCCCACCCACCGCCCGCTCTTCGTAGGCCTGCTGACCGGCGTCGCGCTGGTCGTGGTCGGCCTGACCTTCGTCCCGGCTCTCATGCTGGGCCCGATCGTGGAGTCCCTGTCATGACACAGACCCCTGTACGTACCCCAGATGAGCACGCCGAGCACCCCGCCACCGTCGAGGCGTCTCCGTCGGTGCTCACCACCAAGCAGATCGCCCAGGCGTTCCCGGGTGCGCTGCGCAAGCTCGATCCCCGCACGCTGGTCGCTACCCCCGTCATGCTGGTGGTCGAGATCGGCGCGGCCGCCACGACCATCCTGTCGATCCTCGACCCGTCGGTGATGGGCTGGCTGGTCACCGGGTGGCTGTGGCTCACCGTCGTCTTCGGCGCGTTGGCGGAGTCGGTCGCCGAAGGGCGCGGCAAGGCGCAGGCGGCCTCGCTCCGTGCGCTGCAGACCGAGACCACCGCGCGACGCCTGCGCGGCGGTGCCGGAGGGGCCGAGGAGCTCGTCGCCTCCACCGACCTGCGCACGGGTGACGTGGTCGTGGTCGAGGCCGGCGAGCGGATCCCGGGCGACGGCGACGTCATCGACGGCGTCGCCAGCGTCGATGAGTCGGCCGTGACCGGCGAGTCGGCTCCGGTGATCCGCGAGTCCGGTGGCGACCGGTCGGCGGTCACCGGCGGCACCCTGGTCCTCTCGGACCGGATCGTCGTCCGGATCACCTCCGACCCGGGCCACTCCTTCGTGGACCGGATGATCGCCCTGGTCGAGGGTTCGGAGCGGCAGCGTACGCCGAACGAGATCGCGCTCAACGTGCTCCTGACCAGCCTGACCGTCATCTTCGTCGTCGTCTGCGGGAGCCTCTACTACCTGGCCGGCTACTCCGGCGCCCACCAGTCCTGGCTGGTCCTGACCGCGCTGCTGGTCTGCCTGATCCCCACCACGATCGGCGCCCTGCTGAGCGCGATCGGCATCGCCGGCATGGACCGCCTCGTCCGCCGCAACGTCCTGGCGATGTCGGGGCGGGCCGTCGAGGCGGCCGGCGACGTCGACGTGCTCCTCCTCGACAAGACCGGCACGATCACGTACGGCAACCGGCAGGCCCACGAGATCGTCCCGGTCACCGGGGTCACCCTGATCGGCGCCGAGAACGCCGCGGTCCTGGCCAGTCTCTCCGATCAGACCCCCGAGGGCCGCAGCATCCTCACCCTCGTGGGCCGTTCCATGGGTGGGCCGGCGGAGGCCACGATGGTCGAGTTCTCGGCCATGACCCGGATGTCCGGCCTGGACAGCCCCGGCCTGAGCGTACGCAAGGGGGCGGCCTCCGCGGTGGCGGCCTGGGTCGAGGAGCACGGCGGTCAGGTGCCGCCGGAGACGGCGGAGATCGTCTCGGAGATCGCCGAGGGCGGTGGCACGCCGCTCGTGGTCGCCGAGAAGCGCACCAGCGACCCGGCACGGGTGCTGGGCGTCGTGCATCTCAAGGACGTCGTCAAGGACGGCATCCGCGAACGGTTCGACGAGCTGCGCGCGATGGGCATCAAGACGGTGATGATCACCGGCGACAACGCCGCCACCGCGGCCGCGATCGCCCAGGAGGCGGGCGTCGACGACGTCCTCGCCGAGGCGACCCCGGAGGACAAGCTCGCCCTGATCCGGCGCGAGCAACGCGGCGGCCGGATGGTCGCGATGTGCGGCGACGGCACCAACGACGCGCCGGCGCTCGCCCAGGCCGACGTCGGCGTCGCCATGAACACCGGGACGACCGCGGCCAAGGAGGCCGGCAACATGGTCGACCTCGACTCCGACCCGACCAAGCTCATCGACGTGGTCGAGGTCGGCAAGCAGCTGCTGATCACCCGGGGTGCGTTGACCACCTTCTCGGTGGCCAACGACGTCGCGAAGTACTTCGCGATCCTGCCGGCGATGTTCGTGACGGCCTTCCCGGCGTTGGACGTCCTCAACATCATGCGCCTGTCCTCGCCGGAGTCGGCCATCGTCTCCGCGGTCGTCTTCAACGCCCTGATCATCGTCGCGCTGATCCCGCTGGCGCTGCGCGGCGTCCGCTACCGGCCGTCCTCGGCCTCGGCGCTGCTGCGCCGCAACCTCCTGCTCTACGGCGTCGGCGGCCTGATCGTGCCGTTCGTCGGCATCAAGCTGCTCGACGTCGCCATCTCTCTCATCCCAGGACTGTGAGGACATGTCAGATCTCTTCGCGCTTCTCCGTCACTCCCTCGCCGGGCTCCGGGTGCTCCTCGCCGCGACCCTGGTGTGCGGTCTCCTCTATCCACTGGTGGTCACCGGGATCGCCCAGGCCGCCTTCGGCTGGCGTGCCGACGGCTCCCTGGTCACCGAGACCGGCGCGCGCACCGACGACCCCGCCGAGGCGGTCGGCTCGGCCCTGATCGGGCAGCGCAACGGCGACGAGGGCCTCTTCTACCCGCGTCCCAGCGCGGCCGGCGACGGCTGGGACACGCTGACCACCTACGGCTCCAACCTCGGCCCCGAGGATCCGGACCTGGTCACGGCGATCCGGGAGCGCCAGCGCGAGATCGCTGCGCGCGAGGGCGTCCCGGTCGGCCAGGTCCCCGCCGACGCCGTCACCACCTCCGCATCCGGCATCGACCCGGACATCTCGCCGGCTTACGCAGCCCTCCAGGTGTCCCGGGTGGCCCGCGCCAACGGGCTCTCGGAGGAGGAGGTGACGGCGTTGGTGGCCGAGCACACCGACGGCCGGACGTTCGGCGTCCTCGGGGCGCCGCGGGTCAACGTGCTCGAGCTCAACATCGCGGTGCGCGAGCAGAAGGTTGAATAGGGACGTGCAGACCACGCCAACGGACGGACGGTCCCCGCGCAAGCGGGGCCGTCTGACCGTCTATCTCGGAGCCGCGCCGGGCGTCGGCAAGACGTACGCCATGCTCGGCGAGGCGCAGCGGCGCCAGGCGCGGGGGACCGACGTGGTCGTCGGCTTCGTCGAGACCCACGACCGCAGCAACACCGCCCGCCAGATCGAGGGGCTCGAGGTGATCCCGCGCCGCGAGATCGACTATCGCGGGACGACCTTCACCGAGCTCGACGTGGAGGCCGTGATCGCCCGCGACCCGAAGGTGGTCTGCGTCGACGAGCTCGCGCACACCAACGTCCCCGGCAGCCGCCACACCAAACGGGCACAAGACGTCGAGCAGATCCGTGCGGCCGGGATCGACGTGATCACCACGGTCAACATCCAGCACCTGGAGTCGCTCAACGACGAGGTCGAGCGGATCACCGGCGTACGCCAGCGGGAGACCGTGCCGGACGAGGTGGTCCGCACCGCCGACCAGATCCAGCTGGTCGACATGGCGCCCGACGCGCTGCGGCGGAGGATGGCCCACGGCAACATCTACAAGCCCGAGAACATCGACGCGAGCCTGAGCTCCTACTTCCGGGTCGGCAACCTGACCGCGTTGCGTGAGCTGGCCCTGTTGTGGCTGGCAGACCGGGTCGACGACGCGCTCGGTGACTATCGCCGTGAGCACCGGATCGAGCACCCCTGGCCGACCAAGGAGCGGATCGTGGTCGCGGTCACCGGCGGCCCGGAGTCGGAGACGCTGCTGCGACGAGCCGCCCGGCTGTGCCAGCGGGCGAAGGGCTCGGAGCTGCTGGCGGTGCACGTGGTCACCGCGGACGGGCTCGCCAGACCGGAAGCAGGGTCCATGGAACGGGTCCAGGCGCTGACGGCCTCGCTGGACGGCACCTTCCACAGCGTGATCGGCGAGGACGCGGCGACCGCCGTCGTCGACTTCGCGACCGGCGCGAACGCCACCATGATCATCGTCGGCGTCTCCCGCCACGGGCGGCTGCGGCGGCTCTTCGCGGGCACCACCGGGGACCGGATCGCGACCGCGGCGGGCTCGATCGACGTACATCTGGTCACCCACGACGAGATCGCCCGCGGCGCGCGGATCCGCAGCGGCCTCGGGTCACCGCTCAGCCGGAGACGGCAGGCCCTCGGCTGGCTGTGCGCGCTCGTGGTGCCCGTCGCTCTGGTCTGGCTGCTGCACCACGACGGCATCGAGGGCGACATCTCCGGCCAGTTGCCGCTGGCCAGCATGCTGCTGCTGGCCGCGACCGTCCTGGTCGCGATGGTCGGAGGCCGCTGGCCCGCGGTGGTCGCGGCGCTGGCCGGGTTCGCCCACCTGAACTGGTGGTTCACCGCGCCGGTGCACCGCTTCACGATCGCCGAGCCCCGCAACCTGGTGATGCTGGTGATCTTCGTGGCCGTCGCGGTCGGTGTCGCCACCGTCGTCGACCACGCCTCCCGCCGCGCCGCGGACGCGCGCCAGGCCAAGGGCGAGGCAGCGACCATGGGGGCGTTGTCGCGCTCCGTGCTCACGGGCCAGGACACCGCCGAGGCGATCGTGAGCCGGGTGCGCGAGACCTTCGCCCAGCAGTCGGTGGTCCTGCTCGAGGAGACGCCGCAGGGCTGGGTGCGGCTGGCGGGGGCGGGGAACGGCTATCCGGCGGAGCCCGACCAGGGCGACGCTCTGGTCGCCGTCGACGACACCCACGTGATCGTCCTGTGCGGCACGCCGTTGCAGGCTCGCGACCGCCGGGTCCTGGAGGCCTTCGCGGTCCAGACGTCGCTGGTGCTGGAGCATCGCCGGCTGCGGGACCAGGCCGACCGCGCGCTCGCTCTGGAGCGGGCCGAGCAGACCTCGACCTCGCTGCTCCGCGCGGTCTCCCACGATCTGCGTACGCCGCTGGCCACGATGCGCGCCGCCCTCGACGGTCTGCTCGTGGGCCGGGTGCCGGAGGAGGACCGCAAGGAGCTCGTCGAGTCGGCGGCGACCTCGGCCGACCAGCTCGAGGCGCTCATCGACAACCTCCTCGATCTCTCCCGCGTCGAGGCCGGCCTGGTCCACCCCGCGATGCGGGACGTCAGCCTCGAGGAGTCGCTGCCACTGGCGGTCGCCGGCCTGCCGCCGGGATCGATCGCGTTCGACGTCGACGAGGACGCCCCGCTCGTACGCACGGACTCGGGGTTGCTGGAGCGGATCGTCGCCAATCTGGTGAGCAACGCCGTCCGGGCCAGCGGCCAGGGGCCCCGCCCCGGCGAGCCGGTGCGCGTCCTCGCCCACGAGACCCCGGAGACTGTGGAGGTGATGATCGTCGACCGCGGGCCAGGTGTTCCGGAGGAGCAGCGGGAGCGGATGTTCGAGCCCTTCCAGCGACTCGACGACACCTCCGCGGACGGGCTGGGCCTCGGTCTGGCGGTGGCCAAGGGGTTGAGCGAGGCGCTCGGGATCAGACTGTCTGCCGAGGACACCCCCGGCGGCGGTCTGACCATGGTCGTCGCGGTGCCGCGTGCGACGGGCGTGGTCCGATGAGCCGGGTCCTCGTCGTCGATGACGAGCCGGCGCTGTTGCGGGCCCTTGCCATCAACCTGCGCGCGGCCGGCTGGGAGGTCGAGACGGCGGTCGACGGGCGCTCGGCGCTCGCCGCCGCGGCGGCGACCCACCCCGACGTCGTCCTGCTCGACCTCGGCCTCCCCGACCTGGACGGCACCGAGGTGATCGAGGGGCTGCGGGGCTGGACCCAGGTGCCGGTGGTGGTGCTCTCCGCTCGCCAGCACGGCGACGACAAGGTCGAGGCGCTCGATCTCGGCGCCGACGACTACGTGACCAAGCCGTTCGCGATGAACGAGCTGATGGCTCGCCTCCGAGCCGCGGTCCGCCGGTCCCAGGACTCGGCGCCGCCCGCGGCCGCGGTCGTGCAGGTCGGGGACCTGGAGATCGACTTCGCGCGCAAGCGCGTCCACAAGGCCGGCTCGGACGTACGGCTGACCCCGACCGAGTGGGCGTTCCTCGAGCTGCTCGCCCGCAACCTCGGCCGGCTGGTCCCGCGAGAGCAGATCCTCACGGAGGTGTGGGGTCCGGCCTACGCCAAGGAGACCCACTACCTGCGGGTCTACGCCGCTCAGCTGCGCCGCAAGCTCGAGGACGACCCCGCCCGCCCCCGCCTCCTGGTGACCACCCCGGGCGTGGGATACACCCTCGAGCCAGGCTCCTAGAGGCGGGCGAACGCCTCCACCTTGTGCTGCGGACCGGAGACGACGATGTGGTCGTCGGGACGGATGACGGTCTCGGGCGTGGTATAGGTGAACGTGCCACCGGCGGGCTTCACCCCGACGACGGTCACCCCGTAGGTCTGCCGGACTCCGATGCCACTGAGACTGCGGTTGTGCAGCACGGCCGGCGGCCGGGTCTTGACGAAGACGTAGCCGTCGTCGAACTCGATGTAGTCGAGCATCCGTCCGCGTACGAGGTGAGCGACGCGCTGGCCCATGTCGTGCTCGGGGCGGACGACGTTGTGCACGCCGATCTGGCTGAGGATCCGGGCGTGCGGTGCGCTGATCGCCTTGGCCCAGACGTTCCGTACGCCGAGGTGGACGGCCACCGAGGCAGTGAGGATGCTCGCCTCGATGTCGGTGCCGATGGCGACGACGACGGTGCCGAAATCGCTCAGCCCGAGCTCGCGCATCGCATCCTCGCTGGTGGTGTCGGCCTCGACGACGTGGGTGAGCAGGCCGGCGTGCTCCTGCACGGTCCGTGGGTCGAGGTCGGCGGCGAGCACCTCCTCGCCCTCCTCGACCAGCTCCAGGGCGAGCGCGCTGCCGAACCGGCCGAGGCCGAGGACGGCCACGCCGCCGCGGGTGGCGCTGTTCTTGTCCGATCTGGTCCTAGCCAATGAGGGGCCGTCCTTCCGGGAAGCGGTGCAGGCGCTCGCGGTCGCGGAGCGCCAGGGCGGAGACGAGGGTGATCGGGCCGATCCTGCCGACGAACATCATCGCGATCAGGACGAGCTGTCCGCCCGCGGGCACGTCGTAGGTGAGGTTGGCCGACAGTCCGACGGTGGCGAAGGCCGAGACGGCCTCGAAGAGCACCCGATGGGTCGGGGCGTCGACCAGGTGCAGCAGGGCGATGGTGCCGGAGACCACGAAGCCGACCGAGAGCAGCGCGACCGTGAGGGCCTGGCGGATCGCGCGCGGGTCGATGCGCCGGTCGAAGGCCTCGACCTCGCGCTGACCGCGCACCTCGGCGACGATGACGAAGAAGAGCAGCATGAAGGTGGTGACCTTGAGGCCGCCCGCCGTGCCCGCGGAGCCACCGCCGATGAGCATCAGCACGTCGACCCCGAGCAGGGTGCCCTCGTGCATCTGCTCGTAGTCGAGGCTGTTGAACCCGGCCGTACGTGTCATGGTGCTCTGGAAGAAGCCGGCCAGCACCTTCCCCGGCGTGCTCAGTGCGCCCAGGGTGTCGGGGTTGCCCCACTCGACGGCGGTGAAGAACACCGTGCCGAGGAGCAGCAGTCCGACGGTGCCGGAGACGGTCATCTTCGTGTGCAGGCTCCACATCCGCACCTTCGTACGCTGCAGCAGCTCGAGCCACACCGGGAACCCGAGCCCGCCGGCGATCACCGCGACGGCGATCGGCAGGCAGATCCAGGGGTCGTCGACGTACCCCATCAGGTTGTCGGACCGCAGCGCGAAGCCGGCGTTGTTGAAGGCGGAGATCGAGTGGAAGACGCCGTCGTAGACGGCCCGGCCGAGCGTGGAGCCGTAGCCCAGCCAGAAGCGCAGGGTCAGCGGGATCGCGATGATCAGCTCGATGACCACGCTGATGCCGACCACGCCCAGGATGAGGCGGCGTACGTCTCCGAGCCCCGAGCTGGTGTGCTCGACGGCCGCGGTGAGCCGGAAGCGCAGCCCGAGCCGGCGGAAGACCACCAGCGCCAGCATCGAGGCGAGGGTCATGATCCCGATCCCGCCGACCTGGATCAGGCCGAGGATGGTGACCTCGCCGAACGTCGACCAGTAGGTCGGGGTGTCGACCACGACCAGGCCGGTGACGCAGACGGCGCTGGTCGCGGTGAACAGGGCCGTCAGGAACGGGGCGTGACCCGGCTCGGTGCGGGCCACCGGAAGCATCAGGAGCAGCGTGCCGATGAGGATCGTCGCGGCGAAGCCGACTGCCACGATCTGGCTCGGATGGCGTAGCACTCTTCGGCCACGACGCACGGGGGAGCTGATCGACACAGCCGCCACTCTAGGGGCACTGCCCCCGTGATCAGCTGGGGGTGTTGATCATGAAGTTGGCGGCGTGCTCGGCGTACGCCCAGAACTGCGCGTCCTGCTCGGGGGTGAGCCCCGCAGCGTCGAGGCCCTCACGGAAATGCTGGAGCCAGCGGTCACGAGCCTCCGAGGTGACCTCGAACGGGGCGTGCCGCATCCGCAGGCGCGGGTGGCCGCGCTGCTCGGAGTAGGTCGTCGGGCCGCCCCAGTACTGCGCGAGGAAGAGGGTCAGCCGCTCCTGAGCCGGACCGAGGTCCTCCTCGGGATACATCGGCCGCATCAGCTCGTCGGTCGCCACGCCCTCGTAGAACTTGGCCACGATCGTGCGGATGGTCTCCATCCCGCCGATCTCCTCATAAAACGTCACTGCGCCATTCTTCCACGCGGGTCCGCGCTCGCCGCCCGTGGCAGGATCGGGGACGTACGCACACACTCGATCTTTGGGAGATGAACGATGGCCACCACCCGCACTGCCACCACCGTCTGGGAGGGCACCCTCTTCGAGGGCGCCGGCAAGGTGACGCTGGACTCCTCGGGCCTGGGGACCTACGACGTGTCCTGGCCGGCGCGCTCCGCGGAGCCCGGCGGGAAGACCAGCCCCGAGGAGCTCATCGCCGCCGCCCACTCGTCCTGCTTCTCGATGGCCTTCTCCAACGGCCTGGCCGAGAACGGCACCCCGGCGACCAGCCTGGAGACCAGCGCCGAGGTCGAGTTCACCCCGGGCACGGGCATCACCGGCATCAAGCTCACCACCCGCGGCGTCGTCGAGGGGCTCGACAACGAGACCTTCGTACGCCTCGCCGAGGCCGCCAAGGCAGGCTGCCCGGTCAGCCAGGCGCTCGCCGGCACCACGATCACCCTCGACGCCGCGCTCGCCTGAGATCCCGCCTGAGAAACAGTGATGCCCCGGCCTCGGCCGGGGCATCACAGGCGGCGTACGTCAGGCGTTCGCGTTCTGCTCCTCGGCCGCGGCCGCCTTCTCCTCGCGGTGCCAGATGACCCGCTGCGGGAACGGCATCTCGATGCCCTCGTAGTCGAGACGAGCCTTGATCCGCTGGCGCATCTCGCGGGCGATCGCCCACTGCTTCAGCGGCAGGGTCTTGATGAGCACTCGCAGGGTGATCGAGTCGGCGGCCAGCGCCTCGACACCGGTGACCTCGGGCTCCTCGATGATCTGGCCCTTGAACTCCTCGTCGACCCACAGGTCGTGGGAGACCTCCCGGAGCACGCGCTGCACCTTGTTGAGGTCCTCGTTGTAGCCGACCCCGACGTCGATGACGGCGCGGGCCCAGTTCTGGCTGTGGTTGCCGACGGTGAGGATCTCGCCGTTGGGGATGTACCAGACCGTGCCGTCGAGCGAGCGCAGGCGGGTGATCCGCAGCGTCACCGCCTCGACGGTGCCGCTGATGTTGTTGACCTCGATGCTGTCACCGACGCCGTACTGGTCCTCGATGATCATGAAGACGCCGGACAGGTAGTCCCGCACCAGCGACTGGGCACCGAAACCGAGCGCCAGACCGACGATCCCGGCCGAGGCGATGATCGGCGCGATGTTGATGCCGAGCTCGTCCAGGATCATGGTGGCGAAGATCGCGACCAGGACACCGGTGACGACGCTCTTGAGCAGCGAGCCGATCGCCTGCGCGCGCTGGCTGCGACGCGACGAGGCGATGCTCGTCTCGCTCGCCTCGGCCGACCTGGTGATCTTGCCGGTGAGCGCGGGCGCCTCGACGGCGCGGAGGACGACCTTGTCGATGACCCGTTGCAGGATCCAGCGCAGCACGATGGCGAGCAGGATCAGCCCGGCGATACGCAAGGGGATGCCGATCACCCATTCGCCGAGCGTCGACCAGGAGACCGAGACCAGAGGGGGGTTCGGGGGGAAGGACATGATTTCCAGTATCCAGCGCGTTCAAGGTCGGCGGCCAATCCGCCGCGGTCGAGCACAGCCGGGTATCGCCCAGCGGCACGGGGATCCAGGGGCGTTGATGAGAACCAGGGTGTACGCCGGTTAGTATCTGCCCGTGAGCAACCAGATCCTGCGCCGCGCCGGCCTCATCGGCGCCTCTGCCACCGCCGCTGTCGTCGCCTCTGTTGCTACCGCCGGCCCCGCCAGCGCCGAGGTCCCCAACGGTTGGCCGGTCGCCGAGGAGATGACCGCCTCCGGGCTGCTCCTCCTCATCCTGCTCATCCCGGTGGTCCTGATGGTGATCATCTCCCTCGTGGTGCTCCTGCCCGGCGTGCTCCGCGGCGAGGGGCTGCTGCCGAAGCCCCACAAGGGCGACGACGACAACCTCCCCGCCGCGACCCACTGACGTCGGACGGGACCGACCTCTGGGTAACGGTCAGGTCGTGAGCACCATCAGCCGCTGAGTCGCCCGGGTCATCGCGACGTAGCGGTCCACCGCACCCTCGATCCCGGACCCGAAGCTATCCGGGTCGATCAGGATCACCAGATCGAACTCCAGGCCCTTGGCGTGCACGGGACTCAGGCGGCGTACCCGGCCTTCGGCGGCATCCGTCGAACCGGCGGCGATGACGCAGGCGATGCCTTCGTCGTGCTCGGCGAGCCAGGTGTGCAGGATCTCGTCGAGGTCCGCGACCGAGCCGTGGACGACGGGAAGACCGGAGGCACGGATCGACGTCGGCACGTTGGCGTCGGGCAGGGCGGCGCGGATGACGGGCTCGGCCTCGGCCATCACCTCCTCGGGCGTGCGGTAGTTGACGGTCAGGCCGGCCATCTCGATCCGGTCCAGACCGACCCGCTCGAGCCGCTCCTGCCACGACTCGGTGAAGCCGTGGCGGGCCTGCGCTCGGTCACCGACGATCGTGAAGCTGCGCGAGGGGCAGCGGCTGATCAGCATCTGCCACTCGGCGTCGGTGAGCTCCTGGGCCTCGTCGACGACGATGTGCGCGAAGGGGCCGGCGTAGGGGTCGAGCTCGTCGGGCTCGCGTACGGAGTCGTCCAGCAGCGCGGTGCGCAGGTCCTGGCCGCGGAGCATCGACATCACCTTCATGTCGGAGTCGTCATGGCTGATCAGGTCGGAGACGACCTCGGCCTTCGCCCTCCGGTCGGCGGCCGCGGCCGCCTTCTGGGCGCTCCGGCGGCGTGAGGCGTCGGGGTCGCCGAGGCGACGGTGAGCTGCATCGAGCAGCGGCAGGTCGGCCTCGGTCCAGGCCTGACTGTCCTGGCGCTGCAGCGCCTTCACCTCGTCGGGAGCGAGCCACGGCGCGCACATCCGCAGGAACGCCGGCACCTCCCACAGGTCGCCGACGAGGTCGGCGGGCTTCAGCCGCGGCCAGACCTGACCGAAGACGTCGAGCAGTGCGGCGTTGGTCTCGAGCGACGTGCGGAGGGCGTCGGTCGCATCCTCGTCGACCAGGCCGTACGCGTCGAACTCGTCCTCCACCTGGTCCTCATCGCCCCAGTCGTCGATATCGGCGTCATAGTCGCGGTCTGGGTCGGTGGCGCCGTTCTCCTGGATCCTGTCGGTCACGATCTTCAGCAGCGCGTCCCAGACCTGGTCGCGGGCGTCGTTGTGCGGCGTACCCTGCTCGGCCGCCGAGATCGCCTCGGCCCAGTCGCTGGTGCTGATCACCGCGTCTCCATAGGGGGTCTCGACCAGGGTCGGCTTCGCCGGCGGTCTCTCGTAGAGCGCCACCGCCGGCTCGATCGCCGCGACCATCCGGGCATCGGCCTTCAGCCGGGCCACCTCCGGGTCCGTCTCAGGCAGCAACGAGGCGCCCTCGGGCACCATCCGGCGCAGCGTCGTGGTGCGTACGCCCTCCTCACCGAGGCTGGGCAGCACGTCGGCGACATAGGAGAGGTAGGGCTCGTGCGGTCCCACGAACAGCACCCCGCCCTTCCCCTCGCCGAGGCGAGGGTCGGAGTAGAGGAGGTACGCCGTGCGGTGCAGCGCCACCACGGTCTTGCCCGTCCCGGGACCGCCGTCGACGACCAGGGAGCCGCGCGAGGACGCACGGATGATGGCGTCCTGGTCGGACTGGATCGTGCCGAGCACATCACGCATCCGCGGCGAGCGGCTGCTGCCGAGCGTGGCGATGAAGGCCGACTGGTCGTCGAGCGCGGCATGTCCCTCGAGCCCCTCGGCGGTGAAGACCTCGTCCCAGTAGTCGGTGATCCGTCCGTTGGTCCATCGGTAGCGACGCCGGCTCAGCAGGCCGTGCGGGTCGGCGTGCGTCGCGGCGAAGAACGGCTCGGCGGCCGGTGAGCGCCAGTCGACCAGCAGCCGGCGCCCGTCGCTGGCGGTCAGCCCGAGCCGACCGATGTAGACCGTGCCGCCCGACTCGGTGACGATCCGCCCCAGGCACAGGTCCAGACTGAACCTGCGCAGCATCCGCAGCTGCCCGCCGAGCCGGTGCACCTCCAGATCGCGGTCCATCGCCTCCTGTCCGTGTCCGCCCGGACGACGGCGTACCTCGTCCAGCCGCGAGGTCAGCTCGGCGATCTGCTCCTCGAGACTCCGACCGATGGCAGCGAAGTGCTGCTCGTCATCGGCGATCAGTGCCGGGTCCGCCTTGGCGTCGTGACGGCCCGCGAGATCGAATGCTTGCAACGTTGAATCCCCTGTCTGAACAGGTGATTTACCTGTTCGAGACCGAGATTCTGCACCAATCCGGGGGGCTTGTTTCAAGCCCCTGGGTGCGCTATAAAGTTGTTAGTGGAAGGGAGAGACTCCCTTCCATTCGTGGTTTTCGCCGCAGATGCGAAGGACCCCCGGACGGCGTACGTCGTCTGGGGGTCCTTCGTCGTGCGTGGGCTACTGCGCGTCGCGCTCCTGGGCGGCGAGGGCGCGGGCGACCTCGTCACGACCCTCGCGGACGTACCGCTTGGCGGCGGGCTCGGCGGGGGAGGTCTCCAGCCACTTGTCGGCCTTCTCGAGGAGCTCCGGGGAGGCGGCCGGCTTCGGGAAGATGAACTCCAGCACGGTCGAGGCGCGGTGCGTGCCGAGGTGCTCCCAGAGGGTGTCGGCGGCCTCGAAGTAGCGGTCGACGTAGGGTGCGAGCACCTCGTCCTGGCCACTGCGCTGGAACGAGAGCACGATCGATCGGGCGGTCTCGTTGGCGACGTCGGTGCGGACGACGACCGCGTCCCAGGCGGCCTCCTTGGCCTCGGCCGTCGGCTGGGCGGCACGGGCGGCGGCTGCCTTCTCCTGGCCAGAGATGGTGTTGTCGCGCTCGAGCTCGGCGGCGATCTCGGTCTCACCGAAGGTGCCCGAGGCGGCCAGGCCCGTGACCAGCGCCCAGCGCAGGTCCTGGTCGATGTCGAGGCCGTCGAAGGCGAGGTCGCCGGAGAGCAGGCCCTGGAGGTCGGCGATCGCGGCCTCGGAGCGGGCCGCCGCGGCGTACGTCCGGGCGAAGGTCAGCTGGTGGTCGCTGCCCGGGGCAGCGGCCTCCAGCAGGCTCCGCAACCCGGTCTCCCAGCGAGCCTTGAGGGCGTCGCGGTTGGCCGGGGCGGAGAACGAGTTGACCGCCTGGGCGGCGAAGACCGGGATCCGGGTGACGCCCCAGGCGTCGGTCTCCTGGCCGATGTTGGCGAGCACGAGCTCGACGAAGTCGGTCGCCTTCATCTCGGCGTCGCGGGTCATGTCCCAGGCCGCACCCCAGATCAGGGCGCGCGACAGCGAGTCGTCCAGCGCGGACAGCGACGACAGCGCGGTGGCCAGCGAGCGCTCGTCGAGCCGGATCTTGGCGTAGGTCAGGTCGCCCTCGTTGAGCAGCAGCAGGTCGGGCTGCTTGGCGCCCTCGAGCTGTGACACCGAGGTCAGCTCGCCGGTGACGTCGATCTCGAACGCGTCGCGGCGCACGAGCGAGCCGTCGACCAGGTCGTAGAGGCCGAGGCCGATGCGGTGGCGACGCAGGGTCGGGTGGTCGGCGGCCGCCGACTGGCGCACGGCGAAGGAGGCGTAGGAGCCGTCCTCGGCGAGGGTGAACTCGGGCGTGAGGGTGTTCACGCCGGCGGTCTGCAGCCACTCCTGGGCCCAGCCCTGGAGCTCGCGGCCGGAGGCGGCCTCGAGGTGGCGCAGCAGGTCCTTGAACTCGGAGTTCCCGTAGGCGAACTCCTTGAAGTAGGCCTTGAGGCCCTCCAGGAACGGCTCCAGGCCGACCCACGCCACCAGCTGCTTCAGGACAGAGGCGCCCTTGGCGTAGGTGATCATGTCGAAGTTGACCTCGACGGCCTGCAGGTCGTAGTTGTCCGCGGCGATCGGGTGGGTGGTGGGCAGCTGGTCCTGGCGGTAGCCGGTCTGCTTGCGGGCGTTGGTGAAGCCGGTCCAGGCGTCGGTGAACTCGGTCGCGTTGGCCTGGGCGTGGTAGCAGGCCCACTCGGCGAAGGACTCGTTGAGCCAGAGGTCGTCCCACCACTTCATCGTGACCAGGTCGCCGAACCACATGTGGGCCATCTCGTGCAGGATCACCGAGGCGCGGAAGTCGTAGAACGAGCGCGGCTGCTTGGAGCGCGGCAGGTATTCGTCGCGCAGCGTCACGGCGCCGGCGTTCTCCATCGCGCCCATGTTGTATTCCGGCACGTAGAGCTGGTCGTACTTGCCGAACGGGTAGGGGAAGTCGAAGGCGTCCTCGAAGAACTCGAAGCCCTGCTTGGTGATCTTCACGACCTCGTCGCGGTCGAGGTAGGGGACCAGCGACTGGCGGCAGTAGTGGCCCAGCGGGATGGTGCCGAACTTGCCCTCGTAGACGTCCTGGACCTCGTGGTATTCACCGGCGACCAGCGCGGTGATGTAGGTCGACATCTTCTTGGTGGGCTCGAAGTCCCAGGTCGCGCGACCGTCGCCCAGCGGCTTCGGCTCGGGCGTGGGGGAGTTGGAGACGACCTTCCAGCTCTCGGGGGCGGTGACGTGGAAGGTGAAGACGGACTTGAGGTCGGGCTGTTCGAAGGTGGTGTAGACGCGGCGGGCGTCGGGGACCTCGAACTGGGAGTAGAGGTAGACGCGGTCGTCGGCGGGGTCGACGAAGCGGTGCAGGCCCTCGCCGGTGTGGGAGTAGGTGCAGTCGGCCTTGACGACGAGCACGTTCTCGGCCGCGAGGCCGTCGAGCTGGATCCGAGAGTCCTGGTAGGCCACCGCAGGGTCGAGCGCCACGCCGTTGAGGGTGATCTCGTGGACGGTCGCGTCGACGAGATCGGCGAAGGTGGAGGCGCCGGCCTCGGCGGAGGTGAAGGTGATCGTCGTCGTCGAGCCGAAGGTCTCAGCACCCGTGGTGAGGTCGAGTTCGATGTCGTACGACAGGACGTCGAGGAGCGCGGCTCTAGCGGTGGCTTCGACGCGCGTGAGATTGGTTCCAGGCATGGCTGGATCCTCTCATTCTGCCCGGAATTCGAGACATTTATATCGCCCTTGTTGCCCGTTCTTTGGTGTCCTCACGCGGGGAAAGTAAAAATACAGCATTGTAATTCCGACACACCGGTATCAATGGTTGACAACTTTCTCTAGGGTGCTCATGTGCCCCTCAAGTCACAGAAACATCAGTATTCACAGGAGTCGCGCCAGGTGGGGAAGCCTGGCGGGGCGCTGCGCCGGACCTTGGTCACCGGCGCGGTTCTGCTGCTCGTGGGCCTCGGTGTACAAGTCATCCCCAAGCTGGCTTCACCGGCGCACGCGGGCTCCATCACGCTCTGCTCCGGCTTCTCGGACTGCCGCAGCAAGGGCTATTCCACCGGCGGTTACGAGAAAGCCTGGGGGAACATGTACTGGCGCATGTACGCCGGTCGAAACTGCACCAACTACGTCGCGTACAAGCTGATCAAGACCGGCCTGCCGAACGCTCGCCCGTGGTCGGGTGAGGGCAACGCCACCAACTGGGGTGTTGCGTTGAGCAGGTTGACGAACCGGACGCCGACGGTCGGCTCCGTCGCTTGGTGGCACTCCTCGCACCCGAGCGCGAGCCGCTTCGGGCACGTCGCGATCGTCGAGCGGGTCGGGTCGGACTCGATCACGATCTCGGAGTCCAACTACGGCAGCGATCTCAGCTGGCGCCGGATCGGCAAGGGGTCGGTGAACTACCCGACCGGGTTCATCCACATCAACGACAAGGGGACGCCGTCGTCGACGAAACGCCTCTCGGTCACCAAGCGACCGACGGTCGAGGGAACGGCGCAGGTCGGCAAGGCTGTCACGGTCAACACCGGCTCGTGGAGCCCGAACCCGAACAAGATCCGCTACCAGTGGATCGTGGACAAGAAGCCGATCCCGGGAGCGACCAACAAGACCTTCCGCATCCCGGGCAGCCTCGCGGGCAAGCAGATCGCCGCGGTGCTCACCGGCACCCGCGACGGCTACGCCTCGGCGAAGACGATGAGCGTGATCGTGCCGCCGATCAAGCAAGGCACGTTCAAGGTGCTGAGGCAGCCGACGATCAGCGGCACCCAGAAGGTCGGCTCGACGGTCTCCGTCGGCGGTGCGGACTACGAGCCGTCGGCCAAGATCGGCGAGATCAGGTGGTACGCCGACAAGACGCTGATCGCGCGCACCAAGTCCCGCTTCCTGAAGGTGCCGGCATCGGCCTCCGGGAAAAGGATCGGCGCCCTCGTCGTCGGTGTCCAGACGGGCTACAAGCCGAAGCACTCGTACGCCTTCGCCACCACTCTCGTCGGGGGCGGCAAGGCTCCGCAGCAACCCACGGAGCCCACCGAGCCGCCGAGCGGCACGTTGGCCCAGACCGGAGCCGGCTTCGTCAAGGGCGGCACGCGTCTCGGTGGCCTGATGCAGGTCGACCCGGGCACGTTCAGCGAGGCGGTGGACATCTCCTACCAGTGGACGCGTGAAGGTACGCCGATCTCTGGTGCGACGACCGAGAAGTACCGTCCGACGGCCTCCGACGTCGGCCA
The DNA here is from genome assembly GCF_037137035.1 of Nocardioides sp. CCNWLW239. Taxonomy (NCBI): domain Bacteria; kingdom Bacillati; phylum Actinomycetota; class Actinomycetes; order Propionibacteriales; family Nocardioidaceae; genus Nocardioides; species Nocardioides sp. CCNWLW239. Next base: position 1,681 of record NZ_JBBBNW010000002.1, on the reverse strand, counting down.
CCGGCTGAGCGTCACCGTGGTCGCTCGCTCCCGCAGCGGCGAGACGCTGAGCAAGACGTACGGCCCCAGCGGCCGGGTGCGCGTCAAGCCCCGCGTCAACGTGGTCGCCGCGGACGGGTCGCGCCAGACCAAGGTCGACGTCCGCGTGACGGCCTCGGGCTACACCCCGACCGGCAGCGTCACGATCGTGACCAACGGCGACCGCAAGGTCACCCAGGCGCTCAGCGGAGGGTCCACGAGCGTCACCTTCGTCAAGCTCCCGCCGGACGAGTACGTCGTGAAGGTCTACTACCGCGGCGACGAGGTCGCCTACTGGGCGAGCGGGGGTGACTGGGCCACCGTCAGGTGACCGATCATCCGTCGAAATGGCCGTGGGCCGGAGCGATCATCGCTCCGGCCCACGGTGTTTCTTCGATCAGGCGCGTCAGGCTCCGATGGCGATGACGGGCTTCTTGGCGGGGTCGAGAAGGCTGAAGTACTCCTTCATCATCCAGCGCGGGACGCTGACGCATCCGCCGGTCGCGCCGGAGCCGTTGACGTGCAGGAAGATCCCCGCGCCGCGGTAGCGGACCGGGTTGTCGTAGTTGTACTTGACGACGACCGCGTACTCGTACTGCGTCGGGTAGGCCGCGAGCCGCTCGGAGCTGTTCACGTCGCTCGCCGGCAGCCACCAGCGGAAGCCGCCCTGGGACTTGAGGCGATAGCGGTTGTAGTAGGCAGACTTGTTGTCCTGGACCCAGTAGGCATCGCTGGTGATCTTGCGATGGCTCAGCTTCTGGGTGCTCGCCTTGGCGTGGGTGCCGAAGGTGGACATCAGGCTGAAGGTGCCCATCGGGGTCGTGCTGGTGCCCTGCTTGCGCTGGTCACGCGGCACCAGCCCACCCGAACCGATGCGGCCCTTGGTGGTCATGAACTTCTGCGTCCACTTCCCGTCGGTCTTCTGCCAGAACCGGACGTTCGCGTACGTCCCCGACGTGCGGTTCACGGTGACGGCCTGGGTGCCGCCGTAGGGCACGGCGACCGAGACGCCGTCGAGCACCACGGTGGTCGCAGCGCCGGCGTTGGAGGGCAACAGAGAGAACATGGCAGCAGCGGTCGCAACGACAGCGACGACACCACCGACCAGGCCCGTTCTCCGATCGATCGAGAGTCTCACGAGACTCCTCCTCGTTACATGGGGGATTGGTTCGATCCGAGTGATCGAACCGCGGGATTTTACTTGGACATGCCAGGGCGTACCGACAAGTAGCGGTAACGAGTCCGGAACAAACGCTCCGGCCGCCGCTGGTGGTCAGGCGGCCTGCCCGAGGTTGAGTACCTCGTCTGCGGCGTCGAGGATCTGGCGGAACTTCTGAATTCGCTTCTCGCCGGCCTTGGTGAGCGTCCCTCGAGCGTCGACGGCGAGGAGCTCGACTCCGGTCGCGATCTCGAGATTGGAGATCCGCTTGCGGAGCCCCTGTCGAGTCATGTTCTGGGCTCGCGCGGCGGCTTCGACGCTGCCGTATTCGACAGTGGCGACGAGCGCCTTGATCCAACTTGTGTGCATTGCTGCGGTCCTCCCTGAGTGGACTCCGAGAACCCCGCCGAGTGTGGGGCGCAGGTATGGGAGTGTCAGGAACTTTGTGTAACTGATCATCGGCTTGTTTGTGTTCAGTTCAGACCCAGGCGTTCTTCGCCGAAG